>NZ_JH651384.1:1437442-2871192 GCF_000260135.1 Thiothrix nivea DSM 5205 | reverse complement strand
CTGAACCGAAACCTGCCGCACTTCAGCAACCGGAGCCGTGGCACTCTGGGCTGGGCTGCCACCTTGCAGGAATGCCATCAGACGATTGAGCATTTCAGCTTCCAGCTCAGGCTTGGCAGGCACATATTCCCATTTCACACCCGTACCACTGACATTTTCTTCCGCCCGCTCATGGCTGAGGAAAACATTGGTGACTTGCGCTGATGGGCGTTCCAGACGGATTTTGAAGCGGTCGCGGCTGCCAGCATCATATAAATTTGCAAATGCCTTGCCGAGTGCCTTGCGGATACCATCCAACGGAAGCTCCGCCCGGTTCTCTGCCCAGTCGGTTTCCATGACACCAATACGCGGCTCATCGCGCTTGACCGCCACACCCATGGTTTGCCAGAACTCATGCAATTTCGGCCAGACAGCTTCCGCAGGTGCTGCAACCTGTAACCAGCGGACATTGCCTTCGCGCATCAACTGGATGGCAGCATTGGTTGGCAGAACTTCACGGACACCACTTTTTGCCTGCCCTTGCATCAAAGCGCTGGCGCTGATAGCCCCACCAGGAATCGCGGCGTAAGTGGCATCATAATCTGGCGCATTCAGATCTGGGGGCACTTCCAGCGAATTGATGCTTTTATTGTTTTTGTAATCAACCCTTTCGCCAACGTCATCAATACTCAGCCCGGAACAGGCCGACAATACCAAGACAGAGCCAATGACCAAAGCACGGCGTGAAGAAAGAAGAAGAGTCATGGGGTTCATGGCAAATTCCGTTTAGAAACTAACACTCAATACCCGCTTTACGCATGGCCGCCAGTATCTGTGGCTTGATGGCATCGGAACAAGGGACAAGCGGTAAACGAATGCCACGTTCATCGCCAAAACCCATCTGCGCCAAGGCCCACTTCACCGGCACGGGGTTGGGTTCAAGGAACAGGTTTTTGTGCAGGTCTTCCAGCGGCGCATTGATGCGGGCAGCCGTTTCACGGTCGCCTGCCAGCGCAGCAGCGCACAGTTCATGTATGGCTTTGGGAACAACGTTGGCAGTCACCGAAATATTGCCCTTGCCACCCATCAGGATCAGATCCATCGCGGTTGCATCATCGCCACTGTACAGATCCATGCGGTCGCCGCAGCGTTGCAGGATGTCTGCCGCCCGTTCCAGATTGCCAGTCGCTTCCTTGATGCCGACGATATTGGAAATCGGCGCAAGACGCTCAACCGTTTCCGGCAACAGGTCACAGGCAGTGCGCCCCGGCACGTTGTACAGGATCTGGGGAATCGCCACCCGCTCAGCAATCGTTTTGTAATGCTGGTACAAACCTTCCTGAGTCGGCTTGTTGTAATAGGGCGTCACCAGCAGGCAGGCGTCAGCGCCATCCTGCATCGCGTATTCCGTCATTTCGATCGCTTCGGCGGTGCTGTTGGAGCCAGTACCGGCAATCACCGGAATCTTGCCCGCCACCAGATCAACCACACGTTTCACGACATGACGATGCTCCTGATAATCCAGGGTTGCCGACTCGCCAGTTGTACCGACCGCCACAATGGCGTCAGTGCCATTTTCAAGATGAAAAGCCACCAGGGCTTCCAATGCTGCCTCATCGATGTCCCCGTTGGCTGTCATCGGGGTAATGAGGGCCACCATACTGCCGCGAAACATGCGTTCCTCCAAAAAACAATTTGACAGCATACTACTGGCGCAGGTAATGAAACACAAGCATTACACCGGGCGAGTTTACTACCGCTCATTTATCGTGCTGCCAAAGGAGAAACGCATGACTACCCCAATCATAGGACAATCCGTCGCCGACTTTGAAATGGCCGCCACTTCCGGCCAGACTTTCCGCCTGTCTGATTTTAAGGACAAGGCCAATGTAGTCCTCTATTTTTATCCCAAGGACAGCACGCCCGGCTGCACGACTGAGGGACAGGATTTTCGTGATGCTTATGCGCAGTTTCAGGCAGCGGATACCGCAATATTCGGCATTTCCCGTGACAGCCTGAAATCCCATGAAAACTTCAAGGCCAAGCAGTCTTTCCCGTTCGAGTTGCTGTCAGACAAGGACGAGGCCATCTGCAACCTGTTCGATGTCATCAAGCTGAAAAACATGTATGGCAAACAGGTACGCGGCATTGAGCGCAGCACTTTCCTGATTGACAAACAGGGTATCCTGCGCCATGAATGGAGAAAAGTTACCGTCAAGGGTCACGCCGAAGCCGTACTGGCCGCTGCGCAATCCTTGTCCTGATACCTAAAAATAACCAGGAAGCACATGAGTCCAGTACACGCCCCCCACACCCACGAAAAACGCCTGTTTGTCCTCGACACCAATGTGCTGATGCACGACCCCACCGCCCTGTTCCGCTTCCAGGAACATGACATATTCCTGCCGATGGTGGTGCTGGAAGAACTCGACCGTGGCAAGAAAGGCGTCTCGGAAGTGGCACGCAACGTGCGCCAGGTCAGCCGCTTTCTGGACGACCTGATTTCGGCGGCGGGCGAAGACTCGATCCGCGCAGGGGTAGAGATTGCGACCGACTTCCTGCGCCTGAACAATGGCAAGGGGCCAACCGGCAAACTGCTGTTCCAGACCGAAACGCTGAACGGGCAACTGCCCACCAACCTGCCGGGCGATTCACCGGACAACTCCATCCTCAGCGTCGCCCTCAGTTTGCAAAGCAAATTCCCGGAGCGCGATGTCATCCTGGTATCCAAGGACATCAACCTGCGCATCAAGGCGACCATTGTCGGCCTGAAAGCGGAAGATTATTTCAACGATCAGGTGCTGGATGATGCTGACCTGTTGCCAACCGGTTTCCACGAACTGCCTGCCGACTTTTGGGACGGGCATTCCAAAGAAATGAAATCCTGGCAGGAACAGGGGCATACCTTCTACAAACTGGTCGGGCCGATGACGGACGACTGGCTGCCGGGGCATTTCCTGGCCATGCCGGGCGATTCCCCATTTGAAGCCATTGTGCGTGAAAAATCCCCCGATCATGCCGTGATCGAAACCATCCGTGACTTTACCGAGACGCGCCATGCGGTGTGGGGCATTACCGCGCGTAACCGCGAACAGAATTTTGCCCTCAACCTGCTGATGGATCCGGAAATCGACATCGTGACCCTGCTGGGTGCTGCCGGTACAGGCAAGACCCTGTTGACGCTGGCGGCAGGTCTGGCGCAACTGCTGGATGAGCAGCTGTACAAGGAAATCATCATGACCCGCGTCACCGTCCCGGTCGGCGAAGACATCGGCTTCCTGCCCGGCACGGAAGAAGAAAAAATGACCCCGTGGATGGGTGCACTGATGGATAACCTGGAAGTGCTGACCCAACCGGCCAACGGCGGCAAGTGGGGCCGCACCGCCACCGACGAATTCCTGATGAGCAAGATCAAGGTCAAATCACTCAACTTCATGCGCGGGCGTACCTTCCTCAACCGCTACATCATTATCGATGAAGCGCAAAACCTGACGCCGAAACAGATGAAAACCCTGATCACCCGCGCAGGGCCAGGCACCAAGGTCGTGTGCCTTGGCAATATTGCCCAGATTGATACGCCATACTTGACGGAAACCTCCTCAGGGCTTACTTATGTGGTCGACCGTTTCAAGGGCTGGCCGCATGGCGGACATGTTACGCTGCAACGCGGGGAACGTTCGCGGCTGGCGGATTACGCTTCCGATCATTTGTAAGGAAAGGATGTTGCATGTTGCATGATTTCATCAACTGGGTGTTGGCTACAGTTGAGGCTTGGGGGTATCTGGGGATTTTCATCGCGATGGCGCTGGAGTCCACCGTTTTTCCGGTGCCGAGTGAATTGGTGGTGATTCCGGCTGGCATGTTAGCCTACCAGGGGAAACTGAGCCTGACCGGCGTCATTCTGGCCTCCACTTTTGGCAGCCTGCTCGGCGCAACTGTCAACTACGTGTTCGCCATGTGGGTAGGCCGTCCGTTTCTGGAAAAGTACGGCAAGTATTTCTTCGTGCGCCCGCCATTGCTGCATAAAACAGATGCGTTTTTCACCAAACATGGGGCGATTTCCACCTTCACCGGGCGTTTGATTCCCGGTATCCGCCACCTGATTTCCTTGCCTGCCGGACTGGTGCGGATGAATTTTGCCTCCTTCGCGTTTTACACCACAGTTGGGGCTGGCCTGTGGTCAATCGTGCTGGCGCTGTTTGGCTATTTCATCGGCGGCAGCCAGGAAGTCATCGCTGAAAACAAGATGCTGATCGTGCTGGGGACACTGGCATTCGTGGCACTGGTGCTGGTGGGTTATTACTTCTGGCAGAAACGGCAACCAACCTGAAATTCCCAAGGGAACCCCCAAAGGGCGTATGCCATACGCCCCTACGGTTTTTGCACCTCCTGAATCAGGAATTCCACCAACGCCCGCGTCTTTTCCGGCAGGAACTGGCGCGAGGGGTAAACCGCGTACACGCTGATCGTTTGCGCGGAATAATCATTCAGGATTTGTACCAGTTCGCCGCTTTTCAGCTCATTCGCCAGCTCGAAATCGGGCAGCAGCGCAATCCCCAGCCCCGCCACTGCCGCCTGTTTCAGTACCTCACCGTTGTTGGCGCACAACGGGCCGCTGACCTGCACGTTATGCGCCCTGCCCTCCTGATCATGGAAAGTCCAACCTTCGCGCAGGCTGGCGTTGGTGTAATGCAGGCACTGGTGCTTGCCAAGATTCGCCGGGGTTTGCGGAATGCCATTACGCTCCAGATAAACAGGCGCAGCCACCGGCAGCAGGCGCGCATTTTCCAGCTTGCGGGCAATCAGGCGGGAATCATCCAGCACACCAATGCGGATAACCACATCGTAGTCGCCGCTGGCTGCATCGGTATAAGCATCATCCAGATGGGTAGCCAGATGGATGTCCGGGTATTGTTGCAGGAAGCGGATCAACAGTTTCGACAGACGCACCTTACCGTAAGTCATCGGCATATTGATACGCAGTGAACCACTGAGCGTGCCCTGCATCGCCAGCAGGTGCTGATCGACCCGACTCACCTCTTCGAGGATTTCACGGCAGTGCTGGTAGTAATACTGCCCGGCTTCAGTCAGGGCTAGCTGGCGGGTATTGCGGGTCAGCAACCGCACGCCAAGATCGGTTTCGAGGATTTTCAGGCGTTTGCTGACGGCGGCAATGGTCAATTCCAGTTTATCGGCTGCAGCAGTGATGCTGCCGCTATCGACAACCGCCACAAAATTTTCCATATACTCCAAACGGCTCATTCTAAACTCCTGGTTTAGAGTTAATTCAATTTTAGTATCTTTATCAAAACAAGATTAAACCTTAATATTTTACTCAAGTAAACATTGCAGCAAGGAACAGGCACATGAACATCATTAGCGCTGACTCACGCGGCAAGTTCAGGAATGAATGGCTGGACAGCCGCCATAGCTTCTCGTTTGGCGATTATCATGACCCACAGCGCATGGGTTTTTCCACCCTGCGCGTCATCAATGAGGACTGGATTGCAGCCAAGGGTGGCTTCCCAATGCATGGTCACCGCGATATGGAAATCATCACCTACGTCATGGAAGGCGCGTTGTCGCACCAGGATAGCCTCGGTAATGGCAGCGCCATCCACCCCGGCGAAGTGCAACGCATGAGTGCCGGGCGCGGCATTTTGCATTCCGAATTCAACCACTCGGCGGATGAAAATGTGCATTTGCTGCAAATCTGGATCAAACCTAAGTTCACCGGCATCCAGCCCGGCTACGCACAGGAATTATTCCCGCTGGAACAACGGCGCGGCAAGCTGCAACTGCTGGCTTCACAGGATGGGCGCAATGGCTCGCTGAGCATGAATACCGACGCCAGCCTGTACGCCAGCATTTTGCAAGCAGGCGAGAGCGTGCAGTTCATAAAACCGGTGGGACGCGCGGTTTATGTGCATGTCGCCAAGGGAGCGCTGATACTGAATGGAACGACATTACAGGCCGGGGATGCAGCGGAAATCATCGAGGAAAACGAACTGGCTTTCACCACCGGTTCCAAGGCTGAACTTCTGCTGTTTGATTTACCGTAGCTCCCAGGGAGAAAGATTATGCAAATCAAGAACACTACGCAAACCTACGGCTGGGTTTCCATCCTGCTGCACTGGGTAATGGCGGCTGCCCTGATCGGGATGTATTTCGCTGGCGATTACATGGTCGATCTGGAATATTACGACAGCCTGTACCACAAGCTGCCCGCGTTGCACAAGGCAACGGGGGTCATGCTCGGCGGGCTGCTACTGCTGCGGTTGGCATGGATGTATTCCCAGCCTCGCCCAGCCACCAGCGGAAATGCGCCCGCATTCACCCATCTGGCGGGCAAGCTGGGGCATATGGCGCTGTACGGCCTGCTGTTTATCCTGCTGGTCAGTGGCTATCTGATTTCGACCGCCAAAGGCCACGGCATCAATGTGTTCGGCCTGTTTGAACTGCCTGCGTTGTTGCCCGAAAGCAAGCAACGCGGCGAACTGGCCGGTGAAATCCACGAAATAGCCGCCACATTATTCATCTTATTGGTCAGCGTGCACGCGCTGGCTGCTTTCATCCACCATTTTTACTGGAAAGACAACACCCTGACCCGCATGTTGGGCAGGGGCTAACCCTCAAGGAGCATTGTATGAAAAAACTACTCGCCACTTCACTGCTGGCCACTGGCCTGCTGACTGGCAATAGCGTTTACGCAGAAGACTACGCCATCGACACCGAAGGGATGCACGCTTTCGTCCAGTTCCGCATCCAGCACCTGGGCTATAGCTGGCTGTACGGGCGCTTCGACAAGTTCAGCGGCAACTTCAGTTACGACGAAGCCAAGCCGGAAGAGGCCAAGGCAGAAGTCGCCATCGATACCACCAGCATCAATTCCAACCATGCCGAACGCGACAAGCACTTGCGCAGCGAGGATTTTCTCGATGTGGAAAAATTCCCGGAAGCCAAATTCGTCAGCACCAAATTCATACCGGGCGCGGATGGCGCGGGCAAGCTGGAAGGAGACCTGACCCTACACGGCGTCACCAAGCCCATTACCCTTGATGTCAAACAGATTGGCGCGGGCGACGACCCATGGGGCGGCTTCCGCCGTGGCTTTGAAGGCAGCACCAAGTTTGCGCTGAAGGATTTCGACATCAAGAAAGATCTCGGCCCGGCTTCACAGGAAGTGGAAATGATCCTGGCAGTGGAAGGCGTGCGCAAATAGGAATAGTTACAGTGAAAGGCATGGAGGCCAATCAGCGCCAAGGGTTGCAGCACAAGCCGCAACCCTTGTCAGCGTAAGCTTAGCGTTTGCCACCCTTACCGCCACGATCGCCACCGGCAGAACCTACCGGCGCGGTGGGTACAGCGGTGAACTCATCCAGCGACAGCGCCTGGTCAGCACTGGTATCCATACGTGCAAATTCCCAGATGCCGCTGTTGCTGCCCTTGCTTTGCAATTCGGTGAATTCTGTTAAACTGATTCCGGAATCACCATTTTTGTCGGCCAAGATAAAGGCATTGCCCAGATAGCTCGCTGCATTAGCTGGCGCACTGGCGGAGAATTCAGCCAAGGTGATATTGCTGTCAGAGTCGACGTCCACGCTGGCAAACGCAGCCGCAATCCGGCGGGTCTGGACAGTGTTTTCCAGATTGATGAATTCCGCCAAGGACAGGGATTGGCTGGCATCAGCATCTGCGGCATTGAAATCGGCTGTTTTGACTGCGAGGATTTCCGCTGCGGTAACAGTACCGTCACCGTCGGTGTCATATTCCGCGCCCATGCCGCCTTGGTGAGCGAATGCAATGGCGGAAGTTGACAGCAAGCCAGCAGTCAAGATGGATAAAGTGATCGTTTTCATGGTTGTTTCTCCATAGTTTCCAAAAGCCTTACCCAACACGGGTAAGCATCTCTGACCCGGTGCTGCAACACCGGGTTTTTTTATGCCTGCTGACTGGCTGCAACCGGCCAGCGGCATTTAGTGAGGGGCCTCCTCATCCCCACGCACGGGCGGCGCGATACCTGCGGGAAATGCGTCGGCAGGCTGGGGCGAATTGCCCCATTCCAGCCGCAGCACCCGCAGGCTGCCATCGTTTTGGGGGATAGCCTCCACCCGCACGTAATCACCCACTTGCAAGGCGGCGAATGACCCCGTTGTTTGGCGACGGTCGGCATCACGCCCGAACAGCAACATGCTGGCGTTATCCACCTGCAAAACGCCATCCGCCAGGGTCAGGGTTTGCTGTGTGGGCTGGAGCGCCACAATCGCGCCTTCCAGCCTGACCACCCGCCCGTCATCGTGGACATGGCGCGCCATCACCCGGCTGGCTAGCAATTCGCCCACCTGATTGATAGTGCCTTCCACTTCCAACGCCATGTTCAGCGCCAAATCCGTTGCATTCATGTCAATGAACTGCGTGGCCGTACCCGTCACCACCGGCTGACCATTGAGGGTGAAACGATCCGTCGCATCCAGCGCCGTTACCAGCCCCTCCAGACGCAAGCGCGTAGCCGCCGGGTAATCAGGCTGCTGGCGTTTCAGGCTTATCCGTACAGCAACCAGCAACATTCCCTGCAAGGGCTGGCGGGTTTCGACCTCTACATACTGCCCTTCCGCCAAGGTTTGACCGGGTAAAAAGCCTTCCAGCTGGGCGAGGGAATAATCGACAAACAGGTTGCCCAACTGGAAGGAAGCTTGCTCCGTCAACAAACCACTAATCCGGCCTTCCAGCTTCAAGCCAAGGCCATCCTGCGGCTTGCGCCCTGGCAGCAGGGTGATGCTGGCCGCCGTAATCACACCATCAGCGTCGCGGACGCCGGAAATTTCCACCACATCGCCCACCTGCAAATCAGCAAGCTGCTCGATGCCATGCAAAATGCTCAGGTCATCGGTTTGTACCGCCTGCCCCATCACGGTCAAGCTCTGGCCATCAGTGGCGGGAACCGTCACTTCACCGACCAGCAGGCTGTCAAATGTCACCTGGATAGCCTTGCCATCCACACCGTTGGCCGCTACGTCACCGCTGATGGTCACGACCTCGCCGACATTGAAAGCATCTTGCCCACTGGCCGTTTTCCCATCGCGGTAAAACACCGCCTGGCTGACATCGTAGTGGATGCCATTGACGTAAATGCTGCCAAACCCGGTAATCCGCCCGGTGGAAATGCCCGTGCCGCTCATGCCACCTTCCGCCACAGTCAGGGCGCTTTCCACGCAACTACCTAGCAGCAAGCTGCACAGCAGGGTTGCGGTGGCGAGCTTGATCTTCATTGTTCCGGCTCCTTCGGTTCGGCAGGTTGCTCAAAGTAGAAAATGCCCACACCTGCCTGTATCTGCCCTGTTCCCTGCACGCCCGGCGTGTGGTCGCGGTCATGGCGATACAGCCAGTCATTGAAACGCAGCAATAACTGCTGGGCATCCTGCCGCACAAACGCCCTGAATTCCGGCAATGCCTCTTGCGGCAGGTTGTCGTAGCTGACCTTGCGCTGGTAACGCAGTTCCAGCGGGTCACGGGTGGTCAGGTTGTGGTCGATGGTGGTGATCAACAGCGGCACATCCATCCCCAACAGGGCAGCTTTCTCGCCTTCGTCGCCCTGCGGGATATAGACCTGACTGAGCAACTCAACACTTCCGTCCGGTGTTTCACGCGCCACCTGGATGCGTTTCATTTCATCCAGCATGGCGAAAGCGGACATGTCCCCGCTGTAGCGTTGCACCAGCCGCTCAAAACTGCCTTGCTCACCACGAAATGGCAGGATAGCCGGTTGCCCGCTGGTGACATCGACAAACTCGGTATCATGCAACCAACCGGTCAACACCCGCACACCACGGTTGTAACGCTGGCTGGTTTCTTGCGCCTCGCGCTCACGCAACTGCGCCACATCCTTGCGGGTCAGCCCGGTAATGGCGGCAATACGCGAAGTGGTGACGCGCTCACCACTTCGCGCCAGCTCCTGTTCCACCACATCCACGTAAGCCTGCTTCACCAGCTGGGTGAAATCGCCCAAGGCGACCCCCTTGCGGTAAAGGATCCGCATCAACGCCTTGACGATGCGGTAAAAGGCTGTACGTAGTGTGTTATCCATAGATGGGAATTTTTTCCCATTTCAATCGGGCAGTCAAGTGCTTTATGGGCGAATCCAGCTTATTTTGGATAAGTGGCAGGCAAGCAGGGAAGGTATACGAAAACAACAATGCCCCCATCAGGGGGCATTGGCCGGTAAAGATGATGGTTTACAGACCAGGCCGCGAGCCTTGTGGAGCCTGCTGATCATGGCGGGCAAACAGGCTGGCAGCCCCCCCCGGCTGGAAATACACTTCCACCAGGTGCGGAACCGTAGTCTTCAAAGTCCTGGAAACCCCCATCAGGGTCGAAAGCTTGGCTTCCTTGATGTCGGCACGCATCAGTTTGTGCCAGGTTTGGCGAGAAATGCCGGACTTGCGCGCGGCATTGGTTACGTTCAGATCCAGCATTTCCATTCTGGCCTGTACATATTTGGCTAGTTCAATCGCAGACATGGTTGTCACCCCTCAATGACTTAACGTGGAGAACCTTCAGTTTCGTCTATTCGGCCGGATGGCAACAGGTGGAAATTTCCACCTTTTTTCCCCTTTAACCCATTGTTTGTAAAACATAATTCTCAATATGCTTAAAAAATTATCCCTAGAACTGGGGAGGACTTGCCCCAAGCCCCCCCAGCCTGAGTGATTCCTTCAAAAGTCATCTATGCTTAACAATTACCACTATTCCTATACAACAAAAGGTGATCACTCATGCTTTACAAGATTGATCTCGACCAACAACTCCATGAGGAAGTCAACGTCATTATCCGTTTGCCCGGCCCTGCCGGAAATGACTTGCACCTGAGCTTCCGTCTGGATGGTGGCCATACCCCCCCTACCGCCAGCCTTCCCGTAACCAGTGCCAACCCCTTGTGCCTGCTGGACTGCCAGGAACAACTGGTTTGCATCCTCAAACACCTGACAGCAAGCGGATACGCAACGTTGGCAGGTAAATACCGGAAAAGCGCCAACAGGATTCCCCTATTCCGGGGAGACACCGCCGACGGCCTGTATGTCGATAGCGTGGACAAAAAAACTGGCCAGAACCTGTTGAAAGGCATCCACTTGAAAAACCCCGACAAGCTTAACAAACTTACCCAGTGGGTAGTCGCCAAATTCCCCGTGGTATCGGAATGGGCTGGTGTCGCTTACACTACCAGCCCACACAGCGAAGAACGTCTCGCCTACATCATCAGCATGGCGGAACGCCGCATCAGCAACCGGCAAGCCCTCAGGCTTTTTCAGCATGGATAAAGTTTAGCCCACCCAGATAAAAGTCCTGGTGGCAGGATACCAACCGGAAACCGCTGGCCTGCAATTGTCGCACCAGCGTATCCATGCCCACAAACACGGCTTTTTCATTGCCCGCCAGCTCCAGGTTCTTCTGCCGGAACGCCGGGTAATGCGGATGCCCCAGCAATTCCTTGTCCGCTTCCTGCGCCAGCTTGCGCATATCCAGTGTCTGGTTGGGCGTCACCAGGATGAACGGCGCGCCCGGTTTTAACAGGCTACTGATATGGGACAAAACCACCAAGGGGTCAGGCCAGGTGTAATAACTGTTGATGGAAAGCGCGGAATCAAACACATACCCGCTCACTTCCTCGATTTTGGCATACAGGACGCTGAAATCCTTCGCGCCAAGCTGCTCCAGTAACCAGTCGGCTTTTGCGACCATATCCTGCGCATAATCCACCCCCACATAGCCTGATACACCTTCCCTGCCCGCCAGAAACGGTGTAATGCGCGCCGTACCACAACCAAAATCAGCTACCTTGCCGCGCATATAACGCGCCACCGTCCGATACACTTCCAGTTGCACGGAAGGCAGCACCGACAAATGGGACTCGGCATAACTATCCCAATCAGAAATTTTGTACAGAATCGTCATGATTTCACTCCAGATAACCCCGCCACCGGGGCATTACTATAAAGAAGCCACCCAACGTAGGAAGGCCGGCGTCGTTTTGCGCACATCCCAAGCCATGCAGGCAAACGGCTGCCCACTGCCAAAATCCTCGCCCACATCCTCGGCCAGTAGTTCCGCCCCCAGCCGTTTCTGATGGAACAGCACATCTTTCTGCCGGATCACCATCAGCAAGCTGTCGATACCCTGCCTGACAGCGATGGCGTGCGCCGCCTTGTAATAATGTTTCACCAGATTGAGGTTGCCGCGAATCACAAAGCGCCCGATTTCCATCAGCCGTTTGCCGCTGCGGCGATAATCATCCACCACTGCGGGAAATAGGCCGTCTTCCGGCAAACCGATGGCGCTATCCATCACCAGGCTGCCAGTGCTGCTGATATTGCCGTCGGCATCGGAGGTATACAGGACATAGGCATGGTTGTTGAACGGGTCATGTTCCGCCACCTGCACTTTCGGGTAGATTTTGCGGTACTCGTTGCGCCTGAAGTGGCAAGTACGCGCCACCTCCGACCCGGAACGTGCCAGTTGCAGGGGGGATGGCAGGCATGAAGCCATGGTCATATCCAACATGTGCAATAACTCCCTTTCCGTTAATCGGTGAGGGCAGTATGGGCAACAGTTGCGGGGAGCCGCGCGGGGAGAAACATGGGGAGTGAGGGGAAAATGCCTACAGGTAATCGTGCAGGTGCAGCATAGCAATGTAATAAATCAGGCGAATCTTGTTGATGCCACCGAATTTGATGCGGATGCCATCCAACAGCTTTTCCCCGTATTTCTGCGAAACATCATCCATATGCTTCGGCAGGGTTTTCATCGGCAAGCCCGACAGCACAAACTGGAGCAACCGTTTTTCCTTGGGGTTAAGTTGCGCCAGCAAGGGAGCAAGGAAATAGATCCTCAGGTGAGGTTGAGCCATGACATGCTCATGGAACACTTGGGTACAGTGTTTTAAGTCTCTCAGCTTGTCATGCAGCAATAATTGATAAGCATCACCTTTTTCACTGCTGATGCAGCTCACACCACCCAACCCCGGCATCCCACCCACCAGCGGAAGGCTCAAACCATTACGGATGCCGTAATCTTCCCTAGCAGTGACGATGACCTTGCGCTCCCGCCGGGTTAACAAACCCTTGCGGCTTTCCAGCCACCAGTCAAGAACCTGCCTTTCTCCTTGGGCAATCCTTTTGACGGTAAAGTCATGCTGATCAAACCCTGCATCCTGGTAATGCCTGAGAAAAGCGGGGGAATAAGCATCCGAGGTTTTGAACAGCGGTGTAATCGACAGCTTGTTTTCCAGATAGATTTGCGGGACGAATGTATATAAGGGGATTTCCCTGAAAGATTCCCCCGCAATGGCTACACTTGTCTTATCGACAAGCGGAGTCCCTATCCCCATGCCCCCCGAACCCCAAACAGCTAACCCGATCCTGAGTGAATCCCAGATAGCCGACCTGAAACTGGCGGCCTCGAAAATGTCTGGCAGCACCCGCCGTGCGTTCCAGGCGGACATGAGCCGGAAATATTGTGCAGGCAACGCCCGCCAGACTGAAAGGTGTTTTGGCTGGGGTCGGGAGGGGGTGCAGTTGGGTTTGGAGGAACAGCGCAGCGGCATGGTTTGCGTGGGTGCGCAGGCGGCGTATTGTGGCCAGAAGCGCTGGGAGGAAACCCAGCCGGAAGCGGCAGCCGCCTTGCTGGCGCTGGCGGAAGCACATAGCCAGCAAGACCCGACATTCCGCAGCAGCATCGCCTACACCCGCCTGACGGCGGCGGAAGCCATCCGGCAGTTACAGGCCATGGGTTTCAGCGGTGGACAAGTGCCCGCCCCCAGCACCATGGCGCGGATACTCAACCGGAATGGCTACCGCCTGCGCAAGGTGGAGAAAGCCAAGCCGCAAAAAAAATTCCAGAAACCGACGCCATCTTCGCCAATATCCAGGCCAACGATGGGCAGTTTGCCGATGGGGCGGTCAAACGCCTGAGCATGGACTGCAAGGCGACCGTCAACATCGGTGACTACTCACGGGGCGGGAAAACACGGGGTGACAATAAAGCCGCTGACCATGAGATGGGCTGCAAAGAGAAATACATCCCTTTTGGCGTACTGGATGAGGACAGTGGGCAGGTTTACCTGACCTTCGGCAGTTCCAGCAAAACCAGTGACTTCATCGTGGATTCCCTGTGCCGGGTATGGGAACAGATGCCTTCTGCTGACAAGGACGCCTGCCAGTGCATCCAGATCAAAGCGGACAATGGCCCGGAAAGCAGCGGGATCAGGACGCAATTCCTCAAGCGCATGGTGGAATTCGCCAACCATACCGGTAAGACAGTCCACCTGCTGTACTACCCGCCTTACCACAGCAAGTACAACCCGATTGAACGCTGCTGGGGGATTCTGGAACAACACTGGAACGGCACCCAGCTCAAGGATGCCGAAACCCTGCTGGAATGGGCAAAAACCATGACCTGGAAAGGCATCAACCCCATGGTCGAATTCAGCCACAAGGTTTATGAGAAGGGTGTGACCCTCAGCAAAAAAGCTATGGAGGCTGTTGAGGCGAGGCTGGAAAGAAATGCTGCTTTACCAAAATGGGACATTCTGATTCGCCCTGTTTTTGGGTAATGTCTTTGAGGTAAATCACCTAACGCCCCATCAAACCCTAGCGATTGCACCAGTTTTTCGTAAGCCGCAAACGCCTCATCCAGCGTCGCGGCCTGATGCAGTTCCACAATAAAGTCCATGAGGTTGAAATCCCCATAGCATGGACTCACTAATATCACTCATCCACTACCTTGACCATGCAATACAGCCCGCTCAATCTGGGGAATACGACTTCGCCATTGGCATTGACGCACTTCCAGTGTGAAATCGCATGACAGGCAACATCCGGTGCACGGAAATGCACGCCCAAACGCGCATGTTCCCCCGGCTGGGTGTCAGGAATGGGAATACTCTTGCTCAACGGCGTCAGTGCAGCCTGTTGTGGTTCATCCATACATTGCAGTTGCCAGCCAATCCACGGCTCGCTACCCAGGTTGGCCACTTCCCAGATTTTCTCAAATTCCAGGGCAGTCTGGACAACGCTATTATCCGGGCAGGTCACATCCCCCACGAAACCGTAGGCAAACTTGTTGTCGCCTTTGGCTTGTTTCGAGGATCTGCCGGTCTTTTTATCCAGGCTCTCATTGAAATAAATGCGTAACATGCTGAGAGGGTGAGCCTCCAGCGTTTCCGCCACCTTGACCAAGGTGGACAGGCGGGCTTCACTGATATCAGCGCGCAACAGTTTGTGCCAGGTTTGGCGGGAAATCCCCGAGCGTCTGGCCGCTTCCGTCGTCGTCATTTTCAAGGATTTGAGACGAACGCGCATATAATCCGCTACTTCAAATGCAGACATAGTTTTATTTTCCTCAACTGAACTAACCACTTAACAATTTAACAGAAAGGAAAAGCTGGCGATAGGGTATACAGCACTTTCAATATGAGTCATATACAATACATCTTGAAGTGAAATAGTCATTTTGCATTATATACAAGACATGGATATGCAATCATTAGGGAAAACCCTGCGCCATGCGCGCAAACAACGCGAATTAAACCAGACTGACCTGTGCGAACTGGCCGGTATCAGCCGCGCTACCCTCTCCGGTATTGAAAATGGCACCATCCCGGAAATCGGTATCCGCAAGGTCATGGCTTTGTGCTCAGTGCTAGGGCTGGAACTGAATGCCCAACCCCTGACACCGCGCCGCCCGACCCTGCACACTTTGGTCGATGAAGCCGAACACCGTAAAACAGGTCGCCGCAAATGAACAAATCACCATCACCCAACGAAGGCAGCCTCGACATTTACGTACACGGCGAATACAGCGGCGTACTCGGGCGCAGCGTGGTGCGTTCCCATGCCTATATATTCGGCTATTTGCCGGACGCCAGCCCGCAACAGGCAGTATCCCTGACCATGCCGGTGATGCCCGACCAGTACGGATTCCAGCAAGGCGTACACCCCATTTTCCAGATGAACCTGCCGGAAGGCGAACTGCGCGAGCTGCTGCGCAACCGTTTCCAGAAAACCGTACAGCATTTCGATGACCTGGCCTTGCTGGGCATTATCGGCCACTCGCAAATCGGGCGCATCCGCATCGCCCCGGCGGGCAGCACCCTGGATGCCATGCCAATGCAGGATATGCGGGAACTGCGCGCCTACACCGGCAGCGAAGACCTGTTTGCCGAGCTGCTGCAACGTTACGCGCGCTATTCCGGCATTTCCGGCGTACAGCCCAAAGTACTGGTACGTGACGCTGATACCGTGGCCAGCGCCGCCCAGCCGGAACAGTTCAGTTACCGCGACGCCACCCACATCGTCAAGGCATGGAACCCGGAACGCTTCCCTCAGCTGGCCGCCAACGAATATTTCTGTATGCAGGCCGCCCGCCGCGCCGGGCTGGAAACGCCCGAAGTGGAACTGGCCGCCCAAGGCAGGTTGCTAATCGTCAAGCGTTTCGATCTGGATGCCAAAGGCGGCTACCTGGGTTTCGAGGATTTCTGTGTCCTCAACGGCCTGGCTACCGATGACAAATATGTCGGCAGTTATCAGGATATTGCCGAACGCATCCGCCAGTTCGTTTCCCCCCACCGCGTACATGAAGCGCTGGAACAATTCTTCCTGTCGCTGGCGCTGACCTGCACAGTACGCAACGGCGACGCCCACCTGAAAAATTTCGGCGTGCTCTATGACGACCCGGAAGACGAAATACGCTTTGCACCCGCATTCGACATCGTTTCCACCACGCCCTACATCCCCAACGACACGCTGGCGCTGCTGTTCGGCGGCAGCAAGGCATTCCCGGAACGCAAGGCGCTGCTGGCTTTCGCCCGCCAGTTCTGCAATATCAGCGAACGCCGTGGCAAGCACCTGCTGGGCTGGGTGGCACACGGGTTGGAAGCCACCTTGCCGGAATTGCAGGCATACCAGCAACAACACCCCGCGTTCAGCGAGGTCGGCGAGCGGATGCTGGCCCTCTGGAAACAGGGAATTGCCGAGTTGACGGCTATCCATTAAGATCATGGAAAATCCAACGACCCCGACCCCACCAACAGGCTTGAACATCACCATGAAACACTGGATGCAAACCGGTTCCGCAGCTTGCTGCCTGATGTTGCTGGCGCTGTCCGGCTGCGAACAAAAACCGTCTGCCGAACCAACATCAACCGCCAGGATCGCAGTGCTGGAAACCTATATCCAGGAAGTTCCCGTTGAGGAAAACGCCCTCCAGACCCGTTTCGGCAAACTGGAACTCGCCCGCAGCGAACCTGAAATGCCGCCCGACACCTTGAGTTTGGATGGTAAACCCGTTTTCCAGCAGGAAGCCTTTTACCTTTCCCTGCACCAGTACATCAAACAAAACCAGCGTGACATTGTACTATTCGGCTCCAACTGCGGCGGCACTGCTTGCCCGCAAAACCAGTTTTACTTCCTGCTGCTGGACAAAAGTAAAGGCCCGGAAATCCGTAGCGAAGATGATTTCACCGCGTACCCGGACGACCTCAAGCTGAATGTCGATGGCGACCGCCTGTTGCTGGATTTGGGGTTTCAGGCAGGCAAGCATAAAGTTGCCACCCTGCAAGGCGACCAGCTGACCATCCAACTGGAAAACGTCGCCAAAAGCTTCCTTGGCGAAGAAAACTGCCGCTGGCTGTATGACGAAGCCCTGAGCGCCTGCCGTGATTACCGCGACACTGACCCCACCTGCCAGGATCCCCAGGCCAGCTTCGCCGGTTACCTGATGCGCGGGGTCGCGGCGGTTGGGGAACACCCCGGTTTCATGGCCGATGCTTTTGGGCGGCGCTGCAAGATTGCCTGTGAAAGCGACAAGACCGTTGATTACCCAACGTTTGCCAAGGAAGTGTGCAGCAAATAAACTGGGGATTCTTTAGCCCTCCTCCAGAAACCGTAACTGCCGCTGGTTGCCGCTTTTGCCACCTGTTTTTAACATGACAGGATTGCGCCGCGATTCTGTCAGAAAGGGAATCTGCCCCTTCTGCCCAGTCAGCGCATAATCTTTCAGCAGCCGCTCCTCCAGCACTTGCTTATTCAGCCCCAATGCTTCCAACCCTGCCCCATGCACCAGCACGAACAGGCGCGGCAGGGCGATTTTATGGGTTTGCTGCGCCTGTTCGTGTATCCATTCCGACAGCCGCCAGAAACGCTCGAATGGCGCATCCCCCAGCAACAACGGTAAAGTATGCGCAAAACGCCCCGAGTTGCCGATCATGTCCCAGTGGCGGGCAAAGCGGTTCATGCGCTGCATGGTTTCAAAACCCACCCGGTCGGTACGCAAGATGTTGTAGGGCGGTAACGGGTTAAACACCATGCCAAACGGCTCTATGTGACGGATAATCGGCGCGCCACGCAAGCGTTTGAGGATACCAACCTGGATCTCGTGCGGCCCCAGCCTCACCAGTTGGTCAAACCCGGCGGCAAACCCCGACAAATCTTCCCCCGGCAAACCGAAAATCAGGTCGGTATGCAAATGTGCCGTAGAACACTGGCGCAACCAGCGGATGTTTTCCGCAGATTTGGCGTTATCCTGCTTGCGGCTGATCAGCGCCTGCACCTGTGGGTCAAAGGTCTGGATACCGATTTCAAATTGCAGGGAACCGGCGGGAAAACGGCTAATGCGTTCTTTAAGCATGTCGGGCAGATGATCCGGAACCAGCTCAAAATGCAGGAAGGTATCCGCATCCAGCCGTTGCAGGAAAAAATCCAGGATGGCCACCGTAGTCTGCACTTTCAGGTTGAACGTGCGGTCAACAAAGCGGAACTGCCGCAAGCCACGCTGCCACAGCAGATCCATTTCCGCCAGAAAGCGTTCCAGATCAAACGGCCAGGCTGTCTTGTCGAGCGCCGACAGGCAAAACTCGCATTTAAATGGGCAACCACGCGAAGCTTCCACATAGATCGAGCGGGTCGTCAGGTCTTCATTTGTATAGGTGGTATAAGGCAACACCAGTTGCGGCAGGGGAACCTGCTCCCCCGCGATCACGTTTGCCAAGGGCTGCTGGCCATTAAGCAGCTGGCCACACAAGTGCCGGAAACTGCTTTCCCCGGGGCCGGTGATCACATAATCCGCCAGTTTTACGATCGGTTGCTGCCCCGTTTCGTGGCTGACTTCCGGGCCACCCAGGACAATAACCACATCTGGAACAAGGGTTTTCAGCAATGTCACCAGCGCTGTGGTTTCAGTGATATTCCAGATGTAAACCCCCAGGCCGATGATGCGCGGCTGCTCTGCCAGTAATTGTTCGGCGATCTCCAGGGGGCGCATGGCGATGGTAAATTCCATCAATTTGGCCCGCTCGCGCCATTCCCCCAGGTTGGCATAGAGGTAGCGCAAACCAAGCGATGCATGGGCATAGCGGGCGTTGAGTGTCGCAAGAATAATGGCATTACTCATAAATAACACTTAAATTTAACCATAAAAAACAATACTTCTCATCGATGCACCACATGAATCATCACAATTGATTCTTTTACAAAAAGATTTCTTGAGGCAATTATTAATTCTCGCCAGCAAAGAAATCTTTTATCAATAAACAAATGACACAGGAGATTCATTCCTATACACTGCGCGACCACATTGTGTGGCAATTTGGATACAATCAAGACTGGCCAGTGTCGCACAAAGTAATCGGAACAGGAAAATACCGGACAAGAATCCGCAAGCATGAACCCAATGTGTAGTGATTTTGTCCGCAGTGGCCATAGAGTATGTGTCAATTCAGCCATTCAACCACAGCCGCTTATCGGGTTTGTTACCTTAAAACTGTTCCATTAGCATATTTGAATATGCTAATATCCAGAGCAATCCTTTAGTCTTAAATCATTTTTTTATTTAAGATCAAAAATTTAGGTTATATTTATGTTAACTGTAACACGTCTTCTAACAGTAGCGCTTCTGTCCATCGGTTTGGCCGGAGCCGCCTTCGCTGGAAAGGAGCGGCCAAACAACAGCCTTAAGGTAACCGCTACAGCCTATAACTCACTCTCCAGGCAAACTGACAGCACTCCAAACATCGCCGCATGGGGTGATAAATTAAACCCAGGGATGAAAGCCATTGCCGTTTCCAAAGACCTGCTCAAGCAGTATGGCCTTTCTCGTGGAAGCAAAGTAAAAATCAAGGGACTTGAAGGAGAATACGTCGTGCTGGATAAAATGCATCCACGCTGGCGTAAAAAGATTGATATTTATATGGGGAAAGACCGACGCAAAGCCCTGCGCTGGGGAAAGCGCACTGTCACCATTCACTGGTAAACTAACGTCGACTAAAGGATTCACCCAAAGCCCGCCGCGTGCGGGCTTTTTTCTTGGCGGATGCCAGCTTATGATTCACCCATGCAAACCATGGAACATTACGATGTCATCATCATTGGCGCGGGAGCCGCTGGGCTGATGTGCGCTGCAGAAACCGGCAAACGCGGGCGGCGGGTATTACTGCTCGACAAGGCCGACAAGATTGGCAAAAAAATCCTCATTTCTGGCGGTGGGCGCTGCAATTTCACCAACCTGAATACCAACCCGGCAGCCTACCTATCCCACAACCCGCACTTCTGCAAATCAGCACTGGCGCGTTATGCACCACAAGATTTTCTCAACCTAATGCGCAAACATGGTTTGAGCTGGCATGAAAAAACCCTGGGGCAATTGTTTTGCGACCAAAAAGCCCCCGCCATTGTGGCGATGCTATGGGAAGAATGTGCACAGGCGGGCGTGGTGTTACGCCTGAATACGGAAGTGGATACCATCATTCGCCGGGAAGCAGCCAGTTTCCACCTGCAAACAGGCAGCTGTACATTGGCCTGCACCGCGCTGGTCATCGCCACTGGCGGCCCTTCGATACCTCGCATGGGTGCGACAGACTTCGGCATCCGGTTAGCCAGGCAATTCGGGCTGAAAAGCGTCCCGTTTTCCCCGGCACTGGTTCCCTTTACTTTTACCCAGGATGTGCTGGACGGGCTGTTTGCCGGGCTGGCGGGTGTGAGCACGGAAGTTGCCGTCAGTTGTGGGGAAGGCCACTTCCGCGAATACATGCTGTTCACCCACCGGGGGCTGAGCGGCCCTGCCATGTTGCAGGTTTCTTCCTACTGGCACAAAGGCGAAACCCTGGAAATCAACCTGTTGCCCGACAGGGATGCTTTGGAATGGCTAAGTGTCATGCAGCAACAACGCCCCAAAACCGAATTGAAAACCCTGCTGGCGGAAGCCTTGCCCAACCGGCTGGCACAACGCCTGTGCGAAACCCTACTCCCCAACCGCCCGATGGGGCAGTATGGTGGCAAGCAATTGCAGGCAATTTCCCAACAGTTGCAGGCATGGCAGCTAACCCCGGCAGGCACAGAGGGGATGCGCACGGCGGAAGTCAGCCTGGGCGGCGTCGATACGCGCGAACTTTCCTCCAAAACCCTGGAAGCCCGTAAGGTGCAAGGCTTGTATTTTATCGGGGAAACAGTGGATGTGACGGGGTGGCTAGGGGGCTACAACTTCCAGTGGGCATGGGCGTCGGGGTGGTGTGCTGGGCAGTATGCTTGAAGTATCACCCGACTTCACCGGCTACTATTAATACGGTATTACGGAGGTTAGCAAAATTGAGGTCTGCTCCACCGAGGTTGGCTCCCATGAGTTCGGTGCTACTTAACTGATGTTACGCAGCGAGCTATCTGCCCGGCTATATTCAGAGGATGAACCAGAACCGCCTTGACCTCTACACGGACTACTTGAGCGTCACTTTTGGCTACGCCACCGCGCTGGCCTGTAGCAAGCTGGACGCTGGGTGGGACAAAATCACCACAACCTACCAGAAACGGTGGAAAGTGGAGGTCTTCCATAAATCGCTCAAGTCCAATGCCGCCTTTGCCAAATCACCCGCCCACACTGCCAGGACACAGGCCAACCACCTGTTCGCCTCCATTGTCGCAGTGTTCAAGATGGAGTGTTTGACGGTCAGGAAAAAACTTAACCACTTTGCCTTGAAATCCAAGCTGTACATCAAGGCCATACGGACGGCATTTGACGAGCTACAGGCTTTCAGGGCTGCTGCGTAACATCAGTTATCAACATTATAGTTCCACCTCAACCGGCGGATTCCGCACCCGGTAGCGTTCGTCCAGAATGCAGGCATTGATGAAAATCGTGCCATCGACTTCCAGCACACCATACGCTTCATGGATATGTCCGCAGGCCAGAATTCTGGGCTTGATTCGCTGCACAACATCCAGCAGGTCATCACAACCGGCAGGATAGCCATTCTCGCAGCGGTCGAGAATGCCGCGTGCGGGGCCGTGGGTAATCAGTACGTCGATGCCGTTGGGGATTTTGTCCCAGTGGTAGCGGATGTCTTCGCCACGCTTGCGGTTGAATGCCCAGTCGCAGAATTCCGGCTGGACGGGTGAACCCCAGAATTTCATGCCATCAATCTCCACCCCGGAATCGTTGAGGTAGATGAGGCCGTGATCTCGTAAGCAAGCTTCCGCTTCATCCCGAAGTTCATTCTCAAAACACCAGTCGTGGTTTCCGGCAATCACGATTTTGTGGGTGAAATCCTGCACAGCCATGAAGCGGGCGAAGTCCTGCGTATCGTTGAGGTCGCCGCGCCCGGTGAAATCGCCGCAATGCACCAGCACGTCACCGGAACCGAGGGGTGGCATCCGGTCGTGCAGGGAATGGGTGTCGGAGATGAAGGTCAGTTTCAATTCTGGACAACCTCCCAATGCCCGCCTTTGATCGGGCCAACCCGTCTTAGCCTGCCTTCCTTGCGCAGTTTGGCGGCGGCGCGTTCAATTGCACTGACGGATTTTCCAAGTTTGCCTGCAACTTCGGCCAAGGTGAGGGTGGGTTGTTGCTGGAGGAGTTCCAGTATCTGCTCCGGAACTTTAACCCGCGTTTTAACCTGCGTTTCTACCGGCGTTTTTTCTTCAAAACTGCGTAAGGCATCCCGGATCATACCGAGCATGAAGCTGATGAAAGGTGCGCAATCTGTTTGGTGGGTGCTGTCCTGAAGTGCCTGATAGTAAGCTGCCTGATTTTTATGAACCAGACTTTCTACCGGCAGGTTGGCAAACAGTGGGTGCCATTTGGACAGGATCAACGTCTGCCATAAGCGCCCCATGCGTCCGTTACCATCAGCAAAGGGATGGATGAATTCAAACTCGAAGTGAAATACGGAACTGGCAACGAGGGGATGTGTATCGGTTGTTTGCAACCATTGGAACAGGTCAGCCATCAGGCGGTGTAGCTGGTTGGCGGGCGGAGCCATGTGTAGAACCTGTTTGCCCGCAAATACGCCGACACCACCGCTACGGTACATGCCTGCGCTGTCGATCAGCCCCAGCATCATGGTTTTGTGTGCAACCAACAGGTCGGATTCCTGTCGAGGGTTCCACTTTGGCATTTGTTCGTAGGTGTCCAGCGCGTTTTTGGCTTCCTGAATTTCGCGGGGTGGGGCGATAACCAGTTTGCCATCGAGCAGGGCAGTAATCTGTTCCTCGGTAAGCGTGTTGCCTTCAATCGCCAGTGAGCCTGCTACCGAGCGGATACGGTTGATGCGGCGTAGGCGTAAATCAATTTCCTTGTCGTACCAATGTTTCAACTGCCCCACCCGTTCGCTGATGTCCGCCACGAGGGTGAGGATGTCGTTGGTAATGGTAAAGGGCGGTTGGTATGGCATTATTCCCAGCTCCCTGCTTTTTGGGGGTAAGCCTCGGCGTCCAGGGCTTTGATTCTGATGAGCAAGTCGGATAATGCCCTTACTGCGGTAGGTGAAAGTTTCAAATACGGGCTTGTGCTTTCAAGCGCATCTTCAATACCTGCGATCAGGCAGTCAAAATCCCAACTGTAGAGGCCAAGTGGTCTGACACCTTTGTAGTTATAAATCCTGTCATCCAAGCCGAAACATTCAGTAAAATAGCCGGAAATATCCTGCAATGCGTCTAATTCATCTCCCTGAATCAGAACGTTTACCTTCACATCTCTTTTTCCGGGTTTCATGACTGTATCTCCTCCACCAGTTTTTCCGCGTCTGGAATCCGCAGTTCGCCGGATAGCAGCTTCGGCAGCAGCGTATCCCTTAGTTTGCCTAAAGCATCGGATGAGCTATCAAGCACAGTTTTCCTTTTGAAGAAATTCGAAAGATATTGCTCAAATGCCTGCAAAACTTTATCGCTGGGTTTTAGTGTGTCGAGATCGTTCAACACTTTTGTTGTCATGCTAGGAACAGCAGAACCCACGTTGGCGAATTCGTATCATAAGTGCATAACCCGTTAATCGAGACGGGATGCGGCTTTCTTCATCAGGTCAGAGGCAAGATGTGGTAAAAAGCATCCCGAAAAACCACTGACGGGAGAGCTTCATGGCTTACACACAGCTTACCTCTGAGGAGAGGCATTATATCGAAACACGGCACAAGATGGGTGATTCGACGACGGCCATCGAAAGCATTGGTGCGCAGCCAATCGACGGTCAGCCGTGAACTGACCCACAACCGGGGGCAACTCGGCTACCGGCACAAGCAAGCGCACGCCAAAGCGCAGCAACGCCACGCGGACAAACCCAAAGCGGTCAGGTTGACCCCGGAACTGGCGGGCAGTATCAGTACGCTACTGGAACAGCAATGGAGCCCCGAACAGATCAGCGGCAGGCTGAAAGAAGAAGGCAAGACGGCTGTCTGCCCTGAAACCATCTACCAGCAGGTGCTGAAGGATAAACGTGCGGGTGGCAAGCTGTACCTGAACCTGCGTCGCCATGCGAAGAAATACCGCCAGCGTTATGGTAGCCGTACTGGCAGTGTCCAAGGCATCCCCAACCGGGTAGACATTGACGAACGCCCGGAGGTGGCCAACCAACGTGAACGGCTAGGCGACTGGGAAGCGGACACCATGACCGGCAAGGGACACAAAGGTGCATTGGTGACGCTGGACGAACGCAAATCCAAGCTACGTCTGGCATTTCCCGTGGCGAACAAGACGGCTGAAGCCGTGACGGGCAGCATTATCACCTTGCTGTCCGGCTTCAAGGAGTGGGTACACACGCTCACCTTCGATAACGGCAAAGAGTTTGCCAAACATGAGCAAGTTGCCCAAGCTATTGAGTGCAAAACGTATTTCGCCAAGCCCTACCATTCGTGGGGGCGCGGGCAAAATGAGAATGCCAATGGGCTGTTACGCCAATACTTCCCTAAAGCAATGGGATTGGTGGACGTGACGACTCGACAGGTGTTGGAGGCTGTACATAAACCCAACAACAGACCACGGAAGTGTCTGGGCTTCAAGACACCTTACGAGGTGTTCCGTGAACTATCCGGCATGGATGCTGAAAAGTTGGTGGGTTATGCACTTATTACTTGAATTCACGCATCAACATTACCCCAATTTGTCGCGAAAAATGAAATACACCGCCCCGAGGATACACAAACCCGCCCACAAATAATCCCACTTCAGCGGCTCCTTGAGGTAAAACAGTGCAAAGGGTACGAAAACGGTCAGGGTAATCACTTCCTGCATGATCTTGAGCTGCCCGACGCTCAGGACGGTGAACCCAATGCGGTTGGCAGGCACTTGCAGCAGGTATTCAAACAGCGCAATTCCCCAGCTCACCAGCGCCGCGATCAGCCACGGTTTGTGGTTGAGATCCTTGAGGTGCGCATACCAGGCAAAGGTCATGAAGACGTTGCTGCACAACAATAGCAGGATACTGACGACAACAGGATGCATGGCACGGAAACTCCAGAACAGGACGCGTGATTATGCTCCCGTTGGTATAGCTTGCGAAGGCTTTGGCAAAGTGAAAATCGCGAAAATCATTGCGCAGAAAAACGGGTACTCACAACAACCCCAGCCGCTGCGCCTCCATAATGCAGGCGGTACGGTTCGGCACCGCCAGTGCTGCCATCAGGTTGGAAACGTGCGTCTTGACGGTGGATTCGCTGATGAACAACTTGCGGGCGATTTCCTTGTTGGAAAGCCCGGCCTCAATCTGTTGCAGGATGGAAAACTGGCGTGGGCTGATGTCGAGTTTCGCCAGTAACGCTTCCTGGCTTTTCGGATCTGTGCCGGTTTGCTGTTCGTTGAGGGCGTGACGCCACTCCTCCGGCAGGTAGATTTGCCCTTGCAACACCGCATGGATACCCGCGAGGATGCTTTTGGCGTCCGCCGCCTTGGGGATGAAACCCATCGCGCCCTGTTTCAGCGCCCGGCGGATGTCTTCCACCTCCTGGGTCGCCGACACCACCACCACCGGGGCGAGGATGAAACGCGATTTCAGCAGGCGCATAAAGCCAAAGCCATCCAGCCCCGGCAGGTGCAAATCCACCATAATCAGGTCGTAATTGCGCGCCTCGATGTAATCCATGGCGCGGCTGGCGGTTTCCACCGCATGGATGACCGTATTGCCACCCAGCCGTTGCACCACCTGCTTGAGCGCTTCCGCGAACAAAGGGTGATCATCCAGAATCAAAATATGCATGGTTACACCTACCCTACTTCCATTGTTTTATTTTTCCTGGCAATTTTTCACTATGATTATAGGCAGACCCATTCATGACAGAAGCGCTGAGCCCATGAAAAAATGCCCGAAACTCAACAATATTATTTATGAAGCCAGGGTTGGCCTTATCGGGCACAACTTCATTACCCCGCCTCAGGCAGCACGCATCCGCCATCTCCTGCGCACGATCATCTTGCCACGCCTACTCACCCGCTACCCGCGCCATTCCATCAGCCTGTTGACCCCACTTGCCCCCGGCAGTGATTACCTGTTGGCACGGGAACTGACCGACTGGTTTGAACACCGCACCATTCCCTGCCGCCTGCAAGTCGTGCAAGCCCTGCACCCGCAGATTGTGGTTGAAAAATACCATTCCGTCTGGCGTAAGGGCGGCTCCTGGGATGGCGATACCCTCACCCAACAACTCGACTGGCCAACGCAAAAGCAAGCCATCCTGCAAGGGCTGGCGGCACTGGTGGTGCGGGGCGTTACACACAACCGCATCATCCGCTTGCCCAGCTTATCCAGACCCCCGCCATCCCAAAACTATCAGCCCGCCTTCCAACAGGCGGCACGCTGGATTGTCGACCATGCTGATGAGCTAATCGCCGTCAATGACCCCTCCCGTCAGGGCGGTGGGCCAGGCGGTACGCTGGAAACACTGGGCTGGTGGCTGGAAAAGGATCCGGAAGAACAGCATCTGGCCATTATTAATCCGATAGGCTGACCAACACCCATAGGCATGGACGCGCAAACCCATCTCAAACAACGCCTCAACAGCCCCGCCCCCAAGAAAATCCTGGCGCTGGATGGTGGTGGTATCCGGGGTGTGATTGCCATTGAAATCCTGGCCGCGATTGAACAATTGTTCCGCGACCATCATCAAAATCCGCGCCTGGTGCTGGCCGACTGTTTTGATTTTATCGCCGGCACCAGCACTGGCGCCATTATTGGCGCAGGCTTATCGATGGGGCTGGAAGTTGCGGAGGTTCGACATTTTTACTTGCACCATGGCCGCGACATGTTCGAACGCGCCCACTGGTTTACCCGTATGACCTCCTTGTTTGGTTACAAATACAACGACATCAAACTGGGGCAAAAGCTGCAAGACGTTTTCGGTAAAGAAACAACCCTCGGTAGCGACAAAATCAAAACCCTGCTACTGATCGTCATGCACAACGCCAGGACTGATTCCCCTTGGCCAGTCACCAACAACCCCTTCGCCAAGTACAACGACCGGGGCCGCATGGGGGATAACAGCAACCTGAACCTGCCGCTGTGGCAACTGGTAAAAGCCAGCGCCGCTGCCCCTTCCTACTTTCCGCCGGAAAAACTCAACATAGGCAAGCAGGAATTCATTTTTATCGACGGCTGCATTACTCCTTACAATAACCCTGCCTTTCAGGCTTACGTGATGGCTACCCTCAATGCCTACCGGCTATGCTGGCCATGCGGCTCGGAACAATTGCTAATCACCTCGGTCGGCACCGGCAACCACAGCCTGAACCGGCCCAATCTGGATGTGCGTGACATGCACCTGTTGCATCATGCCGCCAGCACGCCATCACACCTGATGAATGCCGCCCAATACCAGCAGGACATGTTGTGCCGTATTTTCGGCGAGTGCCGCGCAGGCCCACGCCTCGACAGCGAACTGGAAGCCCTGACCGGCGTACTCGGCCAGGGCTGCACACCGGAAAAATTGTTTAGCTATGTCCGCTATGATTTTGACATCAGCGAGGAAGCCTTCCAGCTCCTGGGCCTATCCAACTACGCGCCAGATGATGTCAAACGCCTGGATGCCGTGGAAAAAATGAATATCCTGCAAGCCGTCGGCCAGCACATCGCCGCCCAGACAGTCCAACCGGAACATTTCGCCGGTTTCTGGTAAACATGCCACGGGCAATGATGAGGATAATCTCGCACCCACTCATGAAACCCGGCATAATGCGCCCTTTATTGCCCAAAAAATATCAGGAATAACAGACATGAAAGCAACCCTGCTGCTCCCGCTGGCACTGGCTTTGTCCACCAGCATTTTCATGGTGGCCTGCTCTGACAAAGCGGCCAACACCGGCACTGAACCCAAAACCGAGGCAAGCAAAATGACAGAATTGGTAAAGACCGACGTAACCGTAGGCAATGGCGCGGAAGCGCAAACTGGCCAGATCGTTTCCGTGCATTACACCGGCTGGTTATACGACGAAAATGCACCCGACAAGCATGGCGTGAAATTTGACAGCTCCGTGGATCGCGGGGAGCCATTCCAGTTCCCATTGGGCGCTGGCCGCGTCATCCAGGGTTGGGATCAGGGCGTTGCAGGCATGAAAGTCGGCGGCAAACGCACCCTGATTATTCCAGCAGAACTGGGCTACGGCGCACGCGGTGCTGGCGGTGTGATCCCGCCCAATGCCACCTTGATGTTTGATGTTGAACTGCTGGGCGTACAGTAAGTCCGACACCGGACTGCCCAGAAAGCCCCGTTCCCCTTGAGAGGGAGCGGGGCGAGGACAAGGGATAAACCTCTAATTACAGCTCAAACGCTTCCAGTTTCTTGCCAACCAGCTCGTGCTTGAGGGTGACGTACTTCGGCATACCGTTTTCGTATGGCGGATAGTCTTCACCTTCAATCAGTGGTTGCAGGTATTCACGGCAAGCGTCAGTAATGCCATAACCGTCTTCGCTGATGTATTCCATCGGCATCATCTTCTCGACGTTGGCGATGTCTTTCAGCTCACCCACGCCAATGTGCCATTTGTACGGACTGTTGGAGTCACGGATGACCGCAGGCATGACGGAGTTACGGCCTTCCAGTGCCAGATTGACGGCTGCCTGACCCAAGGCGTAAGCCTGTTCCACGTCAGACTTGGAAGACAGGTGGCGTGCTGCACGTTGCAGGTAGTCAGCCACCGCCCAGTGGAATTTGTAACCCAGCGCATCCTTGATCATGTTGGCAACGACCGGAGCCGCACCACCCAGTTGCGCGTGGCCGAAAGAGTCGCGGGTGCCTTGCTCAGCCAGGAACTTGCCGTCAGGGTAGTGGCAGCCTTCAGATACAACGACGGAGCAGTAGCCGTATTTCTTGACCTTTTCATCAACTGTCGCCAGGAATTTCTCCTGATTGAATTCGACTTCAGGGAACAGGATCACAACCGGAATATCGTTGTTGGCATCAGCCGCCAGACCACCTGCCGCTGCAATCCAGCCTGCGTGGCGACCCATGACTTCCAGTACGAAAATCTTGGTGGAAGTGGCGCACATGGAAGCGACGTCGTAGCTCGCTTCACGAGTGGAGACTGCGATGTATTTGGCAACGGAACCGAAACCAGGGCAGTTGTCGGTAACAGGCAGGTCGTTATCAACGGTCTTTGGCACGTGTACCGCCTGGATCGGGAAGCCCATCGCGTCAGACAGCTGGGAAACCTTCAGGCAGGTATCAGCGGAGTCACCGCCGCCATTGTAGAAGAAGTAACCGATGTTGTGCGCCTTGAACACTTCGATCAGGCGGTCGTATTCGCGCTTGTTCTTTTCCAGGCTTTTCATCTTGTAGCGGCAGGAACCGAACGCGCCGGATGGGGTGTGGCGCAGTGCCGCAACATCAGCGTCGGAAATCTTGCTGGTGTCGATCAGGTTTTCCAGCAGGGCGCCGATGATGCCGTTCTGACCGGCGTAAACGGTGCCGATCTTGTCCTTGTGCTGGCGGGCGGTTTCAAGCACGCCGCAGGCTGATGCATTGATAACGGCAGTGACGCCGCCGGATTGTGCGTAAAAAGCATTCTTTACGGTCATAATGCAAACTCCTCTATGCGATCTCTCTCAAACTAACTCGTGGATTCATGCGGTGGGAAAATTCTTTTTGCGTTCGCTTTCGTGGTCTGCCTGCAAGCGCAGCAGGTAGAGCACGCAGTCGGCCAACTCGGTATATTCCTCGATACCTGTGCTGAAACGGTCTTTCACCGAGTAGAAAAACTGTGAGCGGTACTGGTTTTCGCCGGTTTTGGCGATGACAAAATTGCAATCATCGTGTGACCAGTACATTGCCGGGCAATCGGTCAGTTCACGATCGACCGGGGACAGGCGGATTTCGACTTCGACCTCTTCAGCCGTCACTTTGCCTTTGCCCCAACGCTCGTCGATGGTTTGCTGAATGATGTGCTTTTCGAGGTCGGTCAGATCAGGGATATTGGCCATCGCTTGTTGCCTCTTGGTGTTAGTGCATGGTTGCGGTTGGATCAGTGCCCGGTGCGCCGGATGGAATGCCGTAACGCATTTCTTCCGGGGTGGCGTCACGCACAGCCAGCACCTTGACGTGGAATTTCATGGTTTGTCCCGCAAACGGGTGGTTGCCATCCAGGGTCACCAATTCAGGGGTAACGCTGGTGACGCGGAATGTTTTGGATTCGCCGCTGGCATTCTGGAATTGCACTTCCTCGCCGACCCGGCGAAATTGTGGCGGGACGTTTTCAGTCGCATCGCTAAAGATCAGGTTAGGGTCAGATTCGCCCCAGGCACCAACATCGGGTGGTACGTCCGCTGACACCTGATCGCCTTCCCCGCAACCGACCAACATTTGTTCCACGCTGTCATACAGGCGGTTGTGCATCATGAAGACCATGTTGAGGGGTAAATCAACCTGTTCAACGACTTTGCCGTTTTCATCGGTGATGAAGTAGTTGAACTGGACGACTTTGCCTGCGCTGATTTTGTTGGGTGCGGTCATTACGATACCTGTGTCTGTGTGGGAAAGTGGGGTTGCGGGATTGCACCCGAACCCCACAAAAAGTCTTAACCCAAAGCCGCAAAAATCTGGTCGCGGATTTCGTCAACCTTGCCAATGCCTTCGATACGGATGTAACGCGGAGCCTTGGCTTCACCGGAAGCTGCCCAGTCAGAGTAGTACTGGATCAGCGGAGCAGTCTGGGAATGATAGACTTCCAGACGCTTCAGCACGGTTTCTTCCGAGTCGTCAGCGCGCTGGATCAGGTCTTCACCGGTTTCGTCGTCTTTGCCTTCAACCTTTGGTGGGTTGAAGATGACGTGATAGGTGCGGCCAGAGGCAACGTGAACACGGCGGCCACTCATGCGGCGCACGATTTCAGCGTCATCAACGGCGATTTCAACCACGGCGTCGATGTCCACACCCTGGGTTTTCAGGGATTCGGCCTGCGCCAGTGTGCGCGGGAAGCCGTCGAACAGGAAGCCGTTGGCGCAATCTGCTTCAGCCGTGCGTTCTTTAACGAGGCCAAGGATGATGTCGTCTGAAACCAGACCGCCTGCATCCATGACTTTTTTGGCTTCGATGCCCAGCGGGGTGCCAGCCTTAACGGCTGCGCGGAGCATGTCACCGGTGGAAATTTGAGGGATATTGTATTTTTCTTTGATGTAACCAGCTTGTGTACCCTTGCCTGCGCCCGGGCCACCCAACAGGATGATTTTCATATGGGGTCTCCTCTCCATGATTTTTTGCTACTGCGGACAAAAATCAGGGCATCCGAGGATGCCCTGATCTTGGCCTAGACCGGATATTACGGCCTAGTGCTGTTGTAAGGCAACCCGATTAATGGGCGGCAGCTTTAAACAGCTTGGACTTGTCAACCAGATCCTTGTGGGCGCGCTTGAACACGGTCCAGGTTTTGGTGTCCTTGTCGTAGACGGAATTTACAAAGCAATGCCAGTTTTCTTCGTCAACGTAGTTGTGGTCCATACGATAGTAGAAGCCAGGGTAACGTGATTCTTCACGGAACTGGATGTGCTTCATGTGAGCTTCCGCCGTCAGGATACGGTGGTAGTTTTCCCATGCGCGCAGCAGTTCGTGCAGGTCTTTTGCACGCATCTTCATGGCGTCTTCTTTCAACATGCCCAGCTTTTCTTCAGCAACTGCCAGCATGTGACCGTTGGTGTTGTAGTAGGTGGCAACGCCCGCTACGTACTCGTCCATGATCTTCTGCAGGCGGAACTGCAACATGCGAGGCGTGATGTAGTGTGGGTTTACATCGATCGCAGTGGTGTAGTCCTTGTGCTCCAGGAAGGTGCGGACTGGACGGTAGATGTCTTCAACCAGTGACTCAACGGAAGTGTCCAGAGTTGGTGTCCAGTCTTTGTTGTCGATAACAAACTTGACCATTGCCTGGGCAGCCATACGGCCTTCAGTGTGGGAACCGGAAGAGAACTTGTGGCCAGATGCGCCAACGCCGTCACCCGCAGTGAACAGACCCTGAACAGTGGTCATACCACGGTAGCCCCAGTTCCAGCCTTGTGGCAGGTGAGCTGGGATCTTGTCCTTGTCTGGGTGCTCTTCGGTAGTTGGAGCGCCAACGTCTTCAGGGCCGGAAGCCCAGATACCGCAGCAGCCGGAGTGGGAACCCAGCAGGTAAGGTTCAGTAGGCATCAGCTCAGAGTTTTTCTTCTCTGGCTCAACGTTTTCACCAACCCAGATACCGCATTGGCCAACGCACATGTCCAGGAAGTCTTCCCATGCTTCTGCTTCCAGGTGCTTTACTTCACGAGGAGACAGGGTTTCACGCAGTTTGCCGAGGGCGGTAACGGTGTCCATGTAGATAGGACCACGGCCTTCCTTCATTTCCTTCAGCATCAGGTGGTTACGCAAGCAGGAAGCTGGAACCGCAGCCTGACCGTATGGAGGGTAGTCGTTCAACAGTTCTTTGTTCTTCTGCATGTAAACTTCGCCGTAAGCGTTGGTCGCCTGGGCTTTGAACAGCAGGAACCATGCGCCTACAGGGCCGTAGCCGTCTTTGAAACGCGCTGGAACGAAACGGTTTTCCATCATGGTCAGTTCTGCACCGGCTTCAGCAGCCATGGTGTAGGTAGAACCGGAGTTCCATACTGGATACCATGCACGGCCCTGGCCTTCACCAACGGAACGTGGACGGAAGATGTTTACGCAGCCACCAGCTACCAGCAGGCAAGCCTTGAATTTGTAAACGTATACTTTGTCTTCACGGGTAGAGAAGCCAACTGCACCCGCAACGCGGTTCTTGTCGTTAGCGTCGTTAACCAGCTTAACGATGAACACACGTTCCTGAATGTTGTCAGAACCCAGTGCTTTCTTGGCCGCTTCAGCAACGATCCACTTGTAGGATTCGCCGTTGATCATGATCTGCCATTTACCGGAACGGACTGGATCGCCGCCGTCTTTCAGCAGCTTGCCGCCTTCTTTCGGCCAAGTAGCACCGTCAAAACGTTCGCCGTTAACGGTTTTCCAGATTGGCAGACCCCATTCTTCAAACAGGTGAACGGAATCGTCAACGTTACGGCCCAGGTCATACGCCAAGTCGTCACGGGTGATGCCCATCAGGTCGTTGGAGACCATGCGAGCGTAGTCAGCCGGATCCTGGTGTGGGCCGATGTAAGTGTTGATCGCGGACAGACCCTGTGCAACGGCACCGGAACGGTCCATTGCTGCTTTGTCTACCAGCTTGACAGTGATGTCGATGCCAGCTTCTTCTTTCGCTGCCTGGATCCAAGGCATGATTTCGTATGCAGCACCGCAAGCTGCCATACCACCACCGATGAGGAGGATGTCTACTTCTTCCTGGACAACCTCTGGATTACCAAATGTACCTGCCATTTGTATTTCCTCAATATCTTAATTCGTTAAAAATGAAGCGTTTTCGCGATCAGGCAATTACTTGCAGATCAGTTCGTCCGGGTTGCCAGCGCGGTAGCCGCCCATCATGTCGCGGGTCAGCAGGGCTTTGCCGAGGTTGGCCAGTACTGCTTTTGGCTTGCCGCCGTAGCAGTCAATGGAACCTTCCGGAGTGGTACGGATTGGGAATTTGAAGCGCTTCATGGTGCCGTTACGGAACTTGATGGACCACATGATGGAATCCTGGCCGCGCAGAGGCTGTACGGAACCGCCGAGTGGAACTACGTCAGCGTAGTGACGTGCTTCGATAGCGTTCTGAGGGCAGATCTTGACGCAGGAATAGCATTCCCAGCACTGATCAGGCTCCTGGTTGTAAGCGCGCATGGCGTGGCCGGTAGCAGAACCGTCAACGTCCAGCTTCATCAGGTCATGTGGGCAGATGTACATGCAAGCGGTACGGTCACCACCTTTGCAGCCATCGCATTTGTCAGTACGTACATACGTAGGCATTTGTGTAACTCCTTCAAACGGGTTGTATTGCTATATTACGGTTACAGAACTCAACCAGCGGTTGCATATCCCCCTCCTCGGGATGTTATGCAACCGCCAGAGATACTTTATTGACAGACTTAACTGTTCTCGCTTTGATAATAATCGATCAGGATCTGAGCCACTTCAGGGCGGGAAAACTCTTTTGGTGGCGCAATGCCCTGACCCAGCATTTCACGGACTTTAGTGCCGGAAAGCAGTACAAAATCTTCTTTCTTGTGGTCTGGTGCTTCACACATCATCACAACCTTATCCAGCTTCTTGGAGTAAGCGGTGTGGTCTGCGCGAAAGATCTCGATGGCAAGGGCGTCTTTAGGCACTTCCTTATCAAAGATTTCCTGGGCATCAAAGGCACCGTAATGGTCGCCAACACCTGCATGGTCACGACCAATGATGAAATGCGTCGCGCCCATGTTTTGACGGAAGACGGCGTGCAACACAGCTTCTTTCGGGCCTGCATAGAGCATGTCAAAACCGTAGCCTGTCACCATCGCGCTGTTCGGCGGGAAGTACAGCTCAACCATCTTGCGGATGGCAGCGTCGCGTACCGGCGCAGGGATGTCGCCTTTCTTCAGCTTGCCCAGCAGCATGTGGATGACCAGGCCATCACAGCCGAGGCGATCCATGGCCATGTGGCATAGTTCCTCGTGCGCCAGATGCATCGGATTACGGGTCTGGAAGGCAACGACCTTCTTCCAGCCACGCTCAGTAATTTCATTGCGAATTTCAACAGCAGTACGGAAAGTATCCGGGAATTCGCTCTGGAAGTAGGAGAAGTTCAGTACCTTGATTGACCCTGACAGGCAAACCTTGCCTTGGGAATTGAACGTATCTGCGCCAATATGGCTTTCACCTTCAGCGGGACGATAAATCTGCTGGGTCATGGTGGCCATTTCGGCGTCGGTAAATTCTTCGACGCCTGTGACATCCATGATGGCCAGTACCGGGTTGCCTTCCACGTTGGGGTCTTTCAGTGCAATGCGGTCGCCTGCCTTGATGCTGCCGGCATCATTCACCAGGTTCAGCACTGGCGTTGGCCAGAACAGGCCGGAAGTAGTGTGCATATTATCCGCAACTGACAGCGCATCTGCTTTATTCATGTAGCCAGTCAGTGGGTTGAAGTAGCCGCCGCCGAGCATCACGGCATTCGCTGCTGTCGCAGAGCTGACTACGATGGAAACAAGATCTTCTGCTTCTTTTTGCAGCGCTTCGTTTTCGGCGCTGTCATAGACGAATAATGGATTCAGTTCATCGGAACCGTGAGGTTTGATCATGCTAATCTCCCGCATGTGGTGTGCGTGTTCCCGGCCAGTAAGTGTCATCGAAAGCAGCCAAATTCAACCTAATTTACTGATAGAAAATTTTCATTAGCCACTGACTTGAAATTTTGAACACGCACACTTTATACACTTTTAGTGCATAAACCAACGAGTTTCTTTCTTCTGTATCATAAGTAAAATTTATTATATCTGGATATAACTGTTTATATTTCAAGTAAATAAGAATATTGTTATATTATTAACTTGTGATTTGTTATTTGTTGACTTTATTGCTAGGATATTCGCAATTTACTGAATCTAGATCAGGTTTTGGTTTTTGCCCGACGTTGTAACCACACTTCCAGACCTTGGGCGTTCAGGTCATTATCGACTGCCAGTAATTCCTGTATATCCCCTTCTGGCAGGGTGCAACCATGGGCGGCTATCTCTTCAAGCCAGGTGTCGATAATTTGCGCTCTCAGGGTGTCGATGCGTCCTTCTGGTGCATTTTCCTGGGCAAGGGCAAGTTCGGTAAGAGAGGTGATACTTTTGCGCAACTGTGGAAGCATTTCTGCAACATTGGTGATGCGCCCGTAATGGGTCAGTAGCATGGCGGATGCTTGCAGAACCTCCAGTTTGTCGAGGCTGGCTTGCCATTGATCCGGAGAGAATGCGACCGGGGTGGTGGGGGCAAACATCCACGGGCCTTTGTCGGTGTCGAATTCACGGTAGGAAATGCCAAAGGTGTCGCCGGTAAAACAGTGTCTGCTCTTGTGATCAAAGATACAACCATGGTGGTTGGCGTGCCCTGGCGTGTCAATGAACGTAAGGGTGCGGCCATTCAGGTCAATGGCGTAACCATCCTCCGCAGCAATGACCCGCTGTTTAGGAATCGCAACCAGTTTGCCGTAATCCCTGGCGAAACCTTCTTCGCCATACACCACGGTTGCGCCTGCTTGCAGCCTGGATGGGTCGATCATATGGGGTGCGCCTTTTGGATGCACAATCAGGGTGGCATTCTGGCAACGTGCCATCAGTTCGCCCGCACCGCCGCCGTGGTCAAGATGCACATGGGTGGGAATGACGTAACGCACATGCTCAGCGCCCAGCCCCTGATCTGCCAGCACTTCCATCAACAAGGGGATCGTGTGGTAAGTGCCGGTATCCACAAATGCCACCGCATCACCTTCCCGTACCATGTAGCAAGCAGCCAGTTGCGGGCGGTACAGATCGGTGTCGATGCAGAAAATGCCATTGCCCAAATCTTCGTAACGCGCCTTCATGTTGCTTCCTCCGGGGTTCCTGAATGTTGCGATGCAGCAGTATACCCCTAAATGAGAATAATTGTCGTGCCTCGATGTGATTGGCGTATAATCGTGATTCCACAGCACCACACTCAGTTATTCAGGAGACGCCTATGGCCCGCACACCCTCTACCATGCCGAAACTGAGCACAACTGCGCCCGATTTCGCCCTGCCGGAGCCGATTACCGGGCATGTCATAACCCGCAAGGATTTCATGGGCAAGCCCTTGTTGGTCGCCTTCCTCTGCAACCACTGCCCATATGTGATCCATATCCGCGACGCTTTTGCCAGCCTGGCCAAGGAATACCAGCAGCGCGGCGTTGCCGTGGTCGCAATCAACGCCAACGATGCGGCCAGTTATCCGGATGACAGCCCTGAAAAAATGGCGGAAGCCGTGCAAGCGCATGGCTATACCTTTCCGTATCTCTATGATGAATCGCAGGCGGTAGCCAAAGCCTACCAGGCAGCATGCACGCCGGATTTGTTCCTGTTTGACGAACAGCACACACTGTTTTACCGTGGCCAGTTTGACGACGCCCGCCCCGGCAATGCCGCTCCTGTTACCGGCAACGACCTGCGCCATGCGCTCGACCGTTTGCTGGATAACATGGCCCCACCTGATGGCCAGAAAGCCTCGCTGGGTTGCAATATCAAGTGGAAAACCGGCAACGAGCCTGATTATTACGGTAGCTAAACACGATGAAACGCCCTGAACTGCTCGCCCCGGCGGGAACCCTCAAAGCCATGCGCCACGCTTTCGCCTACGGGGCGGATGCGGTTTACGCTGGCCAGCCGCGCTATTCCCTGCGGGTGCGCAACAACGAGTTCAAGAATGACAACCTGGCGCTGGGTATTGCCGAAGCGCATTCATTGGGCAAGCAGTTTTTCGTCGCGGTAAACATTTCCCCCCACAACAGCAAGATCAAAACCTTCTTGGCAGACCTTGAGCCGGTGATCGACATGAACCCGGATGCACTGATCATGGCCGACCCCGGCCTGATCATGCTGGTACGCGAACGCTGGCCGGAGATGCCAGTACACCTTTCAGTGCAAGCGAATACGGTCAACTACGCCACCGTGAAATTCTGGCAAAGCCTTGGCCTGACCCGCGTGATCCTTTCCCGCGAACTGTCGCTGGATGAAATTGCCGAAATCCGTCAGCAATGCCCGGACATGGAGCTGGAAGTGTTCGTGCATGGCGCCTTGTGTATTGCCTATTCCGGGCGTTGCCTGCTGTCCGGTTATTTCAACCACCGTGACCCGAATCAGGGTACTTGCACCAATGCTTGCCGCTGGGAATACAAAACCACCGAGGCCACCGAGAGCGCAGAGGGGAAGTTTGTGCCGAAGGAGGCAGTCTTATCTATGGATGCTTTCAATCAAGCGCAAAGCATGGGCAGTTGCGGCAATCAGGAACGCCACCCACTGGCCGACAAGGTATACTTCCTGGAGGAAACCAACCGCCCTGGCGAACTGATGCCCGTGCTTGAGGATGAACACGGCACTTACATTATGAACTCCAAAGACTTGCGTGCCATCGAGCATGTGCAGCGCCTGACCGAAATCGGGGTGGATTGCCTCAAGATCGAAGGCCGCACCAAGTCGCACTATTACGTCGCCCGCACCGCGCAGGCTTACAAACAGGCGATTGACGATGCGCTGGCTGGCCGTACTTTCAACCCGCAATTGCTGGGCGTGCTGGAAAACCTTGCCAATCGGGGTTACACCGACGGTTTTTACGAACGCCATCATACCCACGAATACCAGAACTACATCCAGGGCGCATCCATGGGTCATCAGCAGCAGTTTGTGGCCGAGGCGATGCGGGTCGACCGGGACAATGGCTGGGTTGAGCTGGATGTGAAAAACCGTTTCAGCATCGGCGACCGGCTCGAATTCGTCCTGCCAGACGGCAATAACCGCGAACTGGTACTAGACTCCATGCAAACCCTGCAAGGCGAACACATTGAAGTTGCACCCGGCAGTGGCCACAAGGTGCGCATTCCGCTGCCGCAAGGGGTGGATAGCGAGATGATCCTAATCAGCCGGTTTCTGTAATGCTGCAAGTGCTGGTCATTCTGGCCACGATCCTGACCTGGATTGTGACGCAGAACATGATGTACGCCGCCATTGTTTTGGTGGTAGGTTGGATTGGCGCATCCGTCCTGGGGCGCATCATGACCTGGGCGTTTTACCTGCTAATTGCGGCAGGTATTATCCTTTACGGCTACGCCTATCTGACTGGGCAATCTTTCATGAAACTGCTGTGGCAACTCTTGTGACAGAAGTGTAGTTATTCGTACTGCTCGATAATTGCACCATCATCCGTATCCAGTTGCACCTGTTCCAGCACCCGCCCGCGCAGGATAGCCCGCCCGCGCCGCCGCTCAACGCCCTGTAGGCTATACTCGAAACCGTAAGTACGCCGCCACACCAGATGCCCGTTGGCATTGCGGGCCGGTTTCAGGCTTTCCAGCGCCACGGTCTGATCCAGGAACTGCACATTGATTTCCTTGCACGCGCGGATGGCGGCTGCAACTGCCCGTTCGCGCGCATTCATGGAGTCCAGCCAGAACCATACCCCCAACCCGATTAACCCCAGTAACAGCAGATTTTCCATTCTTGGCCTTGAAAATAGTAGAATGCGCCTATTATTACGGAAACCCGCTGACTGACACAAAACAAAGAGCGCATATGGAAACACCTAAAATTGCACAAAAGCCAACCACGATCACCTTCATCGGGGCTGGCAACATGGCGCGCAGCCTGATCGTTGGGCTGATGCAAGATCAGGCCAATGTGGCCTTGCGCGTGGCCGACCCTGACCCGCTGCAACTGGATGCCATCCGCAAGCACTGGCCGGGTGTGCTGACCACCACCGACAACCACGAAGCCATGCAAGGCGCGGATGTCGTGGTACTGGCCGTCAAACCACAGATCATGCGCGAAGTGGCCGAACAACTGGTTGAAACCGCCCAGCGCAGCCGCCCGCTGTTCGTTTCCATTGCCGCCGGCATCCGCGAACAAGCCCTCAATAACTGGCTGGGTGGCAACCTGCCTATCGTGCGTTGTATGCCGAACACCCCGGCGCTAGTGCAAACCGGCGCAACCGGCCTGTACGCTAATGCGCAGGTTTCCACCGTGCAGCGCAGCCTGGCGGAAAGCATCCTGCGCGCTGTCGGCATAACCCTGTGGTTTGAGGACGAAGGCAAGCTGGATGCCGTAACTGCCGTCTCCGGCAGTGGCCCTGCCTATTTCTTCCTGATGATGGAAGCGATGCAGGCAGCGGCGGAACAGCTCGGCTTGCGTGCCGAAGATGCCCACTTGCTGATCATGCAGACAGCACTGGGGGCAGCCAGGTTGGCGCTGGAAAGCGACGACCTGCCCGCCGAATTGCGCCGCAAGGTCACATCCAAAGGCGGCACCACCGAAGCAGCGCTCAACGTGCTGACCGAAGGCGGTTTACACGGGCTGTTCGCCAAAGCATTACAAGCTGCCGACAGCCGTTCACGCGAACTGGCCGCCGCCAATAGTTAATCAAACAGGGGATATTTCATGCAGGCATTACAGAATGTGGGTGTCTTTTTGGTCGAAACTTTGTTTTCACTTTATATTGGCGCGGTGCTGATCCGGTTTTTGCTGGCGTGGTCACGAGCCAATTTCTACAACCCGCTGTCGCAGTTTCTGGTCAAGATCACCAACCCGGTACTGGTTCCCTTGCGGCGGATGATCCCGGCCATGGGCAAGCTGGATACAGCCGCCATTGTGTTGGCGCTGGGGCTGATGATCATCAAGGCATTCCTGCTGGTCGGTATGCAGGGCAGTAGTGTTGGTGTACCGGTGGTGCTGGCGTATTCCATTGTCGAGCTGTTGCGCATGGTCATCCACATCTACATTTTCGCCCTGATCATCCAGGCCGTGCTGAGCTGGGTGGGCAACAGTTATGGTAATCCGCTGGCGGATATATTGAACAGCCTGACTGACCCGATCCTGCGCCCAATCCGTAATATCGTGCCCACCATTGGCATGGTGGATTTGTCACCAATGGTGGCTATCCTGCTGCTGTACGTGGTGCTGATTGTCTTGCAGTCGTTTGGTTTATAAATGCTATCAGCGGGGAAACTTGCAGTGGCTGACTTTTACCGTTGGGAAGACGACACGCTGCACCTGTTCATCAAGGTGCAGCCCAAAGCCAGCAAGGATGAATTTGCCGACATTCAGGAAGACCGTATTCGCATACGCATCACCGCACCGCCCGTAGATGGCAAGGCAAACCAGCACCTTGTGAAATTTCTGGCGAAAGCCTTCGGCGTTGCCAAATCCAAGGTGCAAATTATCAGCGGTGAAACCGGCAGAAACAAACACGTGTGTGTGGAAGACCCGCTCAGTTTACCGGCGGACATCACGAAAGAGGGCTGACGGTTGCCCGGTCAGCCCTCTGGGTGTCTTAGAATGCGCGTGAGCGGAAACCGCTAGCGTTACCAGCCACCACGGCCACCGCCGTCACGGCCACCGCCAAAACCACCACGGCCACCGCCGTCACGGCCACCACCGAAACCGCCGCGGCCACCGCCATCACGTGGCTTGAAACCACCACGGTCACCGCCGCGTGGGCGATCTTCGCGAGGCTTGGCTTCGTTAACTTTGATGTTGCGGCCTTGAACAGCTTGTTCGTTCAGGCCATTGATTGCTGCTGTAGCTTCACCGGCATTGGGCATGTCAACAAAACCGAAGCCCTTGGATTGCCCCGTCATTTTGTCTTTGATCATGCTGACACTGGATACTTCGCCATAAGCGCCGAACAGGTCACGCAGTTCATTTTCGGTAATTTTATAGGGCAGGTTGCCAACGTAAATATTCACTGTTTCTCATCTCATAAAATCATGTGCTGTTTGGAAATTTACGTTAGGAGGTAACCAGTCACACGAATTACCTGATAACGATCGGCCACGGCGGCCAATAAGTTATGCACTTTGAAACCTGCAAGTCGAAACGTGGTAAAGCAGTAAGCAGGACGCACGAAACTCTCAAGTATCAGGCAAGTATCTAGCAGTGTACCCGAGTTTTTTCACGCTGGTAACAAAAATCGGATGATTGTCATGTTAATTTTTTGTGTCATTCAATGTTCCTGTCAGATAGGCTTGCAGAAAATGGTCAAAATCCATGCTTGACCCACTTTCGAGGGCTGCTTGTTTGGCAAGGGATTCTTCAGCAAGCCGCTGGAATTCAAGATGCAACGCTGGTGGCAACGGGCGTTGCAGGAAGTAATCACGGTGTTCCTGTGACTTGCGGTGGGCAAACTCGAAAAAGCTTTCCTGATTGGTCTGCATTTCTTCCAGCATCCGGGCTGAGGGGGTGATGCCTGCATTCCAGGCAAGCTGGATTTGGCTGTCAAGGCAGTCAGTATAACAATCCTCCGCGTGGACGGCGTTGAGCAGTTCCGCCACCGGGCGCATGGCTTCCAGAAGTTCACGCGCCTTGTCACGCAACGATACGCTTTCGCCCAGGCAATGCAGGCGCACTTCCGGGTCGCGCCCGCGATGCGCGGTCAGCATCTGGTTGTGGTTGATGGACTGAAATTCATCTGCAGTGACCAGCGGGCTTTCCTGCAACAGGCAGAAGTGCATGAAGACTTCGAGGAAAAACAGCTGCCTGCGGGTCATGCCAGCCGGATGGAAGGCGTTCACGTCGATGGAGCGCAGTTCCACGTAGGCAATGCCGCGCTGTTCCAGTGCGTCGGTGGGTTTCTCGAAACCCCGCAGCGGCTGTTTGGGGCGCACCGTGCTGTAATATTCGTTTTCGATTTGCAGGGTGTTGGCGTTCAACTGGCGGTATTCACCGTCCACCTTGACGCCGATCTTGCTGTATTCCGGGCAAGGGGTATTGATGGCCTGGCGCAGGCTTTGCGCATAGGTTTCCAGCGTGTTGTAGCAGACCTTGACGCCGCTCTTGTTCTCTTTGCTGTTGGTGTAACCAATGTTGCCCATACGCAGCGAAGTGCCGAAGGGTTCGTACAGGGTGCACTGGTTGAACGTTTCCATACCTTCCGGGGCTGGCCTGCCGCCGAGGAAGCTTTTGCAGATGGCGGGGGAAGTGCCGAACAGGTAGATGATCAGCCAGCCGTAGCGTTGCAGGTTGCGAACCATCCCCATGTATTGGGTGTCGCGGAACTGGCGCAAACTGCCTGTATCGCCCTGCACGGATTGCCACGGCTCCCAGAAGGCTTCGTCGATGGAGTAGTTGAAGTGGATACCGGCGATGACCTGCATGGCCTTGCCGTAGCGCCACGCCAGCCCCTGCCGGTAAACGTGTTTCATGCGCCCGGCGTTGGATGTGCCGTATTCAGCGATACGGATGTCATCCTCACCCGCCAGTACACAGGGCATACTAGTCGTCCACAGCAATTCATCACCCAGTTGCTGGTAGACGAAAGTTTCGATGTCGAGCAGGAAATCCAGCGCCTGCGGGGCACGCTGTTGCGGCGGCGTGATCAGTTCCAGCAGGGATTCGGCGTAGTCGGTGGTAATCCACGGGTGGGTCAGGGCCGAACCCAATACCAAGGGGTGGTTGCGCTGGGAAAGATGGCTGTCAGCGCCAACCCGCAGGCTTTCCTTTTCCAGCCCGGTGCGGGCATTTTGTAGGTAGGGGTGGAGGTGGTTGGCGTCGATAGTGCGCAGGCGTTGTTCCAGCAGGCGGTACACAAATGGCTCCCGGCTTGTTATTAAAGGGTGATTACAGCACATGCTGCCAGCATTGCAAATTTCCCCGCATCCTGGTGGCAACTGCCTGCCGTGAAAATCCTCCAATTCCTGGCCGTCGTGGTGCAACAGGCAACAAGACACGTTAAGATAACGCCTTCTTATCCATTGAGCAGTGTCCGTTTGTCATGAAAAAAGCCAGCCTTCCCCTGCCAATCAGCCTTTTGGCCGGATTATTGATCCTGTTGTTCCCATTCCTCGCATTCGCCAGCGAGGCAACCGGTGAAACACCACATTTGACCGGAACCGGGCTGGGCATTACCGCACTGATCATTTTCGTGTTTGCTTATGCGCTGGTAATTGGGGAAGAACGCATACACATGCGCAAGTCCAAGCCAGTCATGGTGGCAGCGGGCATTATCTGGGTGTTGGTATCCATAGCCTATGCCGCGATTGGGCAGATTGACAAGGTAGAGGAAATCCTCGACCACAACCTGCTGGAATACGGCAAGCTGATGCTATTCCTGTTGGCGGCGATGACGTACATCAACACGCTAGATGAGCGCAACATGTTTGCAGCCTTGCGTGCCTGGCTGGTGTCACGGGGCTTTTCCCTGTACTGGATTTTCTGGATTACCGGGGTACTGGCATTCTTCATTTCGCCGGTAGCCGATAACCTAACAACCGCGCTGCTGATGGCGGCAGTGTTGGTAGCGGTGGCTTCCGACCGGCCACAGTTTGTGGCAATGGGGTGCATCAATATCGTGGTGGCGGCCAATGCCGGTGGGGCATGGAGCCCGTTTGGCGACATCACCACCCTGATGGTCTGGCAAGCCGGGCTGGTGAAATTCCACGAGTTTTTCGACCTGTTCCTGCCTTCTGTGCTCAACTGGTTTGTGCCAGCGCTGATCATGTCCTTTTTCATCGAAAAAGGGAAACCGGCAGCGATGAATGAGGCTGTCGTGATCAAACAGGGTGGTTTTATAATCCTTGGTTTGTTTATTGGCACCATTGCGACAGCTGTTATGTTCCATAACTTTCTGCATTTACCGCCGGTGCTGGGGATGATGACTGGCCTGGGCGTACTGAAATTGTATGGCTGGTATCTGAAGATGTCCGATAACGACCCTTCCAACGATCTGGAAGACGAGGCGGTTGGGCGCTTCAACATTTTCACACAATTACAGCGCGCGGAATGGGATACGCTAATGTTTTTCTACGGCGTGATCTTGTGCGTTGGTGGCTTGGGCGCATTCGGCTATCTGGCATTGGCGGCACAGGTCATGTATGTCGACCTGGGGGCAACCTGGGCGAACGTGCTGGTGGGTTTGCTTTCCGCCATTGTGGACAACATACCCGTCATGTTCGCCGTCATCACCATGAGCCCGGAAATGCCACATGGCCAGTGGCTGCTAGTCACATTGACTGCTGGCGTCGGTGGTTCCCTGTTGTCGATTGGTTCGGCGGCAGGGGTTGCCCTGATGGGGCAGGCACGCGGCATTTACACGTTTTTTTCCCACCTGAAATGGACATGGGCAATCGCATTGGGGTACGTGGTCAGTATCTGGGTGCACTTACTGATCAATACATCGCTGCTGTAGGCATAGAAAAAGGGGCAAAAGCCACTTTTTTATTTGAAAACCACGGTCTTGTTGCCATCGACGAATACCCGCCGTTCGATGTGCAACCTGACTGCCTTGGCCAATGCGCTGTTTTCCAGGTCGCGCCCCAGCGCCGCCAGATTGTCAGGTAGGAAAGTGTGGTCAACCCGCTCCACTGACTGCTCAATAATCGGGCCTTCATCCAGGTCGGATGTCACATAATGCGCGGTAGCACCAATCAGTTTCACCCCACGGTCATACGCCTGATGGTAGGGGCGCGCCCCCTTGAAGCCGGGCAGGAAAGAGTGGTGGATGTTGATGCACATCCCCGCCAGTTTCTTGCAGGCATCGTTGGACAGGATTTGCATGTAACGCGCCAACACCACCAGTTCCGCCCCCGTTTCCGCCACGATACCGAGCATCCGCGCTTCCTGTTCCGCCTTGTTGGTCTTGTCGACCGGCAGGCAGACGAAGCGGATGCCTTCGCGCTCGACGATGGAACGCAAATCCATATGATTGGAAATGACGCATACCACCTGCATGTTCAGGTCGCCCTTGTTCTTGCGGTACAGCAGGTCGACCAGACAGTGGTCGGCCTTGGATACCATCAAAATCACGCGGGTCGGGCGGCTGGAACTGCTGATCCGCCAATCCATATTGAATGTGCCCGCAATCGGGGCGAACTGCTGGCGGATACCATCAATGGCAGGCGACAGACTGGCATCCGGGCGGAAGGTGATACGGCAGAAAAATTTCTGCGTCATTTCATCGTCATACTGCGCCATCTCGGTGATGTAGCAATGGGTATCGGCCAGAAAGCCCGTGATAGCGGCGACAATGCCGGTAGTGGCCGGGCAGGTGACGGTGAGGATGTAGTTTTCTTGTTCTTGCATGGGAGCGAATCTTCAAATGCTATGGATTAAATGTGCGTCATTCTAGTGTGAATTGATGCCCAATAACATCAGAAAGTCATGTTGGCCGTGCAGTGCCTCACAGCCGTTCCAGATTGGCGTAACCCAACACCAGCCACTTGATACCCACGCTGCTGAAATTGACCTGTACACGCGAATGCGCGCCCGCACCTTCCGAATCGACGATGACGCCTTCGCCGAATTTGGCATGGCGCACACGCTGCCCCACCGCGTAGCCGGTTTCATTGATGGCCGTACTGCGCCGTGCTGGCATCGGTGGCGGTGTGGATGGCCGGTAGCCGCTACCCTGAAAACCAGTCTTGAAGGTTTTCACTTTCGGGCGCACTTCTTCCACCAGCTCCTCCGGCAATTCGCGCAGGAAGCGGGAGGGTGGGTTGAAGCGGGTTTGCCCGTGCAACTGGCGTTGTTCGGCGTAGGTCATGACCAGTTCCTGTTCGGCGCGGGTAATACCGACGTAGCACAGGCGGCGTTCCTCCTCCATGCGTGCCGGGTCTTCGGCGGACATCTGGTGCGGGAACAAGCCTTCCTCCATGCCGCACAGGAACACCAGCGGGAATTCCAGTCCCTTGGCCGAGTGCAGGGTCATCATTTGCACACAGTCCTCGCCCGCTTCACCCTGGCCTTCGCCTGCCTCCAGCGCAGCGTGCGAGAGGAACGCGGAAAGCTCGTCCATTTCCGGCATGTCTTCGGTCTGCACGTAGGTGTAGCCGTGCGCGGCGGTGACCAGTTCGTTGAGGTTGTCGATGCGCGCCTGACCCTGCTCGCCTTTTTCCTTGGCGAGAAAATGGGGCTTCAGGCCAGCCAGATCAATAACAATCTCCACCTGTTCCTTGAGTGGCAGGCCGTTGATGTCCTTGGCCATGCGGTTGATCAGGTGGACGAAACCCATCACCGCGTTGGCAGCGCGTGGGGTGAATTCACCGTTGTCGGCAGCGGCGCTTGCGGCTTCCCACAAGGATTTACCGTCCTGCCGCGCTTGCGAGCGCAGGATGTCGACAGTGCGTTCGCCGATGGCGCGCGGTGGGTGGTTGATAATGCGCTCCAGCGAGGCGTCGTCGGCGCGGTTGGCGGTGAGGCGCAAATAGGCCAGCGCATCCTTGATTTCCGCCCGCTCGAAGAAGCGCAGGCCGCCGTACACACGGTAAGGAATGCGGTTTTCGTTGAAGGTGGTTTCAAACACGCGCGACTGGGCGTTAGAGCGGTATAGTACGGCTACGCCGCGGCGCATTCCGCCCTGTTCCTGCCATTTCTGGATGCGTCCGGCGACGAAACGTGCTTCGTCCAGTTCGTTGAAGGCGGCGTAGAGGTGCAGGCGTTCGCCTTCCTTGCCATCCGTCCACAGTTTTTTGCCGAGGCGGCCACGGTTATTGTCGATCAGGGCATTGGCAGCTTGCAGGATGTTGGCGGTGGAACGGTAGTTCTGTTCCAGCCGAATGGTTTCGCAGCGCGGGAAATGTTGGGTGAAGTTGCGGATATTTTCGATCTTCGCCCCGCGCCAGCCGTAAATCGACTGGTCATCATCACCCACCGCAAATACCGGATTATGGTCGCCCGCGATTAGGCGCAGCCAAGCGTATTGCAGCGCGTTGGTGTCTTGGAATTCGTCCACCAGAATGTGGCGGAACCGGTTGCGGTAATGCTGTTGCAGGTCGGGGTTGTCACGCAGCAGCTCCAGCGAGCGCAGCAGCAGTTCGGCGAAATCGACCAGCCCGTTGCGTTGGCAGGCTTCCTCGTAGGCAGTGTAAATCCGCACCAGTTGGCGCTGGGCGAAATCACCCCGATCGTCAATGTGTTGCGGGCGCGAACCTTCATCCTTACGCGCATTGATGAAACCGGCAATCTGACGCGGTGGAAAGCGGGTTTCGTCCAGTTCCAGTGCTTTCAGCACACGCTTGACCATGCGGATCTGGTCTTCGGAATCGAGTATCTGGAAGGTCTGCGGCAGTTTCGCCATTTGCCAGTGCAGGCGTAGCAGGCGGTGCGCAATCCCGTGGAAAGTGCCGACCCACATGCCTCCAGCGGGTACGTCGAGCAGTTCCTGGATACGCCCGCGCATTTCGTTGGCGGCCTTGTTGGTGAAGGTCACGGCGAGGATGCTGAAGGGCGAAACGTTTTCGACTTCAATCAGCCAGGCGATACGATGCACCAGCACGCGGGTCTTGCCGCTGCCAGCGCCTGCCAGCACCAGTACGGGAACGGGCGGGGCGGCAACGGCTTCGCGCTGCTGCGGGTTGAGGGGGGCGAGTATTGGTGATATATCCATTTTTAGAGTATTTTCCTTTCGATCAGGAGTTTCACTCCCGCAATGACTTCCTGCATACGCTCAACTGACACTTTGCCGATTTTTTCGGTCAGCTCATGTTTGTTAATCGTGTAAATCTGGGAAATGTTTACAACGCTGGCTTTTGTCAGGTTTGCCTCGCCCTTTTTCAGTAAAACATTGCCGGGCGATTGGGTACGCTTAAGGTTAGATGTCAGTGAGCAAACGACCACAGTGTTGATCATGCTGGCGTTGAAAACATCATTTTGCAGCACAATATGCGGGTGTCGGTATCCTGGCTCTGATCCGGTCGGTTCCCCAAGCTCAACCCAGTAAATTTCTCCCTGTTTGATTACCATGCTTCGGTCTCAAGATTTCTGGCCTGCTTTTTCTGCATCATTTTTTGTATTTGCGCCTCTTCGGCATCAGGAGCGTCCTCACAAAGGGCGGCATTGATTTGTGCCAGTAATTTGCGGTTTTTGTTTTTCTCGATGAAATCTTCCATTGCCATCACGAACAGGCGGCTACGGGATACATGCAGCTCTTCAGCCAGCCGGTTGATGGTGTCGAACAAATCCTGCTGAATGGAAATGGCGGTTTTGATAGTGGCAGACATGGCTACACCTTTTAGGTTTTACACAGGCATAATCAATTATTGACATTGGTTATACTAATGTCAATACCAGCAACAATTCAGATTGACTATGCACAAAGTTTGGCAAATCATGAACCTGCAACCCCTGTGTGCCCAGCTTTGAAACGGGAGACTCCACATGAACACGCCCGATCGCTTCACTACCCTCCTGCAAACCACCGAGCAACGCTACACCCAACGCTTCAGCGAACGCGCCCGCAAGGCCAAACTGGCTCCCAAACGGGTACTAGGGAATAACGACCTGATCCCCGTCCTGTTCCTACATCAGGGGCTGGCCGCCGCCCGCGCGGTGGCACGTATCCACATCCGCTCGGCAGATGACGCCCTGCTGGGTTATGGAACCGGTTTCCTGGTGTCACCGCGTTTGCTGCTGACAAATAACCATGTGCTGGCCAGCGCCGCCGACGCCAGCAACAGCCTGGCCGAATTTAATTTCGAGCTGGGCAAAAATGGCAGCATGGAAACCAGCGCCAGTTTCGCGCTCGACCCAGACAGCCTGTTCCTGACCGACGAAGCGCTGGACTACACCCTGGTGGCGTTGCGCCCCGACCCCGCGCTTGCCGCTTACGGCTGGTTACCCCTGCCTGACACTCCCGCCAAACCCTTGCTGGGCGAATGGCTTAACATCATCCAGCACCCCAATGGTGAACCCAAACAGCTGGCCTTGCGGGAAAATCAGGTGGTCGACGAACTGGAACAGTTCCTGCACTACCGCACCGACACCGCACCCGGCTCCTCCGGCTCACCAGTATGCAACGACCGCTGGGAAGTGGTGGCGCTGCACCATTCCGGCGTGCCACAACGCGACGCGGAAGGCCGCATCCTCAACACGGATGGGCAGGTATGGAACCCAGCCATGGGCGAACAACGCATCGCTTGGAAAGCCAACGAAGGTGTGCGCATCAGCCAGATTGCCACCCATATCCAAGCGCAAGCCCTCACGCCAGCCCAGCAGGAACTGTGCGCCGGGCTGTTCGTCGCCCCTACACCCACTGCCCCGGAAACAGCCAACTCTGACTTGCAGGATGCGCTTGATGCCCTGGTGAACGCCAACGAACGTGAATACTACAACGCCGGTACCGACCAGGCAGCAGCGGAAGATTATTACCGCGACATCCAGACTGATGCCCAGCCTGCCGAACTGTTCACCCAACTCAGCGAACTGCTCCGCGCCACCCACACCGAAACGTTTGCCTACAAACCCAGCAAGCACGTTTACCCGTGGGTGGATTTGCACCCCGACCTGAAGATCCGCAGCATCTATTCCAGCAAGGGCTTCGAGCCTGAAGAACTGATCCACGAAGATTTCCGCATCGACCAGCAACGCAGCGCACGCTTACGTGACATGCTGCTACATGAAGCCAGCCTGGGCCGGGAACGTCTGGAGCTGGAACTTGACCTGCTGGAAGCCACCCTGCCCTACAACTGCGAACATGTCGTGCCGCAATCCTGGTTCCAGAAAAAGGAACCGATGCGCGGCGACTTGCACCACCTGTTCGCCTGTGAAAGCGGCTGCAACAGTTTTCGCGGCAACACCCCGTATTACGACTTCCCCGATTTCGAGGAAGCCTTGCGGGACGCCTGCGGCAAGCGCGACGCAGACAAGTTCGAGCCGGGCAACGGCAAGGGGGCAGTAGCGCGCGCCGCCCTGTATTTCCTGCTGCGCTACCCCGGTATGGTGGGTGATGAGGAACGGGAAATGCAACGGGAACGCCTGCCCATCCTGTTAGTCTGGCACAACAGCTTCCCGCCGGATGAATACGAGCACCACCGCAACGCTGCCATTTTCGACATGCAGCATAACCGCAACCCGCTGATCGACCACCCCGAATGGGCGGAGAGGATTGATTTCGGGCAAGGCATGTCCTGATACCTGCCCGACCCCGTTATGGCACCGTCATGAAGGTTTCGTATGCGCCATCACCGTTGGCATCCACATTGACCTGCATCCTGGGCTGCGCCGGGGTGGTGGAATAGTCGTAACCCTCCGCAATCACCTGGGTCTTGCTGCCGGAGGCACCTGCCATCAGCATTTCGCCCGTCAACGGCACGCCCGCAGCATCAATCAGGAACGGGCTGACGGTGGAAACATTGACGCAGCCTTGTGTCCCCTCACAGAACTTGCCGCTGATCGTGGTTTCACCGCTGGCTGCCAGCGCCATCTGCACATTTTCTGCCAGTTGCTGCTGGCCGGTACTCATGTTGCGCTGGTGCTCGTTGATGGTCAGGGTTTCCTGCCCGGTATCGAAGTTGAGGTCGGCGCGCAAAGTGCCAGTCAGGCTGTAAGGGACGTCATCAATACGGACACCCAGCCCATTCATGCTGATGGTATAAGCCGTTGGCGCTTGCTGGAGCAGGTTGAACCCATGGATAACCAGCAACCCCGAGCCATTAACCACCACACCGTCATTGTTGCACTGGCTGTAAACCACTTGCAGGGTTCCGGTGAAACTCGTATCGCTCAGGTCGCCGGAAGCGCTGATTGTGCCGCCATCGGGGCAGGCTTCCTGCATATTGAAAGTACGCGCCTGATAAAGCTGCCGGTTGATGGTAGTGGCAGCCAGCCGGGCAAGCGCCCATTGTGGCTGGAACAAGTTACCTGTGGCGGAACCTGCACCATCTGTTGCGGCATCCTGCGGGCGGGCAGCAAGATTGGCGTTGAGGCTGCCTGTACCATACACCAGATCAACAAATGCCAAGCTGTTGACAGCATTCAGCGACGCCAGATTACGGTTGCCGGAATAGGCACGGCTGGCGTCCGCCAACGTAGTTGTGGTTGTCGACCCACCCGTTGATGTGCTGCCTCCCGTACTGGTGCTGCCACCGGTAGTGGTGGAGGTGCTGGTGGAAGTTCCACCGCCGCAGGCAGACAATAACGCGGCTGCCGCCAGCGCTGGCAGGATACATTTGTATTTCATGATTAGCCCCTCTTTATGGAAAATATGAGTCCCGGCTGGCTGGAAAGGAAACCCATTATCCAGCCACTTGCCGGTTACAGCATGAACAGGGTCATGCCTCAGAATGTTACCAGATAGCTTGCAGCCCCCTGCTTCAACACCGCGTAGCGTTTGCTCCCATCACTGTTGAAAAACACGAACTGGGGCGTGACCGCATCGGTGCTGCTGGTGGGGGAAAGTTCACTGACCTTCTGTTCATCCTCAAGGTTAAGGAATGGCTGGGTGTAGGTTTTGATCCGGTAATCGGAGCCTGTCCCGATGATCCCCTTATCGAGGATGACCACAAATTTCCCCGCCTCCCGTGAATGGTCAGCATGAACCAGGTTGGTGGTGTAATCACCATCATTGTCCGCCAGGCTGCGCTGGTAGAGCATGTCCTGATCCTGGGTAGCTGCCGTGCGGAACAGGGTTTCGCCCGCCGTCAGGATGTAAGCGTCATCTTCGCTCAACCACATGCCATTGCCAGAATAACCGCCCATGTCGTAATCCCCATGGTAAGGGGAATCATACAAACCGGCAGGCGGGCTGACGGAAACGTCGATTTTTTCCAGGTCAACCGGCGAGACATTCCCATCCAGGGTGTAAACCGCCTTCAGGCTGGGGGCAAGTTTCAGATACGCGCCGCCCAGCATGATGGTAGTCGGGCTTGGCTTAACCTGACCCGTTTTCAGGTCAATGCTTTGCAGGTTTCCGCCCTGCGCGTCGCTGAAAGGCGTCACATACGCCACGCCAGCATCGTCCAGCACAATATCGGATACCTTGAAACCAATGGTATCATAAAAATCCACTACGCTGGCTGTTTGCAGGTTGATATAGGTAACGCCGCCGTCATGCCCGACCACCGCTTTGTTACCATCCGGGCTAAGCCCAAGGCTGGTGGGAACCAGGCTCAAGGGGATGGCCTGCTGCTCACCGCCGGTCGGGTCAATGATATTCAGCGCGTTATCCGGTGAGGAACTGACCGTCACCAGACGCTCCAGCGCATCGCTGTACTCGGCATCCACCACATTGCGTGCCAGCAGCAAGGCATTGCTGCTTACACCGCCAGTGCCGGTATCGCCGCCGCCATCAACCCCGGTATCGGTGGAACCGCCCGTGCCAGCACCTGTTCCGGTGGAAGAACCGTCCGTAGCGCTGGAACCTGTTCCGGTTGAAGAACCGCCTGTATTGGTATTCGTCAGGCCACCGAGGGAAGCGCCCGACCCACCCCCGCAGGCCACCAGAATACTGGACACCATCAGGGCAGGAATAAGTTTGCTTATGGTCATGGATGGAACCCTTTGTTGTAATCATTGTAAACGGGAAACTGTTGGGGGCATTATATCCCAACGCCAATAAATTAAAATGATGTCAGCGCATTGTTTGACAGCAATGCCTTTCGCACGGGGAGGACACTGCTATACTGTCCTGACTCCAAAAGCCATGAGGACAACCCTAACCATGCCCACCCTCCTGATTACCGGTGCCAACCGTGGCCTTGGCCTGGAACTCGCCCGCCGGTATGCCACCGACGGCTGGGATGTACTGGCCTGTTGCCGCTCCCCCGAAAATGCCCGCGAACTCAACCAACTAGCGGCAGCTTCCGGCGGCAAGGTCAGCGTCCACCTGCTGGATGTCGCTAACAACACCCAGCGCCAGTCACTCGCCGCCCAGTTCAAAGGCAGACCCATCGACATCCTGTTCAACAACGCAGGCATTTCCGGCAACTGGGGTACGCAAAGTTTCGGCCAGTGCCAATCCGACGAATGGCTGGAGGTATTGCGCACCAACGTCATTGCCCCGACGTTGATGATGCAGGATTTCGCCGCCAACGTAGCCATGAGCGACCGCAAGATCATCGCTAACATGAGCAGCAAGATGGGCAGCATCGCCGACAACACCTCCGGCAGCAGCTATGTGTACCGCTCCAGCAAGGCCGCGCTCAACATGGTCAGCATGAGCGCCGCCCGCGACCTGGCACGCCAGGGGATTACGGTAGTCGCCCTGCACCCCGGCTGGGTACGCACCGACATGGGCGGCCCCAACGGCGAGCTTTCCGTGGAAGAATCCGTTACCGCCCTGAAGCGCAACCTGACCAATGTTACCGTGGCGGATTCAGGCCGTTTCATTGACATCGACGGCAGCACCATCCCGTGGTAAGTGGTCAGGTCATCCTCAAGCACGGGCGCGACCGCAATGTCCGCGCCCGCCACCCGTGGGTGTTTTCCGGCGCGGTCGATAAGCTGAAAGGCAAACCACAATCCGGCGCAACGGTCGAAGTGCGCGCCGCCAACGGCGACTTGCTGGGCTTGGGCGCATGGTCGCCCGCCTCGCAAATCCAGGTACGCCTGTGGACATTCGCGGAAACCAGCATCGACCACGGCTTTTTCGTCCGCTGCATCCGGCAGGCGTTAGCCTACCGCCAGCAGCTTGGCATCCCGGCGCGCAATTCCGCCTACCGCCTGATCAATGCCGAATCCGACGGCCTGCCCGGCGTGGTGGTGGATGTATTCGGCGACTGGCTGGTGATGCAAGCCCTGACCGCCGGAGCCGAATACTGGAAACACACCCTGGCCGACGCCCTGCTGGAAGTGATCCCGGCCCAAGGCGTATACGAACGTTCCGACGTGGACGTGCGCAAAAAGGAAGGGCTGGAAACCACCACCGGCAGCCTCAAAGGCGCAACCCCGCCTGCGCACATCGACATCGTGGAAGAAGGCCGCCACTACCGCGTGGACGTGCTCAATGGCCACAAGACCGGTTTTTACCTCGACCAGCGCGACAACCGCAGCGTGTTGCAGCAATATGCTGCGGGCAAAACCGTGCTGAACTGCTTTTCCTACACCGGTGGTTTTTCCATCGCAGCCCTGCACGGTGACGCAGCGCAAGCTACCAACATCGACGCCTCCCAGCCCGCGCTTGATATTGCCGCGCAAGCCGCCGCCCTCAACGGTTTCCAGCCCAGCCAGCTTGAAAACATCTGCGGCGATGTGTTCAAGCTGCTGCGCGAATACCGCAACGAAAACCGCCAGTTCGACATCGTGGTGCTCGACCCACCCAAATTCGCCGACAACCGCAAGCAACTGGAAAAGGCCGCGCGCGGCTACAAGGACATCAACCTGCTCGGTTTCAAACTGCTCAAACCCGGTGGATTGCTGTTCACATTTTCCTGTTCGGGCTTGATGGAAAGCAGCCTGTTCCAGAAAATTGTCGCCGACGCCGCCGTGGATGCGGGTTGTGACGCCCGCATCCTGCGCAAGCTGGATCAGGCCACTGATCACCCCACCCGGCTGGCATTCCCCGAAGGCTATTACCTGAAAGGATTGGTATGTCAGAAATAGAGCAACCCACCACCGCCCAACCGGCTGACTTGAAAGCGCGGCTGCTGGACATTTTCACCCGCCTGTTACCGTTGGTGGATAGTGTATCCGACAAGATACGTTTTGCCAGTTTATTAGGCATTGGTCTGATTGGCTGGGTTTTTGTCTGGCTCTATTTCCTCAAGCAGGTTTCCCTCAGCAGTTCGCTGATCGTGGCGGGCGTGGCACTGCTGCCGATCCTGATCCTGCTGCGTTTCTGGTGGGCGTTGGAAGAACTCAAGGATTTGCCGAATATTGCCGGGCGCATGGTGGAGGATACCAAGGGCGAAATCCGCGCAACCGTACAGGGCATCAAGACGGGCAACACACCGAGACTGGGTTTCATCCGTTCCGCTAAAAGCCTGTGGAGCATTGGTTCGCTGGCGGGGGAAGCGCGCGAGTTGCTGGGTTCCTACCTCAGTATCGGCACACTGGTGAACCCATTCTCGCTGGTACTGGGCGTGTTGTCGTTGTTGTTCGTGCTGTTGCTGGTTCTGGTCGGGGTTGTCCTGCTGGTATTGGCCTTTTTCTGACAGGCACGTATATTTTTACGACAAGCCTGAATTATCCCTAAAAAAATTTATCATTCTAAGTTTTTTATATATTTCAATAAATAAAAACTTGCTGCTACGCTCCTTTACATGAGAGAAAGTGATTATCTGGCGTTAGATGGCCATTCCATGCACATATTCCTGACCGTACTGGAGCAGGGTTCCGTCGCCAGTGCTGCCGACAAACTCGGCATCACCAGGACGGTGGTAGGCAACAGCCTGACCAAGCTGCGCTCGGTGTTTCAGGATCCGCTGTTTGTGCGCACTGGCGGCAATGAAATTGTCGCCACTGCCCGTGCCGAAAGCCTGGCCGAGAGGATGCGCCTGGTATTGTCGGAAATGCGCGAGCTGACCACCGAACAGGCTTTCAAGCCGCAGCGGGCTTCCCTGCATTTCACGGTGGGGACTAACGACCTCCAGCGCGACTTGGTGTTGCCGGAACTGTACCGGCAGGTGGCCAGCGAAGCCAAGGAATTTTCCCTACGCACCATCATTTCCGAATACCCGTCACTGGAACTGCTGCGTACCGGCAAGGCCGACCTGCTGCTTTCGCCGATTGCGCCGGAAGGGCCTGACATCCTCTACAAGCGCCTATTCATCGACCAGCCGCGCTGCTTCTATGATGCCAGCGCCCGCCCGCAGCCACGCACCCTGGCGGATTTCCGGCAAGCACGCTACATCGGCCTGAACCTGTTGGAAGGTGGGCGCTCTTCACCACTGGCCGCGCCCATTTCCCGCGAGCTGGAACAGCAGGTTGCCATCCGCGTGCCCAACTTTTCCGACATGGCCAGTTTCATGCGTGGCAGTGATTTGCTGGCGCTGGCTCCCGGCATGTTGCGGCTGGGCGCGTTGTCGTCGTTCGCCTCCATCAAGCCGCCTTTCAGCCTGCCTTCCATCTTCATGTTCATGCTATGGCACAAGCGTCATCAGGGCGACCCAGCCCATCAGTGGGTGCGCGCCCAACTGGAACTGGCCGTCGTCAATGTCATGCAGCAGGGCAAATCAGACAAAACCTGACAAACCCAAGGGTATGCCCTCAGACGAGTGGTCTCGAAATGGCTAAAAACTGCTTTACGTTAGTAATTACTAATATTAGAATTATACCAAATAGAAATATGGTAATATTTCCATTTACTAATTCAACGTTCGCTAGGAGAATAATCATGAAACTGCAAACTATCGTATTCGCTTCCCTGATCGCCCTGTCCACTGCTGCTTCCGCAGAATTCTTCGACGGTTTTGACAACGGCTCTGCTACCGGTAACGGTGCTGGCAACGGTACTGCTGCCACCAACGCTTATGGCAATGGTTACGGCAACGGCGCTGGCGATGTCAACGGCTGGGGTCGTGGCAAAGGCGACGCAGACGGCGAAGTGGATTTCAGCCTGACCTTCAAAGGCAAGGGTCGCACCAACATGAATACCGACATGGCTGCCAACGGCAAAGGCAATGGCGACTGGTACGGTGCGGGCAATGGCTACGGCTATGGTAACGGCAACAGCAACCTGTATGGCTACAACAACTTTGCCAAAAACGGCTACGGCAACCCCTATGCTTCCATGATGGTTCCACAAATGCCAACGGCTGCCGCTCCAGCAGCGCCAGCCCCTGCTGCTGCCAAGTAATCAGTTTTTCCCCAGCTGATTCCCAAAAGACGCCTCTCCGCAGGCGTCTTTTTTATTTGTACTTCGCCCTTACCGGTTTGCCTATGCAGATAAAACACTGCCTGAGTGAAACAGGATGCAAACTCAAACACTCCCAAACCTTGAAATTCGCGCTCCTTACCCACAATCTATAGCCCTGACAAAGATTCTGGAGCCGCAATGGAACAATACCGGGGAACCACCATACTCAGCGTGCGCCGCGACGGGAAAGTCGTGGTCGGTGGTGACGGACAGGTCACGCTAGGCAACACCATGCTGAAAGGCAATGCCCGCAAGGTGCGACGCCTCTACAACGACAAGGTACTGGCCGGTTTCGCAGGCGGCACTGCCGACGCCTTCACCCTGTTTGAGCGCTTTGAAAGCAAGTTGCAGGCACATAACGGCAACCTGACCCGCGCGGCGGTGGAACTCGCCAAAGACTGGCGTACCGACCGCATGTTGCGCCGCCTCGAAGCGCTACTGATCGTGGCCGACGCCACTGCTTCCCTGCTGATCACGGGTAATGGTGATGTGGTGGAACAGGAAAACGACCTGATCGCCATCGGTTCCGGCGGTTCCTTCGCCTTAGCTGGCGCGCGCGCCCTGCTGGAAAACACCGAGCTTTCCGCCCGCGAAATCGTCGAAAAAGGGCTGCACATCGCCGCCGACATCTGCATTTACAGCAACCACAACCTGACCATCGAGGAACTCTGATGCCTGTTGCGACCATGACCCCCCGCGAAATCGTCCAGGAGCTGGACAAGCATGTGATTGGTCAGGACAAGGCCAAACGTTCCGTCGCCATTGCCCTGCGCAACCGCTGGCGGCGTCAGCAACTGGATGAAACGCTGCGCCACGAAGTCACCCCGAAAAACATCCTGATGATCGGCCCGACGGGCGTGGGCAAAACCGAAATTGCCCGCCGCCTCGCCAAGCTGGCCAACGCGCCTTTCATCAAGGTGGAAGCCACCAAGTTCACCGAAGTCGGTTACGTGGGCAAGGAAGTTGATTCCATCATCCGCGACCTCGCCGACATGGCAATGAAGATGATGCGCGAACAGGAAGTTGCCAAAGTCAACTACCGCGCCCAGGAAGCGGCTGCAGAGCGCATCCTCGACATCCTGCTGCCTGCCCCGCGCAAGGAAACACCGACCAACGAATGGCTATCCAACGGCGATGAAGAACCCGCCAAGCCTGCGCGTGAAGATTCCGCCACCCGCCAGAAATTCCGCAAGAAGCTGCGCGAGGGCGAGCTGGACGACAAGGAAATTGAGCTGGACGTAGCCGTCGGCGGCGCAAGCGTGGAAATCATGACCCCGCCGGGCATGGAAGAAATGGCCAGCCAGTTGCAAAGCATGTTCCAGAACATCGGTAGCAACAAAAAGCGCAAACGCAAGATGAAGATCAAGGATGCGCTCAAGGTGCTGACCGAGGAAGAAGCACACAAGATGGTCAACGAAGAGGAACTCAAGCAACGCGCCCTGTTCGCGGTCGAGCAAACCGGCATCGTGTTCCTGGACGAAATCGACAAGGTGGCGCGCAGCGGCCAGACTAGCGGTGCGGACGTTTCCCGCGAAGGTGTGCAGCGTGACCTGCTGCCGCTGATTGAAGGCTGTACCGTCAATACCAAATACGGCATGGTCAAGACCGACCACATCCTGTTCATTGCCTCGGGTGCGTTCCACGTTTCCAAACCCTCCGATTTAATACCGGAATTACAAGGTCGGCTACCCATTCGTGTAGAAATGGACGCCCTCAGCGCCAACGACTTCGAGCGCATCCTCACCGAGCCGAATGCATCCCTGACTGAGCAGTACGAAGGCTTGCTGAAAACCGAGGGCGTGGAACTGCATTTCACGCCGGATGCGATCCGCCGCATCGCTGAAATTGCTTTCGAGGTCAACGAACGCACCGAAAACATCGGCGCGCGCCGCCTGCATACCGTGGTCGAGCGCCTGCTGGAAAACGTGCTGTTCGACGCGCCGGATTGCGACAACCAGATGACGGTTGATGCTGAATACGTCAACAACACCCTTGGCGAACTGGTCAAGGATGAAGACCTGAGCCGTTACATCCTGTAGGGGCGTATTGCATACGCCCATACCGGAACCCGAAATGCCCCAGGGCGTATGCAATACGCCCCTACCGTGAGATTTGAGATGACACCGATTGACATTACCCTGAACCAGAAAACCCGCGAACTGCTGATCACCTGGCCGGGCGACGAAGTACATGCACTGAGCTGCGAATACCTGCGGGTCAATTCCCCCTCCGCCGAGGTACGCGGCCACGGGCCGGGGCAGGAAAAGCTGCAAATCGGCAAGGAAGACGTGAACATCAAGGGCATTGAGCCGGTTGGGCATTACGCCGTCCAGCTCACCTTTGACGACAACCACGATAGCGGCATCTACGACTGGAACCTGCTCTACGACCTGGGCAAGAATATGGAGCAGTATTGGGCGGAATACTTGGCCAAGCTGGAAGCGGCTGGCTACCAACGCAAAGCACCGGGGCAGGTGATTTAATGACTGCGCTTGCCGAAGCCCTCGATTCCCTCAAATACAATGCCGACGGTCTGATTCCCGCCATTGCCCAGCAATATGACAGCAATGAAGTGCTGATGATGGCATGGATGAACCGCGCCAGTATTGAAGAAACGTTACAAACCGGGCGTGTCTGCTATTGGTCTCGCTCACGCAATAAATTCTGGCGCAAGGGCGAATCCTCCGGCCAGGTGCAGGCGTTGAAGGAATTCCGCTACGACTGCGACGCCGACACCATCCTGCTGCTGGTCGACCAGCTTGGGCCTGCCTGCCATACCGGGCGGCGTTCCTGCTTTTACAACAAAGTGAAGGGCGATCAGGTCATCATTGACCGCGAAGTGCTTATCGACCCCAAAACGCTCTACGCCTAGTGGAACCCTGGCAATATGGCCTGTCAGCAGCGATCGTGCTGCTGGCGTATTTCATCCGTGGCATTGCCGGGTTTGGCTCGGGCTTGATTGCCGTGCCCTTGCTGGCCTTGTTCCTGCCGCTGACGTTTGTGGTTCCGCTGATCCTGCTGCTGGATTTCACTGCCTCGCTGGTCATGGGCGGGCTGGATCTCAAGCGGGTGCAATGGAGGGAGGTTGGCGCGCTGATCCCCTTCAGCATCATCGGCGTAGTAGTGGGAACCCATCTGCTGGTCAACCTGCCCGCCCTGCCAATGCTGCTGGCATTGGCGGCGTTTGTGCTGATATTCGCCATCCGCAGCCTGCTGAACATCAAGGGTGAAAAGCCGGTGTCGCGTTGGTGGGCAGTACCGGCAGCCTTGACCGGCGGCACGGTCGGTGCCCTGTTCGGCACTGGCGGGCCGCCTTACGTCATTTACCTCAACCACCGCATCCATGACAAAAGCCTGTTACGGGCAAGCTTTTCCGCGCTGTTTTTTCTGGAAGGGGCTGTGCGTATCGCCACCTTCCTCGGCGCGGGGTTGCTCCTGTTGCAAACTGTGTGGTGGAGCGCGCTGGGCGCATTGCCGCTGATGCTGGGCGCGCTGTGGCTGGGCGGGCACGTACATACCGGCCTCACCCATGCGCAAATGACGCGCCTGATCGGCCTCCTGCTGTTACTGGCCAGCCTGTCGCTGGCGCTGAAAGCCATCACCTGAACACCCCCGCATGAAGCTTGTCCCATTGCCTTGCCAGGTTTAAAGTAAGCGCATGAAACGAATACTGATGCTTGTTATCCGTGGCTACCAGCTTGTCCTCAGCCCGTTGTTGGGCAGCAACTGCCGCTTTTACCCCACCTGCTCGCATTACGCCCATGAAGCCATCGAAAAACATGGCGCAATGCGTGGAAGCTGGCTGGCCATCCGCCGCATTGGGCGCTGCAACCCCTGGCATGAAGGCGGCATCGACCCGGTTCCGGAACCCCTGCACGCAAGCTGCTGCCAAGGGCAACCGTGCAGCAAACCCCCGCAGGATTCCGCCAAACACTGACGCGCTTATCAGCCCATTGTTTACAGCCCACCACAGCGCCTTTACCCTTTAGCCCTTATCGCCTCGCTCAGGCAGACAATAAAAATAGCGGATAAAGGCCATGTCAGAACCACAACAACTCTTTGACCTTGTTGTCACCGGGCACAGCTCCGACAAACCTGTCGAAGCCTTGGTACGGGAAATTCTTACCCAGCTCAACGACCACAGCCCCCATCTGGAATTCAAACTGTCGGACGCGCTGCTGTTCAACAACGGCATGGTTTCGATCCGCGACAACATCACCCAGGCGGAAGCCGAAGCCATCATCCAGCAACTGCTGCCGCTGCAAGTGCAATGCGACATCCGCCCCACCCTGCAAATCGTCCCCAAGGAAGCAGAACAATCTGAAGCCGAAGCCGCCGTTTACACCTGCCCCGCCTGTGGCCACCAACAACCCAAGCGCAAGGAGCAAAAGGATGGCCGCCTGGAAATCTGCGAAGTCTGCGGCATCGTCGGCGAACGCTACCACCAGAAGCAGCGCCTGCAAGAGGTGATCAAGTCCGAGCAGCAAAAGCACGAAAACGAGCGCTCCAAACGCATCCGCGAAGTGCTGGAGCGCGCCAAGCAGGACGAAGAAGCCATGCTGCAACAGGAAGCCCGCCGTCGCCTCGGCCTGGCTGAAAAGCCTGATAAGATTGGCGTCAAGATTGCCGCCGTGGTAGCAACACTCAGCATCACTTTCGGCACGGTCTATTACCTGAACCAGCCTACCGAGGAAGAAATCGCCCAGCAGGAAGCAGCCGCCGCCGAAGCTGCGGCAGAAGCCGAAAAGAAGCAGGAAGAGGCCATGATGGCTTCCATGCAAAAAGCCACCAAGATGGCTGAAAAGCTGCAACAAAATATGGGTGCGGCAGGCCCGGGTGGTGCCATGGATGCTGCCGCTGAAGGCAACGCCAGCGACACCAACCCGCAAGCCAAACAAGCCCCTTCACCGGAGCAACAACAACAGCAACAACAACAGCAACAACGCGAACAAACCCAGGCCAAAATGACCGAAGCCCTCAAAAGTGACGCAAAAAAACCCGAAACACCCGAGGAAACCACCGAACGGCAAGTTAAAACTCAGGTATCCGCCACCGCCATCACCGAAATGGAAAGCCAGCAACTCGCCGCCCCACGTTTCCAGATCACGCAGGACGAACACGCCGAAAGCCGCCGCCGTATCCTGCAACTGCTGAAACTGGACGAAGCTGACCTCACCAACACCATTATCGAACAAACCAGCGAAGCCTACCCCCGCACCCTGCTGATGCTGGACATCGCTGAATGGCAATGGCAACACCGGCAGCCGGAAAACGCCCAGAAAACCATCGCCCGTATCCAGCAGGAACTGGAAAAAACCCAGGACGTGACCCAGCAAGCCCTGATCCTGGGCGGCATCAGCAAAGCACACCTGATGCGGGATGAGTGGGAACAAGCAGGCCAAAGCCTGCAACAAGCCACCGAAAAAGCCCTGTCACTGCCGGAAACCAGCAGAAAAATCGAGCTGCTCGCCCGTTTGGCCAACGAACAAACCCTGTTCGGCAACCAGATTGCCGCCCAGAAGGTGCTGGCAGAAGCCAGCAAGCTGACCGACACCTTGCCGGAAGGCGTTGAGCCGCGTTCCAGCAGTTTCGTGCAACTGGCTTCCGGCTACGCGATGATCACGGACTTTGCCTCCGCCAACCGGCTGCTGCCCAAGGTAGAAGACCCTGCCAAACGGCAGAAACTGGCTGAATTCATCGACAAGCTGCAACTCCGCGTGGAACAGGTGCGCGCCGAATACCAACAAGCAGCGGCAAGCGGCGTACCTTAACGCGGCGTCAGCAAATAAACCTTTTCCGCCAACCGGGTCAACCCGCGCTGGCGGAACCCCGGCTCATCATCCAGCGCATTGATGGCCAGCAAGCGGTCTACCTGGTACTTGCCCTCATACAACGCCCGCACTTCGGCCTCATGCACCGCGAACGGCGGCCCGCCCATTTCCTGCTGGTCGTATTCCAGCGTGACCAGCAAGATCTGGATGTGGCGTGGCAGAATTGCCATCAGGTGTTGCGCATAGCGTTCGCGCATCGCTGGCGGCAGCGCAATCAGGGAAGCACGGTCGAACACACCGGCGCAATCCGCCACCTCCGCCGCTGTCAGGTCGAAAAAGTTGCCCTGCAAAATCACCAGCCCATCCGCCTCCCAACGCTCAAACTTGCCGTGTCGGGTGACGATCGGCTCCAGGCCGTTTTCTTTGAAGAAATCGTGCACGGCAATCGGGCTGATTTCCACACCCGTTACCCCCAGACCCAGGGAGCGTAACCACAACATGTCGCGGCTTTTGCCACACAGCGGCACAAAAATCCGGCTGCCTACCGGCACTACCAGGTTGTTCCAGAATGCCTGCAAGTGGCTGTTGATTTCGTGCTGGTGGAAACCGATCTGGTTTTTTTGCCAGCGTTCGTGCCAGAATTCCGCGTCCATTGATACTCCTTGTCTACTGCTACCCTAGGTTTGCTCCAGCCGCCGCCGGAATTCGCCCATGATACGCTGGTAAAGCTGCTTGCCCAACACCTTGTCTTCCACCCCGTATTCCAGGCTGGGGTTGTCGTTGACCTCGATGACCAGCACACCTTTGTCGGTCTGCTTCAGGTCGACGCCATACAAACCGTCGCCGATCAGGCTTGCAGCCTTCAGCGCCGTCGCCAACACTTCCACCGGGGCATCCGCCACCGGCAGGGTTTCCCATTTGCCTTCCTTGATTTTGCCGCCTGCATTGTGATCAATGATTTGCCAATGGCCACGTGACATGAAATAACGGCAGGCATACAAGGCTTCGCCATTGAGCACGCCGATGCGCCAGTCGAATTCGGTGTAGGTGTAAGCCTGCGCCAGGATCAGTTCGGAATGCTTGAACAGTTCCGCCGCCGCTGTCGCCATTTCTGCGCGGGTGGCAGCTTTGTACATGCCGCGCGAAAACGAGCCGTCCGGAATCTTCAGCACCAGCGGGTAGCCGAGTTGCTGTTCCGCCCGTTCCAGCTCGCCCTTGGCCAGGATCAGGCTGGCCGGGGTGGGGATCTTGTGGGTGGTGAGCAGCTCGCTGAGGAAAATCTTGTTCACGCAGCGGCGGATCGAATCGGGGTCGTCAATGACCACCATGCCCTCGCTGGCGGCCTTGCGGGCAAACTTATAGGTGTGATGGTTCAACGCCGTGGTTTCGCGGATGAACAAGGCGTCGTATTCCAGCAGGTGGCCGTAATCCTTAGGTGTAATCAGCTCCGCCTCGATCCCCTGTTCGGCGGCGGCGCGGATGAATGCCTGCAAGGCTTTCTGGTCAGACGGCGGCAGCTTTTCATCCGGATTGTAGAGGATGGCCAGGTCGTAACGGGCTTGCTTGGCGCTGGCGGGCGTTTTCCAGCGCTGGCGCAACTGCTTGTCCAGCACCTGCAGGAAAAACTGCTCCTGCGGATAACTCAGCTTGTCGAGGGAACCGGCTTTCAGTTTGCTGATACGCCAGCGGCCATTGCGGCGAAATTCCACCCGTAGCAACGGCACGCGGAAGGCTTCATACAACTTGCGTGCCAATGGGCGCAGGGTTTCGCTGTCGCATTTGCCAAAATGCAGCACGATCTCGAAGCGGGAAATATCCACATCCGGGGCCTTTTGCCCCAGCGCTTTGTTGACCAGTGCATCGAGATCATCCAGCACCGGGCCGTACAGGGTTTTGCGTGCCAAATCCTGCAAGGTGCTGACCGAGGGGATTACGCGATGCCCGCGTGCTTCCGCCAGCAGGGAGGCGTAGTAACCAAGGCTTTGGTAAGACAAATCCCGGCACAGGTTGATGACATGCAGGTGCGGGCGCTTGCCCCCGTTTTCACCGGTCAGGTAATCCTTGACCGCTACTACCGGGTAATCGGGATAAGATTTTTTCCAGTGCTTGATGTCATCGACCAGTAATAAATAGCCAGGCATGTAGGCGGCGACCCCGTGGTTCATGTCATAATGATTATCGGTGCATCATACGGCTTTCCAGCACCGGATACACGTTAATTTCCGGCAATCCAGGCGAGGCTTTTCTGGCATGTTTGAACCGCTGTTTTCCCCCGCATTGCAGCACTACCCGGTGGATTATGCGCAAGCCCGCGCCAACTTTCTGGCCGCCCTGCAACAGCAGGTTTGCCCGCTGGCGCACGAGGCCATCCAGCATCCTGCGGTTGGCGTCCATGGGGAGGCGTTGTTTACCGATATTGCTTGGCTGGGTGATGCAAACGCTGCCAATGTGCTGGTGTTGGTTTCCGCTACCCATGGCGTGGAAGGCTTTGCCGGTTCCGCCGTCCAGCACGATACCCTGCTGCAACTGACGCAAACTGAATTACCTGCGGAGATGGCGGTGGTGGTGATCCACGCGCTGAATCCGTGGGGATTCTCCCATCAGCGGCGGGTAAACGAAACTGGCGTGGATTTGAACCGCAATAGCATGGATTTTAGTCAGCCGTTGCCGGAAACCGCTGACTACGCCTTGCTGGCCGACCTGATCCTGCCGCCGGATGGCGATTGGCAAACCGCCAACCAGCGCTTGCAGGCATACGCCACCGAGTGGGGTGAACAGCGTTTGCGGCAAGCCATTACCCGTGGGCAATACAATCACCCCGACGGATTGTTTTACGGTGGCAACGCCCCCAGCTTTTCCTGCCAACTGGTCGGGCGCAAGCTGGCGGAATGGCGGCTGGAGCAGCGCCAAGTACTGGTGCTTGACCTGCACACCGGCCTCGGCCCCTTCGGCCACGGCGAACTGATCTGCGACCATCCGGCGGATAGCCCCGCCAGCCGCAAGGCGCGTGACTGGTTTGGCCATCTGGTTTCGATTCCGGAAACGGGCGATTCCTGTTCCATCCCGCTGACCGGGCTAATGGATTACCTGTGGCATGACGCCATGCGTGCCGACGGCATGTACCTGACGCTGGAATACGGCACATACCCCGTCATGCGGATGCTGGAAGTATTGCGCCACGACCACTGGTTGTACGCGCAAGGCGAGCCGGATTTCACCTCGACGCAAGCGCAAACCATCCGCGCCGAACTACGCGAGTTCTTCAACCCTGACTCGGCCTTGTGGCGGGAATGCGTGCTGCTGCGGGCGCGCCAGGTCATCCGCACCGGCTGGCAACGTTTGCTGGGTAAGGGTACTGCTGCATGAATGACACCCTGATCCGCCCTGCCGCCACTGCTGACCTGCCCGCGCTGCTGGAACTGGAAAACGCCAGTTTCGACACTGACCGCCTGAGCCGCCGCAGCTTCCGCCATTTCCTGCAACAGGGGCAGAATTGCTTCCTAGTGGCGGAACTGGAGCAGAAAACCGCTGGCTACATCCTGGTGCTGCTGCACCGGGGCACGCATCTGGCACGGATTTATTCCATCGCGGTGAACAGCGACCTGCGCGGGCGCGGCATTGCCCGCAGCCTGATCGAGCGCGCCGAAAAGTTCTGCGCCGACCACGGGCGCGTCAGTATGCGGCTGGAAGTGCGTAAGGATAACGCCCGCGCCATCCGTCTGTACGAACAGCTGGGCTACCATCCGTTTGGCGAATACAAGGATTATTACGAAGACCACGCCGACGCCCTACGGCTGCAAAAGCGCATCCTCTCCCCCACCGCCCAGACTACCCATGCCGATGTGCCTTATTACCCTCAGCACACCGATTTCACCTGCGGCCCGGCGGCGCTGATGATGGCGATGGCTTCCCTCAACCCCGCCACGGCGCTGACCATGAACGAGGAACTGGGCATCTGGCGCGAAGCCACCACCATTTACATGATGGCCGGGCATGGCGGCTGTAGCCCGGTGGGGCTGGCACTGGCGGCGCTACGGCGGGGTTTCCGCGCCGACATCTGGCTGTCGTCGACGGATACCCCATTCATCGACTCGGTGCGGGATGAGGAAAAGAAACAGGTGATTGAGCTGGTGCACCAGGATTTCCTGCAACAGCTGGCAACACACCAAGCCCCGGTGCATTATACCAATATTACCCAGGAAGACCTGGAAACGGCGCTGGAACAGGGCAAAGCGCCACTGGTGCTGATCAGCACCTACCGCTTTGACCACAAGAAAACACCCCATTGGGTGGTGGTAACGGCACTGGATGAGCGTTTCATCTATATCCATGACCCGTATATCAATGAAACCGACTACCGCTTTGCGCTGGATAACCAGTACCTGCCGATTAGCCGCAACGATTTTGACAAGATGTCACAGTTCGGGCAATCACGCCTGCGCACGGCGGTTATCGTTGGCCTGCGCTGATTGAAGTTTACCGTTGACGGTTTCTTCCGCGAAATAGAGGTACAGGAGGTGCAAAGGGGTAGTTTGCAACGCCCCCGCCAGACGGATCAGGGTGGAAAGCTTGGCATCATGGATTTCTGCATCCAGCAGACGATACCAAGTCTGGCGGGAAATATCCGCCCGCCGCGCCGCTTCCGATTTGGTAAGGCCAAGGCTTCTGACGCGCTGCTTAAGGTAACTGGCGAGATCTTTTGCTGACATGAATGCCCTCTGTTGGTGGTTTTTTATGGGAAACTCCCGTCGGGTATGTCGCAAGCTATCAGCAAAACGTTCAAATAAAATAGAATTGCTTACGTAACGTCCGAAACTTCCCGGCATAGCTGAACACCTGCCCCAGCCATGGATGCGTCAGCCTGAAATCCATCGCAAACCCGCCCTCGTCCAACGCGGTTTCGACAATGGTGGTATGCCCCAGCACCAGCCATTCGGGAATCGGGATCAGCAAGCCGCCCAGCTTCAGCACCAGATGCCTGCCGCTATAATGCAGCTTGCCATCCTTTACTGCCACTGCCATGCGTAACCCCATGAGCGGGCTGACGTATTCGATGATTTCATTGCCACCCGCATACACCCAGTGGCTGTTGAAGAAAATGGCTTTGCCGTTGGGGAAAGTGATGGTGCGTTTCCAGCGTTGGGTTTCGCCTTCCATCCACTTTTTCACCGTGGTCGGCACGGCCTTGCCACGCCGGTTGACCAGTGCGCCCAGTAGCCGCAGGAAACTGAGGTAGGGTTGCATGAAGCCGGGGTAATCAATATCCAGCGCCCCAACATCGCGGTTGTCACCATGCTGGTAATGTGCCTGCAAACCGGGGGGCAATTGTTCCCATTGCGCGCCCAGCGCTTTCTGCATCAAGGGTATATTATCCATGTCAGCCTCCGAAACTGGATTTAAAAACCATCAGTAGTACCACCGCCAGCATCGCTGCGAATGCAGGCACGCCCAGCCAGAACCATACCCGCGCATACCGCCAGTATTGTGCAGGCAAATCCTGTTGGGAAATGAACGCAGCCATCGCAAGCTCACGCATCCTGATTTGCAGCCACACCACCGGCAACCAGCATATGCCCGCCAGAACGTACAGGCTCAGGCTGATGGCAATCCACGGCGTCGCCAGTGGCAAGCCCAGCAGATACACCATCCACAAGCCGCTGATGGGCTGGAAAATCACCGTCGGCGTGGTGAACAGCCAATCGGCCAGCACCACATGCCGGTTGGTGACGGCGATATGCGCCACGTTGCCGCTACGGTCTGCCATCCACTTGTAGAACGCACTGCCAAGGCCAGTACCGAACAACAGTACCATGCTGAGGATGTGCAGGTATTTTAGGGTCAGGTAGGTCATGGCGCCTCCTCCACACTCAGTGGCATACGCCCGAGAAATTCGGCTAGCAGTTGCACATCAGCAGTATTACCCCGCTGCAACATGCGCAGGTTATCCGGGTGCAGCATTGGCACGATAAACCTGCCCACATGAGCTGCCGCCATGATCAGCTTGGATGGAATGGGCATGGTCAGCGCAGGCTGTTTCCCCACGTCCCTACGCATGGATTGCAGCCAGTCAACAAAGGTCAGCGGGTAAGCGCCGACCACATCCAGCGTGCGCCGCGCTGAAGCCGCTTGCAGGCATTGCAGCACGGTTGCTACCACATCGCTGACATGCACTGGCTGGATACGTTGTTTGCCATCCCCCACCAGCGGCATGAGCGGCAGGCTGGCCATGCAACGGAACAGCGCCGCGCTTTTGCCGCCTTCCCCGTACACCAGTGATGGGCGCAATATGAACCATTCCAGCGGCAGGCTGCGCAACACATCATCCGCCGCTTTCTTGCTCAACTGGTAGGGGGTAAAGGCTTGCCCGTCAGCGCCCAGCGCAGAAATCTGCACCACGCGCGGCACGCCCGCCATCACACAAGCACGGAACAAGGCGGCAGGGGCACGGTAATGCAACGCCCCAAAGGTTTGCCCGCGTGTTTCCGCAATAATGCCGACGCTGTTGATGACAGCATCAATACCGTGTAGGTGGGGGAGCCAGTCTTCCGGCGTCAACATCCGCTGGAAATCGACACCATATCGGCGGGAGACAGGCTGGGCTTCGTGCCCGGCCTGTTCCAGCGCCCGCAGGATATGCCCACCGATGAAGCCGCTTGCGCCCGTCAGCAGTATGTTCATGAATGCTCCTCAAGTGATTTGATGGAGCAAGCATAGAGGGGAAGGCTGGGGCGAAACTTCCGTTTTGATCGATCAGGAACAGATTCCTGTTACGGAATGATCATTCCGGATAAGCCCGGTTGTTGATCTTGCGGAACTGCCCCGGCGTCATCCCGGTCATTTCGCGGAAAGCCTGATAGAAGTTCGACTGCGAGGTAAAGCCCACGCTCATGCCCACCGATAGCACCGAGGCGGAAGGCTCTTCCAGCAGCATATCTTCTGCCGCCTCCACCCGGAATTCACGCACGTAACGGGAAAAACCCTTACCCAACCGGGTATTGAGCAGCTCTGACAGCTGGTGACTGGAAAGGCCGATCTGTTCGGCGAGACTGGGCAGGTCGAGGTTGGGGTTACGGAACAGCTCATGTTCCTGCATCAAACCCTCCACTTCCGCCAGCATCGCGTCACAGTCGACGTTGTTGAGGGTGGAAACCGCATAGGTTTCGCGCGCAGCCTCGCTAACATCGGTCGGCAGTTGCGGGGCAATGCCGAGCGCAATATTGACCAGCAGGAAAGCAAAACCGATAGCACTGGCGTACAGCATGAAAAAGGTGCTTTCCGGCAGCGACGGCAAACCAAGCCCCAGCAGCATCACCAACAGCGCGGTCACAAACACCACGCCAAGCATGGCCAACTCCAGCCGGAACCGGCTGCGCTGCCCGCGCAGGGCATAAACACTGTGCGCCAGCCACAACAAATAACCTGCACCCAGCGCAAATGCCAACGGCAAAGCCAGCTTGAAAGGCAGGAATGACGCCACCAACACCGGCAACAGGTGCAATAGCTGTGGGAGCATCCGCCCGGTTTCTGCCTTTAACAGGGGTTTGCTGAACAGGTAAAAAGCGGGGGCAACGGCAAACAACAGTACCTGATAATGCCCGTTATGGAGGGTATCCACCCCGTATTGCAGCCAGAAAAAATGCGCCAGTTGCAAGCTGGCCAGCACGATAAGCAGGATAATTCCCATCGCCTGGGCAAAGGGCTGGTCTTTATAATTCTCGCAGCGGAAATGGGCTACCCCGATAGAGAAGGCGCTGAATACCGAAAAGCCGATCAGCAAAATGGCAAGTGTGTGCATAAATTTCAGTGCTGGTCGCCAGGGCGGCAAGCAGCATTGGCCTTGATCAGGGCGTTGATTTGCTCCTTGCTCAGCTTGCCTTTGGAAGTCATGGCTTCTTTGGCGATTTCCTGAACACTTTTGCTATCGGCCTCCTTGGTTGGCGGGGCTTCACTGCAAGCGGCAAACAGGCTGGCGGTCAGGAAAAGGCTCGCAGCGGTGGCCGCGTGGGGGTGTGCTTTATTCACGGGTGTAGCCTCAAAGATAGTGGAATGCGTTATCAATAACACATCCCACCCTTTGGGCGTACATAGAATATGCCAATGTTGCTACTTATAGCCGATAGACGGGCACGGTCACTGGTTACCACCAGCGCTTATTGCTTGGCTCCGCAGCTACCGTCTTTTTTCGCCCCGCAGGTAGCATCCTTTTTAGCGCCACAACTGCCGTCCTTATTGGCTCCGCAGCTGCCATCCTTCTTGGCCCCACAGCTGCCATCCTTTTTCGCGCCACATTTGCCATCAGCCGGTTTTGCGGCAGTGCTTGCGCCATCATCGGATTTGACTGGGGTATGGTTGCAGGCACTCAGGGTAGAGCCAGCGACCAGGATCGCGCCTACAGACAGTGCCAGACTCAGGTTACGTTTTTGCATCGTTACACTCCTCGTGTTGTTGGTTGGAACTATCATTGGATACGTAAAACAATCACACTTTGGATGCACCCAAGATAACAAATTGTGTTTTCAGCTGTGCAAGAATTTGCTGGCCGAACTGCAAAACCTGTGCGGGATCAGGATGCTGCATGTCTTCCGCCAACCGGGCAATGGCTGCGCGGGCATTCAAGCCTTCCTCCAACAACTGCACCAGCCGGGCAGTGGGGGCATTGAGGCTGACAAACTGGATTTTGCCATCCTGATCACGTAACAACACCAGATGGGTCAGTTCCGGTTCGGTCGGCAGGTAATCAGGGCTGATCAGGTGTACCGGGTATTGGTAGCTTTGTAGCAGCATGACCGGGTTCAAGACTGGCGTGCCTTCCAGCAAGTCACCCGCCAGGTCAATGCCTTCCCAGTTGATTTCGGTTGCATCCACGGAAAGCGGCACTTCCACCCATTCGTAATGCGCCAGCTCCAGCAGGAAGGGGTAGCGTTCGCTGAGCGCTATCGATGCAAACCGTGTAGTGAGCCATTCCACAAACTCGGCAGGAATCTCGCGGAAGAATGGCGACTGGCAGGCGTGTTCGGCGTAAAACTGCCGCACCAGCGCATTCCACTGCTCATCATCCAGAATCCGTCGCAACACCGGGAAGCAGCCGCTGAGGAAATCTTCCACGTTATTGAACAGCAGCTCGACGTAGACACCTGCCCGTTCTGCATCCACGCCTTGCGGGACTGGGTTGGCCTCCGGGTCGCGCAGGTGGGCGGCGAAAGCACGCTGGAAAATTTCGGTCGCATTCATGCGGCATGTTTCCGTTGCAGGCTGGCGATTTGCTCGACTTCGGGAACCAGTTCCGCCAGCGGGGGGATGTTGAAATCGCGTTCCAACAGGGTGGGGAACACACCGAAATGCTGGTAGGTGAAATCCAGCAGCTCCCACACCGGGTCGATGACCGCTGCACTGTGGGTGTCGATCAGCAGGTCGGGCTTTTCTGCGTAATGGCCAGCCATGTGCATGTACACCACCCGCTCTTTGGGCAGCTTCAGCAGGAATTCGCGTGGGTCGTAGGCATGGTTGACGCTATTGACGTAAACGTTGTTCACGTCCAAATGCAGCAGGCAGTCGGCCTCTTCCAGTACCGCGTTGATGAAGGTGGCTTCATCCATCTCGCTGATGGGGGCTTGCATGTAGAAGGAGGCGTTTTCGATGCCGATCGGTTGCCCCAGAACATCTTGTGCCTGGCAGATGCGGTTGACGACGTGTTTCACCGCGTCTTCGGTAAACGGGATGGGCAACAGGTCGTACAAGTGCCCGTGGTCGGAACACCACGATAAATGCTCGGTATAGAGTGGAATGTTGTGTTCGCGCAGAAAGATTTTGATGTTGCCAAGCAATTCCGTATCCAGCGGCGTCAAGCCGCCTAGTGATAACGACAAGCCGTGGCAGGCAAACGGGTAACGTTCGGTGAACGCACGCAGGCGCCGGCTGCTGTGTTTGTCCGTCCCGATCCAGTTTTCCGGGGCAATTTCAAAGAAGTCGATGCAGTCTGGAACCCGCTCTTCCAACGCAACCAGCAGGTCGCGCCGGAAGCCGAGTCCTGCACCGTGGAGTGCAGGCACGGGCATGGCTTACTTTTTCTCTTCAGCCGGTTTTTCTTCAGCCGCAGGCTTGCTGGTATCGTCAGTCTTGGCCGCGCCGCAGGTGCCTTCTTTCTTGCCGCCGCATTTACCTTCCATCATTTTGCTGTGCAGGGCTTTGCGTTCGTCAGCGTCCAGCGAGCCATCCTTGCTGGCGTCGGCCTCGTCGAACATTTTTTCATGGTAGGTCATGAACTCTTCCTTGGTGACCATTCCATCTTCGTTGGCGTCGGCAGGGCATTTCATGTCTTCACCATCAGCGCTTTTCATACCAGCGCCGCACTTGCCTTCGCCATCCTTGCTCATGCTCGCGCCGCACTTCATTTCACCCGCCTTGTCGTTATCGGCCAGCTGCATATAACCGCTGTTGAGGGTGCTGGAAGCAAACGGGTTATCCGCGATAGCCTGAGCTGCGCCCAGTGCAATGCCGGTGGTGAAAGTGACGCCCAGTGCAAGTTTCAGGGGTGTTGTGCTCTTCATGCTCTAAATCTCCAGTGTATTTGGTTTGTTTTATGCGCAGTGAAACTGGCATGAAGGATTGTACGCAAAAAGTTTCTGCGTGGATGCAGCAAGTCACTGGTTTCACAAAGCTATCGAAAAAGACAATAATAAACCGGCCTATGTTTGAAAAAATTTTCCGGCATCGCACGGCTGTCATTAACACCGTACCGGTACTGGATTTTCTCCGGTTATCCACAGGCTACACACAAGTTCCTGACAAGATGTTGTGCTTGACCACCCCTAAAAACACATCCTATAGTATTTCTCCAGAAGAAATCTACTTCTGGGGTTACACAAGAACGACCGCCATTGTCAAGCCATTCCGGCCTCACGAGGATAAAAAATGCAAGCCGCCAGCGCACAGGAATTAACACCCGCCACCCATACGCCCATTATGTTCACCATGTCAGATGCCCAACCCTGTTCCTGTAAGGTTATTCGCCGCAATGGCCAGGTAACCGATTTCGACGGCAGCAAAATCCAGGTCGCCATGACCAAGGCTTTCCTCGATGTGGAAGGCAGTCAGGCATCCGGTTCCGCCCGCATCCACGATACGGTGCGCAAACTGACCGCGCAGGTGGTGGATGCATTGTTGCGCCGTACCCCGGAAGGGGGTCTGGTACATATCGAAGACATCCAGGATCAGGTGGAACTGGCACTGATGCGGGCTGGTGAGCACAAGGTGGCGCGCAGTTACGTGCTGTACCGTGCCGAGCGTGCCCGTTTGCGTGCTGAAAAAGAGGCCAAAGCCAAGAAAAAAGGTAAAAAGTCCGAAAACCTTATTCATGTCAAAACGGCCAGTGGCGATCTGAAGCCACTGGACGAAGACCGTTTGCGCCGTATCGTGGTGGAGGCTGTTGAGGGTTTGGAAGGCGTCAACGCCGAGCAGGTGCTGAATGCCGCCATGCGCAACCTGTATGACGGCATTTCCGAGAAGGAAGTGGCGACTGCGCTGGTGATTAGTACCCGTGTCCTGATTGACCGTGACCCCAACTATTCGCATGTTGCTGCCCGCATGTTGCTGGACAGTTTGCGCCGTGAAGTGCTGAGTTTCCTCGAAGGCCAGCCGACCGAAGCCACCCAGGTGGAAATGGTGGCTTTGTACCCGGAAGCCCTCAAGCGTACCATCCTGACTGGGGTGAAAGTTGAGCGTCTGGCGGATGACCTGAAAAACTATGATCTCGACAAGTTGGGAGCGGCGATCAAACCAGAGCGTGATTTACAGTTCACCTACCTCGGCCTGCAAACTTTGTATGACCGTTATTTCCTGCATCACGAAGGCACGCGCTTTGAGCTGCCGCAGGTATTTTTTATGCGCGTGGCGATGGGCTTGGCGATCAATGAGGTGGATCGTGAGGAGCGCGCCATCGAGTTCTACAACATACTGTCCAGCTTCGATTTCATGAGCAGTACGCCGACGCTATTCAATTCTGGCACGCTGCGCCCGCAACTGTCTTCCTGCTATCTGACCACCATTTCCGACGATCTGGATGGCATCTATAACGCGATTAAGGATAACGCACTGCTGTCGAAATACGCGGGCGGTCTGGGCAATGACTGGAGCCGGGTGCGCGGCATGGGCGCGCATATCAAAGGAACCAATGGCAAATCGCAGGGCGTGGTGCCGTTCTTGAAAGTGGCGAATGATACGGCGGTAGCCGTGAATCAGTGTTTTGCGCCGGATACCTGCATCCACACGGCTGACGGCATCAAGGCTATCCGTGAAGTGAAGGCAGGCGACCTGGTGCTGGGCATTAGCGGCACATACCGTGAAGTCAAACGGGCAATGGTTTACAACCAGCATGACGCGATGGTGGCGCTGGATGTGAAACATTCCGTTGAACCCGTGAAAGTCACGGCAGGGCATCCGTTCTATGCTATCCGTGGCGTACCCATGGAGCAAGCCAATAGCCATACTCATGACTGGTTGGCGAAGGGTAAGGTCAAACAGGAGTGGGTCGAAGCTGGCCAATTGCAAAAAGGCGATTATGTCGCCCAAGTGATTCCTACTGAAACCGTTGTGGTGCATGGCTTTGATGCTGACGATGCACGTTTGTACGGCATCTTGCTGGGTGATGGCCATCTTTCCAAAAACGGGACGCAATGGGGCGTATCCGGCAATCCACAACGCGATTCCCACCTGCAATTCGTGCGTGATTATTTGGCTGCGCGTGGCATCCATTGCTGGGAAACGGGGCGCGGCGAAACCTATGCACAAATCCACTGGGCAAGCGGGCGTGGCGCAGTACGTGATGGCACAACCGGGCGTATTGTCGGCGCGGGCGAGGCTACCCTACCATTTACCTACGATGATTTGTACAACACGCAAGGCGAAAAGCGCATTGCCCGCCGTTTCAGCCATTTGCCACGCCCACAGACGTTGGCGCTTTTGCAAGGCTTGCTGGAAATCGACGGCGGCGTCAGTCGGGGCAAAGAAATCTATTTCACCAGCACTTCGCGCCAACTGGCGGAAGGGGTGCGTTACCAATGCCTGCGCCTGGGCGTGCCGACCGCAGGGCAATACCGTGAACGCGACAATACCCATACCGGAACCCGCTCCGATGGTACACAGGTTGAGTTCAACGGCATTACCAAGGTGTTCGATATCCGCATTCCTGCAGTGGCGGAAATTGCCGGATTGATCAATTGTCAGCCAATTGGCAAGCACAATTGGTTGGCTTACAACGGCTGCGTGTTCAGCCGGGTGCGTAGCGTCGAAACCACACCAACCTTGCCGTTTGTATTTGACCTGATTGTAGAAGGCGACGAGTCTTACATGACCACGGCAGCGCTGGTGCACAACGGTGGCAAGCGCAAGGGGGCTGTCTGCGCCTACCTCGAAACCTGGCACATCGACATCGAAGATTTCCTCGAATTGCGCAAAAACACCGGTGACGAGCGCCGCCGTACCCACGACATGAACACCGCCAACTGGATTCCCGACCTGTTCATGAAACGGGTGGCGGAAGAAGGTGAATGGACGCTGTTCTCGCCGGATGATGCGCCCGATCTGCACGACCTGAGCGGCAAGGCGTTTGAAGCCCGTTACGCCGAATACGAAGCCAAAGTGGCGCGCGGCGAAATCAAGCTGCACCGCAAGGTCAAGGCGCTGACCCTGTGGCGCAAGATGCTGGGGATGCTATTTGAAACCGGGCATCCTTGGATCACGTTCAAAGACCCCTGCAACGTGCGTTACACCAACCAGCACGCAGGTGTGGTGCACAGTTCCAACCTCTGTACCGAAATCACCCTGCATACCAATGACAGCGAAATCGCTGTGTGCAACCTTGGTTCCGTCAACCTGCCAGCGCACGTTGTTGACGGCAAGCTGGATGTGGCGAAGCTGGAGCGCACCGTGACCACCGCGATGCGGATGCTGGATAACGTCATCGACTACAACTACTACAGTGTGCCGCAGGCGCGCCGTTCCAACCTGCGCCACCGTCCGGTGGGTTTGGGCATCATGGGTTTCCAGGATGCGCTCTATAAAATGAATCTGGCGTATGCGTCAGCGGAAGCGGTTGAGTTTGCCGACAAAAGCATGGAAGCGGTGTCTTATTTTGCCATCCGCGCCTCCAGTAATATGGCAGCGGAGCGTGGCCGTTACGCCAGCTACGAAGGCTCGTTGTGGAGCAAAGGCATCCTGCCGATCGACTCGCTGGAAATGCTGGGTGAGGCGCGTGGCGAATACTTCATCGTCGACCACACCCAAACCCTGGATTGGGACGGGCTGCGTAACCTGATCAAACAGCAGGGGATGCGCAACTCCAACTGCATGGCGATTGCGCCGACTGCAACCATTTCCAACATCTGTGGCGTGTCGCAATCCATCGAGCCGACTTACCAGAACCTGTTCGTCAAATCCAACCTGTCGGGTGAATTCACCGTTATCAACCCGTATCTGGTGGAAGACCTGAAGCGTCTGGATATGTGGGATGAGGTCATGATGAACGACCTCAAATACTTCGACGGTTCCGTGCAGCCGCTGGATCGTGTGCCGGATGAGATCAAGGCCAAGTACGCCACCGCGTTTGAAATCGACGCCCGCTGGCTGGTCGAAGCTGCCAGTCGCCGCCAGAAGTGGATCGACCAGGGGCAGTCGCTCAACCTGTATATGAAAGAGCCAAACGGCACGAAGCTCGACAACCTGTACAAGCTGGCATGGGTACGCGGGCTGAAAACCACCTATTACCTGCGCACGCTGGGTGCGACTGGCGCGGAAAAAACTTCCAGCGACGAGCCAACCAAGGCTGAAGCAGGAACAGGATTCAAGGCAACAGCTGGCCTGGTATCGGTAGGCTCGGAAGCGCCGAAAGCGTGTTCCCTGCTCGACCCTGACTGCGAAGCTTGCCAATAAGATTTCTGGAGGAACAACAAGATGATGTTAAACTGGGATGACCCACTGGCCGCACCCATACCTCGTGTAAACGGCCACAAACCACAACTTAAAGTCGTTGATGCCGTTGATGAACCTGTTGTGGAGGTAGAAAACCGTGAAATCGTTACTGAAACCCAAGTTGCAGAAAGTACGCCAGCGCAGCCGCAGGCGTCTGCAACGGAGGTAACAGAAGCGGCTTCCCCCCCCCTGGAGGAAGCCGCTACGCAAGCGCCCGCACTACGTCGCGCCCGCCAGCCGCTCACGGATGAAGCCTTCAAACCACAACAGCCGGTACGCGCCGAAGACAAGCGCGTCATCAACGGCAGCGGCGACATCAACCAGCTCGCGCCCTTCAAGTACCCTTGGGCGTGGGAATTTTTCATCAACGCCAACAAGAACCACTGGACGCCGCTCGACATCAACATGGCGCAGGATGTGCATGATTACCACCACAACCTGAAGCCGGAAGAAGTGCATGTGTACGAAAACGTGCTCGCTTATCTGACCACTTCCGACATCCTCGCCATGCGCAATATCGGCTTGGCGGTGATGGAAAAGATGACCGCGCCAGAGCTGCAAATCTACCAGGCACGTCAGGTGTATGAAGAAGCGCTCCATACCTGGACTTACCAGCATTGCATCGAAACCATTGGCCTCGACCAGTCAGAAATCTACAACCGCTACCGTGTGGTGCCAGAAATCAACGGCAAGATTCAGCTGGCCAACCGTCGCCTGAACGATGCCCTGCGTGCCGACATCGACCTGAAGAACCGCGATGATTTGCACGATTTCGTGCTGTCCTACACCTTCTTCGCCGGGATTTTTGAAGGCTGCTGGTTCTACAACGGTTTCTCGCCCATTTTCGCCCTGCAACGCCGTGGCCTGATGAAAGGCACTGCCGAGCAACTGCAATACATCATGCGCGACGAAGTGCTGCATTGCTCCTTCGGCATCCGCGTGGTGCGCCAGATCATGCAGGAAGAAAACGTCAAGCTCGACCCGCAGGCCGTGCGCGACATGTGGGATGAGGCCGAAGCGGCTGAACAGGCTTACGCCAAATTCCTGTTGCCTAATCCGATCCTCGGTTACAACGCGGAAGACCACAGCCAGCAGTTCCGCTTCATCGCTAACCGCCGCGCCCGTCAACTGGGCATGGAAGAACCGTTCCCCGGCGCACAGAATGCCCTGCCTTGGCTGGACGAGCAGTCCAACATGCGCAAGGAAAAGAACTTCTTTGAAACCCGCGTGACCGAGTACCAGACTGGTGGTGCACTGAAGTGGGATTAACACGGCTTGCCGTGGACATTCCCTGATGTTGGCAGCTTGAACCATTGCGCCCGCCCGTGCCGTTGCAGGTAGTGCACGTAGCGGACTTGCTTGAGGAAATCCGGCGCTTCGCTGGTTTTGGCGAAGCAAAACTTTTTTGGCAGCTCGGTGTACAGGTAACGCGGCGGCTTGCCGTAGTGGTAATAACGCTCGATACCCTTGAGCCGGTTGCCGGTGTCAAAGCTGTGGTAGAACACCTCGCGGATGCCCAAATCACGGCGGATCAGGCACAGCGCGGCGGTGAGGATGGCCTCGTCCCACACTTTCGCGTAAGGCTTGAATATTTCACGGTACTTCTGCATGTTTTCCGCGCCGTAGTTCCAGTCCTGTTCGTGATCGGCCACGTTCTTCACCCAGTCGGACTGAAGCTCCTCGATCAGCGCCTGATTGGCGGCGAAATCGAGGTCGATCCGCGCCCATGCCAGCGTTTCCAGTTCGCCATCCTGCCGTACCGGGTGGCCGTGGTAGGAAAACGGGGCGTTGTGTTCTGTCCTGATCAGTTCCTTGAAATGTTTCTGGTGATCGCTGGCAAAGTTCAGTTGCAGCACCAGCTCATAACCGGGGCGCACAATCTGTTTCCAATGGCGGTCTTCCTTGTCATCCGTGCCCCATTCGTCCAAGGTGAGGACGAAATTGAGCGGGGTGTGTTCGCGGTATTTTGCCAGCACCGCCTCCAGATGCCAGATTTCGAGCACGCCGTTGCCTGCCATCGCCAGCGCCTCCATCACAATCGGCTTGTTCAGCAGCTTGGCGTAGGGGGAACGGCGCAATGCACCGACCCCCATGCCGTCACCGATGTAGTCCTTGAGTAGCTGGATGGCGTAGCTGTCGGGTGCGTAGCGGAACACCTTGCGCTTGCCTTCCAGGCATTCGCGGATTAGGTCTACTTGGTGTTTTTCCATGATTTGGCTCCTTGAAGAACCCTCACCCCAACCCCTCTCCCAGAGGGAGAGGGGCTAAGAGAAACCCCCTGTCTTGCTCCCCCCTCTACCTCCGGGAGAGGGGGCTGGGGGGTGAGGGTCTTTAACCTTTCACACAAACAACCTGCTTCAACGTATGTACGACCTCCACCAGGTCGGCCTGGTTCTGCATCACCACGTCGATGTCCTTGTACGCGCCGGGAATTTCATCCACCACGCCCTTGTCCTTGCGGCATTCGATCCCGGCGGTCTGGGCTTCCAGGTCGCGGGTGTTGAAACGCCGTTTGGCTTCGGTGCGGCTCATGCGGCGGCCCGCGCCGTGCGAGCAGGAGCAGAACGATTGCTCGTTACCCAAGCCGCGCACGATGTAGGATTTCGCGCCCATGCTGCCGGGAATGATGCCGAGCTGACCTTGCTGCGCACTGATCGCGCCCTTGCGGGTGACGTACACCTCCGCGCCGAAATGCGTTTCCTGCTGCACGTAGTTGTGGTGGCAGTTGATCGCTTCGCGCGTGGTGGTGAACGTCGGCAGGTGCTGGCAGGTTTGCAGCGCATCCAGCACCAGCCGCATCATTTCGCGGCGGTTGGTCATGGCGTAATCCTGCGCCCAGCCGACCGCTTGCACGTAGTCGTCGAAATGCTGCGTGCCCTCGGTGAAGTAGGCCAGATCCTTGTCCGGTAACTGGCCGAGTTCGCGCCCGACATCCTTTTTGGCCTTTTCGATGAAATAGCGCCCGATGGCGTTGCCGATACCCCGGCTGCCGGAGTGCAGCATCACCCACACGTCATCGCTTTCGTCGATACACAGCTCGATGAAATGGTTGCCGCTGCCGAGCGTACCGAGCTGTTTGCCCCAGGTACGGTGGAAGTTTTTCACCATTTTGATCAACGCCGGGTGCTTGTCGGTGATTGCGTCCAGATGCTTTTCCATGTTTTTCAGGGTCGCACCCTGCGTGGATGGTTTGTCATGCTGGTCGAAACCGGTCGGCACGCGCTGTTCGATCGCGCTGCGGATGCTGTACAGGTTGTCCGGCAGGTCGCTGGCCTTGAGCGACAGGCGCACGGCGTTCATTCCGCAGCCAATATCCACTCCGACCGCTGCCGGGATGATGGCTCCACGGGTGGGGATCACTGACCCCACGGTTGCGCCAATGCCTGCGTGCACGTCGGGCATCGCGGCAATGTGGCTGTGAATGAAGGGCAGTTGCGACAGGTTCCCCAGTTGCGTGAGGGAGGCGCTGTCCACGTCGGCGGTAAAAATTTTCACCGGAACCTTGCCCTTGTTGAGCATAAAACTGATAGGCATAAAAAAACCCCGAAGGTTTAAGCCATCCGGGGTTTTCAGGCAGCGCGTGGGCACTGCGGATTGGTTCACACCGGATGACTGGGTAAATCAGTCTCCCGGCGTTGTGCGGGAGACACTAAACTGCTTTGATTCTCCGATTTGTACTTGGCATGTTGTGTGTCTCCGTAGAATGAGGTTGATAATGGGGTGAAAGTGTAACGCCTGGAAAACAAAAGTCAATGGTCAGTTTTTTCGACCGTGAACATGACGCCATCCACCCCGGTGATACGCACCCGCGTGCCGGAAGGCAAATCAGGGCCACGCACCCGCCAGGCGGTATCGCCAACACGCATGGAGCCGCGCCCGTTGATGATGGCTTCCGTCAGGGTGTATTCCTTGCCAATATGGCTGTGCAGGCGGTTGTTGAGGTCGGGCGTGTCGGATTGCACGTTTTCCTCACGGAAGCGTGACTTGCGCCAGCCCAGCACGCTGCCCAGCGATACTACACCGAAGATAATGATTTGCCAGCCGAACGCCAGTGACGGGAACAGCCACAGCGCAATGCCCGCGATAATCGCGCCAAAGCCGAACCACATCACCACCATGGCGGGGGCGAACACCTCCAGCGCCATCAGCAGGAAGCCGAAAATCAGCCAGTGCCAGAATTCAATTTGCAGGTTTTCCATGGCCTTACTTGTCCTTCATCGCTTTCCACAGTTCGTTGATGCTGCCGATGGAACCCATCAGACCGCTGGTGTCCATGGGCATGAAAATGGTTTTCTGCTGGTCGGAATCCGCGAACTTGCCCAAGGCTTCGACGTATTTTTGCGCCACGAAGTAGTTGAGGGCTTGCACATCACCTTGTGCCACGGCGTCGGATACCATCTTGGTGGCTTTCGCTTCCGCCAGCGCTTCCCGTTCGCGCGCTTCGGAACGCAGGAAGGCGGCGGTCTTGGCGCCTTCGGCTTCGAGGATTTGCGCTTCCTTCTTGCCTTGCGCTTCGGTGATCTGGGCGCGCTTTTGGCGTTCGGCGGTCATTTGCAGGTTCATCGCGCGCACCAGTTCGGCAGGCGGCTCGATGTCCTTGATTTCGACGCGCAGCACTTTCACGCCCCAGGCGTTGGTGGCTTCGTCAACGATGGTCAGTACCCGTGCGCCGATTTCGTCACGCTTGCTCAGCAGGTGGTCAAGTTCCATTGAGCCGCACACCGAACGCAGGTTGGTCATGGTCAGGTTGAGGATGGCGTTTTGCAGGTGGGCGACTTCATACGACGCCTTGGCCGGGTCGAACACCTGATAGAACACCACGCCGTCAATGCTGACGTTGGCGTTGTCGGCGGTAATGACCTGCTGCGGCAGGATGTCGAGCACCTGTTCCATCATGTTGACCTTGCGCCCGACCTGATAGATGACCGGCACCAGCAGGCCAAGGCCGGGTTGCAGGGTGTAGACGTATTTACCGAAGCGTTCGACGGTGTAGGCGAAGCCCTGTGGCACCATTTTAACGCCCATGAAGATCAGTGCGGCGATGAACACCAGCACGGCGATGGCGAAGGATGAGAACATGGGAAGCTCCTTGCAGATGTTATGGGTTGTTATTTCTATAGGACGTCAGTTTATCGCCAAGGGGGTTAGGCTGCGAACATTTCCGGATGAAGGTGGGGTTATCGGCTGTGGAAATTTTTGACAAGTGACTGTGGTTTCAACGAAGTTACAGCCTAACATGGAATTTTTGCCGTGGAGAACTGATGAGGGTAGAGCCAGGATGAAGGTTATCTATTGCTGTAACAGTGCCTGTGTGAAGGGCTGGTGCAACGGTGATCTGAATATCTGGATTATGATGGGGCTTTAATGCAAATCAAAAACCTGATAGTTACTCCTTTTGGTTCTTTTATTCTTATAGGAATTCGGATCAAGTGACAGCAACTTATCAATGAGGGTATTTGCTCTATGTTCAATCTGGTCGATATAGTCACCAGTAACTGTTTCTACAGGCTTGTTAAATAACTGTTCAAAGTGCTCGTGGTACAATTCCTTGACAGTTGTAATATCTGGTGCTCCTGAATAGGGAATTGTGTCGTAATAGAAGTGGGCGCGATTTCTGACTAAACAGTTAAGTACCCAATGTTCATAAAGGCTCAGTTCAATCATTTGCGCCTTTTGTTGTACTTGTAGCTATCTTCATTGGGTTTCTGTTCATCTGGGTAAGGGAATTTAACGGTTAACTTGTTCATGGTTTTAATGGGTAACTCTGGTTTCTAGGATTTCAAGCAATTTGGGATTAACTTTATTAGCACTTTTAACAAGCTCAATGGCATCCATCACTGAAATCAGTTCTATTGGGTTGTAGCCGTATTCAGTAATGATGCTGCTATTTATGGTGGTGAGATTATTCGGCCTTGTCAGATTTGAAATATTCAGAATATCTGATAGTGAGACATAGGACTTTTTCTCTATGGTGGTGAACCTAAGTGGCTGCCTATTAAAGGTCATTAAATCATAATTCATTTGTTTTTCCTTAAGTTGAACCATATTCTTCTTGCCCTGTTTTTCATGATTTTTTTACCTCAACTTTTTGAAAGTCATTCTTTATCCGTTAGGAAATGATTGGCGCGATTTGTTATATATGCTGATGTGTAGAAAATACGTTTGTGTAAGAATCCATATATTGTGTCTGCTTTTTATAAAAATAACTATATATTGTGGTAATGTCAATTATGTGACAATCTATTTACTGTAAACGCTAGTTTCTGTCTTTAGATGAGATAGAGATTAACAATAAAGGAGATGATGATTATGAGTACGAAATCATATGCAACTGGCATATTTAACAAAGTGAAGAATAGGGCGATAGGTGAATATGATGTTCACAGGGAACTGATGGGTGATTTGAGGAATATTCTTGATGATGATATTGGTAAACTCAGACTGAAAAATGCTACTAGCATGTCATTTACATCAAGAGGTGCAGGTAAAGCTGCTATGATTGGAGCAGTAGCCAATGTAGCTTACAATTGGAATGATTACCATAATTCTGACCTTGTGAATGCTTCTATAGGTGCAACTGCTGGAATACTTGGTAAAGGTATCCTTGGCATAGCAGGTGAATATAAACATCTGAAGAAATTTTATTAACCACATTCAGGAGAGCCGTTTAAAGGCTCTCTGATAGCCCATGTCGTTCTGAATGGTCTAAATATGAAGTCTAGTCACTATCCAGAGACGTTAACATCCTCACACCCTTGCAGGATGTTCGTCCTGTAGTTCATTCAGAGCCTTTTGTAATATGTCATCTGGATAGACATTTGAAGTCTTGGATTTGAGGCTGTTGAAATGTCTTTTTTTGGTGATGCTGATACCTTCATCTACAGAGATACTTTTACATTTGAGCCGATACCTCTGCATAAAGCTTTTGTCGAAGTAATAACTTTTATCCAGTTTGCCGAGTTTGACCTGTAATGATATATACTGCCTACAAGTGAACATGACTTCATTATTGACTATCATTGAAATTCACCTTTCTGCTTGAGTATAAGCCTAAACCTAATGCGCCTAGTGCTGTTGGTACGCCTATGGTGTATTTGTTTCTATAAAGAAAATCGCCCAACCTTCTCATATCCTTAAACCTGTTATTCCTTTCTATCGGAATACCCTTCAGCTTTTCCTTTTGCTGCGTCTTAAGTGTCCCTGCAATGGCAACCGGGTATCTCGCATCTCTAATTATTTCTCCTGTTCCTGTATTAACAGTAAATGGCCCAATCTTTCTATCTGATAAGTAAATATCCTTGTAAGCTGTCGGCCATAAGTGATTCATTCTTTTAAGTGAATTTTCTTCACCATTTTCATATACACGCTCTATGTAATTATCAAAGTGTTGGTGATACAGAAACTGCTGTTTATCCATATCGTCAAATAAGTTACTCATTTTAATACCCCTTCATCTGGTTTTATCTTTCTATCTATTAAGTTAATTGAAACTATAAAGGGAGTCAAAAATTTATATAATATATTTTCAGGGGCAAGGCTTTTTAGTTAAATCTGAAAGTTTTTCGATGCCCCCACCCTCCTTACTGTGCTTAAAATCATAATCCTTTGAATGTGTACCTGGTATGACTTAAAGGTATAGCGAGTCATATATATGGGGGGAGTATCTCGGTCGATGCCCCCGGTATCCAAATAGAGCTGTCAACTGACAAGGTTGATGGCTTTTTTTATGTCTGAACGAAAGAGGTAATTCTTATGTTTATTACAAGTGAATGGACTTTATTGGAAGTCTATGAATCAACGGTTGCCTGCCTGAAAGAGAAAGGTCTACAGGTCAAGGTTTATATGGTTAACAAGTACCATCAGGTGAAAGCCTATGTTGCTGATAAATGTGAAAAGGTTGTTACCAGAATCAAGGAAGGATATGAAAAGGTCAGGAACTTCTTTGTGAACAAGGCAACAGGTGAATTTGTTTTTGCAGAGGAAGCAACTGAAACCGTTAGGGAATCTGAATCTGCTGGTGTGTTGTTGTTGCCGCATTTCTCTGTTGAAGGACAAGAGGATGTAGGTGAGCTGCCATCTGAGGAAAAGATAAACCTGACCATCAATGACTTTGCTGCTGTGGTTGGTGAATTCAAGCTAACCCCCAGTATGCTCAAGACAGCGTTGGATAGTGAGAAATGTACCCTGCATGGTAAGGAGTTGTCCCGTTACCAGAAGATTGCCAGGAGTCGGCAATATCAGAGTTTTCTGCTGACCAGAGCGAAGGAACGAGGCTTTGTATTGAGTAAGTCTGAGTTGCAGGAACTGATTAACCGAATTGTCGTGAATGGGCGATACACCCCTGAGTTTATGGCAATGGTCAATACCTATAAAACAAAAGGAGAATAGTGATGTTAGAACTATTACATGCCTTGAAGGTTTATTTGAACAAGCCTTCTGTGCGATTCAATAACCGTGTTATCTACCTTGCTTTGATAACACCATTCTTTATGTCAAAAGTGAGAGATGCCCATAAAGCTTATGCACATCCTGTAAGGGGAATGATAGGCGCGTTTCTGGTTAATGCAGGTAGTGCCTTTATTCTTTCCTCTGCACTGCTTTCTGATGCAAGTCTTCTCTTGGTCTTGTCAACTACTGTTGCACTCTCTTTAGCCTTTTACCTTGGCACGTACACTATTCTGGAAGGTTATTTCAGAAAGATAGCTGATGCTAAAGGTTTGAATTATCACTTTGCTTGAAATGTGAGGATATGAGAATGAAAGATTTAAATCTGTTAAGTGTCTTTTTCCTGGGTATTGGCATTATCCTGAATGGGATGTCATACCTGTTACTGTTCCTGTCGGTTCCTATGGGAATCATTGCGCCGCTTTACCTTGCTGCCAATTTCATGATTGAAGTCGGGATAACCTGTTTTGTGGCGTACTCATTGCTAAATATAATCTTTGGGTTTAGTGGATTTATCAATCGTCTGAAAGGAGTGGTGTCATGATATACCTGTTATTTGCTGCTGTAGTCATTACCTATGGCTCTTATCAATCAATGAATCATTTACCTTTTACCAAGTATGTAGTCGGTCACGCAGAACTGTTCAGCTTGTTATTTCAGATAGCTGTTGTGGCTAATATGTTACTGGCTGGAACGTCCTTTATAGCGTTTATGGCTAACTCCCTTGCTGCTGTTCTATTTCCCATGGTGCTTATTGCTATCAGGAGGTTCAAAGGTGGTAAACGTATCAGATGGAACTTATCGAAGTTAAGAAGTAAAACATTAGGGTTCTGGGTTGAGACTATTGAACCTGAAGTAAATGCTGAATCCTTTGGTGAAGAACTCAGGAAAGGTATCACTACTTTATTGGGTGGTACATTCAGATTTGTTAAAACATTTATCTTTGGGAGAACTGAAAAGACTGCATAAAACCTACTGCAATTAGCTCTAAGGCTCTTTAAGAGCTTCAGGGCTACTATCCCATTACCCAACCATTTGAAGGCTGTGTGCGAAAGCATACGGCCTTTTTTTATGTCCGTAAAAAATGAAAAGGTGATTATCATGAAAAGCAAACATGCAACCAAAGCCCAAAAGAATGCAGGTATCAAACTGTGGAATGCCATCAAGGAAGAAGTGAACTTCACTGATGAGTTTGACCTTGGAGGTGAATTGAAACAGAAAGCTGATGAATTGCTACAGGCGATGAAGATACAGGTCTGGCGCATCTCATTGGCAAAGGGAACGAAGGATGAAGCCCTGAAAGTGGTCTTTACCTACAACCAGTCGGTGAATGATTTGCTGGCCGAGAAGATGGAGCCGGAAAGGGATGATTTCGTAAAGAACCAACCTGCTGATGAAGATTGCCCTCCTGATACTCAGGAAGGCTAAGAAGTTACTCCCACATGAAACCAGCACAGCCTCAGCTAACGCTCAGGCTGCGCTTCACTGTGCCTGTCATATCGAGGTCTACGATTATGAATACCAACACAATTGAATATAAAAAGCTTGACCCTGTGGAACTGTGGAAACTGCTGATTAGTGAAGTGCTCTTCTACAGTGAATTTAATCTGGAGGGTGACAACAAAGCGAAGGCTGATAAGGAATTGGCTAATTTGAAACGCAACATCATGAAGATTGCTCATGGTGGAGGTAACAGAACGGATGCTTTACCTATCGTGTATGGATATAACAAGGCGATTACGGACATTGTTGCCGGAGTGATGGAACCTGAAAGGGATGATTTCAGCAGGAATGACGTTGTTGTCAGGGAATCCATTCCGGCATTTATGCAACGGCTGAAGGAGTACATACGGGTCAGGAACTACAGCTATGAGACGGAGAAGACTTACCTTGGATGGGTGAGCAAGTACATCGAGTTCAATGGACATCAACATCCTGCCAAGTTGAACCACTTGCATATAGAGGCATATCTCAACTATCTGGTGAACAGAAGGAAGGTGGCGCTATCAACCCAGAAGCAGGCATTCAATGCTGTGATGTTTGTTTACAACCAGTTCCTGAAAATCAAGCTGGCACCGATTGATAGTGTCAACAAATCCAAGAAGCCGAAGAAGTTGCCGGTAGTGCTGTCTGTTGAAGAAGTGAGGCAATTGTTCCAGTTCCTTGATGGGACACACCTATTGATTGCCCGATTGCTCTATGGGACGGGATTACGCATCAGTGAATGTATGACCCTCAGATTGAAGGACATCGACTTTGATAGAGGTGAAATATTCGTTTGGCGTGGTAAGGGAGCCAAGGACAGGAAAGTAATGCTGCCGAAGAAGTTGATACCGGCACTGAAGGAACAAGTTAGCAAAGTGGAAACCCTGCACCTTGAAGACTTGGACAAAGGCTATGGAAGTGTTTGGATACCAGAAGCATTGAACCGTAAGGCTGCAACGTATCAGTATCAGGTAGGGTGGCAATGGTTATGGCCGAGTAGCAATATGTCAGAGGATATTTACCAGGAAGGTGTTATCAGACGTTGGCATTTACATCAGTCAGTGATGCAGCGAGCCATCAGGGAAGCTGGGAAGGATGCAGGGATAAAGAAGAACTGTTACCCGCACATCTTGCGCCATAGTTTTGCCACACACCTTGTTCAGAGTGGTGTTGACATCAGAAGTGTGCAGGAGCTACTTGGACATTCTGACATTTCAACCACGCAGATATACCTTCACATTGCGGGTAGTGCTGCTAATGGAACTGCTTCACCGTTGGATGCTTTGCTTGATGACTGATTCCTATAGGAAGGATGGGGCGCGATTCTGTTGTTACTGGGTTGCGCTCTACTCTGTGAGCGAAAGCTCCCGGAGGAAGTCTATGACTGACTCCGTACAGGACGACAGTTCTGCAAGGGCTGGCGAACTGTTCACGTCCTGGATAGGGCTAGACAGGATGAAGTTCACATTGTTGGTAGTCGTGCCAATCTGGTTTTAACAGGACAACTCTCTTGTCAGCCTTGCGGCTGCAAGAGGTTAGGGTGGTTAAAGTGCCATGTTCACACAAAGGAGGTGATGATGCCGTGAAGATGCTTATCTGGATCAGGATAGCTGTATTGCTCTTGGAGGTCGTAGTGCTGAGGATGGCTAACCGCAGTAAGGTATTGTTTGGTAACTTACTATGCACAGACATTAGTTGGATGTATAGTTGTGGGCAATCGGTAGTCAGAACGGACAAGCGATAGTACAGTAACCCGATGATGGTTAAATGGTGAATACAAGGAGTCTTGGTTTCAATGCCTGTAATCGAATATCACTTATATCGCATTAAGTTTATAAAACCATCTCAGATGACACTATTTTATTCAGATGTTTCTCCCTCAGATTTATTTTCAATGGCTTTAAATGAGAAGCCTACTATTACATTAAAAAAAGACAATGTTTGGCATATTGGTAATATAGAGTATTTTGATAAATTTTGTGGAGCTTTTGCAATTGGGAGAACAACTAAAACCACTGTTGAACGATATGATAATAATACAGGTAATTTTATAGAGCAGTTGGATGACTCTTGTCCTTATACATACGTTTTGTTTGATAGGTCAATAGGTGTTTTAGGTGTAGCTAAAAAAACAAAAGTTGCTCCCGATGTTCAGGCAATTGCTAGAAAAATTGAAGGGATTTTTGATAACTCTACATCAGTAAAAGAACGTGGTATTAATGTCCTAGTGGATATTATTCCTGATCCAGAGGATTTTATAGAAAAAATACGGAGTGCTTATTCTATTAAGAGGTTTAAGGCATTTTTCACTGGCCCCAATCCTATTGATGCAGATGAAATATTCCAGAAGCCACTTTCAATTTATTGTCAAAATCTGAATGGTAACTATGGGAGTGTGGAGATTGTTGGTGATGCTTTAAATGAAGAGGGAGTCGAAGCAGTTGCAAAGTCAACAGCAGCAACCGGTAATACTGCTTCTGCAAGAATACAAACGGATAAGGAGAAAAAATTAATATCGGTGCAGCTTCGAGGTGATGCTGTTCGTGTTCCTGTCGACCAGAGTAGTGGGCGCGAACAAGCATTAAGGGAAGTAAAAGAAGCATATTATCGGGTTCGAGGATGATTGAAGATATTGTAATTGATACAGCAGATGAGCTTATTAAGTTCATTAACTCATTGCCAAATCACTTTGTTTTTAGAGGTCAGGCTGATGCAACTTGGAAACTTGAATCAACTCTTGAAAGAGTAATTGGTAAACATTGGTGCGCTAATAGCGCAACCAAATTTGAAGATCATTCATATAATGCATTTCGTTCTAAGTATCATATTTATAATCAGAATGAACATACTCCAGAGTCAAAGCTATCTTGGTTGTCAGTAATGCAGCACTACGGTGTTCCTACTAGACTTCTCGATTTTACTGAAAGTCCATACATCGCATTGTACTTCGCATTAGAATCATATAATCCTTTATCAGGAAGGGACTTTTCTATCTATGCAATTGATTATACGGCTGTAATGGAGCGTTCGTTGGAGTTCATAAAATTAAGGGATACTAAATTTCAAGAAACTAGAGCTTCAATATATGGACAAAGGGATAAAATCTTTGAGGAAGTTGTAGATCGTTTTGCATATGATATTTTATGGATTACTGAACCACTGGAACTAAATGCTAGAATGGATAGGCAGTCTGGAACATTTTTGGTATCTGGTAATAGAGAAAAAACAATTGAGTCGGTTATCGCATCTGGTACATATGATGAGTGCAAAATTGTAAAGTTGATAATAAGTAGCGCTCTCTATGAATCTGTATATGCACTACTCAGAAAAATGAGTATCAATGCAAAATCAATTTATGGTGATTTATCAGGTTTGGCAAAAGCTATTCGTATGGAACTTCAAGTATATACAGCCTAGATTCTTATTCTCAAAAGCTAAAGCTCTTGTTTCTTGAAGATGCAGCAGCCTTGCGGCTCCTGCGTCATTCCATAAGATCGGCACAGCTAAAGCTCAGCCTACATTCCCTATGGGGTAAGCTCAGACTTCTTGCAACTGACATCCAAAGCTTCAGGTGAGGAATGGAAAGCTAAAGCTCTCCATCCCCATGTTGGTCTTCCGTCTCTGCTCCGATGCCAGGAACCTGCTTCCATTGTGTTCCGTTCCAGTCCTTCACTCGCGCTGGTAGATGCTGACAGGCATGAGATAGTTACAACCATCGTGATATGTGAGTTGTAGGGCTTCGCACAAGCTCGTTCCGTCCTTCCTCTACACTCCATTACATCAGATTCCTGACATCTCCACATAGACTCCAGAGCAGGCTTTTACTGTCTTCGCTGACGCTCAGATGTGTTTAATTGGTAGTGGCTCTGATGATGTGTAGATGATGAGGTAAAGTACCCTGTCTATGAAAGTGTTCACTAAGCTATGCACAGATGATAAGTGGGCGTATACTGCTGGTTAATTGATAGGCTACATGGTTGTTATGCTTATGAAATTAGGTGCTTACGATAGTTTTCTTCAGGTTGACTATTAGGATAAGGGGAAAACCCCGTCTGATATTTTCTCTATAATAAACTGTTATACCAAAATAAAAATCTAAGCTCATGAACCAAAAGATAAGAAAAAGTGCAGATGATATTCTCAAATTACAAGAATCTATTTATGCACATATCAATACAAATCGGTATCAAGCTAATCTAATTAGTGACAGCAAGGTTTGGAATCAGATTTGTAGTTCTCTCGATGTCATATCTGACACAATTATGGCGATTCTTAGTTATTGTTCAAATGATTATCCAAAAGACACAGGACTACAATATATTTATACATATGGATTGCTTCAGTCACTGTTTATACAACAAGATGCTGTTAAAAACTTAACAAAAGCGTTTGGTGAAGAATACCAAATAAGCGAATCCCTGAAAAAAATTCGTGATATTAGAAACTCAGCCATTGGTCATCCCACATATGAACCAACAAAAGAAAATGTTTATTACACATATTTATCTAGAAATACGTTATCTAAAGAAAGTTTTTCTTATATGAGGTCTAGCGCGTCTGGAGAGGATTTCTTTCATGACGTAAATATCGAAGAAATTTTAGAGAGTCAACTTCTTGGCGTGCTTGATAAGTACAAGTTTATTTCAGACCTACTAATAGAAACCGATAAAAAACATAAAGAAAGACACAGAGAGCAGCTTATGGTAAATATATTTCCATCATCAATGAGTTACTTATTTCAAAAAGTTGCCCAAGCTATCTACTCTCCAGATGTCAGCAATGTAGCCTTTGGGGGTTCAATGTTAGAATCTATTGAGAGGATATATCGTGATTTTGAAAAAGAACTAATGAATAGAAATGAGATTCAAGGCAATGAATACTTAAAATATGATCTAGACCAATATTTTCATGCAATTGATAAATTACGAAAATATTTTAAAGAAGAATCGAAAGAAATGAATGAACGTGATGCACGAGTATATCACTACTATCTTGAAAAAGAACATAATAATTTTATTAAGATAGCTGAAGAATACGATGAAGAGTATCAGGATAAAAAACTTGAAAAAAATAATTAAAAAGGCTCAATATGCGTTTCAGGGTCTTATCCCAACAGCAGCGAAAGCAAGGACTGTAAGGCAGCTTGCCCCCGTTTCCTGATGTTGTGAAGAGACTCGAAGAATGCAAGGTAACACGGTAGCTTTTCTTGTGAGATCCCCCGATGAGGTCGTAACCATGAGCGTAACAGTGACCAAAAACCTTCCATCGTATTGACGTGGACTTCATGGAAACCGTCACCATCTTCGTCACGGGCATATTCGCCTGCGCCATGGTTGACGGTTTTGTGGGCATAGCCCCATTCTTCCAATCGGCTGTAAATGTTGTACTCATCGGTGTAGACCAGCGTGCCTGCTGCCACCGTTTCCACAATCAACGGCTTGATCGTCGTCTGTTTCACATTCGCCAGCATACGGATCACGACCTCCCCGGAACGCTGGATCATGCCGAAAATGGGTGGTTTGTCCTTTTCCAGTGTCCCACGCCCCGGCGCACCTTTCAGGGCGCGGCGGCGACCTTCACGCCCAGCATCCGCGACGGCTTCGGGGTTTCCCTTGTGTCCAGCCTTGACATAAACCTCATCAAATTCAACATTCCCAAACAGGTTTACTGGCGTTTTTTTTCTCGACACCACGCCGTAACTGTTCCGTCATCGCCTGAACATCATCCTTGTTCAACCCCAATTCGCGGGCGATTTGTTGGTTGGACAGGTTCAACGACATCAGGTACAGGCACAACACCCACACCTTCAGCGGCTGGTGGTGGCCTTCAAACACCGTTCCCGTCAGGTCATCAAAACGCTTTTGGCAATCCTTACACTGGTAACGCTGGCGTTCCTGCTGGGTGTCATCCTTGCCTCGACGGATAGTGTCCTGTGAACCGCAGTGCGGACAAATCACCCCATTAGGCCAACGCACGGAACGGACTTGCTCGAAACAGGCGGCATCACTGGTCAGGCTGGAAATACTGATGAGCGAGGTCATAAAGCCTCTCCTTGGCTATCGGAAATGACTAACTTTACCGCTATCCATCACGTTTGCAATGCCGGGGAAAACAAGACCCTGAAACGCATATTGAGCCATTAAAAAATGCTCAAAAAAAGTATAACGAGTGTGTCGACGACGGACGCGGTGACAGTCTTCGAGGTTATAATTTGATTTAAACTATGGAAATGACTGTTTTTCTAAAAGAATAGAAACTGCTGTTTAGGGGGGCAACTACTAGTAATAGCAGCACCTAAACCATGATAAAGGGCTGCTATTAAAGTTGTTTTTGATTATTATGACCTGTTCGGATGGGCTTCCCGTATGTGATCCATGGATTTATACGGGTAGAGCCTTCTTATATAATCTAACTGTTCTTCATCATAAGGACTAATTCTTTGTTGTTCAGGAACAAGGTATTTGTCTCTCGCCTCTGTGCAAGCAGTGTAAAATTTATTGGTTTCTGAGAATATTTTGTTAGATGTGATGGCTGACCCGAGTGATATATGGTAACGAGCACTGAACATTACGGCTGAAAGTGCCTCCCCCATTCCATCTGAATAAAACTCAATAAATGGGTATTCATTTTCTAAAATACCTAATATTTCAGTTCGCTTGTTTTTAGCTGTTTCCTTGTCTTTAGTGGAAAAGCCTGCTTCATAATCTAATTCAATAAAATTCTCTTTTTCAAATAGGGTTATCTTAAGGCCGGTGAAAGGGAGAAATGGCCAGTTGCTTCCAAGAGAAATAAACTTGTCATGATTTTCAACGTTTGGAAAATGTTTGTTAAGTAATCTAAATATTTCGTCTTGTGTAATTTCTTCACTAATTAAGAGCATAAAACCTCTCTTTTAAATTATGTAATAATATATTTTGGGGGCTGTACTAAATGCTGCTTTTTGTTAAAGATAACTTATTATTGTTATATGCTGATAACTTTTGCTGACATACGGTCGGTTTGGTAAGTGGTAGAAAAATAGCCTTGAGCTAAATACCCAATTAAACAATGCGTTAAGTATTTGGTGGATTCATGAATGAGCGAAAATTGAATTTCATAAGACCGGCTCAGTTCCCTGACGGGAACACAGCCTACGTTCCAATAGGGTGGTACTTATTACTACTACCTTTCTCAGAGTATAGGTGAGGAATGGAAGCACATAAATGTGCATCCATATCAGTGTCCACTTCCGCAATCTACTCCGGCCTGTCCTGGCATCATTCCGCTTCATTCCATTTCATTCTCTACACTCGCAGATGGTGTATGTGGCAGGAGAGAGGAACTATTAACTATCTGTGGAGACTTAGGGGTATACCTTCGCACATGCTCGCTATGGTCATTACATTCCATTCGGGCTACGTGATCCCAGGCCAAGCCTCCATAGCTTGCTTCAGAACAGACATCTTTGGTCTTCGCTGCGCGAAGAAGCGTTTGTCTGACACTACCTCGACATGAAATATATCTATTTTTCAATCTGGTATGTATCATCAGTAGAGTTTTTATGACTAATTATCTATCCATAAAGAATGCTCTACCATAGAATAGGATGTTTATGTTATTTACTATAGAGAAGTAACAATTCAACCCCAAGGGCATGGTGATAGTTAGATGGATGTAAGCAGCTACCTAAGCGAAGTTAACAAACAGTTCTTGACCGGTATTGCGAAAGAACATGCATACCGAGGCTACTTGAAAAACTTACTGGAAAGTATCTTGCCCGGTGTGATTGCTACCAATGAACCTAAACGTATTGACTGTGGTTCACCTGATTATGTGCTGACGAGAGAAGGGAAGGAAATTCCTATTGGATATATTGAAGCCAAGGATATTGGGGAGCCATTAGAGGGCAAAAAGCATAAAGAACAGTTTGATCGTTATCGTGATGCTTTGTCTAACTTGATTATTACTGACTATCTGGATTTTCATTTTTATCGTGAAGGTGAGCGTACTGTTAGTATCCGCGTTGCGGAAGTGAAGGATGGCAAAATTAATCCTTTACCAGAATCATTTGAAACATTTACCTCTTACATCAAAGACTTTGCAATTTTCATAGGGCAGTCTATTAAGTCGCCTGAAAAACTTGCTAAGATGATGGCAGGTAAGGCGCGATTACTTGCAAATATTATCCATAATGCACTTGATAGTGATGAAGAGTCATCAGCAAATAATGATCTATATGCTCAGTATGAAGGTTTCAGACAAGTTCTGATCCATGACATAGATACAAAGGCATTTGCTGACATTTATGCTCAGACAGTTGCTTATGGAATGTTTGCAGCGCGTTTACATGATCCAACTCTGCCGACATTCTCACGCGAAGAAGCAGCTAAACTGATACCAACTTCAAATCCGTTTTTGAGAAAACTATTCCAGTATATTGCTGCCAATGATCTTGATGACCGGATTGTTTGGATTGTTGATTCATTGGTGGAAGTCTTCTTAGCTACCAATGTAGCAGCTTTGATGGAGCAACATGGCAAAGGTACAAAGCGCCATGATCCTGTAATTCATTTCTATGAAACATTCCTTGCTGAATATGATCCTAAATTACGGAAAGCTCGTGGGGTTTGGTACACACCTGAGCCTGTTGTTAAGTTTATTGTCCGTGCAGTAGATGGTATTTTAAAAACGGAATTTGGTTTATCTGAAGGTTTGGCAGATTCCAGTAAAACCACTATCAAGGTTGACATGCCTGTTGTTAGGGGGAGAGGTAAGGACAGGGCAACAAGAATTGAAAAGGTTGAGAGGGAAGTACATCGTGTACAAATTCTTGATCCGTCATGTGGAACAGGAACATTTCTTGCTGAAGCAGTAAGGCATATTTATGAAGATTTTGAATCTATGCCGGGTATTTGGCCTCAGTATGTGAGGGATGACTTAATACCACGTTTACATGGGTTCGAGTTGTTGATGGCTTCCTATGCAATGGCTCATCTGAAAATGGATATGTTATTACGTGAGACCGGCTATGAAGCTAAGGGAGACCAACGCTTTAATATATTCCTTACTAATGCACTTGAAGAACATCATCCTGATACGGCAACCTTATTTGCCTCATGGCTTTCTGATGAAGCGCAGTCAGCAAACTATATTAAACGCGACACACCTGTAATGGTTGTTATTGGAAATCCTCCATATAGTGGTCATTCTGCCAATAGAGGAAAGTGGATTGCATCACTTTTGACTGATTATAAACAAGAGCCTGGTGGTGGAAAACTAAAAGAACGAAATTCCAAATGGCTAAATGATGACTATGTTAAGTTTATTCGATATGGGCAGTTTTTTGTAGAAAGAAACCACGAAGGCGTGCTTGCCTATATTAGCAATAATGGCTTTCTAGATAATCCGACATTTCGAGGGATGCGTTGGCACTTACTCACTACCTTTGACAAAATATTTGTTATAAATTTACATGGTAGCGTCAAAAAGAAAGATGGTAATTTCGATGAAAATAAAGATGAAAATGTTTTCGATATTGAGCAGGGGGTCTCCATTAACTTATTCGTTAAGACAGGCCGCAAAAAAAAGGGACAGTTAGCCAAGTTGTTCTATTATTCTGTGCATGGTAGCCGTAAAAAGAAATATAAATTATTGGCTGAAAGCGCTCTTGATGCCTTTGAGTTTAAAAATATTGACTTGCGCAGCCCATCATATCTTTTTACTCAGTTTGAAACAAAAGGACAGAGTGTTTATGAAAAAGGATTTTCTTTAAAGGAACTCTTTGTTGTTCAGTCAATTGGCATTGCAACTGCTAGAGATTCATTTTGCATCAAATTTTCTGAAAATGAGGTTAAGAAACTAGTTGGTGATTTTTCCTTAATGCAAATTGAGGATGCAAGAGAAAAATATCAACTTGGAAAGGATGTTCGAGATTGGAAGGTTGAGTGGGCGAAAGCAGATTTATTAAAATCCAATATTGACGAAAACAAGGTTGAGAAAATTTTTTATAGACCATTTGATGAGCGGTATACATACTATACCGGTAATTCAAGAGGTTTTCATTGTATGCCTAGGAATGATGTTATGCAGCATTTGGTTTCTGGGGAAAATATTGGGATTTGTTTCAATAGAAGAGTTGAAGAGAATAGACGATTTACTGATGTTTTTCTGTTTAAAGGAATTGTTCAGCTTCATTCTCTCAGTATAAAAGAGGCTAATAGCATAGCCCCCATTTTTGTTTCAAAAGAAGGCATCTGTGGAGAAAAAATTGCCAACTTTAATGATGAAATAATTACTAAAATCTCAAGAATAATAAAAGTTCCATTTTCGTTAGAAATGAGTAATAACAAAGAATCATTCTCTGCATTAGATGTTGTTGATTATATTTATAGTATATTGCATTCTCCAGCATATAGGGAGAAATACAATGAATTCTTATGTAGTGATTATCCACGTATACCCTACCCTGACAATGTGAATATGTTTTGGAATCTGGTGCAACTTGGTAATGAGTTGCGGCAAGTACATTTGTTAGAAAGTGTCTTGTTGAATAAGGCGATTACGTCTTACCCAAAAGTAGGAGATAATACTGTTACTCGAAAAATTCTTAGTAAGGATTGGGAGTTGTACGATGTTGATAGGAGTTTAGGGCGTATTTGGATTAATGATGAGCAATACTTCGATCAAATACCTCTATTGGCTTGGGAGTTCTATATTGGTGGATACCAGCCAGCACAGAAGTGGTTGAAAGATCGTACTGGCAGGGTGCTTACCCGTGATGACATACGTCATTATCAGAAAATTATTGTGGCTTTAAAGGAGACAGATAGACTCATGCAAGAGCTTGATAAGGTCTGGACTCCATAATTTTGATGCTGATTGATAGTGAAGGTTGTTATGAAGATAGACCATGAATTTCTGAAAAAGATACTGGATTTTTTTGAGTCTGCTGATAAGCCAACAATAACCCTTGTTGACTTTGAAAATAATGCTTTTCTAGATGATGAACATTGTTTTGTGTTTCATATGCAGATTCTTTGTGATCGAAAGCTTGTTCAACGAGAAGATGGTGAGGCTGGTTTTGGAATAGTAGATTCCAATAGAGGGGAATATGGTTGGATAGCTGTTCCATTACGATTGACTGCCGATGGTCATGATTTTTTAGAGGCTTTACGCAACGATGAGGTATGGGCAAAACTGAAAACGGACTTCAAGGATGCAAGTATTGGAACATTGTGGAGTGTTTCAAAGCAATTACTAGAAGGTTATCTTAAAAAGAAAGTTGAAAGCCTTATAGTGATATAAGCTCTATTGCAGGAGTCATAGTATGGAAGACTGGAAGAATTTGCTAATAGGTATCATTGGTGGCCTAGTAGTTCTTGGCATATCCAAAGTCTACAATGCCTATAGAAAGAAGAGTATTAAAAGCGATATTGAATTCTTGGAGTTTGAAAAAAAGCACCTCGAAGAAATGAAGCGCTCAAGTGTTGAAATGAATCGCAGCTCCTTCAGGGCAATTTTTGCTATCTTTATGTTCATTGGTCTGGCTAATTTGATTCCGCATTTATTTTCTCTAACGGGCATAAGTGTGTTTGTTATGGCTGGTTCGTTCTTGGAAGTGTTTTTATGGGGATGTGTTATATGGCTAAGTATTGGGTTCTGGCGCAGATACGATAATCTAAAAAACTATAAAGAGGCTGTAGAGCGAATGGATGAGAAGCTCGTTAAGCTTCAAGAAAAATTACAAGGAAGTAAATGAATCTTGTAATCAAACATCTTAAGGAGTTGTTTGCTGACAGGATCAAAGATGATCTGAGACGTTATCTTGCCTTAAATGAAAATGCGATATGCTATTTAGTATTGTCTGACTATGTTTTGCATGATGCGAATAAAGCGAACGATGTTGTTACGTATACTTTGATTCCTTGTAATGAAGAAGAGTTAAGATTTATCAAGGAGAGTATTGAAACCCATGCGAAGAAAGATATTAAAAAGTCTAGGTCTATTAAACCTGAGTTCATAGAAATACTACAAAGGAATTCATTGTTTCATATAAGCTTTCTGCTTGGGGATGTGAGGCTGTTCAAAAGGAGCGGAATGGACTCAAGAGAGCAGATGCTTAAGTCGATACAACATAGCATTGATGCATTATCAACGTCTACCAGGGCTGATGAGAAAGAATGGGTCAAGATATTAGAATGCTTCAAAAACGAGATTGCCAAGAAGTCATCCAATTTAAGGCTGATTGCTGACATTTCCATAGTATCATTGCTAACAGCATATATTATGTTTTTACTGGCAGTAGAAGGAAATATAAGAGAAGTTGCTTGGTTGTCTGATAGGGATAAAATGACAGAAGCTTATTCTCAGGTGGCTTTCTCATTTTGTCAGATGAATTATCATGGTATATGTGTCATTAACAATGAGCCAACCAGAAACCTTCAAAGGATGTATTACTATCCTACTGAAAAGGGTATTTTTTATCAGGAGCTGGTGAGGATACCTGACTATCTTGCCGGTACTTTGGCAGACTGGAATAAATCATCGCCGGCTCAATATGCGTTTCAGGGTCTTATCCCAACAGCAGCGAAAGCAAGGACTGTAAGGCAGCTTGCCCCCGTTTCCTGATGTTGTGAAGAGACTCGAAGAATGCAAGGTAACACGGTAGCTTTTCTTGTGAGATCCCCCGATGAGGTCGTAACCATGAGCGTAACAGTGACCAAAAACCTTCCATCGTATTGACGTGGACTTCATGGAAACCGTCACCATCTTCGTCACGGGCATATTCGCCTGCGCCATGGTTGACGGTTTTGTGGGCATAGCCCCATTCTTCCAATCGGCTGTAAATGTTGTACTCATCGGTGTAGACCAGCGTGCCTGCTGCCACCGTTTCCACAATCAACGGCTTGATCGTCGTCTGTTTCACATTCGCCAGCATACGGATCACGACCTCCCCGGAACGCTGGATCATGCCGAAAATGGGTGGTTTGTCCTTTTCCAGTGTCCCACGCCCCGGCGCACCTTTCAGGGCGCGGCGGCGACCTTCACGCCCAGCATCCGCGACGGCTTCGGGGTTTCCCTTGTGTCCAGCCTTGACATAAACCTCATCAAATTCAACATTCCCAAACAGGTTTACTGGCGTTTTTTTTCTCGACACCACGCCGTAACTGTTCCGTCATCGCCTGAACATCATCCTTGTTCAACCCCAATTCGCGGGCGATTTGTTGGTTGGACAGGTTCAACGACATCAGGTACAGGCACAACACCCACACCTTCAGCGGCTGGTGGTGGCCTTCAAACACCGTTCCCGTCAGGTCATCAAAACGCTTTTGGCAATCCTTACACTGGTAACGCTGGCGTTCCTGCTGGGTGTCATCCTTGCCTCGACGGATAGTGTCCTGTGAACCGCAGTGCGGACAAATCACCCCATTAGGCCAACGCACGGAACGGACTTGCTCGAAACAGGCGGCATCACTGGTCAGGCTGGAAATACTGATGAGCGAGGTCATAAAGCCTCTCCTTGGCTATCGGAAATGACTAACTTTACCGCTATCCATCACGTTTGCAATGCCGGGGAAAACAAGACCCTGAAACGCATATTGAGCCTCATCGCCAACTGTCTCGAAAGAAAAATTTGTTTTTATGTTGCAGCAAGTTATAAGTAATAATGACTTTTGTAAGATATTTAACTTGTCTTTCTCTGAGTCGGAAATGACATGCATCGAGTTGAAATTGCAGTATACCGAACCTGTTGAATCTTGTTAAAGAGGGGTATTAAAGCCCCCCTTTGTTTTAATAAAGCTACGAATAAATCCTACCTGTAAATCCATGTTCCTCACGTATCTGCTTCATCAGTATCTTTGCCTATACGATTAGTTTTGCACTATGCCTGAAGTTCTCTTTCAAGTCTTTAATGACGTAGTACAGTTCATAAATCTCAGTAGGAATTCCTCTATCGGATGACTGGGAAATATTTCCATTGCCGATGTTTAGTAAATCAATGCTCTCTGATGTTAACTTATTCAGAATTACTCTGACTTCTTTTAGTCTGTTATTTAGACCTATTGTTGTATAAGGTTCTACTTTTGGAAATGATATTTCTGGGATTGGTGAGCCGGATTCCTCTACGATATTTTTCATTAAGTTGTAAAGTTCATTGATTCTATAATCCAGTTCATTATCAATTAGAATTTTTGCATTTCTGATTGTATTTAATGATGAGATATTTAGGGATGTGATTTCTGGAAGTATAGTCTTTTCATTTTAGTCGGCTACACTTTGTCTGTTGAATGCGTAATCAATCGCGTCGTCCAGGGTGCTACCTTTTCCCATGGCCAGACGCGCATAATGTTTCAAGGTTGCCCAGCATTGCTCGATGGGGTTGAGATCAGGCGAATAAGCGGGTAACTGAATGATACGAATCTGGTATTTCATGGCAATCGCCTCCAGGTCACCGCCTAAATGGAAGCTCGCATTGTCCCAGACAAGCACATAAGGTTTGGGCTTTTCCTGACCTTGCTGCAACGATTTTCCCAAGGCTTCCAACCATTGTTCAACAATCATCCGGTTAATGTTGCCGGTCACTACCCACGGCATTTGCCAGCTTTGATCAGAGGCGCGGATAGCGCTGATCCAGTTGCGTTTATGTCCCCGGCCTCCAGGGCGGGGGATGTCACAAGGCTCCCCTTTTTTTGCCCAGCCCCACTCATAGCGTTCGGTACTGTAGAATCCTGCCTCGTCCGCAAACAGGATATGATCCTGACCGTATTTTTTCTCCAGATGCCCAAGTAGCCACAGGAAAACCCAGCGGTCTAGCGGTTTGGCTTGCTGGTAGAAAGAACGTTTTTTTTATGGCTCCAGCCGATCCGTTGCAGCCATTTATGCAGGCCACGATAAGAAATGGCCTTGCCATAATGCGCTTCAAAGCGTGGCAGCAAATCCTCGATGCGTTCAAACGGGGTTTCGCTCTCCACCCATTGCCGAAAAGCTTCAACGTCTTTCACCTTATGGCTGTGCCCAGGGCGGGGATGTGTCCGGGGTTGGAGGCTGCCGGTTTCTTCCCTCAGGGCCAACCATTTGTCCAGGGTGCTGCGGGCTATGGAAAACGTCCCACAAACGTGGGATTTATGTTTGCTCTTGTCATAGGCAGCAACAACACGTTCACGGAGATCCTTAGAGTAGTAAGTCGGCATGATGAAGGATGGGGAAGTTGATCATCCGTCCTATTGTAGCTGACTAAAATGAAAAGACTATAGGCGATTTAGATTATCTAAATAGACTTTGTTTGGGATTTTGGTAACTACTGAAGGTGCTGGTTTTAGGTAATCGGCCATTCTTTGTTGTGAAGCTCGATATTCTTTAAGTTGTTCATCTCTTTTTGCTTGTAATTCAGGTGATAAGTTATTCATTTTGTTTCTCCTTTAGGGGCTGTAGTGTTGTTGTTTGGCGCGATTTCTTCATTACATGTTTTTGCTTCTTTGTAAAAAATAATCATGTCGTGCAAGGTTTCTACTTCTTCTGTTTCATTTTCAGAAAGTGTCTCTTTGGAAGAGAGTTGGGCGATTTCTCCTTTCAAGAACTGGATGAAATATTCTGTTCCTATTGAATCAAGGAAAAAGGGTAACATCTCAATATGAAGTAGAGTATTCTTGCCGCGATTGCTTTTCTTTGCTGGCATACCTGTCGTTTCTGAGATGATTGTAATGCCATCCTGAACGATACTATTTCTCATGACTGCTTGCATGTACTTGGCTTTCTTGCTTCTGCTGATTAAATCTTTATTCAGATGTTCAAGTAATAAAATGGCATCAAAATAGTTGTCTTCTATAATTAGTGGGAAGCCGTTTACAATTTTGTAATTGGTGTTAATCATTTTTCTTTTCCTGTATGGTGAGATAGGGCGCGATTTGTCCCTATCTGCAAGTATTGTTGTTCTATGTTATTAACTGAGCCGTAAATCTGGCTGAGTGTTATTCTTCGTCTGGATTGCTGTTCAGGTATTCTTCAATTTTTGGAATGATGGATTCATACCAATGAACTGATTGGACTTGGAAGCTCTTTAAATTATTGGTGCTTGTATCTGAATAGACACCATACTCTTTACCGGACTCTGTTAGCTCCCATGGGCATCTATTACTTGTCCCCTTGGTAAGGTAGCCCATATCTACTAATAAAGGATTTACAGCTCTTACAGTGAGTCCTGTAATACGTTTTGCTATGTCCTTTGCGCCAATACGTGCTTCCTGCTTCGTAGATGTCAGATAGTTCATATCCAACTTATCAAGGACATTGACTGTGGTGGTTCTCATGACAGCTTTATTAGCTGCAATGGCGGCGAGGTTACTGTCATTTGCTACAAGTAATGCTACTTTATGTGCGGACTCAAACAGCTTGAATGATGTATCCATAAGGTTACTGCTTTCAATTAGGTCTGAACTGATGGCTGCTGAATAAGAACCAGTTCTCCTGATAGATGGTAAGACTTCTTCTGTTACCCAATCTTGAAAGGCTTCAGCTTCCTGTTTCTGAGACTTCATAATGAGACGATATACATCAGATTCAGGAATGATTTTGTAAATCTGTTCTCCTGAATTGGAGGGTAGCGTGAATTCCACACCCCCCCTACAATGTGTTCTGACAGCTTGTTTTGTATCTGTATATCCTAATGCTGTTGCTACTTCCTTGCCGATAAACCAAATGCTGTTGTCACGTTCATCTGTAAGAATGGTAAGGCTGGTATCTTTGAAATTAAAAGTTCTGTCGTTAATGACTTGCAGAAATGAATTATTCATATAAGAATACTCCTATAGGTATTTTGGGTATTGGTTCGAGAGATACCTATGAAAACTCTCTTTTGTTGAGATTTTAAAGGCTGCTTAGTTAAAGTAAGTGGCCTTTTTTATTGCCTATTGATATAGGTCATATAATCAAGATAGCTGATTTAATTGGATTGTCAATGCTTATGTGGAAGTATTTTATGGTATTTATTGGAGGCGATTTGTTTACTCATGCAGTAGGTATATTGGTATTAATAACTATTGTGCCAATTGACCGCAGAAGTTCACTACGTTCACACCTGCTATGGAGTAGATCTAAATATAAAGAAGGAAGCTACTAAAGCAGCATCCTGAAGAAAGTGTAATTGAAGAAGCAGCAGACTCTGTGCTAACAGTGTCGTAAGACTAAAGCTCCTGCAAAGACGGTAGAATGCTTTAAATGCCTAGAGTCTTGGGACTAGATAGGTTCAATGAGATAGTTGAATGTAGGCGATTCTGAAGGGTTTCAGATGAGTGAAATAAAAAAAGCCCTAAGAGTAATGGCTCAAAGGGCTGTAGGATATAACCGAATTGCATGAAGCAAAATTAATGGATTGTCAGATGAAGAAAATGAATTAAAAAAGGACTGACTTAGAATATTCTGCTCCAATGAATTTATAGTAGGGTGAAAATTTTAAGATGTCAAAAGAATATTGAATCCTTTAGGGGAATTGATGGCGGCGATTCTTCAATTAGTTAATGTGAATAAAAGTAAATATGGAGACTGGATATGAAAAAGATTGGTAGGCATAGAAGGAATAGCAGTTGTATCAGCTTTAAGAGACTGGAATGGATGATGAATAGAAAATATAGAGGTTTGGTATCTATGAATTATCGGATGGGTTTGGTAAATGGTATCAGTGAGAAGAAGTAATGGCGCGATTTCTTCTATCTGATGCAATTACTTCTATTTTGGGTGAACTGATATACTTGTCCTTGGCGCATTTGGTTAAGGAAAGCGCCGGACAAACAACAAGAGAATAGTGTTAAGCGTTCACTCGTATCGGAAAGTAATCTCGTTCACTTGGTATGTGAAAAAATCGGGGGGGATTATCTCTACAATTATTTATCCAACTTCACAAGTTTCAGTTGTCTAAACAAGTGACCAGAACATTCGTCTCATTGGTTCGACTCACTTTCCATTTATCAACTTCATCAAGTTGCTCTAATAACTATTGGTCTCTTCATCCAACTTCAAGGGTTGGTAAACAACCCATACCAGTTGAATTCATCGTCCAAAAGTAGAGCCACTATGATTCATTTCTAAATGTAATCTAATCACTGCGTCAAATACCAGTTCGTCATTACCATCCAGCTTTTCATATCACTTCATTTTCGTACATCGCTGTCTGATAATTGCCTTCCTGTTTTCTCCTATCGGATATAGACACATAGCGTTAGCGAGTGTCCACGGGTAAACCTTGATATTAATATATAGCAAAGATAGAAAAAAAAAGAGAGAAACCCCTGATAATCCTCTCCACTGAGGATCACCTAATCTACCCCCTAAAACCAGTATCCATGACTAGAATTTAAACGCACATAGGCTTTCTCTCAAAAATTACCCCCATTAATGAGAGAAACTGATTGACTCCCTAACCACTTCTGTTATCTTGGAGGTATATAAAATAAAGATGACAAATAGCAAAAAGCCACTAACGGCAAATTAGCGGCTTTAACAAGAATAACATAAAGGACGAAATCTATGTTTTCTGAACTACCCAATAGTTCTATAACCAACAGTATCAGTATAAAAACAATAAAGTCAACAAATATACGGGAGTTTATGACAAGTAACCCACCTTCCATTAAACCTGTTGAATTAACCGACGACGACACATTTCCATTGGCAGAAGATGCCCCATTTGGCCATTTATCCTGTCTGCTCTCGATCAAACTATTAGACCAGTGGTTCCCTGATAATGAATCCATTTTTATTAATACCGACCCAGGTTCAGGTAAATCTACCTTTGTTGAATGGAATATTCGCCTACTTGAAGGTCATGCAGTTCAGTTGGTTGTCTTTCGTAATGAAATGGATACGATGGCGCGTAATCTGTGGCTGAATCATGGCATTGAACCCAGCCAGTACGTTTCCGTTGAACAACTGAACCATATCCATTCCAGTGATGTTGCCCAGGCCGTTACCGTCCAGTCCTATACCAATGTGCTGTTCAAGTCCTATGCCTCCCGCTTGTATCCTGATGTGAAATTTACTGACTCAACCAGTCCCCAAGAGTTGGAATCCAAGGTGCTTGCTGCCGTTAAAGGTAAAATTGTCTTCATCGACGAATCCGATTTCATCATCCAGCAAATCATTTCAGAAACCAGCCCAACTTTTGAGGGGAAAACGATTACCGTCACCAAGTCGCAGAATATCAAGAACAAGTTGGAAGCCCTCCTATCCTTCTATCGGGATATTCAGGTGGTCGCCAAACGTATCCTGTTCATGAGCGCCACTTCCAATGACGACTTTAACCATATCCTTGAACAACTGGGCGTACAGACCATTACCCCCGACTTTCTGGAACAACAGTATCAAGAACGTCATCATCGTCCCCTGAAACTTATCTCCTTTAACCTCAAGAAAATCAGCTATGTCCGGTATGCACAAAAACGGCTGGACAGTAACACTTATGTTTCCAATCACATCATTGCCGATTACCTGTTAGATCATACTTACAAGAAAGCACTGATATACAGTACCCGTATCAGCATCGAGACAACGGCTAACATCATCGTGCAGGCCATACGTTCAAAGCGTACTGTCAAGGTGATTACTTCTATCGAGAGAATCAATGCAGGTTGGGAGGTGTATGTCGCTGAGGACGGCAGAAGAAGCAAAAAAGTCAGCAAGTTGAACCGCTTAGGAAGTTTTCAACAATCGGTGCTAAAGATTGTATCCAACAAGCTGGGGTATGATGAGTACGACAAGGACATTTTTGAGATCGTTAAGGATGAAGGTGGCAATCAACAGGAAGAAATTGAATCTCACCTCAACGATGACGTGATTCAGAAATATGACATTGTGCTGATTACCACATCCAATGCCAGAGCCGTTTCCCTGACTTCTCTGGAGGGTGAAGATGTACTGGTCATAACCGATGAGAACAACAGTAATACTGAAGTCGTGCAATCATGGGCAAGATTCAGGAAGGCACACGTTCATGCTGTCGTCTTGAGAAGGCATAATCGCGCCATTCAATCTGCCAGGGATGTTACTGCATTACAATTCAGCCAATCAGTCGATGAAGAAGGCAATGTATATAGAACACCTGTCTCAGAGTTTGACCACTTAACAGCACATCTTGGTGGTCACATTAACAGGGATACCACTGATTACAACGAGATGAACCAATTATGTGTAGAGATTATGAACCACTACAAGGAGCATGGCTTAGGTAACGGGGCGATAGCTTGCGTGGAAGACATCAAAAGGTGGAGTAACCTTCCTGTAGAAGAAGAAATTGTCAGTAAGTACGCAGACTTTGAAGTGATGACCAAGGATGTCAATAAATACATCAAAGTCAGCAGGAAGGGGAGAGCAAAAGGGCTGGGAACCAAAAATCAGTCTAAAAGAATTGCACTAGAAGCCCTCTTAAAGGATAACCCCAAGATAACATACAAGGAGATTGTTACTCATTGTGAGTCTGAACTTGACTGGAAACCGAGCAATAACATCATCAACAGTGTAAAAGCTGGGCTGGTGGGAAAACAAGAGTCGGTAAGCGCATCATGAAAACAACAATATCTAAGCTTTTGGTATCAATGGTGGAAGCTAACTAATTGAAAAGGTTGATTCACTAACCGTTAATCTGAAATCTATAGCGCACAATAATAGCCGTGGTAAATTTCGATAAACAATCCCTAACAACAAAAGTGAGATGCCTTAATGAATAGTCGCCCAACTTTTTCAATGGATAATAAGACCCCCCTAACACTTGTGGAAGGGACTACCTATCAGATTAATGGCATCAACTTAGAAGCACCATTTAAGCTGACCCCAGAACAAGAAGGCGCATTGGAAACCATTATTAATGATTTCATTCATTCAGAGAAGAAGAATATAAATGCCTTTGCCTTCATGGGGTATGCGGGTACAGGTAAAACTTCCATCATCAATATAGTGGAGCAATACCTTCAACAGATGGGCGCTACCATTGCTTTTACCGCCACTACCAATAGAGCCGTAGAAGTGATGAAGGCTAACAATGTTTCTTCTAATGCTTCAACCATACACAAGCTTTTAGGGTTGCAATTACACATTGATATTGAAGTTTATAATGCAGATTTGGCGAAGCTGATAAAAAGAAATAGTAGTCTTCCCAGATATGATTTTGTTGTGATAGATGAAGCTTCGATGATTAGTGATAGTTTGTATCTTTCTATAAATAACTACTTTATAAGAACGCTTGGTACAAGGGTTATCTTTATGGGCGATCCCGCGCAGTTAAGACCCATAAAGAGTGCTGGAACCAGTATGGCCTTGACTGAGCCTAAATTAGAATGTGAACTCACGGAAGTAAAAAGAACCTCCTCAAATGCTATATTGTCTTTGCTTACGGGGGTAAGGCAAGGTCAAGGATTTAGTTTGAATCCGTCCCAAGAGTATTGTTTTACTTCCAATAAGGAAGAATTTCTAAAGTATTCTTTTGAATCCTTTAAGCTTCTTAAAGAAAATGTGCTGCATTATCGTATACTGTGTGGAACAAATGCTGAAGTTGAAAGGTATAATGATTACTTTCATGTAGCATTATTTCAAGATAAACCAAATAATGAATACCATGTAGGTGATCTGATTATGGCTTATAAGAATGGAGCTGAAGATTTTCATAATGCCATGGATGGCTTTATAACTGAAATTGAGGATAAGGTATTTACTATTGGTGATCCAAAAAGGAATAATCAGGCAAACTATAAGGGTTATAATTTAAAGGTTCTTGTAAGTTCGCTACTTCCTCGGAGTTACGATAGTCTGGTGGAAAATGGTTATGAAGTGATACTGCCTGTTATTTCAAGAGAAAATGACTGGACTCCACTTAGAGCGTACTTGCATCAATTACACGATAATAAAAAGCAAGCAGATTATAATAAGCTGTTAAAGAATTATTACTTTCCAGAAAATATTTATAATCAGGATGAAAAAAAGGGCATTCCAAAAGGGATTGACTATGGTTATGCAATGACTGTTCATAAGAGTCAAGGAGGGACATACAGTAATACAGGTATAGTTATTGATTCTTTTGAGTCCTTTAAATGGGATGAGGATAGCTACAGGCAAATGTTGTATGTGGCTTTTAGTCGTTGTAAAGATAGCTTTGTTGGTTTGGTTAGCGGTGCTGCGGATACTATTGCATTTGCCACAGCAGATGAGGTTTCAGATCAAGCAAGCCAGCATGTTGAATCTGTTTCGATGCCATTGCCTGATAATGTTAATACAGCCGATTGGGAAACAGGTTCACAGAATAATAATGTTGGAACAATCATCCTTGATGTTGGTAATGCAACCAATGAAGAAACAAGACAGTTGAATTATGATGCTGAAGAAATTCCATTTTAGTTAAAACAATTACCCATCAGTGAGTGCTTGAAAAACGGGATTTTTGGCTATGATTTTTTGAATGCGCTCCTGGTTCATTACGTGATGTAGTGACGTTTATTTTCGCCTTGGAAGCTGGGCTATTTGTGAGGGTTCTGGAGATAATCTGGAACCTTCTTTAGTTTCAGTTTAGGTGCTTATTGGAGGACTGGATGAAGAGTGATTTAGGCAGGTTGGTGGTTTACATTGAAAGGTTGGTTGAACAGTGAGATTAGCCTGTCACTTACGTGCAGGCTATCATTAAAGTTCATCGCCCGCACCAGCTCCTGCGGCGGTTCGATGTCCTTGATTTCGATGCGCAGTACTTTCACACCCCAGGCATTGGTAGCTTCGTCGACAATGGAGAGCACCCGCGCACCGATTTCATCACGCTTACTGAGCAGGTGGTCGAGCTCCATGGAGCCGCACACCGAACGCAGGTTGGTCATGGTCAGGTTGAGGATAGCGTTGTTCAGGTTGGCAACTTCATACGACGCTTTGGCCGGGTCGAAAACCTGATAGAACACTACGCCGTCGATGCTGACGTTGGCGTTGTCAGCGGTGATGACCTGTTGCGGGAGGATGTCGAGCACTTGTTCCATCATGTTGACCTTGCGCCCAACCTGATAGATGACGGGGATCAGCAAACCGAGGCCGGGTTGCAGGGTGTAGACGTATTTACCGAAGCGTTCAACGGTGTAGGCAAAGCCTTGCGGCACCATTTTGACGCCCATGAAGATAAGTGCGCCGATGAAGATCAGCACGGCGATGGCGAAGGATGAGAACATGGGAGGCTCCTTGCAGCTATGGCGAGTTGTTGTTTCTATTGGGCTTTAGTGTATCGCCAAGGGGGTTGGACTGCGAACATTTCCGGACAAAGGCGGGGTTAAAGGAATATCGTTAAACAAAAAATCCCCGCCAGTTGCCCAGCGGGGATTTTCGTGTAAACCCGACGGGTATCGCTTGTGCTCCACCCACCCTACAGATTGCAGATTGCCTTAAGCTTCAGCAGCCTTCTTGCGCTCAGCTGCTTCCTTGATAACCTGGTCGGAAACGTTCTTCGGACACGCAGCATAGTGCGAGAATTCCATCGAGAACTGGCCGCGACCGGAAGTCATGGTGCGCAGGTCGCCGATATAACCGAACATTTCGGACAGTGGCACGTCAGCCTTGACGCGCACGCCGATAGGCGCAGTGTCCTGGGACTTGATCATCGCACGACGGCGGTTCAGGTCACCGATAACGTCACCGGTATGGCTTTCTGGTGCGAACACGTCCACTTTCATGATCGGTTCCAGAATCTGCGGGCCAGCTTTTGGCATGGTCTGACGGTAGCCGCCTTTGGCCGCGATTTCAAACGCGATGGCTGAGGAGTCAACCGCGTGGAAACCACCTTCGCGCAGGGTGACTTTCACGTCAACGACAGGGTAGCCAGCCAGTGGGCCTTTGCCCATGCTTTCCTTGAAGCCCTTGTCGATCGCAGGCCAGAATTCGCGCGGAACGGAACCACCGACAACCACTGATTCGAATGCGTAGCCTGCACCCTGTTCGTTGGGTTCGATGGTGTAGTCGATTTTACCGTATTGGCCGGAACCACCCGACTGCTTCTTGTGGGTGTAGCTGTCTTCTACGCGGGCGGTGATGGATTCACGGTAAGCAACCTGTGGTTTGCCGACTTCCACTTCGATACCGTGGGTACGCTTGAGGATGTCGACCTTGATGTCGAGGTGCAGTTCGCCCATGCCCTTGAGGATGGTTTCGCCTGTTTCCTGGTCAGTTTCAACGCGGAAAGATGGGTCTTCCTGAATCATTTTGTTCAGGGCCATACCCATTTTCTCGGCAGCACCCTTGTTTTTGGGCGCAATCGCGATGGAGATAACCGGATCAGGGAAGACCATCGGTTCCAGCGTAGCTGGCTTGTTCACGTCACACAGGGTGTGGCCGGTCTGCACGTTTTTCAGGCCAATCAGGGCAACGATGTCACCCGCCTGGGCTGTTTCGATTTCGGAACGGTCGTTGGCGTGCATCTCCACCATACGACCAACACGCTCAGTCTTGCCGGTGAAGGTGTTGAGCAGGGTGTCGCCTTTTTTCAGCGTACCGGAGTAAACGCGCACGAAGTTCAGCGCGCCGAAACGGTCGTCCATGATCTTGAACACCAGCGCACGTACCGGGCGGGCTGGGTCAACGATGGCGAATTCGCCAGTCGGGTTGCCTTCCAGGTCAGTTTCAGGCTGTGGGTTGACTTCGGTCGGGTTCGGCAGGTAGTCAACCACGCCGTCCAGCACCAATTGTACGCCCTTGTTCTTGAAGGAAGAGCCAGGGAATGTCGGGAAGAAGTCCAGTGCGATAGTACCCTTGCGGATGCAGCGTTTGATGTCGTCGATGGCAGGCTCTTCGCCCTCCAGATACATCATCATCAGATCGTCGTCTTGCTCAACCGCCGTTTCGATTAGCTTGGCGCGCCATTCCTCAACCTGGGCTTCCATATCAGCCGGAACGTCCTGAATTTCGTACTTCATTGGGTCGCCGGAGTTGTCCCATACCCACGCTTTACGGGTCAGTAGATCCACCACGCCGATGAAGTTGTCTTCGATACCGATTGGCAGCGCCATTACGATCGGGCGTGCACCCAATACGTCTTCGACCTGCTTGACGACGCGGTAGTAGTCAGCACCGATACGGTCCAGTTTGTTGACGTAAATGACACGTGCAACCTTGGATTCGTTGGCATAACGCCAGTTGGTTTCAGACTGAGGCTCAACACCGCCGGAACCACAGAATACGCCAACGCCGCCATCCAGCACTTTCAGTGAACGGTAAACTTCGATGGTGAAGTCAACGTGCCCTGGGGTGTCGATGATGTTGAAACGGTGGCCTTTCCAGAAAGCGGTAGTCGCAGCGGACTGGATGGTGATACCACGCTCGGCTTCCTGTTCCATGAAGTCCATGGTGGATTCGCCTTCGTGTACCTCACCGATCTTGTGGATCTTGCCGGTCAGTTTCAGGATACGTTCGGTGGTGGTGGTTTTGCCCGCGTCAACGTGGGCAAAAATGCCGATGTTTCGGTAAAGTGTTAAGTCAGTCATTGTTCCAAATCTCAAAGAAAAACGCAGGAACTGCGAGTAAGGGGGCGATTGTAAAGCATCTTGAAGCACGGAGTAAGGGGAAATTCAAGCGCGAATCACAGAAAAATGTGATTTTTTTGTTGCGCCCCCCCTAGCGTCACGCATCCCAGTTGACGAAATTCTCCAGCAACTTCAAACCGTCATCGGCAGACTTCTCCGGATGTGCCTGAATCGCAAACACGTTGTCCCTGGCAATCGCGGAGGCATAGCTGATGCCATAGTCGGTTGACCCGGCAATCAGGTCTGGCGTCAGCGGCTCGACGTAGTAGCTGTGCACGAAATAGAAGCGCGCGCCGTCCTTTATACCCTTCCACAACGGGTGCTCCATTTGCTGCCAGACCTGATTCCAGCCCATTTGTGGAATCTTCAGGCGCACACCGATTTCCTGATGGACGTTGCCGAAATAGCGTACATTACCCCCGTATACGCCGAGGCACTCGATGCCATTGTTTTCTTCGGAATGCTGCATCAGCACCTGCATCCCCATGCAAATGCCGAGGAACGGTTTGGTCTGGATGACTTCGCGCACCACTTCAGCCATGCCACGCGTTTCCAGCTCACGCATACAGTCACGCGCCGCGCCCTGCCCCGGAAACACTACCCGGTCGGCTTGCATGATCATGTCGGGGTCGGAAGTAATCGCAACTGTTGCTTGACCGCCCGCCGCGTGCGAAACAGCACGTTCCACTGAGTGCAGGTTGCCCATGTTGTAGTCGATGATGGCGATTTTCTGCATTACAAACACCCCTTGGTTGAAGGCATGATGCCAGCCATGCGCGGGTCAAGTTCCAGCGCCATGCGCAGCGCACGCCCGCAGGCTTTGAAAACGGTTTCGGCAATGTGGTGCGCGTTACGCCCACGGATATTGTCGATGTGCAGCGTCACCAGCGCGTGATTCACAAAGCCCTGGAAGAATTCGTAAAACAGGTCAGTGTCGAAACTGCCGATGTGTGAACGCAGGTAGTCGGCGTGATGTTCCAGCCCCGGCCTGCCGGAAAAGTCGATCACCACGCGGGACAGCGCCTCATCCAGTGGCACATAAGCGTGCCCGTAACGGCGGATGCCTTTCTTGTCACCCACGGCTTTGGCGAACGCCTGCCCCAATGTAATGCCAATGTCTTCCACGCTATGATGGTCGTCGATGTGGCGGTCGCCTTGGCATTCGATGTCAAGATCGATCATGCCATGGCGGGCAATCTGATCCAGCATATGTTCGAGGAAAGGGATGCCGGTGTCAAAGCGGGATTGGCCGGTTCCATCCAGATTGATGGATACCTTAATCTGAGTTTCGAGCGTGTCGCGTGCCACGCTGGCGGTACGTTCCGTCATGGGTAAACCTGTGTTGCTGACTATCGGTAAATCTTACCACATCAGTCTGGCGCTACATTCCATGATTTCAATGATCATGATCGGCTGAATCCGGTGGAAATATTGCGGTGCGGCATATACAGTCTGTTGATTCGTCTGGAAGAGCCGTGATGACCCCACAAACACAACGCCTGAAAGTGCTGAGCGCAGGCATCTTGAGCCTGATTTTGATGCTGGGTATTGCCCGTTTTTCCTACACACCGTTGTTGCCGCTCATGCAGCAGCAGGCCGGGTTGGGAATATCGGCGGGTGGTTGGCTGGCAGCCATCAACTACCTCGGCTATTTCAGTGGGGCGCTGATTGCGTCCCTGATCAGCGATCTGGTGTTGAAAGACCGCTTGTACCGCATCGGCCTGATCGTCGCAGTGGTGACTACGGCGGGAATGGGCTTGACGGAAAATGCCTGGCTGTGGGCGATACTGCGTTTCTTCGCCGGACTGAGCAGCGCCGCTGGCTTATTGCTGGGTTCGGGGCTAATCCTGAACTGGCTGATCCGGCACGATTTCCGTAGCGAACTGGGGATTCATTTTGGTGGCGTAGGGCTGGGCATTGCCTTCTGCGCGCTGGCCGTCGAGCTGATGACGCAACATTTCAGCTGGGATCAGCAATGGCTGTTGTTCACCGGCATGGGCGTGCTGCTGATAGTCCCCGCCTGGCTCTGGCTGCCGCCGCCGGATACCAGCAACATGACCCGTAGCGGCAATGCGCTGGTGGATAAGCCGCCCGGCAAAGCCTTCCTCTACACCTTCATGGCGGCGTATTTCTGCGCGGGGGTGGGGTATGTAGTCAGCGCTACCTTCATCGTGGCCATCGTTGACCATCTGCCGGGGCTGGAAGGCAAGGGTTCGCTGAGTTTTCTGGTGCTGGGGCTGGCGGCAGCACCCGCCTGTATCGTTTGGGATTTGATTGCCCGCAGGATCGGCGACCTGAATTCGTTGCTGGCTGCTTTCGTGTTGCAGATTGTGGGCATCCTGCTGCCAGTGATGAGCGATAACCTGCTGGTAACATTTTTCGGCACGGCACTGTTTGGCGGCACATTTATTGGCATTGTCAGCTTGGTGCTGACCATGGCGGGGCGTTATTACCCGACCCGACCGGCCAAAATGATGGGGAAAATGACCGTTTCCTACGGGGTTGCGCAGATTGCCGCGCCTGCCATCACCGGCTTGCTGGCCGCCAAAAGCGGCAGCTATGCGGATGGTTTGTATCTGGCGACGGCAGTCATGGTGGTAGGTACACTGCTGATCCTGCGCTTGCGGCTGCTGGATGGATTCAGCGCTCAGCGATAACCGTGCAACACCATGTCGGCGTAACTGATGATGCCCACAATGTCACCGTTTTCCTGTACTGGCGCATGACCGATGCCGAAACGCTCGAACATGCGTGCGCAATGCCGCAAGGCCATGTCCGCCGGAACGCCCAGCACTGGTTTGGACATGATTTCATAAATGTTCACCCGGTCTGGCGAACGGTTCTTTGCCAGTACCTGACGGGCAATATCCGCCAGCAATACAATGCCACACTCATCATCCGCGTGGCGCTTGCGCACAACCAGCACGCTGGTTTCCGGGTGCTGCATCTGCGCCAGCGCTTGTCGCACGGTCAGCTTGCCATCCACCACGTCGAACGCGCTTTTCATGACATCGCGGGCGCGCAGGGTGTCTGCCGGTATGTTGCTCATAATGCCTCCTCCACCCGCTCCGCCAGCAGCTTGACCTGGTGCGAGACGCCTACGGCATCCTCCACATCGAGCTGGAAGGCAATACCCGCACCACTGCTGGATTCCATTTCGCCTACTTCCGCGATGATTTCCAGCACTTTGCGGCTATGGTGCTCCTCGACCAGGAACATCACCAGATCGCGTTGGGTTTCCAAGTTTAAACCCAGAAACGTGCGGGTCTGGCTGACGCCTTCGCCACGGGCATTATTGATGATGGTCGCGCCCATCGCGCCCGCCTTCCGTGCAGCCTCGATCACCTTGTCGGTTTTCTCATCGCTCACTAGCGCCACCAATAGCTTGAAATGCATGTCGCATCCTCCTTAAAGCCTTAACCGGCATTCCGTCGCTGCCTTGCCGCCAGCCATGCCGACAATTGCGCGTAACCCATGACCGTCATCATCGGGAACAGGCTGGCGAAGGCAATCAGGCCAAACCCGTCCAGCAAAGGGCTGCGACCCGGAATGGTTTCTGCCAGCCCCAGACCCAGCGCCGCCACCAACGGCACGGTCACTGTCGAAGTTGTCACCCCGCCCGAGTCATACGCCAGCGGCACAATCAGCCGGGGCGCGAAAAAGGTCTGGATGACCACAATAATATAGCCCGTGATAATGAAATAATGCAGCGGATAGCCCGTCACGATCCGCCAGCTTCCCAGCCCGATGCCGATGGCTACGCCAATGGCGACCGCTATTCGCAGCCCCCACACACCGATACCCCCCGCTGACACTTCATTGGCTTTCATCGCCACCGCAATCAGCGAGGGTTCCGCAATGGTGGTGCTGAAGCCGATGGCGAACGCAAACAGGTAAACCCAGTAATATTCCTGCCAATGGACGATTTCCGGCAGTTTTTCCAGCCCGTAAATGAACTGCGGGGCGGTCAGTTGTTCCGCCATCAGCCGCCCCAGCGGGAAGAGTGCCTGTTCCAGCCCTTGCAGGAACAGCGCCAGGCCGATAACCACATAGATAAAACCGATAATGACGCGGCGCAGGTTGGGCACAGGCTTGCGGATCACCAGGAACTGGAAACCGAAAATGATGCCCGCAATCGGCAGCACATCCCGCAAGGTCGCCAGCAGGATATGCAGGAAACTCCACACAACCTCCATCATGACACCAGGATGCCGTAAGCCATCACAAACATCATCGGGGTCAGGGAGGCAAACGCAATCAGCCCGAAACCGTCAATCATCGGGTTACGCCCCTTGATGCTGGAGGCCAGCCCCACCCCCAAAGCAGTCACCAACGGTACGGTGATGGTGGAAGTCGTTACCCCGCCGGAGTCATACGCAATGCCAATGATGAATTCGGGCGCGAATGCCGTCATGACCACCACGCCAATATACCCACCCATGATCAGGTACTGGATCGGCCAGCCTTTGAGGATGCGCAGCACCCCCACCACAATCGCCACCCCCACCGACAGGGCAACCGTTAGGCGCAAGCCGGTGGCGTAGGAACGCATACTGTCTTCATCTTTCTGGATCACGCCCCCCTGCGCGGCAATGTCCGCCGCTTCGCCCGCCACCGCGATCAGGGCAGGTTCCGCCACTGTCGTGCCAAACCCCAGGGCAAATGAAAACAGCAGCAACCACGCCACGCTACCCTTGCGGGCAAAGGCATAGGCCATGGTTTCCCCAATCGGGAACAGCCCCATTTCCAGTCCAAAGATGAAAAACGTCAGGCCAAGCACCACCAGCAGCGCACCGCCCAATAAATTCCACACATCCGGTAACGGCTGCTGCAAGACCAGCAACTGGAAACACACGATCACCAGCAGGATCGGCAAGAGGTCACGCAAGCTGCCCAGCATCGCGCGCAGCAAGGCTTTGATGGCCTTGCTCATAAGATCATCGTCAGACCAAAACTAATAAACAGCACCCACCCCAGCATACCCATGATCTCGTGAACCGGGATTTCCAGAATGGTCATCTGATAGAAAATGGCTATCAGCAGCACCGGCAATGCATCACTGAGCGATTGCAGGATAGAGCCGCATAACCGGTTGAATGTTGCGATCATCGTTGTTAGCCCCTTCGTAGGCGTTTGCATTTCTTGCATTAATCCTTTATCAACAATATTAATGCACAAGCAAGTTACATACCAGTGATGTTGATCACTTTATATGCATGACTCGCCCTTCTAGCCTCGCCCTCACCCAAAATTCAATTTTTAGGCATTTTCCGCTATCTGGAGTTCATTTCCAGCGTAAATAAATTAGATGAAATCAGCAAACTAAAATATCTTATTGATAATGATTAAATTCTAGCCCACAGGTCATGTTCATCAGCATGGGTTATGTGTACCTGCGCGAATTCACCCACCGGCAATTCCGTACCCTCAATGATCACCTGCCCGTCAATTTCGGGCGCATCCCGGTGGCTACGGGCTATGCTCTGGCCATCCCCTGCCTCATCCACCAGCACGGTCATGGTCTGGCCAACCAGGCGGCTGAGCTTGGCGGCGCTGATGTCGGCCTGCACCTCCATGAAACGTTCCAGGCGCTCTTCCTTGACTTCTTCCGGGACTGCTCCGGGCAGGTCGTTGGCTGGTGCGCCGTCAATGTCGGAGTAAGTGAACGCGCCCACCCGGTCGAGTTCGGCCTCCTGCAAAAAGTCGAGCAGGGTTTCAAAGTCTTCCTCGGTTTCGCCGGGGAAGCCGACGATAAAGGTGCTACGCACGGCAATGTCAGGGCAGGTGGCGCGCCAGTTTTGCAGGCGGTCGAGCACCTTTTCGGCATGGGCAGGGCGGCGCATGGCCTTCAGCACCGGTGGGCTGGCGTGCTGGAAGGGGATGTCCAGATACGGCAGAATTTTGCCTTCCGCCATCAACGGGATCAGCCTGTCGACGTGCGGGTAGGGGTAAACGTAATGCAGACGCACCCACACACCCATTTCCCCCAATGCTTCGGCCAGTTGCTGGGAATGGGTCTTGAGCGGGCGGCCTTGCCAGAACCCGGTGCGGTACTGGGTATCGATGCCGTAGGCGCTGGTATCCTGGGAAATCACCAGTAATTCCTTCACCCCCGCGTTCACCAGGTTTTCAGCTTCCTGCAACACATCGCCGATAGGGCGTGACACCAGATCGCCGCGCAAGGCCGGGATGATGCAGAAGGAACAGCGGTGGTTGCAGCCTTCGGAAATTTTCAGGTAGGCGTAGTGGCGTGGCGTCAGGCGCACCCCTTGCGGCGGGATCAGGTCGGTGTACGGGTCATGCAACGGCGGCAAGTGCGCGTGGACAGATTGCATCACCGCCTCATAGGCGTGCGGGCCGGTGACTGCCAGCACATTGGGGTAGGCTGCCAGCACCTTGTCGGCATTTGCCCCCAAACAACCGGTGACGATCACCCTGCCATTTTCATCCAATGCCTCGCCGATGGCTTCCAGCGACTCTTCCACCGCCGAATCAATGAAACCGCAGGTGTTCACCACCACCAAGTCAGCTTCATCGTAACTGCCGCTGATGGCGTAACCTTCGGCGCTCAATTGGGTGAGGATGCGCTCGGAATCCACCAATGCCTTGGGGCAACCGAGGCTGACAAAACCGACTTGGGGCTGGGCTTGTTTCATGCTTGACAATGCTTAAGTGACCGAAAGCCAATCATCATAGCCGATCATCCGCCATTGTGCTGCCTGTAGGGTTGAAATTGATGAAACCCCGCCCCTACTGACCCCGTTCCAGCTGTGACAGCCACTGCCCAGCGGACTCCCGGGTAGCAGTATCGCCTGCCGAGGCAGCCTTGCGGTAGTGGGCGGCAGCTTCCTCCACATTTTTGCTGACACCCCAACCGTTGTGGTAAGCGCGCCCCAGCCACAAGTCTGCGCCCAGGTCTCCGGCAGCGCTTTCTGCTTGTAAGAAAGTTAAACAAGCCTCGCGCCGCGCGGGGTCGTCGCTGCCCAGGCTAGCCTCAATGGCGCTGGGCGATAGCGCCGTCCCAACAGGCACGCAAGCTGCCGTGGCCAGCATGGAATCCTTCGTCTCCGCACCAGTTTCCAGCGGTGCTGGCGGCGGATCATCACCACTGGCAGACAACATCCCGGAAGACAACAGGTAACTGCCGATCAGCAGTGCAAACAGCACTAAGGCAATCATGATCTGGACGATCCAGAAACGATCCAGTTTCATGGCTTTTTCCCGTCTTTTGGCATGATCAGGACATCCCCCAACTCCAGCAAATTGGGGTTGGGGACACGGTGCTTGTTCAGCTCCCAGATTTGCCGCCAAGCGTCGCCGCCCCCCAGCTCTTTGGCAGCAATCTTCGACAGGGAATCGCCCGACTGGATGGTATAGTTGCGGCTATCCGCAGGCACTTCCTTGGAAATTTTGAAGGGCATATATTGCTTGATCAAACGGGCATAATCCTCGGATGCCTTGATGTTCTGGATGGCGGTATTCAGCGCTGCCCCCAGCTCCCCTTCGCCCGTTTTGTGACCGATGGCGTAAAGGCTTTCATTCAGGTTAAAGGCAACGATTTGCAACCGCCCAAATGCCTTGATTTCGTGTACGGCAAGTGGGTAGTCGTAAATGACCGCATCCACATCGCGATTGTCGGCATGGTACAGCCAACCCGGCCCCATGTAGGTTTTCACTTCCTTGTGGTTGGGGATGTTGTCTTCTATCCAGCGGACAGCGGCAGGGTCGTTGTAAGCACCGATTTTCTTGCCCTTGAGCTGCCTGATATTCTTCACCGGGCTGCCTTTGGGGACAATCAGGCATAAGCCGAAATCCAGGTAACTGTCAGACCATGCCACACCATCGACGGAAGTGTCGGGAACATAACCTGCCATGAAAATATCCGCTTTCCCTTCTTTGGCGAGGTCTGGCAGCTTGTCATAGTCGTCTTCCACCAGTTCAACTTTGGGGATGCCCAGTTCCTTGGCGATCATGTGGGCAAGCTCGTATTCAAAGCCCTGTTCCTTACCGTTTTCATCGACCCAGTACAGCGGCGGGAAATCAGGCTCGGTCGCCACGCGCAGCACGCCTGCCTGCCGTGCAGCCTCCAGCACATTGCCTACCGCTTCCGGTTCGGTAGTTGCTGCTGCCGGGGCTGCTTCAGTCGGCGGTGGCGGTGGCGGAACCGCAGCCGTTACGCCGGTGGCGAAGCAAAACAGGGCGGCGGCACAAGACCAGACAAATTTCCGCATACCAAACTCCCGTATGTAGTAATGGATTGACACTGGTTCACAGTATAAACAGGGGAGGTTCCGCTTCCGAGTCGGCAAGATAAAAGGTAGTTTTTGTGGGGTTGAGGCGGGGTAAAACAACGCTTCACCTATACTTGGGAACAGTACCCCACGCTAACGGGAGGTCTTATGCCCCGTCCTGTCCAGCCATTCATTCACGGGTTGTTGCTTGCAGCCACCGTTACCCTGCCCATTGTTCTATTTGCATCGCTGGCCGCTGCGGAAGTGACAGCCGTCAAGATCGCTGCCGGGCTGACACACCCCTGGGGCATGACCTTCCTCCCTGATGGTGAAGTCCTGGTCAGCGAACGTGGCGGCAGTTTGCGCCGCATCCGGGACGGCAAATTGCTTGATGCCCCCGTTACCGGCCTGCCAGAAATCGAGGAACATGGCCAGGGCGGGCTGCTCGGCCTCGCCCTTCACCCGCAATTTGCAGCAAATCACTGGCTATATTTTAGCTTTGCAGACAAAGGGGAAGGCGGTTACAGCACCCATCTGGCACGCGGGCAATATCAGAATGGCAAGCTCAACACGGTGCAAGTCTTGTTTGCGGCGACCCCGCAATCCGAGTCTGGGCAGCATTTCGGTGGGCGGATTGCCTTTGACCCTGCCGGATACCTCTATCTCAGCCTCGGTGACCGGGGCAACAGGGATAACGCGCAAGACCTTGCCAACCACGCGGGCAGCCTGATCCGCCTACATGATGATGGGCGTATCCCCGCCGACAACCCTTTCGTTGAGTCTCCCGGAGCCAAACCGGAAATTTATACTTATGGCCACCGCAATATGCAGGGGATGGCTATCCACCCCCAAACCGGGCAGGTCTGGACGTGTGAACACGGCCCACAGGGCGGCGATGAGGTCAATCTGGAACGCGCCGGAGCCAACTACGGCTGGCCGGTGATTACCTACGGCGAGGAATACGGCGGTGGCGCAGTCGGCGCAGGCATTACCGATACAGCCGGGATGGAACAACCCGTGCTGTACTGGACGCCTTCCATCGCACCTTCCGGCATGACATTTTACACGGGTAACCAATACCCCGGCTGGCAGGGCAGCCTGTTGGTGGGTTCGCTCAAATCCGAACTGCTGTCACGCATCACGCTGGAGGGTGACCGTTTCGTGGCGGAAGAGCAGTTGTTGGAGGGGAAAATTGGCCGCATCCGCGACATCCAGCAAGGGCCAGACGGCTACCTGTATGTGCTGACGGATGAGGAGGATGGCGGCCTTTACCAGTTGCGGTGAATCAGGCAGCGTCAGGCAATGCTTGTTGCAAGGCAGACATGTAGGCATTGCGGGCAGTCTGAAGAACAGCGATGGTTTGCTGGGCTTCCGCGATTTTCTGGTCAACCAGCCGTACACTGCTGATATGGGATTTGGCGGCATCGGATAAGTTGCTCAGCTCATAAGCTTTTCCGTCGATGGTGATCGTTGGGGTAGCAGGTGTTTCGGACATCGGATTCTCCTTCATTTGCCATAACGGATGGAACAAGGGTCTGCTGAACCAGTCAGTAGCTACGTCTCACTCCATGTGGGGCGGCAGTCTAACCTGCTGAAGCCTCCGGATATGTGCACCCCATCACCCTTTGAGGAAAAATCACCTGTTTTGCAACAAAATATTTTATATAGGTATAATCAATTCAATCCTTCCAATGCGCCAGTTCGGTTACGATCAGGTTGATGATGGTGCGTACCGGCGTGATGTTTTCCGGATTATGCAGCAGCAGGTCACGGTTGATTTCCAGCGTGAACGGATGCTTGCCGCGAAATTGCTCGCAGGTGAAGCGGCCTAGCGAATTGATGCCGGAATAAGGGTTGTTGTAACGGACTACATCACAAAAGTTGAACGCCACATCCAGCTCGTGCACGTGGTCTTCGATAATGTTGGACATGTGTTCCAGCATCTTTTTGCTGCCGTAACAGTTGTGGTGCGGTTTGCCATTGGCGTCACCGCCGTTGCCGAACATGAATAACGGGCGCAAGTTGCCCCGATCCTTGGAAACGCTGGTGCCGATACCTGGCATGGTGTGGCAGAACATAACCCGCCGGATGCTTTCCTCCCCCAACAATTCCAACAGTTTCTGCTGATGGGGAACGACATACTGGCTGACCACAGTCTGGCGCACGGTTTCAGGCAGACCACGTTCCGACTGGTAAATTTTCACCCCCTGACTGGTATGGGTCTTGACCACACCATCAGCATGGAAGTCATCAACCCGCCGGTTCGGGTCTGCATGGGCGCGCCAGATGCTGAAGCGCAGCAAATGCGGCCTGCTGGGCAAATCCAGGTAAATGGCGTCGGAAAACTCATCCGCATCCTCGCGCCGGTCGCCGGGGGTGAATTTGGGGTGCAGGTAAGGTTTCACCTCATCCGGGGTCAGATGCCCGCCGTGCGGCAGTTCGAGTAAAACGGGGCATTCCCCCACGATATACTGATAGGGTTGGTCAATATCCATGTAAGTACAAGCAGTTATAAGTGTATTCCTGGCAGCAGGCCACGCTGCATCAGCCCTGCACGCAGGCTGGCATGGGCGTCGGCGTCATTTTCGGTTGCCTGCGCCAGATAAACCCGCGTCTTTTGATCATAGCGGGGGTCATGGTACAAGCCAACTGGCACGAGGATTTTTTTCTCGATTTCGGGCCGGAACCCGTCCAGAAACGCCAAAGGGTCACCGGGAAAACAAAAATAACCGGTTTCCAGATGCGGGCGCTGGAAATGGGTCAGGAAGTGGCTGCGGATAAAATGGAACGGGGTGGAGCCATTGAGGCGGAAATTCGGGTCAATGAAATACAGCTTGCCATCCGCTGCCTGGATCACATCCAGCCCGCACACGCCAAACCAGCCCAGTTTCCAAGCGTTGTGGGCAATTTCGACGCATAACGCTTCCAGTTCCGGTTCAGGATACCAGCCAAGGTCGATGTAATTGCCTTCGTAACGGGCGGCAGCGGAAACCCGCTGCGAGGAACCCCCAATGAAACGGATGGAGCCGCCACGGTCAACGTGCAGGTTGATGTTGTAGTTGTTTTCATAGCCGCCGATGAAGGCTTCAACCTTGACCCGATGCCCACCGAAACGGATTTGCGCGGCTGCCACATCCTCATCCGTGTGGCAGATGGCCACGCCATCACCGCCGCCGGAAGGGGCCGCCAGCTTGATGACGAACGGCAGTTCCCATGCCTCCCGCCAGACGTGGCCAGCGAAGGTAGCGGCGTCATACACCTGATAGGGAATGCAATGGGAGGAAATGTCCGCCATCTGCCCCTTGTCATTCAGGTGCACAATCACATCCGGGTTTTCCAGATAATAATGGTCACGGCCAATCTGGCCAGGCGGATAAGGGTGCGGTACAACCAGTTTCGCTTCCGGGTGATTACCGAGATATTCGAGATAGGTGTACCCGCCCGCGTATTTGGCCACCTCGCCCATTTGCCCGCCGAAATGTTCGCGGAAAAAGCCGTGCCACCAGGCATTCAACTCGCTGCCGGGGTCAATCACGCCCTCCTTGGCCAGCGTGGTCGCCTCGCCCCCGATCAGCAGGAAGCGCGCGGTTTGGCAGGCAAGGTATTCCCTCGAACGCCGGTAGTAATAATGACAGTTCCCAGGTTGGTCATAGTCGGCGTAATAGGGGTAGCGCGGCATATGGATGCCATGCGCACCAGTGGCGTAAGCATCGCTGACCGTGCAGCCTGTGTATCGTTCAAGCATAGAAACGCATTACCTGCAAAAGGATGGGGTGGTCAAACCGTGAGATAGGGGGAGATGACGCCAAATTAGCAAAAATCTGCTTCAGTAATGTGACAGTCCCTACCTCTGTTCCCGCTTACGAGGACATGGTTTCCTTATGGTCACTCACATCTTGCCGGGTGGAGCCTTCCATGTCTGACGCGGCAAAGCGTTTTTCGCTGAAACGCAGCACCAGCGTGGCGAATGACAGCAGCAGGATGGCCGACACAATGGTGATGATTTTCATATTGTCGAAATCTTTCAGGTCAATCGCCAGATAGCGGGTCAACGCCGTCATGGAAATGAACAACAAGAAGATGACCGGCAAGCGGTGGGTACGGAAGAAAATGCCCACCATCGCCCCCAGTTCCAGATAGATAAACAGCAACAGGATGTCGTCCAGCGTTGCATACGGTTTACTCATAATATCGACGAGATAGGTGTGGGCGGCTGTCCAGACGATGGTGCCGCCAATGACGAACAAACCCAGAATGTGGAAAGCCTCCACGGCAAAATCACCAAGCTTGCCCAGCCAATGACCCAAGTCGTGTATTCTCTGCATGATTGTACTCCTCCTCTAGCGCCCTTTGATTAAAGCACACCAGAAACGGGGCAGATGCAATACTTCAATCAATAAATTCTATTCATAGAAATAAATTTTTTTATTGATTCCTTGACTTATCTCACGCACTATCGGGCTACACTACTATTTCAGTAAATCCTTATTTAGTTACATACTGATTATGACTACCCAAACTAGCCAGGCAACCGAGATCAAAAGCACCACGTGTTACATGTGCGCGTGCCGCTGCGGCATCAACGTCCACCTCAAGAACGGTGAGGTGAAATACATCGAGGGCAACCCGGATCACCCGCTCAATAAGGGCGTGATCTGCGCGAAGGGCTCCTCCGGCATCATGAAGCAGTACTCCCCTGCACGACTGACCCAACCGCTGCGGCGCAAGGCCAACGCGACCCGTGGCGAAGGCCAGTTCGAACCGATTACGTGGGAAGAAGCTTTCGACACGCTGGAAACCCGCCTCAAGCATATCCGCGCGACCGACCCGAAGAAGTTCGGCCTGTTTACCGGGCGCGACCAGATGCAGGCGCTGACCGGTTTGTTCGCCAAACAGTTCGGTACGCCGAACTATGCCGCGCACGGCGGTTTCTGCTCGGTCAACATGGCGGCGGGCATGATCTATTCCATCGGCGGTTCCTTCTGGGAATTCGGTGGCCCTGACCTGCACCATGCCAAACTGTTTGTCATGATCGGTACGGCGGAAGATCACCATTCCAACCCGCTGAAAATCGAACTGTCGCACTTCAAGCGCAACGGTGGCCGCCTGATCGCCATCAACCCGGTGCGTACAGGCTATGCGGCGGTGGCTGACGAATGGATTCCGATCCGCCCCGGCACCGACGGCGCATTACTGCTGGCAATCATCCGCGAAATTATTGAGCAGGGCTTGTATGACCGTGACTTCGTGGTGAATTACACCAACGGGCCGGAACTGGTCAACATGGATCCGAACAACCCGGAATACGGTATGTTCCTGCGTTTTGAAGTGCCGCTGGAAGAAGGCTGCTTCGATCCGCAGAACAAGCTGTGGTGGGATCGCGACCTCAACAAGCCGATTTCTACCCACACCCCCGGCGCTGACCCGTTCCTGACCGGCGACTTCAAGCTGAAAGACGGCACACCGGTCAAACCTTCCTTCCAGCTGCTGCGCGAGCGCGTGGAAGCCTACACCGCTGAATGGGCGGAAGGCATCACCGGCATCCCGGCGGCCACCATCAAGCGGCTGGCTCACGAAATGGGTATCACCGCGCGTGACCAAAAAATCGAACTGCCGATTGCCTGGACTGACGTATGGGGTAACGAGCACGACCACGTGACCGGCAACCCGGTGGCATTCCACGCCATGCGCGGTTTGGCGGCGCACTCCAACGGTTTCCACACCATCCGCGCGCTCAGTATCCTGATGTCGCTGCTGGGTACGATTGACCGTCCGGGTGGTTTCCGCCACAAAGCGCCGTACCCGCGCCCGATTCCGCCGTGCCCGAAAACGCCAACTTCACCGGGCGATGTGAAACCCAACACACCGCTGGAAGGTATGCCGCTGGGCTGGCCTGCTGATCCGGATGACCTGTTCGTTGACGACAAGGGCGAACCGGTACGCGTCGACAAGGGTTTCTCGTGGGAATACCCACTCTCCGTGCACGGCCTGATGCACAACGTGATAACCAACGCGTGGCGCGGCGACCCGTACAAACTCGACACCCTGCTGATTTTCATGGCGAACATGGCGTGGAACTCGTCCATGAACACCACCGAAGTCCGCAACATGCTCAAGGACAAGGACGAAAACGGCGAGTACAAAATCCCGTTCCTGGTGGTGTGTGATGCGTTCCACTCCGAAATGACTGCGTTCGCCGACCTGATCCTGCCGGATACGACTTATCTGGAACGCTACGACGTGATGTCGATGCTGGATCGCCCGATTTCCGAATACGACGGCCCAGTCGATTCCGTGCGGATTCCGATCCTGCCCGTGACCGGCGACTGTAAACCGTTTCAGGAAGTCCTGATCGAGCTGGGCTCCCGCCTCGGCTTCCCGGCCTTCACCGACAAGGATGGCAAGCGCAAATTCCGCGACTACCCGGACTTCATCACCAACTTTGAAACCGCGCCTGGTTCCGGTATCGGCTTCCTGAGTGGTTGGCGCGGCCAGAGTGGTGAAAAATCCATGCGTGGCGAACCGAACCCTAACCAGTGGGAACAGTACGCCAAGAACAATTGCATGCACCACCACGTGATGCCGAAGTCCTACCAATACATGCGCAACTGGAACATGGGCTACCTGCAATGGGCGAAGGCCAACGGCATGACCCGTCATGCCGAGCCGATCAATATCCACCTGTATTCCGAAGTGCTGCACAAGTTCCGCCGCGCCGCGCAGGGCATTTCCCACGGCAAACAACCGCCGGATCGCCTGCGTAAGCGGGTTGAACGTTTCTTCGATGCGCTGCCGTTCTATTACGAGCCGCTCGAAAACGAAACCATCAACAAGAACGAATTCCCGCTCAGCGCCCTGACCCAACGTCCGATGGCGATGTATCACTCGTGGGATTCACAGAATGCCTGGTTGCGCCAGATTCATGCGCACAACTACCTGCACATGCACCCGAGTGTGGGTACGAAATATGGCTTCGAGGATGGCGACTGGATCTGGGTGGAATCTGTCCACGGTCGCGTGCGCTGTCAGGCGCGTTACTCACAATCGGTCGAGCCGAACACCGTGTGGACGTGGAACGCGATTGGCAAAGCCTCTGGTGCCTGGGCACTGGAAAAAGATGCCAACGAATGCCAGCGCGGTTTCCTGCTCAACCACATCATCGGCGAGGAACTGCCCAACCAGCCGGAAGGCCAGCACTATTCCAACTCCGACCCGCTGACCGGTCAGGCGGCGTGGTTCGATGTACGTGTGAAAGTGTACAAAGCGGATAAAAAGGAACAGGGTTCCACCTTCCCGCAGTTCCCGACCCAGCCGCGCTACCCCGGTATGGCCAAGCCCGTCGGCAAGTGGCAGACCTTTATCGGCGGTTCCGGCCTGTTCAAGAATCGTTTCAAGGGGGGTAAATAACATGACCCAATTGGCTTTGGTCATCGACCTCAACGTGTGCGTGGGCTGTAGCGCCTGCGTCACTTCCTGCAAGGAATGGAACACCTCCAGTGAAGGCGGCGGTGGCATGGTTGACAAGAACCCGTATGGCAAAGACCCGACGGGCACCTTCTTCAACCGCGTGCAAACCTTTGAAGTCGGCGAATACCCGAAAGTGGAAACGGTGCACTTCCCGAAAAGCTGCCTGCATTGCGAAGACCCGCCGTGCGTGCCGGTGTGCCCGACCGGTGCCAGCTACAAGCGCAAGGAAGACGGCATCGTGCTGGTCGATTACGACAAGTGCATCGGCTGCAAGTACTGCTCGTGGGCTTGCCCTTACGGTGCGCGCGAAATCGACGAAAAGCAGAAGGTGATGAAGAAATGCACCCTGTGCGTCGACCGCATCTACGACATGAGCCTGCCGGAAGAACGCCGCAAGCCTTCCTGCGTACTGGCCTGCCCGACCAGTGCACGTCTGTTTGGCGATGTGCATGACCCGGATTCGGAAGTGTCCACCGCTATCGCGGAACGCGGCGGCTATCAGTTGATGCCGGAATGGGGCACCCGCCCGGCCAACCATTACCTGCCACGGCAGAAGACCAAGGCGCATGTGACGGAAGAAGCCCTGAACCGTGTCGATAACCCATTGAAGAAAGAAGAACAGCGCGCGCCGACTAGCGATCTGCCGTCGCTGGACGACTTCCTGTTCTAAGGAGACTGAGTATGCATCCTGCTTTTTCGGTTATTTTTCTGACGACGCTGATCGGCGCGGGTCAAGGTCTGTTCCTGGCGCTGTATACCGGTCAGGTTTACAACACGTTTGGGGTGGTGGGCGACGTTGCTCCGCTGAACCTGTACATCACGGGTACGGTGGTGGTACTGATCCTGATGGGTTTGGGGTTGTTTGCGTCCTTCTTCCACCTGGGCCGCCCGGAGCGTGCCTGGCGCGCCGCCACCAAATGGAAAACCTCGTGGCTGGCACGTGAAGTGATTGTGCTGCCTGCCTTCAGTGGCATGGCGTTTATCTGGGGGGCGCTGCACTATTTCGGCATTGACCCGGTGATCGCAACAACCGGTAATGTCGACATCAGACTGACCCTGATTGTTGGCCTCGTCGCAGGCTTGCTGGCACTGCTGCTGTACCTGTGCACTGGCATGATTTACGCCGCGATCAAGTTCATCCAGGAGTGGGCTTCGCCGCTGACCGTAATTAATTACACACTGCTGGGGCTGGCTTCCGGCTTTACGCTGGCGGCGGCGCTGGGTGCTTACTTGGGTAGCTGCCAGATTGATGCGTATGCAGGCTGGGCACTGATCTTCACGCTGGCGGGCTTTGGTTTCCGCATGTTCTCGCTGTACCGTAATGGCCGTATCAAGCGCAAGAGCACGGCCTGTACGGCGATTGGCGTGCGTCACCCGAAAATTACCCAAATTTCACAGGGCGCGATGGGTGGCTCGTTCAATACCCGCGAGTTTTTCCATCACAAGAGTGCGGCATTCCTGCAAAGCATCAAGGTATTTTTCCTGATTGCGGTGTTTGTAGTGCCGGTGACGTTGCTGGTGATTGGCTGGACAAACAACTTGTTTACCCTACTGGCCATTGCAGCGCTGGTACAGTATGTGGGTTTGTTGGCAGAACGCTGGTTCTTCTTCGCACAGGCTAACCACCCGCAGAACCTGTACTATCAGGCAACTTGATGCCAGCCTGACAGCCCCGGAAACGGGCGTGGCGTACCACCGTAACCACGCCCGTTTCCGGGATAGGCCATTGCTGCGTGGCGTAATACTTGCATACGGCTTCCTATCTTTTACCTGAGCCTTAGTAACACATGCACAAGCTCATGTTGGTCGATAACGACCCGGAACGTTCCGACAGCCTTGAATCCGCCCTGCATGAAGCAGGCTACAAAAACACCATCCGCATTACGCCGGATGCAAACCTGCTGGCCGCCGTGCGCAGCCACCAACCCGACATCATCCTGATCGACATGCAAAGCCCTGACCGCGACACGCTGGAATCGCTGCGCACCGTCAGCAAGGAAATGCCCAAGCCGATCGTGTTTTTCGCCGAGCAAAGCGACCTCGACACCACCCGCGCTGCCATCAGTGCCGGGGTCAGCGCCTACATCGTCGACGACTTGCCGGGCAAGCGTCTGAAATCCGTGCTGGAAGTCGCCATCGCCCGTTTCCAGGAACACCAGAAACTGCGCGAGGAACTCGAAGATTACAAAGGCCGCCTGCAAGACCGTAAGGATGTGGACAAAGCCAAAGGCATCCTCATGCAGCACCGCAACCTCAGCGAGGAAGAGGCATACCAATTGCTGCGCAAGATGGCGATGGACCGCAACATGAAAATCGGTGAAGCCGCCCGCAACTTCGTCGCCGCCATGGCGTTGCTGGGGGGTTAGTGCTGATGAAACACGATTTACGCATCGGTTTCCTGCCCCTGACTGACTGCGCGGTGCTGGTGGCGGCGCAGGAACGTGGTTTCTTCGAGAAATACGACCTCAACGTCACCCTGCAACGCGAAGTGTCGTGGGCCAATATCCGCGACCGGGTAGCCTTCGGCGAACTGGATGCGGCGCACATGCTCGCCCCCATGCCGCTGGCGGCCACCCTCGGCATCGACGGCCTCGGCATCCCCATACAAACCGCCATCAGCATCGGCCTGAACGGTAGCGCCATCACCCTGGCCACCGGCTTGATGCAAGGTATCCGTACCCATTTCCCCGAATACCTGCACAGCAGCCCGTTACGTGCCACCGGCCTGAAAGCCCTGCTGGAGCGTGAACCGGGGCGTAAGCTGGTACTGGGGTGCGTATACCCGTTTTCCCAACACTATTACCTGCTGCGGGCGTGGTTGCAGGATGGCGGGCTGGATCTGGAACAGGGTGTCGAAATCCGTGTTATTCCGCCCCCGCAGATGGTGAATGCGCTGGCAAACGGGGAAATCGACGGCTATTGCGCCGGGGAACCCTGGAATCTGGCCGCCGTCCAGCGCGGTATTGGCTGTGTCGCCGCCAGCAGTTACGGCCTGTGGCACAACGGCCCGGAAAAAGTGGTGGGCGTCACCCAGGCCTGGGCGGACATGAATCCGGAAACCCATTTGGCCCTGATCAGCGCCCTGCTGGAAGCTGCCCACTGGGCGGATGACCGGCACAACCGCATCCAGCTGGCGGAACTGCTTTCCCGCCCGCAATACCTCGATACCCCACTGGATTTGATCCGTGCCCCGTTACTGGGGCGCTACCGCTACGCCGCCGATGAGCCGGAACGCTTCCTGCCCGACTTCAACGTCTTTGCCCGCTACGCCGCCAACTTCCCCTGGCATTCACACGGGCGTTATTTCCTGCACCAGATGCAAGCTGCCGGGCAACTGGCACATGCGCCGGAAAATCCGGAACGCCTGCTGGCCAGTGTATACCGCACGGCCACCTACCGGCAGGCAGCCGCTGCACTCAAGCTTCCCTACCCCACTGGCGATGAAATCCCGTTACTGGGTTGCACCACGCCCTGGGTCTTGCACGAAGCCAGCCAGCCCATCGCCATGGGCAGCAACCACATTGCACTGCATCAATTGCGTGCCATTTGAGGGCGCGGGGCACTAGATAAGTGCAGGCTAATGGAGAATGTCGGCTATTTCCCCCCACCCTAACCCTCTCCCGCAAGGGAGGAGGGAACAAGGATCCCCTCTGAATACGGCATTTCTGCTCCCGTCCCCCCCTTGTGGGGGAAGGGTTGGGGATGGGGGCTAAACGTTGGCACAACCATTGCATTGTAATTTAGCAAGCAGTCAACGGCGACTGCCGCGAAGTGACTCCTCCTACCTGCGCGCTGTAGCGCGGGATTTTGGGTAAAGATGCCCTGGCACTGTTGGTTCCTCTCCTCCCCAACAGTCGCCAGGGCTTTTTTTTTGGTTACACAAAAGGGTTTTTACATGAGTAATACAGATTCAACGCGCCGCAGCTTCCTGAAAAAGGCCACACTGGCTCTGGCGCTAAGCATGGGCATGGGAACCGGCCTGTTGGGCATGACTGCCGCGCACGCCGAAGACATCGGCAAGCCGGAAAAAGCCGACCTGAAATTCGGTTTCATCAAACTGACCGACATGGCTCCGTTGGCCATCGCTTACGAAAAAGGCTTCTTTGAAGACGAAGGTCTGTTCGTGCAACTGGAAGCGCAGGCCAACTGGAAAGTGTTGCTGGATGGCGTCATCGACGGCCAGCTCGACGGCGCGCACATGCTGGCAGGCCAGCCACTGGCAGCCACCATCGGCTTCGGCACCAAGGCCGACATCGTGACCCCGTTTTCCATGGACCTGAACGGCAACGGCATCACCGTTTCCAACACGGTCTGGGAAAAAATGAAAGGACATCTCGAAATGAAGGATGGCAAGCCGGTTCACCCGATCAAAGCTGACGCACTCAAAGCCGTGGTTGAGGAATACAAGAAGGAAGGCAAGCCATTCAACATGGGCATGGTATTCCCGGTTTCCACCCACAACTACGAGCTGCGCTACTGGCTGGCATCCGGCGGCCTGAACCCTGGCCTGTACGCCCCTGCCAAGGATGACATCAAGGGGCAGATTGGTGCTGACGTCATACTGTCCGTGACCCCGCCACCACAAATGCCCGCCACTCTGGAAGCAGGCACCATCGACGGCTACTGCGTAGGTGAACCGTGGAACCAGCAGGCAGTTGCCAAAGGCATTGGCGTGCCGGTCATTACCGACTATGAAATCTGGAAAAACAACCCGGAAAAAGTCTTCGGCCTGACCAAGGAATTCACCGAAAAGAACCCGAACACCACTGCACACGTTGTCAAGGCGCTGATCCGTGCCGCTTACTGGCTGGATGAAAACAACAACGCCAACCGCAAGGAAGCTGTTGAAATCCTTTCCAAACCGGAATACGTCGGCGCGGACAAGGAAGTACTGGCCAACTCCATGACCGGCACTTTCGAGTATGAAAAAGGCGACAAGCGTGATGTACCGGACTTCAACGTGTTCTTCCGCTACAACGCGACCTACCCGTACTACTCCGATGCGGTTTGGTACCTAACCCAAATGCGTCGCTGGGGCCAGATCGGCGAACACAAGGATGATGCCTGGTATGACGAAACTGCCAAGAGCGTTTACCGCCCGGACATCTACAAAAAAGCTGCTGAAGCCCTGATCGCCGAAGGCAAGCTGAAGAAGGAAGACTTCCCTGACTTTGCTGCTGAAAGCGGCTACAAGCCAGCCACCGGTGATTTCATCGACGGCGTGACTTACGACGGCAAAAAGCCTAATGAGTACATCGACAGCTTCAAGATTGGGCTGAAGAAAGACGAGAAGGCGTAGTTTTACCCCCCATCCCAACCCTTCCCCCGCAAGGGGTGAAGGGCTTTAAGAGGACTAGCACATGAACACCAAGCATTTATTCCAGACTTTCGGCGCGCCGCTGATAGGCATCCTGCTGTTTCTGGCAATCTGGCAGATCGGCGCACCTAAAATCGTGACATCACTCGGTGCGGTTCCCGGCCCGACGCAGGTGTTCGAACAATTTGAAGGTTTGGTGACAGAACACCAGGCCGCGCGGCAGAAGGAAGCTGATTTTTACAAGCGGCAAGAGGAGCGTAATGCTGAAACGCTGAAAGAAGACCCGACGGCGGAAGTCACCATCCGCCCGTATACCGGCAAGGCGACTTTCTTCGACCAGATTTGGACTAGCATTGTGACCGTGATGACCGGTTTCCTGCTGGCTGGCTTTATTGCCATTCCGCTGGGTATTGTGGCCGGCTTGAGCCAGACGGTTTATTCCGCGCTCAACCCGCTGATCCAGCTGTTCAAACCCGTATCCCCACTGGCATGGCTGCCGATTGTGACCATGATCGTGAGCGCGGTGTATGTGACTGACAGCCCGATGTTTGACAAGTCTTTTGTCAACTCGGCACTGACTGTACTGCTGTGCTGCCTGTGGCCGACCATCATCAACACCACTGTCGGCGTGGCCAATATCAGCAAGGATTTGCAGAACGTCAGCAAGGTGCTGCGCCTGAGCTGGTGGACGCATGTACGCAAGATCGTACTGCCTTCCGCCATTCCGATGATCTTCACCGGCCTGCGCCTGTCACTGGGCATTGCGTGGATGGTACTGATCGCAGCGGAAATGCTGGCGCAGAACCCCGGCCTCGGTAAATTTGTATGGGATGAATTCCAGAACGGCAGCTCCAACTCCCTCGGTCGCATCATGGTGGCGGTGATCGTCATCGGCCTGATCGGCTTTGCGCTGGATCGCGGCATGCTGTTCCTGCAACGCAAGGTTTCCTGGGACAAGAGCCTGGCGCTGCGTTAATTGATACGGAATCAAAGGAGACAAGACATGACAACGAGCAACCACCCGGATCACCTGCTGATTTCGCACGTATCCATCGACTTCCCCACCCCCAAGGGGCCATTCCGTGCGTTGGACAAGGTTGATCTGCGCATCGAAAAGGGCGAGTTCGTATCCATCATCGGCCACTCCGGCTGCGGCAAATCCACCGTGCTGAACATTGTCGCCGGTTTGTACAAGGCCACCGAGGGTGGCATCATTCTCGACGGCAAGGAAGTCAATGAACCGGGGCCGGAACGCGCCGTGGTATTCCAGAACCATTCCCTGCTGCCATGGCTGAGCGCGTATGAAAACGTCGAGCTGGCAGTGAAACAGGTCTTCAAAGGCAAAAAGTCCAAAGCCGAAATGAAGGAATGGATTGAGCACAACCTGACCCTGGTGCACATGGATCACGCCATGCACAAACGCCCGGATGAAATCTCCGGTGGCATGAAACAACGTGTTGGCATCGCCCGCGCGCTGGCCATGGAACCACAGGTGCTGCTGCTGGACGAACCTTTCGGCGCACTCGACGCCCTCACCCGCGCCCACTTGCAGGATTCCATGATGGAAATCCAGGCGCAACTCGGCAACACCGTCATCATGATCACCCACGACGTGGACGAAGCCGTACTGCTTTCCGACCGCATCGTGATGATGTCCAATGGCCCGGCAGCAACTGTCGGCGAAATTCTGGAGGTGAACCTGCCACGCCCGCGCAACCGGGTGGAAATGTCCGAAACGCCGGAATACATCCGCTGTCGCCACGCGGTGCTGCAATTCCTGTATGAGCGTCATGGGCGCAAGGAAGCTTCCACACCCAAATCAGCCGCCGCAGCGACGGCAAATGCTGACGAAGACAGCGAACCCTCCGGGGGCAATATCGTGAAACTGAACAAAACCCTGGTTAAAGCAGCAGCATAAGTAAGCTTTCTTGCCAGCCGATAGTGCCACCTGCATTCTCGGCTGGCAGGTCAGGGCGGATACCATACCGGGCTTGAAACATTGGCAAAATGTGCCTGTGTCGGGTATGGTAAAAAACCAGTCCTGACACAAGAACAATGATGCCTGCATTAAATTCCATCAATTCAACCCGCCTGCAACACCGCATCCAGACCCTCGCCGAAATCGGGCGCAAGCCTGACGGCGGCATTTACCGCATGGCGCTCAGCCCTGCCGACCTCGAAGCCCGCGCTTGGTTGGGCAATGAAATCACCACTGCCGGGCTGGAGTTGCATACCGACCTTGCCGCCAATATCAGCGCCCGCTGGCGTAGCGACCTGCCTTCCACCGTCATGTCCGGCTCCCACCTCGATTCCGTGCCCGGCGCTGGCCATCTGGATGGCGCACTCGGCGTGCTGACTGCACTGGAATGCGTACAGCGGATCAAGGAGCTGGATTTACCCCTGAAGCATGGGCTAGAAGCGATTGCCTTCACCGATGAGGAAGGCCGTTTCGGCGGGATGCTGGGGTCGCAGGCGCTAACCGGGCAATTGTCACCCGGTGTAGTACTATCCGCGCGGGCGCTGGATGGGGAAACGCTGGTGGAGGCGATGGCGAAGGCCGGTTTCGACGCGCAGCAAATGCCACTGGCGGAACGTGACCCGCTAACCCTGCACGCTTTCGTGGAAATGCACATCGAGCAGGGGCCAGTGCTGGATAGCATAAACTGCCCCATCGGCATCGTGCAGGCCATTACCGGCCTGTTCAAATGGGAAGTGACGCTGGAAGGCGAAAGCAATCACGCGGGCACGACGCCGATGGAGATGCGCCGCGATGCCTTCCAGGGTGTGGTCGATTTCGCCGGGCAGCTACAGCGGATCCTGGATGAATACGGCACGCGCAACAGCCGCGCAACGATTGGCAAGCTGCAACTGTTCCCTGGCGCGGCCAATGTGGTGCCGGGCAAAGCTGTTTTCACGCTGGAAGTGCGCGATACCGACCCGGCGATTCTGGCGCAACTGGCGGATGCTTACCAGCGATCCCTGTTTGCCGTTGCCCGCCAGCATGACCTTGTGAAACATGTTGCAGTGCTTAGCGAACTGCCGCCCGCACCGTGCAGCGAACAGGTGGTGGCCACCATCCGCCAGCAAGCCGGGGCGATGGGTCTGGCGCACCACACCATGCCCTCCGGCGCGGCACACGACTGCCAGATGCTGACCCAGGTGACGCAGGCAGGCATGATTTTCGTACCCAGCAAGGGCGGCAAGAGCCATTCACCGCATGAGTGGACGGCCTTCAAGGACATTGAAGCAGGCGCAAACCTGCTGCTAAATACACTGATTTCACTGGCGAGCTGATATGACAGACAAGACACAGGTGACTTTCACCGACCCGTTAATTGATACTTACCGCGAGAGCATTACCCGCAAATCCGGCTTTATCGAATCCCTGCGTCAGCACAATACCGCGCTGCTAGTGATTGATGTGCAATACTTGGATGCGAAACGTGGCTACGGGCTGTTCAGTAACGCGGAAATGTCCGGCCTGCCGCCCGAGTCGCAGGAGTATTATTTCAACCGGTTGGAAACGATGGTGCTGCCGAATATCCGCCGCTTGCAGGATGCGTTCCGCGAGGCGGGGCTGGAAGTGATCCATACCCGCATCCAGTCGCTGACCCGCGATGGGCGTGACCGGGGGCCGGGGCACAAACGCTTAGGCTTACATGCCGCGCCCGGCACCATTGAGGCGAAATTTCTGGAAGAAGTGGAGCCGATGGGCGATGAGATCATTATCAACAAGACTGCCAGCGGGGTGTTCAATTCCACCAATCTGGAATACGTGTTGCGCAACCTGGGGATTACCGCACTGGTGATTTGCGGGGTGTATTCCAACGAATGCGTATCTACCGCCACCCGTGATGCCTGTGATCTGGGTTTCTACGTCACAATCGTGGAAGATGGGGTGGCGACTGTCACGCCGGAGCTGGAAAGGGCTACGGTCACGACCATGCGCGACCGTTATGCGCGGATTTTGACGACGGATGAGGTGATCGGGGAAGTGGGGAAGCTGGCTTGATGATGCAAATTTCAAGTTGAACCCTTCCAGAGCTGGGGTCAGGCGTCTTGCAGCACCCGCAAGACATTTTTCATCTGTTCCACATCCTTCTGCCGCTCGCTTTCCGGCAAATCCTCCCAGAGTACGATGGAAGGGTGCAGGCGTTGCTGGTTGTCCCGCACGGCTCCATAACACCAGCCATTCAGCAGACGCTCGTAACGCCAGGAACGGTGTTCCAGCCTGCTCAACAACTCACGCCGGGCAGGCGGCTCATCCAGCACAATGGAATCGCTGGGCGTCAACGGCTTGCCTGCCTCCAGCGGGTAACCGATGCTGGCCAGCTTGACTGGCATGTGGTCACCCGCACGGCGGTTGGCAGCGCGGTAAGTTTCCGGCAATTGTTCCCACGGCTGCAAGCCCTCGGCAGTAGCCGCAGCTTGCGGATCAGCGACCTGCATCTGCTGCCGGTAAGCGTCATGCACAGCACGGGCATTGCGCTCCACCGCCGCCAGCTGTTCAAGATCGAAAACCTGTTCAGGCATTCCGAATGGGACTAACCCATCCAGATCCTCGACCTGATCCGTGGAGCCATGTCCCTCATAGACGTAAAACGGGGCTGCGCCCCCCAGGGATTCACGCAGGCGCAGTGCGCAGCGCGCGTTCCAGTCATCATCATGGCTACAGCAGAGCACGGCAGTAACCGGCGCAGCGCCCTCCAGCTCCCCTTCAGGTAACTGGCAAGCCTCATCACATTCCACCGCATACAGGCCAGCAATGACCTGTTCCGCACCGGTCAGGCCATTCGCCAGCGCAGGGTAACGCGCTACCAGCACCTGCCGCTGCTGTTCCGCGTCTACCCCCAACAAGGTGAATATCGGCGGCGCAAATGCCTTGTAGGGTGAAATTTTTGCATACTGGCAAACCAGCGCCTCCACCAGCGGGCTGGAACCGGCCAGCACCAGATGCACCTGCTGCTGCCCATACCTGTCTGCCCAGCTATGCGGCGGGTACTGATTGAAATACCAACGCGCCAGCAGGGTTTCCTCACTATACACATAAGGGTTCAGGCGGCTGTCAGGGTGCAGCAATTGCCGGAAACTGGCGCTTTCAAGACCCTCGCGCAAGGCTGTTGCGCTGAGTGCCAGATACAGGTTGAGCTGCCCGGCATTGTCTGCGCGTTCGCCCAGGATTTGCCGCACCGCCGTGGCCGTTTGCAGGTTGGTCGCTGTGGAATAGCTACAGGCGATGATGGCTTTTGCCCGGGCCAGACCGGCCTCCCGCAAACTGCTGGCCGATCTGACATCGCCTGACACCAGGCTTACCCGCTGCTGCTCGCAAAAATTGGCATGTTGGGTTTCAGCCTCGCGTAACAACGCCACGATTGGCTGTTGCGGATCCTGGCGGCGCAGGTTGGCAATAAAAGCCCGCCCCTGCCGGTTCAGACTGCATACGATTATATGGCCATGCAAGGCATTGTATTCATGCTCATCCATATTCATCAGTATTTATAATCCGCAATCGCCATCTGTAATTGTTAGAATGGAAGTATTTTTCTTAAGTGTAACTTAAAATCCGGTATTGAATGGGAATACCCAACCAACGGTAGTAGTGAATGAAAGAACGGATCAGCCATGAGTGATATTTTCCTCAGTTATGCCAGTAGTGACCGTGAGCGCGTGCGGCAACTTGCCAATGTGCTGGGCGCACAAGGCTGGTCAGTATTTTGGGATCGCACCATCCCTACCGGTACGCGCTGGCATGAAGTCCTCGGGGATGAGCTTGACGCCAGCAGTTGCGTCATCGTGGTCTGGACAGAAACCTCAGTCCGCTCACAATGGGTCTATGAAGAGGCAGAAGAAGGTAAACGCCGACGGGCGTTATTCCCGGTCAAACTGGATAATGTCCTGCCACCACTGGGCTTCCGCATGTTTCAGGTAGCCAACCTCACTGGCTGGCAGGGTGAAATGGATTCTCCCGCCCTGACACGCTTATTGGAAGACATTAAGGCGCACTTTACGCTGCTGCGTCAGCAGGAAGAAATCAGGCTGGCTGAGGAAGAAGCCGCCCGCAAGGCCGAAGAGGAACGCAAGCGCGCCAAAGCCGAGGCCGCCCGCAAGGCCGAAGAGGAACGCAAGCGCGCCGAAGCCGAGGCCGCCCGCAAGGCCGAAGAGGAACGCAAGCGCGCCGAAGCCGAGGCCGCCCGCAAGGCCGAAGAGGAACGCAAGCGCGCCAAAGCCGAGGCCGCCCGCAAGGCCGAAGAGGAACGCAAGCGCGCCGCAGCCGAGGCCGCCCGCAAGGCCGAAGCAGAACGTAAACGCGCCGAAGAAGCTGCCCAAACGCCTGAAGCCAGACTGAAACAAGCCAACTACGACATCCTGGGCAAACTGGGTGAAGGCGGCATGGCAACCGTCTTCCTTGCCCAGCATACGCTACTGGAACGTGAAGTCGCCCTCAAGGTCATGTCCCCCAGAATAGCCACCACCGAAGCCTTCCGACAGAGTTTCATCCGCGAAGCACGCATCGTCGCCCAACTGGAACACCCGAATATTGTGCGCATCTATGACGGTGGCGCGGACGGCAACCTGTTTTACATGGCGATGGAATTGCTGCCCGGCGGAACCCTCAAGGAACAACTGGAATCCGGCCCCCTCCTGCCCGAACACGCCCTCAACATCGTCCGGCAGATTGCCAGCGCCCTCAGCTATGCCCATAGCAAGGGCTATATCCACCGCGACATCAAGCCTGCCAACATCCTGTTCCGCAGCAATGGCGACGCTGCGCTGGCCGATTTCGGCATCGCCAAACTGCAAGGCATCGTCAGCGACATGACCCAGCTTGGGCTAATCACGGGCACTCCCCGTTACATGTCACCGGAACAGGCGGCGGGCACAAAGCTCGACCATCGTACCGACCTGTACAGCCTTGGCATCGTCTTTCATGAAATGCTCACCGGCCAGTTGCCATTCAACGGCAGCTCCCCCATGGCAATTGCCTACCAGCACCTCAACGCCCCCATGCCTCGGCTACCAAACGAATTGGCCGGTTTTCAACCCACGATTGACAAGCTAGTTGCCAAACAACCCCATGATCGTTTTGATTCCGCCAACGCATTACTGCAAGCATTGGCAGGACTCGAGCTATCGGTTACGGAGATCCGGCCTATCAATGAACTCCTGTCGCCTGAAACCCATGCTACGACAGTAAACCCTACAATCCTGCCTCCCACCCGGCCAGAACATACCTCAGAACGCTTGCCCCCCTCCCCCATGGCAACGGCATCTGCGCCGCCTATGCCCCGACGCAAAGCCAGAATATGGTTAGCAGGCATAACGGCTATGGCAGGTCTGGGAATTGGGGGTGGCTATTACACCATCAATATGCAGAAAGTCGCACTGGAAGCCAGCCAACGGGCAGAACAGGTCAACAGCCATCTGGAATTGGCGCGCCTCCGGGGGGAAAAACAGCGGCTGTTTGACCATTCCACTTGGAGTGAGGGCTGCAAAAATTTACTGGAAGACATGGACGGCCCTTACGAAGCTGCGGATAGCTCTGAATGGCATTACCACCAAGTCCAGACGCTCGACCCTGCCAACGCCATTGCCTCCTGGGAGCTGGAGAAGCTGGAAAACCGCAAGAAAATCGAGTTTTCCAACTGCGACAACTACAAACGCCCGGAACAAGAGGTTGACGAAATCAACGACATGTTCAAAAAATGAGGCCGTTTTAGGCTGCTTCAACCGGCTTCAGCACGGACTTTTCCCAAATGGCCAGTAACGTCCTCTGTACATTACCTGGGCTGCCTGGCTCCTCGGGGTTGCCGTCAATAACAGCGCGGCCATCTTTCAGGAAGACAAAATCACCCGCCTCATGCCCTGCGAAACGGATGGGGGCAAACTGGGGCGTCTGTTTGATGCCTGCCGCGCCCGCCGCGCTGCTTACCTGCCCTTTCAGGCGACGGAAAATCCGCGCGCCTTCCAGTACCGTTCCGCCAGCATTGAGCGCCTTCAGGAACGCCGCGCCAAAGACGGAATGTTTGCCGCCCCCGCCATCCATCACCGGCCTGACCCCGCCAGATGACAGCACTACCCTCACCTTGGTTTTCGCCACTGCCTCATACCACTCACGGCTTTTGCCCCCGCTGGAAGCAGACAGGCGCGGAATGGCCGACTGCGACAAAGTGCCGGAATAACAGGAATCTGCCACTACCAGCACATGTTTGGCCTGTATGGCATCCACAAAGTTGGTGACCTGCGCATTGGATACCCAGCTTTTGGTATCACCCTTACGCGCATCCACCGGCAGCCAGTAGCCGGAACCGCCCGCCAATTCACCATGCCCAGCATAATAGATCAACAGGTTGTCTTGTGGCTGCAACTTGTTCCGCAAGGCATCAAACGCCGCCAGCATCTTGCTGCGGGTGGCATTTTCCAGTACGGCAGTCCTGAAGCCGTAACGGCTTTCCAAAGCGCCCGCAACCGCACGGGCATCATTGACGGAGGTGGCAAGGGCAGGGAAGCCAGCATAATTCTGGTTGCCAATGACCAGCGCGTAATACCTGCCGAAATTAACACCACTAACAGATGCCTTGTCAGTAGGGGCATCGGCAGCAGCCGTATTCCCAGCTGTTTCTGGCGGCAATAAAATGAAACTGAAATCCGTGCTCTGCCCCTGCTGGTTGGCTGCGCTGACCCTGACTTCCGTGCCAGACACATTGACGGGCAGGCTGGCGCTAAAGCCACCCTGCTTGTCATACTGGATGCTTTTGCCATTCAGGGACAGTTTGGCAATTTCCTGGACGGGGCTGACCCTGCCTCGGAGTGTGAGCGGGTTGCCAACCTCTTCTGACACCTGAATCTTGGGTTTGCCGATAGAGCGCATAGCGCTAATGGGGGGTGACAGGATTTCAATTTTGGGGGCATCCGCCGCGCTGGCAATTTTGGCAGGGGGTTTAGCGACAGGTTCCTTGCCACTGGCTTTGGCACGCTCCACTTCTGCCAATTCGGCTTCTGCTTCACGGATGCGTTTTTGCTTGGCCAGCAGGTCAGCTTCTTTCTTTTTGGCTGCGGCAGCCGCTTGGGCCTGACGTTTCAGTTTTTCCACTTCTGCCTGCTGCTGGAGGGCGGCGCGGCGTTCCTGTTCGAGCGCCTGTTTGGCTTCGGCCACGGCCTGTGCATTGGCGGTTGAAGGCTTGCGTGCCTGTGGTGGTGGCGCGGCAGGTTCGGCGGTGGAATAACTTCTGCCCAGGCGGGAAGCATCGCCGTACAGGTTGATGGCCTGCGCAGGGTTACGCGCCACCCCCTGGCCACGCTCACTCAAATTGCCAAGGTTGGTTTTGGCACGGGCGTCACCCTTGTTGGCCGCCTGGGTGTACCACTGGACAGCTTGCTGGTAATTAGGGGCGGTTCCCATGCCTTTTTCATAGATTTCCCCCACGTAGGTTTGTGCCTGCCTATCGCCGGCTTCGGCCAGCGGTTTCCAGACGTTCAGGGCGCTGGCGGCATTGGCACGGTCAGCCGGAACGTATTCCCCACCACGGCGTTCGCAATCCGCCCCACTGGTCTTGATGGCGCGGCGGGCAGTCAGCATGGTCAGGCGTGTCCCCATCTGGCGGATTGAGCCAGGCAACAAGCAATCAACGATCAGCAGCTTATCGGCATCGGCCACGTTAGGAATATTAATGTAATCAGCATTGGCCCGATTAGATGTAAAAAAAGGGGAACTGGCCATTAATAGCAAAGTGATCAGAAATGAAAGCGCAATCCTTTTTCCGATAAACGTTATTTTTTTCCAGACAAACATACCCGCCCTCTATCATTCCGCAAAAATCCTTAAAGGATAAGTCTAGTATAAGGGTCGTTGGCTATAGGTTGTTAAAATTATACCTTTACCTAGCAGACACCCTAGCCGCTGTTTTTATTAGTTTATTTCATGACCTTGAATCAAAAAACATGAGCATTTATTCTGGCTTGTGCTAAAACTGTTTAATGAAGATTGTTTAGTAAAGTGAAAAAACAGGAGTGTAAGTAATGCGTCGAAATGAAGCAAAGCCTATTGGCTGTAGAAAACTGCCAGCTCATGGCGGGAAAATTTTTTATGCCGGATTAATTTCCATATTGGCAAGCAATAATGCAATGGCTGAATTACCTCAAGGCGGATTTATCCAGACCTGCGAACGCTTGAACGGGATTACCGGGACAGCGCCTACTACGCTAAGCAACGCGCAAAGCAACTTTAAAGCCATTTGTAGCGGGCCAGCAGGCGGGGTGGCAGGAATAAGCGATGCGAACGATAACACTGCCGTTTCCGCATTACGGCACGAGGAGGCTGCTGCCGGTGGGACAACGACCAGCCAGTCCTCCCAGAAGCAAGTCTCCAACCTGCGTGAACGGATGGACGAAGTACGTGAGGAAGACACCACCGCCAGCAGTGACTTGCTTGAGAATAGCCGCCGGAGCTTTTTCATCAATGGTGGCTTCCGTAACGGCGAAGCCAAGAAAACCAGCGATGAAACAGGCTTTGGTAATGGCGTTACAGCGGGTACGCCGACTGACCCTGAACGGGCTACGATTGTCCAGGGTGAACGGGCGTTTGACATTGATGGCCAGGAAGTGACGGTTGGCATGGATTACCGGCTTGAAGATGAACAAACCATCGTTGGCGCATCGCTGGGTTTTGACCGGCGGGAAGCCAAATTTACTGACCAATCGGCTCTGGATGACAGTGGGAACATCATAGAAGGCGGGGTGGAATCAAAAGGCACGTATATCAGCGGGTATGTCACCCGCGCCCTTTCCGATACGGCTTACCTGGATGGGGTCATCAGCGTTGGCAACAGTGACCTGACGATTACCCGCCCCGTACCTAAAATCAATACCACTGGTGATGGCCCTGCTGCTACCTATGACACCGCAACCGGCAAACCCGGCAGCACCCAGTTCTCAGCCAGCCTGGGCGGGGGCAAAGACATCCTTTATGACGACGTGACCATTACACCTTATGCGCGCGTGGATTATACCCGCACCAGCATTGACGCCTATGAAGAAAGCTTGCCAACAGCCTCGGAAGGGATGGCGTTGCGGGTGGCCAAACAGGAAGCGGATTCCTTGCTGGGCACCGTTGGGGTCAAAGCCAGCAAGCCCATGCGGACAGAGGCAGGCACCGTTTTTGTTCCGCAAGCATCCATTGAAATCGGCCATGAGTTTTCCAATGACCCGCGCAATATTGAAGCGACACTGGTGGCGGCTGATGGTTTGACAGGCATAGACCCATCGGTTGTGCGTACCAGTGACCCTGACCGCAACCACGCCAAGCTGGGGTTTGGGGTTTCTGCCGTTTTCTCCAAAGGCCGCTCGGGTTTTGTTCAATTCGAAACCATTCAGGGTAACGACCAGTATTCCGATGCCTCTGTCCGAGTGGGATACCGGGTGGAGTTTTAGTCAGGAAGCATACGGCCTGAGCAATACGACAGTCGTATTGTCCCTTCCCCCTGCCGCAAGAGCATCCTCGGCCAACGTATCCAGGGATGCCGACGAATCCAGTTCGTTCAATGACGGCAAGGAAGGGACATCCCGACCCGGCGTTGCCCACAGGCCATCCGTTGACAGCAGCAGGGCATCCCCCGGCGGCAATGACAAGCGGGTCACATCGGCGTGGGCGCGCGCATGTGGCAACATCTCTTCTGCCAGCTCCAGGTGCAGCTGGGGTGAAAATGCCGGAAAGCGCGCGCCGTCAGTGTTGGCCAGCACCCCATAGGAACCGTACCCCATGGCTTGCGCCAAACCTTTTTCCTGTGGTAAGGGGCTACCAGCCTCGGCATCCACCCGCCAGGCAAACTCCTGCCAGGTGTGGTCATGGGTAACCTGCCGCCATGCCTGCCGCCCCTCCCGCCACTGGTACAGACGGCTGTCGCCCACATGCGCGAGCATGACCAGCCCAGACACATGTACATCCACCCACACCAGCGTAGCCCCTGGGCTGTGCTGGTCGTGCTGTTGCCCAAACCTTGCCAGCAATTGCTGATGCAGGTGATTTAGGGTTTGCCGCAAGACGCTGACTTCCCATACTGGCCTAATCTCCAGCGCCAACTGCACTAACGCTTCGCTGACCTCGCGCCCGTTACGGTGGCCACCCATGCCGTCTGCCACCAACAGTCTCCACCATTGGTTTCCCCAACCCGTGATGCGCCGGGACTCAAGCTGCTCATTGACCAACCATTCCGCCTGCCCCCCAGGTTGCACCAGCAAGTAATTGTCCTGATTCTCGGCACGCGGCCCACGCATACTAACCGCCATGCCCCGATACTGGTTTGGGGCGCAAACCGGGCAACAGTAGCCCCGCAAAATGTGCAATAACTTCCGTTCAGGCATCAGCAGACCCACCGAATTGGAGCCTGCCTTGCCTGGGTGGCACATAAGGGTTATGAACCTGCGGTTGACTGTTTATAGTCATCGGCGTTAAGCCCATGTTTCTTTAATAATGTCCAAAGATGTGAGCGATTCATGTTGACTCGTCTTGCGAATTTTGCAACTTTTCCCGCCTCTTCAGTTAAGCCCTGTTCCAGATAAAGCTTTTCTGCGGCATCAGCAGCTTCCTTTTTAATATCTGCTAACGGTTGCTCAAGCAAACTAGGCCGGTGGCTTTTTTTAGACAAGCCAGGCTTCGCGTTTCCAGGGCGAATGGAATCCGGCAAATGCTCAATATCACCAACACCGCCCCCTGCCAGACAAGAGATACGATAAATAAGGTTCCTTAGTTCACGAATATTGCCTGGGTATTCATAATGCTGAAGAAATGTCTGCAACCTGGGCGATAATAGCAATGGGCGTACATGTAATTGTTCCGCCGCCTCTGCCGAGAAGTATTCACGCAATAAGGTGATTTCATCACGACGTTCACGCAAAGGTGGTAATGTCACATTTATCACGCTCAAACGATAATACAAGTCTTCACGAAATAAGCCTTTTTTACTCATTTCCAGAAGATCGCGGTTGGTAGCGGCAACAATTCTGGCGTCAACATACGTGACCTGATCAGAACCAACCCGTTGCAATTCGTTGGACTGCAAAACACGTAATAGCTTCACTTGCCCCTGCAAGGGTAGTTCACCAATTTCATCCAGAAAAATGGTGCCACCATCCGCTGACTCAAATTTCCCTTTACGGTCTGAAGTTGCGCCAGTAAATGCCCCTTTCTTATGGCCAAAAAGCTCAGACTCTATCAGGCTCTCTGGAATGGCACCGCAGTTAATGGATACATAAGGTTGGCCGGAGCGAGAGCTGTTATTATGGATCACCTTCGCCATCAGCTCCTTGCCGGTGCCACTTTCACCATCAATTAATACAGGTAAAGTGGTGGGGGCTGCTTTTTCAGCAATTTCCAGGGCCTCCAGCAATACAGGGCTTTCACCAAAAACACCCTCAAAAATGAAGTTACGCTCCAGCAATTCCTGTTTTCTTTTTTTCCCGGTTTTTTGCGATGGGGATTCTTTGACTATAGGCAACTTTTCGCTCGCCGAAAAGTTAACAAGCCGCTCCTTATAGGAAAGCTGCATCATTTCATCCCGCAGTGTATTGCAATGCGTTAATATTTTCTGCAACTCAGGGCGATCCATTGACTGCGCCCAACGAACAGAAGAGCGTATCATTTCTATTTTTTCCAACAGTTTTGCATACGTTACTGTACTGGGCGGGCTGGCCTCCTCTAAATCCTCTAACTTCATTTTTCAGCTCCCGATATCTGCTTGCTGACCAACTGATAGTACATGCCCTTGCGGCCAAGCAATTCATGGTGTGTTCCCTGCTCAATAATAGCACCATCATAAAGCACTAGAATTTTATCTGCATGCATAATCGTGCTCAGCCTGTGAGCAATAACGATTGCTGTTCTCCCTTTAAGAATATCCTGCATACTATTAAGAATATTCCCCTCAGACTGCGTATCCAGTGCTGATGTCGCCTCATCAAATATCAATAACTTGGGGTCACGATAAAGTGCCCTGGCAATACACAAGCGTTGTATTTGCCCCCCTGACAAACCCATGCCACGCTCACCCACAACCGTTTCATAACCAAGCGGCATGTTTTTAATAAACCCATGCGCATCGGCCAGTTGAGCAACTTCCATGATACGTTGGCGGTCAGGATTTTCATCACCAGCCGCGATATTTTCCGATATGGTTCCAGAGAATAACAAATTGCTTTGCATCACATAACCAACATTGGCACGAAAATACTCCCGGTCAATAAGGCTCAGGTCATAACCATCAATAGTTATTTTCCCCTCCACCGGCTCGTAAAAACCGACCATAAGCTTGGCCAAAGTCGTCTTGCCTGACCCGCTTAAGCCAACAATAGCAATCATTTCACCTGCATTACATTTAAAGCTGATATTTTCCAATACATATTTAGATTCACTCCCTCCATAGCGGAAATACACATTCTCAAACACCATGTCGCCGTGAAGGTCTGGCAATACAATTCTGGAACTAATGTCCTGAGGTTTTTGCTCAGGCTCGATATCCAGAACATCACCCAAACGCTCCATAGCGACGCCAGCCTCATGCACCTGGTTCCACATCCCAACCAAGCCCATTAAAGGCGCAAGTACACTGCCCATCAGTGCATTAAATGCAATTAACTGGCCGATAGTCAGCTCGCTCGCCAATACAAGGTTAGCACCCGTCCATAAAATAATAATGGTTGTTGTGGCACTTAACAGTTGGCTTGTCAACCCAACCCATATTCCAAAACGCTGCGCACGATACTGCACATCAAGTGCCTTGGCATACTTTTTTTCCCACTGTATCCGCATTTTTCGCTCTATACCCATCCCTTTAACAGTTTCAGCCCCATTCAGGGTTTCCATTAAAATGGATTCAGACTCAGTGGATGCCTCAAATGACTGTCTTGCATACTGCTTAATTTTAGGCGTCACCAAAATCGTCAGCAACAAGATAGGAAGGACAAAAGCAATCAATATCAAGGTTAATTTTACGCTATAGAAAAACAATACCGTAAAATAAATAAATACCATTAACAAATTAAGGATGGTTGTTACGGTTGATTCAGTAAGAAAAGCCCGGATGGTCTGGTTTTCCTGAAATCTGGCCAGAATATCACCTGTTTTTCTGGAAAAGAAAAAAGAAACCGGCAACGACATAATATGCTTAAAAAACATCGACATCATGGTAAAATCAAGATTCCTTACCATATAGGTCGACAAAAAAGCCCGTAACGTTGTGGTTAGCTGTGAAAATACCGTTGTTATCAATAAACCAACCACCAATAAATTCAACAAATTCACATTTTTATGCACAATCACCTGATCGAGTATATTCTGCGTAATAATGGGGGGCGCAAGACCCAAAACCTGTATAATCAGGGTGGCCATAAAAAGGTTTCCAAGTATTTTTTTATAGGGTTTCAGATAACTGACAAACCGCACCCAAGGGGAATTAGTGGTTTCCGTTTGCACCAACTCCGTAGTAGGGGTAAACAACAAGCAGGTTCCACTCCAACCCCGCTCAAACTCCTCCACCGTCATTTTTCTAAAGCCTGGGCCAGGGTCTGCAACCCAAATATGGGATTTAGATACCCCATAGACAATAATGTAATGATAGCCTTCCCAGTGTGCGATAAAGGGTAGCTCAAACCCCAGTAGAACCTGATAAGTACATTTCACCCCGCGAGTTGTAAACCCGAGTGATTCGCCGACCCTGGCTAAACTTGCCATCGTCGCGCCTTCGGTTGTCACATTCGCAAGTTCGCGTAACTTTCCCAACGTCATCGGGATCTTGTAATACTTGCAAATCATGGCCAAACAAGCTGCGCCACAGTCCATTTCTTCAGCTTGTGGCACCAATGGAAAATGCTTAAGCAGTTTTTCACCCCGCCCAGGCTTGGATGACAAATCCAGCAATAGCGGTCGTTTTCTTTTCTCTATGAGCTTCTTCTGGCGTCGGGTTTCCCGATCCATAAACTGGATGCGTTCTTCCAGTACTGCCTTCAACTTGGGATTTTTTTCCAGAATAAAATAAACACTTTTTTCCGGAATAATCAATAATGTTGTATCAGTCACAGCTATCGCGGCTGCCTGTTGCTCCTGACGGGTAAGGCAAGCTTTCTCACCAAAAATCTCACCATTAGAAAGCGTCGCAAGATGCATTTCATCACCGCTTTCCTTGCGTATGATACTCACCTCACCTCTGCGTATGGCGTAAAGCCGATGATCACTGGTTGAATTTTGCTCCAGAATCGTATGCCCTGCTGGCACTCGCTTCACCCCAATACTGCCAATAAAATCTTCCAACTCTTGTTGGTTAATCTTTTTTTCAAGGTCAAACAGCTTGTTGACAAAACCACCCGCAGAGCTAAAAGCGACATAACTGGCATAAAACTTACTCGCCTCTTTATTATGCCTGAGTACCTCTATCATCGCCTCACGGGGTATGACTTGAATTTCTGACTTACCCGATGAGCGTAACGAAAACTCCAAAGGTTCTGCCCGTAACGTTGCAACCTCGGCAAAGGAGTCACCTTTTTTCTTTATACCTTGGCTCACCTCCTTGCCTGAGTCTTCGGTGAACATCCTTACCCGTCCGGAACGGACAATACACAAACCCTCAGGTATATCACCTGTTTTGTAAATATTGTCACCTAACTCAAAGTTTTCTATTCTTGAAGCGGCTGAAAGCGATTCGAGTTCAACTTCGGATAAAGCAGATAATACCTTGACAGACTGCAAGAACTTGATATCTTCACTGTTACTCAAAGGACTACTCCAAATGGTTTGACATACCAAGTTATGCTTCCGGGCAATTAATTACCCGGAAACAACGGTTGAAAACTGAAAATTTTACTCATGCCTAGCGTCATGCTGCCCGAATTTGGTGCTCTTTCGCACGTTCGCTCATCCAGCTTTCCTTTAAAATGCTCTTGATTTCAGAACGTGTTTCATCATCCAGCGTTGCGGGCGCAACTGAGTCAATATGAAATACTTCATAACGGCTCCCATTTGACGAGGCAAAGGGGCCAACAACCGCATTTTCTTCAGCATTGAACAACTTGCTTTCGATTTCACCGCTTAATGAACCACGCAAAATCTTGCCAATTTTCCCAGCATTTTTACTGGTTTCTGCAATGGAATTTTCCATTGCCAACTCTGAAAACGCTTCAGGATCATCTTCCAGAATAGAAACGATTTCCCGCGCCTTAGCTTCCGTGTCCAGCACAATATGGCTAACCTCAACACTGTCAAAACGGGGGGAGTGCAGTTTAAAATACCCATCAACCGCCTCCTCGCTGGTGATTTCACTCAGCATCCGTTCTTGGTACAGTTGATCTGTCAGGTATTCTTCAAGATCATCCAGCGTTACACCTAGGGCATCCAAATAATTCATCGTATCTTTTGCACGATGTAATCCTAGCACCCGCCTAAATTGCTCTGACCGTTCCTGTACGTCCTCAGGACTCACGCCGATACCTTTGCGCTTGGCTGCGTGAACCAGTAGTTTTGCCCGGACAATCTCTTCAACCAACCCATCAAACCTTCCCATGAGTTTCAGGTTATTGATGAGTTTATCCATGCTAATCACTTCATCGTCGATTTTTACAATATTGCTCATCTCTACGCCCTCCTAGGCATTAAATAATTGGTGTAATTCAACTTCCTGCTACTAAAAGAATTAGCAGTTAAAGTGGTCAAGTAACCTATTCAACCCAAGCCTCCCCTCCTTTGATTAATGACTGGAACTTTTCATTGGCGATAACACAAGATCAATCATTCGGCGTTGTTCAACAATAATTTCTGCGGTCGCTAACATTCCGTATTTAATATCAAATTGTTCACCCTTCACATCAAAAGCCGTTTTTTCCAAACTCACACGCCCTTTAAAAGCGGGGGTATTAGTTGCCTGTGACATTTCAGCTGTTGGTGATATGTATTCAAGTACTCCCTCAATAAATCCATAACGCTGATATGAAAAAGCATTAAATTTCATTTTTACTGGCTGCCCAATTTTCAATAAACCCCTATCTGACTCAAGGATTTCAATCTTTAAAATAGGCTTTGCATCATTGGGGGCAATACCACCCAAAGGCGTATTGGCCTGGATTTTGTCACCTGATTGCGTAAAGGCTAGCTGTGTGATTACCCCGGATTCAGGGGCACGTACCCGCAAAAAATTTTCTTCATCAATATCATTAAAGCTCACGCGGGAAGCTGCTTCTGCTTGTACTTTGGCGCTGCGCAATGCGATGTCTAACTTGCTTTCTTCATTGAGAATATCATTTTTTAAGGTCTCAAGATTTATCTGCAATTGGATTAAATCCTGATAGCTTTGCTCCAACCCTTCCGTTGCCTGTTCATCTTCCTGACTTAATGTAAATTCAAGCTCACTAAGATTCGCTTCAGCCACTTGCAGGTTTGCCTGCGCAGCCGCATATTCACTCCTTTTCAATTCCACCTGATTTCTGGCAACACCCCCACTGGAAAGCAGCCGCTCAAAACTCGTTTTTTCCTTACGGGCAATATCGAGGGCACTGCGGGCCTTTTCCCGATCACTTAACAATTTCTGCAACTTGGCACGTTGTGCCTGTTTAAGCTTACTCAACCCGTCAGCCACATTACGGTCATAAACCTGTTTTGCGGCTTCAATCTGGCGTTCAAGTGCCGCCACTTTCTGATTCATTAGCCGCTTGCGGTTAGGAAAGTCATCAAATTCACGTTCAGCTTTTTCTAATTGTATTTGAGCCTCCAGGGCTTGCGTAGCCACTTCAACGGCATCCCTGGCATTGAGCCGTGCCAGCACATCATTTTCTAAAACCGGCTGCCCCTCTGTCACGAAGATATCGACCAGTTCACCCGCTATTGGTGCGTAAAAACGGCGAACATCAGTGTCCGGCCCTACAACACCAGAGGCAACAACGATTTCAGGTGCCTTACCAAAAAACGACCATACCAATCCGGAAAGCAGCAAACCACTGATTAGCCATATCATCAGCCCAAAAAGCCGTGACGGCTCACTGGTAAATATCTCAATCCCTTCAATACTGTGATCGGCCAGTGCAATATTCAGCTTTTCTGGCCCCTGCTTTTTATCTGCCATATAAAGTATACCCTCTGAATGATTTCGCTTTGGTTACTTCCTGAGCAACTTTAACTTTGCCTCTGCCACTTGACTACTGTCTGATGTCTTCGCTAAATCCTCAAGTGCATTACGCTGGTAAGCCAGCTCGTCCGCAATTGCCGTCACTTTTTCTTTTTGTAGTGGAGTCAATTCCAGAGCCAGCATCTGATAAATCGTTTTTGCTTGATCAATATATTGGTTCGCTTGAACAAGCAATTTGGACTGTTCCGTGAACTGTGTACTAATATCACTTTCCAGAAGTTGCAGCTTTTCGATTTTCCCTTGGCGAGTATAATTCTCCCAATCAGAAATCGCCTTTTTCAAAAGCATCTCTGCCTTGCCTTGCAATTTACTTTTATACGTTAAAATTTCTGGCTCTATTTGACTAACAAAATACCTATCCTCTTCTTTTTCAAGAGCAGTATAAAACTGTAAGAGTGTATTTTCATAATTTTTTTCACGTCTACTTTTGTTAAGTTTCTCAAATTGCTGGCAGATGGTTTTTTGACGATTGATTTTAGCTTGCGCCAACTCAACCCATTGCAAATCCTGGATCTTTCCCAGTGTGCCTATCGATTCATCACACGACCCATCATACCATTGCGCCAGAGCTTGACTAAAATGATTCGCAACATCACCTTCAGGCAGTTTCGCTCTTAAATTTTGCGCATACAAATTGGAAAATAATGCCGTTTTAAACTGGCCAGCCAACTCTTGAACATTTAACACTTTGCCTGAGCCACCCTGCTCGAGGTCTTTAATTTTCTGATAGAGCTTAATATCATCACGATACGTATCCAGCCCTATAATACGCGGATATTTTTGTTGCAACTTATCAACTTCAGACAGCATTTGGTTTTCATTACTACCACTCATGCTACCTAAATGCTCCTTAAATGATCGTATAGCCGACAAATAGAGCGATTTATCGTTCCTCAAATCCCTAATATGGCTGAACACAAGCATTCGTAGCTCATCAAACTCTGGTACTTGCTTGATGATATCCAGCATAATCCTTCGGTCTGTATCGGTATTTGCCTGCCACTTATCGACAATATCGGTTATCTCTTTCTCATCCTTATCTATCTTTATTTTCCCATCACCCCCTCCTCGCTGGGTAACAAATGATTCAAGCACCTCTATATTCTTTAACAGCCCAATTGTGCCATCAACATACTCCATCTCTTTAGGCAGATCCCCTTTGCTCATTGGCATCTGCGAATAGACCACCAATATATTCTCACTCTTCCCAGATGACTCTATAGATAAAGCATTACGAAGATCATTTTGAAAGGCTGCCAGCTCGTTCATTATAGAAGAGCCTTCACCCTCACGATTAACCACTTTGTCAATCCAGTCAGGTAAATATCTCTTTAATGCAGCATTAAATGCAAATTGTGCAACTTCACCATCAATATTTCCCGCACTTAAATACGCCAGCGAAGCTTCCATACAGCCTGCATGGTCTTCACTATCACAAGCTATTGTTATTGATCTTTTCTCTGCATTTAAAAAGTACCAGCCAACACCAACTGTAATAACAACCAAAACAAGCAACCCTGCAATTTTAAGGTTAAAACCTCTTGTCGTCTCACCTTCCTGAAAAGCGCCGACGAGATTCTGCAAGAAGATTCTTTGTTTATGAAACAAGAGCCGTTCACTGGCTTTATTATCTATGTTTTTTTGCTCATTACCGTTATCATCATCCCCCGTCTTTTCTTTGGCTGCCTCCTCTTGAAAACAAAAGATGTCGAGAAATGATGTTGCCGATGAAATAAACAGTGTCTTATTTTCATTTTCTACTGACTCAACCATTACGGCTGCTGATGTTGTTTCAAGGCTTGGCTTATTCTGCTGGCAACCTTGCTGGATTATCGTCTCATCTGTTTCAAGATTATCTCCCCCACCTTCAATCCTGATATGATAACGGAAATAATATCCACCAAAAGAAAGTATATCGCCAGATTTTAACTGGATGGCCTCATCCTTCAGCATCTCCCCATTGACAAACGTCCCGTTTGCGCTTTTCAAGTCTTCGATATACAGGGATGCATTTTTTTCAAAGATATAGGCATGTCGCCGCGACAAAAAGTTAACTTCTTCCGGGAAATCATCCTGATAGCGACTAAAAACATCATCGGTTCTTGAAACCATGAATGGGAAGCTCATAATGACAATTGAGTCAATAGGTGATTGACCATCTTCAGGTGTCATATAAAGATAAAAGGGCTTCGTATTTTGTGGTGTTACTTTTTGACTAGAACTTTCACTCTCCGCCTCAATTTCAACGGTATAGGTAAGCTTGTTGGCAAAACAAATTTGATCGCCGTGCTTGAGTGCATGGGGCCTGTCGCGCACCTCCATATGGTTGACCACCGTACCATTGCTACTACCCATATCAATGATATAAGGCAGGCCATCTTGCATGAAAATTCGCGCATGACGCCGCGATAACACTTTTTGTATCGCTTCGGAGTAGTTGGAAAATGGCATCTCCTGGCGGCCAACAGGAAACTGCTCAGATGTAATTGTTATTTTTTCAAGTTCTTTTGGACTAACAGGTGTAACAGGTGTCAAAATTATTTTCATAACCCAACCGTCAGAATCATCCTCTGCCAATTTATTGATTTACATGGTAACCATCTCGCGCATACATACCTGTTGTTTTACCACCCTCCACCTAACGCCTTGTATAACCTCACCGTATCAGAAAGAATCAACTGCTTGTTTTCTAGCACGGCCATTTCTGTCGCCAACAAACTTCTTCCTGATTCGAACACCTCAAGCTGTGATACCATCCCTTCACGCAATTGCTCGTTCACTGTCCCTGCCACTGAACGTAATTCTGCAAGCTGGGCCAGTAACTCTTTACGCTGTTGTTTGTGGCTCTCCAAATTAACCAATGCGTTCTCAACATCTTGATAAGCCTTGATAACCACACTGCGGTACTCCTCTCTAGCCACTTTGGTTTCAGCCTCGCTGACTTTTAGCCTTGTATTGACAGCAGGATCAAAAATGGGAATATCCAGCGAAGGCAAAATACCAACAGTAAATGACTTGAGCAGGTCAGACAGTTTGAAACTGGCACTGCCTGCGCGGCCAGTCAGGCCAAAACTCGGCAAGCGCGCCAGCTTAGCCTCGGCAGTCAGGTTATAGGCGCGAAGTACCCGATATTCGGCTGCAACGATATCAGGTCTGCGCATCAACAAGTCTGAAGGCAAGCCTGCGGGTACATCGATAATGGTGACATCTTGCGTCAATGTTCCTGGCGGTATACGCAAGTTCCCTGCCGGCGTTCCCAACAAGGTAGCCAGACTATTTTCCGCTATAGCCCGTAACCGTTTAATCTCCAACAAATCTTTTGACTGCTGATTAATTTCCGCCCTCTGCTGTAAAACACGTGTATTCTCAATCACCCCCTCTTGCTGCATACTTTCCAGGGTTTTCAGTATACGCTGCGAATCGCCCAGTACTTTTTCTTGCTGCTTTGTTTGTTCATCAAACTGTAGGATCTGGAAATAGGTTATCGCAACATCTGAAACCAAGCTCAAATAACCTGCACGCCAATCAGCCTGTGTAGCACGGACTTCCGCTTGCTGGGCCTCAACACCTTTTTTTGCCTTACCCCACAGATCCAGTTCCCAGCTCAATGAGGTAGCCGTATTGAATTGGCTTGATGAGCCGACGCCAGTGCTAGAATCAAAGCTGGCACCGGCACCAGCCCTCAATGAGGGCAAGCTTGCTGCTCGAACCTGGCCTATAGCAGCCTCTGCAGTATTTGTGCGCGCCACTAAAACCTTCAAGTCAATATTGTCGCTGACGGCCCGCTCAATCAGGTTATTCAGCTGCGCATTTCGAAAGGACTTCCACCAATTAGGGTTAGCCGTTTGCCTTGCCGATATTTTGCCAGCCCCCTCTGCGCTCCAACCTTTTTTCTCTGGAGCTGATGTTTTTTCATACTCCGTACCTTCCAGTGAGGTACAACTTACGCATAGCAAAACACCAGCCATCATGACAGGCGACAAACGTCGTTGATATCCAGTTTGTTTTCTCAAAGCAACACTCCTCACTTCTTATTTATGCTCGCAAGTACTCATGCAAACGTTTTTCGGAAGAATGCACCGGTAGAAAAAATCATTAGTGATCACTACCCATTAGTTATAATAATAATCATCCAAAAAACATATGCTTGAGGATTGATTATAGTCAAGAATAGTACATTCTTCAGAATTTCCGCCCCCACTCATCAGCATTCATTTGCCCGTTCATCCAAAATTGTCATAACGCCATTTGATCATCCTGGTAACAATTTGAAAAATAATGACAATCTACTACACTTATTGGTAGTGGCACGAATGTTGATTTCAAAGCCTGCTTGGCTTCAAGGAAGGAGGATTGACCAGCAGCGGGTTCTCAATAACTTTAGTCAGAAAACTATAAATCAGTTACTTAGGGATGTAGTCGTGTACAGAGGAGAATATCAATGAGGAAAAACGGTGACTTTTTTTGGCGATCCGCGTCCATGACTGATGTAGGGGCCAGGCGGGAACTTAACGAAGACAGCATACTTGAACGCAAAGATATGGGGTTATGGGTCGTTGCAGATGGGATGGGAGGGCATCAGTGTGGTGATGAAGCCAGTCAGTTGGTCGTTTCCATGTTGGCCGCCCTTACTTTGCATGGAACGCTGGAAGATCGGGAAAAACAAGTCATCAACACATTAAAAGGTGTGCATGGCGAGTTACAAAGACTAGCGGATGAGAAAAAAGCAGGCATTATAGGAACCACCGCTGCCGTGCTTGTTTTACATCAACAAAAGGCGAGTTGCATTTGGGTGGGCGATAGCCGAATTTATTTATCACGCTATGGTGATCTAAGGCAATTGTCGACTGACCATACACAAGTCAATGAACTGGTTAGGCTGGGTTTACTTAATGCCGAAGATGCCAAGCTGCACCCTGCGGGTCATGTGCTGACACGCGCAATCGGTGGCAATGGCATATTGGAACCTGAGATTGTCCGTTTTCCCGTGCAAATTGACGATATCTTTTTAATTTGTAGCGATGGCTTAACAGCAATGCTGGATGAATCAGAAATAGCAACCGAGCTTGGCCGATGGCCAGCCGCAATTGCCTGCACAAATTTAATGAATACAGCGCTAGCAAGGTATGCCAAAGACAATGTGAGCGTAATCGTTATCTCTGTTGACGATGTTGATGAAATGGATATGACAATGATTAATCCGGTACTTAAGCGCATATAATTTACCGTTCAGTCACAACAACCGCCTGTAAGCAGCTTTTGCAGCCAGAACCACCTGGCAGGCAATGCCAAGCCGCTTAGGGAGCAGAGTATATGTTCGATACCTCACTGTTCTGGAAGGATTTTCTGGACATATCGGAGATGATTGGTGCATGGCTGATGCGCCATGTGTTCACGGCGGAACTGATGACCCAGATAGGGATCGGCGCGGCGGGTCTGATACTGGCATTTTATGTCGGCGTGCACTTCGGGCACTGGACGTTCCAACATTTCCCCCCCACTGGAGGCAAGCATAGTGTGCGCCGGATTCTGGTCCGGGTTGCGCGGCGGCAAGCATTTCCGCTGACCTTACTGCTATGGGTGACAGGGGCTACGCTGGTTTACGAATTGCTGGGGCTGCCCCATCAGGCCCTCGACAAGATCAGCGCCCTAGCTATTGCCTGGTCGGTGAGCCGCCTGTTTTCAGCCTTCATCAGCAACCCGATCATCAGCCACTCGGTCGCCACCCTGATCTGGGGCGTAGCCGCATTACAGATTCTCGGGTATTTGCCCAGAACCATTGAGTGGTTGGACAGCATCAAGCTCAGCCGTGGCTACAAAGGGCTTAGCCTGTATGGGCTGCTTTCCTCCTTGTTTTCAGTGGCAGTTTCCCTGTGGCTGGCCATGTTTATTGCCAACCTGATCGAACGTAACCTGCACCATAATACCACCCTGAGTGCATCTACCCAGGCGTTGCTGGCCAAGATTTCCAAGGTGGTGCTACTAACACTGGCTTGCCTGATCGGGCTGAACATTGTCGGGGTGGATTTAACCGCGTTTGCGGTATTCGGTGGGGCGGTTGGCGTGGGCATAGGGTTGGGCTTGCAAAACGTGTTTTCCAACCTGATTGCCGGGTTTATCCTGTTGCTGGATAAGTCCATTAAGCCCGGCGATACCATTGTTATTGACGAACAGTACGGGCGGGTCAGCCATTTAAGCGCGCGTTACGTTTCTATTGTCACCCGCAATGGCACAGAACATTTGATCCCCAATGACGAACTCATCAATAGCAAGGTGGAAAACTGGTCATACACTGACCCCAATGTACGCCTAAAAATCCCCATCGGCATCCATTACCAGTCGGATGTCAAACAGGCTATCAACCTATGCGTGGAGGCGGCGGCAAAAGTCAGCCGGGTGCTGGAATATCCCGCGCCAGCGTGCCTACTGAAGGGCTTTGGCGATCATGCCGTCGATCTGGAGCTACGCATCTGGATACGCGACCCCATGAATGGCTGTTCTAACGTTATGAGCCAAGTGTTACTGGAGGTATGGGAGAGGTTTCAACAGCACGGCATCAAGTTTCCGTATCCGCAGCGGGATTTGCATGTGTGCAGCGTGGACGCGGAAACGGCCCGATTGTTCACGCGGCATACCCAACAGGAAAGGGGATGAGCCTTGACCCATCCCCTTGCCGCCCACCTGTTTTAGCCCGGTTAGTGTGTTTTAGTTGATATTCACATGGTACTTACGGTCTTCCCAAGTGCTTTGGCCGTGCGGATCAGACTTTACATAACCCTGATGGTCGGTATACACCCAGGAACCATGCTTCACGGATTTGAACAGGTAACGGCCACTGTATTCATCCTTGTAGACTTTGTATTGGTCTTCCTTGCCGATGTGGTTGCCGTCCGCTTTCAGGTTGTATTCGTGTTCCCAGTTGGATACATACTTGTGGTTGTAACGTGACTTCAGGCTGATCGTGCAATCATGATGCACGGTTACCTCAAAGCCATTGTCATAGCCGGTGTGATACGCCTTTAACTTGCCGTGGTCATACGGGTCAACATGCACTTCAGGTTGGTTGTAGTTGCCGAAGGTGATCCAGTTCCAATGCTGGGCATAGCACTGGTCATAGTTGTCAGGGTCGCGGCCATTCGTTTCCTTTGGCTTGTCCGGGTCAGCATGGCGGACATAGCAACCATCTTCACCCGACAGGCTGCTGCCACCGGAGGTATCGCAATGGCCGTATTCATCGTGGTGGATTTCACACACATGGTAAGTATTGTGATGGTTATCCGTATGGGTGCGGTATTCCACCCCGGTACATTCGGAATCAGATTTGCAATAGTCCTGGCACTGCCCCAGATTATGGACTTGTTTGTCTTTGCTGTCGCCATAGCCACCGTGCATGTCGCGCCAGCCACCCTTGCCGATGTAGTCAAAATCACCCGCGCTAACGGTGGAAGAAGCAGCCATCAGCAAAGCGGCGGTGGCGAAGATTGTGTTGCGAATTACAGTGTCCATGGTATCCATCCTTTAGTCATGAGGTTTGTCAGCTTGGGGAGTGGCGGTTTGTTTTGCGTCTCCCGATGACTAAAGGTTACTGGCGAATGGCGTGAGTGACGACGGTACTAAAGTATGAAAGTGCCGCTACTTGCCCCCATCACTCAATCGGCGGTTTGAACTTGAAACCGAAATGTTTCGGGTCTTCACTAATAACGGCAGCCGCCACGATATAAAAGACATAATCGTAGGTTTCCTGCGGTATCTTATAACGCTGGATGAACTTCCAGAAATTCCGCTCACGTGGGTTGTCTGGCATTTTCTTAATCAAGCCTTTAACCCGGTTATGCCCATAGTTGTAACCCGCCATCACCAGCAGGCCGGATGCCTGCGCTTCCGTGCTGTAAATATGCTTGAGGTATTTTGCCCCAGCGACGGTCGCCTTGTTAAAGTCGAAACGTTGATCCAGAGGGTCGTATTCGCGGGAACCTGCCCGAGGCCCTGGCTTCAGGCCATATTCCTGCCCGGTGCTGGCCAGGAACTGCCACGCCCCCTTGGCTATGCCATAGCGGGTTTGCGGGCCAATGGCCTGTGAATTGTAATTGCTTTCCTGGAGGGGCAGGTACATGAAACCCACCGGCAAATTCTCCTTTTGCAGGGCGCCGAGAATGACCGGGGCATAACCGTTTGTTTCCATACGTTGCATGGCATTGATAAAACGGGGGGAGTTCTGCCAGTAGCCGATATAGCGCCGCACCTCTTTGACAAACTCCGGTGGTGCTTCCAGTTCGCTTTCCCCAAAGTGGCGGGCGACCTTGAGGATAAGCTGTTCCTCGTAAGACTTTTTTCCGGGAAAGCGTAGTTTGAGGGAATTCGCTTCCTGTACGTATTGCTGGTATTTCACCCGCATATTGTTGAGTTTTTCCCGCTCCTTGGCCAAACGGAGCCGCTCCTCCTCCAGCTTGGCCCGTTCCGCAATCAGCTTCTCGCCCCGGGTCTCCTGGATGGCGGTCTCTAAAATTGCCATGTGGTCTTCCAGCCGCACCTCCGCTTGCGACAGGTTTACATCCAGCGTCTTGATGTCGTAAAACATGGCTATCGCCAGCTGGTGGGCATTGCTCAGCATCTGGTGCTGGTAGATCAGCAAACCGATGGCCAGCACCAACAGGGCTGCCGTCCCCCAAATGATTTTCCGGTAACTCCGGCGGCGCTTGCTGCGGTCTTCGTGGATCAGCGCCCGCACCATCAGGGTGTATTCGCCCGCATCCTGCGCGGCAGATTCAGCCAGCAAACGTTCCCTGAGCTGCTCCCTGGAGAGTTTCTCCGCAGACGTAGTGTTGCCCTTGCGGGAAGGGGCAGTTCGGGCAGACCCCAGTTTGGTCGTCGGCGCAGTTGCCGTAGCCCTGCCTGGGGGTTGCACTGTTGGTTTGGGCGGAGGTACAGACCCAGGGGTGGCAGGCGCTTCCAAACGCAGGAAGCAGGCTGAGTCGCCCAATTGCAAAAGCGCGGGCAGTTCCAGCCGCAGTTGTTGCCCCACCCTCTGCCCATTAATGTAAACGCCGTTGGCGCTACGGTCATACAGCCACCAGCCATCTGCCTGCCGTTTCACTTCCAGATGGAGACGGCTGACGATGGTGAGAGGAATGGCGATATCGTTGTCCGCTGCCCGCCCGGCACGGAAGCTGTCCGGGAAAAAATGGGGTTCGCCCAGTTGTGCGCCGTCATTCAGCAGGGTGACGCGCAAACCATCTTGGGCAAAACGGGTTTTATCATCTGCTGCTGCCCCACCTGCGCCGGATGGGGGCACGATGACAGTTTTGTCTTTTTCCTGCATGTTACTTGCCATTTACTGTTTCATGGCGTGCCGAAGGTAAAGGCACGCAATTAGCCCCCCAGCATCACCATAGCCTTTTCCAGGCTACGCTTCATGCGGTTAAAAGACTCACCCAAGGCAGAAATTTCCTGCGCCCCGCCTGTCTGGAACTCCGGTAAACCTTCCTCGCCCTTGCTAATCCGGTCGGCCAAGGCGGTAATCTGGTTGACCGGGCGCGACACCAGTGAATGCAGCAAGGTATTCAGGAGCAGCACAATGAAGGCAAAAATCCCCGCCAGAATCCCCATGAAGGTCATGAACGCCTGATTGGCGCGGGTAATGGGAATATCCATCGGAATGCTGACAATCTGCGCCCCCACCACTTCGTTGAGTTTCCAGCCGAAGCCATTCGCCGTGCCATACTGCTTGATCATGGTTTCCGGCGCGACATCCGGCGTGCTGTGGCATTTAAGGCAGTTCGGATCCTTGATGCGTAACGGTTTGGCGAAATACAGGGAACGCCCGGTTCCACCCTCACGTTCGCCTACCAGAAAGGTCTGTTTTTCATCATTAATGAATTGCTGGATGATGTCGCTTTCCCAGTCCACTGCCCGGTCGCGCGGATTGGTGGGATTGAGGGTAGCCTCCTTGTAGGTGTATTCCGGGTGCTGTTCACGGATGGTGTTAAACAACTGGGTGGCGGCATAGGCGGAAACCGTTTGCGGCAGGAAATTGCGCCGGTTCTGAACCTCCAGCAACGGCCTGACCTCCTTGACGGTGTAACTGCGCATAGCCAAGGCAGCCTCCATCATAATAGCGGCGCGATCCTGAATTTCATGGCGGGCATTACGCTGCAACACCGTGTGCAAGATGAAGCCCGCGATCACGAACCCCAGCAACAGCAGGGGGATCAGGAACAGGTTGAATTTGACGGCGAGTTTCATGATATGCCCTCCTTGGCGGGTGCTGCGTCTTCCGGGGGTTCGGCAATGGCACCGCACCCCTCTTGGTAGGCTTTGGTAAAACCGATCAGGCTGAACGGGATGGTTTTGACGCCTGTCGTTGGCCATGTCGGCCAGAAGCGCGCCGACACGGTGACGGAATGTCCTTTGATGAATTGCTGGGTGAGCACCTGGATGTCTTTGGCAAACACCAGGTCGGTTTCGTTGCGCACCTCATCAAACGGCAGGAATGTTTCCTGGTCTACCTGAAGGCCAATATCTTTGAACTCGGGGTCGATGCTGGACTGGGTTCTGACCACTACAGCGGTTTTGTCTACTTCCAACCATACCTTGGTATCGCCTTGCCCGTCGTTGATAGTCTGTTTGGGCGTGCTCAGCAGGCAAGCGCCATCCCCGGTGGCTTCGGGTGATGCCGCCTGCCAGTTTTCCTCCGCCCACACGCCGTGGGCAGCGAATACCAGCAGCAAGGCTGGCAGCAGACGCTTGAAATCTGTGTTCATGACTTCATCCTCCTTATGAAATCGGTGCGTTGGTTTTCGTCCGTCAACTCGGCGGCCAGCAATTGTACCAGTTGTGCCCGATTGGCGGCGCGCGGAGCCGCCCTGCGCACCAGCAAACCGGCAATTGGCCCCAGGTGGTAAGCAAGGTGGTGCTTGGCTTGCTGCAAGGCAGCCTCATCCAACCCTGGCTGGCTGGCAAATGCTGGATCCAACTGGCGGACGAGGGTGGCGGGTGCATCGGGCGTCTGGATCACCGGGTCATGGCAAGCCTTGTTGCCGCCAAAGCAGGCAGCAATCTCTGTGGTCAGTTGCATAAACCCCGGATGCCCCGGCTCCCCCTGCCACTGGCTGAGGTCAGCGGTTTGCAGGGCACGGAACCCCACCGGCGGAACCACCCCCTGATCGAGGATGACAGGAAACAATACACCTTTCTTGCGCCCCTCTTCTGCCTCTTCATACACCCAACGTGAACGCACCGAATGTTGCGACCAGACCACCACCACGCAGGCACAGGCATCCAGCTCATTGCCCAGGGTGTCGTGCCAGGTCTTGCCGGTGGAAATGGCGCGATCCCAGAACACTGCCCAGCCCTTGGCTTCCAGCGCTGTCACCAACCGCAGCAGGCGGCTTTGATCATTGTTTGCGTAACTGAGAAAAATATCGCTCATTTCCCCATCATTCCTACCCTACTGATATAATTATGCTAATACACTTAACACCATGCTAGCCTCTAACATTCAATAGGCCAAGGCTTGATGAAAATCAAGCGTGTTGACAAGTGTCATCCTAAAGGCATTCTCCCCAACTGTCACCTGAATGCCGGATGTGGATCAGAAATTCCCAAACAAACGGCAGCAGTGGCCCAGCAGAACAAGTATGAACGACATATTCCTCAGTTATACCAGCAAAGACCGTGAGCGGGTACGCCCGTTGGTTAGCGTACTGGAAGCGCAAGGCTGGTCGGTGTTCTGGGATCGCGTCATCCCAACCGGCATCCGTTGGCATGAATTGCTGGGGGCGGAACTGGACGCCAGCCGCTGCGTCGTAGTGGTCTGGACGACCAGCTCGATCCGCTCCCAATGGGTATACGAGGAGGCTGAAGAGGGCAAGCGCAAGCAAGCGTTATTCCCGGTCAAGCTGGATAATGTGCTGCCCCCACTGGGCTTCCGCAGCTTTCAGGTTGCCAACTTGTGTGACTGGCACAAGCAGCAGGATTCCCCGGCATTACAACGCCTGTTACAGGATCTGGAGGATCATTTCAGCCCATTACGCCAACGGGCTGAACAGGAACAGGCGTACACCGAAGTCGCGGCATCCCCCCGCCAGCAGGAGGAAGAACGCCAACACACTGTCTCGTTGGAAGCAGCCCGCCAGCTGGAGCAGGATCGCCAGCACGCCGAACAAACCGCCATCCAGGCAGTGGCCGCCGAACGCCAGCGGCAAACCGACGCCCGGGACACGCAAGCCCGCCTGAGACAGACGCATTACGACATTATCCGCAAGTTGGCAGAAGGCGGCATGGCCACGGTTTATTTGGCGCGTCACACCATTCTGGAACGGGAAGTCGCGCTCAAGGTCATGTCCTCCAAAATGGCTGCCACTGAAGCCCTGCGCCAGGGCTTTATCCGTGAGGCACGCATAGTCGCCCAGCTGGAGCACCCGCATATCGTACACATCTACGACGGCGGAGCCGACAACAACCTGTTTTACATGGCCATGGAACTGTTGCCCGGCGGCACCCTCAAGGAACAACTGGAATCTGGCCCCCTGCTACCCAGCGCCACGCTGGAGATTACCCGACAAATCGCCAGCGCCCTGGACTATGCCCATTCCAAAGGCTATATCCACCGTGACATCAAGCCCGCCAACATCCTGTTTCGGGCCAATGGCAACGCTGCACTGGCTGATTTTGGCATCGCCAAGCTGCAAGGCATTGTCAGCGACGCCACCCAACTGGGGCTGGTGGCAGGAACCCCATTCTACATGTCGCCGGAACAGACCCGTGGCCACGGCGTCGATGCCCGTTCTGACCTGTACAGCCTGGGTATCGTGCTGTATGAAATGCTGACAGGCTCGCGCCCTTACACCGGCAATAGCCTTGTCGCGATTGCTGGGCAACATTTAAACGCCCCCATCCCCCAACTCACCGGTGACAACGCCCACTACCAACCGATACTGGAAAAGCTGCTGGCAAAACAGCCTGCTGACAGGTTTGCCTCCGCTGCCGACCTGCTGGAAGCATTAGCAAAACTGCCGGTCACAACACCCGCCATAGATCAGCACCCGCCTGCCTCCACGTTGATTACGCCGTCCCGGAAAACCTCTTCCCCACCCTCATTGCCAGATACCCCGCCTGCGGGCAGGCATGGTGCATGGCTGGCAGGTCTCGTGGCGCTGGCGAGCATGGGGACTGTAGGCGGTTATTACCTGTTCAATCTCCAGCAACAAGAGCAAGTCACGGCCCAGCTTGCCCAGCAACAGGCGGAGGAAAACCGCCAGCGGCAGGCACAAATCAGCCAACACCTGCAACAAGCCGGGCAACGTGAACAACAACAGGCACTGTTTGACCACAGCTTCTGGAGTGGTGGCTGCCGCGCCCTGTTGGAAGACAAATTTGGCCGTTATAACGCCCTGGATAGCGCCGAATGGCATTACCGGCAGGCCATGACGCTTGACGCCTCCAACACCGAGGCATTCAAACAATTGGAAAAACTGGAGCAGCACCGCAAGGCCGAGTTTTCAGATTGCGACACTTACCAGCGTGCGAAGTAGCTGTGTGCCGGGTGCGGTAGTGACAGCAGGAACAGCAAGGAAGCAACGAATGGATTCTACCCTCACCCATAAAATCCACACCGAGCAGGTCAAACGCCTTTACCATAATTTCGGCGTCATCATTCCCGGCAACCTGTTCGTCGGCCTGATGGTGGTGGTGATGGCATGGGGGAAAGGCGACCGCCTGTACCTCAGCCTGTGGTATCTGCTGATGCTGGCGGTGCTGTCCTGGCGCTATTACGATTCCCGCCAGTTTGCCCAGCAGATGATTACAGAAACGCCTGCCCTGTGCCATTGGGAGCGGCATTTCACCCTCGGCAGCGGCCTGACCGGCGCATTATGGGGCGTGGTGTTCTGGCTGGCCTTCCTGCCCGAACACCCGCAACTGATCCTGTTCGTGGTGTGCATTTACGCGGGGCTGATGTCGGCTGGCGGAGCCACCAGCTCGGCGCGGATGCCGGCCTTCATCGCCTTTGCCCTGCCTGCCTCCATCCCCATCATTGTCAGCATGATCCGCGCAGGCAGTTTTACCTACGTGTTCATGGGCATGATCTGCTTTGTGTTCATGCTCACCAGCATGATCGTGGCGGCGATGCACAGCCGCACCACCCGCGAATCCATCCGCTTGCGGTTTGAAAACCTCGACCTGATCACCAGCCTGGGGCAGGAAAAAGAACGCGCCGAAACCAACCAGGCCATTGCCGAGCAAGCTGTGGTCGCCAAGGACAAGTTCCTCGCCGCCGCCAGCCACGACCTGCGCCAGCCGCTGCACGCACAAAGCCTGTACCTGGACGCCATCGAACCGCACGTCAAAACTACCGGCCAAACCGCGCTGGAAGCCCTGCGCAAAACCAACGAAGCGCTGGCCAACCTGTTCAACAGCCTGCTGGACGTGTCGCGCCTGAACGCGGGCAGCATCGACATCCAGCGCGGCCATCTGCACCTGCACGACATGGCGCAAGCCCTGTACGAGGAACACCAGCCGCGCGCCGCCGAAAAAGGCTTGCAACTGCACTGCGATTGCCCGCCACTGACGGTGCACACCGACCCCATCCTGCTGGAACGGATCGTGCGTAACCTGCTCTCCAACGCCATCCGCTATACCCGCGAGGGCAACATTTCCCTCACCTGCCGCCAGCAGGACGCCGATACGGTCAGTATCACCGTCAGCGACACTGGCGTCGGCATTCCCAAAGAGGAATTGGACAACATCTTCACCGAGTATTACCAGCTCAATAATACGGAACGCGACCGCAATAAAGGGCTGGGGCTGGGCCTTTCCATCGTCAACAAGCTGTGCGATTTGCTGGATATTGGCCTGACCTGCGAGTCCGAACCTGGCAAAGGCTCCACTTTCACCCTAAGCGTGCTGGCAGGCGACGCGCGCTTGGTCAACCCGGTGGCCAACCAGCCTGCCCCCATCATCCAGTTACACAAAACCGTGCTGGTGGTGGATGACGAGCAGGATATTCTCAGCGGCACCGAATTTTTGCTGAAGGAATGGGGTTGCACAGTGGTGACGGGTGAATCGGCGGCGGAATTGCTGGCAAAGCTGCGCCAGCACCCGGTGACGCCTGACCTGATCCTGGCGGATTACCGACTGCGCGATAACCTGACCGGGGTCGGCGCGGTGGCGGACATCCGCGCCTTTTACGGCAAGCCGGTTCCCGCCGTCATCATCACCGGCGACACCAGCCCGGCGATTTTGCAGGAAGTGCGTGACAGCGGGCTGTTCCTGATGCACAAGCCGATCGCGCCCGCCAAGCTGCGCGCGGCCCTGCACCAGATGGCGGCGTTTACGGAAGCTTAGAGGCGTCTGAAAACCCTATTGTCAATCCGCGACTAGTTCCACCTATCCCTTGTTGGCTATCTGCCTATCCCCTCAGGTTGTGCAATGCAATATAGGAAAAGCGCGTCGCCCGGCTGGCCTGCGCGGGCGGCAAACACGTTTCCTACAACCGCGCCATTTACGTCGGCCTGAATGCCCGCCGTGGCGCAGCCATGGTCGGCGGCGGCAAGGGTTGCGCCTAGGGCTGCCTCAGCATCGGCCATTGCGTCGATGTCTGCCCCAAACATTTGTTGCCATAATGGCAACAAAATATTATGGTCAATGTTATGCAGATAGTATTTAGGAAAACCCAATGGCCACTGTTATCGACGCTGAAAATAAAACCGAACGGGTAGTCAGCCGTGTGACGCCCGATGTGAAAGCCCTGTTGACGCAGGCGGCTTCGTGGGCGGGTTTTTCTTCCATCAACCAGTTCATGGTGCATTCGGCCATGCAGGAGGCGGAGCGTATCCTGCGTCAGGAACAGGTAATTCAGCTTTCGCCACGTGATACACAGGCGTTTCTGGATGCGTTGGAGAATCCCCCCAAACCCAATGCCGCGCTACTGAAAGCCGCCAAACGTTATCGTGTCACTGTTACCAGCGCATGACGGCTGGCAATCCACTCAGCATTGTCATGCTGGCTCCCCAGCATGACCGCAGTGCTTTTGATTGTGGTCAGGATGATCTGAACCGTTACCTGCAACAGGTTGCCAGCCAGCATCAGAAAAAGCAGGTTTCCAGAACGTGGGTTGCTGTCCGCCCCTCGGAGCCGGAACGTATTGTGGGGTTTTACACCACGACGTTGGCGGAAATTTCTGCGGAATATTTCAATCCCAAAGACCTGAAAAAGTTGCCGAAAACGAGCTTGCCCGTGGCGCGTTTGTCCCGGTTGGCTGTTGGCCAGCAGTATCAGGGGCAGCACATCGGGCAACGTTTGCTGATTGATGCGATAGTGCGGACAGCACGTTTGCTGGAGGACTTTGCCGTGGTGGGGATGGTGGTTGATGCCAAGGATGAAGCAGTTTCCCGATACTACCAGCATTTCGGGTTCGTGCCCTGGCAGGATGATGCGCTGAAGCTTTACATGCCTGCGCAGGCGTTATTGGATGTGTATGCGGCGGTTATTGGGGAATAGAGCTGATGGCTTGCTGTAGCTCTGCGAGTTCCTGGTCGCGGCGGTGGTAGCCGGTTTCCTGGATCAGTTTGGCGGCTGCCTGCACATGATTTGCGGCTGACAATTCGGCTTGCGCCGAAGAAACCCCTCCCGGCCTCCCCTTATCAGGGGAGGGGCGTTCTTGCACAGCAGTGGCAGAAGCGTCTTGTTCCTCCCCTGATAAGGGGAGGTTAGGAGGGGTTTCTTCCTCCGCCAACAACAGCCGCGCCATCTCCAAATGCCCATCCGTCAAATGCAGCCGCATCCCGCTGCCGTTTGCGATGTCGAACACTTCCTGCAAGTCCTGCCGGGCAAGGTCAGTTTGGTTAATGTGGCGATAAAGTGTTGATCGGGTTAGCAAACCGCGCGGCAAATGGTCTTGATTGCCTGCTTCACGTAATGAAATCAGCGCAGACTCCAACCATTTGTTAGCCTCCCCCAATTGAGCTTGCAGCAAACTTAGCCGCCCCAATATCAGCCTGGCTAATCCAATATACAAAGGGTTGGGGGTAGTAGCTTCAGCAATTTCAAGGGCGTAATGGGCGCGCTCAAGCACCTCGCCAAACTGATTTTCTTCCAGTAGTAATTCGGAATACCGGAAGCCAGACAGGGAATGAAGGAAGCGGTATTGGGAGTCATAATCGTGTTGCAGTTTTTCGGCTTCGATAAAGTGTTCACGCGCTTCCTTTGTCCTGCCTGCCTGATGCAAAGTCCGGGCGAAAATGGAAACGTTTTCCAAACGCCGGACAAATTTGGGGTCTGGGTGATTAACGCCCTTTTCAGCATTTCTTAAAGCCGTTTTTACATTCCCCAAAGTCAGGTAGGGTTCGATCAGGTTACTGGCGGTAATGGCGATTTGCTTGGGGTCATTTAATTGCTCGTAACGCTTTAAGGCGGCGGTGAAAGGTTTGATGGCTTCCCGGATGCGCCCCAAAGCCCGCAGGCGATGCCCTGCTGTCCGGAGTACGCTGGCCTGGCTCCAGATGTCCAGTTCCTCAGCAGGAATTTCCCAGGGCTTCTGGAAGAAATGGATCAGGTTGGAAAGGTCGTCTCCGCAAGCGCCTTTCTTGGCCAGATAGTAGGTTTTTTCCCGGCTGATACGTTTCCAGTAAATCTCGGTAAAGGCTTGTTGGTACAGACCCGCCAGGCAACCATGTTCTACTGCGCGGAACAGGGGGTACATGTCTTCCAGCGTTTCTGGCTGTTCCTCGTCAGGTAATGACCGGTAGTAGTTGTAGAGCTCCGCATGTGCACGCTGCCACGCATCCGGCCAGGTTTCCCGTAACTGTTTACCGAAGTATTCCCGGATCAGTGGGTGGCAATCAAACTGTTCTGCATTGCCTTCATGCTCAAACAGCAGGGAGTGGTCATTGCGCAGGGTATCAATGGCTTCCAGCCAGTCATCTTCGGAAATATCGGTGGTGAGGTTGGGGATGTTGGCATCCCACAATACCTGCATGACATCTTTCCCGATAGGCTGGTCGAATAGCCCAAGCAGGTACAGCAGTGCCAATTCCGGTGCACCCGCGAACCAGTCTTCATAAGCCTGCATCACTTTGAAAGCGTGGCGATTGTCCTTGTTACCTGCTGCCTTAGTTAATATCCTGATATTGTCGCGCTGACGCACATCACCTTCATGACGGATGCGCAAGGCATTGCCCAGCAGGCTAAGCGCCAGGGCATTGCAGCCATAGGCTTTCACAGCACGCATCAAGGCTATTTCTGTTCCTTTGACGCCTAGCGATATGAGTAATTTTACGCCATCTTCTAAAGCCAGATTTTGCAGGCTTCTGGAGGTTACGTGGGCGCGATCGCTAAGTTCATGTACGGCAATGCGCGTGGTGATAATGCATAGTGTATTGTTGTCAGTGGCAAGACTTTTCAACAGCGCCCGCATTGCCCGGTCTTTCAGCTCGCCGCGCATTTCCGATTTGGCGTGTTGCAGAGGTTCCAGGCCGTCCAATACCAGAGTACAGCTGTGCTTCCGTAGTAAATCGGCTAGGTATTCTCCCTTCTCTTCTTCGGTAATAAATTCTGTTCGGGCAGCGCTGAGCTTGGAAAAAGCATAGATGAAAAATGGGGTAGCAGAGACTTGTTTGTTATCGGAAATGCCTTGTGAATAAAACGACCAAGTTAGTCTCGTACCTATGTCTTCAGTATTATCCAGCCAATGGCGCAGGAGTTTGGTTTTGCCCGTGCCTCCAGGTGCAATAAACTGGAGGATGTGAGTGTGCTGATTTTTCCAGGCTTTATCCAATAGTGCCAGCTCATCTTTCCTCCCAAAAAATTCGCCTTTGACGGTGGGCAGGCGGTCGGGATGGATGCTGGGTTGTATTTTTCTGGATGGGCCAGGTTTTTTGCCCGTAATACCCCAAATCAGCCTGTCGATCAGTTCCGGCGTAATACCCGAACGCATGTCGATGTAGGTCAGCGTTCTCAGAAATGGCGGTAATTTGGGTTGTTCATAATCACCGGGCAGCAAAACAGGAATGACCGGAATTCCGTTGTCGACCGCTTCAATCAGTAGAGCTTCTATTTCTTTGCGTTCCCAGGAGCCGACTCCGTTGCTGCCAACAAATGCGCCCGCGCTTTTGCAATTGCAGAGAGCGGCTTCAAGTAAAGTCATCCAGCTTATGCCCGGTTGCAACTCTTCCTCGTCCAGCCACGCGGATAATCCTTTTTCTTCCAATAATTGCCTGATTTCACGGATAGCTGGTTTATCCGCACTGTTATGGGAAAGAAAAATATCGAACTGCTGATCCATTACAAAACCTTGGGGAATGGTTACTTATGGCTGTCGTCATCATACCGTTTATCGACTATTTTGTCCGTTCTGTTCTTTATCCCTTACTCTCCGCGCTCCCGACACAGGAACCGCTAGTGAGGGATTCCAAATGCCCCGTTTTTGCTCCTATTTCCGAGCAAATTCGTAAAAAGCCATCTACCCGACTGATAATAAATAGGATTCCATGCACCTCCCCGGTGCGTTGAATATCCATTTCTATCCCTTTTCGGTTATCCCCCTATCCCTTCAGGTTGTGCGTCGCACCATAAAAACTTGACAAACATCATTAGTGCGCCGCACAAAATATTAGTAACGTGAATGTCATATTCAGGATCGCAGGACATTCACGTGCTTAACACCATTTTCACAGCCGACATGGCCGTGGCGCTAGGCTATATGCTCGCATTAGGGGTAACCCTAGCCATCTTGCTGGCCATCGCCAACCGTTTCCTGTTCGTGTTTGAAGACCCACGTATTGACGAAGTGGATTCTGCCCTGCCGCACGCCAACTGCGGCGCGTGTGGCGAGCCGGGTTGCCGGGTATTCGCGGAAAAACTGGTAGCTGGTGCAGTCAGCCCCGGCCAATGCACGGTGAATGCGGCGGAAAACAATGTCGCCATCGCCAACTTCCTCGGCGTCGATCTGGGCAGCCAGGAAAAGCGCGTCGCGCGGCTGGCCTGCGCTGGCGGCCAGCACGTTTCCTACAACCGCGCTATTTACGTCGGCCTGAATTCCTGCCGGGGCGCGGCCATGGTCGGCGGCGGCGGCAAGGGCTGCGCCTGGGGCTGTCTCGGCATCGGCGACTGCGCCAACGTCTGCGAATTCGGCGCGATTACCATGGACAAAAACGGCCTGCCGGTCGTTGACACAGACAAATGCACCGCCTGCGGCGATTGCGTCGATGTCTGCCCCAAACATTTATTCGAACTACATCCAATCAGCCACCAGCTATGGGTGGCGTGTAAAAACCTGCACCACGGTGAAGAAGCGGAAGCCGAATGCGAAGTGGCCTGCACCGCCTGCGAGCGCTGCGCAAACGACTCTCCCGAAGGCTTGATAACGATCAGGGACAACCTGGCAACCATTGACTACAGCAAAAACGCACTGGCCTCCCGCGTCAGCATCCAGCGTTGCCCCACCGGGGCGATCGTGTGGCTGAACCGCAAAGGGGAGACCGAAAAAGGCCAGAAGGCAAAAGCCGTCATTAGAAAACAGGCTTTGCCGGTCGTCCGTGTATAACCGTTTAACTTCTCACCCGTAGAGGCAGTCAACATGTTCGGAAGCAAGAAACCAGAAAAACCCGCCGCGAAGTATCCCGGTATCCGCATGGCGATGGATGGCAACGCCGCCGTCATCATGTGCGAACGCGAGGCATCCGACGCGGCAGGCGCATACCCCATCACCCCTTCCACCCAGATGGGCGAATACTGGGCAGAGGAAGTGGCGAAAGGCCACGTCAACACCTCCGGCCAGCCGCTGATTTTCGTCGAGCCGGAATCCGAACACGCCGCTGCTGCCGTCACTGCCGGTATGTCCATGACGGGCTTGCGCGCCACCAACTTTTCCTCCGCGCAGGGCGTGGCGTTCATGCACGAATCGCTGTACGCGGCGGTGGGCAAGCGCCTGCCTTACGTGCTGAACATCGGCTGCCGCGCCATCACCAAGGCCAGCCTCAACGTGCACTGCGGGCACGACGACTACCACTGCATCGACGACACCGGTTTCTTCCAGATTTTCGCCAAGAATGCGCAGGAAGCGGCTGACCTCAACCTGATCGGGCGCAAGATTGCCGAACTGTCGCTGACGCCTGCTGCCGTGGCGCAGGACGGCTTCCTCACCACCCATTTGATCGAGCCGCTGCAAGTGCCGGAACGGGCGCTGATCGACGAATTCCTCGGCAGCCCGTCCGACATGATCGACTGCCCGACCCCGGCGCAGGAAATGATCTACGGCCCCAAACGCCGCCGCGTCCCCGAAGTGTGGAGCGTCGACAACCCGATGGTGGCCGGTACGGTGCAGAACCAGGACGCTTACATGCAGGCCACCGCCGCGCAGCGCCCGTACTTCTTCGACCACATCCGTGACCTGTCCGAAAAAGTGATGTCTGAGTACGCCGGTCTGACGGGCCGCTACTACGGACGCATTGCTGAATACCGCTGCGATGACGCCGACTACGTGATCCTGGGGCAAGGCAGCATGGTGGTGCAGGCGGAAGCCGTCGCCGATTACCTGCGCGACACCCGCAAGCTCAAAGTCGGCGTGATCAACCTCACCATGTACCGCCCGTTCCCCGGCGATCTGGTCAGCAAGGCGCTGAAAGGCAAGAAAGGCTGCGTGGTGCTGGAACGTACCGACCAGCCGCTGGCCGAAGACCTGCCGATCATGCGTGAAGTACGTGCGGCGATGACCAAGAGTATCGAAAACGGCACGGTCAGCCGTGGCGAATTGCCTTACCCGCTGTATGCTGCTTACAAAGCAGGTGATGCGCCTGCGTTGTATTCCGGTTGCTACGGCCTCGGCAGCCGCGACCTGCAACCGGAAGGCATTATCGGCGCGATCGAAAACATGCTGCCGGATGGCAAGCACAAGCGTTTCTTCTACCTCGGAATCGACTTCTTCCGCGACGCCGCCACCCCGCGTCAGGAAGTGTATTTCAGCGACCTGCTGAGCCGTTACCCGCAGATCAAGGATCTGTCGGTCTACGGTAGCGAAAACCCCAACCTGATGCCGAAAGGTTCCATCACCGTGCGGATGCACTCGGTCGGCGGCTGGGGTGCGATCACCACCGGCAAGAATCTGGCAATGACGCTGTACGACCTGCTCGGTTTCGACATCCGCGCCAATCCGAAATACGGTTCCGAGAAGAAAGGCCAGCCGACCACTTACTACCTGTCGGCAGCGCCGGAACCGATCCGCCTGAACTGCGAATACCACTACGTTGACGTGGTGCTCTCCCCTGACCCGAACGTGTTCCAGCACTCCAACCCGCTGCACGGTCTGGATAAAGGTGGCGTGTTCATCATCCAGAGCAACCTCGGTTCCCCGGCGGAAGTGTGGGCGCAGATTCCACGCAACGCGCAGAAATACATCGTCGACCACGGCATCCGCGTGTTCTACGTCGACGGCTTCAAGATCGCGCGGGAGGAAGCTTCCAACGCCGAGCTGCAATTCCGTATGCAGGGTAACGCCTTCCAGGGCGCGTTCTTCGCCGCATCGCCGCTGATGGAACGCAACAACATGACCCGCGAAACCCTGTTCGGCGCGATTGAAAAGCAGTTGCGCGACAAGTTCGGCAGCAAGGGCGCGCGCGTGGTCGAAGACAACCTGAAAATCGTGCGCCGTGGTTTCGATGAAATTGTCGAAATCACCGACAAGCAAGTTGGCGTCACCCCAGATGCAGTGCGCAAGCAGGCCAGCAGTCTGCCGGTCATGCTCAAGCAACTGCCGGAAGGCGACGGCCACATTTCCGACATCCACCGTTTCTGGGAACAGACCGGCAGCTTCTACATTGCAGGCAAGGGCAGCGGCAACCTCGCCGACCCGTACATGGCCACCGGCCTGATGCCGGTCGCGACCGGTTTCTACCGCGACATGACCCAGATCCGTTTCGAGTACCCCGAATTCAAGCCGGAAAACTGTACCGCCTGCGGTAATTGCTACAGCGTCTGCCCGGATAGCGCGATTCCGGGACTGGTCAACTCCGTGGCCGACGTATTCAACTCCGCCATCATGCGCATCGAACGCGGCGGCAACCCGACCCGCTTCCTGCGCCGTGAAGTGCGTGGCGTGGAAAAGAAGCTGCGTGCGCTGATCGACGAGAAGGGCGAAGCAGCCAACGTCAACCAGCTCATCGACCACGCGGTGCTGGAACTGCTGGCCGAATCCGAACTGGAAGGCAAGGACAAGGAAAGCCTGGAACGCGAATTCGCCCGCCTGCTCGAAGTGATCGGCGACTTCCGTTTCGCCATCACCAAGCCGTACTACACCAACCGCGAGAAAAAGCAGAAAGGCAGCGGCGGGCTGTTTGCCGTCACCCTCAACCCGTACACCTGCAAAGGCTGCATGGAATGTATCGACGTGTGTGACGACGGCGCACTGGTCGCCGAACCGCAAACCGCCGAAAGCATCGAACGGATGCGCAAAGAATGGAAATTCTGGCTCGACCTGCCCACCACCAGCCCGGATTTCAGCCGCATCGACGACCTGGACGAAAAGGTCGGCGCACTCGAAACCCTGCTGCTCGACAAGCACAACTACCACGCCATGCTGTCCGGCGACGGCGCGTGCCTGGGTTGCGGCGAAAAGACCAGTATCCACCTGTTCACCGCCACCGTGACCGCCTTGCTGCAACCGCGCGTCAAAACGCATCTGGAAAAGATCGACAACCTGATCAACCAGCTCGAAACCAAGGTGCGCATGACCCTGGCGAACAACATCGACCTGGGCAATACCGATGCGTTCCGCGCCGCCATCGACGGCAACAAGGAACACGACCTGACCCTGGGTATCCTGTCGCACTCACTGGAAGCCGACGGCCACACCAAGCCGCTCAATCAGGCATGGCTGAAAGACATTTCCAAGCTGCTGGACAGCCTGCGTAACCTGAAGTGGAAATACACCGAAGGCCAGACCAAACAGGGCCGCGCCGAAATGGGCATCATCAACGCCACCGGTTGTACCTCCGTGTGGGCGTCCACCTTCCCGTTCAACCCCTACCCGTTCCCATGGGCAAACCATTTGTTCCAGGACGCGCCTTCCATGGCGATGGGCATTTTCGAAGGCCACATGGCCAAGATGGCGGAAGGCTTCAAGGCAATCCGCAAGGCCGAGCTGATCATTGCCGACAAATACGACCCGGCGGAACACGATTCCTTCCTGACCTATTTCAACTGGAAAGCCTTCAGCGATGAAGAATGGCGTCTGTGCCCGCCAGTCGTGGCGGTCGGCGGCGACGGCGCGATGTACGACATCGGTTTCCAGAACCTGTCGCGTGCGCTGATGTCCGGGATGCCGATCAAGGTGCTGGTGCTGGATACGCAGGTGTACTCCAACACCGGCGGTCAGGCTTGCACTTCCGGCTTCATCGGTCAGGTGTCCGACATGGCTCCCTACGGCAAAGCGTGGAAGGGCAAGACTGAAATCCGCAAGGAAATGAGCCTGATCGGCATGGCGCACCGCACCTCGTTCGTGCTGCAAGCTTCCATTTCCAACATGACCCACATGATCGAAGGCTTCATCGACGGCCTCAACAGCCGCCGCCCGGCACTGTTCAACATCTACGCCGTGTGCCAGCCGGAACATGGCGTGGCGGATGACGCCGCCGAACAGCAAAGCAAGCTGGCGGTGGAATCCCGCGCCTACCCGCTGTTCCGCTTCGACCCGGATGCCGGTGAAACCCTCAAGGATTGCGCCAGCATCGAAGGCAATCCCTTCATCGACGCAGACTGGCCGACCTACGCGCTGGAATACATGGACGAAAAAGGCAAGCCAGCCAGCATGAAAGTGCCGATGACCTTCGCCGACTTCGCCCTCACCGAAGGCCGTTTCCGCAAGAGCTTCCGCAAGGCTCCACCGGAAACCTGGAACGACAACATGGTGCAGTTGCACGAGTTCATCGAGCTGGATGCCGACGAGCGCGAAGGCAAGTTCCCGTATATCTGGGGCGTGGATGGCAAGAACCGCCTGATGCGCGTGCTGGTAGCGCAGGAAATCGTCGCTTCCACCGAAGAGCGCCGTGGTTTCTGGCATCAGCTCAAGTCGCTGGTCGGCGTCGATCAGATGGTCGACCTGGATGCGATCAAACTGCAAGCCAAGGCCGAAGTTGCCCAGCAACTGACCGCGACCCTGATGGGCATGGCGGCGGGCAGCGTGCCTGCCAACCTGCTGGCCAGCGGCGGCAACGGCGCACTGGCTCCGGCGGCTTCCGCTGGCGGTGCCGCCAATGCCGCCGACTACGAGCCGGTGTGGGTGGAAACGCCGGAATGCACCGCCTGTGACGAGTGCATCAACATCAACCCAAGCATTTTCGCCTACAACGACCAGAAGAAAGCCATCGTCATCAACCCGCAGGGCGGCCCTTACAAGGACATCGTGAAAGCGGCGGAAAAATGCACGGCAGGCTGTCTGCACCCTGGCACTCCGCACAACCCGAACGAAGCCGGTTTGGACAAGCTGGTGGCGCGGGCGGCGAAATACCAATAATCCGGCGTAGGGGCGACCGGCGGTCGCCCTTCTCCCGGACAGGGAAACACCTCCGCCAAGGGCGACCGCCGGTCGCCCCTACGGGGGAAATGAATTGTAGGGGCGACCGGTGGTCGCCCTCCCAGGGTCAGAGATTAGGTAACAACCATGCTTGCTCTGTTTGACAAATTCCGCAAAGGCCGCTTCTCGCACGGTATCCATCCGCAATACCACAAGGAAGCGACCCAGGGAAAAGCCATCAAGCGGCTGGCTTTCCCGCCGCGCCTGATCGTGCCGGTGGCGCAGCACATCGGTGCGCCCGCCAAGCCCATCGTCAAGGTGGGCGAGGAAGTGTTCCGTGGGCAGGTGATTGCCGAGGCGGACGGTTTCATGTCCGTACCGGTACACGCGCCCGCGACCGGGATCGTGAAAGACATCAACCTGATGCCGAGCGCGGCAGGCCCGCGCGTGCTGTCGATTGTGATCGACGTGTACGAGGCTTCCGCCCAGCTGGTGCTGTACGGCGAGCCGGTCGAACCGGAAACGCTGGATCGCAAGGAACTGATCCAGCGCGTGCAGAACACCGGCATGGCGGGGCTGGGCGGGGCGGCATTCCCTTCCCACGTCAAGCTGCAAATCCCCACCGGCAAGACCGCGCACACGCTGGTGGTGAACGGCTGCGAATGCGAACCCTACCTCACCTGCGACCATCGGGTGATGCTGGAACAGCCCGCTGATTTGTTGAAAGGCATCCGTTACGCGCTGCAAATCACCGGCGCGGAAAAGGCCATCGTCGGCATCGAGGACAACAAGGCTGACGCCGCAGCAGCAGTGAAAGCTGCCCTCAAACCCGACGACCCGATCACGGTGGAACTGGTGGAAACCAAGTACCCGCAGGGCGCGGAAAAGATGCTGCTGAAATCGCTGTTGGGGGTGGAAGTTCCGGCAGGCGGACTGCCCATCGACATCGGCATCGTGGTCAACAACGTCGGCACTCTGGCGCAACTGGGTCGGTTGCTTCCCAAAGGCGAAGGGCTGATTGAGCGTGTCATCACCATTACCGGCTACAACGTCGACATGCCCAAGGCGGGCAATTACCTCGTTCCGATCGGCACACCGGTACGCTTCATTCTCGAACAGATGGGTGTGAAAGCCGACCACGAAAAGGTCATCCTCGGCGGCCCGATGATGGGCATGTCGCTGGCCTCGCTGGATGTGCCAGTCACCAAGGGCACTTCGGGCGTGCTGGTGTTCCAGGGGCGCGAGTTCATGGAAGGCGAAAACCAGGGCGCGGTATTCCCCTGCATCAAGTGCGGACGCTGCGTGGAAGCCTGCCCGATGCACCTCAACCCGGCACAGATGGCGTGGCTGGCGGGCAAGCGTCAGTACGCCGAAATGGAGCGCGATTTCCACCTCAACAGTTGCTTCGAATGCGGCTGTTGCAGTTTCGTCTGCCCGTCCAACATCCCGCTGGTGCAATACTTCCGTATCGGCAAGGCGGTCAACCGTGAACAGAAGGGGAAAGCATGAGCCAGAAACACATCATCCTGCGCACCGCGCCGCATGTGAAAAAGCCGCAGGATGTGCCGATGATCATGCGCAACGTGGTGTACGCGCTGCTGCCGATCGTGGCGTATGCGGTGTACCAGTTCGGCATCAGCGTGCTGGCGCTGGTGATCGTCACCACGCTGGCGTGTCTCGGCACGGAACGCTTTTTCGGCTGGATGGGCGGCAAGCCCAATACGCTGGGCGACTGGTCGTCGACCATTACCGGCATTTTGCTGGCGCTGACTTTACCGCCCGGTTTCCCGCTGTGGATGGCAGCAGTGGCGGGCATTGCCGGGGTAGGCATCGGCAAGGCGGTGTTCGGCGGCATCGGTTACAACGTGTTCAACCCGGCGCTGGTGGGAAGGGCATTCGTACAAGCCGCTTTTCCGGTGGCGATTACCACCTGGACTCCGGCCTTTTTTAGCGGGCGCTTTACCGAATTCGTGCCTTCCACCCTGACCCTGCCGTTCCTGATTCCGCCGGAAACCAGCGAGTGGGTGAAACAGGTGGCGGTGGATGGTTTCAGCGGCGCTACGCCGCTGGCGCTGAGCAAGTTCCAGCACATCACTACTGACCCGTTCGCGCTGTATACCGGTACGGTGGCGGGTTCGGCGGGTGAAACCTCCGCGCTGCTGATTCTGGTGTGCGGCATGTATCTGGTGATCCGCAAGATGATGGACTGGCGCATTCCGGCCTGGCTGTTCGTGGGCGTGATCGTGACTTCCGGCGTGTTGCACCTGATCAACCCGGACAAGAATCCTGATCCGCTGTTCATGCTGTTTTCCGGCGGGCTGATGCTGGGGGCAATGTTCATGGCTTCCGATATGGTGGGTTCGCCGCTCACGCCGCGCGGGGTGATGATTTACGGTTTGCTGATCGGCACGCTCACGGTGGTGATCCGCGTGTACGGCAGCCTCTCGGAAGGGATCATGTACGCCATCCTGTTGGGCAATGCCTCCACGCCGCTGATTGACGCCATCACCCAGCCGCGTCTGTTTGGGGCAAAACCGAAGGGGAAATCCGCATGAGCGCGAACAAGAGTACGGCGATGATCGCCACGCTGGGTTTCGTGACCGCGCTGTCCGGTTTCCTGATCGTGACGGTGTATCAGGCTACCAAACCGGCGATTGAGGAAAACAAGCGGCTGGCTATCCAGAAAACCGTGCTGGAAGTGATCAAGGGCGCGACCGCCGACAAGCATTTCATCATCAACGAAAAGGGTGAATTGCTGGAAGCTGCCCCCGGCATGAAAGGCATCAATGTGTATGCCGGTTACGACGCACAGGGCAAACTGCTGGGTGTGGCGGCGGAAGGCAGTGCGCAGGGCTATTCCGGCCCGGTCGACACCATTTACGCCTACACTCCGACCTGCAAATGCATCACCGGCATCAAGGTCATCAAGCAGACCGAAACGCCGGGGCTGGGTGACAAGACCATTACCGACAAGGCGTTCGTCGCCAACTTCGAGCATCTGGAAGCAAAACTGGATGCGGCAGGCAAGGCGCTGGCCAATGCCATCGTCGCGGTCAAGCACGGTTCCAAACAGAACCCGTGGGAAATCGACGCGATCAGTGGCGCGACCATTTCCTCCAAGGCCATCGCCAAGGGGCTGAACGGTAGTGCGCAGGACGTGTTGCCCAAGGTCGTGCCGTTGCTGTCACAAATTGAAGGAGCCAAGCCATGAGCCTGATCAAACAGGATGACCGCATCACGCTGGACACCTTCCTCGAAGGCATCTGGCGCGAGAACCCGGTGTTCGTGATGATGCTGGGGATGTGCCCGGTGCTGGCCGTCACCAACTCGGCGGTGAATGCGCTGGCGATGGGGCTGGCGACTACTTTCGTGCTGATTACCTCCAGCCTGCTGGTGTCGCTGTTCCGTAACCTGATTCCGTCGGAAGTGCGCATTGCCACCTACATCGTGATCATTGCCACCTTCGTGACCATCGTTGACTACGCCATCCAGGCGCTGAGTCAGGATGTGTACAACGCGCTGGGCGCTTTCATCCAGCTGATCGTGGTCAACTGCATCATCCTCGGGCGGGCGGAAGCCTGCGCCTCGCGCAACAAGCCGGTGAAAGCGATGGTAAACGCGGCGGGCATGGGGCTGGGTTTCACCCTGGCGCTGCTGTGTCTGGGGATTGTGCGCGAAATCCTCGGCAGCGGTTCGCTGTTCGGGTTGCCGCTGTTCGGCGAGCAGTTCCAGCCGTGGGTGGTGATGGTGCTGCCGCCGGGCGGGTTCCTGGTGCTGGGCGGCTGGTTGCTGTTCTTTGAATGGCTGAAAACACGCAAACAAGCGGTAGCGGAGGGCGTTTCCCATGGGTGAGAGCATGACCTTTATCTTTTTCAACGCCTTTCTGGCCAACAACTTCGTGCTGGCGATGTTCCTGGGGCTGTGCCCGTTCCTCGGGGTTTCAGGCAAGCTGAATACGGCGATGCCGATGGGAGCCGCGACCTCCTTCGTCATGCTGGTCAGCTCGGTGTGCGCGTATTTCCTCAATGAATTGCTGGTGATGTTCAACATCGAATACCTGCGCCTGATCAGCTACATCGTGGTGATCGCCTCCGCCGTGCAACTGGTGGAAATGACGCTGAAGAAACTCAGCCCGGCCTTGTTCCGCGCACTGGGGATTTTCCTGCCATTGATCACCACCAACTGCGCAATTCTGGGGCTGGCGCTGTTCCAGACCTTCAAGGAATACAACTTCGGGCAGTCGCTGGCGTATGCGCTGGGCGCGGGCGCGGGTTTCACCCTGGCCTTGCTGCTGATGGCGGGTTTGCGTGAACGGCTGGATCTGGCAAAACTGCCAAGTGTGACGCAAGGCGCGGCGCTGAGCCTGATCCTCGGCGGCCTGCTGTCGCTGGCGTTCATGGGATTTGCAGGACTGGGGGCGGAATGATGCGGGATTATCTGATTGCGATGCTGGCGATGCCGGTGCTGTTGCTGGCGTGGTTGCTGGTGCAGCGGATCGTGCGCGGGTTTGCCTTGCGCCACCCTGAGTTTGGCCCGCCACGGGAGGAAGGTGGCGGCTGTGGTTCTTCGTGCGGGTGCAAGGGCAAAACTGCGTGCAAGAATCGGGAACATTAGAAGACCCTCACCCCCCCAGCCCCCTCTCCCGCTGAGCGGTAGAGGGGGAGAAAGAGGCGGCGTTTTTGTCTTAGCCCCTCGCCCGCTTGGCGGGAGAGGGGTTGGGGTGAGGGTCTTAAAGAGAGCAGGACAATGATTTTTGGGAGAGATTGAGATGACTGAAGAAACTTTTGGCGTTACCTGCCAGGCCACCGTCAAGGCCAGCAAACGCATTACCGCCGACAATGCAGACGAGGTGCGCGAACTGGTGCTGGGCGTGGATGAACCGGCGTTCCGCGCTACTCCGGGTCAGAATATCGGCGTGCTGATTCCGGGGCCGCATCCGTTCGGCAACCCGTACCATCACCGCTATTACAGTGTGGTGTCGGCACAGCCGAGCGGCGAAGGCGCCGACATCGAGATTCTGGTGCGGCGCTGTTCCTACATCGACGAAGTGTCGGGCGAGGAATACCCCGGCATTGCCTCCAATTTTTTGTGCAACGCCGCGCCCGGCAAGCAGATTACTCTGACCGGGCCGTACAAGGCGGCCTTCAAGGTTCCTGCCGACAAGACCAGCAACCTGCTGATGATCGGCACCGGCACCGGGATTGCGCCGTTCCGCACCCTGATCAAGTCGGTGTACGCGCAGCACGGTGGCTGGCAGGGCAAGGTGCGGCTGTTCTACGGTGCGAAAAGCGGCCTCGATAACTTGTACATGAACGACCAGAACAACGATCTGGCCAACTACTACGACGAAGCTACTTTCGAGGCGTATCAGGCGATCAACCCCGACCCGTATGCCGACGTGGGCGAAACGCTGGGCAAGAGCCTGTCGCAGAATGGTGCGAAAACCTGGGTGCTGATGCAGATGCCGAACACTTACGTCTACCTCGCCGGGCTGAAGAAGCAGGTGGCGGTGTTTGACAAAGTGATGGCAGAGCAGGCGGGTTCGGCGGGGAACTGGCAGGCGTTGAAAGGCCGGTTACAGGCGGAAGGGCGTTGGGCGGAGTTGACGTATTGAGGTGAGCTGGCGAAATGGGTGATTATTGGTCGCCCGCTTCGTTATTTACGATAATGTCTCTCTATAAATTTTAGGGAGTACAATCTCCCTCGTGAACCATTTCATGCAGGGTAACGACATGCAATACCTAACCATTCCCGTGACCGCTTTCGCGCAAAATTGCAGCATCATCTGGTGCGAGGAAACCCGTGAATGCGCCTTCGTTGACCCCGGTGGCGATACAGGCAAGCTGATGGCGGCTGCCGAAGAGCGCAACCTGCAACCAGTTGGCGTGTTTCTCACCCACGCCCATCTGGATCATGTCGGCGGCACGCTGGCGCTGGCAAGCCATTACCAGATCCCCATTTCTGGCCCACATGAGGCAGATAAGTACTGGTTGGATGCGTTGCCGGTGCAATCGCGGCAATTCGGCCTGCCGCACTGCGACGCCTTCATCCCTGAACGATGGTTGCAGGAAGGGGATACACTGGCATTTGGCCAGCAGCAAATGGAAGTTTTGCACACCCCAGGTCATACACCCGGTCATGTGGTGTTTTTCCATCGACAAGCTGGCGTGGTTTTCGTCGGTGATGTCCTTTTCAACGGTTCAATCGGGCGCAGCGATTTTCCGGGCGGGAACCATCGCGAACTTATCGACTCTATCAAAGCTAAGTTGTGGCCATTAGGTGATGATATAATCGTCATTCCTGGTCATGGACCGAACACAACCATCGGCAGGGAGCGCCAGCACAACCCCTTTATTCCCTGATAGCGAGGTATCAGTGTGATGAAAGATTTATCTGTAATCTTCTTTGTTATGATGACGTGCACAGCTTGTGGTGGAGGCGGTGCATCGGGTAGTAGCGGTGCATCGGGCACCAGTGGCGTGCCGGGGAGTACCAATGCCCCTGATATGCAAGGTATGTTGAATGTCCATAATCAAGAACGGGCATTAGTCAATTCCATACCCCTGCTATGGTCAGATCAACTGGCGGATTACGCTCAAACCTGGGCCAATCATCTTGCCAACAGCGGTTGCCATTTGGTTCATCGTACTAACGCTGAAGACACTTTGGGTACGGGTGAAAATCTAGCATGGTATAGCAGCTATGGTGGTGCTCCCCAAAACATCGGCTCTGCGCGCCCTGCGCAGGATTGGGCAGCTGAAAAGGTAGATTATTCATATGTCAGTAATAGCTGCGCAGCTGGTAAAGCGTGCGGCCATTACACCCAAATGGTCTGGAATACCACCCTCAACGTAGGATGTGCCCGTAGTATTTGCCCCGATAATGGTCAAATCTGGGTCTGTAATTACAGCCCCCCCGGTAATTATATTGGCGTCAAGCCATACTGACCAAGCGCCTGATTCCAAGTACAATACGCTGTTTTCCGACTGTGTATTGATGAAGGATGCCCCATGCCGCAAGTGGATATTGCCGCCGTCAAGAATTACCTGCTGAGTTTGCAGGACGATATTTGCAACCAGTTGGCAACCGAAGACGGTGGCGCAAGCTTTGCGGAAGATGCCTGGGAGCGCCCCGGCGGCGGTGGCGGGCGCACCCGAGTAATCACTAACGGCGCTGTCTTCGAGCAAGGTGGCGTCAACTTTTCCCACGTCTTTGGCGACAAGTTGCCGCCTTCCGCCACGGCGCAACGCCCGGAACTGGCTGGGCGCAGCTTCCAGGCCATGGGCGTGTCGCTGGTAATCCACCCGCACAACCCGATGATCCCGACTTCCCATGCCAATGTGCGCTTTTTCGTCGCGGAAAAGGCAGGTGAGGAGCCGGTCTGGTGGTTTGGTGGCGGCTTTGACCTGACGCCGTACTACGGCTTTGAGGAGGATTGCATCGGCTGGCATCAAGCTGCCAAAGCGGCCTGCGACCCGTTTGGGGAAGATGTATACGCCCGTTACAAGCAGTGGTGTGATGATTATTTCTTTCTCAAGCACCGCAATGAGCCACGCGGCGTGGGCGGGTTGTTTTTCGATGACCTGAACACATGGGGGTTTGAGAAAACGTTTGCCTTCATGCGTAGCGTCGGTGACAGCTACATCAAGGCTTACCGACCCATTGTCAGCAAGCGCAAGGGGCTGCCCTTCACCGATACGCAGCGTGATTTCCAGCTGTACCGCCGGGGTCGCTACGTGGAGTTCAACCTGGTGTATGATCGGGGCACGCTGTTTGGCCTGCAATCCGGCGGGCGTACCGAATCCATCCTCATGTCCCTGCCACCTCTGGTAAAATGGCGTTACAACTGGCAGCCCGCAGCCGGTACGGAAGAAGCCCGGCTGTATAGCGATTTTCTGCGCCCGCGCGACTGGCTGGCGGAAAATGCCTGAGGCTTACCAGGTTTTTTCACCCGGTTGAGGCTTGTGGCCGGAAAGCTTGTAGAACTTCCACCCCAGATAGCCAAGAAAGCCGAGAATGAAAACGATGGTGAACACAGACATGAAAACAATGCCTTCAGCGCTGGAGAAGAAGTGTGCCATTATGATGCTCCTTACGAAAAACTGCGCCTATCGTAAGGCTGCATGGCAGGCGTCACTTTGAGGGAAATCAAAACTTTGCCGACGGCAAAACGTTTCCTTGCTCCAGATCAAGTTTTTGCAAAAATCCGTTAGCGCCCAGCCAGTGCCCGTTCCGCATTGACCAAACCGTAGCCATACTCGTTGTCGCGCCCCGGCCTGCCAAGATCTATGGCGGTGCGGTTGAGCTGTTCTGGGTTGAAAGCGGGGTTCAGCGATTTCAGCAACGCAATCAGCCCGCTGACATGCGCAGTTGCCAGCGAAGTACCCGTAGCAATATGAAAAGCCCCGCGTGGCGCGGTGGTCAGGATGCTGACACCAGGAGCTGCCAAGTCAATGTAATCGCCCCGGTTAGCGCGGCTGAACACGCTTTCGGCTTGGTCAACGGCTGTCACGGCAATCACGCCGGGTAAGGCGGCGGGGTAGGCCGCTTGCGCCCCTGGGCCGCCATTACCGGCAGAAGCGACCACCAGGATGCCACGCTGGACTGCCGCTTGCACCAGTTTGTCCACTACTGGGTCAGAGCCGCCAGCAAAACTCAGGTTTAGCACCTGCACGTTTTTCTGGATAGCCTGTTCCAGCGCCTGCGCAACCAGGCCGGAATTGCTGCGGCGTTCATCCGGATTTTGCGGGTTGGTGCTGAACGCACTGATGGCGACCAGATGCGCCTTCGGGGCTATGCCAACGCGCGGGTTGCTGCTGATCATGACCCCTGCCACTTCGGTGCCATGCAGGCGGTTGCGTTCATCGCCTTGCGGGATCAGGTCGATGCGCTCAATCGACGAATGCAGGGAGTCATGGTTAATGTCGATCGGCGTGTCGATCATGCCGATCACCACCCCGTTCCCTGCGCTGCGCTGACGGGTCGTATCCGCGCCGGTTATGCCCAAGGGCCAGGCGGGCAAGCCCCCGCCGCTCTGGAGTGCCGCTGTGGCGTAGAAATTGCTGGTGCTGGCGTCCACTGCCTTTTCATTGTGCTTGATGCTGTTAACCAGATCGTAGGGGTCTTGCCCATTGGTGGCTGCCGTAATCATGGTCGTTTTGATCGAATCCAGATTATCGCTGCGTTTGGCTCGCAACTTGTATTTCTTCAGCACCTCATCGGCAGTTTCCGCTGGTTTCTGGCTGTCGTAGGTAATCAGCATTTCATCCTTCTCATAATTGATCGGGCGAAACACATGGGTGGCGACGCATATGTTGTTACTATCACTAGCACTAGCACTGATCTGGCAGGCAGGGGAATCTTTAGCCATGCCAATCACCTTGTATTCAACCGGCGTGCTGCTACAAGCCGCTAATGACAGGAGTGGAATCAACAGGGAAGCCAAGGGGAGGTTGGGAAGCTGCATGGTATTTCCGGAGCAGTGGGTTAGGTCAATACACAAGGATAATGGGAGTCGCGTGAAAAATCAGGGTTGAAATGGCCTCCCGGCAAAATCAACCACCGCCTGATCCTGCTGGATTTGTTGCAGGGTCAGGCCAGAAAGCAGGTCATCGGGGTCAATAGCGCGGAATTCAACCTTGAACAGGTTGTTGGCGTCCGGCCCATCCAGGATACGGGCATCCCACTTCAGCAGGAAGTCCTGCACCTGGCTCATCGGCGCGTTGCCATTGAACCCCATCAACAACACCATGCCACGGATGACAGGCACTTCCGCCTTGTTGTCGGCAACACCTGCGGTCACGTAAATGCTGTCTTCGGATGTCGACAGGGCGTGGGCAAACCAGCCCAGAAAACCGGCCTGCACCAATAATAGCAAGGCAAACACGGCATTGGCAGGCTTCAGCCAGCCATCCTCAGGAAACAGGTTGCGGAAGAACTGCCACCAATCAGTAACCGGTTTGCGTGCGGCTGGCATGGCCGGTTCCCGGGACGTTTGCCCCAAAGCCCGCTCTTCGCGCCCAATCTGTTTCAACAGTTTGTCTAGGCGCTGCTGGGTGGTGTCGACCGCAGTCAGCCTCAACAGGCTTTCATTGGCGCGGATCATATCAACCAGCATGAGCTCACGGAGGTATTCCTCCTTCAGGTCAGTGTGCTGCTCCAACATACGCTCCACCAGGGCGCGTTCCGCTTCAGTCAGTTTACCGGTGATGTACCAGGGGAGCAGGAGTCGTGCCTCCTCTACCGGGTCACCGTTTGGGTATAAGTCCATACTACAAGTTTTTTGCTGAATGCCTTAGAGGTCAAAACCGACGATGCCTACCTTTTCCAGTAACTGTTCCAGGCGCTTGCGGGCGTAAAACATGCGGGTTTTGACGGTATTTTCAGAAATGGCCAGAATATTGGCTACTTCCTTGACGGATTTGTCCTCAAAGTAAGTCAACCTGATGACTTCACGGTGCTCTTCCGTAAGCTGGTCCATCAGGCGCAACAACTGCTGTTTCATGTCATCCAATGCCAATTCCTCGTGAGGGTTGGCGGTTGGGTCTATCATGGCCTCCAGCACCGACTCATCTTCCAGCGTCAGCTCTGAGGTCTTGCGTAACCAAGACACAACCTTGTTGCGGGCAATGGAGTAGATCCATGTCGAAACCTTGGATCTGCCCGCGAAATTCTCTGCCGACCGCCAAACATCAAACATGGCCTCATCCACAAGATCAGCGGCCTGGGCAATGTCGTCACGCAATACGCGCGCGCAATACTTAACCAGGCGGGGCTGGTAACGTAAGTACAATTGGCTGAATGCCTGCTGGTTTCCGTGACTGATGAGTTCCATCAGCACTTCATCACTGAGCTTGCCCGCTGCTTCTGCCTGCTGTCTGCTGCCTGGTGAATGGCCTTCCATCGTCTGTGTCGCTCTTTATGTCAATCTGGTTCTAATCAATCAGCAATTAATTGGCAAAAAAATCCGAATGAAAAAATCTTCAACTTTGTTTGAACCGGCTCATGAGTGGCAGCGACATAGCCAGTACACTACACACTCAACTAGCAATTCTTAAAAGTTATAATACTCCCTCGCAAGTCTGGCGGGTCTTCGGATCCGCCTTTTTTTATTTACAAGCCAAGTACATCACAATATCATAATTAGCTTATATACTTGCAGCCATAACCATCAGGGTTATGTATCGCGTTCAATTTTAAGTTTTTTTACTTTCTGGAACCAGGGTTATGTACCAAATCGGCACCACACTGACACAATTTATCCTCGAAGAACAACGCAAACACGCAGGCGCAACCGGCGAATTCAGCTGTGTACTCAACGACATAGCGCTGGCCTGCAAAAAAATTGCCGCACTTACCAGCAAGGGCGCGCTGATCGGCGTGCTCGGTTCTGCTGGCTCCGAAAACGTGCAGGGCGAAGAGCAGAAGAAAATGGACATCATCACCAATGACGTGATGATCGAAGCCCTTTCCCGTGGCCATGCCGCTGCACTCGCTTCCGAGGAAATGGACGAGGTTTACAACCTGCCCGGCAACATTCCGCGTGGCCATTACCTGGTAACGTTCGACCCGCTGGATGGCTCTTCCAATATGGACGTGAATGTATCGGTTGGCACCATCTTTTCCATCATCAAAGCCCCTGAAGGCGTCAAAAACCCGACCGCTGCCGACTTTATGCAGCCAGGCACCAAACAGGTCGCGGCAGGCTACTGCCTGTACGGGCCTTCCGCCATCATGGTACTGACAACGGGCAACGGCGTGAACATGTTTACGCTGGACAAGGATTGCGGTGAATTCCTGCTGACCCGCGAAGACGTGAAAATTCCTGCCGACACCAAGGAGTTCGCCATCAACGTTTCCAATCAGCGTTACTGGGAACCGCCGATGCAGCGTTACATCAGCGAGTGTCTGGCTGGTGTGGAAGGCCCGCGCGGCAAAGACTTCAACATGCGCTGGGTGGCGTCCATGGTAGCGGAAATCCACCGTATCCTCACCCGTGGCGGCATTTTCATCTACCCGATGGATTCCAAGATGAAAGCGGCTGGCAAGACCGGCAAACTGCGTCTGATGTACGAAGCCAACCCGATGGGCTTCATCGTTGAACAGGCGGGCGGCATGGCGACTACCGCTTACACACGCATCATGGAAATCCAGCCGACCGACCTGCACCAACGCGTGCCGGTAGTGATGGGGTCACGCAATGAGGTGGAACTGGTGACGGGGTATCATAACGCTTAAGAAACCCCTCCTAACCTCCCCTTATCAGGGGAGGAACAGGAAGTCGCGCTGATGCAGGCTCCCTCCCCTGATAAGGGAAGGGGTTTCTTTACCCCTTCTCCGCATACGACACCGTATACGCCTGCCCCTGCTTGAGCTTGTCGAAATTGCCGAAGGTTTCCTTCAGGTTGCGCTTCATGTACTCACGCAAACCATTGATGGTGACCAGGTAAACCCGCCCGCCCGGCTTCAGGTGCTGTTTCATGTCGTGCAGCAGGATGCTCATCATTTCCTTGCCCACTTTTGCCGGGATGTTGGAAGCGATCACGTCGAAACGCAAATCCTTGCCGATATGCTGGAAACCGTTGCTCAGCATGGCGCGGGCATTCGGCAGCTTGTTCAGTTGCGCATTCTTATTGGCGTATTCCACTGCCATGAAATCCTTGTCCACCATCAGCGTCTGGCCTTGCGGAGCCAGTTTCGCCATCGCCAGCCCGACCGGGCCATAGCCGCAACCGAGGTCGAAACAGTCGTCAGCCGGGTTGATTTTCAAATATTTCAGCAGCAAATCAGTACCGTCATCAATCTCACGCGGGGAAAAAATACCCCACGTCGACAGGAAGGTGAACTTGTGCCCGCACAACACCGTTTCAAAGCGGATGTCATCGCGCAGATTCTTGGAATAAGGAATATCAGCCATTACAACAACGCCGGAGCCATGCCTTTGGCGAACAGGTAGGTATAAGCAAAGGCTGCCAGCCCCAGCAACCACAACACAATAGCGGCAGGTTTGCCCAGCCCCGGTTTCAGCGCAATCACGCCCAGCACCACATACACAATCAGGCCAATTGCCTTGATGATCACAAAGTTGTCAACGCCATGTTCCGTGCTGATAAACGCCAGCCACAGGCCGGTTCCCAACAAAATCAGCATGGAAAGCGATGCGCTGGCCAGCGCCGCCTTGCCGGTTACCGCCGGGTTGCCGGTCAGCATCCAGAAGCCGCGAATCAGGTAAACGACGACCGATAACAGGGCGATGATCGCGTGAATCTTGAGAATGAGTGTGCTGGTATCCATGTGGTGCTTCCTTATTGCAGTTTTTGGAAAATGTGTCCCGCTTCTTCAAGGGCGGCATCAAGCTCGGGCGCAAGCGTGCAGTAATGACCCATCTTGCGCCCCACGCGGGCTTCGCGCTTGCCGTACAAGTGTAGTTTGGTATTCGCGCTTTGCAGCAACGCCAGCCAGTCTGGTTGCGCATCATGCCAGACATCACCCAACAGATTGACCATCACTACCGGGGAAAGCAGGCGGGTATCACCGAACGGCAGCCCGCACACCATGCGCACCTGCTGCTCGAATTGAGAGGTCAGGCAGGCATCCAGGGTGTAATGCCCGCTGTTGTGGGTGCGCGGGGCCATTTCGTTGACCAGCAGCTCGCCCTGCTTGGTGACAAAAAATTCCACTGCCATGACGCCGACGAATGCCAGTTGTTCCGCCATGCGGGTGGCAGCTGCCTGGGCTGCTTCCGCCAGTTGCGTCTCAATCCGCGCCGGAACAATAGTCTGGTGCAGGATACCGTTGCGGTGCTCATTTTCCGCCACCGGGAAACAACATGCCTCACCGTTGGTGCTGCGGGCGAGGATGACGGAGATTTCGCGCTGCAAATCCACCCGTTGTTCCAATACGCAATCCACCTCACCCAATTCGGCGAAGGCCGCTTCGGCTTCTGCTGCTGACTTCACCGTCACCTGACCTTTACCGTCGTAACCGAAACGGGCAGTTTTGAGGATGGCAGGGTAAGCCACTGAGCCTTGCGCTGCGGCAATGTCTTGCGGCTGGCGAATGGCTGCGAACGGCACTGGGGACAACCCGCAGGAACGCACGAATTCCTTTTCCACAAGCCGATCCTGCGCCATTTTTACCGCATGGGCGGAAGGCCGCACCGGGCAGAATTGCGCCAGAAAGTCCAGCGTAGCAGCAGGAATGTTCTCAAACTCGGTGGTAACGACATCGCAAGCTGTGCCAAACAGGGTCAGCGCAGCTGCATCGTCATACGGGGCAATAATGTGCTCGTCGGCAAGTTGCGCGGCAGGGCTATGCTGGTCGGGTTCCAGCACCATAACGCGATAGCCAAGGGTGCGGGCGGCGACCGTGAACATACGGCCAAGCTGCCCGCCGCCGAGCATACCAATGGTTGATCCGGGGAGTAGTGTCATAAAACAGGGTCAGTCAGGGGTCTGGGGGTAATGCCATATTCATCGCGTGTTGGCGTTGTTCCTCACGGAATTGCGCCAGTTTTTCTGCAAGCACGGGGTCTTCGTTGGCCAGCATCGCCACCGCAAACAAGGCGGCATTGGCCGCGCCCGCTTCGCCAATCGCGAAGGTTGCAACCGGCACGCCCCTGGGCATCTGCACGATGGAATACAGGGAATCAACGCCACTCAAGGCGCGGCTGGTAACAGGCACACCAAGGATGGGAAGCGTGGTTTTCGCCGCCAGCATACCGGGCAGATGTGCCGCGCCGCCTGCACCTGCAATGATGCATTTCAAGCCGCGCGCACGGGCGCTCTCTGCATATTCAAACAGTAAATCCGGTGTCCGGTGGGCAGAAACAACGCGGTATTCGTGAGCAATGCCAAAGTTTTCAAGCTGCTCAACGGCTTTGGACATCACATTCCAGTCGCTGTTGCTGCCCATGACAACCCCTACGACCGGCGGGACGGGTTGAGTCATGATGCTACCCTTGTTTTCCACAAAATCTGATATTATACCGCGATCTACATTTTCGCACTAACTAAGCTCAAGCAATGAATACATCCAGCATTCCGGCGACTGTTTTCGAGACGCAGATTTCTTCCCTTCCCCTGATTGCGCGCGGCAAAGTCCGCGATATTTACGCGGTTGACAATGAACACATGCTGATCGTTACCACTGACCGCTTGTCAGCGTTCGATGTCATCATGCCGACACCGATTCCGCAGAAAGGGGTTATCCTCACCCAGGTTGCCAATTTCTGGTTTAGCCTGTTGCAAGACGTGACCCCCAACCATCTGAGCGGCAAAACGCTGGATGACTTACCCGTGACGGCGGAAGAAAAGACGCAACTGCAAGGCCGCAGCATCATCGTCAAGCGCCTGAAACCGCTGCCGGTGGAAGCCATTGTGCGCGGCTACCTGATCGGTTCCGGCTGGAAGGATTACCAACAAACCGGCGCAGTCTGCGGCATCCGCCTGCCTGCTGGCTTGCAAATGGCCGACCGCCTGCCGGAAACGATTTTTACCCCTTCCACCAAGGCGGAAGTGGGCACGCATGACATCAACATCAGTTTCGAGCAGATGCAGCAGCAGATCGGCGCAGAACTGGCCGAACAGGTGCGCAGCGTCAGTCTGGAATTGTACAACCGTGCTGCCGAATATGCCCTCAAACGTGGCATCATCATCGCCGACACCAAGTTCGAGTTCGGGCTGGATGTGGATGGCAATCTGGTGCTGATCGACGAAATCCTCACCCCCGATTCCTCGCGTTTCTGGCCTGCTGATCAGTACAAACCGGGCATTAGTCCGCCATCGTTTGACAAACAATTCGTCAGGGATTATCTAGAGACGCTGGACTGGGGGAAAACAGCACCAGGGCCGGAACTGCCGCCGGAAATTGTTGAAAAGACAGCGGCAAAGTATCGCGAAGTGGCTGATTTGTTAACTAAATAATGGAAGAAGCCCATCCTACCCCCCCCTTATCAGGGGAGGAACCGGATGGCAGCACCACTCTACGTCTCCCCTGATAAGGGGAGGCCGGGAGGGGTTTCTTACAGGAGAAAACATGCGCACATTAATTACGGGGGTAGCCGGTTTCATCGGCATGACGCTGGCTATGAAACTGCTGGAACGCGGCGATGAAATCGTCGGCATCGACAATTTCAACGACTATTACGATGTCAGCCTGAAAGAGCGCCGCTTGCAGCGCATTATTGACGCGGATACAGCGGGCAAATTCAAGTTCATCCGCCTCGATCTGGCCGACCGTGATGGCATGGCGAAACTGTTTGCGCAAGAGGGGCTGGATGCGGTGGTTAACCTCGCTGCCCAAGCCGGGGTGCGCTATTCCATCGAAAACCCGCTGGCTTACGTCGACAGCAACCTGGTGGGTTTCGCGCATATTCTGGAAGGCTGCCGCCACAACGGCGTAAAGCATCTGGTGTATGCATCCTCCAGTTCTGTCTACGGCGCGAACGAATCCATGCCATTTTCGGTACATGACAACGTGGATCACCCGCTGTCGCTGTATGCCGCATCCAAGAAAGCCAACGAGCTGATGGCGCATACCTATTCACATCTGTACAACCTGCCAACGACTGGCTTGCGCTTCTTTACCGTTTATGGCCCCTGGGGTCGCCCGGACATGGCACTGTTCAAGTTCACCAAAGCCATGCTGGCCGGTCAGCCAATCGACGTATTCAACTACGGCAAGCATCGTCGTGATTTCACCTATATCGACGATATTGTGGAAGGCGTGATCCGCACCCTTGACCATACTGCCACGCCCAACCCTGAGTGGAGCGGTATGAACCCTGACCCTGCTTCCAGCAAAGCGCCATGGCGGGTCTACAATATAGGAAACCAGAACCCGGTCGAACTGATGGATTACATCGGTGCGATTGAAAAGGAACTGGGCGTCAAGGCCGAAATGAATTTACTGCCGCTGCAAGCGGGCGACGTGCCGGATACTTATGCCGACGTGGAAGCACTGGTGCAAGATGTCGGTTACCGCCCGGCCACGCCGGTGGAAGAAGGGGTACACCGTTTCATCCAGTGGTATCGGGATTATTATCAGGTTTAAGACCGAAGAGGGGTTTGGCCATTATGCAAGGCAGTCAACATACGCGGCTGTTCAACCGCTGGCTGGAACACGCGCCGGATTATGCCAGCTTCGGCTTGGTCATCATTTGCGGCTTTCTGCTGGCGCGCCTGACTTGGATGCTGTTCCCCGCCGAGCCGCGCCCGGCATTGACAGCTGCACAGACAAGCTCAACCAGCCTTCAGTCTGCTTCACCCACCCAAAACCTAGGCGAACAGATTGCCGGTTTCCACCTGTTTGGCAATTACCAACCTGATGCCGCCAAACCAGCCCAAACCAACATCCAGCCCACCCAACTGGCGCTCAAGTTGCAAGGCGTGTACGCCCCTGCCAAGCGCCAAGGTTATGCCATCATTGAGGAAAATGGCCAGCAAAAAGCCTATGCCACCGGTGATAGCATTGGCAACTCAGGCGCGGTGCTGGAACAAATCCTGGCTGAACATATCCTGTTACGGCGTAATGGCCTGCTGGAAAAGCTGGAGCTGCCCAAACCCGAACTCAGCGGCGGTGGAACGCCCTCCGCTGGTTTCATGGATGGGGGTGGTGACGCAGGCGGCATGGAGTTCGCCCCACCGGTTGAGGAGCCACCTGCCGACATACCCTTACCTGACGTGCTGCCGACCCCGGAAATGTCCACCCCCGATTCGCCCGGCGCGGTTCCGCCCCCCCAGCCGGAGCTGGATCCGCCGGAAGGCGCGCCCCCCAACGCCACCGGCAACAGCCTGAGCGAGTTCCGCCAGTCCGTACTCAACAACAACATGCGCCTGCTGGAAGTTGCCAGCCCGCAACCGTATACCCGCGATGGCAAGTTCATGGGTTTCCAGCTTAGCCCTGGCAGCAACCTTGCCCTGTTCAACCAGCTGGGTTTACAGGCGGGTGATATTGTAACCGCCATCAATGGCACGGCGCTCGACAGCCCCGCTACCGGCGCACGCATGTTGCAGGAAGCCGCCACCGCCCCGCAAATCAATCTCAACGTCACCCGCAACGGGCAGGAAATCAACCTGCCAATCAATTTCCAGTAAGGCTGTCGAAGCGGTATTCCCGCACATCCCATTCCCGGTCATTTGCAGTCAGCACCAGGCAGGACGGCCCGCCATGGGTACGGGTCTGGCCAGCAGCGCCAGGGTTAATGACCCAGGGCATTGCGCTTTTGTCCTGCACCATCTTGTGGGTATGGCCGTAAACGATCACCCGCGCATCCGGGTGGCGGCCGCGCAGGGAAGTATGGCAGGGCGTATGATGGCCGTGCTCATGCCCGTGTTCGATGCAGATTTTGCCGCCCGGCAATGCCAGCTCGCTGCTTTCCGGCAGCGGGAAATCCACCATGCAACGTGGCTCGTTATTGCCCGCCACCGCAATCACAATGGCGCTTTTGGGCTGCATGGAAGCCAGCACGTCTTCGCCGCAAATATCCCCGGCATGGATGGCATAATCACAGTCGCGGATGATGTCGATGATGCGCGGGTCGATGTACCCGTGCGTGTCGGAAATGATGGCGACAGAAACTTCGTTCATGGTCGTTTTACCCTAAAGCTTGTATTGCGGCGCGATTTTCGCGTGCACCCTGGCGGAATGCAAGTTCCCACCATGCTCGGCAGTTGTCTTTTTCCTTGCGCCTGCCAACCCGCTTATCCTGTTTCAACCGACCGCCTGTCGTATTTTTGCCACTGCTCCTGTGCAAGTCTACCGCCCATCGGTGGGCTTGCCTGCATTCACCTGTTGTTTGGCCGCAACGGAACTATAATGGGGTGTGTAAATCAAAAATAAGGCAAACAAAACGGCTGATTTCCCAAATTATTGCCTTAAAGGTGATCCTCGTCACTTTTTAAATCAGAGCTTTTCGATAAAGTCAAGCACTTATTAATTGGTAATGCTAGGAATCACCCTAAGGCCAATCGAGAGGTAACACACATGAATATCCACCAACTGCACTCGCCGGATGACATCCGTGCCAGCCTTCAGGAGTGTATCCCCTGCGAGGCGTCTTCCCACCCTGAAACGGCACGCTACTGGCCAAGGGTAAGGATGCGCCGCAGACAGCTCCCCGGAATGCCGGATGAGCGCCTGAGCATCGAAATCTCCAACCCCTGGCCCGATCTGGTCTTACGTCACGTCAAAATCGCCTTCCTGTCCGCAAGCCCCAATGCCCACCTGAAAAACGGCAGCCCCGCCGTCAAGTTTGCCCCCACCCACGGTATTGAATTTGGCGACATCGCCTACGGCAGCATTGGTGCTGGCAACCCATCCCAGGGCGTCGTGCGTGACATTATCATGATCGAAAGCCAGGTAAGCAGCGAAGGCCGCCAGATTTACGCGGGTGTCTGTTTCACCGCTTGCGGCAAGGATGGCAATGTCAAACATTACGGCTACTTACTGTTCAGAAGCAATTTCCTGGCTTCCTCTGAAATGTTGGACATGGCTGCCTGACAGCCGTTTGTCCGCTTTCATGCGCGGCATTATTTGAATCCGCCGCCGTAGTTGTGAGATTCTTGGCGCATTATCGACACCATGACCCCTATTAATGAGCCGATTATTACTGATTGCCGTTTGTTGCACCCTGTCCTGCATCCTGCCTGCCCAGGCCAATACGCCTGACAACCAGCGCGCCCTGTTCCGGCAAGCCTACGCTACCTTGCAAGCTGGCGACACTGACAGCTTCACCACACTGCCCGCTGAACTGAAAACCTACCCCCTTTACCCGTGGCTGGAGTACGAGTATCTGCGACAAATCGTTGACGAAGTTGCTGATGCCCGCATTCTGGATTTTACCCAGCGTAACCCCGGCTCGGTCATGGCTGACAACCTTCAGCGGTTGCTCGCCAAACGGTTGGCGGACAAGCAGGACTGGCAGAAACTTCTCACCTCTATTCCGGCGGATCTAGACGACACGGATACGCAATGCTACCGCACCCAGGCACTGGCGGCTGTCGGCCAGAAACAGGCTGCGCTAGAAGTCGGCAAACAGACGTGGATGGGTATCGGAAAATCCATTTCCGACGCTTGCCTGCCCGTCACTGACCTGTTGCGCCGCCATGTGGCGCTGTCTACTGATGACTACTGGCAGCGCATCCGCGCGGCCATCGACAAAAACCAGACCACACTGGCAACCCAACTGGCGGCTGACCTGCCGCCGGAGATCCGCACCACGGTTGCCACCTGGGTACAGATCCGGCAAGACCCGGCTACAGCATTGCCAACGGCTTTCCAGCAAACCGACACCCCCTACCTGAGGGAAGCCATCACCTTCGGCCTGGAACGCCTTGCCAAAAAACAGCCCCAGCAGGCGGAAACCCTATGGCTACAGGCACGCCAAAAACTCAAATTCACCCCGGAAGAATCCGGCCAGGTAGAAAGTGCCCTCGGCATGTACCAAGCATTGCGCCACGACTCCACCGCCCTCGCACGGCTGGCCGCAATCCCCGCCGAACACCGCACCCAGGATGGCAACCTGTGGCAGGCACGCATGGCCGCCCGCTACGGCGACTGGGAAAAACTGCTGGATGCCACCCGCCAGCTCAAATTCGATCACCCTCGCGACGCAGCAGGCTGGCAATACTGGCAGGCGCGGGCGCTGGAACAAACCGGCAAACAGCGCGAAGCCGCCAGCCTGTACGCTGAAATTGCCCCGCAAGCCAGCTTTTACGGCTTCCTCGCCGCCGACCGCCTGGGGCAGGATTACAGCGGCCTGCAAGCTGCCCCGGTTGACCGTAGCCAGCGCATGGCCGGGCTACAAAAACTTGCCGCCATCCAGCGTGCTTTCGAGTGGTTTGCGCTGGGCGAGCGCGCGCAGGGGCGCAAGGAATGGTTCCGAGCCCTCAAACTGATGGACAAGGAAGGCATGTTGGCCGCCGCTGACCTCGCTACCCGCTCCGGCGACCCCAATCTGGCAATCTGGACGATTTCCCGCGCCAAGGAATGGGATGAAACCAGCCTACGTTTCCCGCTGGTGCACACCGACCTGGTGCTGGAACAGGCGCGCACCCACGGCATCCAGCCTGCCTGGATTCTAGGCGTGATGCGCCGCGAAAGTGCTTTCGACCCGAACGCCGAATCCGGTGCCAAAGCGCTGGGGCTGATGCAACTGATTCCGCCTACCGCCCGCCATGTTGCCAGCAAACTCGGCCTGCGCGTCAATGGCAAGGATGACATCCTGCAACCGGCCACCAATATCCAGTTGGGCAGCGCCTATTTGCGCGACATGCTGGGGAAGTTTTCCGGCAACTACGCCATGGCCACGGCCGCCTACAACGCAGGCCCGGGGCGGCCACGGCAATGGGCACCGGAGCAACTCACCAGTGCCGACCAGTGGGTGGAAAGCATCCCATTTACCGAAACCCGCGATTACGTGCAAGCGGTGATGGCGTACACTACCATTTACGACTATAAGCTCAATAACGGCAAAGGCCGTCGCCTCTCTGAACGTTTGCCACCGGTGCCACCCAATGAAGCCCAGGCCACTGCGAAACAACCTTAACCTACCGCAACGGCAACGCGGCATCGCTATCCTTACTGTGCTGGTAATTGCGGTGCTGGTCGTGACGCTGGCGGCGGTCGTGTTCGCCCGCCAGAGCCGCGCGGTGCGCCAGAGCGACAATTTCCAGTCGCTGGAACGTGCCTGGCAGTACGTGTTCACCATGGAGCAATACGCAGGGCTGCAACTGCAACTCGACGCGCAGGAAAACAAGTACGACGCTTTCACCGACCGCTGGGCTTATGAGCTTCCCACCCAGACCTTGCGCGAAGACAGCGGTGCGGTAGTGCAATTCAAGGGCAAGCTGGAGGATATGCAAGGGCGTTTCAACCTCAACAACCTGGTGTTACAGAAAGAGCAGGGGCAAGGACAAGGGCAGGCAAGCGGCCAGCAACAACAGGCCGGGGAGCAGGCGCAGACCACCCAATCCCGGCAGCAACAGGGCTACAATGGCGCGGTTTACGGGCAGTTGCAGAAATTCGTCACTGCTGCTGGGCTTCCCGTCGGCTTTGCCGAGGCCATTGTGGATTGGGTTGACGCCAATAACCTGCCAACCGGGGTAAACGGCGCTGAGCGTGACTACTATTTGTCCGGCGCTATTCCCTACCTCGCCGCTGACATGCCATTTGCCGATCTCAGCGAAGTCCGCCTGTTGCGTCTGGATATACCCGAACCAGAATTGAAGGACAAGCTGCTGCAACGCTTCCTGCAAACCGTGACGGCCCTGCCGTTTTACACCACCCTCAACCCCAACACCGCCAGCAAGGAAGTGCTCAAGGCCAGCGGCCTGAATGACAACCAAATCGGTCAGATACTCGATAAACGCAAGACAAAGCAGGCTTATAAAAGCAAAGAAGAGTTTAGCCGCGACATGGCATTCACCCCCGGTAATGATGATGTGTTGATGGAGAGTTTCGACGTGACCTCGCAATACTTCCGCCTGAGCGGGGAAGTGCATATCAACCGCGCGCGGGTTTTCGTCAACAGCCTGTTATTTCGCGCCCCCAACGGCCCGGTTCGTGTCATAATGCGCCAATTCGACCGGGTGGACGAACAACCAACAACGACTGACGATGCTAGTAATACGCCTGCAATCACCGAATGACCCCGAACCGGCCTGGGCCAGCCTAGGCAACACTGCCACCAACTGGACGCACGGTTCCTGGGAAACCCTGTTGCCACTGGCACGCGGGCAGGAATTGGTGTTGCTGATCCCCGCGCGGGAAGTATTGCTGACCCAGACCAACGTCAACACCCGCAACCAGCGCCAATTGCAGCAAGCCATCCCGTTTGCGCTCGAAGACAGCATCGCCGCCGATCTCGAAGACCAGCACATCGTCTGGCAAACCCGCCCAGCCTCCACCCTGGTGGATGTCGCCATCATCCAGCGCGACCGCCTGCGTGCCTGGGGCAGCGCCCTGCATGAGCGGCAATTGCGCGCCCGTTATATCCTGCCCGACCTGTTCGCGCTGCCGTGGGAAGCCGATAGCACCACCCTGTGGCAGCAGGGCGAGCAGGTCTGGGTGCGCACTGGCGAGCTTTCCGGCTACGCCAGCAGCGCCCGCGCCTTGCCGCTGCTGCTGGATGGCATGGCGGAAGGGCAAGCCGCCCCCCCGCGCCTACGCCTGTACACCGACAAGACAGCAGACTGGGCAGCCGACCCACGTTTTAGCATCCAGCCCGAAACCCAGGCTGAGCAACTGTTGCCAGCCAGCCTGCAACCGGCCTTGAAGCTCAACCTGCTCAACGGCTTGCAGGACGAAAACCGCGCCCACTGGCGGCAGCAATGGCAACGCTGGCGGCTGCCCGCTGCCCTGGCCGCCAGTGCCGCCTTGCTGGCTGTCGGTATCTATGGCTCTGAAAGCTACCGCCTGCAACAGCAACTGGATGCGCTGGATGAATCCAACCTGCGGCTGTTCAGTGAACTGTTCCCCGAGGCCAGCGGCATTGACCCGCGCGGGCTGAAAAACCGGTTGGCTTCCGAACTGACGCGCCTCGGTGGCCAGCAGGCCGACAGCACTACACCCAGCCACCTACCCCAGCTTGCCTCGTTTGCCGCCGCCCTCAATACCACGGGCGGGCTGACGGTGGAAGACATCCGCGCCCAGACCGGCACGCTGACTATCAACCTGCAAGCACAAAACCAGCAGGCCATCGAAACCCTGCGCGACACACTGGAACAAGCCCTTGGCAATCCGGTGGAACTGCAATCCTCCCGCACCGCCGACAGCGTGAAGGCCACCCTGACCCTGGGAGGCAATTCATGAAAACCTGGTGGCAGAACCTTACCCCGCGCGAACGCCAACTGGTCATGACGGGTGTCATCCTGATCGGTTTGACGATGCTATGGCTGTTGGTGTGGAAACCGCTGGCCAGTTACCACCGCCTGCTACAACAGGATCTGGCCGACGCCCAGGCCGTCAATCAGGAAATGCAAGCCCGGCGTGGCGAAATTCTCAGCCTGCGCGGCGGTTCCACCCCGGCAGCAACGGGCGGTAGCTTACACAGCATTGTGATTGATACCCTCAAGCAGTATCAGCTGGATGGCGAAGGCACAACTTCCGAGGAAAAAGACAAAAACAGCGTCAGCCTGAAGCTGGAAGGCAAGCCCTTCGACGCGCTGGCGCAATTCCTGGCACGGATGGAAATGCAATACGCCGCCCTCGCCACCCGCATGGACATGAAACCCGCCGACAAACCCGGCACAGTTGACGCGCAAATCACACTGGAACGATGAAAACACGCACCCTGATACTCGCGGGCATGGGCAGTTTCCTGCTGGCTTCCATTGGCCAGCTTCCCGCCAGCCTGTTGATAAAAGCCCTGCCCGCCGACCTTGCTGCTCCCTTGCAAGGCGTCAATGGCTCGCTATGGCAAGGTGGCGTCAGCCGCGTGAACTGGCAAGGTGTGCAAATCAATAACCTGCAATGGGATCTGCATCCCGCTGCCTTGCTCACGGGCAAGTTGGCCGCCGACCTGCGTGGCAATCTGGTGCAAGGTGGGCAATTCGAGGGCAACTGCGCCATCAGCATTAGCGGTAATCTGGCGTGCAGTGGCGTCAACCTGACCGCCATTCCTGCCCAGGCTTTGGCCCCTTACCTGCAAGGCTTCATGATCCCGCCCCTGAGCGGCGTTTTCCAGGCCAGTCTGCATAGCCTGGAATGGGGTCAGCAAACCCTCCCGCGCCTGAGTGGGCATGGTGAGTGGCAAGAGGCAGGAATACAGATGCTGCCGCAACGTTTCGGCGCTTACACAGCGGTTATTAGCGCAGGGGAGCAGGGCGCGCTAAACATTACGCTGGCTTCCGCGCCAGGTGCTGCATTCACTGTGGATGGCACTGTAACAGTCCAACAGGATGGCCAGTACCAAAGCCAGCTAACCCTGACGCCGGGCAACAGCATTGATGCGGGTAGCAAGCAATTCCTCAATTCTTTCCTGGGCGCACCGCAGACGGATGGCGGCTACCGGATACAGGAGCAGGGGCAATTACCAGCCTTCAATTGATACCTGGGTCATGACACCCATAAAAAAAAGCGGGAGTGTTGCTCCCGCCTAACAATCGACTCTGAAAAAACCTACACGATCGGGAATGTATCCCGACCTGGCTTACATGGTGTAAGCACGTTCGCCATGGGATATGGTATCCAGACCTTCGCGCTCTTCTTCTTGGCTAACACGCAGACCCATGGTTGCTTTGAGGATGAAGAACAGGGCAGCGCTGACACTACCAGACCACAGGATCGCAATACCAACCGCAATCGCCTGAGTTACAACCTGGGAACCGATGCTGTAGTCTTCCGCGCCCATGCCGCCCAGGGAAGGGGCAGCTACGACACCAGTACCAATCGCGCCAAGGATACCACCCAGGCCGTGGATACCAAATACGTCGAGGGAATCATCATAGCCCAGCTTGTGCTTCAAGCCAGTCACGCCCCACAGGCAGACTACGCCAGCAACAGCACCCAACAGCAGAGCACCCATCGGGCCAGCCAGACCGGCAGCAGGCGTTACCGCAACCAGACCCGCGACCGCGCCAGACACAACACCCAGCATGGAGGCTTTGCCGTTCAACATCCACTCAGTGAACATCCACGCCAGCGCTGCGGCAGCCGTTGCCAGAATAGTATTCAGCAGAGCCAAGGTAGTCAGGCCAGTCGCTTCCAGATTGGAACCGGCATTGAAGCCGAACCAGCCAACCCACAGCAGGCAGCCACCGATCATGGTCATGACCAAGCTGTGTGGAGCCATAGAATCACGGCCAAACCCAACCCGCTTACCAACAATCAGCGCGCCGACCAGTGCAGCGATACCGGAGTTGATGTGCACAACGGTGCCGCCCGCGAAGTCCAGCGCGCCCATTTCAAACAGGAAGCCGCCACCAGCCCACACCATGTGCGCGATTGGCAGGTAAGAGAACGTGAACCACAGGGCACTGAACACCAACAGGGTAGAGAACTTGATACGCTCAGCGAAACCACCCACAATCAGACCGCAAGTGATGGCTGCGAACGTCATCTGGAAGGCAACAAACACGAACTCGGGGATAACTACACCATCGGTAAAGGTAGCCGCAGTAGAATCCGGCGTAATACCTGCCAGGAACATCTTGCCAAAGCCACCGATGAACGCATCCAGGCTACCACCTGCATCACCGAAAGCCAGCGAGTAGCCGTAAACCACCCACAAAACCGCAATCAAACAGAAAATGGCGAATACTTGGGTCAACACGGAAAGCATGTTCTTGACCCGCACCAGACCGCCGTAGAACAAGGCCAAGCCCGGAATTGTCATCAAGATAACCAGAATGGTGGACACCATCATCCAGGTGGTATCACCCTTGTCAGGCACTGGGGCAGCCGCCACCTCTTCCGCCATCGCCACCCCGGAAAAGCCCAGCAGGGCGGCCAACATCATCAAACCTAAACGCATATTCATGAAAACTTCCCCCTTACAGCGCTTCTTCACCGCTTTCGCCAGTGCGAATGCGGACAACCTGTTCAACTGAAGTGACGAAAATCTTGCCGTCACCAATCTTGCCGGTATTGGCGGCTTTGCTGATCGCTTCGATCACCTGATCCACCTGGGACTCGGCCACGGCGGCTTCCAGTTTGATCTTGGGCAGAAAATCAACTACATATTCCGCGCCACGGTACAACTCGGTGTGGCCTTTCTGACGGCCAAAACCTTTTACCTCTGTCACCGTAATGCCCTTGATGCCAATATCTCCCAAGGCATCACGCACATCGTCAAGTTTGAATGGCTTGATAATAGCCGTAACCATTTTCATAGAATTTGCTCCTTATAAGCTAAATGCCCCGCCCATTGCGGGCGAGGCTGACAGGACAGTCTTAGAAATCAATAGACTTGGACCAGGAAACTGAAACCAGCGGGTCGCTATCAGTCAGGTCAGAATCATCAACTGCGAAAGTGAAATCATCCTTGCTCAGGCTGACCTGATAGTGGGTATAGTCTTCACCCGCAGCATCGTCGAAATCATAGTGGCCAACCGTACCACCCAGTTCCAAGCCGCCTTTGATTTCCTTGCTCGCACCGACATGGTAGTAAATGTCACCTTTGCTGAACTCCGGCGTTGTATCGTCATCGGAACCAAAGGTATAAGCCACACCACCATTGATAGCGCCATAGTTGAGGGAGCCATAAACTTCATCGAAATGCTCGTTGGTACCACCTTTTGGGTACATATAGGTGATTACACCTACGTCATAGCCAAGGCCAGAAGCATTTTCGCCTGCATAACCGCCGTAAAGATCCAGTTCGTAATCATCACCACCAGCAACCGGGGAAGCCCAGGTGCCAACGTAACCGCCATTCGGAGCCTCGAAATCCAAGCCACCAGAAACAGCCGCCTGACCATTGTTCTGTTCAACACCACGCCAAATGTAGTTGCTGGTGACACCGATATTGCCACTCGCGCCAGCCATTGCCTGCGCGCTAACCATCAATGAAGCGAGTACCGTTGCGGTCAACAGAATGTTCTTTTTCATCTCGATATTCTCCTGAGATCAGAAAATTTATTTTTCACGCCAGCCATACTGCAAACAGCGTGCCAACCATAAATTCGCGACATAAACCGTTGCGAACAGGCACACTGTAGTAAAAAAGCAGCAGTTTTGACGGCTTTTCACTGTTTTGGCTCATACTATCGCACTATTAAAGTGCATTAACGTTTGGTAATGCACCCTCAGATGGAAATACACGGCTAGCCACCGGCTTTGCTACAATGCTTGTCATCACCTCATTGTTATCGAAGGACTCCGCACATGGCTGGTTTGGGAAATCTGGAAGACATCGTGAAACGCTTTTCGGCGGCGCTGCCCGAGCCGGTACGCCATTTGCAGGAAGATATGGAAAAGAACCTGCGCGGCGTGATGGAAGGCAGCCTGCAAAAGATGAACCTGGTGACACGGGAAGAATTCGACATCCAGTCAGCAGTGCTGCTGCGCACCCGCGAGAAACTGGAAGCGCTGGAACAGCGGCTTGCCGCCATCGAAGCGCAGCAAACCGCCGCCAAGGCCGACTGAAATTTACGCCCGCAACATGCCCTTGTGGACGATGAAATCAATAATCGCCTGCAAGCCCTGCCGTTCCTTCAGGTTGGCAAACACGAACGGACGCTCGCCGCGCATCCGTTTGCTGTCGCTTTCCATCACTTCCAGCGACGCCCCCACGTAAGGCGCAAGGTCGATCTTGTTGATCACCAGCAGGTCGGAACGGGTAATGCCGGGGCCGCCTTTGCGCGGGATTTTTTCACCTTCCGCCACGTCAATCACGTAAACGGTCAGGTCGGCCAGTTCCGGGCTGAAAGTGGCTGACAGGTTGTCGCCGCCGCTTTCGATGAAAATCACGTCAAGATCGGGGAAACGGATTTGCAGGTCTTCCACCGCCGCCAGATTCATGGAGGCGTCTTCGCGGATGGCGGTATGCGGGCAGCCGCCAGTTTCCACGCCGACAATGCGTTCGGGTGGCAAGGCTTCGCTGCGGGTCAGGAACTGGGCGTCTTCCTGGGTGTAAATGTCGTTGGTGACAACGGCAATGTCGTAGTCAGCGCGCATGGCCTTGCACAAGGCATCCAGCAGAGCGGTCTTGCCGGAACCGACCGGGCCGCCGACGCCGACTCGTAGGGGGTTGGACATGGTTGTTTGCTCCTTTGTCGAAGAAACCCCTCCCCTGATAAGGGGAGGGTCGGGAAGGGGTTTCTTCACGACCTAAATAAACGTGTATATTGCGTTTCATGCCGACTGCTGGCAATTGCCAGCGCCAATGAAGACGCACCTATGCTGTCATCATCCACCTGCAAACCTTGCGTAACCACCTCCGGCAGCAGCGGAGTCGTCCGATGCAACAGCTTCTGCCCCTGCGTCTGCCCCAGCGGGATGATTTTTACCGCCGCCAGCACCAGGTTTTCCAGCCAGCTCCAGGCGTAGCCGTAGGCAGCCTGTTCCAGCGGAATCTGCCAGTGGGCCGCTGCCAGCGCAAAGGCTGCCGCCTGATTTTGGCTGAGCAGCGGTTTCCAGCGGGCGGCGCGGGGGATTTCCAGCACAATCAGCAAATCAGTCAAGGCGCGCCCCCGGTTCTTTTCTTCCAGCAACAGTTCGCTGGTTTCTCGGCTAGCGTTGAGGATGCCGATCCAGTGCTCAAGGGCATCCGTATCATCAGCCAACACGGCGTGGTACAGGCGTTGCAGGCCGGGAATGTCCACATACGTCATACCACCGTGCAACTGGCTGGCCAGCCATGCCTGCAAATCATCTGGTGTGGCAATCCAGCCACATTCGACCGCCCATTCAATCCCTTGCGAATAGGTGAAGGAGCCGATTGGCAAGCTGGGGCTGACCAGGTGCAGCAGGCGCAGCAGGGCAAGATCAGTGATCATGGGAATGCGCGTGATCATGGTCGTGATGATGTCCGTGGCTGTGCGAATGCCCGCCGCCATACGCGCCCGCTTCCGGCTCGAACGGAGCCTGTTCCACCACCACATGCAGCCCCAGCCCGTGCAGCATCTCATCCAGCACATGGTCATGCTGGTAACGGATCATGCCTTTCATGATTTGCAACGGCACATGGCGGTTACCGAGGTGGTAACAGGCGCGCGCCAGCAGCAACGGGTCGTCGCAATACAGGGTGGAAACGGTTTCAGCAGCAGCTTGTACGCGGATCAGTGCGCCATTGTCCCCTTGCAGGTAGTCACCGTGTTGTAGGCTGGAACCACGCGGCAGGAACAAACCGGCATCGCTGCCATCATCGAGCGTCACGCGCTGGCGGCTGATGATGCGGCGCTCATGCGGCAGGGTCAGCGACAGGTAAGGCTGACGTAATGGTACATTTTTTTTGTCGAGAATCTGTTCGATTTTGAGCATATCCAACCTAATGGGGAAAATCGTATTTGCGCATTATACCAAGCAGTTTTCATGCCAACACATACCACCCTGCTCTTGCGTCTAGTTTAGCCTTTATCACTTTCCACTCAGGCATCACTTGATGCAGCAAACGGTAAAAGCGTTCGCTGTGGTTGTGTTCGGCAAGATGACACAGCTCATGCAGAATCACGTAGTCAATGCACTCGCGTGGGGCTTTGACTAAATGCGGGTTCAGCGTAAGCCTGCCTTGGGGTGAGCAACTGCCCCATTGGGTGTGCATGGTGAGGATGCGTAGCGGCGGACGTTCCGTGACCCACAAGGTTTGTTCCAGCAGCGCATCCAGCCGTTTGGCAAACACTTCTATGGCACGAACCTTGTACCAATTGCTCAACAGTTGCTCCACCTTTGCCGTACTTTTCTGGCGTAGCGTGACCTCCAGTTTGCCGCGTAACAACTTTACTTGCGGTGTGGCGTCAGGGTCTTCCAGCACTTTCAGCAGGTATTGCTTGCCTAAGTAGTAATGGCTTTCGCCGCTGATGTATTGCCGTGGGGTGACGTAAGCGGATTGTTGGCGGAAATCACGCAGTTGTTGATAAATCCAGCGACCGCGTTTTTTCACCGCCGCCAGCACTTCGTTATCATCCGCTTGGGCGGGGGCAGCAACTTCAACCCGGCAATCAGGATGAACCTTGATCAGTACCCGCTGAATGCCTTCGTTGCGGGGCAAACGCTCGAAGCTAATCTGTTCATCGCCATAGCTGAACCGAAGCATTCGCTTACACCCCACTCAAACCCACGCGCACAATCTGCACTACCCGCTCAACCATCGCTTTAGCCTGATCCATACCGCCACCAATCGCTTTGCATTCCTTGAACAGCAGCGGCAGCAGTTTTTTGCGGATGTCGGCTTCGATGTTTTGCGGATTGATGGAATGTTCCGCGACAGATTGTTCCACATGCGTATCCAAGACGAAGGCGAGTTGCACCCATTGGTCTTGCGTGGCTTGATCAACAGCCGTGAATACTTCCGGCAAGGTTTGTTTGAACACGCCGAAATACGCCTGCGCGTGGTGGTTGCCTGCAAACACATTCGGCATATCCGGCACGCGCCGTTGCTGCACTTGCTCGGCGAAATCGTGGAATAACAGGTATTGCTTGAGCGGGTGATCGAACAGCTTTTCAGCCTCGGCAATCGCTAGGCGTAGCAATTTGGAAAAGGCTTCCTGTGCGTAAGGGTCATCACACAAATCCTGTTCGATCATGCGTGTCACACGGGTTTTGATAATATCGGTTTCGTTGCGGGTCTTGTCCGCGCTCCAATCTTCGGGGGCTTGCTTTTGCCCCATTTTATTCACTTCGTAAACACCTTGCGCATCTTTGATGTCAACGCCGACCACATGCTTGTCCAGCAGCTTTTTTACCTGCGCGACATATTGGTCGTACTGGATGGTTTCGCCTGCGTCCTGTTTTGCCAATTGACGCAGGCTGGAAAACTGCTTGAGGGTTTCCTTGTAATGGCGGCGGTCAGTATCGCTGAAACTGGTATCGGCAAAGAAGGTGGCAGATTGCAACGCAACTTTCAGGCAACTGGCGAAGGCGGTCAGGGCTTCGTAGAAGTCTTCGCGGGTTTTCAGGTTGGCATCGACTAATTCTTGCGAAGAGTTGACCCCCTCCCAACCTCCCCCTTTCCAGGGGGAGGAGTGAAGAGAGGAGTCTGCGTTTCTTGCCCCCTCCCCTGGCAAGGGGAGGGTTGGGGTGGGGTCTCCCCCAACATAAACCATCTTCGGCACAAGCACCTGCCGCAATTGCTCAATATCGTGCTTATTCTTAACCCCAGCAAAAATCGCCCACAAGGTTTTGTAAAGTTGTGGCAAGCGTTTGTATTCGGTACTCATCTGGCTATACAAACCCGCAATATCATTGATGTCGTAACCGCCTTGGGTACGCGCTGCTAAATCCTGATATTTTTGAAGGGTGGTATCGAGTTCCGCCAGAATGCCGCGATAGTCGATCAGCAAGCCAAACTTTTTCAGCGGGTGCAAACGGTTGACCCGCGCAATCGCTTGAATCAAGTTGTGTTGCTTTAAGGGTTTGTCGATATACAGCACCGTATTTTTCGGTTCGTCGAAACCCGTCAGCAGCTTGTCGACCACAATCAACAGCTTCAACGCCTCGTCTTTGTCGAAACGCTCAATAATGGCTTTGGTATAGGCGGCTTCGTCTTGCGTGCCAACGTTGGTTTTCCACCACGCGGCTACAGCGGGCAGTGCTTCTTCATCCACATCGGTATTGCCTTCGCGGGTGTCAGGCGGACTCATGACCACGGCGGATCCAAACAACCCAGCTTCGTCAAGGTATTGTTTGTACTTGATGGCGGAGGCTTTGCTGTCGCACGCCAGTTGCCCTTTCAAACCGTCGTCGATGTTTTTCACGAAGTGGTTGGCAATGTCGAGCGCAATCAGGCGGATGCGGTCATCCACGCTGTAGATTTCACCTTTGCGGGCAAACTTGCGTTTCAGGTCGGTCTTTTGTTCAGCGGTCAAGCCTTCGGTAATGCGTTCAAACCAGCTATCAATGGCGCGTTCATTGACATCTAAATCGGGGATGCGCTCTTCGTACAATAGCGGTGTAACGGTCTGATCATCCACGGCGCGTTGCATGGTGTAGGCGTGAATGATCTTACCGAATTTGCCTTCGGTCTTGTCGTCTTTCAGCAAAGGCGTGCCTGTAAACGCCACAAACGCGGCTTTGGGCAATGCCTGTTTCATGCGGATGTGGTTTTCACCGCCTTGGCTACGATGACCTGCGTCGATCAGCACAATCATATTCGGGCTGGCATTGCGGCATTCGGGCAGTTTGGTGGCACTGTTAAACTTCTGGATCAGGGAAAATAGGATGCGTTCCGTGCCTTTACCAATCTGTTCGGCAAGGCGTTTGCCGGAGGTTGCCATTGCCGCTTCTTTGTCTTTTTTGCTAGCTAACTCGCCGCCGGAGAGGAAGGTTTTACTGAGTTGACTTTCTAAATCTACCCTGTCGGTGACAACCAAAATACGGCAGTGTTTGAGGGAGTCGTGCAGGATCAGGGCTTTGCTGAGGAAAACCATTGTGAAGGATTTGCCTGAGCCGGTGGTGTGCCAGATCACGCCGCCGCGTGAAGAGACCCCACCCCAACCCTCCCCTTGCCAGGGGAGGGAGCAAGAATCCCGCACCATGTTCTTATCTCCTCCCCCTGGCAAGGGGGAGTCAGGGAGGGGGTCTTTCCCCGTCAACCGCTCGATCAGCCGTTTTATCGCAAACACCTGCTGATAACGCGCAACAATTTTGCCAACCTTTTTATCGAACAAGGTGTAAAACCGCACCATTTCCAATAAGCGTTGTGGTTGTAACAGGCTAATCAGCAAATGATCTTGCCCTGTCACTGCCAATTCAGCGGTACTCCAAGCCTGATACCACGCCCAATCTTGGGCTGTGCGGTGGGCAAACAGGATTTCGGTTTGTAGTGCGGTCAGCGGGCGGTTTTTGATGGCGTGCATTTCCGCAGGGCTGATGTCTTCCTCGCGCCATGCTGACCAGAATTTACTGGGGGTGGCACAGGTTGCGTAACGGCCTTCAGCACCATTGATGGAGAGCAATAATTGGCTGTAAGCGAACAGGTGCGGGATTTCGTCGGGGCGTTGATTGCGCAGACTTTGTGAAATGCCTTCGTCGATGGTGGGAGCTTTGTTCGCGTGACCATTGGGGCGTTTGGCTTCGATGACTACCAACGGGATGCCATTGACGAAACACACGATGTCAGGGCGGCGTGTATCGACACCGCCCGCGCGGGTAATACTAAATTCTTCGGTAAAGCTGAAATGGTTGTTGGCGGGGTTATGCCAGTCGATCAGGGCAATGGTCGGGTTGGCTTTTTTGCCGTCAACAAATTCGGTGATGGAAATGCCGTACAGCAGGTGGTTGTAGAGCTTTTCGTTGGCAGACAGCAAACCTTCGTTGAGGGCGGGGCTGCACACTTCAGCAATCAGGTTATCCAGCGCGTGGCTCGACAGGGCATATTCACGACCCGCGAAGGTAAAACGGCGTTTTTGCAATTCGCTGCGCAAGATGTCGCGCAACACCACCTGATCGTAATGGCCGTGGCGGGCAATCACGGCCTGTTGCGGGGAGAGGAATGACCACCCCAATTGGCTCAACAGTGCCAATGCGGGGAGTTTGGCGCTGTATTCTTCTTGGAAGCGTGGCAAGGCTGGCATTATTTATTCCCTTTTTGTGCCTTGAAGTCTTCCAATATCACAATTTTATCCGTGTATGGCGGCGGCTTCACATCATCGGGTATGTCATTCCATGCGCTAAAACTGCGACGGTGTAGGTCAGCAAAATGTTGCTTGATGCTCGCCGCCTGTTCTGGTGTGAAACCGCAAAATTGCTGTAGCCAGAACAACAGCATTTGCTCATCTGGCTGGGTATAGTCCCTGCTTTGCTTGGTTTTACGCAATGTACGGTTGATGTAACTGCTGAAATGCAGCATTTCGCCTTCGTTATCCGGCACGTATCCGCTGGCATTCACGGTTTCGGTGAACTGCGAAACCACATCGTTGATATGAGCTTGTACGCTGCGATCGGAACGTTGACACAAGAAAATATCAGCAGTTTGCGCCATGAATTCGTTAATGAACATGGCGAACTGTTCTTCCTTCAAGATGCCAGATTGCAATGCAAACCCGAATAATTGATCCAGCAGACGGGGTTTGAAGCGGTCAATGAACGCATCGGGATTGCCTTTAGGCATGGCGGTGAGGATGACGCTGAAACGGGTGTTGACCTCCATCGCTATCAGGCAATGTTTGCGCTTGAGCGTGATGGCGTGCAGTACCCACTGGAACAGTAACGTCTGACTGCCATCAGTATGTTGTATACGTTGGCTAGCGGTGGTGATGTCCTGGTTGGGCGCATACACGGGCGATTGCTTCACGCCTTTGCAGGTGGCGGGGAAAAACTCGGTGGCGGCTTTGGTACAGTTGAAGATTAGCATGACTGGCTCACTAAAGAAGATGTGGCTTGCTGAGTTCGTAATCGTTTCATGAGATTGCCTGCGTATAACGCTCATGCAACCCTTCCAACCCCGCAATATCTGAATCTTGTGATGCCAGTTCCAAATCATGGCACTTGGCACTGGCAAGGTGGAACACATCAAACTTGCGCTTTTCAATATTGCGTTGCTGGTCTGGAATCTCTGCACGGTCAAAGCGGAATAAGTTGGCTGCCAATTCGGAGACATGGCGGTTGACATCCAGTTCGGTCAAACCATCCAGTGATTGTTTCAACTGGGCAAAACGTACCTGATCTTGCCAGCCAATGCCGCGCAGCACTTCGTAGCGAATCAATGGGGTGATAATCAGCGTCACCTCCGCATTGCTCAATAAGGCTGCCAAGGTTTGTTTGGCTTTGGCACGTTCGGCTTCGGAAGTTGTGCTACCGTCATCCAAGGCGGCGATCAATAAGTTTGCGTCTAATAAAACCTTACGCATTGTCATTACACCCCCTGTCCATTGATCAGGTTGAGCAACTGTTGTTTCGCTTGTTGCTGATCAGCGGGAACGAGGCTGTCCAGTTTCAGACGATTCAAATCAATATCAAAGGCTTCTTGCAGCACATCAATCAACGAGGTGGTGCTGGGTGAAGTAATCGCTTGGGTACGTACCACGCCATCGGTAGCGCGTTGCAGGCGGTAGGCCTCACCCGCCTTGAGTTGTGACAGCACGATAGAAGAATGGGTGGTGATATAAAAGGTGGTATTCGGGAATAAATGTTTGAGCAAGGGGATGATCTTTGCTTGCCAAGACAGATGCAGGTGGCTTTCGATTTCATCAATCAGCACGATACCCTTCACCTGTTGCAAGCGGGTTTCATTGGTGAAATAGCCATAACCGGACACAATCGCCTGTAGCATTTTCAGGATGGAAGCAAAACCAGTGCTCAGGTGGGACAGCTCACGCGGCTGACCATCAATTTTCAGATTGACCCGACCATCACCGCTGATTTGCATGTATTTTGGGTCGATACGGCTGTCGATTTTGTTTAGCAACTCCAGCACTACACGAATTTCGATGTCGCGGTTATCTTCCTGCTTTTGGTAAGGGTTAGCAGATTGGGCTAGGGTGACAAACCATTCTTCAATGCCCGTATCCATATTCAGGCTGGTGAAGTTGTTGTTCATGCCTTGAATCAAACGTTGGAAATAGGCATTACGGCGTTGTTCCAATGTACCGATAGCTTTAGCTGGTTTGTTGTCGTGTTGGATAAATCCCCGGTTCTGCGAAGCAAGAAATACTATTGGCAGATGATGTGAGGGAAATTGTGCCGTTAGCTGATCACGTATTCCATTTGCCGTTAGTGATGTGGGTAAAGGTATATGCTGAATTTCACGGAAACATAAAGCTATTCCCCAACCTGTTTGATAGTTAGCGAACGCTTCATTGGTTGCTAATAAAACCTGAAACAACGCTTCGAGTGTCTTGGTTTTGCCTACACCATTAGCACCTATCAGGGTATAAACTCGCTGGTTTTCCTGTAGGTTTAACTCGACGCTGCCTACGCCTTTGAGCCCTTCGATTTTAATTGGGTATGTCAACATACGTTTTTCCTCAATCTGAAGATGACCCCCACCCGGCCTCCCCCTTGCCAGGGGGAGGAGGAAGAGAGAGTGCTTGTTGGAGAGTGCTTGTTGGATTGTAGTTGATCACTCCCCCCTTACCAATATCTTCTAAATCTGCGACACTGCGGCGATGCCCCAGCAACTGAAAGACCACAGCCTCAAACAGCTTAACAGCCAGTACCTTGCCAAGCTCACGCCGGAGGAACTGCTGCACCTGTCGACGAAGTTGCTGCACGACCTGAAGGAAGCGCGGGAACGTAAGCGCTTCTAAATCCCCCTCCTTTCAGCGCCCCACGTAATCCCGGACACTCAGCCCATCAGCAACAGATTGCATGGGAGAACACGATGAATCCAGGTCAAGATGGGCGTCTGGCGTACTGGCAAGCCCAGCTCCAACGCTTCCAGTCCTCCGGCCTTTCCGGAGTCCAGTATTGTGAACAGGAACAGTTGAGTTACCACGGCTTTGTCTACTGGCGGCGCAAATTATGCGGTACGGCGGGCAAGCCGCCCGGGGATGGCAAACGCCCGGTATTGCCAGAGCCTTCCGGTTTCGTGACTGTCCGCCCGGCGCAGCCGGGGACAGACGCCCGGACGGGCGATGGCCTGGAGCTGTCCCTGCCGAATGGCCTGGTGATCAGGAATATCCACCCCGGCAATGTGGCCTTGCTGCGCCGGTTGCTGGGGCAGTTGTAATGGCCCGTTATTTCCGCCCCGCCGGGGAGATGCCGGACATTTACCTTTACCGCCCGCCCATTGATTTCCGCAAGGCCGCCCAGGGGCTGGCGGCGATCGTGGCGCAGGAATTGGGCCACGACCCGTTTGCCGGGGCGCTGTACGCCTTCACCAACCGCCAGCGCACGAAAATCAAATGCCTGTATTGGGAAGACAATGGCTTTGTGCTGTATTACAAAGCCCTGGCGGAAGAGAAGTTCCATTGGCCGCAAACGGGGGATGGCGGGGTGATGGCGCTGACGGCCCAGCAGATCAACTGGCTGCTGGACGGTTATGACATCAGCCTGCTCAAAGGGCATAAAAAGTTGTGCTACGGGGCGCTGTTTTAGCGACTTATCCTGATGATTTTGTTATCATTTAACCCATGGATTTAGCACCGCCGCCAGCCCCCAAAACCACATCCCATAGCGACCTGGACGCTGCCCGCCTGCGCCAGTTGCTGGCGCAGCAAGAGGCGGAATTTGCCGCCGTCCTGAAACAGCGTGACCACCATATCCAGCTCCTGGAAGAAATGCTGCGCCTGGCCAAAATACAGCGGTTTAGCGCCCAGTCTGAAAAGCTCCCCTTCCAGATTGACCTGTTTGATGAAGCCGAGTTGGCAACCGCGCTGGAGGACATCGCCGGACGACTGCCGGAGGCGGAACCCGCCAGGCCCCGCCCCAGCCAACGCCAGCGCGGCTTCCCGCCCGGGCTGAAGCGCCAACGGGTGGAGCTGTTGTTGGGTGATGCGGAAAAAGCCGGGGCGACCCGCACGTTTTTCACCAAGGTCAAGGAAGAGCTGGACTACATCCCGGCGCAACTGGTGGTGCTGGAATACTGGCAGGAAAAAGCCGTGTTTGCCGCCGGGGCCAGCCAGGATCCCGCCCCGGCAACGGCAGATGGCGGGCCAACGCTGGTCGCCGCCGCCCGTCCGCCCCATCCGTTGGGCAAATGCCATGCCAGCCTCAACCTGCTGACGCAGGTCATCATCGCCAAATACGCCGATGGCCTGCCCCTGTACCGCCTGGAGGGCATTTTCAAACGCCACGGCGCGGAACTCAGCCGCAGCAGCATGGCCCACTGGATCATCCGTCTGGAGGACAGCTTCAAACCCCTGCTCAACCTGCTGCGCGAAACCCAGAACAGCGGCGCTTACCTGCAAGGCGATGAAACCCGCATCCAGGTGCTGAAGGAGGACGGCAAAACCGCCCAGGCCGACAAATGGATGTGGGTGGTGCGGGGCGGCCCGCCGAACCAGGTGGCGGTCTTGTTTGAATACGACCCCAGCCGGGCGGGGAGCGTCCCCGAACGCCTACTGATGGACTTCCACGGCATTTTCCAGGCCGACGGCTATTCCGGTTACGCCGCCGTGTGCCGCAACAACGCCATCACCCGCATTGGCTGCTGGGACCATGCCCGCCGCAAGTTCGTGGAGGCCGTCAAGGCGGCGGGCGGCAAACAGGCCCGTGGCAAACCCACCCTGGCGGATATTGCCCTGGGCATGATCCGCAGGCTCTACCGCATCGAGGACAACATCAAGGGCCTGGACACGGCGGAGAAATACCGCCTGCGCCAGCAGTTGAGCGTGCCCCTGCTCAACGAACTGAAAACCTGGCTGGAAACGCAGGTCGGCAAGGTGATGAAAGGCGGCCTCACCCGCAAGGCGATGGAATACTGCCTCAACCAGTGGGAATACCTGAGTGGCTACTGCCAACGCGGCGACCTGCATATCAGCAATGTGCTGGCGGAGAACGCCATCCGTCCCTTTGCCGTGGGCCGCAAAGCCTGGCTGTTTGCCGACACCCCGCATGGCGCGCGCGCCAGCGCCGCCTGTTATTCCCTGATTGAAACCGCCAAGGCCAACGGCCTCGAACCGTATGCCTATATCCGCTATCTGCTGGAGCATATCGCCCAGGCCGACACCCTGGAAAAATGGGAGGCCCTCCTGCCATGGAATGTGCCGCTGGAGAAATGTGCGAAAAAAGTCCCTTTTTTTGACAAGGGCAAGTAGGGCGATTTAACGGCGCTTACGCGGGAACAGCTCAACCAGAATCCCAGCAACTCATCCCGTCCGCCCAGCAGTCGTTTCCCATGGGAAGGCCCACCGTCAGCCACTGCACAACCTGAACCCCAAGCACCGACGGCCAGGATAGACGAGGGGCTGTCCCCGGCAATCATGGCAAGCACAAAGCCAGCGGCAAAGGCCAAACGCAAGGCTGGCAAACAGCCGGGAGCGCCGGGTTACGGGCGGGTTTGGCATCCACCGGTGGATGCCGATGAACACCATTGCCCCAGCCACTGCGAAGCCTGCGGCAGGCCACTGGAGGCTGCCACTTGCCGGGTTTACAGCGCCTACGACAGTGTGGACATCCGTTTTGGCAGCGCCGAACAGCCCGGCCTGACGGTCATCACCACCCGCCATCACCTGTACGAAAACACCTGCACTTGCGGCCACGGTAGCCGCCATGTCCCGCACCGGGCAGTCCCCGACCCGTGTTTGTACCCTGGGGTTGAAGTGGGCGAATGGCGGCTGATCGGAGCCAACCTGGCGGCGCTGATTGTCCACCTGCGGCTACGTTCGCGCTTGTCGCTGCGGCTGACGCAGGAACTGTTGCGGGAGGTGTTGGGCATCCCCCTGAGCACCGGGGTGTTGCAGCAATGCTTCGAGGAAGCCGCCGCCAGCGCGATCCCCCTGGAAGACGCCCTGGTGGAAGACCTGCTGGCGGAAGCCACTGCCAATGGCGGGGTACTGTATGTGGATGAAACCTCCTGGAAGGAGCGCGGCGAAGCCCTGTGGTTGTGGACGTTTGTCACCACTCTCAGCGTCTGCTTTTACGTGGGGCAACGCACCATCGAGATGCTGGACAACGTGATTGGCGGACACTTTGGCGGCTGGCTGATGAGCGATGGCTATACCGCCTACCGCCATCACCCCAAACGGCTGCGCTGCTGGGCGCACCTGATCCGTAAGGCCCGCGGGCTGGCGGAATCGCTGGACCAGGATGGCCGGGCATTCGGCCACTTCACGCTGGCTTGGTTGGGTACGTTACAGGCCGACATTGACGCTTGGCGGGAAGCAGACGGCACGCCGGGAACCGCAACCGGGGTGATCCGCCAACGCCACCAGGCAAAACTGGCAGAATTCAGGGCACGGTGCCTAACCCAGGCCGAATCCGCCCATGACAAGACGGCGGCGTTGGCGAAGGAATTCATCAACGATTGGGAAGCCATCTTCCGCATCCTTGACCATCCATGGCTTCCTTTGACCAATAATGAGGCGGAGCGGGCGCTGCGCCATTGGGTGATCCTGCGCAAAACCAACCATGGGACCAAAAGCGCCACGGGGAGTCGTGCCTTTGCCCTGCTGGCCAGTATCAGCGGCACTTGCCGCAAGCGTGGGCAGTCCGCGCTCGCTTATCTTGCCAGTGTGATTGCCGCTGCGCGTGCGAACCTTACCCTCCCGCCCTTGCCGCAAGCAGTGGGAGTGTGAGCAATTACGTTGGATTTGGGTTAGGGTGGTTGGGGTGTCGTGTAGGACTTGGTGGTTGGTGAAGCGGAGGACTTGCAGACCGCAGCTTTTCAGCAGGTTGTCACGTTCTTGGTCGTATTGGCGGGCATCTTCGTTGGTGTGGATTTCGCCATCGACTTCAATGACTAGGGCGCGTTCTGGGCAGTAAAAATCAACAATGTAGTGGTGTATACCGTGTTGACGGCGGAATTTTACGCCTAGCTGGTTTTTGCGGAGGCGTTGCCATAGGTGGTGTTCGGCGGGCGTGGGTTGGCTGCGCAGCTCTTGACGACGTTCTTTGTATTGGGGGTGATTGTGGAGGCTGGAGGGTTGGGTGTAGGAGTTGACCCATTCCATATCTGCCACTTGTGAAGAGACCCCCTCCCGGCCTCCCCCTTGCCAGGGGGAGGAGGTAAGAGGAGTGTGTGGGGTTCTTGCTCCCTCCCCTGGCAAGGGGAGGGTTGGGGTGGAGTCTTTCTTCATGCTTTCACCCGCCGTTTCCCCGTCAACAACTGCTGCATCAAGGCTTTCTTCTCCTGCTTCAAACCCTCAAGCTTTTGCTGCAAAAGCTCAATTTCACGATCAGCCGCTGAAAGCACCGCCGCAATTGCCTGCTGTTCTTCAAAAGCGGGAAGTTTCATTTTTAACTTTTTAATGTCATCACTGTTAATTGATTCAAAAGTGCTGCCCCGTGATAACGATACCCACATCGGTTCAAACCAAAACAACCAATGATAGAGGTAATCTTGACTAACACCGAGAATGGCTCTAATACTTGCTATGCCACGTCCAATACAAGCGTTATGTTTTGACAATGCAATTGTGCCGACAGGTGCTCTAACACTGAGAAGAATATCACCTATGCGACATTCTTTTGTGATTTCAGAAGTAAAAACACGAGGAACTGATTTTCTATTTTTTACATCAGCATTTCCTTGAATTAATGGCAATCCCATGCCCAAATCATTGTATGCTTCGGATTTTGGTGATGATCCCATAGTAATAATTGCGATTTCTGAAAGATCGTGAGTTCTCCACTCTCCCTCAAACCCCTTCAACCGTTTTTTCCCCATCAGCAATTGCTGCATCAGGGCTTTTTTCTGCTGCTGACTGCTGGCAAGCAGTTGTTCGGTGGGAGGTGGGAATTTAACTGAAACACGGGCGAAATCGTTATAATAAAGCCGCAGTCTATCTTTCGTTAAGCCATAAGAATATGCCCAAAACAAATAAATTATTCTTGGAGTTTTAAATAAATACTCAGCATAGAGTGAATCAGCATTTTGGGTTGGCTTCAATACAACATATGCAGGACTCACCATTCCATCACAACTTGCTCGACCGAGTGCACCTTTCCATACCCGCACCATGTTGTAGGCAATGTAACCTTTCTGCACTAGCAGATGCTCATCTGAATCAAGATTTGTTTCTGTACGCCGATCTAATTCGCTTCTGATAACAAGCCCATCATTGAGGGTAACAGAGAATAAAGGCAGTCCATTCCATCCTTTTTTACGGCTTGATTTAAATAAATCGCCGAGACGGTACTCAATCATGGTTTCACCCCCAACGCTTGCCCGTAAGCACTTTTTCGTATTTCACGCATAGCCCAGATTCTGCTTCGCAGAATTGACCCCCACCTAACCTCCCCCTTGCCAGGGGGAGGAACAAGAACGCACCTCTCTCTTACTCCCTCCCCTGGCAAGGGGAGGGTTAGGGTGGGGTCATCTTCCCGTAAGGAAAGGAGTAGAATGAAGCTTCTTCCAATACGAACATTCAATATTTCCCTCATACCCCACCCCGATACTTGGCTACATCTTCTTTTACTCCCAACGCCCACCAATACGGCTCGAAACTTTCCGCTACCACTGCCGCTATCAGTGTCAGAAACGGGGCGTAGTTGTCGTGGCAATGCGCCCGATCCAAGGCTTCGTAGTATTCCAAACGGCGTTGAACGGGTAGCACTGCCGCCGGAAAGCCCGCTTTCATCAATTCCAAATTCATGAGCAGGCGTGAAGTCCGCCCATTGCCATCAACAAACGGATGAATTTTCACAAATTCACCATGTACCCGCGCTGCCCGCTCCACCGGATGCAATTGCATCGCCTGCGTTTCATACCAGCCGATAAAGTCCGCCATTGCTTGAGGCACATGCACCGCTTCCACAGGTTTGTGTTCCGCACCCGCAATCAGCACGTTGATTTGCCGATAGCGTCCGGCATTGGCGTTATCAATGTTTTTCAGCACCAGTTGATGCAGTTGCTTGATGCCCCACTCATTCAGCGGCGCGTTTTGCTGTACCAGTTCTTCCATGAACAAAATGGCTTCACGGTGATTGATGGCCTCAAAATGTTCCCGCAAGGTTTTGCCACCAACGGTAATGCCTTCCAGTGCAACCTTGGTTTCCTTGAGGGTGAGGGTGTTCCCTTCGATAGCATTGCTGTGGTATGTCCATTGCAACACCAAGGATTCATGCAGGTTGGCAATCACCGCAGGCGGTAAGGGGCGGTAACTGTCGAGTTTGGCTTTGAGGGTATCCAAGGTTTGCAATGTGTCACTCATACCCCAACTCCTGCAAATACCCCGCCATTTCCGATTCCAACGCCGCCAATTGTTGTTGCAGTTGCAACCGCTCGCGCCGTACCGCCATCAAATCAATGGTCTCCTCTTCCTCGAAAGTATCGACATAGCGCGGAATGTTGAGGTTGTAATCGTTCTCGCGGATTTCGGCAAGGCTGGCGAGGTGGGCGTATTTCTCCACGCTTTTGCCAGCCTGATACGTCTCCAGCACTTTGCGGATATTCTCCGCCGTCAGCAAGTTCTGGTTCTTGCCCGCCTTGCACTCGCGGCTGGCATCAATGAACAAGACCCCCTCCCGGCCTCCCCCTTGCCAGGGGGAGGAGTCAATAATTTCCTTCTTCTCTCTTACTCCCTCCCCTGGCAAGGGGAGGGCTGGGGTGGGGTCTCTTCCCTTTCTGAAAATCAGGATCGCCGCTGGAATGCCCGTGCCGTAAAACAGCTTTTCCGGCAAACCAATCACCGCATCCAGCAAGTTTTCCTCAATCAGCTTCTGGCGGATTTGCCCCTCGGATGACCCCCGAAACAACACCCCATGCGGCACCACCACACCCATGCGCCCGGTATCCGGCTTCAGCGTTTCGATCATGTGCAGGATGAAGGCATAGTCACCCTTGGTTTTGGGCGGAATGCCGCGCCGGAAACGGCTGAACTTGTCATTTTCCGCGTCGTCATGCCCCCATTTATCCAGTGAAAACGGCGGGTTGGCAGTCACGATGTCAAACAGCATCAGGTTGCCGTTTTTATCCAGCAATTTGGGGTTGCGGATGGTGTCGCCCCATTCGATCTTGTGGTTGTCTTCGCCGTGCAGGAACATATTCATCTTCGCCAGCGACCAGGTAGAACCAATCGCCTCCTGCCCGTACAGCGCGTATTGCTTGCTGCCGAAGTTGGCGACGATCTTGCGCCCACACTTCATCAGCAATGACCCCGAACCACACGCCGGGTCACAAATGCTGTCGCCCGGTTGTGGCTCTAATAGCTCCGCCATCAAATCGGAAACTTCCGGCGGGGTATAAAACTCGCCCGCCTTTTGCCCGCCACTGGCAGCAAAGTTCTTGATCATGTACTCGTAGGCGTTGCCAATCACATCCAGCGCCCCTACGCGGCTGGGTTTGAGGTTGAGTTCCGGCTTGGCGAAATCTTCCAGCAAGTGGCGCAAGATGGTGTTTTTCTGCTTTTCCTCGCCCAGCTTGTCGGTGTTAAACGAAATGTCTTGGAACACGCTTTTGCCCGCATCCTTGAGTTTCGTGCCGTTGGCTTCCTCAATCGCGTGCAAGGCTTGGTCAATGCGCTCGCCGTTGCCCGGTTCATGGCGACGTTCATACAAAGCATAGAAACTGGCGATGGGCGGCAACACAAAGCGTTCGCTTTTCATCATCTCGGTAATCAGTTCTGGCTCGTCACCGTATTCCACCTGATAGCGTTCGTAGTGATCTTGCCACACATCCGAGATGTACTTGAGGAACAGCATGGTGAGGATGAAATCCTTGTAGGTATCAGCACTGATCGTGCCGCGAAAGGTATCACAAGCTGCCCACAGGGCTTTGTTGATGCTGTCTTGGCTGATGGTGTCGGTCATGCGCTTATTGATCCTTTTTGCCTAATACTTTTGTGCCAGTTTCCAATTGTTTAATCGCCTTCTCTGGCGTAGGCAGGTTTTCTGGCATTGTTCCGCCCAGTTCTTCAATGGTTTGCCTGACTTTCCGACCCACTGCAAAATGGGTTTGGTTAGCCTGATGCTTGCCTTGCACATTGTCACGCTTGAGCTTTTCTTCTGTTTGCGTGGCTCTGAACAGGTTGGCTGCGAGTTCGGTTGACCCCATGTGATCAAGGATTTTTTGGCTTTTTTTCAGCCCTTTGCGGGTATGAATACCTTTTTGATCAAGCCCACCGTACAGCCCTTTGTAACCGTGATTCTGAAAAATGGCGAAGTCCAAGTTGGTCGCAACGCCTGCCTGTTGGGCTGCTTCAACTAATTGCTTATTATGTTCCCTGAGTTCATTGCGTAAAAACAGGCGTTTTTCATCCTCCTTAAGCTGCTTGAATGCGTCATCGTCCGCTAGCTCTTGCCGCCGTGTTTGCACCGCAAAGTATGTTTGTCCTGCGGCGATGACAGGCTTGGATGGCTCGCCATTTTGTACTACCAAATAGCAGGCGTAACGGGACAACTTCACATCATCGAGCTTACGTTGTGCTCCTGATCCAATTTTGACCATTACGAGGATGTCCTCGAAATGGTCATTGATGGCATGTCCACTATTTAGGCACGATTCTTGGGCTTTGCTGAGAACTGGCAGAAAGTGGCGATATTCTGAGTATCCAATCAACTTTGAAAGTTCACGTGCAGACCAGTATTCAATACCGTCGTTATCTAGGTGTTTATACTGTTCAAACAGTTGATGTTCCTGATCCATAATTAAACCTCCTTAATGACGTGACAAGTCACTGGCAATGGTATTCATCAGGTGTTCGCCGTTACGCTGTAGTTGTGCAAGCACTTGTTGTTCCCGTGCAAGCGTATTGGCAAGTTGGATAATGGCGTGTTGTTTACTCAACGGTGGTGCAACGATAGGGGTATTTTCCAGCACACTGCGACGGATGCTTTTGGTCACACTGCCTTCGGCTTCACGCTGAAAGTATTGTTGACAGGGGTATTGGTTGAGCCACCACACCAAGAACGCGGGTAATACATCAGGTGTCGCAAGGCGCAAGATGAAAAAATGGGGAGCTGCTACAGCTTGATAGTGGCTAACAGCCTCATCGACCAACACGGCATAGTTTTTCGTGCCGCGTGCTGAAAACAAAATATCGTTTGCTGATAAAAAATCCGCTGAACGTTGACTAGGCAACTCTGTGCAAAGACAAGCCGACCACTCAATGACTTGATCCACAAAGGTATCTTTCATTTGCACCACCCGCACGGCTGCGTTGGGTATTGCCATGATTGCCCCTCGAAACGGATAACCCGCTTTCGCCGATGCAATGTCTTTAAGCCACATTTTCTACATCCTCAATGATGACGTAGCAACAATAGCAAGCCAAGGGAGATGCGGCAATATATTTTTTTGCGTAAACGCCAATGATGTAGTGAATAGGTGATAGGCAATGATTCTGCCTACCACCCAAGGAGGAAAGAATCAGAACAAGAAATAACGTTGTGCCAGTGGCAGTTCGCTCGCTGGTTCGCACACCAACAATTCGCCATCCGCCCGTACCTGATAGGTTTGCGAATCGACTTCGATCACGGGCTGGTAGGCGTTGTGGATCATGCTGGCCTTGCTGATGGAACGGCAGTTTTTCACCACACCAATGCCGCTTTGCAGCCCCAACTGTTCATGCACGCCCGCCGCAAAACCTGACTGCGACAGGAAGGTCAGCGTGGTGCTGTGGCAAGCCTTGCCGAAGCCGCCGAACATTTTGCGGTAATGCACCGGCTGCGGGGTCGGGATGGAGGCGTTCGGGTCGCCCATCGGCGCGGCGATAATCATGCCACCCTTGATGATCAGGGCAGGTTTTGCGCCGAAAAAGGCCGGTTTCCACAACACCAGATCGGCCAGCTTGCCGACTTCCACCGAGCCGACTTCGTGAGCAATGCCGTGGGTAATCGCCGGGTTGATGGTGTACTTCGCCACATAACGCTTGGCACGGAAGTTGTCGTGTGTAGCGGGGTCGGAAGCCAGACTGCCGCGTTGCACCTTCATCTTGTGCGCGGTCTGCCAAGTACGGGTAATCACTTCACCCACCCGCCCCATCGCCTGCGAGTCGGAAGAAATCATCGAAAATGCGCCCAGATCGTGCAGGATGTCTTCCGCCGCAATGGTTTCACGGCGGATGCGGCTTTCAGCAAACGCCACATCCTCGGCAATCGCCGGGGAAAGATGGTGGCAAACCATCAGCATATCGAGATGCTCATCCACCGTATTGATGGTGTAAGGGCGGGTCGGGTTGGTGGAGGATGGCAGGATATTGGCCTGCCCCGCCGCCTTGATAATGTCGGGGGCATGGCCGCCGCCCGCGCCTTCGGTGTGGTAGGTGTGGATCACGCGGCCTTTCATTGCTGCCAGCGTGTCTTCGACGAAACCGGATTCGTTGAGCGTGTCGGTGTGGATGGCGACCTGCACATCCATTTCCTCCGCCACCGTCAGGCAGTTGTCGATGGCGGCGGGGGTGGTTCCCCAGTCTTCGTGCAGTTTCAGGCCGATGGCTCCAGCGGCGACCTGTTCGCGCAATGGGTCGGGCAGGCTGGCGTTGCCTTTGCCGAGGAAACCGAGGTTCATCGGCAGGCTGTCGGCGGCTTCCAGCATCCGGTGCAAATTCCAGATGCCGGGGGTGCAAGTGGTGGCATTGGTGCCGGTCGCCGGACCAGTACCGCCGCCTAGCATGGTGGTCACGCCTGACATCAGCGCGTCTTCCACTTGCTGCGGGCAGATGAAATGGATGTGGGAATCGATCCCGCCCGCTGTGAGGATGTGGCCTTCGCCCGCGATGGCTTCGGTGCCGGGGCCGACCAGGATGTTGACACCTGCCTGCGTATCCGGGTTACCTGCTTTACCGATGCCGGTAATGCGCCCATGTTTGATGCCGATGTCTGCCTTGACGATACCCCAGTGATCGAGGATCAGGGCGTTGGTAATCACCACATCGACGACTTCCGTATCATGACGTTGGCATTGCCCCATGCCGTCGCGGATAACCTTGCCGCCGCCAAATTTGACTTCATCGCCGTAGACGGTGTGGTCGTGTTCCACTTCGATAATCAGTTCGGTGTCGCCCAGCCGCACCCGGTCGCCGGTGGTGGGGCCGTACATTTCCGCATATGCCTGTCTGCTGATCCGCGCCATTTGCCTGCCTCCTTACAGTTTGCCCATGATTTTGCCCTGGAAACCGTACACTTCACGGTTGCCCGCCAACGCCACCAGTTCCACTTCGCGGGTTTGCCCCGGCTCGAAACGTACTGCCGTGCCCGCCGGGATATTGAGGCGGAAACCACGGCTCTTGTCGCGTTCAAAATCCAGCGCGTTGTTGGTTTCAAAGAAATGGTAGTGGGAACCGACCTGGATCGGGCGGTCGCCGGTGTTGGCTACCGTAACGGTGACGGTTTCACGACCGGCATTGAGTTCGATTTCGCCGTCGGCGGGGAAGAGTTGTCCGGGAATCATGGGTTTTGCTCCTGAAGAAGAAACCCTTCCCAACCTCCCCTTGTCAGGGGAGGAGAAGAGAAAGCCCCTCCCCTGATAAGGGGAGGGGTTGGGGAGGGGTTTCTTTTAAACAATCGGGTCATGCACAGTCACCAGCTTGGTACCGTCGGGGAAAGTCGCTTCCACCTGCACTTCGTGGATCATCTCGGCGATGCCGTCCATCACGTCGTCGCGGGTCAGCAGGGTGCGGCCATAGTCCATCATTTCGGCGACGGATTTGCCATCGCGCGCGCCTTCCATGATGGCGCAACTGATCAGGGCAATGGCTTCGGGGTAGTTGAGCTTCAGGCCGCGCGCCTTGCGCCGTTCCGCCAGCAATCCGGCGGTGAACAGCAGCAGCTTGTCTTTTTCGCGGGGGGTCAGTTCCATGGTGTGTTTGCTCCTCCTAGGTATTCCAGATGCGGGGCGGGGTGGCGGCGCGGCCTGTCAGTAGCGGGCGGATGGCCTGCCAGAGGCTGCGGAACAGGCGATGCGCCTGCGCGGTGCTGTCGCCCAGATAGCGTACCACCAGCACGCCGTTGAACAGGGTTGCGCCTGCCGTACCCATGCCAGCTTCCGCGCACAGGGAACGTGCCTGTTCCAGCAGCTCCGGGGTGGCCGGCGTTGCCAGCAGGGTAGCGAAGACCGGGTTGCCGCGCAGTCCGGCGGCCAGTTGCAGGTCGCGTTCGCCCTGGATCAGTAGCCGATCCAGCAATAACGGTTTGCCATCACGGTAAAGGGCGGTTTTGAATAACGCCCTGCCTGCGGCGAAGGTTTCGCCAATCACCGGGCGGCCAAGACAGTGTATTTCCCAGCCGAGGTATTGCGCCGTGCCGTGCAGATGCACTTCGCTACTGAGCAAGGCATTGGCGCTGGGGAAAAAGATGTTTTCCTGCGGCAACCATTCCAGGCAACCATCGCTGATGTGGAATTGCTGGTGCTGCGCGGCCTGCATCCCGGCAGAGCGGTAGAATTTGGTTGCGCCGGGGGTGGTCAGCAGGGCGTGGGCGGCGGCATCCACGTTGAAATGCAGATGCAATGCATCGCCGCCCACCACGCCGCCGGGCGGATGCAGCACGTAGGCGTGGCACACATCGCCTTCCGGATAAAACGGGCGCTGCACCGCCAACGGGCCGCGTTGACGGCGTTCGGCCAACACAGTTTTACCGCCACGACAGGCAAACCCCAATGACAATTCAGCCTGCCAACCGGATGCCGCCATGACTGGAACGGGAGCCGTCACTGCTCCTGCACTCAGCGCTTGCTGACAGAACGAATGCTTACTTCCCGCAGCTTGCGGCGGAACAGCCAACGCCCCAGGAAAAATGCCCCAGCCGCTACCGGCAACACCATCAGCATGTGCACGAACAAATGCAGCATCTCATTGCCGGTATGCGGATGGGCGAACAGGCCATTGTGGGCGAATGCGTTGTTGGAAAGCAGCAGGATCAGGCTGGAAAGCACTAAAATGAGGCGCTGTTGCATGTATACAATTCTCCTGAGGATGATCTACCAAATGATATGCAGGTTTCAGGCCATTTACTTGTAGCATAACGTGCATAGAAACCTTGCAGTATACCCAAACCGTAGGAAATACGAATGAACCAGACAGGAACAACGGGCAAACAAGCCTTCCGCGCCGGGATCATTCATTTACTGGATGATCCCGGTCATGACATTCGCCCCATCCCCACCACCGTCGACTATTTTGCCGACGGCGTGCTGGTGGTGGAAAACGGCCATGTTGCCGCAATTGGGCCTGCCGACGAGATGCTGGCCAACCTGCCGGATGATTGCGAGCTGCTGGAATTTCCCGGCCAGCTCATCATTCCCGGCATGATCGACACCCACATCCACTACCCACAAACCGACATGATCGCCGCCTACGGCGAGCAACTACTGCAATGGCTGGAAACTTATACCTTCCCCACCGAGCGGCAGTTTTCCGACCCGCAACATGCGCGCGAGGTGACGGAATTCTTTCTGGATGAACTGCTGCGCAACGGCACTACCACTGCCTGCGTATTCGGCACGGTGCATCCGGAGTCGGTGGAAGCTTTCTTTGCCGCCGCCGAGTCCCGCAACCTGCGCATGATTGCGGGCAAGGTGATGATGGATCGTAACTGCCCGGAATACCTGCGGGATACGCCGGAAAGCGGCTACCGGGAGAGCAAGGCGCTGATCGAAAAGTGGCACGGACGCGGGCGTTTGTCTTACGCTGTTACACCGCGTTTCGCGCCGACTTCCACCCCTGAACAGTTGGCTAAAGCGGGGCAATTGCTGGAAGAATTCCCCGATGTCTACCTGCACACCCATGTGGCAGAAAACCGTGCTGAAGTCGCCTGGGTACACGAACTGTTTCCCGACACCCGTAGCTATCTGGACGTGTATCATCAGCATGGTTTACTGAAACCACGTTCGGTGCTCGCGCATTGTATCCATCTGGATGAGGCCGACCGACAATGCATGGCGGAAAGCGGCGCGGCGGCCTCCTTCTGCCCGACTTCCAACCTGTTTATCGGCAGCGGCCTGTTTGACCTGATGGCGATGCATGGGCACGGCATCCGGGTAGGCATGGGCACGGATGTGGGCGGCGGCAGTAGTTTCAGCCTGTTGCAGACCGCCAATGAAGCCTACAAGGTCGGCCAGTTGCGCGGTGACAAGCTGTCGCCTTTCCAGTTGCTGTATCTGGCGACGCTGGGCGGGGCAAAAGCGCTGTATCTGGATGACAAGATTGGTAACTTCACGCCGGGCAAGGAAGCGGATTTTGTGCTGCTCAACCCGCAGGCTACGCCACTGCTGGAGCGGCGCAGCCAACACTGCCAGGATATTGCCGAATTGCTGTTCGTGCTGATGATGCTGGGCGATGACCGTGTGGTCAGCAAGGTGTGGATTATGGGCGAGGCAGCGACCAGTTAACCGGGCTTCTACCATTAGCCTGCAAGAAGGCATTGGCGCGTGAAAATGGCTTGCTGCCAAAAAAGCCGCGCCGCGCTGACAGGGGCGAAGGGTGCGCGCTGGCAATAACGTGATGGCGCTGACCGTCGATCAACTCCGCTTTCTTTTGCGCGTGATTGCCCCACAGGATGAACACCACCGGCTGTGATTGGGCACTGATGGCGCGGATCACCTTATCCGTGAAGGTTTCCCAGCCACGTTTCTGGTGGCTGCCTGCGTTGCCTGCCGCCACTGTCAGTACCGTGTTCAGTAGCAACACGCCCTGCTCCGCCCAGGCTTGCAAGTGGCCAGTATGGCTGTTGTCGATGCTGAGGTCATCCAGCAGTTCGCGGTTGATGTTGAGCAGCGAACGCGGCAGCGGGCTGACTCCCGGCTGCACTGAAAAGGATAAGCCATGCGCGTGGCCGGGGGTTGGGTAGGGGTCTTGACCGAGAACCACCACCCGCACCTGATCCAGCGGCGTACTTTGCAGCGCGTTGAAACGTTTTTCCGCCGGTGGCAGGATCAGCTTGCCAGCCGCCTCTTCGGCTTGCAGGAAAGTAGCCAGTGATTGCATGTAGGTCTGGGTGAATTCTGTACCGATGGCGGCCTGCCAACTGGGGGGGAGGTTATTCACAGGTGCTCCACTTCAAAGCTGACGATATTGCGCGATGCCTTGCTGAATTCGACCCCCAGCAAATGGATGGGCTGCTGCAAACCCTGGTATTTGTCGGCATATGCCCTGTCCTTGATTTGCTGCAACGCGTTACCTTCCGGAGCCATTTCCACCACCTTGAACTCGAAGATATAGACTTGCCCATTGAATTGCAGGGTCATGTCGATCCGCCCCAGATTGGTGATGTCTTCCAGCGTGACTTTCAGACCCAGTGAGGCGAAGTAGGAATAAAACACCGAGGCGTAATAGCCTTCGTAATTCTGGATATCGTTATTGCTGTACCAGTGATAGGGAATACTGGCGAAAAAAGCATGGAAAAGCCGTTTCAAGCCCTCAAAATCATTGGCCTCCAGCAAACGATACAATTGCAGGCTTTGCACTGCCTGCTTGGACTTGTCTTTCACCAGCACCGACAGCAGCGATTCATTCAGGCTTTGGTAAACCTCGCGGTTGGGGTAGCCCAGCGTGTAGAAATACTGCCCACCGAGGTTTTCCTCCTTGTGGATGGTCAGGTAGCCGGTCTGGAACAACAACGCCTCGATGGTGATGTCGTCCACATCAAAACTCGACAACATACTGCTGCTGCTGATCATTTCCCCCAGTTGCAGGCTGGGAACTTGCCGCTGGAACAACAAATCCAGCAGAAAGGTCGGCGTACCGGTTTCAAACCAATAGCTCTTGAACTCACGTTTGTCGAACAATTGCAGGATGTCGAACGGGTTATATACTCCCTCTCCCAGCCAGTGATAGCCGTTGTACCAACTGCGGATTTGATCCCGATCCAGCCCTTGCAACTCTGGCGAAAACACACTATCAAGATCATTGTCGGTGTAACCGCACACGGTCGAATAACGCTTGTCCAACGTGATGTCATTCAGGTTGTTCAAGCCGGAAAACAGGCTGACCTTGGAAAAATTGCTGACCCCAGTCAGGAAGCTGAACTTGATATGTGCGTCGTAATCCTTGATGTTACCGTAGAAACCGCGCAGGAAATCCCGGTTGGCGCGGGCAACTTCCGGGTATAGCAAAGCGTCCAGGATCGGCTTGTCGTATTCGTCAATCAGGACTACGACAGGCTGCCCGGCCTGCTGATGCAGTTTCACTATCAGGTGAGCAAAACGGCCGCTAATACTGTCCACTTGCGGGGGTAATTGGTACTGCTCTTCAAACAAGCGTAGTTGTGCATCCAGGGTGTCGGCGAGACGTTGGGTTTCCCGGAAATTTTCGCCACCGAAGCTGAAACGCAACACTGGGTATTTTACAGACCAGTCCCATTGGTCGTGCGCCGCCAGCCCTGCAAATAACGGTTCATTGCCTTCAAACAGTTCTTTCAGGGTGTCGAGGAACAGGCTTTTGCCGAAACGGCGTGGGCGGGAAAGGAAATAGTGCTTGGCCTCCTTGGCCAACTTCGCCGCCAAATGGCTTTTATCCACGTAATAGTGGTTGTTGCAGCGGATTTCACTGAAAGTCTGGATGCCGATAGGCAAGGATTTACGCTGCATGGTGCTGGCCGGGTTGCTGCTCATGAGAGGAGTTTAGCACGACGCAGAAAACCAGCGGGGTATCTTGCCATGCTGTCACAAGGGCGTATGCAATACGCCCTCTTCATCCTCACACTGTCAGATACCGCTGCACCAGCCCGTCATCCAGCTTGCCCATCTCCCCTTCAGCCACCTGCCGCCCCCGGTCGAGGATGCAGAACCGATCGCCAACCCTGCGCGCAAACGGCAGTTTCTGTTCCACCAGCAGCACGGTCAATCCAATCTCCTTGTTGAGCTTGCGGATGATGTCGCCGATTTCTGCCACGATATTGGGTTGGATGCCTTCGGTAGGCTCGTCGAGAATCAGTAGTTTCGGGTCGAGCACCAGCGCGCGGCCTATCGCCAGTTGCTGCTGCTGGCCGCCGGAGAGGTCGCCGCCGCGCCGCCCCAACATTTCCTTCAGCACCGGGAATAGCTCGAAAATGAACGGCGGAATGCTGCGCACCTTGTCACGCCGCGCGGGCAAGCCGATCAGCAGGTTTTCCTCCACCGTCAGCAACGGGAAAATCTGCCGCCCTTGCGGCACGTAGCCAATGCCGAGGTTGGCACGTTTTTCGGCGTCCACGCCCAACAGGTTTTGCCCCTGGTAGTGGATCGCGCCATCGCGTGCCTTGAGCAGCCCCATGATGCACTGGAGCAACGTGGTCTTGCCGACGCCGTTGCGCCCCATCAGCACAGTGCACTGCCCTTCCGGCACCCGCATGTTGAGATCCCACAGGGTGTGGCTTTCGCCGTAATACTGGTTGAGTTGTTCGACCTTGAGCATTTATTCCCCCAGATACACTTCGACCACGCGCTGGTCATTCTGCACTTCGTCCATGCTGCCTTCGGCCAGCACGCTGCCCTGGTGCAACACCGTCACCTTGCGGGCGATGGAGCGCACGAAATCCATGTCGTGTTCCACCACGACTACGGAATGCTTGCCCGCCAGCGAGGTGAGCAGTTCGGCGGTACGATCCATTTCCTGGTGGGTCATGCCTGCGACCGGCTCATCGACCAGCAGTAGGTAGGGCTTTTGCACCAGCAACATGCCGATTTCCAGCCATTGTTTCTGGCCGTGGGAAAGCGCCCCAGCCTGCTGGTGGTATTGGTCGGTCAGGCCGATGGTTTGCAGGGTTGCGTCAATCAGATCCTGCTGTTCGCCGCTCAGTTTTGCCCACAGGCTGTGCCAGACCTTTTTGTTGCCGTGCATGGCCAGTTCCAGGTTTTCGGCCACGCTGTGCGATTCAAACACGGTGGGTTTCTGGAACTTGCGGCCTATGCCTGCGTTGGCGATTTCCGGCTCAGACATGCGCAACAGGTCGATGGTCTGACCGAAAAATGCCTTGCCGCTATTGGGGCGGGTCTTGCCGGTGATGATGTCCATCATGGTGGTCTTGCCCGCGCCGTTGGGGCCGATGATGCAACGCAATTCGCCCTTGTCGATGTACAGACTCAGGTTGTTGATGGCCTTGAAACCGTCGAAACTGACGTTGAGGTCTTCCAGGTACAGGATCGCCGTGTGGCTGGCGTCCGGCTTTCCGGCTTCGAGGGTGCGCAGATGTGCGCCTTCACCTTCGCTCATGCTTCAGCCCTCCTGCTCAGCCAGCGGTTTGATTTAAGATTTTGCGCCAGCCCGGCCAAACCTTGCGGCAAATACAGCGTCACCAGCACGAATAGCGCCCCCAGCATGAACAGCCACGAATCCGGCATCAGCCCGGTGAACACGGTTTTGGCGTAGTTGACCAGAATTGCGCCGATAATCGCACCATACAGGGTAGCACGCCCACCAATGGCCACCCAGATCACCACCTCAATCGAGTTCAGCGGGGAAAATTCGCCGGGGTTGATGATGCCCACCTGCGGCACGTACAGCGCCCCCGCGACACCAGCCAGCATGGCCGATACCGTAAACACCCACACCTTGTAATGCTCAACCCGGTAGCCGACGAACCGCGCGCGGCTTTCCGCATCGCGGATAGCGACCACAATGCGCCCCAGCTTGGAGTTGATGATGTAACGGCACAGCAGATACCCACCCGCCAGCGCCAGCCCTGACAACACGAATAACGCCACCCGCGTGCCGTCAGATTGCAGGCTGAAACCGAGAATATCCTTGAAATCGGTCAGCCCGTTATTGCCACCGAAACCCATTTCATTGCGGAAAAACGCCAGCAGTAACGCATAGGTCAGCGCCTGGGTAATGATCGACAGGTACACACCCGTCACCCGCGAACGGAACGCCAGATACCCGAACACAAACGCCAGCAGCCCCGGCACCAACACCACCATCAGCATCGCAAACCAGAACATGTCGAAGCCATGCCAGAACCACGGCAGCTCCGTCCAGTTGAGGAACACCATGAAATCCGGCAATTCCGGGTTGCCGTATACGCCCCGGTCGCCAATCTGGCGCATCAGGTACATGCCCATCGCGTAACCGCCAAGGGCGAAGAAAGCGCCATGGCCGAGACTGAGGATGCCCAGATACCCCCAAACCAGATCCACCGCCACTGCCAGCAACGCATAGGTCAGGTATTTGCCCATCAGCGTCACCAGATAGGTCGGCATGTGCAGGAAACTGCCTTCCGGAACCAGTAAATTCAGCACCGGAACCAGAATCATCGCCAAAGTCAGCACCACCAGCATGACCTTGCCACCCCGGTCGTTGTGTAACACGTTCAGGATTCCCATCGCTTAATCCCCCGCTGCGCGGCCTTTCTGCGGGAACAACCCGCGTGGCCGTTTCTGGATAAACAGGATAATGAACACCAGCACCAGTATCTTGGCCAGCACCGCGCCCGCCCATGGTTCCAACACCTTGTTGATGACGCCCAGCGACATGCCTGCCAGTAGCGTTCCCCACAGGTTGCCGACGCCGCCGAACACCACCACCATGAAAGAGTCGATGATGTAAGCCTGCCCCAGGTTCGGCCCCACGTTGGTCAGCTGGCTGAGCGCCACACCCGCCACACCCGCAATGCCGGAACCTAGCCCGAAGGTCAGCGCATCCACCCGTGCGGAACGCACCCCCATCGCCCGCGCCATCGCCCGGTTCTGCGACACGGCGCGTACCTGCAAGCCGAGATTGGTCTTGCGCAAAATGGCAAACAGCGCCGCAAACACGATCAGGCAGAACAGGATGATGTACAGCCGATTCAGTGTCAGGGAAAACACGTTGTTGATGTCCAGCGTACCCGACATCCACGAAGGGTTGGAAACCGGCACGTTTTGCGGCGAAATCACCGTGCGCACCAGTTGTTGCAGGACTAGGCTGATGCCGAAGGTAGCCAGCAGGGTTTCCAGCGGACGCCCATACAAATGGCGGATCACGGTGCGTTCAATCAGGATGCCAACCGCGCCCGAGACAATAAATGCAGCCGGAATAGCGATGAACAGGGAGTAATCAATGTATTTTGGCAGCAACTGCTGGATCATCCATGTGGTATACGCCCCCAACATGATCAGCTCGCCATGCGCCATGTTGATCACGCCCATGACGCCGAAAGTAATCGCCAGCCCAATCGCCGCCAGCACCAGCACCGACCCGAGGCTGAGGCCGAAAAACAGGGTTTCGGCGTGGCCGTACAGGGCAATACGGTCTTCAATGCTTTTCAAAGCATTTTTGGCAGCCTCTGCCACTTTGGGGTCTGTGTTGACGGTCAGGTCATTCAGGCGGCTGCGGACTTTGGGGTGCAAACTGCCGGAAACGGTTTCAATCGCCACCAGTTGCTCAGCCTCACTACCGTTTTTCAGCGCTGACATGGCCACGCCCAGTTGCATGGCTTCGCGGACTTCGGCATCGGTTTCCTTGTCGGCAAGCTGTTGCAACAAGGCGGCGGTGTCGGGGTCGATGCTATCCAGCATGGTGTTGACCGCCTCCAACCGCACCTTGGCATCGGGGCTGGCAAGGCTCAATTTGGCGATGCCCGCACGCAACTGTTTGCGCAGGCTGTTGTTGATGGTGATTTTGCTGAAATCGGCCTTGTTGGCGTCAGCCACGTCTTCACCGGTCAGTGCGTTGGTAATTTTGCTGCCCTTCACGAAAGCGAGGAAAGCGTCCTGCTTGTGCGCATACAGCTTACCGTCGAGCAAGCCTTGCAGCCAGTCTTGTGCACGTTCATTGCCACTGCTGGCCAGTAAATCAATCGCCTTGGCTTTCTGGGTGAAAGCGGAATCCTGCAACCAGACAGCGGCCTGTTCCAGCGGCGGCAAGGCGGCGGCAGGGGCTGTTTCTGCTGTTTCCACAGGCTCGGTAACAGCGGGTTCAGCGGGCGGGGGGCTTTCCTGATCAGCCTGCACCGCTGATGCAATGATCAACAGCAAGCTGGCCAGGAAAACGGTGAATCCTGTCTTGATATTCAGTGCCATAAGTTACCAGTCTGTTCTGGTGAAGAAAGGGGTATCTGCCCATGGTTAGTTCTGTGGTGGGCAGATACCCAACGGTGTTTTAAACCGGTCTTGTCACGAGCGGATTACTCGTAGTTCTGGCCGGAACACTTCTTGGTTTCAGTGTTGTAGTTGCCGCACGGCGTGCCGCCGGTTTTCTCGCCCGTCCAGTCAGCTTCGACCACCTTGGAGGATGGCAGGAAGTCAGACCATGCGTCACCCGGTACTTCTTTCTCGGTTTTCCAGACTGTTTCAAACTGGCCGTCTTCCTGGATTTCACCGATCAGCACCGGCTTGGTGATGTGGTGGTTAGGCAGCATTTTGGCCGTGCCGCCGGTCATGTTGGGGGTTTCCAGACCGATGATGGCTTCAGCAACCTTATCGGTGTCGGTGGAACCGGCTTTCTCAACCGCTTTGGCCCACAGGTTGAAGCCAATGACGTGTGCTTCCATCGGGTCATTGGTTACACGCTTGTCATCCTTGATGAACTTGTGCCATTGGTCAATGAATGCTTTGTTTTCAGGTGTATCCACGCTCATGAAGTAGTTCCACGCTGCCAGATGGCCAACCAGTGGCTTGGTGTCGATGCCGGAAAGCTCTTCCTCACCTACGGAGAAAGCGACCACTGGAATGTCTTCAGCAGAAATGCCCTGATTGCCCAGTTCCTTGTAGAACGGCACGTTGGCATCGCCGTTGATGGTGGAAACCACGGCGGTTTTCTTGCCTTCGGAACCGAACTTCTTGATGTCGGCCACGATGGACTGCCAGTCGGAATGGCCGAACGGGGTGTAATTGATCATGATGTCCTTTTCATCCACACCCTTGCCTTTCAAGTAGGCTTCCAGAATCTTGTTGGTGGTGCGTGGGTACACGTAGTCGGTACCTGCCAATACCCAGCGTTTCACGCCCAGATCGTTCATCAGGTAGTCAACCGCCGGGATTGCCTGCTGGTTCGGCGCAGCGCCGGTATAGAACACGTTCTTGGAAGATTCTTCACCTTCGTACTGTACCGGGTAGAACAGCAGGCCATTGTCTTCCTCGAAAACCGGCAGCACGGATTTGCGGGAAACGGATGTCCAGCAACCAAAAGTCGCCGCGACCTTATCCTTTTCCAGCAGCTCACGTGCCTTTTCGGCAAACAGTGGCCAGTCGGAGGCCGGGTCAACCACAACAGCTTCCAGCTTTTTGCCCAGCAGGCCGCCTTTCTTATTCTGTTCGTCGATCAGCATCAGCATGGTGTCTTTCAGCGTGGTTTCGCTAATCGCCATGGTGCCGGACAGGGAATGCAGTACACCAACCTTGATGGTGTCGCCGGATGCAGCGGCATCTTTGGCAGCATCCTTGGTTTCTTCAGCGGAAGCGCTCAGGCTGGACAGCCCCAGCAGCAGGGCTACGCTGGCTGACAGCAGGGTTTGTTTGAAAGTGCTCGTTAACGACATTCGGATTGCTCCTTGAAGTTATGGAATGGGATGTTAAATCGCCAGAGAGGGAGCAGGATTCATGCCAACATTGGGTTGTTGCGTTTTCGCACCATATGGGCGCAAAAATTGTTGCAAATGAACCACAATAGGGAAAAACGGAACACACTGCTACCGAGGGGAAAGCAGGCGGGCAACGCAAAGCGCCCCGCCCGCTGTCATGTGTCGATTACTTGATGTCCAGGCTGTAGGTCGCCTGGAACAGCGCATCGTCTTCCACCGCGTCGGTATCCTTGACGAACTTGCTGACGGCGAAGCTCAGGTTGTCGTTGTATTGGTAGCCCAGCTGGATATGGCCTGGGTTGTCGCCGGTTTCATAGTCGTGCTGGCCATAAAGCGCAGAAAACTTGTCCTTTTTGTAGCCCAGGGTGTAGTAACGGTATTCGTTGTCATCGTCGCCCTCGATGGCTTCGTACAAAGTACCTGTGACCGGGCCATAGCCAACAGACAGCACCAGATCAGCCAGTTCGCCCGGTGAAGTGCCAGACTCGGGGTAAGCATACGTCCACAGGCTGGCGTCCAGCGTCAGGTCGCCAACTTGCTTGCCGTAACCCGCATACAAATCGTATTCAGTCCCGTTGGCCGCATCCCCGGAAGAACCCCAGATACCCGCGTATGCGCCCGAGTCACCAGACACTTTCAAGTCAGCTGAAACGGCCGCGTCACCATCGCCGAGGTTGTAACCACGCCACAGGTACATATTGGAAACGGCAGCGGAAGCAGACACTTTTGCCTCGGCATGAACGGCTGGAGCAGCCAGAGCCATGAACAAAGCAGTCGCAAGGCTGCTGGCAAGGATCTTATTGGTCTTGTGCATATGACACCTCTATATTCGCTAACAATTGATAAAACGTACTAAACGGGCTAAACGGGCTGGCGAAAGCCCGGTTAGAGTCGGATTAGTTGTAGCAATAGACGTGCCAAACCTGACGATAGACGACAGTGCACCATAAAAAGGCGAAAGCCCCATAGATGATAAGGGAAAAGCACCATTTGAATGCCTTCCCTGAACAGCATCAGGTATGGCCGCTATGCCTGCGCCATCAGTGTCAGGGTGAGGAGTTCAGGGCCGGAAAGCTCATAGCGGAACCCAGGGCCGGGCTCTTCGTGCAGGACAGCTACTTGCGGTTCAATAGGCAGCTCACGCCCACCACGTGCAATCAGCACCAGCAAGGTAATGCTAGCCGGGCGGCCAAAGTCGAACAGTTCGTTCATGGCACCACGTATGGTGCGCCCCGTATAGATGACATCATCTACCAGCAGGACATGACGCCCCCTGATGTCAAACGGCAGATGGGAGGGTTTGTTTTGGTGGTGCAAGCCAACCTGGTCAAAATCATCACGGTAAAAAGTGGCGTTTAATTCGCCCAATGGCTCCGGCAGTTGCAGGCGTTTGTGCAGCTCCTGCGCGATCCACACGCCAGAGGTATGGATACCGACCATAACCGGCTCGGTAATGCCCTTGTCCTGCATCCATTGGCGAGTTTGCTGCTCAAGTTGGCTGATCAAGTCGTTGACATTATAGTAGTTCTTGTTGTCCATGGGCATATTCCTGCATCCAGCTTTCGAGAATGATGGCGGCGGCCATCTGGTCGATCTCTTGTTTGCTTATCTTGCGCTTGCGGCCCGCTTGCCGTGCCAATTTGAGGCGTTGTTCGGCTTCGCGGGATGAAAGTTGTTCGTTGACCACATCCACCGGCAGGTTGTAACGGCCTTGCAGTTGGCGGATAAAGCGTTCAATGGGTTCCTGCATGGCGCTGTCGGAACCATCCAGTTTGCGCGGCATCCCCACCACCAGACGAGCGGGTTTCCACTCTTGAAGACAGCGGCTGATGGCATCCCAATCCGGCGTTCCATCGCGTGCCTGTATAGTTGACTGCGGGGTGGCCACGCCAGCCAGCGTGTTGATGACCGCAACGCCAATACGCGCCTTGCCGTAGTCGAACCCTAAAACAGTCAGGCTACTCATGCGTGGCCTGCTGCAATTCCCAGCAGGTTGACATCAATGCCGAGGGTCATGGCAGCGCCCCGCCAACGCTCGGCGTAAGGCATGTCGAACAGGATCGGCGTGACAGAGGGGCAGGTCAGCCAAGTGTTTTCCTTGATCTCATGTTCCAGCTGGCCAGGGCTCCAGCCCGCGCAGCCCAGTACCAGCAGGAAATGGCGCGGCCCATTGCCATCCGCGATGTCTTGCAGGATGTCGCGTGAGGAGGTCAGTGCCAGATCGTCGCTAATGCGCAGGGTACTATCCCAGTTACGCCCACCGTCGTGCAGCACGAAACCCTGCTCAGCCTGCACCGGCCCGCCACTCAACGCTGCCTGCCCGGCCACATGCGGGTTGTCGACAATGATGTCGAGTTGCTCAAACAGCTCGCCCACGGTCATATCCAGCGGGCGGTTAATGGTGACGCCAAACGCGCCAAACTCGTCATGCTGGCAGACCAAGCTGACGGTATGGTCGAAGTTCGGGTCGCCCATGCTGGGCATGGCGATCAGCAGATGGTTGCGCAGGTTGAGGATGTCTTGGGTCACGGCGTTACCAGCTTGTACTCAGGCTATTGGGTGTTGAGGGTTCCGCTGTGGAAAATCCAGGTGCGGGTAATGTTCAGTTGATCCCACTTGCGGCGGATCTCCTCCGGCAGCGCGGGGTAAGGCCCTGCGAGTTTGACAATGCGCAGCGCTGCCTTGTCCAGCACGCCATAACCTGATGATAGACTAATTTGCGCATCTACGACATGGCCGCTGTGATCCAGCGTGGTGTTGAGGATCAGCTTGCCGCTGAGGTTGCGGGCAATGGCTTCCTCAGGGAAATTGATGTTGCCGATGCGCTCGATTTTTTTCACCCAGGCGTCGATGTATTCGGCTTCCACCGCACTTTTGGCGCTCACGGCGTCAATGAAGTGGATGCGCGGGCGGCGGGCGTAACGGGCTTCGTCCTCATCCATTTCCGCCAGCAGCTGGGCGATTTCCTCGGTGGCGTCGGTGCGCTCTTCGGCTACCGGCACATCCTCTTCATCCTGCTGCTCGGGCGTCTTGTCGACATGCTTGAAGGTTTCGCCCTTGGTGGTGAGGACTTGAGGGTTCAGCTTGAGTGGTGTATCCGGCGAGGTGGCTTCCGACTGCACTGGCGATTCCCCGCTGGTTTCGATCGGCAACAGCGAGGCCAGTGGGCTTTGCGGGCGGTTTTTTTCGTCGCTGCTGCCGCTGGCCTGCTGGTTGGCCTGGGCAATGAAATCCACCACATCAGGCGTCTCCTCAGCATGGGTCTGGACGAGGGTAATGTCCAGCACCGGCGCAAGATAGCGGGAAGGGTCAGTTTGCGGCATGAAGCCGATGCCAAAAATCAGCAACAGGTGCAACAAGGCTGCAACCGGAAAGGTTTTGGCTAATGGCTCATCCGCCAGGTTCATGGGCAATACATGCATGGTTGTCATACGCTGATAGTTTATTCTAACGGCAGGACGTTGATTTTAATATTATCCTGCTTGCTATTTTTCAAGGCGATACCCCTGTCAACAAAGTTATCTTAACACCATTAATGACCCATTGAGTAGAGGCTTATGTGGAAACAAACTGCGGGAGTGCTGTTGGCAGCAACATTGGGCGTTGGCGCGGCCTGGCTGGCCAGTGACTTGATCAACCCTGGGCAACCCGCCAATCAGGCTGTATTGCCCCTGCCTGCCGGGGGGGATTTCACCCTGCAATCCGTCAACGGGCCGGCAAGCTTGGCGGATTTTCGTGGCAAGGTGGTGGTGCTTTATTTTGGCTACACTGCCTGCCCGGACATTTGCCCCACCTCCATGGCCACCCTGAAAGCGGCGCTGGCGCAGTTGGCGCCGGCGGAAGTCCAGCAGGTGCAAGGCTTGTTTGTCTCGGTTGACCCAGAACGTGACACGCTGGAACACATCCAGCGTTACGTGAATTATTTCCACCCCAACATGACGGGGCTGAGCGGCACGCAACCGGAATTACAGAAAATTACCCGCCGCTACGGCGCTTTCTACCGCAAGGTGGAAGTGCCCGGTTCCGCCATGGCTTACACCATTGACCATTCCGCCATCCTTTACGTGATCGACCGGGAAGGCCAAGTGCGTGAGCAGGTGCAACACGCGGTTCCACCAGCAGAACTGGCGGCGGCGATCCGGCGCTGGTTATAAAGCGTGTCTGAATCTTGGTTCAAACCTTACTTCGACAAAGCCATCGCCAGCGCGTAGCCATCAGGAATGCCGAGGAAATGGGAGCCTTCCACCTCCCAGTATTCCGATTGCCCGCGCAGGGCAAACACGTTGTTCATGTTCTGGCTGGAATCAGGTACCACAAAATCGTATTTGTCCGGGCGCATCTGCTGCTTGCGTACAATCGACACATAGCGGATGGCCGGATGTGGCTGGTGGTTCAGCCAGTAAAGGAAACGCCCCGGCTTTTCCGTGCGCATGTCCTCGTACAGGTCTTCGGCATCGTCAGTCCACTTGGCCAGCCCCATAAACATGCCTGCGAACATTGCCATCGGCGTATCATTGGCCAGACAGGCCATATCCGCCGCCGGTGTGCCGACATTGGGGGTGGCAATCGTGACCAGCGTGTTGACCGGAACGCTGCTGGAACTGACCAGCCAGCCACGCGCCACCAACCCGCCCGCCGAATGCCCCACCAGGGTCAGCGGTTCCTGACGCAGGGCGTAAATGCGTTGCAGGTAAGCGTCCAGCAGTCTGGCCTGCACCATGACGGGCGCGCGTGAGGGCAGTTCCAGGGTATAAAATATCCGTTCCGGCCTGCCACTCGGATTAGCCGGGTTGTATGGGCCTTGCGGGGAGGGGATGAAATTGCCGCCATCCACCCAGCCGTTTTGTTGCAATACAGGGGTCACGCCCTCTGTACGCCACAGGATGCCCCCGCCTTGAAAACCGTGGATCAAGACCGCAGTTTTAGCCCACAGCGAAACGGGGAATACCAGCAGGCCAATGGCCAGCATGATCAGGTGACGGATTTTCATGTAAACCTCCGTTTTGTATTTAGGCTATTTTAGCAAATGCTAATATAGCATTCTACTGCAAATATTGAGTTTCATCATGACCATACGTTGTATTGCTTTTGACCTTGACGACACCCTGTGGGCTTGCAAGCCGGTGATCGAGCGTGCCGAACAGCGTTTCTATGCCTGGCTGGAAAACCATTACCCGCGCATCACGGAACGGCACACACCCGCAGAACTTATCCGGAAACGCATTAACTACATGCAGCAATACCCTGAATTACACTATAATCTTACCCGTTTGCGAAAAGACTGGCTGGCGGAACTGGCGGATGAGCACCAATACCCCCCCACGCTGGTGGAGGCGGGGTTTGAGGTTTTCTGGCTGGCGCGCAATGAGGTCAGTTTTTTTGACGGCGCGCTGAACGTGCTACAATCATTAGCAGGGCGTTACCAGCTGGGGGTCATCAGCAACGGCAACGCCAGCGTCCACCATATCGGGGTTGGGCATTTGTTCCAGTTTGCCCACAGCGCCGCCGAAGCGGGGGTCGCCAAGCCGCACCCGGAAATTTTCCGGCAAGCGCTGGCGAAGGTAAACATCCTGCCCGAGCAAGCGGTTTACGTGGGCGATGACCCGGTCAGGGATATACAGGGGGCAGCAGACGCCGGATGGCGTACTGTCTGGTTCAATCCCGGGCGCATGGAATGGCCAGGAGGGCAAGAGCCGGATGCCATCATTGACGATCTTGCCCAACTGGAAGCCGCCATTACAACGCTATAAATAATAACGATTAGGGCAAAGAGGAAGCCTTGCCGACATGCGACACAGCAATACCACCAATACGGAATCCCGGACGCGCCAGGCATGGATCGACCGTTTCTGGGTTTCTGACAGTGAGCGGGACTACTACCTGCTTGGGCAGATCATTGGCAGCATCATGCAGTTGCCGCCCCCGGAAGACCCCTTGCAGCCTTGCAGCCTGGACGTGGCGGAAATCCTGCGCCACCTGGATGTTGACCAGACCACCTTGTTTGCCGCCTTGCTGTGCGACCGGCGTTTTTACGGCACCCTGAGCCTGGACGACATTGAGCAGTATTACGGCCAGCCGGTGCGGCGCTTGTGCGAAGACATCCGCAACCTGCAACGTTTCCGTGATTGCGTGGAAACCACAGACCCCAGCATTTCCCGCCAGGAACAGGGTGAGCAGTTGCGCCGGATGCTGATGGCCATGATTAAGGACATCCGCGCCGTGTTGCTGAAACTGGCGTGGAACCTGCAATACCTGCGCCTGCTGGCGCGCACGGACGTTTCCGAACTGCACCGCTGCGTGGCGCGCCAAACCATGGATTTGTACGCGCCGCTGGCCAACCGGCTCGGCATCAGCCAGGTCAAGTGGGAACTGGAAGACCTGTCGTTCCGCTTCCTGCACCCCGATACCTACAAAACCATCGCCAAGTCACTGGCGGGCAAGCGCATCGAGCGTGAACAGTACATTGCCGATTTCATCCACATCCTCAGGGATTTGCTGGCCAGGAACAACATCAACGCCGAGGTGTATGGCCGCCCCAAACACCTGTACAGCATCTGGAAAAAGCTCTGCCGCAAACACGTCGGCATTGAGGAGCTGTACGATTTGCGGGCGGTGCGGGTAATCGTCGAGGACACTGCCACCTGTTACCACGCGCTGGATGTCGCCCACGAAAAATGGTGGCACATCCCCGAGGAATACGACGATTACATCGGCAACAAAAAAGCCAATGGCTACCAGTCCATCCACACCGTGGTGATAGGGCCGGAAGGCAAGTATGTGGAAATCCAGATCCGCACCCGTGAGATGCACCGTTTTGCCGAACTCGGGGTAGCCGCCCACTGGCATTACAAGGAGGGCGGCAAGCAAGACCGGGCGATGAACGAGGCCATCAACTCCATGCGCCGCCTGCTGGACGCCAACGACAGTGACAGCGAACTGATGGAGGATTTCCGCACTGAAGTGTTCAGCGACCGGGTGTTCGTGATCACCCCCAAGGGCAGGATCATCGACATGCCGAAAGGCTCCACCCCGGTGGATTTCGCCTACCACGTCCATACCAGTGTCGGCCACCGCTGCCGGGGAGCCAAGGTCAACGGCAGCATCGTGCCACTCAACCATGTGCTGAGCAACGGCGAACAGGTGGACATCATCGTCGGCAGGGAAGAGCGCCCGCGCCAGGACTGGCTTAACCCGGAACTGGGTTTCATCAAATCCGGCAGCACCCGGCAGAAGGTGAAGCAATGGTTCAGCCAGCAAAACTACGAACAAAACGTCAAGGATGGCGAACACCTACTGGAAAAGGAACGCCACCTGCTCAACCTCCGCAAGCTGGATTACGCTGAACTGGCGCGCCAGTTCAACCGCAACAGCGAGCGTGACCTGCTGATCGCGGTGGGCAGGAACGAGATTTCACCCGCCCAGATCCGCAACTTCCTGCTGCGTTCACACGAGCCGGAATTCAAGCTGCGCACCACCCGCGCACCGGAAGCGGCCAGCCACGACGTGGAAGTGCGTGGGGTTCAAAAACTTTATACCCAGATAGCGACCTGCTGCCACCCGGTCAACGGTGACCCCATCATCGGCTACCTGTCGCAGGGGCGCGGGGTGATTGTTCACCGCGCTGATTGCCCCGACCTGGCCAACCTGCGCCGCGAACGCCCGGAACGCATCATCGAGGAAGTGGACTGGGGAACCCATTCCGCCGCTTATGTTGCCGATATTACGGTTTCCACCTACAACAAGACCGGGGTGCTGCGCGACATCACCAATCTGCTGGACAAAGAAAAGGTCAATATCCACAGCCTGCATACCCGCGAAACCCATGACCCGTGTTTTGCGGTGATGGATTTTACGTTGGAAATCCGTGATGTGGAGCAGCTGGGGGATGTGCTGGAAAAGCTGTTGCAGCTTTCATCGGTGCTGGATGCGCAGCGTAAGGGGTGATTTCAAACTGTGCAGGCGGTGTATATCAATCGCTTGCACAATGTCTTCCGGTGCAATGCTGAATACATCCGTGCGAGAGCTAAGCAGTTCGATCTTGCGGCGGGCGGTTTCCACTGGCACAGAGAGTTTGCGGGTGGCTGCATCAGCTTCGGCTTTTTGCTGGCGGGTCAGATTTTCCAGATACTCGCGGATGATCTGATTCAGGTTTTTGCCCATGTCGGATGCGATCTTGCGGGCATCGTTGACCGGCTTGTCGTCAACGGAAAGGGTGATGTTCATGGCACAGCCTCCGTGTACACGTAATATGTGTATATTGGAATGTGTTTAAACTGGATTCAAGTCATTGTGGATGAAATGTGCTTTTGCAACTCCGCCAGCTCCTTGTCGCGGCGGTGGTAGCCGGTTTCTTCGATCAGCTTCGCCGCTGCATTCACATGATCAGTAAATGACAGTTCGGCTGAAGAAACCCCTCCCGTCCTCCCCTTATCAGGGGAGGGGTGTTCTTGCACAGTGGTGGCAGATGCGTCTTGTTCCTCCCCTGATAAGGGGAGGTTAGGAGGGGTTTCTTGCTCCGCCAGCAGCAGCCTCGCCATCTCCAGATGATAATCCGTCAAATGCAGCCGCATCCCGCTGGGTTCGGCGATGTCGAATACTTCCTGCAAATCCTGCCGGGCAGGAGTAAAGTTATAGGTTTGACGGTACAGGGCTGCGCGGGCAAGCAGTCCAGTTGGTAAATACTCCCGCATTTGTGCTTTACGTAAAATAATAGTGGCTTGGTTTAACCAGTCATCCGCTTTTTGATAATCATCTTGCTGTAAATATGCCTGCCCAAGAGACAGCCTGCATCTTGCACTATCCAATAAAAATTTCTTTTTCCTGGTAACTTTAAGTGCATTTTGGGCTAGTAAGATGCTTTGGAAGATTTCATTTTGCGCGAGTAAAATTTGAGTGCATCGAAAGTTGTTTTTGGGGTGATGGGTTACTAGCGGATCACCTTCTCCATTATCTTTTGTCAAAAAACGATGGACTATATCGAGTGCTCTTTTTCTTTCGCCTTTTTGTAAAAAAGCATCTGCCAAAGTCATTACAACCTTAACTCTTTGATATTTATTATCTATCTTTTGAGTGTATTTTTTTGACATTTCTGCCAGCTCTATTGCCGCATCAATATTTCCAATAACTAATTGTAATTCACTCAGGTTGTTTCCTCCGTTTATCACTTCATCCCAGTATTTTTGCTGTGTTGCAAACTCAAGTCCTTTTTGCAATACCTCAGCTGCTTCAGATAATCTGCCTACAGCTCTCAAACAAAACCCTGACTGATTTAGCAATTTTGCCTTATCTTCCTGAGTTATGTTTTCTGACGGTGTCGTCCATGTAGTATTGAAAAAATGTGCCGTAACGGCAAGATCATCGTTAAACGCTGCTAGTTTTCGGACATTGAAATAACTCTTCCTCTGAATTCTAGGCCAATAAACCTCATCTAACACCTGCTGATGCAACCCAGCAGCACATCCATGTACTACTGAGCTGAACAATGGTTTCATTTCTTCCAGTGTGCCGGGAAGCTCTTTTTCCGGCAGCGTTTTGTAGTACTCATACAAGCGCTCATGCGCCAGCCGCCAACCTTCCGGCTGCTGTGCTTGCAGTTGCCCGCCGAAGTATTCGCGGATCAGCGGGTGACAGTCGAGCAGGTCATCGCGGCCTTCGTGGGTGGATAACAGGCGGTGCTTTTCGCGCAGGTTGCGGATGGCGTTCAGCCATGCCTTGCGCGGAATGTCGGTGGTGAGTCCGGGAATTTGCGCTTCCCACAGTACTTCCAGCACTTCGGTTTCGATGGGGTGGCCGAACAGCCCCAGCAGGTACAGCAGTTGCAGTTCCGGCGTGCCTTGCAGCCATTGCTGGTACGCCTGCATGACCTTGAAGGCGTGCCGCCCGCTGTCAGCGTATTCGTCCAACAGTTCATCCAGCGTGTCGCGCTTGTGGATGTCGCCGTCCAGATAGGTGGTGAGCGCGTTGCCCAGCAGATGCAGCGCCAGCGCGTGGCAGCCGTATTCGCGCACGGCCTTGTCCAGTTCCGCTGCCGTGCCCTTAACGCCCAGCGATTGCAACAGAGCTACGCCATCGGCAGGTTGCAGGTTATCCAGTTCCACGCTGCGCACATGCGGGCGGTCGCTGATGTCATGCACGCGGATGCGGGTGGTAATGATACACAGGCTGGTGTGTTGCGCGGCCAGCTTTTGCAGCAGGCGGGTGATGGCGCGATCCTTGAGCCGCCCGTCCATGCCCTTGCCGACGTGTTGCAGCGGCTCCAGACCATCCAGCACCAGCAGGCAGCGGTGGCGGATCAGCAGTTCGGCGAGGTAGTCACCTTTTTCCTCCTCCGAACTGAATTCGGTTTTGTCTGCCCGTAGCGCCTTGAAGGCATCCGAAAAAAACGGGCTGGCGGACACCTGTTTGTCTTCGGCAGAACCCTGCGAATAGAACGACCAGACGATGCGGTTGGGGATGTCGGTGTCGTGCTGGTTCAGCCAGTGGCGCAGGAGTTTGGTCTTGCCGGTGCCGCCTGCGGCGATGAACTGGATGATGCTAGTTCTTCCTCCCCCTCGCCCGCTCTGCGGGAGAGGGGGCTGGGGGGTGAGGGTGTCTTCCAGCGCATCGTCCAGCAATTGGAGTTCTTCCCTGCGTCCGAAGAAGCCGCCGGAAACGGTAGGCAGCCGATCGATGAAAACCTTGTCCTTGCCAGCCAACTGCCGTACTTCCCCAAGTTCCGGCTGCTCGTATTTTGCTTGCCCGGTCAACACCCGGTAAACGTCATCATATTCATCCGGCAAACGGTAGGTGGAATACGACTTGAGCGGCACAGGCACATGATCGTAATTGCCCTGCTCAGGAATGATCGGGATGAACTTGGCGTTTTGATAGTAGGTGTCATACAGATGCTGAGAAATCACCACGCCTTCAAAATTGACGCCTTTGCCACCATGCGTTTCCTGCCCACGATAGCGGCGCAAATAGGTTTCCGTACAGACCAGCAGGACAAAATCGGACGCTTCGATCTGGTTTTCCATCCAGCGTTGCCAGCCTTCGGGAGGAAAGCCGTTGATGTACTGGTCGATCAGACAATCCACACCTTCGTTACGCAGGCGATCGGCGATGCCGCGCACGAAATCGCGGTGTTCGTCGGAATCATGGCTATAGCTGATGAAAACCTTGGGCATTGGCAATCGGAAGATTCAGGTGGAAACCAGGCTTGCCAGATAATACCGTTTATCGGCCAGCTTGTCCGAATGCACTGCAAAAGAAAGCGCTTGCTACCCATCACTTTCGTGCATTAACAGGCTTTGTCGGCCTTTTGTGGCACTCCATCCCCTAGCCTATCCGCTTATCCCATAAATACTACAAATATACCCTAGCTTTTGTCATCATAGCCTCCATCACGAACCCAAACACTGAAACAACGCCATGAAAACAATAACAAATCGCGTTTTATGGTTTGCTCTGGCTGCGACCCTATTGTCCGGCTGCTCAACCATGCAGAAATCACCGCTATATGGTATGTGGCAGGAGCGTGCTTACGGTGCTTATGGAATGCCCGTGCCGCCACCTTCCCAAAGCCCGTTCATGACAGCGGCCATGCCTTACCGTCCATCCATGGCGGGAATATTGGAGGCAATGACTTTACCCACTTCAATGTTAGGCGTTTCCGGAACAGTTTCCCCGCAAACACAACAACAAGAAAAATTTATCGAGCAATATTACTCACTACAATAACAGATTATGCTATAAACCCTATTTGTTAGCCCCTGGAGTCCATCGTGGACTCCACTTTGACACAAAGGTCTTAGCCCTTCCTTTGTGTCTTTTTGGCCAGACCCGTTATTTTTTGGGTCTGGCTTTTTTATTTTGGGGTAAAATCCAGCCTGACGTTCTGGAGCCAAACAATGGATATAGCCTCTTTACGCCGTGAATACACCCAGGCCGGTTTGCACCGCGACACCCTCAACCCCAACCCCTACCAGCAGTTCAGCCTGTGGCTGCAACAGGCCATCGAGGCCGAGGTGCTGGAGCCTACCGCCATGCAGGTGGCAACCGCTTCCGCGGCAGGTAAACCCACCCTGCGCACGGTGCTGCTGAAATCCTTCGACGCCAACGGTTTTGTTTTCTACACCAACTACCACAGCCAGAAAGCGCAACAGATCACCGAAAACCCCCAAGTCGCCCTGCTGCTGTTCTGGAAGGAACTGGAGCGGCAGGTGGAAATCACCGGGCGGGCAGAAAAAATCCCCACCCTGGAATCGCTGCGCTACTTCGCCACCCGCCCGCGCGGCAGCCAGTTGGGCGCATGGGTATCGGCGCAAAGTTCCATCATCACCTCGCGCAAACTGCTGGAACTGAAGCTGGATGAAATGAAACGCAAGTTCAGCGCGGGCGAGATTCCCTTGCCCGATTTCTGGGGTGGCTACCGCGTGGTTCCCGACAGCATCGAATTCTGGCAAGGCCGCCCCAACCGCCTGCATGACCGTTTTGAATACAGACGCGCGGCGGATGGCTGGGAAATCGGCAGGTTGTCGCCATGAATGCGCTGCAACTCAAAATTCCACCGCCGGTTTACCTGCTGGCCTTCCTGGGCCTGATGTGGCTGTTGCATAAGTGGTTACCGTTATTGCACCTGATTCCATCGCCCTGGAACATGGCCGGGCCAGTGCTGGTCGGCCTCGCCCTGTTGACGGATTTCTGGTCGCTGGAACTGTTTTTCCGCGCCCACACCACCTTCAACCCCATGCACCCGGAACGCACCAAGGCATTGGTGACCACCGGCCCCTACCGCCGAACCCGCAACCCGATGTACGCGGGGATGCTGGTTATCCTCACCGGTTGGGGCATTTACCTCGGCAGTTTCAGCCCGTTCCTTCTGTTGCCGCTGTTCGTGCGGGTACTGAACGTGCAACAAATTCTCCCCGAGGAAAAAATTCTGGAACAAACGTTTGGCGATGCGTATCGTGAATACAAGGCGCGGGTTCCCCGCTGGTTTTGGTAAGGAATCATCATGTTGGCAAGGATAATGGTATACGTGGCCGGTCTGCTGTTGTTGGCCGGTTGCAAACTGGAACTCCCGAACCTGGGGGGCGGCATTTCCGGCCCGCTGAAAGTGGAAAGGGTGGAATTCCAGCGTGCGGGCGGCCCCAAATGCCCGACGGAGAGCGCGGATGTCACCTCGGAAAACATCCGCTGCGCCAGCCTGCGCGTCACTTATCCCAAGGTGTTGGAAGCGGGCAACCCGGCAGCAGTGACTGTGCTTAACCAGTTCATCCAGTCGCAATTGCTGGAATACAGCGACCCTGACGGCAAACAGCCCGCCACCCTGGATGAACTTGCCACCATGTTCGTCAACGACTACAACGCTGTGCCCGAAGCGATGGGTTTATGGGAAATGGAACGCCATGTTGAGGTCAGCTTTGCCGCCGACCACCTCGCCACATTGAATTACAGCGAATCCGGTTACACTGGCGGCGCGCACCCGTTCAGCGGGCAGCGTTATTTTGTACTGGATCTGGACAGCGGCAAGCAACTGACGCTGAAAGATCTGCTGGCAGCGGGTTATGAGGAAGCCTTGAACGAGGCTGGCGAACGCGCTTTCCGCAAGGCACGCAACCTGCCATCGGATGCCAGTTTGGAAGAGGCCGGATTCTGGTTTGCCAACAACCTGTTCAAGGTCAACACCAATTTCGGGGTCATGGGCAATGGGCTGGCATTCGTGTTTAATCCTTACGAAGTCGCGCCGTATGCGATGGGGCCGACGGAATTCACCATCCGCTACAACGACATCGACAGCCTGATCCCCGCTGGCAGCCTGCTGGCGCCGGTTGCCCGATGATCAATTACCTGCGCGACCCGGAACGCATCCGCCAGCAGAATTACGACAGAATCCGTGAACTCGCACCGCTGGACGGTTTCACCCTCGACCAGCAGCAGATCGTCATCCAGATGGTGCGTGCCTACGGCGACCCGGAACTGGCCAACCATGTGCGCTTTTCTGAAAATGCCATCAGCGCTGCCCGCAAGGCCATCAAGAAGCGCAACAACCTGCTGTACGACATCGAGCTGGTCAAACATGCGCTGGACGGCAGCTTGCTGTATCAGGAACCGTTGAGCTTCCTTGGCAAGGCGTCCGTTATTTCCCTTGCCAAAACCAGCAAGCAGACCCGCGCGATGACGGCGGTGGATTGTTGGAGACCCTATTTGGCAGGCAGTATCGTGCTGATCGGGCAATCCGCCACGTCCCTGTTCCGGTTGCTGGAAATCCTCAAGGAAGGCGCTCCCCCGCCAGCCCTGGTGATTGGCGCGGCGCGCGGCTTTGTCAATGCCGAACCCGCCAAACAGATGCTGTGGGATCTGCGTGAGGAACTTGGCCTGGAATGCATCGTAGTCGGCGGCACGCACGGCGGTGGCGTGCTGGCGGCGGTTGCCATGAATGCCCTGCTGATGATGCAACAGGGCATTTACATCTGATTATTTCGGTTCGCCAGGGCAGGGGTTGAAAGCGCAGTTGTTGGCTGGGTTGCGGCTGACAAAACTGCCATCCGGGCATTGTTTGGCGTCCAGGGTGCAGATTTTGGCATCACCCCCTTCGCTTTTACCCGAGGGTTTTGGGGAAATCCATGACAGGCTGCCCGCAGCGGCACTACCCGCCGGTTTGGCTTGCCCGCCTGCCGTGGTGATACCAGCAGTACAAGCCGCCAGCACAATACTGGTAAACGTGACCAGGATGATGGTTTTTTCGTTCATGCATTCCTCCACCGGAAAGGGGTGATGCGCATTATAAACCCCATCCTGCCCAGGCGTACACCGGGCAATAGACCGGCTTTGAGGATGCGTGTAGCATACGCCCGGCATAAAATCCAATTCCAATCAGGAGCTTCCGCATGGCCACTGGCAGTCTGTTAGCCTTACTCGACGACATTACCACTGTCCTTGATGACATTTCCCTCATGACCAAAGTGGCAGCCAAAAAGACTGCGGGCGTGCTGGGCGACGATCTGGCGCTGAATGCCGAACAGGTATCCGGCGTGCGGGCGGAACGCGAACTGCCGGTTGTTTGGGCTGTCACCAAAGGCTCCCTGCTCAACAAGCTTATCCTGGTGCCGGTTGCCCTGCTGATGAGCGCGTTTGCGCCATGGCTCATCACCCCGCTGCTGATGCTTGGCGGCGCTTACCTGTGCTTTGAAGGCTTTGAAAAACTGGCACATGCTTTCCTGCATAGCGCGGCGGAAGACCATGCCGAACACGACAAGCTTATCGAGGCCGCCAGCGACCCGGAAGTGGATATGGTTGCGTTCGAGAAAGACAAGATCAAAGGCGCGATCCGCACCGATTTTATCCTGTCAGCCGAAATCATTGTGATTGCTTTGGGCACAGTGAAAGATGCCCCGTTCGCCATGCAGGTGGCTGTGGTTTCCGGTATTGCCTTTGTCATGACGCTAGGGGTGTATGGGCTGGTGGCAGCCATTGTCAAACTGGATGACATGGGTTTTTACCTGATCAGGGATAAGGCTTCTGCCTTCAAACAAGCGCTGGGGCGTGGCCTGCTGGTGTTTGCGCCGTGGTTGATGAAAGCCTTGTCGGTGGTAGGCACGGCGGCGATGTTCCTGGTAGGTGGTGGCATCCTGTTGCACGGCATCCCGCATTCGCATGACTTTTTTCATGGTGCGGAACTGTTCCTGCATCAGGTGGGCTGGGTCGGAGGCGCACTGGCGGCCATCAGCCCGGTAGTGCTGAACGGGCTGTTCGGTGTGCTGGCGGGGGCTATCGTGCTGGCCGTGGTTACGCCGGTTACGGCATTGGTTGGCAAATTCCGCCAGACTAGCTGAGCTTGCGTAACAGCGCCTTAAGCTGCCGGGTGGAAGCGCGCGCAGTGGCATCCGGCGCATAACAAATCCCTTCATAGACCTGTGTAAACTCGCGGATGCTGTCCGCCAGCCGGGGCAAGGCAGCCGCAGCTTCGTCGGCAAAAACACCCGGCGCATCGCCTGGACTCCGCTGCACCCCGCGCTTGGCCAGCGCAGCGCAAAACTGCCGGTAAAGCCGGTGTTCCAGTGCTTCGCGTGGCCGCCTCCGTGCCATACCCAGCAGTACCAGCCAGCTAATGGCAATCGCCGAGAACAGGCTACCTGCCAGTAGTGCCACCTTGACCACCGACAGGCTACCCAGCATGGATTTCAACAGCGCGGCTTGTTCCTCCTGGTCGTAGCCCAGTACCCAGCGCCGCCAACCGTATTGCACCGCATCCAGTTGCTGGCGCACGCCGTTGAGCCAGGCAATCTTGCGGGTGGAAAACGGTGAATCCGCCAAGAAGCTGCCTTCCGCTTGCACTGCCGCTTCCAGCCCCTGTTCGGCACGGCTGGGGGCAACCACGGTGGTGGGGTCGACCCGCTGCCAGCCGGTTTCCGGCAGCCACACTTCCGCCCAGGCGTGGGCGTCATACTGGTGGACAGCCAGGTATTGGCCAGCCTCATTCCATTCGCCGCCCTGATAGCCGACCACCACCCGCGCCGGAATCCCCACTGCCCGCATCAGGAACACGAAACTGCCCGCGTAATGGGCGCAAAACCCGCGCTGCGAATCAAACAGGAAGCCGTCAATGGTGTCGCTATCGCCCAGGGTAGGCGGGTTCAGGGTGTATTCGTAACCACGGGTATGGAAGCGTTCCAGCACCTTGGCCAGATAGGCTTGCGGATTGCCGGTTTCCTGCCACAGGCGTCTGGCCAGATCGCGGCTGCGCGCGTCGCCACTGGCAGGCAGCAGCAAGGCCAGACGCCGCAAATACGGGTCGAGTTGCACATCGCGCAGCGCCTGCGGGTAACTGACCGCTTTCAGCAGGAAAGGCGCTTGTAATTCCTGACGCGCCATCACCCGGTAATCCGCGCCCTGCATGACCTCGCCCTCCACCTGCATGGCAGGCGTCAGCGTGAACAGCCACGGCTGCCCGGTCTTTTCGTAGATGGCTTCATAGGCAATGGCTTCACCCTGCGCCTGCACATTGCCGGGACGCCAGCGGTAACTGGTGTGCAGCGCGCCCCGCAATGCCGGCAGGTCATAATCCTGCTCAAACTGCCGCCACTCACGGCCGTCGAAATGGTTCAGCACCAACCCGCGCCAGTACAGTTCGTGCTGCGCCGGGCGTTGCCCCTTGAAGGTGACGCGGAACGCCAGCTCATCCGACTTGCCCAGCTTCTCGATGTCGCCGGGAGCCATGTGGTCGGTGATGCCGGTCTTGGCTTGGCCGGTGCTCAACGGCAAGGACCATAGTGGCGGCAAACGCGGCGCAAACACGAAAATCACCACCATCAGCGGCAGGCATTGCAGCAGCATGAACAGCGCCAGCCTCAGGTTGAAACGCACATTCTGTCCGGTGGAAAACTCCACCACCGACTGCTGCGCCCCGACCAGCGCCCCGGTCAACACCACCATCGACAGAAAGCCGTACAAAGCCGCCAGCATCGACTGCGTATACAAGAATTGCAGCGCCACCAGAAAATAACCGATGAAAATCACCACAATCGCATCGCGCCGTTGCAACACTTCCAGCGACTTGAACGCAAACCCCAGCAGCAGCAACGCAGCCATCGCATCCAGCGAAGGGAATTTCAGCCCACTCAGCAGCAAACCGCCCAGCCCCAAGCCGACCAGCGCCACCTTGGTGACATTCCCCGGCTGGCTGGACAAGCCCGCCAGCACCCGCAAGCGCCAGCCCGCCGTGAACAGCAGCACCGGCACCAGCCAGATGGGCAGGTCGAACATGAAGGGCAGCATCACCGCCAGTTGTGCCGCCAGCAGCCAGATCATACCGGTGTAGGTGATGAAGTTATTGCCCCCTTCCCCCTTGCTACCCATCCGCCACCCCGAATAGCGCCAGCGCCTGCAAGCAACGCGCCTTGTGCGCCTCGCCCTTACCCGGTTCGATCACGACACCCGGCAGTTTCAGGCCGAACTGGCGCTGTTCCTGATGAAAATCCAGCACCCTGCGGCACAGGTGTGATAGGCGGATTTCTACCCCCGGCATTGGCAGGCCATCCCAGTCCAGCCACAAATCATGACTGGCGTAATCGACGAAGGTCTTGGTATACAACTCACCGGTTTGGGCAAACTTTTTCCAATGGATACGCTTGGGGGCATCACCCTGCTGGTAGCCGCGCACGCCGCTGAAATCGCTGCTGCCACCGGGAATTTCCACCCCATCCTCGGTGGCCGCGCCCTGCTGGTTGCCGTTGGGGTCGAAAGCCTTGTCCACCGGTTTGGGGTAAACCAGCCCCTGCACCGCCGGGTACACATACGACCACGCCACCGCCAGCCCGGTCGGGTAGCGGGTCGATACCCGCAGGCGCGGTGGACGGAAGCGCCCGCGTTCCCCTGCGTCGTGCGACAGTTTCACCCGCTGGGTTTGGGTTGTTACCAGATTGGTTTGCGTATGATCTTGCCCCGGCCAGTCGAGTTCGATGGCGAAACGCGGCTGCTGGCCGGGGCGGCTCAGCGCCACTTCCAGCACCGCCTTTTCCCCGGCGAAACAGGGTTCCACCCCAATTGCGGTCAGGGTCAGGCCAGCCAGGTTGCGCCAGGTGTAAAAGATGTTCAACAGCAGCAAGGCCAGCAGCCAGAAGCAGATGCCGTACACTAGCGAATTCTGGAAATTGACGCCTAACAGGAACAGCAGGGCAATCATGGCCAGCAGCGCCAGCGCGGTTTTGCTGGGGACGATGAAGACCCGCCGCTGGTTGAGGGTGGTTTCGTGCGTGGAGGCTAGGCGTTGCCGCAACCAGCCGTCCAGTTGCATCCGCCAGGTGTCAACCATGACCATTGCCGACCACATCCACCTTGGCGAGGATGTGCCGGGCGAGCTGTTCGCCCTGGGTTTCCTGCCTGCCGATAATGCGATGCCCGGCGACGGCAACGAATACCGCCTGCACGTCTTCCGGCAGCACATGCCCACGCCCTTGCAGCAAGGCCCAGGCTTGCGCGCTTTTCACCAGGGCCAGTGCGCCGCGCGGCGACAGCCCCAGATGGCAGACATCGGTTTGGCGGGTATAGGCGATCAGGCGCTGTACGTAATCCAGCAGCGTGTCGCTCATTTTGACTTGTGGAACCAGTGATTGCAGACCCTTCAGGCGACCTTCGTTCAACACTTGTTGCAAACTGGCCAGCAGCGCCCGTCCGTTACGCCCCTGTAACAGGCTGCGCTCCGCCGCCGGGTCGGGGTAGCCCAGAGAAATGCGCAACAGGAAGCGGTCAAGCTGCGATTCCGGCAGCGGGAAAGTGCCGGACTGGCTGTGCGGGTTCTGGGTGGCGATGACGAAAAACGGCGCGGGCAGGGTATGGGTAACGCCATCCACGCTGACCTGGCGCTCTTCCATCGCCTCCAGCAGCGCGCTTTGCGCCTTGGGGGTGGCGCGGTTGAGTTCATCGGCCAGAAACACCTGGCTGAACACCGGGCCGGGGTGGAAACGGAATTTGCCAGCCTGCGGCTCAAACACTGCCGCGCCAATCAGGTCGGCGGGCAATAGGTCGCTGGTGAACTGGACACGCTTGTATTCCAGCCCACAAACCTGGGCGAGGGCGTGCGCGAGGGTGGTTTTGCCCATGCCGGGCAGATCTTCCAGCAGCAGGTGGCCGTTAGCCAGCAAACAGGTGAGCGCCAACTTGACCTGCTGTTCCTTGCCGTGGATGACTTTGTTCAACTGCGCCAGCGTCGCCTGGATCAGTTGGGGGGCTGCGGTTGTCATGCCTGATGTCCGTCATTTTTATGATTGGGGTTTGGGGATGACTGTACACAAAGGCAGGCCGCTTGCCTACTCCAGCCGGATGAAATGCTGCCGGTAATATTTCAGCTCGTCGATGGAATCCTGGATGTCGTTCAGCGCCAGATGCCGGGATTCCTTCTTGAACCCGTCCGCCAGGCCAGGCCGCCAGCGGTTGGCCAGCTCTTTCAGGGTGCTGACATCCAGGTGGCGGTAGTGGAAGAACTTTTCCAGTGTCGGCATATGGCGGGCGAGGAAACGCCGATCCTGACAGATGGTGTTGCCGCACATCGGTGATGCGCCCGCCGGGACGTATTGTTTGAGGAATTCCAGCGTGGCCTGTTCCGCCTGTGCCTCCGTCCAGGTACTTTCCTGCACCCGCTTGACCAGCCCGGAACCGCCGTGCTGTTTCTGGTTCCAGTCGTCCATTTTCGCCAGGGTTGCTGCTGGCTGGTGGATGGCAATCACCGGCCCTTCCGCCAGGATATGCAAATGCTTGTCGGTAACGATGGTGGCAATTTCGATAATGACATCATTGAAGGCGTCCAACCCGGTCATTTCCAGATCGATCCAGATCAAATTTTCCTGATTAATGCTCATTCGGTTACACTTGTGGGTACTTTAGGGAATCAGGACTATAACAGAAACACCATGCAAACATTCACCTACCTCTTTCTGGCTTTCCTGCTGGCAGCAACGCTGGTGCAAGTTTACCTGTCGCTGCGGCAGAAACAGCACGTGAGCCAGCACCGTGGAGGCGTCCCCGATGCCTTTGCGGGCAAGATTTCGCTGGCGGAACACCAGAAAGCCGCCGATTACACCCTCGCCAAGGGCGGGTTGGGGCGCATTGACCTGCTGGTGGGCGTATTCATCCTGCTGGCGTGGACGCTGGGCGGTGGGCTGGAGTGGCTCGACAACCAGTGGCGCAGCCTCGGTTGGAACGGGCTGTACACCGGCACTGCTGTCATCATCAGCATGATGCTGGTCGGCAGCCTGCTGGACTTGCCAATGTCGCTGTACCGCACTTTTGTGCTGGAAGAACGCTTCGGTTTCAACAAAATGACTGCCGCCACCTTTGTCGTCGACATGCTGAAAGGTGCGGCACTGGCGCTGGTGATCGGCGTGCCGCTGGTGATGTTGATCCTGTGGCTGATGGAATCAGCGGGCAGCCTGTGGTGGCTGTACGCTTGGGCGGCGCTGACGGCGTTTTCCCTGCTGATGACCTGGGCTTACCCCAAATTCATCGCCCCGCTGTTCAACAAGTTCAGCCCGCTGGAAGAAGGTGAAGTGGCCGAGCGCATCAACGCCCTGCTGGCACGCACCGGTTTCAACAGTAAGGGCGTGTTCGTGATGGATGGTTCGCGCCGCTCCGCCCATGGCAACGCCTACTTCACCGGCTTCGGCAAGAACAAGCGCATCGTGTTTTTCGATACCTTGCTCAAGCACCTGACCCCCGCGCAGGTGGAAGCGGTGCTGGCGCATGAACTGGGGCATTTCAAACGCAAGCACATCGTCAAGGGCATGGCATTGTCGATGGCCATGACGCTGGCGGGTTTCTTCATCCTGGCGTGGCTGATGCGCCAGGAATGGTTCTATACTGCATTGGGTGTCAGCCAGGCTTCCACCTACATGGCCTTGTTGTTGTTCGTGCTGGTCAGCCCGGCGTTTACGTTTTTCATCGGCCCGATCATGGCCTGGTGGTCGCGCAAGCATGAGTTCGAAGCGGATGAGTTCGCGGCGCAACAGTCCAGCAGCACGGAACTGATTGCCGCCCTGGTGGGTCTTTATAAGGAGAATGCGAGTACGCTGACACCTGATCCGTTGTACTCGGCATTCTACGATTCGCATCCGCCAGCCATGATACGGATTGCGCATTTACAACAACAAACCTGAAGAAGAGTAGTGAAATGAAACCAGTCCTCATGCTTTGCGCCGGGCTACTGCTGATGCAGCCAGCACTGGCAAATGACCCGGATTCGATCACACAGTTCAACAATTCGGCGTGCAACACACCCGAGCTGACTGACCCCGCCACGTCGGGGATTGCCAACCACGCGCAACTGGATCAGAAAGTGCGTGGTTGCGACCGCGACAACCACATTTACTGGTACGAGGATCAAATCCAGGACATCGTGGGTTATATCGCCCAGAAGTACTACAACAACTTCCAGTAAGGCGTGTACAAGCGGCTGTTTTCCGTCACAATAGGGACATATGACGGAAAACACCCCTTTTACCCCCTCCTCCGGCAACGGGCAGGTCATCACCCGGTTTGGCGCTGAAGTACTGGTTGAAACAGACCAGGGCGAGGTCTTGCGCTGCACTGCCCGCCGCAAGTTTGAACACATTGCCTGTGGCGACCATGTTGTCTGGGAACAACAGGCACAAGGCAACGCCGCCGTCACCGCCATGCTGCCACGCAAAAACGTGCTGGAACGCCCCGATTTCCGTGGCAAACCGCGCGCCATCGCCGCCAACATCGACCTGCTGATCGTTGTCACCAGTTGGCAACCCGCCCCGGTATGGGAAATGCTCGACCGTTACCTGATTGCCGCCCACCGGCTGGCTGCCGATGTGCTGCTGGTGATGAACAAGGCCGATAGGCGCGATGCCTGCGCCACACCCGAAGCAGAAGCTTGTCTGGCGGAATACGCCCACATCGGTTACCCGCTCCTGCACATCTCGGCACGCCAGCAGCAAGGGGTGGAAGCCATCCTTACTGCCATTGGCCAGCGCACCGCCATCGTGGTGGGGCAATCCGGCGTGGGCAAATCGTCCATTGCCGCGCAGTTGTTGCCGCAGGCGGACATCCGCATCGGCGCGATTGCCGACACCGGCGAAGGCCGCCACACCACTACCTCCGCCACCCTTTACCACCTGCCTAACGGGGGGGTGCTGATCGACTCGCCGGGGGTGCGCGATTTCGGCCTGACGGGGTTGGATTTCGCTACGCTGGAAGCCGGTTTTCCAGAATTCCGCCCCTACCTGGGGGAATGCCGTTTCCACAACTGCACCCACAACCATGAGCCGGGTTGCGCCGTCAAGGCGGCGGCTGGTAGTGGGGACATTCCCGCCCGGCGCTTTGCCCGTTACCGGGGTTTGCTGCCATGATTTTCACCACGGTGGAATTCGCCGTTTTCTTTTTGGTGGTGCTGAGCCTGAGCTGGTTTTTCCGTGGCTTGCCAGGGTTCTACAAACTGTTCCTGCTGGAAGCGAACGCGGTTTTCTATATCAGCTTTGACGCCCGTTTCCTGCCGTTGATCCTGCTGGTGGGGCTGGTCAACTGGGGGGCTGGCTACCTGATCGCCCTAAGCAACAGCATGGTGCGCAAAAAACTGTTGCTGTTTGCGGCGATTGTTTTGAGCCTGGCACCGCTGGTGTTTTTCAAATACACCGAGTTTTTTGCGACCAGCATCCTCCCCTTGCTGTGGCATGGCGACCTGGTGTCCCACTTGCCGCTGATGGATTTGCTGTTTCCGATAGGGATCAGTTTTTTCACCTTTCAGGGCATGTCTTACGCCATTGATGTGTATCGGGACAGGGAACGCCTGGTCAAAAACCCGCTGGACATCCTGCTGTTCGTGTCGTTTTTCCCTACGGTATTGTCTGGGCCGATCATGCGCGCGCATGTGTTCGTGCCGCAACTGAGCAGGCCGGTGTACAGCACGCGCAGTTTCCAGTTGGGGTTCGCGCTGATCCTGTCCGGCTTGTTCAAGAAAATCGTGATTGCGAGTTATTTGTCGGAACACATTGTCCGGCAGGTCTTCCAGGTGCCGGGGGATTATTCTTCGGCCAGTGTGCTGGCGGCCATTTACGGCTATTCGGTGCAGATTTTTTGTGACTTTTCCGGCTATTCCGATCTGGCGATTGGGGTGGCGCTGCTGCTGGGGTACACGATTCCGCTCAATTTCAACCGCCCCTACATCGCTACCGATTTGCAGGAATTCTGGCATCGCTGGCATATTTCGCTGTCCACCTGGCTGCGGGATTACCTTTACATACCGCTGGGGGGCAATAAGTACGGGACATTATCCAAGTACATCAACATCATGATCACCATGACGCTGGGTGGTCTGTGGCATGGGGCGCACATGCGCTTCCTGCTGTGGGGGATGTTGCATGGCTTGGGGTTGGTGATTACCCATGCCATCAAGGATCTGCGCCGCCATTTCCGCAAACCGGGGGCGGTTGAGGCCAAGCCGAACCCGCTGATGAAAGTGTTCCTGTGGCTGCTCACCTTCCATTTTGTTTCATTTACCTGGGTGTTTTTTGAAGCGGCGGATACGGAACGGGCGTTTGAAATCTTCCGCGCAGTGTTTACGGATCAGCAGGGTAAAGGTTTCGGGTTGCTGGTGATTCCGGCCATTGCGGTTGGCTTACTGCTCAACTTTTTCGGCCCGTGGTTGCAGAAAACCTATCTGGATGTCCAGCGCCGCTTGCCCTTGCTGCTGCAAGTGCTGGTTATCGCCCTCATTTGTATTATTATTTTACGCATGGGGCCGGAAGGGATGCTGCCATTCATCTATTTCCAGTTTTAAAGGCGAGGCATGAGCAAGAGAGATGATGTTTCCCGCAAACAATTGACGCCCAGGCGGGTGGTGGCCGTGTGTATGCTGGTGCTGGCGTTGCTGGCCCTGAACGAGCTTGAGCGGCTGTCAGTCTGGTTCGGCGACCATTGCATCGAGTGGATGCCGGATGCGGAAGGCTGGTGCAGCAAGCCTGAGCAACTGGTATTCAGTTCGAATACACGCGGTTTTTCCAGCCAGTTACTGGCCATGCAAAGCAGCCTGCTGGCGTTTACCCGCGACTTGCCCATCGTGGCGGAATCGCGCCCGGAATCAGTCAATGTTGCCACCGTACAACCCAGCCCCCCACTGACACCTCAGCCCCCAGCTCAGGTTGTGCCACCGCCCCAGGCTACAGCAGTCACGGCCCCGGCAACGACAGAGCCATCAACACTACAACCAACCAAAGTGTTGATCGTCGGCGATTCCATGGTGCTGGAAGGCTTCGGCATTGCCCTGCAACGCCGCCTGACCCGGTTTGAGGGTTTGTCCGTCACCCGCGAAGGCAAGTATTCCACCGGCCTGACCCGCCCCGACTACTTTGACTGGCCCAGCCATTTGACCGCGTTACTCGACGAACACCGCCCGGATCTGTTGATCGTTAACATGGGCGCAAATGACCCGCAGGACATCGTGGAACAGGGCAAGCGTTACCATGTCGGCGACCAGGGCTGGAATGCCATTTACAGCGAACGGGTCAACCATTTCCTGTCAATCGCGGCGGAACGCGGCGTGACCACCTTCTGGGTTGGGCTACCGATCATGGGGCAGAGCAAGTACAGCGGCAAGATCGAAACCATCAACCAACTGGTTGCCGACACCTGCGCGCAGCAACCGATGGCGCGCTATTTCGACACCTGGTCGGTGCTGGCAACGGATGATGGCGAATATGCCTCCTTCCTCAAGAATGCCCAAGGGCAGAAAATCCGGGTCAGGGCCAAGGATGAAATCCACCTGACTGAAGCAGGCGGCGAAATCATGACCAGTTATTTCCTCACGGCCACCAAACCTTACGTTAGTTGGTCGGAACTGTAATGCCCACCAACATCTGTTGCGTCAATGGGGAGTTGATTACGCCAGCGGCGACCGTTGAGATCCGGGAAATACGCCTGTATTCCACAGCGCGGGGCAAGCAAACAGCCCATTTCGCCCTTATTCCACAAGGCAAGCGCCTGCCGGACAAGCTGCCGGTGTTATACCTGCTGCACGGGGCATGGGATTCGCATACTGCCTGGATGGATCATGCGGAAGCGCAACTGCGCGAACTGGCGCGGCAATACGGCCTGATCATCATCCTACCCGATGGCGACCCATTCGGCTGGTATGCCGACTCACCGTTTGACCCCGCCAACCAGATTGAAACCTATTTGGTTGATGAACTGATCCCCGAGGTTGAGGCAAACCTGCCCGCGCACCCTGAACTGCGCGCCATTGCCGGTTTGTCGATGGGTGGGCAGGGCGCGCTGGGCTTGTACCTGAGGAATCCGGGGCAGTTCCGCTCAGCCAGTTCCATGAGTGGCATCCTGGACATTACGGCGCATCCTGATAGCTGGGAACTGGAGCGGATTTTCGGCAAGCTGGCAAGCAACCGGGCGCTCTGGGAACGCCATTCGGTACGTTTTCTGTTGGAAGGCATGGCGGATGTTGAACAGCTTCCCTGGCTGTTAACGGTGTCGCTGGATGACGCACTGGCACTGACGGATAACCGGGGCGTGCATCAGGCGCTGCGCGACCGGGGGATTGGGCATGAATACCGGGAAGCGCCGGGAAAGCATGACTGGAAATACTGGACGGCGGAATTGCCGCTGCATGTCGGGTTTCATGCGCGGTATTTGAATCTGGTGTAGGGGGCAAGGGCAGACACAGAGGTCTGCCCCTACAAGGATCAGGCGCTGGCGTCCTTGTCTGCTTCGGCTTCCAGCGCGGCCTTGCGGTCGGCTTCGGATTTGAGGCGGGCTTCTTCGATGGCGGCCTGGCGGCGCAGTTCGATGATGTCCTTGCGCTCTTCCCAACGTTTTTCGAGGATGCTTTCGTGGGTGGGGATGGTTTGCTCGTCAAACAGCACCTGGCGCAGCAGGCGGAAACCGAACTTCAGCAGGGCAAGGTCGTCCTTCAGTTCCTCACGGGTTTCCTCGCTAAGCAGGTAGACGCGGCCAAACTGTTCGCTTTCCACAAAACGGCGGAAACGGTCTACGTCGAAGCTGGCCATGAAATACAATTGGAAGCTGAGCGGGTTGGGCGTGCCAACACTGGGGCCAGCCGATTTTTTCTTCAGCATCAACTGCATCCATTCGCGGTTGACGGCATCGTATTCCGGCACGCCCTGCTGCTGGCGGTAGTCGCGGATGGTCATGACCTGATCGGTGTTCCAGCCCTGGCAATGCGCTTCCTGGTTACGGAAGTAGTATTGCACATCGTCCGACGAGCCTTCCGCGCGGTGGGAGAGCAGCCCCAGCCCGTAGTAACGGCAGGAAGACGGGCGGTCTTCGTAAACGCTGCACCCTTCCTCGCGCACGAACAGGCAAGCTTTCTCCTCATCGGTGCGCAACTTGATGCCGGGCATCCCCTGGCCATCGGCCTGGAACAGCACCGTGTACTTTTCCAGAAACTCGGTGGAGGTTATACCCAGGCGCTTTTTCAGGCGCAGGATGTCATAAGGGGCGAGGGTCACATCCGCCGCCTTGCAGCAAATGTTGAAGCAGGAAACGCCCGGGTGGCAGTTAAACTGGAGGGTAGTGTCATCCGTCAACAGTTCGGGGACGAGGGAACTCTGGAATTCCGCTGGAATATCAAATTTTTCAGCCATGTTTTGCTTACCGGGGTGTGTACTTGAAATGGGCTTGCAAGTATAGGGGCAAGTGTGCGGGGGCGCAAATCAGCGCATTGCCCTCATGGCTAAAACCTTAATATATGGTAATTTTCATGCCGGTTACCGGAGCGTAAAATAATGGCCACGTGATGCAGGTAATCCATGAGGTGTTTGGCATGAAAGCAAGATATTTCTTACTGTTAGCACTGATCCCGTTTTTAAGCGGCCCACTGTGGGCGGATAAAAACCCTTTTCAGGGGCAACAGGCCCCTGGTACATCCGTACCGCCGCAGTTGGCCCCAGCGCCGCCCAATACGTTGATGCAGTCGCAGGCGGTGCAGGTCTACTCCCTGCCGGATGGCCGTTACCATGCTGAAATCAATTACCAGACCAAGGCGGATGATACCCGTCAATACGCTTTTGAAGGTACCAAAACAGAAATTCGCCAGCAATTGGATCAGTCAGGTTTACCGGAAGACCGTAAGCAGGCGGTGATGCAGGCGCTGGAAACGAATCCGGCTGACCTGTTTGGCAATAGGCTGGGCAACGGTTTCCCGTTCGGCAACTCCCTGTTTGGCGGCAAGGATCCGTTCGATGACCCGTTTTTCAAACAGGAGCTGTTTAACCAGCCATTTTTCAAAAACAGCCCGCTCAATGACGACTTTTTGGGGAAGTTCCTGCAAGACATGATGCAGTTGCAGGCTCCGTCAGGCCAGCCCATGCCGTTTCCACCAATAGTGCCAGCCGCGCCACAATACCCCGCCACCCAGCCGGGCGCGACGGGAGACAAGTTGTGGCTATAGGCCGGGGTTCAACGCTACCGTCACTTTGCCAGCAGGGTGGCCAGTTCCGGCAGGCAGGAACCGCAGTTGGTGCCTGCCTGCAAACAACCCCCGATGTCTTCCACCGTTTTCAGCCCCTGTTCCGCAATGGCCTTGCGGATGGTCTTTTCGCCGACGTTGAAACAGGCACAAATGGTGCGCCCCTTGTCTTCGCCAGCCACCAGGGGTTTGCCTGCCAGCAGGCTGGAACGTTCGGCGGGGGAAATGCCTTCCTGCTCAAATAGGCTGACCAGCCATTCACGCTCGGGCAGCAAGCCCGCCGAGGTGCTGATGAACAGGCAGCTTTCCAGTTGTTCGCCAACGAAACGGGCGGCGCGGTAGGTGTGGCGTGCCGGGTCGTGGTATTCGATCCAGTTGGGGTCACCGCCGCTTTCGCACAGCAGGCCGCGCGCGAATTGCGGCCAGTTGGTTGCCGGTTCGCTGCCGGAAAGTTCGTAGCGCCAGGCTTGGGGGGCTTTAATGGCGGTGAAGTAGTCGCCTTCTCCCTTCAGTTTCCGCCGCGAAATCATGAACCCATGCCACCTAGCCGTAAACGGCGCTATCGCCACCGTCGCATGTTTCGCCTCCGGCTGCCCGGAAATAGGGTCGGTGACAGCGGGAATCAGTTGCCCGACACCTGCCGATGCGCTGAACTGGTCACTCCAGTGCATCGGCACGAACAGGCTGCCACGCTGCTGGTTGCGGCTGGTTTTCACCCGTACCCGTATTTCGCCCAGCGCGTTATGGATACGGGCAATGCCGCCTTCCTGCAAACCCTGGTCGCGTGCATCGCAAGGGTGCATTTCCACATAAGGCTCACTGCTGTGCGCTGAAAGGCGCGGGGAAATGCCGGTGCGGGTCAGCGTATGCCAGTGGTCACGCACCCGCCCGGTATTGAGCACGAACGGGTATCCGGCACTGCGCACGGATTGTGGCAAACGCGGTTCTACACTGATGAATTGTGCTTTACCGGAAGCTGTGAAAAACCGTCCATCGGCAAACAGGCGTTGCGTGCCTTTACCATCGGCATCCAGCGGCCATTGGGTTGGCGGCAACGCATCGTACTCTGCCGCCGACAGCTGTTGCCACGCGCCGATGTCAAAGCAGCGTGAACCACTGTTTTCGAAGGTGGATAGGGCAGCATGTTCGCGGAAGATTTCATGCGCTGATTGGTAAGGGAAATATGTGCTGAAACCCATTGCATGAGCCACATCCCGCAGGATTTCCCAATCCTGCCTGGCTGCACCCGGTGCGGGCAAAAAGGGAAGCTGGCGGGAAATGGTACGGTCGGAATTCGTCACTGTGCCGTTACGTTCGCCCCAGGTCAGCGCGGGCAGACGGATGTGCGCCATGTCGACGGTATCGGTATGGCGCACACAGTCTGACACGACCACACACTCACATTTTTCCAGCGCCTCACGCACCCGGCTGGAATCCGGCAGGCTGACTGCGGGGTTAGTCGCCATGACCCACACCGCCTTGACCTTGCCGGTGTGGATAGCCTCGAACAGGTCGACAGCCTTCAACCCAGCCTGCGCAGCCATGCGCGGCGATTGCCAGAAACGCTGCACCAGATCGCGGTGCTGCGGGTTGTCGATGTCCAGATGCGCGGCCAGCTGGTTGGCCAGCCCGCCGACTTCGCGCCCACCCATGGCGTTGGGCTGGCCGGTGAAGGAAAACGGCCCCATACCGGGTTTGCCGATACGCCCGCTCAGCAGGTGGCAGTTGATCAGCGCGTTACCCTTGTCCACGCCGCTGGAGGACTGGTTAATGCCTTGCGAGAAGACCGTGACCACTTTTTTCGTCGAGCCAAATAGCTGGAAAAACCGGTTTACGTCTTCAGCGGCAAGATTACACAGCTTGGCAACGGTTTGAATGTCAGGGGCGCTTTGTTTGGCAGCCGCCAGCGCATTGGCGGCTCCTTGCGTGGATTGCGCAACGAAACCATCAGCACTATAGCCATTCTCAGCCAGCCAGTTGAGCAAACCATTGAACAAGACCGCATCTGTACCGGGAGCCAGCCCCAGGTGCAAGTCAGCCAGGTCAGCAGTCTGGGTTCGGCGCGGGTCGATGTTCACCACTTTGAGCAATGGATTATACTTTTTGGCCTTGACCATGCGCTGGTAAAGCACCGGGTGGCACCAGGCCGCATTGCTGCCAACCAGCACGATCAGTTCGGCTTGTTCGAGGTCTTCGTAACTGCACGGAACCAGATCTTCGCCGAACGCCCGCTTGTGCGCAGCCACTGCTGACGACATGCACAGGCGTGAGTTGGTGTCGATGTTGGCCGAGCCGATGAAACCTTTCATCAGTTTGTTGGCGACGTAATAGTCTTCGGTCAGCAACTGGCCGGAAACGTAGAACGCGACCGCATCCGGCCCGTGTTCCTCGATAATGCTGCGGAAACGGTTGGCGACGGTTTGGGCGGCCTCATCCCAACTGACCTGCTGCCCGTTGATTTCGGGGTAGAGCAGGCGGTCTGGATGGTCGATGGTTTCTGCCAGCGCCGTGCCTTTGGAACACAGCCTGCCGAGGTTGGCGGGGTGTTCCTTGTCCGGCTTGACGCTGAAGATACCGTTGTCATCCTGCTGCACCAGTACGCCGCAGCCGACGCCGCAGTAGGGGCAGGTGGTTTTGGTTACGTGCATGAGATGAACCTGCTGCTGTTACCCGAAAAGATCAATGTTCGCCTTTGGTTTTGCGTATGCCCGCCAGACGGTTGCCTTGCTTTTGCGGGCCGCCTTTGGGGAAGATTTCGTGCAGGTAACGGTTGTTGCCACGCTCCTTGCCCCATGCCTTGCTGAAATGCCTGATCATGTCGCGTACCGGCGCTTGTACCCGATGCTCTTCGTGGTAGTGGCGGATGTAACGGATCACTTCCCAGTGTTCTTCGTTCAGTTGCAAGCCTTCGCGTTCGGCCAGGGCTTTGCTGAAGCCTTCACTCCAGTCATCCATGTCCTGGATGTAGCCTTCCTGATCGGTGAGTATTTCGCGCCCGTCCACGCATACGGCCAAGTTGTAGATGGCGTAAGGGTTGGTTTGCATTTTGCCGGAAGTTGTTTGTGTCATCATGTTTCGTATCCTCAAAAACAAAAAAGCCCTGAACCTTGCTGCCGTTCTGGCTTAAAGGTTCAGGGCTTCGTTACCCGAATGTTGTTACGCAACTACGCGTTTTGCTTGGCCGGTTATCCGTCTCCGTTGACGGATGTCTGGCTTATCTGCTGTTTCAAATGCAAGTAGGATGCCAAATGGCTGTCACGGTGGCGTTTACTGTGGTTATCGCCTGCATGGCAGGCTCCTACAGGGAAACTTGATGTAGGAGCCTGCCATGCAGGCGATCATGCTTCCCGTATTCCGCCTCATTCTGGTGCAAGGCTACATCATCACGCTTCATCATCTGGCCAATAGTACAATAATGATCAGAGCCAGCATCAGCGAAACACCTTGCCAGAACCGTACCGGATTGCGTTCCAATAGTGGTGCGCGGGTTTTACCAAGGAATGCCTGATTCGGTTGCCGCAAATCGTGCAGGAATTCCGATAGCGTGTCGTAACGCTTGGCAGGATTTATCTGCACAGCTTTTTGCAGGGCATCATCCATCCACGCCGGAACGTTGCGCTTGTCATCCTCCGCCGGGCGGTACACCAGCCGGTTGAGTTCGGATTTGCTGCGGCATTTGGCAATCTCCAGCCCATACGGCAGTTTGCCGGTCAGCATCTGGTAGGCAATCACCCCCAGCGAAAACAGATCGGAACGGGTTGTACCGTATTCGCCCAGCAGGTATTCCGGCGCGGTGTATTGCAGCGTGCCGGGTACGGCATTTTGTCCGGTTGCCGTCGCAATTTCGCTGATGCCCGCGACCTGCACGGAACCAAAGTCGATGATTTTCACCGTGCCGGTGCTGTCGATCATGATGTTGGCAGGGCGCAAGTCCTGATGCAGCATTTCCTGCCGGTGGAAAGCACGCAAACCTTTGGCAATCTGTTCGACAATGTTGCGCACGGTTTCGAGATCAGGTCTGGGGTTGTCGATCATCCACTGGGTCAGGGTCTGGCCTTCCACCAACTCGGTGACGGTGTACAGATAATTCCGTTTGCGGGTTAGCGGTGGAGCCTTGAGTACGTGCGGGCTGTTGATACGGCGGGCAATCCATTCCTCCATCAGGAAATTTTCCAGGTAGGCCGGGTTGCCGCGCATGTCGACGGACGGGGTTTTCAACACCACCTGTTCACGGCTGCTTTTATCCATTGCCAGCCACACATGGCTACGGCTGCTGGAATGCAGGTTGCGCACGATACTGTAGCCATCCAGCTCCATGCGTGCATTCAGTTCGGGCGGGAACGGCAGGGTGGTGAGAGATTGCTGGAGTTCGGCGGCTCCCGGTTCCGGCAAGCTATCCACCCGCACGATCTGGATGGTGAGATTGTCGGTGCTGCCTTGCGCGTAGGCTTCGGCGGCGATGGCTTTGGCGGCGGCATCCAGATCGTCCGCCTGTTCACGGATGCAATGAGTGATGAAATCGGCACGGACGTGTTCGTAAACCCCGTCAGTCGCCAGCACGAAGGTATCATCCTGTTCCAGCGGCAGGCTCAGGTAGTCGATTTCGAGGTGCTGTTTGATGCCGAGTGCACGGCTCAGGTAACTTTTTTCCTGCGAAACCTGTAAACGATGGTCTTCGGTGAGCTGTTCCAGCGCATTGCCCTGCACGCGGAAAATACGCGCATCACCGATATGAAAGAGGTAGGCGGTGGTGGATTTCAGCACCAGCGCACTGAAAGTGCACACATAACCTTTGTTCAAGTCGTAGCGGAATTGCCCGTTGCGGTTCTGCGCATACAGCCAGGAATTGCTGGCCTGTAGCACCCGCTGCGCCGAGGTTTTCACCGACCAGCTTTCGGCGGTGGAATAGTAATCGTCGAGAAAGCCTTTCACCGCCAATTGGCTGGCGACCTGACTGACTTCGCTGCTGCTGATGCCGTCGGCCAGCGCTACCGCCACGCCCTTGGTTTCCAGCAGGGATGCCTGCGGAATCATAGCGCCGTGGAAGTCCTGATTCAGGGGTTTGCGGCCCTGATCGGAGAATTGGCCGATGGTGATGGTGAGATGTGTCATACGTGTGAAGTCGTTACCCCCCATCCCGGCCTTCCCCCGCAAGGGGGGGAAGGAGTAAGAGGCGCTCTGTTCAGGGAGCGTCTTAACTCCCTGCCCCCCTTGCGGGGGAAGGGTTGGGGAAGGGTTGGGGAAGGGTTGGGGAAGGGTTGGGGAAGGGTTGGGGAAGGGTTGGGGAAGGGTTGGGGAAGGGGGGGGGAAGGAACTACCATCAGGCATGTTTGAACACAGACTCGGTTTTTGCTTTGGCGTCCGGCTTATTCTTCAGAATACGCTCCGGGCTGGTGCGAACATGCGTGTAATACAGCGGCAGGCCGACCAACAGGAAGCCACCCACCAGATTGCCCAACGCGGTAGGCAGTTCGTTCCAGACCATGTATTCCATGAAGGTGAAGTTGCCGCCCATGATCATGGAGAACGGGAACAGGAACATGTTGACGATGGAATGCTCAAAGCCCATGAAGAAGAACAGCATGATCGGCATCCACATCGCCATCATCTTGCCAGTGGCGGAGGAGGAAATCATCGCGCCGACCACGCCCATGGACACCATCCAGTTGCACAGGATGCCGCGAATGAAAATGGTAAACCAGCCATCCGCGCCGTGTGCTGCATAGCCCAATACGCGCGATTCGCCGATTTTGGAAACCTTTTCCGCAATGTCGCCGCCATCGGTGTTGTAACCGTAGGTGAGGATGAAGGACATCATGAACGCAACGGTCAGCGCCCCGGCAAAGTTACCGATGAACACCAGACCCCAGTTACGCAGCACGCCGCCAACGGTTACGCCGGGGCGTTTGTCGATCAGCGCCAGTGGCACCAAGGTGAATACACCGGTCAGCAGGTCGAATTTCATCAGGTAAAGCATGATGAAACCGACCGGGAACAGCAGCGCGCCAACTAACGGTGAACCGGTTTTGGTGGCGACCGTGATGGCGAATACGGCGGCGAGCGCCAGGATCGCCCCCGCCATGAAGGCGCGGATCAGGGTGTCCTTGGTGGACATGTATACTTTCGACTCACCTTGGTCGACCATTTTCGATACGAACTCGGTTGGTTCTAAATAAGACATGGCTCTTTACTCCGTTCTACAGTCAAAAAACTTACGCGGCAGCTCCCACTGCCAATTGCAAAAACACTTTTCCATTCTCGACCTTGGTAGCGAACACATTGGTACACCCCTCATCCGGTCCCATCGCCTGACCGCTGGTGAGGTCAATTTTCCAGTTGTGCAGCGGGCAGGTGACGGTGGAACCGTGCATGATGCCCTGTGACAAGGGGCCGTTCTTGTGCGGGCAGGCGTCGCGGATGGCGTATACCTGATCATCACGGCCCCGGAATACGGCGATGTTCATGTCAGGCGTTTTGACAACACGTGAACCCAGCACCGGGATACTTTCCAATTCAACAATTTCAATCCAGTTGGACATAATCTGTTTCTCCGAGGGGTTAACCGATGGTGATCGGGGTGAATTCATTGGCTTCCGCACCTTCGGCTCGCTGTTTCCACGGGTCGATCTGGGCAGGCTGCTGGGAAACCAGGAAGCGGGCGTGCAGTTCCTTGCGGTTGGCTTCGTCGGCCAGCGCCTTCTTGATCTTGTCGAGGCCGACACGCTCAACCCACGGGGCGGTACGTTCCAGATAATGGGCGTCTTCGCGGTAGAACTGGCAGAATGCGCCGCAGTATTCCAACACTTCCTCTTCGGTTTCGACCTTGGTCAGCAGGTCGGTGACGCGCACCTTGATGCCGCCGTTGCCGCCGATGTGCAGTTCGTAGCCGGAATCCACACATACCACGCCGAAGTCCTTGATGGTGGCTTCCGCGCAGTTGCGTGGGCAGCCGGACACGGCCAGCTTGAACTTGTGCGGCATCCACGAACCCCAGGTGAGTTCTTCCAGCTTGACGCCGAGGCCGGTGGAATCCTGTGTGCCGAAACGGCACCATTCGCTGCCCACACAGGTTTTCACCGTGCGCATGGCTTTGCCGTAGGCGTGGCCGGAAACGAATCCGGCGGCGGTCAGGTCTTTCCAGATGGCGGGAAGCTGTTCTTTCTGGATGCCGAACATGTCGATGCGCTGGCCGCCGGTGACTTTCATGGTCGGCACCTGAAACTTGTCGGCAACATCGGCAATAGCGCGAAGCTGGTCGGAGGTGCACATGCCGCCGAACATGCGCGGAACCACGGAGTAGGTGCCGTCTTTCTGGATGTTGCCGTGGGCGCGTTCGTTGATGAAACGGGATTGCGCGTCGTCCTGATACTCGGTCGGCCAGGCGCACAGCAGGTAGTAGTTGAGCGAGTTGCGGCAGGATGGGCAGCCGTCCGGCGTGATCCACTCGAAGTGGTCACGCACCGCTTGCATGGTTTTCAGCCCGTGCTGGAGGATGCCGGAACGCACCTGATCGTGGGTAGCATCGGTACATTTGCACAACGGCTTGCTGGTAGGCGTTTTGTTGTAGTCACCACCGACGGTGTGCGCCAGCAGCGATTCCACCAAGCCGGTACAGGAGCCACAGGAGGCGGACGCTTTGGTATGGGCACGCACGTCATCCAGCGTGAACAGCTTTTTTTCGGTGATCGCCTTTACGATGTCGCCTTTGCATACGCCGTTGCAGCCGCAGATTTCAGCGTCATCCGGCAAGCTGGCTACGCGGGTTTCCGGGTTGTGGCCGGAATCGCCCAGATGCGCTTGTCCGAACATCAGGGTGTCGCGGAAGGCGGAAACGTCGGTGCCGTCTTTCATCAGCTGGAAATACCAACTGCCGTCCACGGTGTCACCGTACAGAACCGCGCCCTTGATCTGGTTGTCCTGCAACACGATTCTTTTGTATGTGCCAGAGGCGGCATCCTTGAACACGATGTCTTCGGTCTTGTCATTACCGGTGAAATCACCCGCAGAGAACAGTTCGATGCCGGTCACTTTCAGCTTGGTGGAGGTGACGGTGCCTTCGTAGCGGGCAATGCCATGTTTGGCCAGATGGTTGGCGGCAACTTTGCCCTGCTCGAACAGTGGCGCGACCAGCCCGTAAGCGATGCCACGATGCTGCACGCATTCGCCGATGGCGTAGATTTTCGGGTCGGTGATGGTCTGCATGGTGTCGCTGACTACGATGCCGCGTTCGCAGTGGAGTCCGGCGGATTTGGCCAGCTCAATGTTGGGCTTGATACCGACCGCCATCACCACCAGATCGGCTTCGATTTCAACGCCGTTCTTGAAGCGCAGGCCGGTGACGCGCTCGCCGCCCATGATTTCGGCGGTGTTGTGTTCCATCAGGAACTTCATGCCACGCTCTTCCAGCGACTTTTGCAGCATTTGTGCAGCTGGCTTGTCGAGCTGGCGTTCCATCAGGGTATCGGGCAGGTGGATGACGGTGACATCCATGCCTTGCTTGATCAGGCCGTTGGCGGCTTCCAAACCCAGCAGGCCGCCGCCGATCACGGCTGCCTTTTTATACCGTTGGGCAGCATCCAGCATCGTATCCACGTCCTTGATGTCGCGGAATCCGATGACCCCCTGTTTGTCTGCACCCGGTAGTGGCAGCATGAACGGCAGCGAACCGGTGGCGATGATCAGTCGGTCGTATTTGGCTACCGTGCCATCGGTGGCGATCACTTCGCGGCGGGCGCGGTTGATTTCTTCCACCTTTTTACCCTTGTGCAGGGTGATGCCATTGTCGATGTACCACTGTTCATCGTTGAGCATGATCTGCTCGATGGTCTTTTCACTGGCGAGTACCGGCGACAACATGATGCGGTTGTAGTTGCCGTAGGGTTCTTCGCCGAACACCGTGATGTCGTAATGGTGGTCGGGGTCGAGCTTGAGCAGTTCTTCGAGGGTGCGCACACCCGCCATGCCGTTGCCGATCAGTACCAGATTTTCTTTCAGCATTTTCGCTTCTCCTGAAAACAAAAAAGCCCTGAACCTCGGAGCCGGAGGAGATGGCCGGGAGGTTCAGGGCTTCGTTACCCGTATGGTTGTCAGATCACGCGACGGTGCGTGGTAGGGCTGCGGGCGGTCGCCGTTGACCGGAGGGCAGCAGTTGGGAGGTTATATGCAAAGGTTGTGCCAATGGCGGCTGCGCCGACTCCCCCCATCCCCAGCCCTTCCCCCACAAGGGGTGAAGGGGGTAAGAGGGTGGAGCGTGACCCAATAGGTGTGCGGTTTGTTGGGGCGTTGGTGGGGAGTGTTGCACCGGAATGGGGCAACTGATGCGAGGGATAATTTCTCCACAACTCTCACCAGGCGAATTCCTATTGTAGCTCATTACGGTCTGGATACAGGGCAACCAGTTCCAGAACCCGACGCACAGTCAGACGCAAGTCACGGATGCAAGGTTGTCCGTTCATACGCTCTGGATCAATTTGAATGCGATCTAGTTTCATTCTGCAACTCCATAGGTGATGTCATGCAGTATAGCCGTATCTCTCACCCAGACAAAATTCGCGACATCCTCACAAAAACAGCCTGACCGTTTATTTCCACGGATTCAAAAGCACAACAACAGTCGGCGTGAAATCATCCACATTCCGGGTAACAACCGTCATCCCGTGCACCAGCGCAGTCGCGGCAATCAGCGCATCGCGGTCTGAACACGGATCAGGCACATGCAGGCTGGCACATTGGCGGGCGACTGCCGTATCCACCGCCAGAATCCGTTCCCCAAATGCAGGCAACACCTGATTTTCCAGCCATTGGCGCAAGGTTTTCCCCTGTCTTTCATCACAGCGTTCAACCAGTAAAATACCGGTTTCCAACTCCAGTACGGTGATGGCAGAGATAAACAGGCTGGCGGGGGAAACACTGTGCGCCCATGCAACAACATTCGGATCAGCCTTGCCGGTTTTGGTTTTGCGCAGTTCGGAGACGACGTTGGTGTCCAGCAGGTACATCAATCAAACTCCGCAGGCTTGTAGAGCGTCCCGCCCAAACGCGGTGCTTCAAACTGGATTTCGTTGGCTTCCGGCATGGAGAGCAGCTCAGCCATGCTTTGTTGCTGGCTGGTAAGGCGCAAATATTCCTCAATGCTCAGTAACACGTGCGCAGGCTTGCCCCGGTCGGTGATGAATACCGGCCCCTTGAGTGCGGCTTTTTTGGCTTTGCTGGCATCCTGATTGAATTCGCGGCTGGACAGGGTGGTCATCATGGTAAACCCTCCTTAATAGACTTTAATGTAGAAACATTACTACATTAAATAAAATTTGCAAGTAAAGCTAGAAGAGTCCCACTTTGGGTCTGATCGTACCTATTTTGGGAACTTCATTTACGCCACCATCCACCCCAACACCAGATAGCGCCCACCCTTCGCCAATGCCACCACCAGCACAAACGGCAGCAACGGCATCCGCATCAGCCCCGCCACCACCGTCAGCGGGTCGCCGATAATCGGCATCCAACTCAGCAGCAACGACCACCAGCCATAACGTTGGAATTGCGCCTGCGCCCTCCCCAGCGTCGCCGCCTTGACCGGAAACCAGCGTTTGTCGTGGAAATGTTCCAGATAGCGCCCCAACCACCAGTTGATGATGGAGCCAAGCGTGTTACCGACAGTAGCGACTGCAATCAGTGGCCAGAAGGAATGTTGCCGGTTGAGGATCAAACCCGCCAGCACGGTTTCCGACTGGGCGGGGAAAAGGGTTGCCGCCAGTAAGGCCGACAGGAACAGCAATAGGTAGGACACTATTTTCCCAACGCACGGGTAAGTGTTACGCCAGAACTTGCCAACCCAGCTCCTCCGCCCGCGCTGCTGCCTGTTGTGGCACATCTGTCGCCACGAAGTGCTGATGTAAAATCTGTACACCCAGCAGGTGGTTGATCACTGCATCCATCTGCACTTTTTCTGCAGCGGTGGTCTCCGGCAGATCGTGGCGGGCAAACAGCACTTTTACGCCGTCCTTATCCAGCAAGCCAGCAGCGTCAATCGCTTTGTCTGACAGATACTTATCCGCCAGCTTCATCATCTGCTGCCACTTGGTATCATCGGTGTGCGCAGGCGGAGCCATGAAGGCGAATTTTTCGCGCTTGTAGAGCACTTCCGGCAGCAAACCTTTCATGGCTTCACGCAGCACGTATTTCTCGGTCTTGCCCTTGATACGTAACTCGGGCGGAACCTGCACGGCAGCCGCCGCCAGATGATGGTCAAGGAACGCAGGACGGGCTTCCATCGAGTTGGCCATGTCCACGCGGTCACCTCCCCAGGTGAGGATCTGACCTTCCAGCATGGTCTTGATCCAAACGTATTGCGCCTTGTCTAGAGCGTGACGGCCTTCCAATTGCTCTTTATCCAAAGTCTCGGCAATGGCTTTACCCGGTTCGTAATCCTTCAGTTCCTCACGGTATGCCGGGTGCAGCAGCGCGGGGACCAGCGGGCTGCACGCCAGCCACGGTTGCAAGCAGCTTGGGGTGAAACCGACCACCTCATCCAGATATTCATCGTCGACCTGATCCTTGGCCAGCATCGCGCCCTGTACCAGTTCGTTGCTTTGTTGCAGCAGTGCTTCCCATTCGGCGCGGTCTTCCGGACGCATATCTTCCAGACCGTGCAGGAACATGTCACGACGAAACGCGGGGTAACCGCCGAACAGTTCGTCAGAACCTTCGCCAGTCATCACCACCTTGTAATTCACCTTGTTGACGTGCTGGCTCATCAGGTATTTGGCGACCGCCAGCGTGTTGTAGACGGTGCGTTCAGTGTGCCACAGGGTCTTTTCCAGATGGCCGTACAACTCGTTGCCGGACAGCATCATCACGTCCTGCTGCGCGCCGGTGGCTTCGGCCATTTCGGTGGCGATCGGGGTTTCGTCGTAACGCTTGTCATCGAAACCGATGGTGAAGGCTTTCACCGGATTCTGGCTGACAGCGGAGGCCAGACCGAGGATCGCGCAGGAATCAATCCCGCCGGACAAATAGCTGCCGACCGGCACATCCGCCACCATGCGTGCTTCCACCGCTTGCAACAGCGCGGTGCGGATGTTGTCAATGTGCTCGTTTTCGTCCCACTCGGTCGGACGCTCATCCTTTTTGGGGAAATCCAGATCCCAGTATTTCCATTCGGAAACGTCCAGCTTGCCGTTGTTGCGCGCGATTTTCACCACATAGCCCGGCTTGACCTGATGGATGTCTTCGAACGCAGTCGTTCCCGGAACCATGGTCTGCATCAGCTGGTGATATAAACCTGCGGCGCTGAACTGGCGCTTGACTGCCGGGTGCGCAAACAGCACTTTCAGCTCGGAACCGAACACAATGCCATCCTCCGTCAGCGTCCAGTACTGCGGCTTGATGCCGAAGCGGTCACGCACCAGATACAGCGCATCCTCGCCGCTGTCGTAAATGGCGAACGCAAATTCACCACGCAGCTTTGGCAAAGTCGCTGCCAGCCCTTCGCGCTGATACAGGTGCAGGAGGATTTCAGAATCGCTCTTGCTCATGAAACGTGCCCCACGCGCGGTCAGCTCGGCGCGGATTTCCTGGAAGTCGTAAAACTCGCCGTTGTGCGCCATCAGCACGTTGCCGTCCTGCGACACGAACGGTTGCCGCGCCCGGTTTTCATTCAGATCGATGATGGAAAGACGCGCATGGCAAAAGCCTACGCCCTTATCTTCCATCACCTGATAGCCGAAACCATCCGGCCCACGATGGTGCTGGATCGCCGCCATGTTAACCAGCAGTTGCGGGTCGATTGTTTGTTGTGGATTGCTGTGAAAAATTCCGCCGATACCGCACATAACTCATTCCCCCTCAAATAACATCCATAACCCGTTCTGCCCGCTGCACCATGCAGGTCAGCAGCGCCTTGCGCAGGAACACCGCGCCGCGTGCCTGCGAGAAGTACCAGTTGTGCGGGGTTCCATCGAGGTCGGTGGCAAGCTCGTCGCCACGCGCCAGCGGGTGCAGCACGATCGCGTCCGGTTTGAAGGGCGAAGCCTTGCTGAGCTTGAAACTGTTGCCGAAGGTTTCGTAGTCGTCGCCGATCCAGGCGATGGCGTTGATGTAGACCACATCCAGTTCCGGCAACACGTCCTGCATATCGGTGTAGGTGTTGATGGTCAAACCTTTGGCCTCCAGCGCCTCACGCTGGCCTGCGGCGAAAATTTCGCGTTCGCGCTTATCGTGGATGATGCTGATTTCGCTGACCATCTCCGGGAAATGGGCAATGATTTTCAGCAGGCTGCGCACGGTGCGCATCTTGCTGGGCACGCCGATGATGCCGATGCGGATACGCTGTTCCGCCGGTAAATCTTTCTCGATCAGCTCGGGCCGCCACTTGAAGATGGTGTAAAGGTCGGCCATCGCCTGGGTGGGGTGTTCGTCGATGCCGTTGCCCGCGTTGATGATGGGAATGCGCAGGGTATTCATCATCCGGTGTACCGACGCATCGTTGGAATCACGCAGCACCACGCAGTCGCCGTAGTTGTTGAACATTTCCGCTACATCTTCCAGCGACTCGCCCTTGGCGATGCCGGTGCTGGAGCGGTCGGTGATCGACATGATGTCACCGCCCAGCCGGTGCCAGGCGCTTTCAAACGACAGGCGCGTGCGCGTGCTCGGCTCGTAGAAGGCGCTGATCAGGATTTTGCCCTGCAAGGCGGTTGAAAACCGTTCCGGGTTGCTTTCGTATTTGGCTGCCAGCCGGAACAGTTGCAGCAGCATGTCGGGCGTGAACTGGTCGATGGACGCCACATGCTGGTTTTCCAGCGGCTTGAGGAATTCGCCGTCTTCGTGGATCGCTTTCAGCAACGCTTTGGGGTGGGCGTCGCCGTACACATCCGGGCGCTTGCGCTCGAAACGGACAGTTTCCGCCGAGACGGATGGACTGCTTACCATAAGGTTTTCCTCTTGTTATCTTTCATCAATAAAAACAGCAGGATGAAGGGCGCGGCCACGGTCACGGCAAACGCCACCTTCACCAGGATTGCCAGGGCTGAAACAGAAATGATCATGATGATTGCCTGAGTTGCCGGAAGTCGAATGCGCCCGGTTTGAGCTGCATCCCCACCAGCATGATGATGAGTGAAACGGCTGCCGCCACCAGCGCAGCCACGTAGAAGCCGATCAGGAAATAGCCGAGCAAACCGGCTAGCGTGCCGAAAAACATGGCTGCTGCCGCCGTTGCGCCGCTGGCGCGTGGGTCATACAGACCGAACAGCACCGGCCAGATGGCGCTGGCGACAAACGCGCCGGTAAAATGTAACAGCGATCCCAAGGTGGTCAGTTTAGGCAGGCACAGCAGCCAGGTCACAAATCCCAACAAAAGCATGATGATTTTACCGGCCTTGAACAGATGCTCGTTGGAAGCGTCCGGCTTGAGGTGGCCACGGTAAATATCCTGCGTCACCAGATCGGCAGTCGCCGCCAGCACCGAGTCGAGGCTGGAAGCCAGCGCAGCGAACACCACCACGAACACGATGACCGCGCCCGCCGTGCCCAGCAGCTTTCCGGCCACCAGCGGCCCGACCATATCCGCGCTTGGCACCACGATGCCCAGCGCCGGAGCCGCCAACGCCACGAAACCGGCCACGATGGGAATCGGCAGCCACAGCAGACCGGCCAGCAGATAGGCTTTCACCCCGACGCCTTCGCCGAACGCAAACGCACGCGACCACCACACGTTGGAGTGGAAGATTTCCCCCACGCCGAAAAACAGGTTGTTGAACAGGAACATGATCGCCGCCGGGAACAGCAGGTTGAGCAGCTCGGGGCGCTCCTCCTGCACCGCCGTGTGCAGTTGCTCGAAACTCATGTTGTCCATCACCAGCCACGCCAGCCAGACGATACCGAACAGGATGATCAGGGTTTGCACGAAATCGGTGGCGATGACCGCCCGCAGGCCGCCCAGCAGGGTGTAACCCACGCAAATGGCCAGGATTACGCTCATGCCGATGTGATAATCCAGCCCGCTGAGCGCATTCACCAGCAATCCGCCCGCCATGCCCAGACTGATCAGCCAGCCGATGCTGTAGAACAGCGAAATGATCAGGAACACGCGCCACGCCAGCTTGCCGTAACGCTTGCGGATAAAATCACCACTGGTGAAACCGGCTGGCAACAGCGTTTTGATTCGCCCCGCCAGCGGCGCAAACAGGATCAGCCCGACCGCGCCCAGCGCATAGCCGACCATGCCCCACACGCCCAGTTGATAGGTAAGCTGCGGCGCGACCATGGTGGTATTGCTCGTTACCCAAGTCGCCATCGCGGTGGCCGCCGCCAGTGCGAAACCGACGTTGCGCCCGGCCAGCATGAAATCATCCAGCGAACGGTTGCCGCGCCCCAGCCACGCACCAAACGCCACCCAGAACGCGCCAAACACCAACAAAATCATGAGGGCCGTTCCCGGTGATAGGTAACTTTCAAACATGGGGATAATCCTGATGCTCAGCCCGGAACGGCTGGTTTATGTCTGGATGAAAAGATGTAGAAGACCAGATACAGGAACAAGGCCGCGCCCACGCCGAAGAACAGCCACGCCTTAACCAGACTGTGATGCTGCACCTTGACGCTGACGGTATTGCTCCAGCTTTGGTCAGCAGCGCTCTGCAAACGGTAGAAATACTCACCGTTACTGAGGCCGCTCATGGAAAAGGATTCGCTGCCCGCCACCTGCCATTCACGCGCACCGGCGAAGGCAGGGCTAAGGCTCTGCTGAAGGATGCCCCCCTGGGGGAGTTTTTCACCCCACGAAAGCTCGAAGTAACCAGCAGTCGGGGAGTGGCCTGCTGTCGACAGCTCTGGTGCTGCCTGTACGTTTTGAAGCCCTATGAACCACAGGAAAAAAATCCCGAGCCAGCGGCTTTTACCGGTACACATAATCAATATTTTGTTCAGCAACCGTGTTTTGCAAACACCAAGCTGATGATTCCTTTAGGCTTTTTATCAAAAAATGGAGATGACTTTTTACACCCTAACAGGTATAAGGCAGGAATTCTACAATAACGCCACCCGTAAATTACGCAAACCCATGAGCTATGCCGCCGCCAGAGCGAAAATAAAACGCCATGAAGTATGGGAAGTCATACGGGTTGAGCCAGCATTAATTCATTCCGCGTCCGAAATTCAGGAAGCCCATGGATTGTCCTTTTGGGATTCACTAATTGCTGAATCAGGTGCAAGACGGAACAGCGATTTACCGCGTATAAGTGTTGTCGGCTAGCAGATTGCCCGTTGTTGTCCCATACTTCTCCCGAACCAGGGCAAATTGCCATGCTAGAATCGAAATAGCCGCAGCCATCGTCAACAACCCGTAAGCAAACATGAACCAACAAGACGACAAACCGGAACAAACCCAAGCAGCGGACATCATCCCTGTACAGGAAGCCCCCACCATCACCTCCCCCACCACCATCGACCTGCTGCGCCATGGCCAGGTTGCCACCCCCAACCTGTTTTGCGCCCCCGACAACGAACCGCTGGGTAACAGCGGCTGGAAACAACTGACCCGAGCAACCCAGTCAGGTCACTGGGATGCCGTCATCACCTCCCCCAGCCGCCGCTGCCACGACTTTGCCCGTCTGTTGGCGCAACGCCAAGGTTGTCCGTTTGTTGTCGACGAACGCTTTGGGGAAATGAATTTTGGCAACTGGATTGGCAAAACCCAGGCAGAAATCTGGGAACAGGACGCCGAACTGATGCAATACCTGTGGCGGCAACCACGCCGTTTCATTGCCCCCAACGGCGAAGCGATGGAAGATTTTATCGCCCGCATCCACGTCGCCTGGACAGACCTGCAAGCGCAATACGCCGGGCAACACGTGTTGGTGCTGACCCATGCAGGTGTCATCCGCGCAGTGCTGGCACAGGTGCTTGACATCCTTTACCAGAAAAGCCTGCGATTTGAAATCGCCTACGCCCAGTTCACCCGCGTGCGCGTTTACCCGGACGGGGAAAGCTCCCTGCTTGGCCACGGGCTACCGCACGCCTGATGACAGGATAGACGGCAAGAATATCAAGACAGGCCGTTTTATTTTTCCGCCCAGTGGTCAAAATCGTATTAAATAATTGGCAAAAACGCTTGCCAGCATCTAACTTTAGAGAACTACGCTGGTCTACTCTGACAGCAATAATGGGCAAAACAACTTGTGGGGAGCTTCGTCATGCCAACAATTTCCATCAGCGCTGACAGCCGCGCTGCCGTCAAAGCCAGGATTCTGGAACTCAACCGACTGGCGCAGGAGGCAGATGCGCAGATGCGCAGCGCCCTGACTGCCCATAACCCGGACGCGGCCAACCAATGGCGGCAGCGCCGTGACGGTTATAACCTCGAAGTGAAAAAGCTGACTGACTGGCTGAACAATCCAACCAGCACCCCGCCGAATCTAGGCAGCGGCAACGCCAGCGCCCCGGTGGGCCTGACGGCGGAGGAAGAAAAGCGCTTGGCCAAACTGCCGTTCGACATCAAGTTTGCCGAACAGCAACTGGCCCGGGGTGACACCCGCTATCAGGCCATCCTGCAAAACCTGCGTGCGGAATTGGCGGAACTGCAACGCAAACAGGCTGGTAGCACCGGTGGCAGTAACAACCCTGTGGATCCTGTCGTCTCCATGACGCCGGAAGAAATCAAAAAGCGCCTCACCGAGCTACCCTACAAAATCCAGTACGCGGAAAAAATGCTGGCCGAATACCGCCGTTTCAATAATGCCCAAAAAATCACCGAGTGGGCACAGGAACTGCAAAATCTCGAAATGGAACAGGCACGGCTCAACAGATGGGTTACCAGTAACACCGGCAGCACCAGTGGCGGTGGAAGCAGTAGCAGTGCAGGCAATACCGGTAGCAACAGCAGTGCTGGCGGCAACGCTGGCAACATTGGCAATACCGGTAGCAGCGGCAGTGCTGGCAGCACGGGGGGCAATACTGGCAACAGCGTCAGCAGCGGGGATTTCGTCACCACCACTGCCAACACGTTCAACACCAACGGTAGCCAGGATTTCGCCCACAACGCGATCCTGACGGAATTGCTGGCGAACCAGTACAGCACCGCCAACATGCGCAATGACCCCAACGCGCGCGCCTATGACGCAGTACGCCAGAACAGCGGCCAACCCCTGCACTGGATCCGCAACCAGCAACAGGCCGAAACGCTGTTCAACAGCCTGCCAGCCGCCGGCAACCTGGAGCGGCGGCGTTTTCCGCGCCTCAACCTGACGGGGATGCGTAGCGGGCAGAATTTCTTCGTCCGTGACTTCATGCAGATTTACAGCAAAGGTGATCTGAGCATCGCCAATACGGTGGTGATCGACGACACCGTGTTCTCGGCTTTTGCGCAAGATTTCGACAAACTGGTCAGCCGCATCAACGAATACCAGAAACAGCACGGGCGCACCTTCCGGGTATTCCCGTTCCTGCAAATCGCCCACCGCGACGCTTTTCAGTTGATCCCTGAACCGATGAACGGGGTTGACCGTTTTGGTGGTGCGCAAATGCGTAATGTCAGCATTTCCGGCAACGTGGTGTTTTCGGATGGGGCATTGCAAGGCATCTTCGCCACCGATGGCGCGTTCCGCAACCTGCATATCCGCAGCAACAGCCTGCAAATCGGCGGCGAGCACACCATTTCCATCAGCGGCATGTTGAGCGGCTCCATCATGGGTAACAGTGACATCAACAACAATCCGTTGGCAAGCAACAAGATAGCCTTATATCCTTTGCGGCTGGGGGGCGGTACCAACATTTACGTGCTGGGTTTCAGGAACAAACCTGCGCTGAACCCGGCAGATGTCAGCTACTATCAATACGAAGACATTCTGGGCGTGCCTGCCGCGCGCGATTTCCGGCGGCAGATCACCCCTGAAACGGCGGCTCGTGGTGGTATTTTTTACAGCAATGTGGATATGCTTGAACTACAGTCCCTGTTGCAACGTCGAAAACCGCAGACTACCCCGCAGTGGCGGGAGGCAATAGCAGAACTGGCGCGCGCAGGTTTCGCCCAGCAAGTGACCAGCTAGCAATAACCGGATGACATGGAGGGTCGGCCAAACGATGGAGTGCAACAACAAGTTCCTTGCCTTGCTGTTTTTCGCCGGACTCTGCCTTATAGCAGGCAACAGTCTGGCTGCCGATAACCAGAATGCCGCCAAACTGCCCGCCAGCTGGTACAAGGCCGCTTTTGAAACCCGTTTTCCACCCGCCATTCCCAGCCTGCCGCCTGCCAATGGCTGGGCGATCCTGTACAAAAACAAGGCGGATACAATGGGCAAGGAATACTCAAACCTGTTCCGCCCCGTGGGTAAGGATTTGAACACTGCCTTGTCTGCGGTGGCAACCGATAACCCGTTCCGCCCACTATTCCCCACCCTCTACACGCCTGACAACAACAAAAAGCGGCTGGAATGCCCGGTGCTGGGCGCGCCGTTCGAGCTGGATGACAAGCCTGCCAGCAAAGAGTGGGTTGTGTCGTTTTCCGCCGAGCAATGCTTGGGCAAGGATGAATCCGGAAACTTGCTCCACGGCGATAATGACGCCCACAAATGGGTGTTGCAGAAAACGCCTGATGGCAAGTACCGGGTGCTGGCGGAAGGCGATGGGAGCTTGTACATCACCAACCACAACAAGGAACAGGGTTACAAGGAAATCCGTACCCGCCTGTTCCTCAAGCGCGCCTTCCCTGACAATGAGCTACAATGCGGTGGGGCGGAGTTTACCTGGCGTTACCGTAACAAGGGCTATTATCTGGCTGACACGGAATACATGGCGCAGGATTGCCAGCCGCTGTATTTCCCCGAACTGACTGGCGAAGCTTGGCAAAACGCCTACGACGAATACGAACGCCGCGCCAAAGTACTGGTGGATGAGTGGCTGGAAGCGTTGAAAAAGGGGAGTTGATACGTCAGGCAGGTGGTTTGCGGGCGGCAAGGAATGTCCACATTTCGCCGTAGGATGGCACCATCACCACTTGTTCCAGTGGTGCATCAAAACGCTCATCCAGATTGCCGCGCAGTTCTTCCAGCAATTGCCTGCGGTCCGGTTGCCATTCACCGCAGGCTTGCAGGCTCACGACCCCGCCGGGGCGCAGGCTGTCGTGGATTTTGCCGAAAATGTCTTGCATGAACTCACTGCGGCTGATGCCTTCCCGCACCGGATCCATGGTCAGGTCGTAAATGACCGCATCCAGCCCGCGCGCCTGTTCCAACCAGCCAAAAGCATCACCGACAATCACTTCGCTACGCGGGTCTTCGAACGCTGTGCCGCAACAGCGTGGCAGATACTGGCGGCACAAGTCGATCACGTCACCGTCTATGTCGATTAGCGTGACCTGGCCGAGTGATTTTTCCAACCTGTCATAGGCGGCCAGCAATTCATTCATGACACCGCCATCACCACCACCAAGGATGGCAACTTCCTGGCATTCGGGTACAGCCAGTAGTGGCGCGGTCATGGCCGTGTTATAGGCAAAATCGGCTTCGGAAATCTGCAAATCATGGTCAATTACCAGCTGGTTGCCATAATCGGGGTGCTGGAAAATTTCGACCAGTTGCCAGTCGGTCTGACGACGTTCGAGCAGGGTGGCGGAAGGTTCGGGTTGATACCAGGCGGATGTGTTTTCGCTAACAGTCATGACAGAAATGCGGCTCTCTACTCCTGAGGGTGTTAAAGGATAGTTCCCTGACCATAACACAGCTTCCTTGGGGGCAACAGTTACACTGCGCCCACCTGTGGTTGCGGAAGCCTATAGGTCAATGCCCTTTTGCGCCTGGATGCCGCTACGGAAGGCGTGTTTCACATCGGCGATTTCCGACACCGTATCGGCCAAGTCGCAGAGTGCTGGACTGGCGGCACGCCCAGTGACAACGACGTGCTGCATGGGGGGGCGGGCGGCCAGCGTGTCCAGCACCTGATCCGCGTTCAGATAGCCGTAGTTGAGCAGGTAGGTAAGCTCGTCCAGCACTACCAGATGGTAGGCCGGGTCGGCCAACATCTGGCAGGCAACTTCCCAACCGTGCTGGGCGGTGGTTATGTCCTGCTCACGGCTCTGGGTTTCCCAGGTGAAGCCATCGCCGAGCACATGCCATTCGCAGTTGGTCTGCTGGCCGAAGAAGGCTTCCTCACCAGTATCGGTACGGCTTTTGAGGAACTGGCAGACGCCGACCTTCATGCGGTGGCCGAGGGAACGCCCGACCATGCCAAAGGCGGAGGAGGATTTGCCCTTGCCGTTACCCGTCAGTACCAGTAGCAGACCCTTTTCCTGGTCTGCGCGGGCGATGCTGGCGTCGATGAGGGCTTTCTTGCGTTCCATGCGGGCTTGGTGGCGCTGGTTGTGGTCGTTCATGGGCTATGTCCTTCTAAAACCTGTCTAATGTCTGTGGGCAGTTTCAGGCGTTTTATGTGCTGGAACAGTGTTTCAGCTTCGGGGTACTGGCGGCGTAGGTAGGTGAACCATTGTTTGATGAAACTGGCGGCATATTTGGGCGCGCGCCCTTCCAGCGTGGCGGCGTATTGCAAGACCAGTGGCAGCACAGCCGCCCAAGGCATGGGGGTGTAATCTTCTCCGGCGTGTTGCGCCTTGATGGCTTGCGCCAGGTCGGGGAAGCTGAGTGCGCTGCGCCCCAGCATCAGGTCGGTGCAACCGCTCTCGGCTTGCGCCTGACGGGCGTTGGCGGTTGACCAGATTTCCCCGTTGGCGATCACCGGCAGGGTGAGCTTGGGTTTGACCTTGCCGATTTCAGGCCAATAGGCAGGCGGCAGGTAACCCTGCTGACGGGTGCGGGCGTGTACACACAGTTCCGTGGCTCCTGCTGCCTGGATGCCCAGCGCAATGTCTTCGAACAAACTGCTGTCATGAAAACCGAGACGGATTTTGGTGGTGACGGGAATCTGCGGGCTAACAGCGAGGCGCACTGCCCGGACGATACCATACACCCGTTCCGGCTCGCGCAGCAGTACAGAACCACCATCGCTGCTGTTGACGGTTTTGGAGGGGCAGCCGAAATTGAGGTCGATGCCGGGCGCACCCAATTGTGCCGCAATGTGTGCATTGGCCGCCATCACGGGGGGGTCACCACCCAGCAGTTGCAGGTAAACCGGGGTTCCGGCAGGTGTTTTGCCGTCTGCGAGCAGTTCCGGGCAAGCACGGTAAAACACGCGCACAGGCAATGGCCGGTCAAGCACGCGCACGAATTCGGTTACACAACGGTCATAGCCGCCGATGCGGGTCAGGATGTCGCGCAGGGTGTGGTCAAGCACGCCCTCCATCGGGGCAAGGATCAGGCGCATGTTGGCAAAACGGTATCAGTCATCACTCGGCGCTTTCTTTAATGGCTGCTGAATCAGGCGGTTGCGGGGTTATCCCCAGTTTCTGTGGATAAGTATGTGGAAAGTTTTGTGGATTAAGGCTGGCAAGGCTTGTTTTTCAAAGGTTCCTGTCAGATTGACCAAAAAATCAACAAATTGTTTATTCTTATAAATCATGTAGTTATGTTTTGTTTGGAATGCCAACAAGTGGTTATGCCGATGTGCTGAAACGATATTACCAAAAGTTGACAAATGTGCATAAGTATGTGCTCCCGGTATTTCTCGCATACAATATATAGTGTGATGGCAGCTTCGGGGGCAGCTAAAGGCCATACTCGGGGCGGGTGCGCTGCAAGAGCGCACCTTGATTGATAAGGAACAGCTTTGGTCGGAAACTATTCCGATAGGCCTAGGTTGCGCCAGATACTCATGGTCGGCTCAACCCGGTTCATGGTGTAGAAATGCAGCCCCGGCGCGCCGGTTTCCAACAGGTTTTCACACAGTAAGGTGACGAATTCCTCGCCGCATTTGGCAATCGACTCGACATCATCGCCGTAGGTTTCCAGTTGCTTGCGCAGCCAGCGCGGGATTTCCGCCCCGCACATGTCGGAAAACCGCGCCAGTTGGGTGTAGTTGGTGATCGGCATGATGCCGGGCACGATTGGAATGTCCACGCCCTTGTCGGCACAAGTGTCGACGAAGTGCCAGTACGCATCCGCATTGTAGAAATACTGCGTGATGGCGCTGTTGGCTCCGGCGTTGACCTTGCGCACGAAGTTGTCGATGTCGACCTTCAGGTTCGGCGCTTGCGGGTGCATCTCCGGGTAGGCTGCCACTTCGATGTTGAAGTGGTCACCGGTTTCCTTGCGGATGAATTCCACCAGCTCGTTGGCGTAGCGGAATTCGCCGATGTCGCGCGTACCGGATGGCAGGTCGCCGCGCAGGGCGACGATATGCCGGATGCCGTTATCACGGTAGGTTTCCAGAATCTCGCGGATTTGCTCCGCACTGGAACCCACGCACGACAGGTGCGGCGCAGCTTCAATATCGGAATCGCGCTGGATTTCCAGCACCGTATTCAGCGTATTGGTCTGCGTGGAACCGCCCGCGCCGTAAGTGACGGAAAAGAAACGCGGTTTCAGTTCCGCCAGTTGGGTGCGCACCGCCCGCAGGTTTTCCACGCCCTTCTCGGTCTTGGGCGGGAAAAACTCAAAGCTGAAGATCAGGTCGTCACGTTGCGCGTGCTCATGCTCATGCTCATGCTCATGCTCATGCTCATGCTCATGCTCGTGCTCGTGTAAATCATTCATAACTAAACTCTCATCCAGCGGGATCCAACCCGCTTCAATCGGGATTTAATCTGGCCCAATACACTGGAAACAACAGGTGGCGAGGGCGTTTGCAATTCAGGAACCGACTCTCGTATCTGCCGGGCAAGCAATGGCCAGGCATGATCCGGCTGCGGAACCGGGCGAACCGGCAAGACTTTTTCGATCTGCATCACCAGAGCGTGGTAGACAAACAGGTTGCGGAAATCCACCTTCAAGCCTTGCAGGGCGCAAATCTCGGCCAATTGTAAATACTGCCATACCCTTGGGTCTGAATCAGGCAGTTGCCGCGCCTGCCAATACAGGTAGAACGGCAAGGCATACGGCATTGCCTTGCCCATGCCAACCAGCGAGTCTGCCGCCAAAACCTGTTCCAGCAATGCTTGCGGTTGTTGCAGGTCAATACCGAACAGATGCCGCAACCTGCTTTTTATCGCCAGTACCACATTCTCTTCAACGGGAATGTCTGCCTGCGCGGTATGGGTATGGTAGTTGATCCAATGCCCCAGTTGCACTCGCGCATCCTGCACCGCTAACCGGGTTTTGCGCTGGTAGTATTCCCGAATCCGCTCCTTTACGTCGAACCAGGGGCGTAACGCTACTGGCTGACGGGACAACACCGCCATTTGCGTCATGCCAAAAGGCTCGATGTGATGCCAGCTAAATCCGGCCTGTTGCGCCAGATCAGCCAGCTTTTCCGGCGACAGCAGGAAATAATGCGCTCCCGGCGAAAGGGCTGCGAGCAGTTCTCCCGGCGGGGTTTGCGTATTCAATGCTCCTGCCCGAGGGGTCGTCAGCATTACCACGCCATTATCGGTCAGGTACTGACGAAGCTCTTGCAGAAACTCCAGCGGCTGTTGCACATGCTCAAGCACTTCCGTCGCGTAGATGAAGTCAAACCGCCGCCCCTGTACCTCGGGCGCATCCCGCAGGTAATGGGACTGGATGGGTATCTCCAGCAATTTTCCACCCATCACGCCGTAGGCCGAAGGTTCCAGCCCGATGACTGTCGTGGCATCCCACATCGTCCGGCAATAATCCAGCATGACACCAGCATTGCAGCCGATTTCCAGTACGGATTGAAAACCGGTAAAAGGCAGACGCTCCAGCAGGCTGACTTTCCAGTCCAGCCCACCCACCATTTCCAGGTAATGGTAAATGTAGTAGGGGAAATCAGGGTCTTGCAAAATGATGTTCTGGTCAGGGTAAGGAACCAGATAACGCTCCATATCAGGGAACCATGCGCTGCCACACGCCCCGCACAAAGCTACCTGCATCATGCCCATATCCTTGACCCAATGGGCAACCTGCAAAACCAGATGGTTGTGCTGCGTATTGCCGCATACGGTACAGGCATCTGTGGTTGCAGGCTGGGGTTCGTACCAGACGACCCGCTCATTTTGCATACTGATTTAGCCCTCTGAGAAAGAAACCCCTCCTAGCCTCCCCTTATCAGGGGAGGAACAGGAAGGTGCACCGCCCTCTTACTCCCTCCCCTGATAAGGGGAGGGCTGGGGTGAGGGGTTCTTAATAACGGTAATGATCCGCCTTGTAAGGCCCTTCTACCGCAACGTCGATGTACTTTGCCTGATATTCAGTCAGGGTAGTCAGTTGCGCGTTCAGTTTCTTCAACTGCAAGCGGGCAACTTTCTCATCCAGATGCTTCGGCAGGGTGTAGACGTTGATCGGGTATTCGCCGCTATCACGTTTGGTCCACAGTTCGATCTGCGCGATGGTCTGGTTGGCGAAGGAGGAGGACATGACGTAAGACGGATGCCCGGTCGCGCAGCCCAGGTTCACCAGACGGCCTTGCGCCAGCAGGGTGATGCGCTTGCCGTCAGGGAAGATGATGTGGTCGACCTGCGGCTTGATTTCTTCCCACTCGTACTGTTCGAGGCTGGCAACGTCGATTTCGTTGTCGAAGTGGCCGATGTTGCAGACGATCGCCTGATCTTTCATCGCCTTCATGTGGTCATGGTTGATGACGTGGAAGTTGCCGGTGGCGGTGACGAAGATGTCGGCCTTGTCGGCAGCGTAATCCATGGTCACGACGCGGTAGCCTTCCATTGCGGCTTGCAGGGCGCAGATCGGGTCGATTTCAGTGACCCAAACTTGCGCAGACAGGGCGCGCAGGGCTTGCGCGGAACCTTTTCCCACGTCGCCGTAGCCGCACACAACCGCGATCTTGCCTGCGACCATCACGTCGGTGGCGCGCTTGATGCCGTCAACCAGCGATTCGCGGCAGCCGTACAGGTTGTCGAACTTGGATTTGGTGACAGAATCGTTGACGTTGATCGCCGGGAATTTCAGCTCGCCACGTGCGTGCATCTGGTACAGGCGGTGTACGCCGGTAGTGGTTTCTTCAGTCACACCACGGATTTCCGCCAGACGGGTGCTGTACCAGTTCGGGGAAGACTCCAGGCGGCTGCGGATCGCGGCGTACAGATAAGTCTCTTCTTCGGAGGTCGGGTTGGCGACTACTGACGGGTCTTTTTCCGCCCGAGCGCCCAGATGCAGCAGCAGGGTTGCGTCGCCGCCGTCATCCAGGATCATGTTGGCTTGCTGACCGTTTGGCCACTCGAAGATTTTGTGGGTGAAATCCCAGTATTCCGCCAGTGATTCGCCCTTGAACGCGAATACCGGGGTGTTGGTTGCAGCGATGGCTGCCGCCGCGTGATCCTGAGTGGAGTAGATGTTGCAGGATGCCCAACGCACTTCCGCGCCCAGCGCTTGCAGGGTTTCGATCAGCACGCCGGTCTGGATGGTCATGTGCAGGGAACCGGCGATACGTGCGCCTGCCAGTGGCTTGGAAGCAGCGTATTCTTCGCGGATGGCCATCAGGCCGGGCATTTCAGTTTCGGCGATGTTGAGTTCCTTGCGGCCCCAGGCAGCAAGGTTCATGTCGGCTACGATGTAGTCGTTAAAAGTGGTCATGTTGTAGTCTCCTAATCTTTTTACAGGCCAGCAGCATCACGCAGTGCGTCAGCCTTGTCGGTGCGTTCCCATGGCAGGTCGAGGTCGTCACGACCGAAGTGACCGTATGCCGCCGTGCCGCGATACATGGGGCGCAGCAGGTCGAGCATCTTGGTGATGCCGTAAGGACGCAGGTCGAAGTGTTCGCGTACCAGCGCTTCGATCAGGGTTTCGTCAACCTTGTTGGTGCCGAAGGTTTCTACCGTGATGGAAGTCGGTTGCGCCACACCGATGGCGTAGGAGACCTGGATTTCGCAGCGGTCGGCCAGACCGGCTGCCACGATGTTTTTCGCTACATAGCGGCCAGCATAGGCGGCAGAGCGGTCAACCTTGGATGGGTCTTTGCCGGAGAATGCGCCGCCGCCATGACGGGCCATGCCGCCGTAGGTGTCAACGATGATTTTACGACCAGTCAGGCCACAGTCACCGACCGGGCCGCCGATGACGAAGTTGCCGGTTGGGTTGATGTGGTATTGGGTGCCAGCGTGCAGCCATTCTTCCGGCAGTACCGGCTTGATGACGTGTTCCATCACGCCTTCGCGCAGGTCGTCGAGGCTGATGTCAGGGCTGTGCTGGGTGGAAAGGACAACCGCGTCGATGGCAACGATCTTGCCGCCTTCGTAGCGCACGGTGACTTGCGATTTTGCATCCGGGCGCAGCCATGGCAGCGTGCCGTTCTTGCGCACTTCGGACTGCACGCGCACCAAGCGGTGGGCGTAGGTCAGTGCGGCTGGCATCAACACGTCAGTTTCGTTGCTGGCGTAACCGAACATCAGGCCCTGGTCGCCCGCGCCCTGGTCTTCAGGCTTGGCACGATCAACGCCCATGGCAATGTCAGGGGATTGCTTGCCCAGTGCGTTGATGACTGCGCAAGTGTGGCCGTCGAAGCCAATTTCGGAATTGTTGTAGCCGATGTCGTTAACAACGCCGCGCACGATACCTTCGTAGTCAATTTCAGCGGTGGTGGTAATTTCACCCGCCAGCACGACCATGCCAGTTTTTGTCATGGTTTCGCAGGCAACACGTGCATACGGGTCTTTGGCGATGATGGCATCCAGAATGGCGTCGGATACCTGATCCGCCATTTTGTCCGGGTGGCCTTCGGAAACAGACTCGGAAGTAAACAGGTAGCTTCTCTCAGTCATTAAAGTTCTCCATCAGTAAAAAGTAAAATGACTGAGCGCCGTTGTATGTAAGTGCCATGATCTGAGCCTGGCGGGCGTCCCGTCGCAGCGCTCCTCAGACAATGGGAAGGATGATTTTGCAGTGACTAAAAAGCCCTTCAAATCACCGACGGGCAGTATAATAGCGAAAACTTGACCCACTTGCATTATTCCGTAGCTGTTAAGGTAATAAAAAATTCATCATTTAAGCCGGTTATCTATCCAAGATGGGGGAGTTGCCCCATATCGAGAAGTTCGCCACAATACAAGAGCTTTAACATGTCTGAATAATAATTATACAACAGGCGCTGTTACGCCGCTTTGGTCGCGCTTACGGGGTAGCAGTTGACTTCCGGGCAATGCAGGAACCCCATACTGAACTGCATCCTTTCACTGTGACAGGCAGTATCGGAATCTTGCACTCGCCACATTTCCAGCCATGCCGCTTGCCTGGCTGACCGTGATATTTGAAAACTACAGGAGACCCGTCAATGACTACACGCCGCGAGTTGGCTAACGCAATCCGCGTCCTTGCTATGGATGCCGTACAAAAAGCAAATTCCGGGCATCCGGGTGCGCCCATGGGCATGGCCGACATTGCCGAGGTGCTCTACAACGACTACATGTCCCACAACCCGCAGAATCCTGACTGGGCCAACCGTGACCGTTTCGTCATGTCCAATGGTCATGGTTCCATGCTGCCATACTCCGTGCTGCACCTGACCGGCTACGGGCTGAGCATGGATGACCTGAAAGCCTTCCGCCAATTGCATTCCAAAACCCCTGGCCACCCTGAGTATGGCTATGCGCCGGGCGTTGAAACCACCACCGGCCCTCTGGGTCAGGGCATCACCAATGCCGTCGGCATGGCGCTGGCTGAAAAAATCCTCGCAGCACAGTTCAACAAGCCGGGTCACGACATCGTTGACCATTACACCTACGTATTCCTGGGCGATGGCTGCCTGATGGAAGGCATCTCCCACGAAGCCTGCTCTTTCGCTGGCACCATGGGTCTGGGTAAACTGATCTGCTTCTACGACGACAACAACATTTCCATCGACGGTGAAGTGGACGGCTGGTTTACTGACGATACCCCTAAGCGTTTTGAAGCTTACGGCTGGCACGTTGTTGCGGGTGTTGACGGCCATGATGCGGATGCCATCAAGGCAGCGGTTGAAGCTGCCCGCACTGAAACCGGCAAGCCTTCCATGATCTGCTGCAAAACCACTATTGGTTTCGGCTCCCCCAACAAGGCTGGTTCCCACGATTGCCACGGCGCACCACTGGGCAACGACGAAATCGCCCTGACCCGCGAAGCACTGGGCTGGAAGCATGGCCCGTTCGAAATTCCTTCCGAAGTTTATGCCGGTTGGGATGCGAAAGAAAAAGGCGGCGCGGCTGAAGCTGACTGGAACACGAAGTTCGACGCTTACGCAGCAGCATTCCCGGCGGAAGCGGCTGAATTCAAGCGCCGCATGGCGGGCGAGCTGCCTGCTAACTGGGCGGATGAATCTGCCAAGGCGATTGCTGCGATTGATGCGAAAGCTGAGTCCCCAGCGACCCGCGTGGCTTCCAAGAATGCGCTGGATGCGTTTGCGCCATTGCTGCCTGAATTCCTCGGCGGTTCTGCTGACCTGACGCCTTCCAACAACACCTTCAACAAGATGAGCAAGCACATCAGTGCTGGCCACGGCAAAGCGCAGGACTTCAGCGGCAACTACCTGTCTTACGGCGTGCGCGAGTTCGGCATGAGCGCCATCATGAACGGCATGGCCCTGCATGGTGGTTTGCTGCCTTACGGCGCGACTTTCCTGATGTTCTCTGAATACGCACGTAATGCCCTGCGTATGGCAGCGCTGATGAAAATCCAGAGCATCTTCGTTTACACCCATGACTCCATCGGTCTGGGCGAAGACGGCCCGACCCATCAGCCGGTCGAGCAAATTCCAACGCTACGCATGATCCCGCGCATGTCCGTATGGCGTGCTTGTGACGCGGTGGAAACGGCTGTTTCCTGGAAACACGCGATTGAATACAAGGACGGCCCCAGCTGCCTGATCTTCTCGCGCCAGAACCTGAAGCACCAGACCCGCACACCTGAGCAGATTGCCAACATCGCCAAGGGTGGTTACGTCCTGAAAGACACTGACGGCACACCTGATGTCATCGTTATCGCCACCGGTTCCGAAGTGGATCTAGCCATGCAGGCGGCTGCCAAGTCTGACAAGAAAGTGCGCGTGGTTTCCATGCCTTCCACTGACGTGTTCGACGCGCAGGATGCGGCTTACAAGGAATCCGTACTGCCTGCTGCCGTGACTGCCCGCGTGGCGGTGGAAGCCGCCATCGGCGACGGCTGGTACAAGTATGTCGGCCTGAACGGCAAGGTTGTGTGCATGACCACCTTCGGTGAATCAGCGCCAGCCAACCAGTTGTTTGAACAGTTCGGTTTCACCGTGGATAACGTGCTGAACGCCATCAACGCTGTCGCGTAAGCAGAAAATGCAAGGCAGGCTTCCTGAGAGAGGGGGAGCCTGCCGCTGAGTTTGTTTTGAGTGAATTTCAATGAGGAGCAATTCATGACTATCAAAGTAGGTATCAACGGTTTTGGCCGCATCGGTCGTATGGCTTTCCGCGCAATCGCACGTGACTTCCCTGGCATCGAAGTGGTTGCCATCAACGACCTGCTGGACGCTGATTACCTGGCATACATGCTGAAGTACGACTCCGTACACGGTCGCTTCAACGGTGACGTTGGCGTTGACGGCAACAACATGGTGGTTAACGGCAAAACCATTCGCCTGACGGCTGAAACTGACCCAGCCAACCTGGCTTGGGGTGACGTTGGCGTTGACATCGTGCTGGAATGTACCGGTTTCTTCCTGACTGACGAAAGCTGCCAGAAGCACATCGCTGCGGGCGCGAAGAAAGTGGTCATGTCCGCGCCTTCCAAAGACAAAACCCCGATGTTCGTTTACGGCGTAAACCACGCGACTTACGCGGGTCAGGCGATCGTTTCTGCGGCTTCCTGCACCACCAACTGCCTGGCTCCGGTAGCGAAAGTCCTGAACGACAAGTGGGGCATCAAACGTGGCCTGATGACTACCGTTCACGCTGCAACGGCTACCCAGAAAACTGTTGACGGCCCTTCCAAGAAAGACTGGCGCGGTGGCCGTGGTATCCTGGAAAACATCATCCCGTCTTCCACCGGTGCAGCCAAAGCGGTTGGCGTGGTGCTGCCTGAACTGAATGGCAAACTGACTGGTATGGCTTTCCGCGTACCGACTTCTGACGTTTCCGTGGTTGACCTGACCGTTGAGCTGAACAGCGAAGCGTCTTACGCTGACATCTGCGCGGCCATGAAAGCAGCTTCCGAAAGCGGCGACATGAGCAAGACCTTGGGCTATACCGATGAGAAAGTGGTTTCCACCGACTTCCGTGGCGTTGGCTACTCTTCCATCTTTGACGCAGAAGCCGGTATCGCGCTGGATGGCACTTTCGTGAAAGTGGTTTCCTGGTATGACAACGAGTACGGCTACACGGCCAATATGCTGCGCTTTGTTGAGCACGTAGCAGCTAATTAAGAAACCCCTCCTAACCTCTCCTGATAAGGGGAGGAACAAGAGGTGGAGCCTCTCTTCGCCCCTTCCCCTTATCAGGGGAGGGTCGGGGAGGGGCTATCTTCAGACCCGTCAAATAAATCACCTCACGCTTTATTTGACTGATTTGAAATTCCAAAGGAGCTGCATCACATGGCTTTCATCAAAATGACCGATCTGGATCTGGCTGGCAAACGTGTCCTGATCCGTGCCGACCTGAACGTGCCTGTCAAAGACGGCAAGGTAACGTCCGACGCCCGAATTACTGCTTCCATGCCGACGATTGAGCACGCCATGCAAGCGGGCGCGAAAGTCATGGTCATGTCCCACCGTGGTCGCCCTACCGAGGGTGAAGTGGATGAAGCCAATTCCATGCAGCCGATTGCTGACGACATGAGCGCGAAACTGGGTAAAGAAGTGCGCTTGGTCAAGGATTACCTCGACGGTGGTTTCGACGTGGCGGAAGGCGAAGTTGTTTTGCTGGAAAACGTCCGTTTCAATGCTGGCGAAAAGAAAGACAATGAAAATTTGGCCAAGAAATACGCTGCCCTGTGCGATGTATTCGTGATGGACGCTTTCGGCACTGCCCACCGTGCGCAAGCTTCTACCCACGGCGCGGGCAAGTTCGCGCCAGTCGCTGCTGCCGGTATCCTGCTGACCGAAGAACTGATCGCACTGGACAAGGCGCTGGCCAACCCGGCACGCCCAATGGTGGCTATCGTTGGCGGTTCCAAAGTTTCCACCAAGCTGACTGTTCTGGAAGCACTGTCTGAAAAGTGCGAACAGCTGGTTGTCGGTGGTGGTATCGCCAACACCTTCCTCAAAGCCATGGGTCACAATGTCGGCAAATCCCTGTGCGAAGACGATCTGGTTGACACCGCCAAGGCGCTGATCGAAAAGATGAAAGCACGCGGCGCGAACATTCCAATCGCGGTTGACGTGGTTTGCGGCAAGGAATTCAGCGAAACAGCGGTTGCCACCCTGAAAAATGCCGATGAAGTGGAAGATGACGACATGATCTTCGACATCGGCCCTAAATCCGCACAGGAACTGGCTGACATCATCGCCAAAGCAGGCACTATCGTCTGGAACGGCCCGGTCGGCGTATTTGAATTCGACCAGTTTGGCGAAGGCACTAAGACTGTTTCCATGGCTATCGCCAATGCGAAAGGTTTCTCACTGGCAGGTGGTGGCGACACCATTGCGGCGATCCAGAAGTACGGCATTTACGACAAAGTGTCCTACATTTCTACCGCAGGTGGTGCTTTCCTCGAATATCTGGAAGGCAAAACCCTCCCGGCAGTTGCCATGCTGGAAGAGCGCGCCAAAGGCTAACAAGCCATCCGCAGGGGAGAAAGATTTTTCGCCCCTGCGGCCATTCCCCTATAACAAACGTCACAGAACAAGCATAAACTAGCCATTTCAGCACACAGTTACAGGTATAACATTGAGAAGGACTAAAATTGTAGCGACCTTGGGGCCAGCTACAAACACACCGGAAGCCATTGAGGCCGTTATCCGGGCAGGTGTGGATGTCGTGCGCCTGAATTTTTCCCACGGCACGCATGAAGAACACGCAGCGCGTGCGGAACTGGTGCGCGAACTGGCCAAAAAGGCCGGGCGCGTGGTCGGCATCCTGGGCGACCTGCAAGGCCCAAAATTGCGCATTGCCCGCTTCAAGGATGGCAAAATCACCCTGCAACCGGGTGACCCGTTTATTCTGGATGCGGAACTGGCCAATGACGCCGGAACCCAAGAGCGGGTTGGCCTGGGTTACAAAGAACTGATCCATGACGTTAAGGCTGGGGATGAACTCTGGCTGGATGACGGGCGCATCGTTCTGGAAATCACCGCTGTGCAAGGCAGTGAAATCCATACCCGCGCGGTCAATGGCGGCGTCCTGTCCAACAACAAGGGTTTGAACCGCCGTGGTGGTGGCCTGAGCGCCGCCGCTCTGACCGACAAGGACAAGGAAGACATTGCTGCCGCTTCCAGCATCGGGGTGGATTTCCTTGCGGTATCGTTCCCGCGCAGCGCTGACGACATCCACGAAGCCCGCCGTTTGGCTGTGGAAGCGGGCAGCAAAGCCGCTATCGTCGCCAAAATGGAACGCGCTGAAACCATGGAAGACGCCACCCGCGACGAGATCATCCTGGCTTCCGACGTGATCATGATTGCGCGCGGCGATTTGGGCGTGGAAATCGGTGACGCCAAGCTGCCACGGGCACAGAAATGCCTGATCAGCCGCGCCCGCACCCTCAACCGCGCCGTCATTACCGCCACGCAAATGATGGAAACCATGACCGATAACCCCATCCCTACCCGGGCGGAGGTGTTCGACGTGGCAAACGCAGTCATCGACGGCACGGATGCGGTCATGTTGTCCGGCGAAACCGCCACCGGCAAACACCCAGCACTGGTCGTACAAACCATGGCCAACATCTGCAAGGAAGCGGAAACCTCCATCGAAACCCGCAAATCCGGGCATCGCATGGAAGACCGGTTCGAACGCATGGATGAGGCCATCGCCATGGCCACCATGTACACCGCCAACCACATGGGGGTACGCGCGATTGCCACGTTGACGGAATCCGGTTCCACCCCGCTGTGGATGTCGCGTATCAGTTCGGGCATCCCGATTTATGCGTTGACTTCCACTGATGCGGCGGCGCGGCGGGTCAGCATGTACCGGGGCGTTTACCCGGTGAAATTGCACGAGCCGCTCAAAGACCCCAAAATAGCCAATCGTCAGGCGGTCGAGCTGATGATGGATGAAGGCATCGTCGAGGAAGGCGATCTGGTCATCATCACCAAAGGCGACCTGATGGGCATCAAGGGCGGCACCAACCAGCTGAAGATATTGCGTGTCGGCGAACACCAGAATGGCTAAGGCCAAAACGTATAGCGTAAAAGTTTAACCAACATTCGAGGAGAACATCATGGCTCTGATTTCAATGCGTCAGCTGCTGGATCATGCCGCTGAACACGGCTACGGGATGCCAGCATTCAACGTCAACAACATGGAGCAGGTTCACGCCATCATGCAGGCGGCGGACGCAACCAATTCCCCGGTCATCATGCAAGGCTCTGCCGGTGCGCGTGGCTACGCAGGCGAACCGTTCCTGCGCCACCTGATCCTGGCGGCGATCGAAATGTACCCGCATATCCCGGTTTGTATGCACCAGGATCACGGCGCGGAACCAGCGGTATGCTTCCGTTCCATCCAGTCCGGCTTCTCCTCCGTCATGATGGACGGCTCCCTGATGGCTGATGGCAAAACCCCTTCCAGCTACGAATACAACGTCGACACTACCCGCAAGGTGGTGGAACTGGCGCATGCTTGCGGCGTATCCGTCGAAGGCGAGCTGGGTTGCCTGGGTTCCCTGGAAACCGGCATGATGGGTGAAGAAGACGGCCACGGCGCGGAAGGTGCGCTGGATCATTCCCAGCTGCTGACCGACCCGGAAGAAGCGGCTGATTTCGTCAAGAAAACCGGCGTTGACGCGCTGGCCATCGCCATCGGCACTTCCCATGGTGCTTACAAGTTTACCCAGAAGCCTACCGGCCAGGTACTGCGTATTGACCGCGTGAAAGAAATCCACGCCCGCATCCCTAGCGTCCACCTGGTTATGCACGGTTCTTCTTCCGTACCGGAAGAGTGGCTGGAAATCATCAACAACTTCGGCGGCGACATGGGCCAAACCTACGGCGTACCGGTTTCCGAAATTGTTGAAGGCATCAAGAATGGCGTGCGCAAGGTCAACATCGACACCGACCTACGCATGGCGTCTACCGGTTCCATCCGCCGTCATCTGGAACAGAACAAGTCCAACTTCGACCCGCGCAAGTTCCTGAAAGAGTCCACCAAGGGCATGATGGAAATCTGCAAAGCGCGTTACGAAGCGTTCGGTTCTGCCGGTCAGGCGAGCAAGATCACCCCGGTTTCACTGGAAGTCATGTTCAAGCGTTACGCCAGCGGCGAGCTGGATCCGAAAGTCTCTTAATCGGGGCGCGGATTTTCGCCAATATTGAAAAGGGAGCTACGGCTCCCTTTTCTGTGTGTGCTGTTATTCCAGACCCTGACTGCTCAGGTATTCGTCGTAAGTGCCACGGTAATCGATGATCGTGCCATTGCCTTTCACGTCGAAAATGCGCGTGGCCAGTGAGCTGACGAACTCACGGTCATGCGACACGAACAGCAAGGTACCGTCATAACGGTCAAGTGCGCCGTTGAGGGATTCGATGGATTCCATATCCAGATGGTTAGTGGGTTCGTCCATCAGCATCACGTTGGTGCGGGACAGCATCATCTTACCGAAGATCATGCGGCCTTTTTCACCACCGGAGAGTACTTTCACCGGCTTTTTCACGGTGTCACCACCGAACAGCAGCCGCCCTAATGTACCGCGAATCTGGGTTTCGGCGTCTTCGCCTTCATAGCCTTCCTTGCGCACGTAGTCCGCGATCCAGTCGGTCAGCGGCTTGTCGCTTTTGAATTCGTCTTCGTGATCCTGCTCGTAGGTACAGAAACGGGCTTTTTCCGCCCATTTGATGCTGCCCTTCTGCGGCTCGAGTTTGCCTTCCAGCAGCTTGAGCAGGGTGGTTTTACCGACGCCGTTTTCACCGATGATGGCGATTTTCTCTCCTGCTTCCACCGTAAAGCTGAAATGGCGGATCAGGATGTGTTCCATGTTTTCGTAGGCGAAGGTGAGGTCCTCCACTTCCACTGCGAAACGATGCAGGCGCTCTTTTTCGTCGTATTCAAAGCGAATCCATGGGTATTGGCGGCTGGACGGTTTCACGTCTTCCGGTTTGAGTTTTTCGATCAGCTTGCGGCGGCTGGTGGCCTGCTTGGCCTTGGATTTGTTGGCGGAGAAACGGCGCACGAAATCCTGTAACTCGGCGATGCGTTCCTTGGCCTTGGCGTTGGCATTGGCCTGGCGTTCACGCGCTTGGGTGGCGGCTTCCATGAAGTCGTCGTAGTTGCCGGGGTACACCTGAATCTTGCCGAAGTCGAGGTCAGCGGTATGGGTGCAAACCTGGTTCAGGAAGTGGCGGTCATGCGAGATGATGATCATGGTGGAGTCGCGGTTGTTGAGCGTTTCTTCCAGCCAGCGGATGGTGTTGATGTCGAGGTTGTTGGTCGGCTCATCGAGCAGCAGGATGTCGGGGTTGGCGAACAGCGCCTGGCACAACAGCACGCGCAGTTTCCAGCCGGGCGCAACCTGGCTCATCGGGCCGGTGTGCTGTTCGGTGGGGATGCCAACCGCCAACAGCAGTTCACCGGCACGGGATTCGGCGGTGTAACCATCCAGTTCCGCAAACTGCCCTTCCAGTTCCGCTGCACGCATGTAATCGTCTTCGCTCGCCTCGGGGTTCATGTAGATGGCGTCTTTTTCGGCCATCACCTTCCACATTTCCTCATGCCCCATCATCACCACATCGAGCACCCGCACCTCTTCGTAGGCAAACTGATCCTGGCGCAAGTAGGCCATGCGCTCGGTGGAATCCTTGGACACGTTGCCGTGGGTAGGCTCCTGAAGGCCGCAGAGGATTTTCATGAAGGTCGACTTGCCCGCCCCGTTCGCCCCGATCAGGCCGTAGCGGTTGCCGTCGCCGAACTTGACGGAAACGTTGTCGAACAGCGGCTTAGCGCCGAATTGCATGGTGATGTTGGCTGCGACTAGCATGGGTCAATCCTTGGGCGAAACTGGGGGCAAAAACAAAGAGGGCGCTACTGTACCATTTTCTGAGGGATGCTATAACTATTATTGAAGCGGTAAATGCCCCTGTTTTCTTCGATTTGGCGTTGAACCAGCTTGCATTCTAGGGCAATGATGCCGCGTTTTACGCTTAGACGGCCAATTAAGTCTACACTTGATTCTGCCGTTTGTACGACAAAACGGTCGTGATTTAGATGAGTTGAAAGAATTCCCTGTTGATAAACTCGCCGATGACCTTGTCGTACATTTCGATAGACTTTGGGAAACAGATGGTCTTGCGTTGCAGGTGTTTGATGTGGGCACGGAAGTTGAGGTTCTGGCGTTCAATGCTTTGCGTGAACTTCTTGGTGATCAGGCGCTTGTCTCCCGGTAACAGGCGGTCATAAGCACCCCAGTCATCGGTGCAGTGGAGACGGAAGTTGAAGTGCTTTACCATAACCAGCGTTGTTGCAATTTCTTACCAACATACGGCCATTGTTCATCCATTTCGCAGCCCAGTTCTATACCGGCTGTGTCGCTGGCTTCGTTGAACGGCAGGGGTGAGACGGTTGGTGGGGCAAGTTTTTTAAGTGGGCAATGACGGTGATGATGCTGATACCCAGCACACGTCCGGTATCCCGTACACCAGAACCGTTCATGGCCATATCGCTGATTTTGTCGGTCACGCCCGGTTTGTTGGCTTCGTACAGGTATTCCAGTTGAAAGCAATGGCGACAATCACAGCAGCGGTAGCGCTAGAGGCCGCTTCGCGCTTTGCCATGCCGGTAGACCAACTCACTTTGACAGGATCGACATTTGACCTGAATGCTTGCCATCAGAACCTCACAGGAAAAAATGCTCATCTTTACTGCAAGTGGGGATTCAACTCATCTAAAGCATGACCTCATTTATTTAGAAGGGAATACAAATCAATTCTTGCCTTTTTTTCCAGATATTCACCGCCAAAAACAGATAAGTGTCGCCCATCTATACTGAAAATTTGTCCGTCATCGGTTATTTTACACTCAGTTTCATTACAAAAATATTTAAATGGGTCGAAGAATTGAATATTTAGACTATTTAACAGGGGGATCATATAATCCCGATAAGTACCATCATAAGCGCGTGCTACCTCAATGGGTAGGTTACATTTGTCTGTGTCAGTGATTCTTATTTTTCGCGTGACACAAGACCTAGGATTCGAGCCCATCGGAGGTGAAAGTAATACTACTATTTTTTTACCGAGAGATTGATAAGCATGTAGTGTTCTCTCGAAAGATTCCTTGAATGACTGTCCTGTTTCTTCATGGGTCACCATGGAAGAAAAACCAATTTTACCATTGTAATATTCAGACCAAGAGCTAGAAATTATGACTGTTTTTATATTTGGGTTATTTTTAATATATTCAAGTGTTTTATTTGCCATTTCCTTACAATAGCCCGGCCCATAATCCAGAATAGACGGACATTGCCCCCTTGCAAATTGAATATAAGATAAATCATATTGTGTATTTTTTGAGTAAGCTGTCAGCATTGGTGTATAGGCATTTGAAAAAGAATCACCAATCATGACTGTATTTATTGAATGTTCAGAACTTGTACCTTTATTACACCAGTCATCAACATAGAAGTCTTGAGTCAAACTTTCGCATGTTTCTCTATAGACCGAATCAAAGCTGTTAATAGATTTGATTTTTTCCGCTTCTCGAAAAATCAGCCCATTCCGATGATATGTGTTATATCCAATGAATCCGACCAGCATCATGGCAAAAACGAGCGTTAATAACTTAACTGTATTACTTTGCCCTGAGCGTATTGGTTGCTCTATCAGTTTATAGGTAAGCCATGCCAGGATTACTGAAACTAAAACGATGATTAAGCGAATATCCAGCCCCGGCAATTCACTTTCTAAAATTCTCGCAAACGAAAGCAATGGCCAATGCCATAAATATAACGGAAAGCTGATAAGGCCAAACCAGACCATAACACGATTGGATAATATATTTTTATTAAACCAAGCACTCGGACCGGATGCAACCAACAAGACCGCACCTAATACAGGGATAACAGCCCATGCGCCTGGAAAATAAAAATCCTTATGGATTTTGTAAAAACCATAACCAAGCAAAATCGCTCCTGAAAATGAAAGGACATTAGCAAATATTCTGCCATTTGAATCTGGTGGATGCTGATAAATAACAACCCCCAGTAACCGATCTATTTTTTTTCGAACTATTAAGCCAATGTTGTTTTTATATAAAGTCAACCAAGCCAATAAGCTGCCACATAGCAATTCCCAAAATCGTGTTTGAGGAAAATAAAAGGTACTTGTTGGACTTTTCTGGATCAAGTTTAAATTAAACAAAAATGAAATTATGATAACAAAAACTGTCAAGGAAAAAAGATTAAGTTTATTTTTCCACGCAAACCATATTAACAAAGGCCATACCAAATAAAACTGCTCTTCTATACCCAGACTCCACAAGTGGAGCAATGGTTTTGTTTCGGCTGAATTATCAAAATATCCAACTTCATCCCATAATATGAAATTAGAGACGAAACCAGCACCAGCGGCAATATGTTTCCCCAATTGCTTGTACTCATCAGCAAATAGAGAAATCCAACCCAAGGAATAAACAAAAACCAGCACTACGATCAAGGCAGGAAAAATCCGTCGAACACGGCGAGCATAAAACTCTATAAAACTAAATCTGCCTTGTTCTAAATTTTTAAAAATTATTGTGGATATTAAAAAACCGGAGATAACAAAGAAAATATCTACACCGATAAACCCACCCGGAAACCAAAGGGGAAATGCGTGATAAGCAAGGACAGACAAAATTGCGACCGCCCTTAACCCATCTATATCGGAGCGGTACTCTGGATGTAATAGATGTAGTTGTTTTGTATTTTTCATCAGATCAAACACTGCTATAAAATAATGTTATTTAGTATTGGATGGAATATCAGAAACCAATATAGATATTCAGACACCACCCGGGTAGAGTTAGATGTCAAGTCACGTCAAACAGCGCCATTATAGATAGCCAGTGCTGCACACAAGTAGCAGGATAATAAACTTTATAACAGTAAACTTCCAACACATATCATTATCTTTCTCGATATTGTGAAACTGGCAACTACTCACCCGCCCGTCGCACTCATATGTCGGAAAATCACCGGCTTTGCTTGCAAGTCGAACTCATGCCCCTGCGGCTTGATCGCCATCGACGCCAACAGCGCCTCACGCACCTTGCCGTCATCGTCAGGGTGCGCCCGCAGCACCCGCCGCAAATCCATCGAATGCTCCTGCCCCAAGCACAGCAGCAAGCGCCCTTCCGCCGTCACCCGCACCCGATTGCAGGTATCACAGAAATTGTGGCTGTGCGGCGAAATGAAGCCCACCCGGCAATCATTGCCTGTGCGCCGGAAATAACGCGCCGGCCCACCGGTATTATCCTCAACCGCATACAACTCCATTTCCCGGCGCAGGTCGCGCAAAATCTCATCGCTGGAATAATAGGCTTCCGCGCGGTCATGGTCCCCAATCACGCCCAGCGGCATTTCCTCGATAAAGGTAATATCCATCCCGCGCCCGTGGGCAAATTCCACCAAATCCAGGATTTCATCGTGGTTGCGGCCTTTCAGGATCACGGCATTCAGCTTAACGCGCTGGAAACCGGCAGCCAGCACGGCATCAATCCCCGCCAGCACCTTGCTGATGTCGCCCAGCCGGGTCAGGCGATGGAAACGGTCGGCATCCAGCGTATCCAGGCTGATATTGACGCGGGTCACGCCTGCATCCTTCAGCTCCTGCGCATACCGAGCCAGTTGCGTGCCATTGGTGGTCAGGGTCAGGTCGCGCAAGCCTTCCAGTTGCCCCAGGTCGCGGAACAGTTTGAGGATGTTGCGCCTGACCAGCGGCTCGCCCCCGGTAATGCGGATTTTGTGCACCCCAAGCTCGACGAACGCCTTACCTAACCGCGCCATTTCCTCCAGCGTCAGCAGCTGTTCGCGCGGCAGGAAAGTCATGTCCTCGCACATGCAATACACGCAGCGCAGGTCGCAGCGGTCAGTGACTGACAGGCGCACATAGGTGATCTGGCGTCCGAAACGGTCGACCAGCAGGTTTTTGTCGGGGTTAGTTGCTATCATCCAGTTGTTGTACCAACTCATTCGGGGAGCCGCAATAAGTATTATGGAGCATGGGGAGTGGAATAAAGGAAGTATTACCTCAGTGGTACTGGCAGGCGGGCAAGGCAGGCGCATGGGCGGGCAGGACAAGGGGCTGGTTCCCTTCCATGGCCGCCCGCTGATTGAGCACATTCTGGATGGTTTGCGGCCACAGGTTGGCAAGGTGCTGATCAGCGCCAACCGCCACGCGGACGCCTACCGGCGTTACGGCATGGTGATTGCCGATACGCTGGAAAACTTTCAGGGGCCGCTGGCCGGTTTCGCCGCTGCCCTACGGGTTGCGGCCACGCCGTATGTGCTGACCGTGCCGTGCGATGCGCCAAACGTGCCGCCGCAATTGGCAGAACGCTTGCTCGTAGCCATGCAAGACGAAGGCGCGGAACTGGCGGTTGCACATGACGGTTTCCGCCTGCAACCGATGTACGCCCTGCTGCCGCTGTGCCTGCTGGATGATCTGGAGACATACCTGCAACAGGGTGGGCGCAGCCCGCGCGAATGGTTTGCCCGCCACCGCATGGCGACAGTGGATTTTTCCGCCAATGCCGCCGCATTCCGCAACATGAATACCCCCGCTGACCGGCTAATGCTGGAAGGGCGTGTGCCGCTGCTGGGTTTCTGCGCCTATAGCGGAACCGGCAAAACCACGCTACTGACCCAGGTTATCCCCCTACTGAAAGCCGCCGGTTTGCGCATCGCCGTGGTCAAGCATACCCACCACGTCATCGACCTCGACCAACCGGGCAAGGATAGCTACCGGATGCGCGAAGCCGGGGCGCAACAGGTGGTGCTGGCTTCCCACCAGCGCATTATCTCCATGCGTGAAGTTGGCCATGCCCGCCAGCGCGAAGCCTCGCTCGCCGACGCCATCAGCGGTATCCTGCCGGAAAACACCGACCTGATCCTGGTGGAGGGTTTCAAGCATGAGCCTTACCCCAAGATCGAGCTACACCGCCCCAGCCTGGGCAAGCCGCTGATGTTCCCTGATGACGGCAATATTATTGCCATTGCGACGGATGATGCAGCGCTGGAAAGTCCGCCGTATCTGCCTCGGCTAGACCTTAACCAGCCACAAACGGTGGCGGATTTCATCCTTCAGCGTTTACGTGGAGGGTTGCAACGGCCAGCTTGAGGCTGTTGCTATCCAAACCGAGTAATTTCAAATTTGGACTTTGAAAATGTCTGGTAAAACCAAGTAAAAAGTTTTATTGAACAAGTGATTACATGTCCGGAGATAGTCTGACCGGCACAAACTAGTGGCTTACCTGTCAACGGGTTAGCCTTGCCATGAACTGTGATGGTTCAAGTATACATCTGTCCTGTAAATACCCTTGTAGCCAGAACAACTGTGGTTCTGTCCGGAACTTGAATATGCGGTATAGGAAATATCGGGAGATGTGCTCTCGGGAAAATCTCAATTCGTTGGGGGTGACGTAGAAGGGTGTATTCTTCCCGTATTTTGTTGTCTTTACCTCAATGAAGCGGTCAGTACCGTTCTCTTCAAAGGATCGGATGTCATACCCAGCTGATGGGCCAATAGTTTCTGATACTTTTTCAATGCGGTCAGCGAGAGATTCTTTTCCGGCATGGATTAGTCTGGCTCGCTCAAAATTGAGTGCGAACGCCTCACCTGCCTCGCCAAGTGATTGGTTCTGGGCTTCCCTTTCAATGTAGTTAATCCCTGCGGGGTTACATATTCCCGGTGTGGCTGAGGCGATGGAGTCTTTGCTTTCTTCTGGTTTTGGAGGGGATGTCATAGCAGCCAATAAGTCGTCGATGGAAGGTGTCGCTGATAGTGCTTCGGCGTCGTTTTTAAACAATACCTGAAGGTCAAGATGATGCGTCAAGTAATTTGAGACAACAGTGGGCAATAAAGAGCGTTGATAATTTGAGCGTGGCTTATAACCGTCGATGTACGGGATGCCCATTTCAAGTAATACAGCACTAATATTCTGATGCTTGAGTTCAATGGCTCTATGTGAATCGTAGTGGGTAGATTATCCTAAGGGTATGAACAGCGACACACTATTTGGAATGGCCTTGGGGCTGACCTCACCTTGGCAGGTGGACAGCATCGACTTCAGCGGGACGGAAGGACGCCAGGAATTGCACATCCGTATCAGCTTCGCGCGTGGCAGCCGTTTTGCCGACCAAAGCGGGGAACCTTGCCCGGTGCATGACACGGTGGAGCGGCGTTGGCAGCACCTGAACTTCTTGAGCATACCTGTTACCTGCATTGCCGTGTCCCGCGCATCCGCACCGGATCGGGTCAGGTTGAGACGGTTGCCGTCCCCTGGGCGCGTCCCGGAAGTGGCTTCACGCTGCTGTTTGAGGCGCTGGCCATGGCACTGATCGAACGGGAGATGCCGGTCAACCGGGTGGCGGAACTGATGCGGGTCAACCCGCAACGCATCTGGACGGTGTTCAACCACTGGGTTTGTGAAGGCCGCCAGCAGGATGACCCGTCCGGCATCACCCGGCTGGGGGTGGACGAGACCTCCACCCGCAAAGGGCACAACTACATCACCGTGGGGGTTGACCTGGATGCCCGCCGCGTCGCCCATGCCACCGAAGGCAAGGGCAAGGAAACGCTGTCCCAGATCCAGAAACACCTAGCCAGCCATGAGGTGAAACCGTCACAAATCACCGATGTCAGCATTGACCTGTCGCCTGCATTCATTGCCGGAGTAGGGAAGCCTTCCCGGATGCCGCCATCACCTTTGACCATTTCCACGTCACCCAGTTGCTGAACAAGGCCATGGACAAGGTGCGCAAGCTGGAGCGCAAGGAACATGCCGACCTCAAAGGCCACAAGTACACCTTCCTGAAAAACTACGATAACCTGTCAGAACAGCAGGAGCAGTCACTGGCAGCGTTCATCACCCTCTACCCCACGCTGGGTACTGCCCACCGTCTCAAGGTGCTGTTCAACGACCTGTGGACAATGCCCGACAGGAAAACGGCGGAAGCCTTCCTGCAACAATGGTGTGATGAGGTGGATTCTGCTGGCATCCCGGCCTTCCAGACGTTTGCCAACACCGTCCGGGCGCACTGGTCGGGGATCATCCGGTTCGTTGAATCACACATCTCCAACGGCATCCTCGAAGGCATCAACCACAAAATACAGTTGGCCAAACGGCGGGCGCGGGGGTTCCGCAATACCCACAACCTCATCAACATGGTTTACTTCCTGTGCGGCAAACTGGAGTTCAGTTACCCACGGTATTCCACATAGAGCCAGTTCAATGGAGCTATTTGAACGCTGGTCGAGAAGCTCCATCAGGGCTTGCCTGTGCTTGGTCTTGTTATATTTATGGCCAGACAACTCTAGACGCAACATGTTGAAGTAATCCTCAACAACTGCCTCGACTTCAAATTCTGACCAATTATTGGCCATAGATATATTTCACCCTTTCGCAGTATTGATTTGATTGCTCTGGCCTAGCTTCGGTTGCTCAATGCCCAAGCAACAGCCCGTAACAGTATAACTTACACGTAAGCCTATTCCGTCGACCGGGTCAGGATTCCTGCGGATGGAGGGCTGGGCTTAGCTACCACCACCCTTCCCACCAAACGTCCCAAACGCATCCATCCACTGCTTGAACACATCCATATTACCCATGACACTGGGCTTGAAAAACGCCATCGGGTCGAAGCCTTCCACCCCTTCCTGCATTTTTTTCAGCATTTGTGCCATGACTTCGCGGTTGAACTCCTGTACATCCGGTAGCCCCATCAGGCGGCGTATTTCTTCCGGCGTCATCTCGACATCAAGTTTGATATTCATGCTACTACTCCCTAGGTTGTATGGGTTTCATTCTGCCACAGAACAAGCCGCCTGAAAGCAGCCAATTGCGTAATACCGTTAGTCGTGCTTATTTGACCTATAATCAGCAGGAGGCTTGCAAAGGAACCACCGCAACGTGAACGAAGAGCAGTCGCCCCCAACCCCCACGCCCCCCGCTACCCGGCTAGCGCGCGCCATTGCCCTGCTGCAACGTTGGCGTAACTTACTGGTTCAGCATTTTGGCATCCGCGCCCTGACGGAAAAGCTGATGGGGCTGCTGCGCCTGTTCGCCACCGTAGGCTTACTGCTGATTGTCGGCTTCGTCGTCTACCAGGCGGTGCAAAGCGCGCGGCTGGTGCTGGTCAAACCGTTCGCCGTCCCGCAGAGCATGTCCGGCAGCCACGCCGACGCAGGCCGTGTCATCGCCAACACCCTCAAGCAGGAACTGTTGGGTGCCGAAAACTCCATCTACACCACCATCAAGCGCGGCAGCAACGGCAATGGCAAGGTCAACATCGAAGCCGTCACCGGCAACACCGAAGACTACCTGCTCGGGGCCAGCATCAAGCTGCCGGAAACCGGCATTTCCATCAACGATGTGGTGGAATTCATCGCCAGCATTTTTGGGCGGCGTAACATCACCGGCTCGGTCTACTACGACCAGGACAAACTGTTCTTGCAGGTGGAACTGGAAGGCCGCACCTTCGTTTACCAGCGCGACCTGAACGGGCGCGACCCCAAGGCACTCAACCTCGACCTGATCGCCGACATGCTGCGTGAAAGCCGCACCGAACTGCTGAGCGTGGCCTCGGAAAGCCACAACCTGTATTACTACTGCACCGGCGAAGCCGACGCCATCGAGTACCCGGAGGGCGAACTCAGCCAATGGTTTGACTATTGCACCCAACTGAAAAGCAGCCAGATCACCCCCGAAAACCTCGACACACTGCTGCATTCCCTGCGTTCACCCGAATTGCGCCGTGCCGCCGATGACAACGACACCCTGAAACACATCCTCAACCAGACCATCGGCAACGCGCTGGACAAAACCCGCCTGATCTGCCCCAACTACCCCAAAACCAAGGTCTGCAAGACGCCAGAAGCTACTTTCCAGCCACGTATCGCCATCCGCATCCCGCAACCGCCGCCGCGCCCGCCGGATGCCCCTGCCAAACTTTACCCAAACCTGCCGGATGCCAGTGCTTTCCAGGCGGAGGCTTTCAGCACCCGCAGCATGGTCAGCATGGCTGCCCCAGCAGCTGCCGCCAGCGTTACCAGCACTGCAACCGCCACCCTGATCGAATTACCATCCGTACCGGAACTGCAAACCCGTTGCGTCGCCCAACCGCAGGCCAGCCCGCAGGATGTGCTGGCCTCCAACCAGACCGAAGGCGACGCCACCCTGCTGTTCAACAACAATCTGGAAGTACAGGCGCTGGAAAAATACGCCCAGGCCATTACCCAGAACTGTAACAACGCCTTCGCCTGGGCTAACATGGGTGTGCTGCTGATGGCGGAAGGGGCACTGCAAAGCATCAGCGAGGCACAACTGGCGTTGGAACAGGCCGTCAGCATCAACAACCGCATCGACTGGATACAAAACAGCCTGTGTATCGCCCGCGCTTACGCCGCTGACCCGGAGCAAATGGAAACCCTGCTGGGTGATGCTGCCTGTCTGGCGGCACGCGCCATCAACCCCGCCAACAAGGTGCTGCTGGACAAGCAATTCTACATCGCCATTGCTGACCGTTATTTCACCCTGGAACAATACCTACAAGCCTACAATAGCTACCAGACGGCCATGAGCGTAGACCGCAAACGCGACTGTAACACCAGCAAAACCATCAACAAGCTCTACCGGCTGGAAACAGAACATCAGATAACGGGAGCTTGGCAAATGGCCTGCGATATGCTGGCGGATGCAGCGCCCTTGCCCGATAACCGGGTCAGCGCCTGTGAAGACAAACTGGCCACGTTCAAATGCCCCTGAAGCCCAGACAGCAAAATCCCCCATGACGGGGGATTTCGTGGAGCAAAAGCAGTGGCGTGGTTACACGCAGCCGGTTGGCTTGGGCAGCCCGCCGTATTTGGTGATCGGCTTCATCGGGCCAGTCTTCCACTGGGAGAACAGCACTTTCTGGTCCATGTTGATGTACTTGGAAAACTTGCGGATCGGTGGCACAACCGCCTGATCTTCGTAGTATTCACGCGCTTTCAGGATCTGATCCCACTTTTCATCGGTCAGCTCCACGCCATCAACATCGGCCATCGCCTTGCCAATTTCCGGCGTCCAGTCATCCATGCTCAACAGGTAGCCATCACCATCGCGTGCGGGCAGTTCAATACTCATGACTAATCTCCTCAAAATGCCTAGTAATTTAATCAGGTATTACAATGAAATGATAAAAGGGCAGGTGCTGTCAATATCCCATAAATCGTAGGGGCAGGCTCCCATGCCTGCCCCAGTGGGGTCATGGGGCAGAAACGATGGAGCTGTTCTGCACCGTGATGGCCGCGCCCCTGGCGATCTGGAAAGCAGCCAGTTCGGTCTGTATTTCCACAGTTGCCGCCGGGCTGGGGGCCGGGTCGAGGATCGATGAATGCGTGCCGCTATTGAGGCGGACAACGCCATCCTCCCCCGGTGTGGTGGCGGTGATGCTGGCCAGGTTCATGACGCTGATCAATGGCTCAGTGCCGGACAATGGCGCGCCCGTTACCCGGTTGGGAATGACCTGATCGTTCAGCACCTCAATCATGTGTAGCGGCTGGTTAGCGGCGGCTTTCGCCCCCAGCACCACCGGGTCAGCGGCATCCAGCGCCGTCTGCGCCACGGCCATGAAGGCGGCGTAATCGGCGGAACCTGCGGCCACGCCTGCGCTGGCCAGACCACTGCGGATTTCCGGGCCAAAGGAAGCCGAACCATCCAGCAGGCGCGCAATCCCACCACCGACGGTCACCAGCGATGCGGGCGTCGGCGTGGTTTCCGCCGCCAGATAACCCGTGCCGACAATGCCACCCAGGGAATGCCCGACGAAACCCACCTTGCTGGTATCCAGCGACACGGCGCTGATATTGCCCAGACTCTTGCGCAACACCAGCAGGTCAGAAATCCCCTGACGGATATTGTCGCGCGAGGTCAGCAGGCTGGTGAGGTTGATGAAATGACGGCCAGAACTGTCGACCACCCCGTCGGGGCCTGCCGCACCGGTGGATTCATTCATCACATCCAGGTTGAAAGTACGCTCAACGTCATTGGCAAACGCGGCATTTTGATCCGCACGCAGCGGGTCGGTTGCACTGGTCACGCCATGCAGCGGCAGGTCAATGGCAACGCCCACATAACCCGCATCCGCCAGCGTATCCGCCAGCACCAACAGGTCTTCACGGCTACGGGTAACGCCATGCTGATAAATCACCACCGGCCAGCCAGCCGCAGGCGGTGTTGCCCCGGCTACCGAGCTGGCGTTGGGCACAGTCATCAGCACCGGGATGGTTTGGGCGGAAGTCGCCACCGGCGTCGGGTTATAACGGCTCAGGAAGGAACCCGCTGCCCCTTTCCAAAACGTGGTCAACGGTGCAGTCGGATTAGCCGCGCTGGGTGCTGTCAGGTAATACGGCACTTGCAGCGTACCGATATGCACATCGGCCTTACCCGACAGGTCTGACAGGAAGGTATTGGTCGTCCCGACCGCCGGGGAAACCTGCATAGGCTCCGCCTGTGCTTGCGCTTTCACCGCATCCAGCACCGGCGTGACCGACAGGGTGGTGAAACTCCAGCTCAGCACGATGCTGGCGGCGTTGACGCCCTGGCTGGCAGCCACGGTTTCCTGGTTATTGATCAGTTGGCGCAATGGCTCCAGCGCAGCATATTCACCGCTCAGCGGGGTGGAACCCTTGGCCAGCAGGTAGGCGGAATCGCTGGCCGCCGCCTTGCCATCCGCCCCCTTGAGGGCATTGGTCAGCACCACCAGATAACTGGCGCTTTCCTTCAGCGGGCGCAGTGGAACCAGCGCCAGGGTGTCGCCGTTGCTACCGGTCGCCGTCGCCAGCATTTCGGTTGCGCCCAGTTCCCTCACCACGCCGGTAATGGCCTGCGTGGAGGCATCCTTGCTCACTTCAAACACCCGCACGCTGGAGCCGATTTTCACCGAAGCCACATCCAGCGCATTGCCAAAGGCCGCCGTGATTGGCGCGGTCAATCCGAAACCATCCAGCGTGTTGAGCGCATTGACCAACGCCAGTTGGCCGCTGCTGGTGATGCTGGCCGTGGGAATGTTCAGCGTACCATCCTGCGACCCCGCCAGTAGCAGGTCATTGGTCTGCGGAATCACCCCGGAACGCGGGTCAAACCGTGCCACCGCCGAGCCACTGCCGGTTGCGCTGCTGTTCGCCGAAGCGTTGAAATCGTAATCGCTGGAATCGCTACAAGCGCCCAACCCCAACAAGGACAGTGCGAGCAGGATAGCCCGCGACAAATGATGCAGTTTCATACAAGACTCCTCCTAGAATGACCAGTTAAGCTGGGCGCTGGCAACATCCACATCACTGTCGTACAAGCCGCGCAGGGCATAACCGGTCGCATCATCAATATTGTCGATCGGGGTTTCGTCAATGAACAGGTGGCTGTAACCCACGTCGACGCTCAGGTTCTTTTTCAGTTTGTAATTGGCCCCGGCGGAAACCCAGGTACGGTCATTGCCGGGGATGCGCGCGGTGCGGTGCAGGGCATCCGGGATTGGCTCCTCGTCAAACGCCACCCCCCCGCGCAGTTTCAGGCGGTCGTTATGCTGGTAGTTTATGCCTACGGCATAACGGTTAACATCCTGCCAGCTTTCATCCACATCGGAAATCACCGCGCCGGTGTCGGCATTTTTCACGGTCAAACGCTCGAAACTACTCCACTGGGTGCGGGTAATGTCGCCCAGTAGTTCCACCTTGTCATTCAGCTGGTGGGCAACCGATACGGAAAGGGAAGCTGGCAGTTCCGCATCCGCCGTGGCAGGTGCAGCGTTGAAACGGGTGACGCCGGTCGCGGTCAGGATCGGTTGTAGGGTCGGGTTGATGGTGTAATTCGCCGTACCTTCCAGATTGTGCTTGGTTTTGGAACGGTAGCTCACGCCGACTTTGGTCTTGTCCGTCGGCTTGTAAAGCAGCCCAGCATTGTAATTGAACGACCAGTCATCCCCCTTGATGGTCGCCTTGCTGTCGGTAGTTGATTCGCCGACTTCCGGGAAAGCAGTCAGGCACTGGGATAGCAACGCGCCACTGTTGGCCGCGCTGGCAATGCTGCGGCAGGCTGCTGCCGAATCAATGGCGCTGCTCAGTTCCACCTCGATGTACTGGGCGCTGACGCCGCCGCCTACCGCCAGCTTGTCATTGACCTCGTAGGAAACCGCCGGGTTGATGTTGATGGTTTTCATATCGGACTTGAGCGCGTGGTAACGCCCATACCAGTCGTCGTCGTAACGGGTTTCCAACCCAAATGGCGCATTCACGCCCACACCCACCTTGGCACGCTCGTTGAGGGGCATAACAGCGTAGGTGTTGGGCACAACCGCCACTTTATCAGTGCTGGCGTTAGTACCACTCAGGGCGGCTTCGGCAGCGGTGATATTGCCACCAGTCAGCGCCGGATTCACCCGTGAAGCGACATTGCTGAAATCGGCTTGCGGTACGATGATGTGGGTAGCGACGGAAACGTGTTTGTTATCGTCCAGCTCAGCCATGGCGGCAGGGTTGAACCAGACTGTCGATGCGTCTTCCGCTGTGGCGGCAGCTCCGGCAAACGCATTGCCCATCCCTGAGGCAGAATTTTCAATCAAGCCGAAACCGGCAGCGTATAGCGGCGAGCTGACGCAACACAAAACGCTACCCGCAACCCATGCCCTGCGTGGTGTTTTCATGACCCTGCTCCTTAGAGGTTGTTTTTAAGTTATTGCCGCCAGAATATCCCCCTGCCCTGAGCAACGCAACTATAGATGGGAGTTATTGCCGCCTTGCACACCAACCCTGGTTAATCACTGATAGCCGCAGTCATCCCGATGTGGAGCCAAACAAGGTTTTATGGCGGTTTTTGCATAGGTTTTGGCTGATTCAGTCAATTTATCCCAAACCGTATTGGCTGTTTTTGCACGGATTTCGGCAGATTCATCCAATTTATTCCCAGCCATTTCCAGCATCATGAACCTCAAGTCAGCAGCGTTAGATACTTGAACACCATCACGCAGCAGACGGGACAGGTGGATTTATCGGAAACCACCATGAATGAACACATTCGCGTTCGACTGAGAGGGTATTATCATGAGCATGAAAACAATGCGCGGCTTTATTGACCCGTACACACTGGGATTCCTGATTGCTGCGGCTGTCGGAGCCATGGGCGTCCATACCGACGCCAAAGTGCAGCAGGCGCAGGCCAACGTCCAGCAGGCATCTGCGCCACAACAGGGTCAGGTGCAACCGGTTAATGCAGTCTATATGACCAACCAGCAGTAAACTCAACCACAGGTCGCGGGGTGACGGCAGGGCTTGTTGCCACCCCGCCTTATGATGCTATGCTTTCCAGAATCAGTGCCACTTATCGCCAGCACGGGTTGAAGGAAACATTAATCATGAATGAAGCGGCTTTTTTACTTTATTCCCTCACCGGCATCATCGCAGCATCCCTGGGGTGGGATGGCTTCAAAAACCGTCATTTACCGATTGCCCGCCCTTTTACGGCACTGGCGTATTTCATGGTGATCTTTGCCGGTTTGCGCACGCTCGAACTGTTTGAATGGGATATGGGCCAATGGGTTGGGCAGGCTTTAGAGGATTTTGATTCCCTTTTAGCACCTCTGGTTTACCCTACCTGGATCTGGATGCTGCTTGAATATCAGCAGGAAAAGAAGATTCCGGTTACTGATTTCAGGGTTATGATCTTTATCATTCATCCCATAATACAATTTCTATTTGTAGTTTTTGATATCTATTCCCATGGTTTCTTAAGCTCGTCATCAAGCGTTGACTTGATAGATATTGACCAACGGCTCGGCGACTATAGCAAGATTCAGCATATCTATGCGTGGAGTATGCTGTTTTTGCTGATTACGCTTACCCCTTATATCATGATCAAAAAACAACAACACACGATCTGGGAAATGGTCAAAGTGGTCGCTTTGACGCCATTGCCGTTTGTCTTCTTCGCCCTGCATAAATACGGGCTGATTCAGTATCGCCTGTCGGTGGTTTTTTTCACGCTCTATCTATTCTGGGTCAGCCGCCAGTATCGTTTGCTGGATGTCATGCCGCTGGCCTTGCGGGGGATTATCGATAAAGTCGATTCTGGCATTCTGGTGAGTAACGCTCAGGCCAAGTTGCTGTTTGTGAACGGCTACGCCAGCAAACTCCTCAATCTCCATTTATCCCCAGAAGTGCTCAAGCGGCGTGAACAGGACATTCCCGCACGGCTCAGGCAATACTTTGATTTTTCAAACCTGACAAAGCAGGAAGCACAGCTGATCATTGAGGATAATCCTCAAGACGCAAGCAAACGCTATATTGATGCGGTTTTACAGCCTATTCTCCACCCCAAGTCAAAACGGCATTTGGGGGTGACGGTATCATTGCATGATGTCACCGAACGCAAGAATACCGAGCTGCAATTGCAACGTTTCGACCGTCAGAAGTCGGAATTCTTTGCCGGTATCTCACACGAATTCCGCACGCCCCTGACCTTGATCCTGGGTAATCTGGATGACCTATTGGCAGACGCTGACCATGTTAAACCCAATGAGCTGAAAGCAACGTTGTCACGGGTTAAAAGCAATAATCAGCGTTTATTGGCTCTGGTTAACCAGTTGCTGGAATTGTCCCGGCTGGAAGCAGGTTCCTTGCAAATCAAACCCACCTTGCTGCATCTGGAGCGCTATCTGCCGCCGCTGATTGCTAATTTCGAATCCCAGGCCAGCCGACAACATTGCCGCATACGGTTGCAATTCAGCCCTCAGACAGCGCAACAGGCTGCGCTGTATTTCGATGCGGATGCTTTCGATAAAGTCATGCTGAACCTCATATCCAATGCCCTGAAAAGTATGCCGAATGGCGGTGATGTCACCATTCAACTGGATTCCGTGGATGATGAATGCCTGCAACTCAGTGTCCAGGATAACGGCTGTGGCATCCCCGCCGCTTCCTTGGAAAAAGTGTTTGAGATGTTCTACTCCCACGAACACAGCAACCCTGCGTGGCCACAGGGAACCGGGGTAGGCTTGTCGCTGGTCAAGGAACTGTTAAAACGGCACGGTGCAGACATCCAGGTGGAGAGTACTAAAGGGCAAGGGACGACCTTCACCATCACCTTCCGCAAGGGCTATGCGCATTTCCCTGCGGAACTGGTGGTGCAGCATCAGGCAGATACCGCGTTTGCAGCCGACAAGCATCACGATTTGCTCGCGTTTGATGTCGTTCATGAAAATGCCCTGATTGATAATGCTGCCGTTTTGGCACATAGCAAACGCAACGAGATTTCCGAAAAGGTGGTGCTGCTGGTTGAAGATAATGCCGAGATGCGTGCCTATATCCGCAAACACCTGGCCATCCATTTTCGCCTGATCGAAGCCGCTGACGGCGAAGAGGGGCTGGCACTGGCGCAGGAATCCATGCCCGACCTGGTGCTGTCGGATGTGATGATACCGAAAATGAACGGTTACGACTTGTGCCATGCGCTGAAAAGCAACCCGCAAACCAGCCACATCCCGGTATTGCTGCTGACCGCCAAATCCAGCCAGAGCGAAAAGCTGGAGGGTCTGGAACTGGGTGCGGATGACTACCTAAGCAAACCCTTTGATGTCAGGGAACTGACGCTGCGGATGAATAATCTCATTGCGTCACGGCGCACAATCCAGGCGTTTTACCAGAGTCATGGTTTGCAGAAAGTCATCTGTAATCCTGAGCTACCCAAACGTGAAACCTCGTTTCTCGATACACTGCGGCAATATGTGGAAGACAACATTGGCAATGCCGACATCAAGGTGACGGATCTGGCAGCAACCGTGTATATGAGCGAACGCAACCTGACGCGCAAGCTCAAAGCGCTGACCGGGGACACCCCGAAAAAAATGCTGTTGGTGATCCGGCTGGAATATGCCGCAAAACTGCTGACCCATACCGATGAATCCATTACCGAGGTCAGCTACCACGCCGGGTTTGCTGATGCTTCGCATTTCACCCGTAGTTTCAAAGCACATTATTCGGTAACGCCTACCCAGTTCAGGGAGCAAAACCCTGGTTAACCTAATTGCCTCAGGCTAACCAGTCAGCCTGATCAGTGCTGAAAATGCCGTGTTCACTGTCGGTTGATAATAATCTCGGTGACTTTTGTGTCCGCCGGAATTTTGGCCGCATCAACTTCGTAGCTAAAAGAGACTACGTCCAGACGATAGGACAGGGTGTTATGATGGGCATAAGTCCTGCCCTCGATTTCAGAACCGTGAACCTCAATATCAGGGAAACGCATCCTCAAATCACCCAGGGTGCTGTCAACGTGGATGCCTTCCGCAGTTTGCGCCATCCGGGTTTGTACGATGATGTCTCCCACCCGGCTTTCATCATTGGGGTCAGACATAAAATAACCTGCCGGGTTATTATTGAAGTCCTTGATCGCATAGACAGTAAAGTCCCCTTCGCCGGTTTTCAGCGTCTCCTGTTGGACGTAATCGCTCTTTGCATACGATGAAATCTTGTCACCAACGGTAATTCCCCTAAAGGAATTGTCGGATATATTGAGTTCCGTTTGGGCGGTTCCTGTTTTCATGGCTTGTTCCTCCTTTGGTGGGTTTTGGTCAGCATGGCTTGCGCCAATATTGGCTGAACAGGACAGACTGGAAAGGGAGATAAGACCAATAGCCAGAATATTGATTAGATATTTCATAAGTTCCCTCTTTTCGAAATTAGCTCATGTGATTTCCGGAGCAATCAGGATACTTGCATTACTGGTGGTGGATTCCAGCTCCCATCGCCTACAGGAAGAATGGAGGATGCTTCTGTTCCATCTTTTGGCCAGTAGAGCCGCATCACCAGATAGATCGGGCCATCTGGCGCAGGCAACCAGTTCGTTTCTTTGTCCAGACCCGGATGACTGTATTGGATATAGATCGGCAATGAATTGCCATTGGTCTTCATGCCTTCAACCATCGACGAATTAATCAAATACCGGTCAATGGGATTATCGACCAGAAATTGGGTGTTGCCATCGTACATGGTGACTGACCAGAATGCGTTCACCGGAGGTAATTGATCCATCTCGAAGGTCATCACATAGTTGTGCTTACTACCATCCAGCACTTCATCTCCACACGTGCGCATCGAGGGATAGACGGCTTCCGCCGTATCATTGCCGTAAATGCCAGCTTTGGTTCCGTAGGCGCGTTTCAACCAGTCACCGTTAAAAAATGCCCCATCTCCAAACGCGGAGCCAATTGACCAGCCATTCACCGGCACGATCCCCGCCCGATCCGGATAATTATCGACTTCTTCATTGCCCTGGCTCATGCCATCCATAAAAGCGGTTTGTTCATCCCTGGGCAGACTGTCAAAGTCAAAGCTGCCTGAGCCAATCCCGATGCTGACCATTGCCTTGCGAATGTCTTTGCAGTAATCATCGACAGGTACGAATGCCAACGCGGCATCCAGGCACTGATAAAAAGTCTCCGGATTGCCAAGGTTTTCAGTGCTGGCGGGCAAGAAATCAATGCTAGGCGCTGGTGCTGGTGCGGGCTGACCCAGAAATGCGGATAAGGGCTGGACTTTATAACCCGCTTGCACCTCCTCCACATCGGGCACGGATATCACCATCGGTTGGGCGCGCAGATCCAGCCACACCTTTGAATACGGGGTATCGCTGTTGGGCGTGACCACGACCTTGTTGTCGGGAGTGAATACCTGATGGTCGTTGATCAGGGTGTTGAATGGCGCACAGTATTGCGGGTCGCCAGGATCGGTAAAGGTAAACATCGTGGCGTAATTCACGACGATGGGAAGGCCGTAGATATAGGCATCCTCTGCGATGGCTGCTATTTCTTTTAAGCGTGCTTCGCTGGGGTCAGTTTTAAGCATTGCTGCTGTCGTCATCAGAATTCCCTCCGTTTTGGTGGTTAGGGGTGTCATTTCTGAAGCAAATTTTCTGGCTTTTACGCCATCAGGCGATAGCACAGATCAGACAGTTTTCATGCAAAATCAGCCAACGTTCACGCATGAATCAAGCCACTTCAGCTGCCTTATCGCACCACCAGCTTGCCAACGGTCAACCCTTGCACCAGGATTGAGAACACCACCACGATATAGGTAATCACTAGGATGGCCTCACGTTCAACCCCGGCAGGCAAGGACAGAGCCAGCGCAATCGAAATCCCGCCACGCAACCCACCCCAAGTAAGAATCCGAATCGTGCGCGGCGTGAAGGCACGACGTTTTTTCATCAGGGAAATCGGCACACCAACCGAGATGAAACGTGCCAGCAGCGTCACCGGAACCATGATCAGCCCCGCCCACAGGTATTCCGGGTTATAGGCCAGCACCAGCATTTCCAGCCCAATCAGCACGAACAGGATGGCATTGAGCACTTCATCCACCAGTTCCCAGAAAGTGTCGAGGTTCTGACGGGTCTTGTCGGACATGGCGAAACGACGCCCACTATTGCCGATCAGCAGCCCGGCGACCACGATGGCGATAGGGCCGGAAATGTGCAGTTTCATCGCCAGCGCATAACCGCCCAATACCAACGCAAGGGTCAGCAATAGCTCCACCTGATAGTTATCGATGCTTTCCAGCATCTTGTAAACGATGTAGCCAACCACCAACCCGAAGACCGCACCGCCGATGGCTTCCTGCGCAAACAGAGTCAACACGGCGCTAACGCTCACATCGCCTTCGCCATGGCCATGACCGGCGAACCCCAGCAGCACCAGGAACACCACCACCGCCACGCCATCATTGAACAGCGATTCACCGGCAATCTTGGTTTCCAGTGCCTTGGGCGCGCCGACGGTCTTGAGGATGCCAATCACCGCAATCGGGTCAGTGGGGGAAATCAGCGCGCCAAACAACAGGCAGTAGATCAGCGGAATCTGCAAACCCAGCAGGGCAAACAGGTAGTAAGCCGCAAACCCAACCATGAAGGTGGACGTAATCACACCGAGACTGGCCAGGATAGCGACCACCCATTTCTGTTTAGCCAACTCATCCAGATGCACATGCAGCGCCCCCGCAAACAGCAGCGCGCTCAACATGCCGTGCATCAGGGTCTGGTTGAAGTCGATGCTGGCCAGCAAATGGCGGGCGGAATCTTCTAACCCCAAGCCAAGCTTGCCGCTAGCGATGATTGCCACCGACATCAGCAGTGAAATCAGCAACAAACCAATAGTGGTAGGCAATTTGATCAGCTTGGCATTGAGGTAGCTGAACAGCGCCGCCAGCGAGATCAGCAGCGCAAGTACGTCGGTGAAGTTCATGGTGTTCCCTTATCTTTTTGGTTATGGAAGAACTTTAGCAGATGACGGCGGCGGATGGCAGCGCTATCCGGCTGGAGCCGGAACCACCTTAAGGGTTAAAGTAGCTTGCCATGGCCACTATTGGAGGGACTACCATGCAAATCTGGGTCGATGCCGACGCCTGCCCCAACGTGATCAAGGACATCCTGTTCCGTGCCGCCGACCGGGTGAAAGTGCCGGTGACGCTGGTGGCAAACCAGCCACTGCGGGTTCCGCCCTCGCCTTATATCAGAACTTGCCAGGTGCCTGCCGGGTTCGACGTGGCCGATAACCACATCGCGCAATCGCTGGAAGCGGGCGACCTGGTGATTACTGCCGATATTCCGCTGGCTGCGGAGGTGATCGAACATAAGGGTCACGCACTCAACCCACGTGGCGATTTCTATACACCGGAAAACATCCGCCAGCGGCTGCGGATGCGCAATTTCATGGAGGAACTGCGCAGCAGTGGGGTAATGACAGGTGGGCCGGCAACCATGAGCCAAAGCGACCGGCAGGCGTTCGCCAACCAGCTTGACCGCTTTCTTGCCCGCTATTGCCGCAGTAAAACTTAACTCGCTACCGGATTGACCCGGCTGGCGGCTTTGGCGGCGCGGGCGCGGGCTTCGGCTGTATCCACACCACGCGCTAGCGCCACGCCCATGCGGCGGCGCTCGAAAGAAACCGGTTTGCCGAACAGGCGAATGTCGGTTTCCGGTACTTGCAGAGCATTTTCCACGCCGTCAAACGCGATGCCTTCCGCTTCCATGCCGCCGTAAATGACCGCACTGGCTCCAGTAGAGTGCATGGCGGTATCAACCGGCAAGCCGAGGATGGCGCGGGCGTGCAACTCGAATTCGTTCTGGAACTGAGTGGCCATCGTGACCATGCCGGTATCGTGCGGGCGCGGGCTGACTTCGGAGAAATACACTTCGTCGCCGCGCACGAACAGTTCCACCCCGAACAGGCCGCGCCCGCCGAGGTTGGCGGTGACTTTGGCGGCGATGTCCTGCGCTTTCGCCAGTGCTGCATCACTCATCGCTTGTGATTGCCAGCTTTCGACGTAATCGCCTTTGACCTGGCGGTGGCCGATGGGGGCGCAGAAATGCGTTTCGATATTGCCATCCGCACCGTGTGAGCGCACGGTTAGCAGGGTGATTTCGTAGTCGAAATGGATACATTCTTCCACGATCACGCGCCCGTGGTTGACGCGCCCGGCGGAAAGGGCGTATTCCCATGCGGCCTGCACGTCATCAGCGCTGTCGACCTTGGACTGGCCCTTGCCGGAGGAGGACATGACCGGCTTGACGAAACAGGGGTAGCCTACATCATCGGCAGCGGCCTGCATTTCCTCCAGACTGGAGGCAAAATGGTAGCGGGAAGTCGGCAAGCCCAGTTCCTCGGCGGCCAGACGGCGGATGCCTTCGCGGTTCATGGTCAGTTGGGTAGCGCGGGCGGTGGGAATGACCTCGGCCAGCCCATCAGCTTCAATGCGGCCTAGTTCATCGGTGGCGATGGCTTCGATTTCGGGCACGATCAGGTGCGGTTTTTCCTGTTCCACCAACGCACGCAAGACTTGCGGGTCGGCCATGTTGATGGCATGAAAACGGTGCGCCACCTGATGCCCCGGCGCATTTTCGTAACGGTCGACCGCAATTACTTCCACCCCCAAGCGTTGCAGGGCAATGATCACTTCCTTGCCGAGTTCACCGCTGCCGAGCAGCATCACGCGGGTGGCTGAGGGGGAAAGCGGGGTTCCAATGCGCATGGGTGTTCTTCTCCGTGGCTACAGGTGGGGAAAAGTCTGGAGAATAGCACAAGCCTGGCACGCGCGTTAAAATCCGGCCATTCGATATTCAACGGGAAACAACATGACTTTCAAAGTGACAGTGCAGCCTGCCGGACACACATTCTGGGCAGAGGAAAACGAGCCGGTGCTGGAAGCCGGTTTGCGGCAGGGCGTGGCGCTGCCTTACGGTTGCCGGGGCGGGGTATGCGGCTCCTGCGCAGCCACCGTGCTCAAAGGGCAGGTACATTACCTGGATGGCCAACCGCTGGGGCTGTCACCGGTTGAGCTGGAACGGGGCAAGGCGCTGCTGTGTCTGGCTTACGCGCAGAGCGACCTGGAAATTGATTCCCCACAAGTCGGGCTGGAGCCGGATATTGAAATCAAGGCGTTGCCAGTGCGGGTCGAAAAGATGCGCAAGCTAGCCGATGACGTGATGGAACTGACCCTGAAACTGCCCGCTTCCGAGCGACTGCGTTTTTTCGCCGGGCAATACATCGACATCCTGCTCAAAAACGGCAAACGGCGCGGTTTCTCGCTGGCGAATGCGCCAATAGATGACCAGTTCCTGGAACTGCACATCCGCCACGTACCGGGTGGCCAGTTCACCGGTTTTGTGTTCAGCGAGATGAAGGAAAAGGCGTTGCTGCGGATTGAAGGGCCATTGGGCAGTTTCTACCTGCGTGAATCCGAGCGACCCCTGATCCTGATGGGCGGCGGAACCGGGTTTGCGCCACTGAAAGGGATACTGGAACAAATGATGGCGCAGGGTATGGACAAGCCCGTCCACCTCTACTGGGGCGTGCGTGCCAAGGCCGATTTGTACATGGATGCGGTAGTGCGCAGTTGGGCTGCCCGCCACCCGCAACTGACCTACGTGCCGGTGCTGTCGGAACCCAAGGCGGAAGACAACTGGCAGGGGCGTACTGGCTGGGTGCATGAAGCGGTGGCTGCCGATTTCCCCGACCTTGTTGGCCATGATGTCTACCTCAGCGGCCCACCGCCGATGGTGCAGGCAGCCAAAGCCGCTTTCCTCGCGCAAGGCTTGCCGGAAGCGCAATTGTTCTACGATTCGTTTGAATACAGCCCTGATACTCTCAAAGCGATGCAGGAAAACAAGGCATGAGCGCAACCGGTTTTGAATTGCACCCACAACTGGCGCAAGACACGCATTTCGTGACGGATTTGCCGCTGTGCCGGGTATTGCTGATGAATGAAAGCCGTTACCCGTGGCTGATCCTGGTTCCCCGGCGGGCGGATATTCGTGAAATCCATGAGCTGGATGCTGCTGACCGCCAGCAATTATGGGAAGAATCGGATCAGGTTAGTCGCGCCCTGATGGCGCTATTCCAGCCGGACAAGCTCAATCTGGCGGCATTGGGGAATATGGTTCCACAACTGCACCTGCACTACGTCGCCCGCTTCCGCACGGATGCCGCTTGGCCTGCGCCAGTGTGGGGAAAGTTTGCACCGGCACTTTACACCCCCGAACAGGCGGCGTCACGCTGCCGGGAACTGAAGAAAAAGCTGGAGGGATAGCCCCTCTCCCCTTGAGGGAGAGGGGTTAGGGTAAGGGGTACTTACGCCTTGTTACGGCTCTCGATCATGTCGTGAATGATCGGGTTAAGGATCAGTTCCATCGCCAGCACCATCTTGCCACCTGGCACCACGATACTGTTGCGGCGCGACATGAAGGAGTCATGGATCATCGACAGCAGGTACGGGAAGTCAACATTAAAACGCTTCGGGTCAGCGAAACGGATAATGACGAAACTTTCATCCGGCGTCGGGATGTCGCGCGCAATGAACGGGTTGGAGGTATCTACGGTCGGCACGCGCTGGAAGTTGATGTGGGTGCGCGAAAATTGCGGCGTGATGTGGTTAATGTAGTCCGGCATCCGGCGCATGATGGTGTCCACGGTCGCTTCCGGTGAATAGCCGCGCTCGGCATGGTCACGGGAGATTTTCTGGATCCACTCCAGGTTGATGCTTGGCACTACGCCCACACCCAGGTCGACATATTGCGCTGCATCATAACCACCGTATTTCTTGTCGGCAGAAATGTCTTTCACCAGACCGTGCAGACCTTCGTAGAACAGGATGTCAGTGCCCGCCGGGGTGTCTTCCCACGGCGTGAATTCACCGGAACCTGCGGTGCAGGTCACGCCAGCTTCCGCCAAGCGCTTCTGGTGGAACTTCGCTTCCTCGTCATTGTGCAGGTAGTAACGCTTTTTACCGCTACCTGTTTCGCCATAGCTTTTGAACAGGGCTTCCAGTGAGTGGAAATCGTTGGCTTCAGGGCCGAAGTGGCTGAAGTTCGGCTCAACCGCAGAACGCTGCTTGAATTCAGGGCGGGTGACACTGTGGAAACTGTCGCCTTCGATCACGGCAGCAGTAATTTGTTCGCGGTAAAAGATGTGTTCAAACGCGCGTTTAACGAAGGTGGTACCCGCGCCGGAGGAACCGGTGACGGCAATAACTGGGTGCTTTTTGGACATTAGAAACTCTCCTCATACGAATTGTGAATGCGCAATCCGACAACATTCTAGCGAAACGTCGGAGGAGCCTGTATATGCCTTTTGATAGGGTTTTACCGGATTCCAGGCAGATTTTTCCCTGCCGGACGCCACCGGCACACCGGTAATGCATGTTATAAGCGATTTTATAGGGGATCACAGGTGAGGGCACGATTGGTTTCCCCGGCTTTCTCATGCCAACTGCACGACTTGACCGGGGCGGCGATTTTCTGGAATACGCCAAATCTGGAGCCTGTGTAGATGCAAACCAGATAGGGCGGATATTCCTGTTGTTCTTGCACGTCACCGAAAGACCATATGCTGGTTTGTTCCGCGCCGTTCGCCTGCAACTGGCTTTCGTTGTCCGGCACCAGGGAACCCCGGTTTTTGGGTTCGCCTGCGTACAGGGTGACACCCGAGAACATCAGCTTGTCTTGGGTTTCAGTGCCACCCACATAGGTGATGTTACCGGCGTTGTCATATAGGCCAGCCCACCCAGCCGGGGTGGGCGACATTTTCGCCGTGATGTCGATGGACGGGGGGCAAACGTATTCATCCGCCTGACTGATAGGGGAAAGCGCCGTGACTGACGCCAGCAAAAGCCATTTTGCCTTCATATTACCTCCAACCCTGTTGCAGGTTTGTTTCATTGTTTCAGGATGCCGACCTTGCCGCCACATTGCTGGTAACAAGCACGGAAATCGGTTTCACATTGGCTGGTGTCAGCGTATTCATAACAAGCACTTTTCTGGCATTTACTGCGGTCAGCATCGGTTTTGGCGAATTGCAGGCAGTAATAATGCTCCCGCTCCGCCTTTTCTTCACAAGCAGACTGTTTATAAGCAGTTTGCTCCCGCTTGGTGTCGGCGCAATCGGTTTGGGTGGCCTGGCACTGGGCAACACATGCCTGCCCTGCGGCAGTCGCAGGTGGGGTATACGTATATTCAGGGCCACAGCCCGCCAAAACCATCAATACGCTGCCTGCCAGCGCGTTCATTAATATGCTTATTCGCATGAGTTTCCCTCGCAAATGGAATGGGCCCAGCATATTTCAGCACTTCCATTTTGTACATATAACGATAGTTATAATGCCGGGGAGACAGATGCCGTTATATCCATCGTTATATTTACATGCGAAATATTCAGCTGAATAATGGTTGCGTTGGATATTTTTTGGCTCTTTCGTTAAAACCTGTTTTTATTATATTTTTGTGAAGGGAGACTTTTCATGAAAGCCATTCTGTTGCCTGTTGGTTTTTTTGTATTGGCGGCATTTTCATTTTCTGCTTTGGCTAATGATGATGCCAAACTGGAAGAAAGCTGCAAAATCATGTGTGAAGATATTGTCAAAACCTTTAGTGCCGGCATGAATGAGAACCACCAAATCATGTCCTGCAAACAAAAAGGCGATATTGATGGCGATGCCAATTCACTGATTGAAGGCATGATGGCCTGCAAAGTGGGTTATTTGGGTGGTGAAGAACAAAATGACATAAAAAGGATAGAAACATTCACCATAACCTTGAACAGGGAAGACCTTAATTAAAAGCAGGGCCAATTCAATATTACGAGGGTACACATAATGAAACGACATGCAGGCATTTTCCAAAACATGGGGATGCGGTTAACGGCGTTGTGTCTGGCGGTGATCATGGCAGGTTGTGGCGGCGGAGGCAGTGACGCCACAACTGGCAACCCCACCACGACGCCAACCACCAACAATGGCGGCAGCAACACAGGTTCCAGCGCCGCAGCCAAGCATACCGTGCTGGTATACGTGGTCGGCTCTGACCTGGAAAGCAATGGGGAAAACGCCACCAAAGACCTTGCCGAAATGGCGCAGGTAGGCTCTTCCGATAACCTGAAAATTGTGGTGGAAACCGGCGGGGCCGACGCTGATGGCTGGCGCACCGTCCAACGCCATCTGGTGCAACAGGATGGCCCGCACACCCTGGCCGACTTGGGCAGCCTCAATATGGGCCTGACATCGACGCTGCAAGATTTCGTCACCTGGGGGATACAAACCTACCCGGCGGACAAGTACACCCTGGTGATGTGGGATCACGGCGCTGGTGCAACCACCCGTGACGGCATCGTATTTGGCAATGATGAGGTGCATTCTGACGGGCTTTCCCTGACGGAAATTGACCAGGCGCTGAAAAACAGCCTTGCGGCCACCGGCAAACAACTGGAAGTGCTGGGTTTTGACGCTTGCCTGATGGCAACCCTGGAAGTCGCCAACATGGCCAAATCCCATGCGAAATACCTGGTGGCTTCGGAGGAAATTGAACCTGGTACGGGCTGGGACTATTCCGAGTGGTTGAAATCCATCCAGCAAAACCCCGCTATTACGGGGGACGCTGTGGGCAAATCCATTGCTGACAGTTACCTGGCCAGCACGCAAGGCCAAAGCGGCATCACCCTGTCTGTCACCGACCTTGGCAAGGTGGCCGCCTTGCAGGATGCGTTTGGCGCATTTGCCAGCAAGGCACAGGCCAACATGGCCAATGACGCCACGACTACCCGCCTGCCGCTGGCCAAGGCTAGGAACCTGTCCGCCAGCTATGGCAAGGACGCCGCGCAGGACAACTATACCGACATGGTTGACCTGAAACACCTGATGCAGAACCTTACTGGCGCTTACCCCACGGAATCCGCCAATGTTATCAGCCAGCTTGGGCAGGCCGTAGTCCACAAGATTGCGTCCCCCGACCAAAGCAACGCCAATGGCCTGACGGTCTACATGCCGCACAAGCAGATTAACAGCAGCGACGCCAGCAAACAGACAGCGCTCAAGGACAGGCTGTTTTACTACACCCTCTCCAATGCCCCTGCCAGTTGGTTGAAGCTGTTACAAGGCTACGTACAGGACGCTTATACGGATACGCTCCCGCCAGTGTTCCAGAATGAAACCCGCAACGGCGACACCATTACCGCCACCGTCAGCGATGGCGACCTTGCCTGGGTGTTTGTCATCACTGGCGAATTGCTGGCGGATAACCGGATGCGGGTATGGATGCAGGATAGCCCCGACAATACGGGTGACGCCAACAACATCACCTATGGGCTGGAGCCTACCGCAGTTGCCTTGGGTGGGCATCCGGTCGCGCCTTATCTGGAGGATATTGAGCCGGTCAGCCAGACCGAATATTACGATATTCCCATTACCTACAACGGCGAAAAGGCGACCATGAAAGTCAGCCTGAGCCGCTTGAGCGCCGTGCCTGAACCAAAGTTTGAGGGCCTGTTCCTGGATACCGAGGGGGAATCAGCCCCGCGTGCCGAACCGCTTGAGGCGGGTGCGGTTATCCAGCCCCTGTTCCAGGTGGTCAACATCCTGGATGCCAGTGAAACCCTTGAGCCTTATGGAAGCAGTTTTGTGGTGGCGGGCAATGAAACCTTCTCCAGTTATGACCTGCCGCAAGGGAACTATGCGGTCATGATGGGGGCGGCGGATTTTTCCGGCAATGTGGATCTAGGCAAGCTTTATACGGTGAGCGTCCCAGCGGCCTCATCAACGGACAAATTGTCCCGCTGAGAAACCCGCGATCCGCTGCAAACCCGTTGCCGGGCATTTGAGTCCCGGCAACTTTATCAGGAGTATGACATGCCAATTTCATCAGTTTTCAACACCACCCATTACCGGCTGGCGCTGGTTACGGCTTCCCTGCTGTTGTCACAAGCCGCCATGGCGGGCGACCCGGTGGTTTTCAGCCTGAAAAATGGCGCCGCCACACCTTTGTATGAGTTGTATATGAGCCCTCCCCAGATAGACGACTGGGAAGAAAACGTGATCACGGTGGAAGTGCTGCAACCCAATGAAACCATCACCATTACGGTTGATGACGGGCGCGAGGATTGCCTGTACGACATCAAGGCGGTGTTTGAAGATGGCGATGAGGTCGAGCATGACTCGGTGCATATTTGTGATGGCGAGTCTTATGTCGTGTATTGATGCCATGCTGCCGGGTTCCCCCCAGCACACACGACGTGCCTTGGGCAAATGGGGCGGGCTGCTGTTGCTGGCGGTGCTGACCGTTGGTTGCGGCAGCAACCCTGCAATTGTGGGTTCGCCTGCGGATGCCAAGCCACACCCTGCCGTCCTCACCCAGGTATCCACACTGGATGCGCTGATGGGCGGTGTTTATGACGGGGAAACCACCCTTGCCCAACTCAAGCAGTACGGCAACCTCGGGCTAGGCACATTCAACACGCTGGATGGGGAAATGGTGGTGGTGGACGGGCATGTGTACCAGGCCCGCGCCGACGGCAAGGTCAACGAGCCACCCGACAGCACCCAAACCCCGTTTGCTGCGGTCACTTTTTTTCAGGCTGGGAAAACCAGGCCAGCGGCTACCGGCCTGGATTTCGCCCGCCTGCAACAAACGCTGGACAGCCAGTTGCCCAGCAAGAACCTGTTTTATGCCTTCCGGCTGGAGGGGCGTTTCCAATCCATCAAGGTGCGTAGCGTCCCGCGCCAATCCCGCCCTTACCCGATCCTGCCGGACGTGGTGAAAAAGCAGGCCGTTTTTGATCTGGAAAATGTCGAGGGAGTGCTGGTTGGGTTCCGTAGCCCCGCCTTCGCCAAAGGGCTGAACGCACCGGGCTATCACCTGCATTTCCTCAGCAAGGACAAACAGGCCGGGGGGCATGTGCTGGATTTCGTTACCGACAAGGTGGAAGTGGCAACCCAGCCAATCCACGATTTCAGGATGCTGCTGCCCCAGGATCAGGATTTTTACACCGCCACCCTGCCGTTTGACCCGAGCGGGGACATGGCTCGGCAGGTGGAAACCAAACCGCTGGCTTCGCCTGCCGGAAAAAACTGAAACATTTTGAATCACATTGGAAGGAGAATTTTATATGAAACACTGGATGACAAGCTTGCTCTGCACCGGCGTCATGCTGGCGCTGCCATTGGGCGCATTTGCCGACACGCTGGCTTTTGGCAAAAACAAGATATCCAAAACGGTCTCTGGCTCGATTGTACGCGGTGAAACCAAGCAATATACGCTCGGCGGCATCATGGGCAAAAATATGAGCGTTGCCATTACCTCCACCGAAGACAATGCGGTCATCACGGTGGAATATGCCGAGAAAAAAGGCCACTGGAAAGCACTGCCAGGAGCCGAGGAAGGTGCTGATGCCCATGCCTGGTATGGCGTATTGCCCCCATCAGAGAAAAACCAATACCGCATTACCGTGGCGGCTACCCGTGGCAATGCAAGCTATGACCTGTTTGTCGGCTTGCCGGAAACCTATTTGCCATGGGAAGGCAGCAATGTGCGGCCTGATAACCCGGATCTGCCAAACGCAAACCAATGAATGGATGGATGGATGGATGGATGGTGATAAATGAAGTTCAAGTTAATATTCGTGACACTGTTTTTTTTAGCCCCATTTGCGGAAGCCGCACCCTTTGATTCCATCATTGACGCAATGGCAATCAAGGCCGGTGACCCCCAAACCAATAATGGCTGGGAAGACACCGCGAAAATACAAGGGGTGGAATGGGAATGGCCCTATGCTGAAGTTGGCAAACATGATGACCAAATGCTAGGTAAGGCAGGCGATGCTGAAATAACGGTAAATGGTGCCAGGACGTTTATCACCGATGTGGAAATAACCATTGCCAATGGTGAACAGGACATCAAGGCTTTTGGGGAAGGCAACATAACCAAAATCAAAACGTCTTGCGATGACGATTCGCTGCTGAATACCGTGGCATTTTACCAGTTTGAACGTGACAAGCAGAAGCCCTTGTACATCTATTACCAATCAAGCGAGGGTGCGGGCGGTTCGGGGCAGGTTGATTTCACTGTTGCCTACCAATTGGAAGATGTGCTCGGCATTTATCCAGAGCCGTGCCAAGCATTATAAAATCATCAACGTTAAAACCCAAGGGAGATACCTGTTGGTCGCAGGCCACCGTAGGACGCGGTATATTGCGCCAATACCACCGTTGAGGGGATTTACCTGCCATGCTGAATTTGCTGATTGCCGACGACCACCTGTTGTTCATGGAAGGGCTGGTGCTGGTGTTGCGGGACAAGTTCCCCGGTTGCCGGATCCATCAAGCCAGCCATCTGGAGGCGGTCAAGAACCAGCTCCAGAACCATGCCGCCATTGACCTGTTGCTGCTCGACCGCACCATGCCGGGGGTGGATAACCTCCAGCATTTGCAGGAACTGTGGGCAATCGCGCCGGAGTTGCGCATCGCCATCCTGTCGGCGGCAGACTCCCCCCAGCATGTGCGCGAGGCGCTGGCCCTGGGCGTAGTCGGCTTCATTTCCAAGGCATTTTCGCCGGATGAAATGGCGGCAGCCATCCACCACATGCTGGCGGGCGGTATTTTTGTGCCGGAAAAACTGTGGGCAACCCCGCACCCTAACGGCAATGGCGGGCAGAAACTGCTGTCGCCACGCCTGCTGGAAGTGCTGGTGCTGGCAGCCAGCGGCAGTTCCAACAAACAGATCGCCAACACGCTGGGCATCACCGAGGGGACGGTGAAACTGCATTTCCACGCCATCCTCAAGGCGCTGGAAGCCAGCAACCGTACCCAGGCCATCCAGAAGGCGCGGTTGCTGGGGCTAGTATCCTGAATGTGGTGGAAACAGCATAGCCTTACCCATCAACATCTGTCCGATTCGACCCTGCTGGACGAACGCATCCGGCTGGAACGCCACCATATCACGACCGGCGCGGTCAGCGTCACCGTTGGGGCGGCCATCGTCTACGCCCTGCTGCCCCGTTCCACCGCCAGTGCCTGGTGGTTTGCCTTCCAGTTGCTGTTGGGGGCGGGCTGGCTCATCTTTTTTGGCCTTTACAACCGCAACCCAGACAAATTCCGTGACTGGTGGCCGCGTGTTTCAACCCTGGCCAGTTCCTTGCGGGGCTTTTCCTGGGGTTTGGGCTGGATACTGTTCGTAGGGGCGGAACGCACTGACGACAGCCTCCTTTACATCATCCTGTATGCGGGTGTGATTGGCGGCGGTTTGAATGCCACCGCGTTTAGCCGCACAGCCATGTTGTCTTTTGGCATTGCCTGTAATGTGCCAGTGATCTGGGGCGCATTCCTGACCCCTGATTATTTCCATGTGTGGTCTGCCGTTGCCGCCGTCATTTACACCCTGATCCTGTTGCGGCTCACGCTCAACGTGAATGCGTTCCTGATGGATGCGCTGGAGCGCCGTGAGCGTGAGGCCAGCCTGGCCAAACGGCTGGAACTCGCCAACCAGGAAAAAAGCCGTTTTTTTGCCGCCGCCAGCCATGATTTGCGCCAACCGTTACAGGCCATCCATTTCTTCCAGTATGCACTGGATAAAAGCCTGAAAAGCAAACATGACCGGGAGGTTTTCACCAAACTTCAGGAGGCTACCGATGCCCTGACCGACCTGCTCAACTCCCTGCTGGACATTTCCCGGCTGGATACCGGTGGCATTGACATCCAGAAACAGCCAGCCCTGGCCCATGACCTGCTCCAGCGTGTCTATCAACGTTACCTGTCGATGGCCGTCAATGCCGGGATAACACTGGAATATGTACCGGTGCGGGTATGGCTGCATACCGACCCCAAACAACTGGAACGCATCATCCAAAATTTTGTGGTCAACGCCATCAAGCACATCGGCAAACCGGGGGGGCGGATTGTGCTGGGCGGACGGCGGCAGGGCAAGGCATTGCGGATCGAGGTGCATGACAATGGCATCGGCATTCCCACCCATGCCCAGGAAGCGATTTTTACCGAGTTCTATCAGTTGAACAATCCGGAACGTAACCGCCAGAAGGGGCTGGGCCTGGGGCTATCCATCGTGCGGCGGCTGGCAGTACTGCTGGAACATGAGGTTGGGGTGAAATCGGAGCAAGGCCGGGGCAGCACGTTTTTTATCAATGTCCCGCTGACCTCCGGCGGCAAGTTGCCAGTTATTGCTACCGGTATGGATACCGAAGGCGGCGCCCCCCAACTGCCAGGCAAGGCGCTGCTGGTGGAAGATGACCAGACTGTCCTCAAATCGCTGGAAATGCTGTTCCGGCTGTGGGACTACCCCGCCATCACCGCCACGACCCTGAACCCCGCCGCCATCCTGCAACAGCACCGTGACATCCACTTGGTCGTCAGCGATTACCAATTGCAGGATGGCTATACTGGCCTGCAACTGATCCAGCAATTGCGGACACTCAGTGGCAGGGATATCCCCGCCATCCTGATTACCGGCAATACCTCCCCTGAGGTACTGGAAACCATCCATGCAGCAGGCATCGGGGTCAGTTACAAGCCCATCAATCCGCGCACATTGCGCCACGCAATTGACCGGCTCGTGACAACATTACATCCTCCAGCATAAGAGAATGGCCGGTATCCAGGCATTGACCCGGCAAGCCGGATTGCCAGTTACCGGCCAGCCCGGGACAGCACCCGCAACAGGTTGCCGTAGTACAAGGCTTTTCCGCTGCTGGTTTGCATCCATAATTCAGCAATTTCGCAATCCTGCGGGCGGAAATGGCGGTGCGCCAGCCGGGTAATATCAGGCAAACTAACGGCTGGCGAATAGGTATTAAGGATCAGGAAACCCTTGTTCGCCAGCAAGCCCTGCGCACTGGCAAGCAGTGCTTCCAGCTTGTTTTCCAGCTTCCACTTTTCGCCTTTCGCTCCCAGCCCCCAAGCAGGCGGGTCCATGATGATACCGTCGTATTGCCTGCCGCGCTTGAGTTCGCGCTCGGCGAATTTCAGGGCGTCTTCGCGTACCCACTTGATGTCAGCAAGGCCGCTTGCTTCCATGTTGGTATGCGCCCAAGTAATGAGTTGTTTGACGGAATCGACGTGCAGGGTTTCCGCGCCGGTGCTGCGTGCCATGCAAGAAGCTGCGCCGGTATAGGCAAACAGGTTGAGGAAGCGCCCGCCAGCAGACAGGTGTTCCGCGATAAAATCCCAGTTACTGCGCTGTTCCGGGAACAGGCCGAGGTGCTTGAAACGGGTCAGTTCCAGTTGGAAGCGCAGGGTGCGGTAGCGGATTTGCCACTTTTCTGGAGCTTCCGGCTTGAGTGCCTGCCACTGCCCGCTTTGGTTACCGGTTTCGGTAAAGCGCCAATGGGTCAGCGCTTGCCATTCACTTGCAGACATGCCGGGTTTGAAATAAGCCTGCACTTCGGGGCGGATGGTGATGATCGTTCCCCAACGTTCCAGCTTGTGGCCATTGCCTGCGTCGATGAGTTCGTAGTCGTCCCAACCTTGGGTATGGATGCGCGGGTTCATACTCTGCGTTGCGCTCCAAACAGGCGTTCATAATCCCAGTCGCGGATGGCGACCAGCAGGGTGGAACCTTTGCGTTCGCCAATCGGCAGGCTGGCGTCATCCTTGCTCAGGGTGTCGAAATCCTTGGCCAGTTGCGCCATTTTGCGTTGGAATAAAGCATTGCTGGCATCGCTGAGCATTCCATTGAGGACGATCAGTTTCTCACTCTCCTTGGTGAAGGTAGTACGGAAGTATTCGGTCTCAATCTTGGCGCGGAACAGTTGCATGATCGGGCCGTCATCACGCCATTTGAAGTTGGGTGCGACCAGCAGCTTGATGCGGTTGCCCGCTTGCAGTTCGATGATGTTCAGGCGATCAAGGTGGGCAAGGTAGCGGATTATCTGGGTTTCGCTGAAGTGGTAGCGGCTGGTAATGTCCTGCAATGACCAGCGGTTGAGTACACACACTGTCACCATCATCAGGAACAGGTCGTCGGCAATTTCCTTTTCCTGTGCATGGCTCAGTTCGCTGATCGGTTTGGCGTGTTCCGAATGCATTTCGTGCACGAGGTCGGAAATTTCCATGCCCAGCAGGGCACAGATGGCATCCAGCCGTTGTAGTGACAGGTTTTGTTCGGAAAATAGGCGTTTGACGCTGGCTTCCGACAGTTCCAGGCAGGTGGCTACGTCGACATAGGTCTTGTTGTGGCGCTTGAGCAGCTTTTTCAGGGTGGTCAGTAATTCGGTGGTTTGCGGCATGGTGCGGATACTGCGTTTTTGTTGTTTAAGTAGCGCATTGTAATACGTTTACTGGAAAATGGGACGAAAACCCCATCTTCCATGTTTGCATCAGCGGCAAGGATGGCTCGGAAGGCCCCACACAACCACATACCCATCCCAAATGGAATCAGCACTTATTAGGGTTTGGGTTTCAGCCCGCTGGCTGGCTTGAAATTGCTGGCGGCGTAACTGATTTCTTCATCCGCCATATTCTTATCCTGATCGATAAACAAGGTAGTAGGGAAGCCATACAACGGGTCGTAAGTCACATCAATGGCCGCTGCCTGACTATTGATGGCGCGGTGGATGACGGCGAACAGATCCTCGATGACCAACGCTTCACCCTTACGGGATTTGGGCAAGGGCTTGCCTTCCGGCATGATCCTGGCTTGCTGCACGCTGTTCTTGAACACACGGATTTCCAGCGGCTTGAGGAAGTCCTTTGGGCAGAAACAGGAACGTTGCAGGGTATAGGTGTAATGGCTGGGGCGTTTTTCCCGCCACTGTGATTCAACCGCCAGCAATTGCCGTGCCAGGCTGCCGTAATCGGGCTTGAGATTGGCGTTGAGGGTCTGGACATCGCTGACGCTGAGCTTGCGGCGGCTGATTTCCCCGTTGGTAATGCCGCCGGACAGCACAGCAACGTCACCGGCGCTCAGGCTGGCGTTGCGATCCTGGTCTAGCACCTTGATGCTGAACGGGCTGCTTTCCGTCACGCCCAGCAGGGTACGCAAAGCAGCCAGTTGTGAATCTTCGAGTTTCAGGGTGGGTATTTCGCCGCTAGTGGGCGGCAGGGCGCAGCCGCCCAGGCTGGCAGCCAGTAATACAGTGGTCAATAATGGTTTCATGATGGTGTCCCCTGGAATTTTATTGAGTCAGGCGACATACCGGTCATACATGCATGAACCGGTATGTGCATTCCAGTAGACCGACTGTCGATGGATAAGTTCGGAATGCTCAGTCCAGCAATTCTTTCAGGAATTGTGGCAGCGCGGCGCTGCCCTTGTGAATTTCGGCATTGTAATAGCGGGTCGGGAACACTAGCTGTTCCGCTGCCGCCGCCCGCGCAAAGTTGACCTGGCCGCTTTTGGCCGCCACGGTGCAACTCCACCAACCGGTCGGGTAGCACACCTGCTGGAACTGGTGCAACCGGATGTCACTGAAACCGGCCTTGCGCATGGTGTCGTGCATCGGCTTGATGATCTTCTCAGCATGAACCAGTGGGGATTCGCTCTGCTGCACCAGCAAACCATTTTCACCCAGCGCATTCCAGCAGCCACGGAAAAATTCCTCGCTGTACAACACCGCCCCCGGCCCTACCGGGTCAGTACTGTCAACGATCAGGATGTCGAGGGAACCGGGTTCCGCATGGTTGATCCAGGCGATGCCGTCTTCAAACGCCAGGGTGGCGCGTGGGTCGTTGTTAGATTCGCACAGTTCGGGGAAAAACATTTCGCTGACGCGGGTAACGCGCTCGTCAATGTCGATCTGGATGGCGGACTCGACTTCGGGGTGTTTCAACACTTCGCGCAAAGTGCCGCAATCGCCCCCACCGATGATGCACACACGCTTGGGCGCGGGGTGGCTGAACAGCACCGGGTGCGCCATCATTTCATGGTAGACGAAATTGTCGCGGGTGGTGACCATGGTGCAACCATCCAGCGTCATCAGCTTGCCGAAGGTGGTGGTGTCGTAGATTTCCAGCGTCTGGAACGGGGTCTGCTCCTCATGGATTTTGCCCGCATCCGTCAGTTCCAAACCAAAAATTGTTCCGGAATCAGACAGTTCAGTAAACCAGTTGGGTTTGGAGGTCATGGTGGCGGCCTTTGGTTGATCACACAAGGCCGCTATCATGCCACAAGCATGGCGTGGGGAGAATGTCCGTTTAGTGAAACACGGGTGCGCCACCGGCAACACTCAAGCCTTCCGCCCAGAAAAAGCTGTTGCCTTCTTCAGGGCGGTTGAGCAGCACCATCAGCACCACCCACTTGAGGCGGTCGAGATTGAAGTCGCTATCCTGCAATTCCAGCACCCGGTCGAGGATCTGCTCACGGGCTTCCGGGCTGATGACACCCGCCTGTTCCAGGAAAATCAGGTAGCCCTGCGATTCCGCATCCAGCCAACGGCGTTCTTCCGGCGCAAACAGGCGGATAGTGGAAGAACGGTAGGTGACATCGACCCGCTCGGCTTCATCCCCCAGGCTTTCCAGCCAGTCGAAAGCGCGGTTAATTTCACTGTTCAGGAAACCGGCTTCCTGCAAATAACCGTGCATGGAGGCGCGATCCTCCGGCAGGTTGTCACCCATTTCCGGGTAATTGTCGAACAGGTAAAAAAGGACATCGAGGGTGTTTTCTTTCATCAGTTTCCATTTCCTGAACCCAGCCGCATGTAGTGCCCACCACCACACGCCGCCACCAGGCCGTGAAGTTCCAGCATAAGCAGAATGGATGAAACTTCCTCGGCGGTCAAGCCTGTATTCAGGATAATCCGGTCTATCGGTAGCGGTTCGTAGCCCAGCGCATCAAGCACTTGCGCATATTCCGGATCAAAGGTATCAATGGGTTGCACGTCATTAACGCCGGTCAGCGCCAGTTGCCCCTGGGTGGATGTGGCGGCTTTATCCTGCTGCAACCAGACATTCAGTTGCGGGGCGATTTCTTCCAGCACGTCATTGGCGGTTTCCACCAGCTTGGCTCCCTGGCGGATCAGGTGGTGGCAGCCACGCGCCAGCGGGTTGTGGATGGAACCGGGGATGGCGAACACTTCCCGCCCTTGCTCCATCGCGTGGCGTGCGGTGACCAGTGTACCGCTTTGCAGGGCGGCTTCCACAATCAGCACACCGAAACTCATGCCACTGATGATGCGGTTACGGCGCGGGAAATGCTGCGGGTGCGCCTGGATGCCGATGGGGAATTCGGAAACGATACAGCCCTGCGCGGCGATGCGTTCCGCCAGCTTGCGGTTACGTAATGGGTAGATGATGTCAAGGCCATTACCAACTACGGCGATGGTTTGGCCACCCGCTTCCAACGCGGCTTCATGGCTGTGGGCATCGATCCCGACCGCCAGTCCGCTGGTGACGGTCAGGCCGTTGGCGGCGAAATGGGCGGCGAAAGCACGCGCGTTTTCCTTGCCGCCCTGGGTAGGGTTGCGGCTGCCGACCATGGCGATTTGCGGGTCGTTGAGCAACTCCGGGTTGCCGAGGGCGAACAGCAGCGGCGGCGCGGTACGGATACGCTTGAGCAGGTTGGGGTAACGGCTGTCTTCCGGCACCAGGATGTAATGCTGATCGGCAGCCTCCAGCCAGCGCCAGTCAGGCTCGGCGGCATTGGCGGGCGTTTCCCGGTAGGCGGCAATGCCTTCGCGCTTCAGCCCTGCTTCCAGCAAGGCATTGTCAGATACCGCCAACGCGGCGGCAGCACCACCGAAATGCTCGACGATACGGCGCATACTGCCGGGGCCGATGCCTTTGGCGCGCCAGAAATGCAGGCGGGCGCGCAGTTCTTCGTCAGATAGGTTGATAGTCATGGCGTGTGGAAACGGGCAATTATGGATTACCGATTTTATCCCCATCCTTCACTTCACGGGTAGCATCCATGATCAGGCCATAGCTGACCCGGTCGGTTACCTTGTAGACCACCAGATTGGCGACCTTTTCCGGCGGTAACTGGCTGCACACCGCGCCAGTCTTGCTGTTGCAGGATTCCACCGTATCCACCACATACTTGCCTTGCGTGTAGACACCGAGGGTATGGCCGACCTCAATGCGGTCACGCCGCCCTTTGTTAATGGCGGCAATCATGTGGTTGCCGCTGATGTATTCCGCATCAAACAGCGAAATGATGTCACCGCGCACCTTGAAGCTGGGCGCATGGAACACCTTGCCGCTCAGGTTGGCGGTTTCATCCACTGGCAACAGCAAGCGGTCGCCCTTGCGGATTTCCCGCTTGGCGTCCAGCACCGTGGCGGTGGCCGGATTGCCGATGCGTTCCACCCGGCTATAACCGCCATAGGTGACTTCGTAGCCCAGCAACTGCCCGGTACGGGTGTCATGCAGTGGTTTGTTGGGGTGGAAGATGGCGCAGCGCGTTCCAGGCTGTGAATTACGCAGGTTGTTCACGTAAATGGTTTCGCCTTCGGTGATCAGCGCGTGGTCATCCTGTGATGCCAGGATGTAAGGCGAATTCTTGATGGTGGCTTCATCCAGCACCCGTGGCCAGATCAGGTAAGGCGTCAGGGAAGCAATCGGGTCGCCCTCTCCGCGCCGGTCGATACGGATGCGCGGCATCAGCTTGTTGCCCCCCCCTTGCGCATAATCCAGCGTCAGCACATCGCCGGGGAAAATCCGGTGCGGGTTGCGTATGCTTTGGTTCTTGTCCCAAACCTCCGGCCAGTACCACGGGGTATTAAGGAATTTGCGGGCGATGCCCCACAGGGTATCGCCTTTTTTCACCACATAGGTACGCGGAGCCGACGGGTTGACCACCACCCCACCATAATCAAAGACATCCCTTGATTGCGTGGAAGGCTGCCCATAGTAATTGTCATAATGGTTGCTGACAGGCTGCGGGTTGGGCTTTACTGGTGTGCCACAAGCACTCAGGGCAACCGCAGACGCCAGGCCAAGGCATAGGGTTTTCATGAAAACAATGGAAGAATGCCGCATCATGGTATCCTTGTGATTCTTATGTGTTGGATGTACGGGGTATAATAAACGATAGCCTGCAAAGCATTCAGAACTTTTAGATTTTCGGTATTTACAATGGCACAGCTTGAGATTTTACATCACCCAGACCCGCGTTTACGCAAAAAAGCCGCCCCGGTAGGCGAAGTCAACACCGCTACCCGCCAGATTGTGGAAGACATGTTTGCAACCATGTACGCCAACAAAGGCATCGGCTTGGCTGCTACCCAGGTTAATGTCCACCAGCGCATCATCACCATTGACGTTTCCGAGGACAAAACCGAGCCACTGTGCCTGATTAACCCGGAAATCCTCAGCAAGGAAGGCAGCATCGAGCATGAGGAAGGCTGCCTCTCCGTACCCGATTTCTACGAAAAGGTCACCCGCGCCGAACGCATCCGGGTGCGCGCCCTTGACCGTGACGGCAACGTGTTCGAACGCGACGCCGACGGGTTGCTGGCCATTTGCATCCAGCATGAAATGGATCACCTGGAAGGCAAGCTGTTCGTCGATTACCTTTCCACTCTCAAACAGCAACGCGCCCGCAAAGTGGTGCAGAAATGGGAAAAGGAACATGCCAAACGCGCCACGCGGGCAGCAACGGCATGAATTCCAGCGCAGAACCCGCACCAGCGTTGAAAATTGTTTATGCCGGTACGCCTGATTTTGCCGTCCCTGCCCTGCAAGCCCTGCTGGCCTCCCACCATCAGGTGGTGGCGGTATACTGCCAACCTGACCGGCCATCCGGGCGCGGGCGCAAGCTGTCGTTCGGCCCGGTCAAGCAGGTCGCGGTGGAAGCGGGCATTCCCGTCGAACAACCCTTATCGCTGAAACCCGCCGAGGAACAGGACAAACTACGCGCTTACGCCCCCGACGTGATGATTGTCGCCGCTTACGGCCTGATCCTGCCGCAGGCGGTATTGGACATCCCACGTTATGGTTGCCTCAACATCCACGGCTCGCTGCTGCCGCGCTGGCGTGGGGCTGCCCCAATCCAGCGCGCCATCCAGACAGGTGACCGCGATACCGGTGTGACCATCATGCAGATGGCGGCGGGGTTGGATACCGGCGACATGCTCTACAAAGCCGTGTGCCCGATCACCGCGCAGGATGGCGGGCAAAGCATCCACGACAAACTGGCGGCGATGGGCGCGGAAGCGCTGTTGCACACGCTGGACTTGCTGTGCGCTGGCAAGCTGCAACCCGAGCCGCAGGATGACGCGCTGGCCAATTACGCCCACAAGCTCAACAAGGCGGAGGCTGAAATCGACTGGACACAACCGGCATCAGTGCTTGACCGCACCATCCGCGCGTTTGACGCTTGGCCGACGGCTTACACGCTGTACGATGGGAAGCCATTGCGGTTGTTTGCTTCGTGCGTAAAAGAAACCCCTCCTAACCTCCCCTTTTCAGGGGAGGGACAAGAAGGCGGAGTCCGGCCCGGCTCCTCCCTTGATAAGGAAAGACCGGGAGGGGTTTCTTCATCCCCCGGCACGGTGATTGCCGAAAGCCGGGAAGGCATCGACATTGCCACTGGCGATGGCGTTGTGCGTATCCTCAGCCTGCAACTGCCCGGCGGCAAACGCCTCAGCGCCGAACAATTCCTCAATGGCCGCTCCCTGTTGGGCGTCTCTTTTCTCCCCTCCCCCCTTGCAGGGGAAGGGTCGGGGGGTAACGCCCCTTGAGCACCCGCGCCACTGCCGCCCGCTGCCTGCAACGGGTCATCTACGACGGCGAGTCCCTCACCGAGGTATTGCAAAACTACACCGCCACCAGCCTCAGCAGCCAGGATCAGGCACTGCTACGCGACCTGTGTTTCGGCGCATTGCGCTGGCACGAACGTCTCAGCGCCATTCTCGCCATCCTGCTGACCAAGCCGCTGAAAAAAGCCGACAAGGATGTGGAATGCCTGTTACGCATCGGCCTCTACCAACTGCTTTACCAACGTACCCCTGATCACGCCGCTGTCAATGAAACCGTTGCAGCCGCAAAAAAGCTAAAAAAAGCCTGGGCAGGCGGGCTGGTCAACGGTGTCCTGCGCGGCTTTATCCGCCGTCAGGCAAGCATACTGGCGCAGGTGGATACGCAACCCGTCGCTTGCCATGCCTTCCCCGACTGGCTGCTGGCGCGTATCCGCCAAGCATGGCCGGATGCGTGGGAAAACATCCTCGCCGCCAGCAATGCCCACCCACCCATGACCCTGCGCGTCAACCAGCGCCAACAAAGCACCGCAACCTACTGGCAAATACTACGCGCCGCCGGTATCGCCGCCGAGACGGTGGAGACGGTGGCCAGTGCCCTGAACCTGCAAACCCCGGTCGGCGTCGAGCAACTACCCGGCTTCCACGAAGGCACAGTTTCCGTGCAGGACGCCGCCGCGCAACTGGCCGCAGGCTTGCTGGATTGCCAGCCAGGAATGCATGTGCTCGACGCCTGCGCCGCCCCCGGCGGTAAAACTAGCCATTTACTGGAAACCACGACGGATTTACACCTCACCGCCATCGACAGCAGCGAAACACGCCTGCGCCGGGTGACGGAAAACCTTTCCCGCCTGCATTTGCAAGCCAGGGTGGTCGCCGCTGATGCCGGTGAACTCACGGCATGGTGGGACGGCCAGCCATTTGACCGAATCCTGCTGGACGCCCCCTGTTCAGCCACCGGCGTTATCCGCCGACACCCTGACATCAAGGTGTTGCGGCGGGATAGCGACATCGCAGCCTTGCAACAGGAACAGGCACATTTGCTGAATAATTTATGGCCAAGCTTGCGCCCGGGGGGGAAACTGTTGTATGTAACGTGCTCGATCCTGCCGGAGGAAAATATCCGTCAGGTGGAAACCTTTTTGGGCAAACAAGCCGATGCCAGACACCTGCCGATTGAGGCCGGGTGGGGGCATACACTGGCCATTGGGCGGCAAATCCTGCCCGGTGAACAAGGCATGGACGGCTTCTATTACGCATTACTGCACAAAGTGGTGTAGGACTAACCAACAGTGATAACAGCAAAAATTTTCCGGGCATATTCCTTTTCATTATTGGTGGGGCTGGTCTGTCTGCTGGGGCAAGCGGTGGCAGCGGATAATGGCATCCGTTTCAGTGAATTTTCCATCCGCAACCTCAACCCGTCCAAAGCGTTGGTGAACAACCTCAAACTGGACTACCAGTTGACCGATTACCTGCGCGAGGGCCTGCTCAATGGCCTGACGCTGGAAAACGAAATCCGCTTCACCCTTGAGTGGCACAACACCTGGTGGTGGAATAGCCAAAAGCAACTGGTGACGGTACGCAGCGAGCTGCAATACCAGCCCTTGAGCAAGCAGTATCAGGTGGTGAGGAAGGATACCGGCGAAAACTGGAACCTTCCTAATCTGCCCGCTGCGCTGGAACAACTGGGAACCCTGACGGATTACCGTTTGCCGAAACTACCGGAAACGGCCTACCATAACGATGCGTCCATTTTTGTCACTGCGAAACTGAGCGCCAAATCCCTGAAACTGCCCCTCAAGTTGCAGGAAATGTTTACTGACCGCTATTCACTGCACAGTGATGGAGTGTTGTGGCCGATACCCTGAAAAAACGCCTTTGGCAATGGCTGCCAGTGGTAGTGGTATTTTTCCTGCTGCTGGTATCGCTGTCGCTCCTCAACCTTATCACCCTCAGCCCGGAAAAGGCTGACCGCTATGGCGACTGGCCGCTCTACCCCAGCGCCGTGCTGCTGGTACTGCTGAGCGTCATCATCCTGTTTAACCTGTTCCGCATCTTCAACCAGTGGCGCACCCGTCAGGCTGGCTCGCGTTTCACCCTGCGGCTGATGACCGGCTTTCTCGGCCTGACCTTGTTGCCGGTATTGTTCGTCTCCCTGTTTTCCATCAACCTGATCGGCACGCGCATCGACCGCTGGTTCGCGGTGGAAGTCGGCCAGGCGCTGGATGATGCCCTGCACCTCAGCCAGTTGGCGCTCAGCATCCGTCGGCAGGAACACCTGGCTGCGCTGGAACAGCTCAAACGCAATATCCAGGGGGCGGAAAGTTACGACATCGCCCTGCTGCTGGAACACTTCCTGTCGTCCGGCGCCAGCGAAGTGTTGCTGATCGACAGCTCCCAGCGGCTGGTCGCTCAGGCGCTGACCGATACCAAAACCCTGATCCCGCGCCTGCCTGACCGCAGCATGTTACGGGCGCTGCAAACCCGCAGTTACTATTACAAGCTGGAAACAGACGGGCCGGAAAAGCTGTCATCGCGGGTGGCGGTCAGCCTCCACTACGGTGAACAGAATCAGTACAGTGGCGTCCTCACCGCTTTATTCCCGGTTGCCGAGCTGGAAAAGAGCCTGACCGAAAGTGTGGAAAACGCCCAGCGCGAATACGGCAGCCTGGAATTCCAGCGTGATGCGGTCAAGAATGCCTTCCGGTTGACGATCCTGGTCATTATGGTCATGACCGCGCTGTTTTCACTGTGGGCGGCATTTGTGTTTTCGCGCCGCCTGACCCGACCGGTGCGCACCCTGGTGGAAGGCACACTGGCAGTAGCCGCCGGGGATCTGGACAAGAAAATCCCGGTTTCCGAACGCGATGACTTCAGCCTGCTGGCGCGCTCCTTCAACACCATGACCAAACGCCTCTCCGACGCCCGCGCCGAACGCGAACAGGCACGCCGCCAGTTGCAGCAGGAACACGATTACCTGCATGTGGTGTTGGAACACCTGACCTCCGGCGTCATTACACTGGATGAAAACGGTGTCATCCGTCGGGTCAATTCCGCCGCCAGCAACATCCTGCGCCAGCCGCTGCTGGAACATGCCGGCAAGACCCTGCCGGAACTGAGCGCCGCCGTACCGCAACTGCAACCGTTTCTGGACATTGCCCAGAGCCAGTTGCAAGACACCACTGGCTCAACTGACTGGCAATCCGAAATTACCCTGAGCACGGATGAGGGCAAGCTGATCCTGGTTTGCCGGGGCGCGGCGTTGCCTGCCGCCTCATCCTCCCGGCAAGGCTCCGTGCTGGTGTTTGATGATGTCACCGACCTGATCCAGGCTGAACACGATGCCGCTTGGGGGGAAGTTGCCCGCCGTTTGGCGCACGAGATCAAGAACCCGCTGACGCCGATCCAGCTTTCCGCCGAACGCCTGACCCGCAAACTGTCGGGCGAACTCAACGAGGAATCAGCCAGTTTCCTCAAACGCATGACCAACACCATTATCCAGCAGGTCGACAACCTCAAGGGCATGGTGAATGCTTTCAGCGAATACGCCCGCGCCCCCAACCTGCATCTGCAACGGGTTGACCTGAACGCATTGGTGCAGGAAGTGGCTGACCTTTACCGCGTCAACGAAGGCCAAATGCATCTGGAGGTGCAACTGGACGGGCAGCTTCCCCCCTTGCAACTGGACATTCACCGCATCCGCCAGTTACTGGTCAACCTGATCAAAAACGCGCTGGAAGCCCTGGAAGAAAACCATGTCAGCAACGCTACCGTCATCCTTAGCACCCAATTCCACCCGGATGTCAGGCAAGCCCTCCTGAACGTAAAGGACAACGGCCCCGGCATCCCGCCCGAACTGTTGCCACGCCTGTTCGAGCCATACGTCACCAGCAAACACAAGGGAACCGGCCTGGGGCTGGCAATCGTAAAAAAAATCGTGGAAGAACACGGCGGCCATCTGACAGCGCGCAATCTGGATGGAGGAGGCGCTATAATCAGCGTGAAGTTGCCAGTGAGTTAACAGGAGCAGGGAGTATGACAGCACAATACATCATGGTAGTGGACGACGAGCCGGATATCCGCCAACTCGTCAGCGAAATCCTGGAAGACGAAGGCTACAAGGTCGTTACCGCCGAAAACGCCGCCAAAGCCCGCGAACTGCACCGCAGCCGCAAGCCTGACCTGATCCTGCTCGACATCTGGATGCCAGGACAGGATGGCATTTCCCTACTCAAGGAATGGCGTGAAAACGATACCCTGTGCTGCCCGGTCATCATGATGTCAGGGCACGGCACTATCGAAACCGCAGTCGAAGCCACCAAGCTGGGCGCTTACGATTTCATTGAAAAGCCGCTGTCGATGGCAAAGATGCTGCTGACGGTCAGCAACGCACTGCGCTCCAACCAGCTGGAAAAGGAAAACCGTGGCCTGCGCAAGCAAATGTCCGGTTCACTGGAACCCGTCGGCGGTAGCCAGGCCATGCAACGCCTGCGCGAACAGGCACGCCGTATCGCCCAACACGACACGCGCGTGTTGCTGTACGGTGAGCCCGGCGCGGGCAAGGAAATGTTCGCCCGCTATATCCATTCCCTCGGCAACCGCAAAAACCGGCCTTTCGTGCGTGCGGCCCTGTCGTCCAGCCGTGCGGCTTCCCATGCGCTCGACAACCTGCTGTTTGGCAGGGAAGACGACAGCAAAATCCATTACGGCCTACTGGACGAAGCCAATGGCGGCGTGCTGTTCCTGGCGGAAATTTTCGAACTGGATAACCATACCCAAACCCGCCTGCTGAATGCGCTCAAGGAAAACCGTTTCATGCGCATGGGCGGGCGCGAATGGGTGGAACTCGACATGACCCTAATGGCCGCCTCTTCCCACGACTTGCAGGATGACATCAAGGGCGGCAAGTTCAACGAGGAACTCTACTACCTGCTGAACGTTGTGCCGCTGATGATCCCGCCCCTGCGCGAACACCCGGAAGACGTGCCGGAACTGCTCAACCATTACGTTGACCTGCTGACCGCGCAGGATGGCCTGCCCTACCGGCACATTTCGCTGGCGGCGCAAAACTTCCTGCGCAACCATAGCTGGCCGGGTAACATCCGCGAACTGCGCAATCTGGTGCAACGCTTGCTGATCCTGGGTGCTGACACTGAAGTGTCGCTGGATGAGGCGGAAGAAGCCGTGGGCACACGCATTCCGGTCTTTTCGCAGGAAATCGGCCACATCCCCGAAAGCCTGTTCGACCTGCCACTGCGGCAAGCGCGCGAACAGTTTGAGCACGATTACCTCATCTACCAGCTCAAGCAAGTCGATGGCAATGTCAGCAAACTGGCCGACCAAGTGCAGATGGAACGCACCCATCTGTACCGCAAGATGCGTTCCCTCAACGTTGACCCGAAAAAATACGGACGCTAAACGCTCGCCATGAAAATCCTGATCCTCGGGGCCGGGCAAGTCGGCCATTCCGTTGCTGCCGCGCTGGCAAACGAAGACAATGATGTCACCATTGTCGACACCAACGCCGCCGCCCTGCGGGATTTGCGCGAAAAACTGGATGTGCGGGTCGAAACCGGCCAGGCATCCTACCCGCGTGTGCTGGAACGCGCCGGAATCGAAGACGCCGACATGCTGGTTGCCGTCACCAACAGCGACGAAATCAACATGGTCGCCTGCCAGGTAGCGCACACCCTGTACCGCACCCCCACCAAAATTGCCCGCATCCGCTCTTCCCACTACCTCGACCGCAGGGAACTGTTTGCCCCGGACGCTGTCCCCATCGACGTGCTGATCAGCCCGGAACAACTGGTGACGGAACACATTTTCCGCCTCATTTCCCACCCCGGCGCGTTGCAGGTACTGAATTTTGCCGGTGGCAAGGTGCAAATGGTCGGGGTCAAGGCACTGCATGACGGCCCGCTGGTTGGGCATCCGCTCAGCGACATGCACGAGCACATGCCCGGCTTGCAGGCGCGGGTTGCTGCATTGTTCCGCAAGGGTAAGCCGCTCATCCCCAACGGCGACACCGTGGTGGAAGCCAATGATGAAATTTTCCTGATCGCCAGCCCCAAACATATCCGCGCCATCATCAGCGAGTTACGCAAGCTCGACAAGCCTTACAAGCGCATCATCCTGGCCGGTGGCGGCAATATCGGCAACCGGCTGGCACGCCAGCTGGAAGAGTCCCGCTATCAGGTCAAGATCATCGAAAAAAACAACGACCGTGCCGCCAAGCTGGCCGAACGTCTTGACAAAACCATCGTATTGGAAGGTGACGCCGCCGACGAAAACCTACTGATTGAGGAAAACATCGAAAACACCGATGTGTTCATTGCCATCACCAACGATGACGAAGCCAATATCCTCTCTTCCATGCTGGCCAAACGGCTGGGGGCGAAGCGGGTGATGTGCCTGATCAACCGCCCCAGCTACGTGGATCTGGTGGAAAGCAGCATCGACCTCGCCATTTCCCCGCAACAGGTCACCATCGGTGCGCTGCTGACCCACATCCGCCGTGGTGACATCGTGGCAGTGCACGCGCTGCGCCGGGGTTCCGCCGAAGCCCTGGAAGTGATTGCCCACGGCGACTACAAAACCTCGCGGGTTGTGGGCAGGCGGCTGGACGAAATCAAGCTGCCGCCAGGTGCCACCATCGGGGCGGTGGTGCGCAAGGAGGACGTGCTGATAGCCACAGACGACATCGTGCTGGAAGCCAACGACCACATCATCATGTTCGTGACTGACAAACGTTACGTGCCTGCGGTTGAAAAACTGTTCCAGGTCGGTATCCATTACTTCTAAGGGTAAAACCTGCCCATGCAACTCAAGATCATCCAGCGCATCCTGGGATTGTTGCTGATGGTATTCAGCCTGACCCTGCTGCCCCCCATCCTGGTCGGTTGGCTGATGGGCGACCCGGAGCTGTCCAATTTCTGGGATGGTTTTTTCCTGATTCTCACCAGCGGCGTATTGCTATGGTTGCCAGTACGTCACCAGCATGGCGAATTGCGCTTGCGCGATGGCTTTCTGGTGGCAGTTCTGTTCTGGTTTGGCCTCAGTGCTGCTGGGGCAGTGCCGTTCATGCTGTCGGATTCGCTGCATTTTTCCGCCGCCGATGCCTTTTTTGAAACCGTTTCCGGCTTCACCACCACCGGCGCGACCGTCATCACCGGGATAGATGGGTTACCGCGCTCGATCAATTTCTACCGCATGGAACTGCACTGGCTGGGCGGCATGGGCATCATCGTGCTGGCAGTCGCCATCCTGCCGATGCTGGGGGTGGGGGGAATGCAGCTGTACCGGGCGGAAACGCCAGGGCCGATCAAGGATGCCAAACTGACCCCGCGCATTACCGAAACCGCCAAGTTGCTGTGGTATGTGTATCTGGCGCTGACCCTGCTGTGCCTGCTGGCTTACCGGGTGGTGGGGATGAGTTGGTTTGATGCGGTCTGCCACAGCTTTTCAGCGCTCTCGACCGGGGGGTTTTCCACCCATGACGCCAGTATCGCCTACTTCGACAATAGCGCCATTGACTACATCACGATCATATTCATGTTCGCGGCGGGGATGAATTTCAGCTTGCACTTCATCGCCTGGCGCAGCATGGATGTGAAAATTTACTGGCAGGATTCTGAATTCCGCGCGTATACCCTGATCATTATCCTGCTGACGCTGGTGACCACGTTCCTGCTGGCGGAATTTAATACAACGGAAAGCCCAGCAGATGCGTTCCGGTACGCCCTGTTCCATGTGACGTCTGTCATGACCTCAACTGGCTTGCTGATCAGTGACCATTCGGTATGGCCGAATTTCCTGCCGGTATTGCTGATCCTGACCAGTTTCGTGGGGGGGTGCGCGGGTTCCACCGGCGGTGGCATCAAGGTGATCCGGATGTTGTTGCTGATGAAACAGGGCATCCGTGAAGTCAACCTGCTGTCACATCCATCGGCGCAGATGCATGTCAAAATCAACGGCGAACCGGTGCCGGAAAAGGTGGTAAAATCCGTGTGGGGTTTTTTCGCCATGTACATCGCGGTATTCACGGTCTTTATGCTGGGCGTGATTGCGGATGGCGAGGATCAGGTGACGGCATTTTCGGCAGTGGCGGCCACCCTGAACAACATGGGGGTAGGGTTGGGGGATGTGGCTTCCAACTTTGCCGGGCTGGATGATTTTTCCAAATGGTGGCTGTCACTGGCCATGCTGATGGGGCGGCTGGAACTGTTTACGGTGCTGGTGTTGCTGACCCCGGCATTCTGGCGGCGCTAGCGAATTATTGTTGGGAGAGGATGCAGTACAAAGTCATACAACGGATTCTCGGGTTACTACTGATGACGTTCAGCCTGACCATGCTGCCGCCGATCCTGGTCGGCTGGGTAATGGGCGACCCGGTTCTGGCACCTTTCTGGGAAGGCTTTGCACTGGTGCTGCTCAGCGGCCTGTTCATGTGGCTGCCGGTGCGGCGCGAACGGGGTGAGTTGCGCTCGCGGGATGGCTTCCTGATCGTGGTGCTGTTCTGGACGGTACTGGGCATTTCCGGTGCTGTGCCTTTCATCCTGTCGGATTCGGTGGAAATTTCGGTGACGGATGCGGTGTTCGAGTCCGTTTCCGGGCTGACCACTACCGGGGCAACCGTGATCATCGGGCTGGATAGCTTGCCACGCTCCATCCTGTTTTACCGCCAGGAGCTGCAATGGCTGGGCGGCATGGGCATTATCGTGCTGGCGGTGGCGATCCTGCCGATGCTGGGGGTGGGGGGAATGCAGTTGTACCGGGCGGAAACGCCGGGGCCGATGAAAGATGCCAAACTGACGCCGCGCATCACCGAAACGGCCAAGCTGCTGTGGTATATCTATCTGGCGCTGACGCTGTTGTGCACGCTGGCGTACCGGCTGGCGGGGATGGACTGGTTTGATGCCGTTTCGCACAGCTTTACCACAGTGGCAATTGGCGGGTTTTCCACCCACGATTCCAGCCTGGGGGCATTCGACAGCAGCGCTATCGAGGCAGTCGCCATCGTGTTCATGTTATTGTCAGGGATCAATTTCGCCCTGCATTTCATCGCTTGGCGCAGCATCAATATCTTGGGTTACTGGCGGGATTCCGAATTCCGCACCTACATCAGCCTGATGCTTGGACTGTCCGTGGTCAGCACGCTGTACCTGTTCCATACCGAAACCCACCCCGAAATCGGGGAGGCTTTGCGGCATTCGCTGTTCCATGTGGTGTCGATCGGCACTACCACAGGTTTCACCACGACCGGTTACAGTCAGTGGCCAGGATTCCTGCCGGTATTGTTGCTGTTCGCCAGCTTTGTTGGCGGCTGCGCGGGGTCGACGGCGGGCGGGATGAAGGTGATCCGTTTCCTGCTCTTGGTGAAACAGGGGATGCGCGAAGTCAGCCGCCTGATCCACCCCAATGCACGTATCAGCATCAAGATCAACCGCCACCCGTTGCCGGAAAACGTGGTGGAAGCCGTGTGGGGGTTTTTCTCGGTGTATATTGCGGTGTTTGTCATGTTCATGCTGGTACTGATGGCGCGCGGGCATGACCAGATCACGTCCTTTTCCGCCGTTGCTGCTACCCTCAACAACCTGGGGCCAGGGCTGGGGGAAGTTGCCGCCAGTTTCGCCACTATGGATGATTTCTCCAAATGGTGGTTGTGTCTAACCATGCTGATGGGGCGGCTGGAGTTGTTTACCATGCTGGTGATCCTGACGCCTGCGTTCTGGCGCAAGTAGGGGCAAACCTCTGTATCCGCCTTCTTCACACCCCACCGCAAACCTCCGCCAGTAACTTTTCCGTCATCCGAGCCGCTTGCATCCCATACCCACCACCAAACAAGTTGAAGTGGTTGAGTATGTGATAAAGGTTATACAGCGTCTTGCGCACAGAATAACCTTTGTCCAACAGCCAACTTGTTTGGTAGGCGGAATAGAAATCCCCCCCAAACCCGCCAAACAATTCCGTCATCGCCAGATCAGCCTCGCGGTCACCGTAATACACTGCCGGGTCGAAAATGACCGGCTTGCCATCACTCGTATACGCCATATTGCCGCCCCACAAATCGCCGTGCAGCAGTGATGCCTGCGGTTGGTAATCCGTAAAGAAACCGCCCAGCCGTTCCTTCAACCGCAAGCCCTGTTCGTAAGCCTTGCCGGGGTAGCCATTGCGCTTCGCCAGTTCCAGCTGAAAACCCAGCCGCTCCTGCCGCCAGAACTCCACCCAGCCGTCATGCTGCCGGTTGGGTTGATGGGTAGCACCGATGGTGTTGTCGCGGAACCAACCATAACGCTCAGCGGTGCAACGGTGCATGGCAGCAAGCTGTTCCCCCGCCAGTTGTGGGTTGCCATTGCCGCCCAAATCGAGATATTCCAGGATCAGGTAGGCTTTGTTGTCCAGCACCCCGTAACCGACCGGTTCCAGCGCATACAGGGTGTTGCTTGCCCTGATTGCGTGCAAGCCATCGGCTTCGGCGGCAAACATCTCCAACTGGCTGGCCTGGTTCAGCTTGATGAACCAGCGGGAACCATCCCCCAGTTCAGCCATACAGGCCTCATTGATGCAACCGCCACCGACAGGTTGTATGCACCGTAAACCGGCAGCGCCCCCCAAATGCTGTTGTAAGGCGGATTCAATCAGGTTATTGGTCTGCTTTGGGTAACCGTTCATCTTCTTCCGTCCTGCTGCGTGCAGCTGCTTCTGTGTATACTTCCCCCCACAAGGAAGACGTGCATGGCAAGGACGCCTTCTCTTTCCTGAATTAAAAAATAACACATCTCACAGGGAAAGCCTCATGAACAAGCCAACCCAAACCGGCATGACGCTGATCGAGCTGATTGTCACGCTTTCAATTGTAGCGATACTGGCTTCCGTAGCCGCCCCTTCGGTTAAGGAAATGATCCAGAACAACCGCCTGACCGCCCTGAACAACCAGATTGTTTCCTACCTCCAATATGCGCGTTCAGAAGCAGTCACAAAGAACCATAACGTAAGCATGTGTGTACGTAACACTGATGGCTCTGGTTGCACTACAAATGCTGCTGATGACTTTAGTAATGGCTGGATCGTCTTTGATGAAACCACAGGGGAAATATTGAAGGACAACACTCCAGATACATCAGGCGTTACCATCACCAACAACTTTACAACTTCACAAAAGATCACCTATACACCAAGCGGAAAAACCAGAGAAGCGGGCACATTTACTATGGGATGGGATGGGGTAAACCGTTACCAAATCAAAATTGCCTTAAATACTGGCAGGATCAGTTCCTGTAAGATACCGGAAGGCGACACAAGCTGTTGATTGAAACTCAGCACACCTGGATAAAATTTCATTGCGTGTTCACCCTGTTTCGCGGAAAATTATTGTAGTCTTTACAACAATAACCATGCGCAAGGTCAAGGCAGCGCGCTGTTCTCCGGCATAGAATTTGCATTTACAACAATATCTGCCGGTAATGCGAAAAAGGAGAGTCCATGCAAACTACCCAGGAAAGCCTGTCAGGAAACAATCAGCAGGTTCCGTTTCACCAGCCCATCTGCGCTGAATTGAGACAACATTACCAGTCAGTTCGCGACCTGCACCTCCGCGACCTGTTTGCCGCAGACCCCCAGCGTTTTGAACGCTTTTCCCTGCAAGTCGGCAGCATCCTGCTGGATTATTCCAAAAACCGCATCACCGCCGACACCCTCAAACTGCTGATGCAGCTTGCCGCAACCGCCGACGTGGCTGGCTGGCGCGAACGCATGTTCCAGGGCGAAAAGATCAACAACACCGAACACCGCTCCGTGCTGCACACCGCCCTGCGCAACCGCAGCAATACCCCGGTGATGGTCGACGGTGAAAACGTCATGCCCGCCGTCAACGCGGTGCTGGAACAGATGGGCAAGTTTGCCGAACGGGTACGCAATGGCGAGTGGCTGGGCTACACCGGCAAGCCGATTGTGGATGTGGTCAACATCGGCATCGGCGGTTCCGACCTCGGCCCACACATGGTATACCAGGCACTCAAAGCCTACCGCCACCCACGGCTGGACATGCACTACATTTCCAACGTCGATGGCGCGCATGTGGTGGAAAAGCTGGAAAGCCTCGACCCCGAAACCACCCTGTTCATCGTCGCCTCCAAAACCTTCACCACCCAGGAAACCATGACCAATGCCCACTATGCGCGTGAATGGTTCCTGCAACGCGCCGGGGATGAGGCGCACATCGCCAAACACTTCGTCGCGGTTTCCACCAATCAGGATGCAGTTGCCGGTTTCGGCATCGACACCGCCAACATGTTTGAATTCTGGGACTGGGTAGGCGGGCGTTACTCCTTGTGGTCGGCGATTGGCCTTTCCATCGTGCTGGCGGTCGGCGCTGATAACTTCGCCGCCTTGCTGGGTGGCGCGCATGACATGGACAAGCATTTCCGCTCCGCGCCACTGGAGCAAAACATGCCGGTGATCCTCGCCATGCTGGGCGTGTGGTACAGCAATTTCTTCGGCGCGGAATCGCAAGCGGTGCTGCCTTACGACCATTACCTGCGCAGCCTACCGCTGTATCTGCAACAGGCCGACATGGAAAGCAACGGCAAATCGGTCGACCGCGACAGCAATACGGTCGATTACAGCACCGGCCCGATCATCTGGGGCACGACCGGCATCAATGGCCAGCACGCTTTCTACCAGTTGATCCACCAGGGAACCCGGCTGATCCCGGCGGATTTCATCATTTCCGCCACCGCCCCCACCGGGCTGCACGAACATCACGACATCCTGATGGCGAATTTCCTCGCGCAAACCGAAGCCCTGATGCACGGGCGCACGCTGGAAGAAACCATTGCCAATGGCGTCCCCGCCCCCGTCGCCCCCAAGGTATTTGCGGGCAACCACCCCAGCAACGCCCTATTGCTGGATGCACTGACCCCGCACAGCCTGGGGATGCTGATTGCGCTGTATGAACACAAGATTTTCGTCCAAGGTATTGTCTGGAACCTGAATTCCTACGACCAGTGGGGCGTGGAACTGGGCAAGCAACTGGCCAAACGCATCCAGCCTGAACTCCAGGCCAGCACCGCCGTCACCACCCACGACGCCTCCACCAATGGCCTGATCAACCATTACCGGCGCTTGCGCACAGGAACCGGGGGATAATCAATGCTCTCTTGACTTGCAGCACGGCAAACAGGATGCTGCGGTGATAGCATTTGAATGAAAAAAGTAAAACGGCAACAAGGATATATACATAACCACAGGGTAGCGGATGGATATAATCGCGGGCGATATTGGCGGCACCAAAAGCTGGCTGGTATGGGTCAAGGCAAAGGAGAGCGTAGCGGAAACCTGTTTTGAGCAGGTTTACGCCAGTGCAGATTTTCCGGATGCCGAAACCTTACTGCAACAATTCATGGCTGACGCACGCCAGACCGTAAAGCCGGAATCCGTCTGCCTTGCCCTGCCAGGGCCGGTGCAGGCAGGCCAGCCGACCCGCCTGACCAATCTGGACTGGACGCTGGAAAAGGCCAGTTTGCAAACGCAGCTGGGTGCACGCCAGCTGCTGTTCATCAACGATTTCCAGGCTGCCGCGCAAGGCATTTCCACCCTGACAACAGACGGTTATGTTGTCCTGAATGTGGGGGAAACCCCTGAAGACGAGGGACAAACCTGCGCCATTACCGGTGCGGGCACGGGCTTGGGGCTGGCATGGATGCAGCCGCAAGCCAATGGCCGCTACCACACCTTCGCCACCGAAGGCGGGCATACCGATTTCGCCCCCGCCAATGCACAACAGGAACGGCTGTTGGCCTTTATGCGCCAGCGCTACCCACACGTATCCTGGGAACGGCTGGTATCCGGCCCCGGCGTGAACCAGGTATACCAGTTTTGTTTGCAGGACATGACCGGCGAAATTCCGGCAGATTTACGGGAACGTAACGGCGCAATCGTCAACCAAGCGGCGCTGGCAGGCGACCCGGTGGCCACGGCGGCGATGCAGCTGTTCACCGATTTGTATGCTAACTGGGTGGGCAATGTCGCCCTGCTGTACCAGCCGCGTGGCGGCCTGTATCTCGGCGGTGGCATTTCTGCCCGCATCCAGCCATGGTTGCAGACGCAACGTTTTCTGGATGCCTGTTTTGACAAGGGGCGCATGTCGGATCTGGCTCGGCAGATGCCTATTTACCTGATTACCAATACGCGGCTGGGCGTACAAGGGGCGCTGGCGGCTGCAATGCACCACACTATGGGATGAGGAAGCTATATTATGACACTGGATAAAAACCAACAGGCAAAGTTGTACCGCTATTACACCGAGCCAAAGATGGTCACGGAATTGACCCGCAAAACGCTGGCACTGGTGCTGGCCGGCGGCGAAGGTTCGCGCCTGAAAGACCTGACCATGTGGCGGGCAAAACCTTCCGTGCCGTTCGGCGGCAAGTACCGCATCATCGACTTTGCGCTGTCGAACTGCGTCAACTCCGGCATCCGCCGCGTGGGCGTACTGACCCAGTACAAATCCCATTCCATGATCCGCCACCTGCAACGCGCCTGGGGTTTCATGCGCGCGGAAATTGGCGAGTTCGTCGAAATCCTGCCCGCCCAGCAACGCACCAGCAAGAAAGAGTGGTATCAGGGCACGGCGGATGCGCTGTTCCAGAACATCGACATTGTGCAGCGCCATGACCCGGAATACGTGCTGGTTCTGGGGGGCGACCACATTTACACCATGGACTATTCCAAGATGCTGATCCATCACGTCGAGTCCGGCGCGGATTTTACTGTTGGCTGCATCGAAGTGCCAGTAGAAGAGGCCAAGGGTTTCGGCGTCATGTCGGTGGATGACAACCTGCGCATTACCCAATTCGTCGAAAAGCCCCCCCACCCGGAAGAAATCCCCGGCAAGCCCGGCATGGCGCTGGCGTCGATGGGCATTTACATTTTCTCGCGCGACTTCCTCTACAAGGTATTGCATGAGGATGCCAGCAAGATCCATTCCTCACGCGATTTCGGCAAGGACATCATCCCCTCCAACATCCATACTTCCACGGCGATAGCCCACCCGTTCCGCAAGGACAATGGCGAACCAGGCTACTGGCGCGATGTGGGGACGGTGCATTCCTACTGGCAAGCCAATATGGAACTGTGCTCGGTCGAGCCGGAACTGAACCTGTACGACCGTGACTGGCCGATATGGACTTATCAGCCGCAATTCCCGCCAGCCAAATTCGTATTCGACGATGAAGGCCGCCGGGGTGAAGCCATCGACTCACTGGTTTCGGCAGGCTGTATTCTCTCCGGGGCGCGGGTCAAACGTTCGCTGGTATTTTTCGCCACCAATATCGAAAGCTACAGCCATATCCGTGATAGCGTGATCTTGCCCAAGGTCAACATTGGCAAAAACTGCAAAATCAGTAAAACCATCATCGATAAGGGTACAGTAATCCCGGATGGCATGATCATCGGCGAAGACCTCGATCTCGACCGCAAGCGCTTCCATGTCACGCCGGAAGGCATTGTGCTGGTGACGGCAGAAATGATGGGGCAAAAACTACACTCAGGTGACAAGGATATGTTATGGCGCATGGCCAGTTAAACGTCGTCCTGTGCTGGCACATGCACCAGCCGTGGTACCGCAACGGGCTGGACGGCGAATACCGCTTGCCGTGGGTTTACCTGCATGGCATGAAGGATTACAGCGACATGGCTGCGCATCTGGAACAGCACCCGAAGATGCGTTGCGTAGTCAACTTCGCGCCAGTCCTGCTGGAACAGATTGATGATTACGCCCGCCAGTTAAGCGCTTTCTTGAAAAACGGCACGCCGATGCAGGACAAGCTGCTGAACCTGCTGGCAGGGGTGGAGGCCATCCCGCAGGACAAGGCCGCCCGCGCGGAACTGATCGCGGACTGCCAGCGCTGCCATGCACCGACCATGGTGCATCCGCACCTGCCGTTCCAGCGCTTGTTCAAGATGATCGGGGCGACGGATGAGTCCGGCATCGGCAGCCAGCGTTTCCGCTGCTCACTGGCCTACCTGAGCGAGCAGTATTTCCTCGACTTGCTGACCTGGTATCACCTGGCGTGGGTCGGGCAATCCTTACAGGAGCTGCCCGCGATACAGCGCCTGTTGCAACAGGGCAGCGAATTCAGCACAGCTGACCGGCGTGAGCTGCTGGAAGTGATGCGCAACTGTCTGACCGGGCTTATCCCGCGCTATCGGGCGCTGGCGGAACACGGGCAGGTCGAGCTGTCGATGACCCCATACATGCACCCGATTGTGCCGCTGTTGAACGATTTTGAAAACATGCGCTGCGCCCTGCCGAATGCGCCTGCCCCGGAAGCTACCCATTATCCGGGCGGGGAAGCCCGTTCCCGTTGGCATCTGCAACGTGGCATCCAGGTATTCGAGCATTTCTTTGGCATGAAACCGCAAGGCGTATGGCTGTCGGAAGGCGGCGTCAGCGAAGATGCGGTGCGCCTGCTGGATGCGGAAGGCATCCGCTGGACGGCTTCCGGCGAGGGTGTATGGCGCAACAGTTGCCGCCTGTCCGGCTACGACGGCGCGGATGAGCTCAGCAAGCGCAGCCTGTTCATGCCCTACCAGCTGGCGGATAGTGAAGTGCGGCTGTTTTTCCGCGATGACGGCCTGTCAGACCTGATCGGTTTCAAATACAGCGACTGGCACGCACGCGATGCGGTGGCAGATTTCGTCCAGCATCTGGAAAACATTGCTGTGTTCCTCAACCACGACGCGCCCAATCAGGTGGTTCCCATCATTCTGGACGGGGAAAATGCCTGGGAATATTACCCGAAAAACGGCGGCTATTTCCTGCAAGCCCTGTACTCGGCGCTATCCGATTCCGAGCACATCCGGATGCGCACGTTTGCGGAGGCCAGCGAACTGCCCGCCCGCCCGCTCCCTGCCCTGTGCGCCGGTAGCTGGGTGTACGGCTCGTTTTCCACCTGGATCGGCTCCACCGACAAAAACCGGGGTTGGGATTATCTGGTCGATGCCAAACAAACCTTTGACACCGTGATGGCTGCCGACACGCTGGATAAAACGCAGCAGGAACTGGCCAGCCACCAACTGGGCATCTGCGAAGGCTCCGACTGGTTCTGGTGGTTTGGCGATTACAACCCGGCGGATAGCGTGCGCGACTTCGAGCGCCTGTACCGGCAGCAATTGCGCAAGCTGTACGAAATGCTGGCCGTCGCGCCCCCGACCTATCTGGAACAGACTATTTCCACCGGCGGCAGTAACGCTGAAAACGCTGGCACCATGCGCAGGAATACTTGATGAGTACATTACAAGGAATTGGACGGGCGGCAGGTGTCCTGCTGCACCCGACGTCTTTGCCCTCCGGCAAGCTGGATGCTGATGCACGCCGCTGGGTGGACTGGCTGACGGAAGCGGGTTTCCGTGTCTGGCAGATGTTGCCGCTGGGCGTGCCGCTGGTGGAGCTGTCACCGTACCAGTGCGCTTCGGCGTTTGCGGTGAATCCGGGGTTGTTTACTGCGGAGCTGGGGGAGTTCGACAGCGACAGTTACGCCAAGTGGTATAAAAACCAGAGGCATTGGGTAGAAGACTACGCACTGTTTATGGTGCTCAAGCGGCAATTCCAAGGGCAGGAATGGCGCGAATGGCCTGCAGCCTTCCGCAGCCGTGACCCGCAGGCACTGTTCAAACTGCGAGGCGAACAGGCGGAAGCACTTGCCGCCATCATCCACGAGCAGTACGAATGCTGGCGGCAGTGGCAGGCATTGCGCGCGTATGCGGCGGAACGCGGGGTATATCTGTTCGGCGACATGCCGATTTTCGTTGCCTACGACAGCGCCGACGTATGGGCGCACCCGGAACGTTTCCTGCTGGATCAGACCGGCGCACCCACTTTCGTGACCGGGGTTCCGCCCGATTATTTCTCCGCAACGGGGCAGCGCTGGGGCAATCCGCACTATAACTGGGCAAACATGCAGGCGGAAAACTTTCTGTGGTGGCGGCAACGGCTGCAATACCACTTCGAGTTTTTCGATCTGGTACGGCTGGATCATTTCCGTGGGCTGGCGGCCAGCTGGATGATTCCCGCGTTCGAGGCAACCGCCATCAACGGCGCGTGGGAAAACGTTCCCGGCGACGCCATGCTGGCCAGCATCCAGCAGGCCATGGGCGAAATCCCGCTGGTGGCGGAAGACCTCGGCGTCATTACCCCCGATGTCACCGCGCTGCGCGACAAATACGGCTTGCCGGGCATGAGTGTGTTGCAATTCGGCTTCGACCATTTTGAGGATAACCCGCACAAGCCGCACAATGTGCGTGAAAACACGGCGTATTACACCGGTACTCACGACAATGACACTTTGCTGGGCTGGTTCAACAGCCTGGATGCCGCTATGCAGCAGCATGTCATGCAGGTACTGAACATCAGCTCTGCGGACGCGCTGACGGATGCGATGCTCGACACCATCCTCGCCAGCCCGGCCTTGCTGGCCATTATCCCGTTGCAGGACTTGCTGCGGCTGGGTTCCGAAGCCCGCATGAATATCCCCGGCGTCGCCCATGGCAACTGGCAATGGCGCTTCAGTTGGTCAGACATACCCAGTGCTCTGGCATCACAATTGCATAACAAACTAAAGGGACACCAGCGAAATGAACGAAAATCTGAGTCGGTTACAACACGGTAAACACCACGACCCGTTTAGTTGGCTGGGATGGCATCCTCTGCCGGATGGCCAATGGGCGTTACGCACCTTCATGCCTGCAGCCGAAGCGGTTGAGGTTGCAGGCCACGGTGCGATGGCACGTCTGGAAGGCACTGACTGCTTTGAAGCAAAACTGCCCTCACCGACTGAGCCAGCCGCGCATCCTCCCCTGCGCTGGCAAGACAAGCAGTCAGGCAACTGGCACGATGCCATCTGTCCCTACACTTTCGCCCCCCAAGTCGGCGAAATGGATCTGTATTTGTTGCAACAGGGGCGTCATCACCATGCCTGGAAAATACTGGGTTCACATCCCACCGAAGTGGATGGCGTCAAGGGCGTGCTGTTTGCCGTGTGGGCGCCAGCCGTGCAGCGGGTCAGCGTGATCGGCGATTTCAACACCTGGGACGGACGCCGCCACCCCATGCGTTCACTCGGCGCATCCGGCGTGTGGGAACTCTTCATCCCCGGCCTTGAACCCGGCACTGCCTACAAATACGAAATCCTCAACCGCCACGAGCAGATCGTCAAGAAAACCGACCCGTATGCACAGCAGATGTTCCTGCGCCCGGAAACCACTGCCTGCGTCCCCACCAATCTCCCACATAGCTGGGGTGATGATGAGTGGATCGCCGCGCGCGAACGTTTCGACTGGCAACACCAGCCGATCAGCATTTACGAACTGCACCCCGGCTCCTGGCGCAAACACTCGGATGGCAGCTTCTTCAGCTGGGCGGAACTGGCGGAAACGCTGATCCCTTACATCACCAACCTGAACTACACCCACATCGAGCTGCTGCCGGTGGCGGAACACCCACTGGATGAATCCTGGGGTTATCAGGTATCCGGCTATTACGCCCCCACCGCGCGTTATGGCGCGGCGGATGATTTCCGCGCCTTCGTCGACGCTTGCCACCAAGCCAATATCGGCGTGCTGCTGGACTGGGTGCCAGCGCATTTCCCCAAGGATGATTTCGCGCTGGCCCGGTTTACCGGCGAACCGCTGTACGAACACGCCGACCCACGCCGGGGCGAGCATCAGGATTGGGGCACGCTGATCTTTGATTTCGGGCGCAATGAGGTGAAAAATTTCCTGCTCTCCAACGCGCTGTACTGGATTGAGGAATTCCACATCGACGGCCTGCGGGTGGATGCGGTCGCCTCTATGCTGTATCTGGATTACTCGCGCAAGGCAGGCGAATGGCTGCCCAACCAGTACGGCGGGCGCGAAAACATCGAGGCGATTGCCTTCCTGCGCGAAATGAACACGGTGGTGCATGGTTATTTCCCTGGCGTGCTGACCATTGCCGAAGAGTCCACCGCCTGGCCTGCGGTCTCCAAACCGGTGGAAATCGGCGGCCTCGGTTTCAGCATGAAGTGGAACATGGGCTGGATGAACGACAACTTGGCCTACATCGAACAAAACCCGGTGCACCGCAAATACCATCACAACCAGCTGACCTTCAGCCAGATGTATGCGTATTCCGAAAACTTCGTGCTGCCGCTATCGCATGACGAAGTGGTGCACCTGAAACACAGTATGCTCGACAAGATGCCGGGTGATTACTGGCAGGCATTCGCCAACCTGCGCCTGTTCTATGCCTGGCATTACGCCCACCCTGGCAAGAAACTGCTGTTCATGGGCAGCGAATTCGGCCAGTGGTCGGAATGGAACGTGAAAAAGGAACTGGACTGGGCGCTGACCAGCTTCCCCGCGCATGACAGCATCCGCCACCTGCTGCGCGACCTGAACCACCTGTACCGGGAACAGCCCGCGCTGCACCATTATGACTTCGACGGGCGCGGCTTTCAGTGGATTGACTGCCACGACTCTGACCAGTCGATCCTCAGCCTGATCCGCCACGGTGAAAACCCGCAGGATAAAATAATCATATTGCTGAACTTTACACCCGTGCCCCGTTACCGTTACCGTATTGGGGTTCCCGCTGCCGATCACTACCGTGAAATGCTCAACACCGACTCCGAGTATTACGGCGGCAGCAATTGTGGCAATGCGGGAGAAATTCCGGTGCAGACCCGCCCCTGGATGGGTTTTGATCACTCGGTCGAAGTAACCCTGCCGCCGCTGGCGGCGCTGTTCTTGCAAGCGTGCTGATGAAATTACTGTTTGTTGCCAGTGAAGCCTACCCCCTGGTCAAAACCGGCGGGTTGGGGGATGTTGCCTGTAGTTTGCCGATTGCCCTGCATGGGGCGGGCGTGGATGTACGCTTGCTGTTGCCCGGCTACCGGGAATTGCTGCGCAAACTGCCTGAAACGCGCATCCTCGGCTGGCTGGAACTGTGGGGTATGGGCCGTACCCACACGGTGCGGATACTGGAAAGCCATCATCCCGCCTACCCATTCCCGCTCTGGATCGTGGACTGCCCGGAACTGTTTGACCGCCCCGGCAACCCCTACCTGCAACCCAACGGCTATGACTGGCCGGACAACGCCGAACGTTTCACCGTGTTCGCCCGCGCTGCGGTAGAACTGGCGCGTGACGCGCTGGATCTCGGCTGGATGGCGGACGTGGTGCACGCGCATGACTGGCAAACCGGGCTGGTTCCCGCCTTCCTGGACACGCTATCGAAACGCCCGCAGCGCATATTCACCATCCACAACATGGCTTACGGCGGGCATTTTTCGCAGGCTGATTTCACCAGTATGCACCTGCCGGGCTATTGGTGGTCGGGGGAAGGGGTGGAATTCTACGGCGGTTTTTCCATGCTCAAGGCCGGTATTGTCTATTCCGACGCCGTAACCACGGTCAGCCCCACCTATGCCTACGAAATTTGTACCCCAGCCTTTGGCTACGGCATGGATGGCCTGCTGAAATCGCGCAGTTACAAACTGCACGGCATCCTCAACGGCATCGACATGGCGGTGTGGAACCCAGCCACTGACCCCAACCTGGCGGCGTACTATTTCGACGGCCAGGTTGAACCGGGCAAAAGCGTCAACAAAGCAGCACTCCTGAAGCGCCTCGGCGTGGAAAACCCCGGCCTACACCAGCCGTTCCCGCTGTTGGGAACCGTAGGCCGTCTGGTCGAACAGAAGGGCATTGACCTGATCCTCAACGCCATCCCCGACCTGCTGGCTTCCACCGACGCACGTTTTGCACTGGTTGGCGCAGGCCACGGCTATTTCGAGCAACGCCTGCTGGATCTGGCGGCGAAACACCCCGACCGGGTCTTCGTGTACATCGGCTATGATGAGCAACTCGCCCACCTGCTGGAAGCGGGTGCGGATATGTTCCTGATGCCGTCGCGCTTTGAACCCTGCGGCCTCAACCAGATGTATAGCCTGCGCTATGGAACGCCGCCGATAGTGTTGTTTACCGGCGGGCTGGCCGATACGGTGGTGGACGCCAGCCAAACCCATTTGCAGGACGGCACGGCCAACGGCTTTGTGTTCCGCGAACCCACCAGCCGTGCATTAAAAGGTGCTATCTTGCGGGCGCTGGACTGCTTCACCCAGCCCAAGATTTGGCAGCAGTTGCAGTCTACCGGCATGAAACAGGATTTCGGCTGGGAGTATAGCGCCGCCCAATACATCAAGCTTTACCAACAACAACCATAGTTCACCCCCACACCCAGGAGGACGACATGACTGCCCATCAATCCACCTATATCCCTTACATACCGGTGCCGCTGGATCCGTTGCCGAATGATGCGGAAGCACTGGGCAGCGATTTTCAGCGCTACCTGTCCTACCACCTGGGGCGTTTCCAGGGCTGCCCGCCCGTGTATTTGTATCAGGCGCTCTCCTACACCCTGCGTGACCGCCTGATGGTGGACTGGCGCAATACCTGGGGCGACCACCTGCAACCCGGTAAACGGCGTGCCTTCTACATGTCGCTGGAATTCCTGATCGGGCGCTCGCTGGGCAACAACCTGCTGAACATGGATATTTGCGAACCCACCAAACAGGCGCTGCTGCAATACTGCACCAACATGGAAGAGGTTTCCTCACAGGAGCCGGACGCTGGCCTCGGCAACGGCGGTTTGGGGCGGTTGGCAGCCTGCTTCATGGACAGTTGCGCCACCTTGCGACTGCCGGTAGTGGGCTACGGTATCCGCTACGAATACGGTATGTTCCGCCAGCACATCGACAACGGTTATCAGGTGGAAGACCCCGACCACTGGCTGCGTGACGGCAACCCGTGGGAAGTGGAACGTGCCGAATACACCCAGCGCGTGCAGTTTGGCGGCCATACCGAGCATTATACCGATGACAACGGCAAGCGCCGGGTGCGTTGGGTCAGTACGGATGATGTGCTGGCGATCCCGTTCGACATGCCGATTTCCGGCTACAAGAACAACACGGTCAACACCCTGCGGCTGTGGAAAGCCACAGCTACCGATGAATTTAACCTGGCTGAATTCAACGCGGGCAGTTACACCGAAGCAGTGGAAGCCAAGAACCATGCCGAACACATTTCCATGGTACTGTACCCCAACGACAGCAGCGAAAACGGCAAGGAACTGCGCCTGCGCCAGCAGTATTTCCTCGCCTCCGCCAGCCTCAAGGACGCGATCCGCATGTGGGAACGCCAGGGCAACACCGATTACAGCAAGTTCGCGGCGGAAAATGTTTTCCAGATGAACGACACCCACCCAACGGTGGCGGTTGCCTGCCTGATGCGCATCCTGATCGATGAAAAAGGGCTGGGTTGGGAGGCAGCCTGGGAAATCACCCGCAACTGCATGGCCTACACCAACCACACCCTGTTGCCGGAAGCGCTGGAACGCTGGCCAGTGCCACTGTTTGCCCGCCTGTTGCCACGCATTCTGGAAATCATCTACGAAATCAACGCCCGTTTCCTGCGCGAAGTGTCAATGCGCTGGCCGGGCGATACCCAACGCCAGCAACGTATGTCGATCATCGAGGAAGGCCCGGTGCAGCAGGTGCGTATGGCTTGGCTGGCAATTGTTGGCAGCTTCTCCGTCAACGGGGTTGCCGCGCTGCATTCACAGCTGCTGGTAGACGGTTTGTTCCGCGACTTCTACGAACTGTGGCCGGAAAAATTCAACAACAAGACCAATGGCGTCACCCCGCGCCGCTGGGTAGCGCATGCCAACCCCGGCATGACTGCATTGATCAGCGAACAGATCGGCGACGGCTGGATCCGTGACCTCAGCCAGCTGGCCAAGCTCAAGCCCCTTGCCGTTCCCGAACATGCAGCATTCCACCAACAATGGCGGGCAGTCAAGCACGCCAACAAACAACGGCTGGCTGCGCTGGTGAAACAGGAGTGCGGGGTCGATTTCAACCCCAATGCGCTGTTCGACGTACAGGTCAAACGCATCCACGAATACAAGCGCCAGCTGCTCAATATCCTGCATGTCATCCACCTGTACCGCCGCATCAAGCTGGGCAGGCTGCACAACTGGGCTGACCGCTGCGTGCTGATCGGCGGCAAGGCCGCGCCCGGTTACGCCATGGCCAAACGCATCATCAAGCTGATCAACAGCGTGGCGGAAGTGGTCAACACCGACCCGGAAGTGGATGGCCGCCTGAAAGTCGCCTTCATCCCCAACTACCGGGTATCGAGCATGGAAATCATCGCCCCGGCGGCAGATTTGTCGGAACAGATTTCCACCGCAGGCAAGGAAGCCTCCGGCACTGGCAACATGAAGTTCATGATGAACGGAGCGCTCACCATCGGCACGTATGACGGGGCCAATATCGAAATCCTCGAAGCGGTTGGGCAGGAAAACTTCTTCCTGTTTGGCCTGCGCGCTGAAGACGTGTCAGAACTGCGCCATGCCTACCGCCCATGGGCGTATGTGGAACGCGATGACGACCTGCGCGGGGTCATCGAGTGGATCCGCAGCGGCCATTTCAGCATGACCGAACCGGGCATTTTCGACATGATCCTGGATGCGCTATTAAGCCCGCACGACCCGTGGATGACGCTGGCCGACTTCCGCAGCTATGTGGAAGAACAGGAGCGGGTGTCACTGGCGTGGCAGGATCAGGAACACTGGACGCACATGAGCATCCTCAACACCGCAGGTAGTGGCTTCTTCTCCACCGACCGCACCATGGAAGAGTACAACCGAGACATCTGGAAGCTGAAGCCGGGCGGAAACGGTGACTGAGGCCACCACCCACCCGCAGCCATTGCCGCCCGTCAGGCAGTGGCTGATTTTCACCGATCTGGACGGCACTCTGCTGGATCACCACACCTACAGCCATGCCGCCGCCCAGCCGGTACTGGCGCAATTGCGCGCCTTGCAGGTTCCGGTCATCCTCAATTCCAGCAAAACCCTGGCGGAACTGGCGAGTATTGCCGCCGAACTGGCGCTGGATTCCCCGCTGGTGGCCGAAAACGGCAGCGTCATCCACTATCCCGTCCGTCAGCACACCCTGACGCTGGGGAGCAATTATGCTGAAATCTGTGCCCAGCTGGATGAACTGCGCACCCGCGAACACTATCGCTTTGCTGGCTTCCACGACTGGCCTGCTGAACAAATCGCCGCCCTTACCGGCCTGCCACTAGCAGCCGCAGCCCTTGCCGCCCAACGTTGCGCCAGCGAACCCCTATTGTGGCAGGATGCAGAAAACCGGCTAGAACCCTTTCACCAGCAACTCATCAGCGCTGGCCTGAGCCTGAAACGCGGCGGGCGCTTCTGGCATGTCATGGGGCAAACCGACAAAGTGCAGGCCATGCACCACTTGGCCGCCGAATACCAGCAGCGGTGGGGAGCCAAACCCTTTGTTATTGCCTTGGGCGATGGCCCGAATGATGCCGACATGCTGGCTGCCGCCGACGTGGCGGTGATTGTGTATAATCCAGACGGTACGCCACCCACGCTGGCGGAAAGCCTGACCCAGCAACGCACCCACACCAGCCTGCCCGGCCCCGCTGGTTGGGCGGAGGCCATGTCGATGCTGCTGGCCAACAGCGCCGCGTAACAGGCGCACGCATAACCATCAAACAAGGGGAACAATATGTCCGACTTCAAACAGGATGGCGTCATCACAACCCTGCACCGCCTGCCGGGTTCCTCGCTGGAACATATCGAAAGCGAATTGCGCCTTTTCGCCAGCCGCAACCCCATGACCCTGATCCTGCCTTCTTTGTTTTCCGAACTGGAAGGCCCTGCGCTCAGCAACATTCTCGACGAATTGCAGCACGCCGATTACATCAACCAGATCGTGATCGGGCTGGATCGGGCGGATGAGGCACAGTTCCACTTTGCCCGCGACTTTTTCGCCCGTCTGCCGCAGGACAAGCGCATCCTGTGGAATGACGGCCCGCGCCTGCAAGCCATCGCCGCCGAGCTGGAAGCGGAAGCACTCGGCCCCACCGAACTGGGCAAGGGGCGTAATGTCTGGTACTGCATCGGCTACATCATGGCTGCCAACAACAGCCGTGCGGTGGCGCTGCATGATTGTGACATCCTCACTTATTCGCGGGAAATTCCGGCACGCCTGTTTTACCCGATCGCCAACCCGGCGCTGGATTTTAAATTCTGCAAGGGCTATTACGCACGCATCAACGCCGCTGGTAAGCTGAGTGGCCGCGTGACGCGCCTGTTCGTGCACCCGCTATTGGACTCGCTGCGAAAAATGCTGGGCAGCAGCGACTATCTAGAATTCATGAGTTCCTTCCGCTACCCGCTATCCGGGGAGTTCGCGCTCAGTTCCGACCTGTTGGGTGCTATCCGCATCCCCAGCGACTGGGGGCTGGAAGTTGGCATCCTGTCGGAAACCTTCCGCAACATGAGTAACCGCCGCGTCTGTCAGGTCGACATTGCCGACAATTACGACCACAAGCATCAGGACATTGGCAACGATGACTACAGCGGCGGCTTGGCACGCATGAGCTATGAAATCGGCAAAGCCATTTTCCGCAAGCTGGGCACAGAAGGGGTGGTGATGGACGAAGCCTTTTTCCGCACCCTCAAAGCCGTCTACCTGCGCGAAGCACTGGACATGCTGCAACGCTACGACGCCGATGCGCACATCAACGGCCTGAAGCTGGACATCCACGCCGAAGAACAATCGGTGGAACTGTTCTCCGCCGCCATCCTCGACGCAGGCAGCAAGTACCTGAACAAGCCGCTGGAAACGCCCTTCATCCCCAACTGGCGGCGGGTGTTCAGTGCGATCCCCGACTTGCCACAACGTCTGCTGGAAGCGGTGGAACGGGACAACGCCGGTAATTGAGGCTTAGCGCGGGGTCAGCCAATGGCAGTCATACGGCTTGAGCAGCAAGCCATCCGTATCGTGCTCAGGCGGGCAATCGTACAGCACATCCCACCACTGGCCGGGGTCGCCCAATACTGCCTGCACCCGATGCATATCCAGCTTGCGCGGCGTTTTGGTGAAATTGAACAGCGCCACGATCTTTTGCGAATGATCCGGCGCGGCACGGATCAACATCAGCAACTGGTCACCCACATCCACCACTTCCTGTAAACCATCGGGGTGGAACGCGGCCTGGGCGCGGCGCAGGCGGATGCGCCGCAGATACTCACGCAACAACAGGCTGGTGCTGCTTTCCGGCACTTCCAGCAAGGCTTCCAGCTCATCCTCATCCCACTGGTGACGGTTGATGGAGCGGGTCGCGCCGGTCACTTCCACCCGCTCGTAGTCATTGGGGGTGGCCAGTAGTGAGTGGATATAAATGCCCGGAATCCCGCGCATCGACAGCGCCACCGTCTGTGACAGCAGGAAACGTGACACCTGCCACGGCGCAGAGCGGTTGCCGGAATTGCGGAAGGCGTCGAAATAGGTGATGTTAATTTCATACGGCACATTCTTGCCGTCAGTATTGCGCCGGGTGGAGACATACGCCCCCTTGGCACGCATATCGTCCAGCAACTGGCGCAATTCATCCGGCGGCAGCAAACCTTCCAGCGGACGCACGCCGATACCGTCGTGGGAAGCGGTGAAGTTGAAATAGGTGCAGCCCTCCGGCGGCGGCGACAGGTTCCGCAACCACTGGTACAAATACTGGGTGCTACCAGTATGGATGGCGTGCAGCAGCAGGGGAGGCAAGCTGAACTGGTACACCATGTGTGCTTCATCGCCCTGGCCAAAATAGCTGATGTTTTCCGTGTGCGGCACATTGGTTTCGGTCAGCAGCAGTGCGCCGGGGCAAACCAGTTCCGCCACATCGCGCATCAGTTTGACCACGGTGTGGGTTTGTGGCAGGTGCAGGCAACTGGTGCCTGCCTCTTTCCACAGGAAGGCGATGGCATCCAGCCGGGTAATGCGTGAACCCTGGCCAATGTAGAACAGCAGGATGTCGAGCATTTCCAGCAGCACGCGCGGGTTGCGGTAATTCAGGTCTACCTGGTCGGCGCTGAAGGTTGTCCACACATGGCGCATCCCCTCGCGGGTGGGGATTTCAGTCAGCAACGGGGAACTGCGCGGGCGCACCACTTGCGACCAATCCTTGTCCGGGTCTTCGTAAATGAAAAAGTCGATGTATGGCTCCCGGTTGGCGCGGAAATCGGCAAAATATAGGCTGACACGCGAACAGTGGTTCAACACGAAGTCGAACATGAGGCTGAAATGCCTGCCGAGTTCGCTGACATCCTGCCAGTTCCCCAAATCGGTGCGTACCGAACGGAAATCCGCCACGGAAAACCCGTCATCCGAAGTGTAGGGAAAGATCGGCAGCAGGTGGATCACATTGAAAGCTTCCTGCAACCAGCGGTCAGCAAAGCCTTTCAGGGTGCGCAAAGCAGCTTTTTCGGCGGGGTTGCGGATACTGTCGCCGTAAGTGATCAGCACTATATCCTGCTCATCCCAACGCACCTTGTAGGGCTTACAGCCAGAGGCAGTGCGGTGTTTGTCTATCAGGGTAAGCAATTCCTTCCAGACCTCGACTGCCGTTTCATCGCCGTACAGGAAGCCCAGATGTTCCAGCAGGTTCTGGAAGCGTTCGGCTTCGGTTTGTTCATACCCCATGAGCCTTCATCCTTGTTTTTCCAGTTGAATCATGGAATGGACAGGCAAATAACAGGCCAAAACCACTACGTTTACACCCCTGATTGTCACTGGAACAAGGGTATAGTACCAGCACACAAAAAAAGATACCTAAAAATTTTATTTTAAAATAAAAATGATAGCTTTAACTTTTTTTATTTTATAAAATCAAAATTCATAACTTTTCTATTTAACCCTATGAAACAGGCATTCCGCGAACTTAAATTACAGCAAACCAGCACCGCATTGGAAAAGTGGCGGAATGTCGGCTTGCCTTCCCGCCCTGCCAGTGGCTGGATTCGCAGTATCCGTGAAGCACTGGGGATGACTTCTGTGGCTCTGGCCAAGCGGCTCCGCATAACTGATGCAGGTGTCCGCAACCTGGAAAAAGCGGAAGCCGATGACGCCATCACCCTGGCGTCCTTGCGCAAACTTGCCGAGGCGCTGGATTGTGAACTGAAGTATGCGCTGATCCCCCGCCAATCCCTCGAAGACATGCTGCAGCAACGTGCGGAACAACTTGCCCGCGAACGGGTTTTGCCGGTAGCGCATTCTATGATGCTGGAAGATCAGGCTGTCTATCAGGCTTTCACAGACAAGCAAATCAAGCAATTGGCCAAGGAACTGCTGGAAGGCTCCCGACGGGAGTTATGGAAGTGAACTTTATTTACCCGCCCGGCGCTACACCGCTAGACCCCGACGAAGCCGAAGGTTTGCTGGCTGGACATATCACTACCCAAGGCGACCTGAACACCTGGGAGCAGACCAATATCCTGCACGGTGAATTGTGGGCAACCAGGCAAAGCAAGCGCGACCTGCTGGAGGAAAGGTTTGTGCGTGAATTGCACCAGCGCATGTTTGACCAGACCTGGAAATGGGCGGGCACTTTTCGTTCCACCAACAAAAATATCGGCGTGGACTGGATGCAGGTAGGGATGCAAGTACGTAATCTGCTGGATAACACCCACTATCAAATGGAGTACCAGATCTTTTCCGCAGACGAGTTGGCCGTGCGGTTCCACCATCAGTTGGTCATGATTCACCCATTCCCCAACGGCAACGGACGCCATGCACGTCTAATGGCTGATTTGCTGATCCAACGTTTGGGCCTGCCGCGCTTTAGCTGGGGAGGAGGTTATCCACTGGGCGATGCAGGCAATATCCGCGACGCTTATATTGCTGCATTACGGGCAGCAGACCGGCACGATATTGCACCGCTGCTGCGCTTTGCACGTTCCTGAAAACTGGGCTTAGCCATTTAGCCGCGGCGTAGTGCCTTCGGCAGTACAAAGGACACGTTTTCATTAATGCCGGAATCCTGCATCTTGACCTGTGCGCCACGCGCCCGCAAATGTGCGATCACGCCTTCCACCAGCACTTCCGGGGCGGATGCGCCAGCGGTTACGCCAATGCTGCGCTTGCCTTGCAGCCACTCGTCACGGATGTCTTCCGCGCCGTCGATCAGGTAGGCGGTCGTACCGCGCTTCTCGGCAATTTCGCGCAAACGGTTGGAGTTGGAGCTGTTGGGGGAACCGACCACCAGGATCAAATCGCTTTCATCAGCCAGCTTTTTCAGCGCATCCTGACGGTTCTGGGTGGCATAGCAGATGTCATCCTTTTTTGGCCCGATAATGGCGGGGAAACGGGCACGCAGGGCATCAATCACGATGGAGGCGTCATCCACCGACAGCGTGGTCTGGGTGACAAAGGCCAGCTTATCAGGGTTGTTGACATGCAGTTCCGCCACCTCCTCGGGGGAATCGACCCGGTAAACCGCACCACCCAACGAGGTATCGTATTGCCCCATGGTACCTTCGACCTCGGGGTGGTTCTTGTGGCCAATCAGGATGGTTTCGCGCCCTTCACGGCTGTAACGGGTGACTTCGATATGCACCTTGGTGACTAACGGACAGGTGGCGTCGAACACTTTCAACCCGCGCCGTTTCGCTTCTTCCTGCACTGCGCGGGAAACGCCGTGGGCGCTGAAAATTACGGTGGCATCATCCGGCACCTCGTCGAGTTCCTGTACGAACACTGCACCCTTATCGCGCAAGTTGTTGACCACAAAGCGGTTATGCACGACTTCATTACGCACGTAGACGGGCGCGCCGAGCACTTCCAGCGCCCGGTCGACGATTTCGATAGCGCGGTCAACACCGGCGCAAAAGCCGCGCGGATTGGCGAGGATGGCTTGCATGAGGGTTCCCACTGGTCGTTTGTTACAGGAAAGCTAAGCTACGCTATTCGTTTTGGGGGCGCAACCTTGTAAGATAGCCCCACCTCAAGTGTTCAAAATAAAAGCGAGTGCATGAATGCTCCACGCACACCTGTCCCCCGGGCCGCTGCCATCCCGTATGCAACTGACGAAGGATGGCAAACTGAAACATTTCCTGACCGTTGAAGGTCTGCCGCCGCTGTTGCTGGAAGAAATCCTCGACCGCGCCGAACAGTTCGTCACTTTGCCCAACAAACAGCAGAAAAAAGCCCCCCTGCTGCGCGGCAAGACGGTGATGAACCTGTTTTTCGAGAATTCCACCCGTACCCGCGTCACTTTTGAAATCGCTGCCCAGCGGCTAGGCGCGGACGTGACCAACCTCGACATCCGCACCTCCTCCACCTCCAAGGGCGAAACCCTGCTGGATACGGTGCGCAACCTGGAGGCGATGAATGCCGACATGTTCGTGGTGCGGCATGAACACGCGGGTGCGGCGCATTTCATCGCCCGTTACTGCGCGCCTCACATCAGCGTGCTGAACGCAGGTGATGGGCGTCATTCCCACCCCACCCAGGCGATGCTGGACATGTTTACCATCCGCCAGAAAAAAGGCAGTTTCCAGCCGCTCAAAGTCGCCATTGTCGGCGACGTGCTGCATTCGCGGGTAGCGCGTTCGCAAATCCACGCCCTGACCACGTTGGCTACCGGCGAAGTCCGGGTGATCGCGCCCAAGACCCTGATCCCTGCCGGGGTGGAAAAAATGGGCGTGAACGTGTTCCATCACATGGAAGAGGGCATTGCGGACGTGGATGTCGTCATTATGCTGCGCCTGCAACGTGAGCGGATGCAGACTGCGCTGCTGCCTTCCGAACGCGAATTCTTCAAACTCTACGGCCTGACCGAGGAGCGGATGCAACTTGCCAAACCCGACGCCATCGTCATGCACCCTGGCCCCATCAACCGTGGGGTGGAAATCGACTCGCGGGTGGCGGATGGCCCACAATCTGTCATTCTGGAGCAGGTCACCAACGGCATCGCCGTGCGCATGGCGGTCATGTCCATGATCATGGGGCCACAGGCGGGAGGTGCAGCATGAGCCTGCTGATCCGCAACGCCCGTATCATCGACCCTGCCAGCGGGCTGGATGGCCTGCGCAACCTGCTGGTCAATAATGGCCAGATCGCTGCCCTGACCGAGGCCAACGCCGCCATTTCCGCCGACGAAGAAATCGACGCCAGCGGCTTATGGCTGTTCCCCGGCGCTGTTGACCTCGCTGCCTGGTTGCGCGAACCCGGCCTTGACCATAAGGCAACCCTGGCAAGCGAAACCCGTGCCGCCGCTGCCAGCGGCATTACCACGTTGTGCTATCAGCCGGAACCGGGTGCCAATTTCGACAGTGCTGCCCAGGTCAAGCTGATCGACGACCTCAACCGCAAACTGCAATTCGCCAACGTCGAAGTGCTGGGCAACCTGACCAAGGGGTTGAAAGGCGAACAGCTCAGCAATATGGCCAGCCTCAAACGTGCCGGTTGCGTGGGCGTCACCAACGGCCAACAGCCATTCCATAACCTGCAAACCCTGCGTCGGGCGATGGAATATGCCGCCACCCACGACCTGACCGTGTTCATTTACCCCTCCGAACAGGCGCTGGCAGCGAGCGGCTACATGCACGAGGGCGAAATCTCGGCACGCTTGGGCTTGCCTGCCATTCCGTCAGCGGCAGAAACCGTGGCAGTGGCGCAAACCCTGGCACTGGCCAGCCATACCGGGGCACGGGTGCATTTCTGCCGTTTGTCCGCCAAACTGAGCGTGCGCCTGATCCGCCAAGGCAAGGATAGTGGCCTCGACATCAGTGCTGACGTGGCCGCCCACCAACTGTTCCTCACCGATGTGGATGTGGTGGACTTCAACCCACTGTGCCATGTGATGCCACCGTTGCGTTCCGCCCGTGATCAGGAAGCCCTGCGCGAAGGGCTGGCCGATGGCACCATCGACGCTATCTGTTCTGACCACCAACCGCATGAAGTGGATGCCAAACTGGCACCGTTCCAGCAGACCGCGCCGGGCATTTCCGCACTGGAAACCCTGCTGCCACTGACCTTGCGGCTGGTGGAAGAGGGCGTCCTGACCCTGCCGGAAGCCTTGCGTAAAGTCACCGCCACGCCTGCCCGCATCATCGGCGGCAAAACCGGGCGCATCAGCGTGGGCGCGCCTGCCGATCTGGTGCTGTTCGCCCCAGATACCTTATGGGAGCTGGATTTGAACACCATGCGCAGCGATGGCAAAAATTCGCCATTTGGCGGCTGGAATTTCAACGGTGCCGTCAAGCGTACCCTGTTGGCAGGGAAGACTGTATTCAGTGTTTGATATTGCCCTCTACCAGCCGGAAATTCCCCCCAATACCGGCAACATCATGCGTTTGTGCGCCAATACCGGCTGCCGTTTGCACCTGATCCACCCACTGGGTTTTTCACTGGATGAAAAACAGGTACGCCGCGCCGGGCTGGACTACCGTGACCTTGCGGTCGTGCAGGAACATGACAGTTTTGCCAGCTTTGCCCACGCCATGCAGGATCGGCGCGTATTCGCCCTCAGTACCAAGGCTAATCAGCCTTACACGCAGGCAGCATTCCAGCCCGACGATGTGTTGTTGTTCGGCCCCGAAACCCGTGGCTTGCCGGAGCCATTACTGTTCAGCCTGCCAGATGAGATGAAACTGCGCGTGCCGATGCTGCCCGATAGCCGCAGCCTCAACCTGTCGAACACAGTGGCCGTGGTGACGTATGAAGCATTGCGGCAACAAAAGTTTGCGGAATTAATTTAGATTTTTTACAGGCTCTTTGGGATCTCCCGTGGTTAGGCGTTTATTCGCATAAAAAGCAATCAAATAATTCATTTAAAATCAGCCACTTGTAAGCTCAAGCTTGGCGTTTTCCGCTGATTCGAGAGCAAGAGAGAAGCGAAACCACGGGAGATCCCAAAGAACCTAAAATTATTGTTAATAAACTCCAATACGATGCTATCATTGATAGCATCGTATTGGAGTAGGGTAAAATGCCATGCCAGACCTCATTGTCCGCAAACTGGAGCCTGAAATCATCGAAGCGCTCAAACAGCGCGCCGCCCGCAATGGCAGGAGCGCCGAAATGGAGCACCGCGCCATCCTGCGCGAGGTATTGATGGCCTTGAAAAAACGCAGCCTTGCCGAAGTGCTGGCGGCCATGCCCAATGTCGGGCAAGACAGCGATTTTGAGCGTATCCAGGGCAAACAACCTGTCGCCGATGTATTTGCTTGATACCAACGTCATCAGCGAAATCCGCAAGGGTGAACGCGCCAACCCCGGTGTGCAGGCATTTTTCCAGCAAGTTATCGCTAACCGCGACAAACTGTTCCTGTCAGTCGTCACCCTTGGGGAATTACGCCGTGGCCTGGAATTGATCCGCCACCGCAACGACCGTGAACAGGCAGACCAACTGGAACGCTGGCTGGAAACTATCCTGACCGATTACCAGGACGCCATTATCGGCATTGACGCCGACATCGCCCAGCTATGGGGCAGGTTGCGGGTTCCCCATTACGAACACGAACTGGATAAACTGATAGCCGCCACCGCTTTGCTGTATAATTTGACCGTTGTGACCCGTAACGTGGATGATTTTGCGGGAACAGGAACCCAACTGCTGAACCCGTTTACATGAAACTGATACGCCGCATCTTGCCAGCCCCCGCTTCCGACCCCGGTTGTGTCGCCACCATCGGCAACTTCGATGGCCTGCACAAAGGGCATCAGGCCGTTATCCAGCACGTCGAGTGGAAAGCGCAGGCATTGGGTTTGCCCGCCACCGTCATCAGCTTCGAGCCGCTACCGATCGAGTTTTTCCGTTCCCCACCGCCGCCACGCATTTACGCCTTGCGCGACAAGCTGCGCCTGCTCAGCGGCATGAACGTTGACCGCTTTGCTTGCCTGCGCTTCAACCAGCAACTGGCGGGCATGGAGGCGGAAGATTTCGTGCAAAACATCCTGCTGGATGGGCTGAAAGTACGTTATCTGGTGGTCGGCGATGATTTCCGTTTCGGCAAGGGGCGGCGCGGTGATTACCGTATGTTGCAACAAATGGGCGCGGAGCAGGGGATGCAGGTGGTAGATACGCCCACCTTCCTGCACGACGACGAGCGCGTCAGCAGCACCCGCATCCGGCTGGCGCTGAGCACGGCGGAACTGGCACTGGCAGCGGAACTGCTGGGCAAGCCTTACCGCATTTCCGGGCGGGTGCGCCACGGCGACAAGCGCGGGCGCACCATCGGTTTCCCGACCCTGAACATGCGCGTGCCGCAACATGTGGCATTGCGCAAAGGCGTGTATGCGGTAAAGGTTTACGGGCTAGGCGAACAACCTGTCACGGGCGTGGCCAATCTCGGCGCACGCCCAACCGTACATGGGGTGGAAAACCGGCTGGAAGCCCACCTGTTCGACTTCAACCGGCAGGTGTATGGGCAGCACATTTGCGTGGAGCCGGTCGCCTTCATCCGTGACGAAATGAAATTCGCCTCGCTGGATGAGTTGAAAGCACAAATCGCGCGGGATGCGGCGCAGGCAAGGGCAGGGTTTTAAACCGCTGCCAGCACTTCCCGGTGCGCATCATTACTCAAACGTGCGCCAAACACGGTTACAATCCTTGATGCCGCCAGACTCGCCAGTTTGCCTGCGCGCGCGTTGTCCATCCCCTGAGTAACACCGTACAGGAATGCGCCTGCGAACATATCGCCCGCGCCATTGGTGTCGATGGCCTTGACCGGGTGGGCGGCGATTTCGGTACGGCCTGTCTCATCCACCACCAACGCGCCCTTGCTGCCCAACGTTATCACCAATTTGCCCGCATACGGCTTGATTGCGGCAAGGGCTTCTTCCAGATCGGATTTGCCGGTAAAGGTACAGGCCTCCTCGCGGTTGCAGAACAGGATGTCGACGCCATCGCCCAACATCTGGCGCACGCCGTCGCCGAAATAGGTCACCATCGCCGGGTCAGAGAAGGTCATGGCCGTTTTCACGCCGTGCTCCATGGCTACTTCACGCGCTTTCAATACGGCGGCACGTGACAGGTCGGAAGTCACCAGATAGCCCTCGATATACAGGTACTGGGCCTGCTTGAGTTCGTCCAGATGCAGTTCGGCTTCGGAAAAGTCGGCGGTAATGCCGAGGAAGGTGTTCATGGTGCGCTCGGCGTCCGGCGTGACCATCACCATGCATTTGCCGGTGACGCCTTCGGTAGTGGAACGCACCTGATCCAGTTTGGTGGCAACACCTGCTGCGTGCAGGTCGTGCATGTAGAATTCGCCGGTTTCATCATTCGCCACCTTGCAGGCGTAGAAAGTCTTGCCACCAAACTGGCTGACTGCCACGATGCTGTTGGCGGCAGAACCGCCACTGGCACGCTTTTTCATGCCGAAGGTTTCTGTCAGCCCGGCCAGTAACTGCTGTTGTTTGGCTTGGTCAATCAGCGTCATCATGCCTTTCTGGATGCCGTTTGCCGCCAGAAAATCTTCAGTGACCTCAAATTCTTTGTCCACCAGCGCATTGCCAATGCCGAAAACGTCGTATTTCATCTTGTCCCCATCAAATCATCATCAAATTGAAACTGCCTTGTACCGTATCCGGTTATTCTTTTCCAGCATTTCACCGGCTTCTGCTACACTTTGCCAGCATGAATCGGCTTAATGTTGCTAACAAGTCCATGAACTTATCCACGAAGTTATCCACAGGAAACACATTTTCAACAATTTCTTCAGTCTGGATAAAAAGCAGAATCCCTAGCATACTAAAAAGCCCTATGGAAGCACCACATCCTACCGTTAACCTAGAAAATACTGCATTTGATCTGATAGCTTTATTTTTTTATTGGGAAATAGTTTTCTTATATCCAATTCAGAGAGAAGTTTACCAGCAGCAAAACTGCCGTTATTCTTGTCATTTTGACCGACTTATCCACAAAACAGGGTTACTGGGCTACCCCGTTGTGGCGATGTTCCACGTGGAGCTTGTATGACATCCATACAAAAAATTCTGATTATAAAAACATCATCTCTGGGGGACGTTGTACACATGTTGCCCGCAGTCACCGATGCCACCCATTTTAATCCCGGGCTAGTGGTTGACTGGGTGGTGGAAGAAAATTTTGCCGAAGTGCCTTCCTGGCATCCTGCTGTCAGGCATGTCATTCCTGTTGCCATTCGTCGCTGGCGCAGGCAATTGTTCAAACGCACAAGCTGGCAAGAGATTCAGGCATTCCGCCAAAGCCTGCAACAGGAAGAGTACGATGCCGTGATTGACAGCCAGGGTCTGATGAAAAGCACCTTACTGGGGAAAATGGCACGAGGAAAAACCAGCGGTTACGATCGCCACAGCATCCGCGAACCCATGGCCAGCCTGTTCTACCAGCATACCTTCAGCGTCTCCAAACAACGCCACGCCATTACCCGCAACCGTTTGTTAACGGCCCATGCCCTCGGCTACACGATTGAAAGCCTGCCGCTCGACCATGGCATTGCCAACACCCGATTTCCTGAGCCTGCTGACAAACTGCCGCAACCTTACATCGTCGCCTTGCATGGTACCAGCCGGGTGGACAAGGAATGGCCAGAAAGCCATTGGCTCACCCTGACTGCCACCCTCGCCCGACAAGGCATCCAGACCTTGTTGCCGTGGGGCAACCCGCGTGAACGGGAACGCGCCGAACGGCTGGCGCAAGCAAATGATAGTGTACAGGTACTGCCGCGCAGCCACCTGGGTGAACTGGCTGCCATTATGCAAGGGGCCAGTGGCGTGATCGGCATGGATACCGGCCTGATGCACATCGCCGCCGCGCTGGACAAACCGGCATTGGCACTTTACCCCGTTACCGTGCCGGAACTCACCGGCATTCAAGGCAACAGCCATGGCTGCCAACGGCTGGAAAATCTCAGCGGTGCGGCAACGGCAGATGCTGCCAACGTCACCCGCCGTTTGCTGGCACTGCTGGAAGGCTAAAATCACCATTTTGCAAAAAACCGATAATATGCCGGGATGCCAATGGTGAAAACAACATGCCCGTATGCGAAAGGGGCAGGTGGATACGTGCCGTTTGTGCCGGATGCTCCGCCTCACACACCCGCACCGCCCCATCACTCAATTCCCCGCGCAGGAACAGTGCCCCCAACCCCAGCGGGCGCGTACCAATCACTGCCCCCCATTCACGCCCACTGCCAGCAGGCACATCCTGACCGGAAAGCCCTTGCTCCATGCTGCTGCCAAACGCCAGCCCCAGCAAGGGTAGGCGGCTGAGGGTATGGGCAGCCAGGCTTCCCTGTACCGGTGTACCCAGTGTCACCAAGCGACCCGGCGGCAAATCCGGGTGTCGGCCCAACAAATGCAAAGCGACAATGCCGCCCAGACTATGGGCGACAATGTGTAGATAATCTTAGGACTTACGCATTGACGAAGCAGCCCTGTCTGTGTCAGGAATAAGTTTTTCACGCGACATAAAAGCCAATGATAAGAAGGCCCAAACGCCCACCGACAGCCAATTGCACCCTGCCAATGTACATGGGGTTTCTGATGAGTGAACCGAAATCAAGCACCTGCACCCGCCTGTCGGAAGTGATGGGCATCTCGCATGACAGTGTAAACCGCTTCCTGTTGCGGGAAGCCTATGAGCCAAAAGACCTGTTCAACGAAGCATCGCGGCTGCTGAACCTGGTGGGCGGGACATTGAATGTGGATGACAGTACGCTGGACAAACCCTACAGCCAGCATATGGAGCTGGTTGGACACTTCTGGTCAGGCAAGCACCACCGGGTGGTCAAGGGGCTGAACCTGATCACGTTGTATTACAGTGACCCGCAAGGGCGCAGCCTGCCGGTCAACTACCGGGTGTATGACAAGGCAGAGGGCAAGACCAAGAATGATTATTTCCTCGACATGCTGGAGGACGTGTTGGCATGGGGGCTGCAACCCGCCTTCATGACCGGGGATAGCTGGTATTCCTGTGTGGGCAACCTCAAAACGGTAAGAAACCACCGCATGGGGTTCCTGTTCGCTGTGGAAAGCAACCGCCGGGTATCCACCGAAAAGGGGTCATGGGTGCAGGTACAGAAACTGGACATCCCTGCTGACGGGCTGAGGGTCTGGTTACGCGAATTTGGCGAGGTAAAGCTGTTTCGGACGCAGTTAAAAGACCAACTGCGCCATTACGTGGTTTTCCTCCCGAATGCTGACGCCTATGACACCTTCCAGCAAGCGGATTTCCAGACCCTGCATGACCAGCATTGGCAGATTGAGCAATACCACCGCATGATCAAGCAGGTCTGCCATATCGAGAAATTCCAGGTACGCGGCAACGTCCCGATACGTAACCATATCTTTGCCGCCTTGTGCAGCTATGTCCACCTGCAACAGATGCAGTTTGTTGACATCATCAGCAACGCCTACCAATGGCAACGCGACTTGTACACGGATGCTGTGGCTGCTTTTGTCAGCCGCTTCATGCAAGGCAAGCAGCACCTCAACCCACAATTTCAGGCCGCCGTCAATGCGTAAGTCCTAAATCTGTGGAAAAGTGTTGGATAAGCCGGTAAAGCTGGTCAGCATTCTGCGCCGGGGTGAGCCTGACAGACGCATACCCCGGCACATTGACTTGATAGCCAGCAGTACGCAAGCGTTCCGCCAGCGGGTTCAGCAGCCATGGCCGCATCCAGATACCGTGCAACAGCACGATGGTTTCCCGCTGCGAAATCAATAAATCAAACGGCTTCACTGCCCAGTGCTGCGCGCAAACGGGCCTCTTCCTCACGCAATGCGCGTTGCTGGGAGAACGCCCGCCAAGCCAGTGCCAACACAAACATCAGGGAAATCAGCGCAATCACGACCGACACACGGGAAGGCATGGGAAACCCATCGTCCTGGTTGGCACTGCCATTATCGGTAGCCTGCTGTTGCAGCATGTTTTGCAACGAAACCGGCTTTTTGTCAGTCTCGGTAGGCTCTTGGGTAGCGGGAGCGATCTGGTCAGCAAAAACAACCGGGGTGGAGGCACTGGCAGCAGGTGGGGGTTCCGCTGTCTGACCCGCTGCTTCAGCACCTGCCAGCGTCAGGCTGGATGGTGTACCCGAGCCTGGTTCCGCAGGTGGTTGCGGCGCGGCAAGCCCGGCATCAGGCTGTTCCGCCTTAAGTTGGGCGTGTAGTGCCTGATTTTCAGCAAACTGGCGCTTGATGGAAATGCTGGCTTCACGCAAAGCAGCTTGCAGGTTCTGGATATGGGTATCGCGCTGTTCCAACAATGCCTTGAGGTCGGCCAGTTCCGCCTGCATGGCTTTGCTGTTTTTGGCATTGGACTGTTTGGAGATGGCCTGCAATTCAACGATACGGACATCTTTTTGCTGCAATTGTTGCTTGAGACCAGCCAAATCAGTCTGTAATTTGATCAATAGTTCTGATTGTAAAGTGGATACTTGCTGTTGGCCTGCCTTGCCTGATTGCTTGGATTGCCCCTGTAATGCCTTGATTTGCAGAGCCATGCTGGCGCTTTTTTCCTGCTCTTTCTTGAGCTGATTGCGCAGCTTGTCAATCTCGCCCTGTAAACTGGCCATGTTGACGGTGGTTTCAGCAGAAGGTTGGGAATCTGTAACTGCCGCCGGTTTGCCCGCTACCGGTGCTGCTTCCGCTTGTTCAACCACTCCCCCCAGAGCAGGCACCTTGAGGTAAATACCCTTTTTCAACATGCCCGGGTGGCCGGCAATAAAAGCGTGGGGATTCTCGGCGCGGAAAGCTTGCATCATTTTCGCTGTGCTTACGCCCTGGCTGGAACTGTAGTGATTGGCGATGTCCCACAAGGTTTCATTGCTTTTGATCGGGCCGTACTGCTCCGCATAGGCAGGTTGCAGGAAGATGGACGCCGCCAGCAACAGCCCCGTGGCGGCGGCAAAGGTTTTGTGTTTCATGGCTTTTCCGCGCAGACAATCCAAGGTTAATCTTTTATATAGACGACCCGGGCTGCAAATGCAGCCGGGTCGCCAATAGCCCCGATCATAACCTGAGAGCGGCCAGTCATGCACGGATTACCGGACAGCGTGCCCCGGGAGTGGAATTTCCGGTAGCGTCCGATCTGCCCAGCGGCTGGCCAGCAGGTACTTGGGTTTTCCGACACCTGTTTCGGGGTTGAGTTCCAACACGGCTTCCCGCTCTAGCTTTTCGAGGATTTTTTCGGCTATTTTCTGCCGTTCCGGCTTGCCAATCAGGGATGGCTGCAAACCGAGTACCTTAGTGTGCTGGCGGATCACATCGGTCACGGCATCTGTCACCGGGCGCACCGTTGGCTTGAGGTCACCGTTGATGACGCGGGAACGCACCTCCATGTAAATCAGCTTGAAAAAGCGTTCGCGGGTCAGATCGCGTACCTTGGAGGGTAACGGTTCCGGACGCTCGGCTTCGGTTTCCGTTGCGGTGGCAAGTTTGGTATCGGTCGCCTCCGCCTGTTCCCCCTGTACAGGTCTACCCGTTGTAGGTTCCACTTCCGCCGTTGGTGGCGCTGGCTCTGTAGTTGGATGCAGGCGGACATTGGCGATATCGGCAGCGTTGGCGCGTTCCGGCATTACCTGGTTCAGGTATTGGTCACGCAAACCAGCACCGTGATCGCGTGGAATTTCGCCTACGCCCGCCAACGCCATGGCCCCACCCGGGTGGATGAGGTCACCCCGGGTATCACGCCCCAGCAGCAGCAGGGCCCGCTTGTGGTCGGCCACGTAGCCACCGACGAAATGGAAAGCATATTCAAATGTGCCAATAATGATCATCGAGAACAGGAATGAAGCCCAGATTCCACCCACATTAAACAGCCCCTTGATCAGGCGGATCATGGCGTAGTGCTTGTCTTCATCATATTCCAACGTCTTGGCCTGGCTGATGGCCGCGCTCAGGGCAGTCCCGACCACCGCCGCCGACCCGCTGGCAGAGGCTTGTGCAGCCGCCATTTCACCTTTGGCTTCGGCGATTTTGCCGTATTCATACTTTTCGCACTGCTGAATACGCGCGGCACTGTGGTATTTGCCCTTACAGGCTGCCAATTCGGCTTCATGCCGGGCCAGTTTGCCACTGGCAGCAGCAAGCTGGCCAGAACCTGTCGGCGTCGTCGCCTGCGCACTCAGGTTCTGGATGCTGCCCAGCGCCGCCTGGAACACCGGTGAGCTGGTGGAACGCTGGCGCACGGTGGCGTCTTCCCGTTCCATCGACTGTGACACTTCGGAGAACAGGCCGAAAAACACCACGATGAAAGTGGCCATCAGCGCCGCTGACCCTTTGTAGCCACTAGCGTACAGGAATGCCTGTGCCGCCGTGATCACCGCTGTGATCCCAAGACCCAGGGAGGCATTCGCCCATTGTTCGCCTGTCCAGTTCAGCGGAGCCATTTCACCGCCAACAAAGTATTTCACGACAAAAAAGGCCGAGGCGAGAAAGGCGGCAAATGCTGCCATCAACAGCCAGGCTTGCGCCTTGCGCAAGTCTGCCAAAATGTCGCGTAGTGATTTGGTTTCAACCAAGTACGTTGGTCGATCCAGGTTGGTATTTGTAGTGGAATCAGTCATAATGAAACCTTCCTGTCATAACTTACCCAGTAATACGGGAACATGGCGTGTTGGAAGCGGCAACTTTCATCACGCCTTTTTTTTACATCCAGCCTGCCAGCATCAGCAGCACGCTGAGGAACCACAGCAGGTGACGATCCGCGCGCAGGCTGTGCGCCGCCACGACTGCCCCTACCAGTGCCAAGCCAATCAGCATGTACGGCAGGTGTAAGGTGGCCGTCTCCACATTGCTGATCTGGTCGATGCCGGGCAGTAAAATCAGCAACGCCCACACCGCCATTGCCCACACGACCAGCAGGGCGCGGGTGATTTTCCAGACCTGCCCCCATTCGGGTTTGCCCTGCGCGCGGGGCATGTCAGGCAGTGCCGTAGCCGGGTTTAAAGTCGCCAGGTTATTGGCTTGCATGTCAGTATTCATGTTGTTACTCCTTCTATTTCTGTTGAATGTGGAAAAAAGCGGGCAGCACGAGGATGGCGGCTGCCCAATGGGCTGACCCGCCGGGCAGCGGGCTGTCGAAGATACCGGTATGGTTTTAATAACTGCGGAACAGGCCGACCATTTTGCCTTGTACCTGTACGCTTTCCGCCGGGTAGACCATGGGTTGCATGGTGCTGTTTTCCGGGCGTAATTCAATGCGGCCATCAGCCAGGCGATACAGGCGCTTGAGGGTCGCTTCCTCACGTTCCACCAGCGCTACCACGATGTCGCCGTTGCGGGCGCTGTCCTGTTGCTGGATGACGACGAAATCGCCGTCCATGATGCCAATGTCGATCATGGATTCGCCGCGCACTTCCAGTACGTAGCGCCCGTTGCCACTGAACATGTCGCTGGGGTTGATTTCATCCTTGCCGGTAATCGCCTCAATCGGTTTACCAGCAGCGATACGGCCTGCCAGCGGCAGACCCAGGGGAAGTTGTGGGTGACGCGCCACTACCACTTCTGGCATCCGGTAGGCGCGCTTGCCCTCAGTTGATTGCAGGCGGCCTTCCCGAATCAGCGCCTGCACGTGTTGGTGGATGGTACTGCGGGTATTGATGCCACAGGCCAGGGCAATTTCATCCAGGGTAGGGGCGTAGCCGTTGCGGGCGTACAGGGACTGGATCACATCCCAAATCTGTTGCTGTCGTCGTGTGAGCATGTTTCTCTTCCTTACCAACAAACCGAACAAAACACGAACTAAATATACGAACAAAGACCGAATCAGGCAAATCAAAAATACTTGCCATAGATTCGTTTTTTGTTCGTTTTTTCCGATGAGCGGTAGAATTGGCTTTAAGTTGGTGGGCTTGCTGGCAGTAATTTCAGGGATTGTGTGTGGAGCAGCAGCCACCTCAGAAAGCGGGCTGGCTTTATGGGTTTACTTTCCGATACAGAAGGAACTGAAGATTTCACCCAGCAAATCATCCGGGGTAAATTTGCCGGTGATCTGCCCAAGAGCATTCTGTGCCAACCGCAATTCCTCTGCCATCAGCTCGCCCGCATTAAATCCGCGTAACTGGAATTCGGCGCGTTGGACAGCTTGCTGGGTTTCTTCCAGCGCCTGCAAGTGGCGGCGGCGGGCGATGAAAGTGTCTTCCGCTTCACCCTGATAGCCCATACGGGTTTTGAGTTCGGCACGCAAAGCTGCGATGCCCTGGTCGTGTTTGGCTGAAATGTAGATGTGTTCACCCTGCTTGCCGGGCTGTTTGCCGCTGAGGTCAATCTTGTTGTGCACGGTAATGCGCGGCAGGTGAGGGGGCAGGCGCGCCAGAATATCGGCGTTTTCCGGTTCATCATGGCGGGTGTCGTCCACCAGCAGCAGGATCAGGTCGGCGCGTTCGATTTCCTGCCAGGCGCGTTCGATACCGATCTTTTCCACCGGGTCGTCGCTGTCGCGCAAACCCGCAGTATCGACGATGTGCAGGGGCATTCCATCCAAGTTGATGCGTTCGCGCAATACGTCGCGGGTAGTACCGGCGATGTCAGTAACGATAGCGGTTTCCTGTCCGGCCAGCGCATTCAGCAGACTGGATTTACCGGCATTGGGTCGACCAACAATCACTAAATGCATCCCGTCACGCAGCAGGCTACCCTGGTGGGCTTTCTGGAAAATGGTGTGCAATTGCTGCTTGATGGTTTCCAGTCGGCGGGTGACTGCGTTATCGGCGAGGAAGTCGATTTCCTCATCCGGAAAGTCGAGGGCAGCTTCCACATACACCCGCAATTCGATCAAACCGGTGAGCAGGGTATTGACCGCCTCGGAAAACTCACCTTGCAGCGAACGCAGGGCGGAACGCGCCGCCTGTTCCGACCCTGAATCTATAAGGTCGGCAATCGCTTCGGCCTGCGCCAGATCCAGCTTGTCGTTGAGGAATGCACGCTCGGAAAACTCGCCCGGTCGTGCCAGCCGCGCACCCAGTTCCACACAACGCTTGAGCAGCATATCCAGCACCACCATGCCACCGTGACCTTGCAATTCCAGCACGTCTTCGCCGGTAAACGAATGCGGTGCCGGGAAATACAGGGCGATGCCGTCATCCAGCGGCGTACCATCCGCAGCACGGAACAAACGGTGGGAAGCTTTACGCGGGGGGGGCAGGGAACCCAGGATACTGGCCGCCAGCTCGGGAACCCGCTGGCCGGAAATACGGATAATCCCGACCCCACCGCGCCCCGGCGGGGTAGCCACAGCCGCAATGGTGTCGGGATTGTTCCACATCAAACATCAGACTCCTGACTAAGCGTGCCCCACAATTTTCTTGTTGATGTACCACTGTTGCGCCATCGACAGCACGTTATTGACCACCCAGTACAACACCAAACCTGCCGGGAAGAACAAGAACATGACGGTGAAAATGATCGGCATGAACTGGAAAATCTTCTGCTGCATCGGGTCAACCTGCGGTGGGTTGAGCTTCTGTTGCAAGAACATGGAAGCCCCCATGATCAGCGGCAGCACGAAGTAAGGATCCATGATCGACAAGTCCTTGTACCACAAAATCCATGGTGCCTGACGCAATTCCACGCTTTCCAGCAGCACCCAGTACAGCCCCATGAACACCGGAATCTGGATCAGGATCGGCAGGCAACCTCCCAGCGGATTGATCTTTTCCTTACGGTAAATCTCCATCATCGCCTTTTGCTTGCCCTGCGGGTCATCGGCATAGCGCTCGTTGATTTCCTTAAGCTTGGGGGAAACCGCCTTCATCTTGGCCATGGATTTGTAGCTGACTGCTGATGGCCAGAAAAATGCTGCCTTGATAATGATGGTGAGGATGATGATCGTCCAGCCCCAGTTACCCACCACATTGTGGATCATTTGCATCAGCCAAAAAATCGGCTTGGAAATGAACGCGAAAATGCCGTAATCCACCGTCAGGTCGAGGCCATCAGCGATTTTTTCCAGCGTATCCTGATCCTTGGGGCCGACGTACAGGCTATCCTTGAAGGTGCCAGTAGCACCTGGCGCTATTTGTTGCACAGGGCTGCGGATACCCAGAACATACGCCTTGTTACCCTGATTTTCGGTCAACATGCTGTAGTACTGTTCATCCTGCTCTTTGGCGGGAACCCAGGCGCTAATGAAGTAGTGTTCCAACATTGCCACCCAGCCATTTTGGGCAATCTCATTCAGCGGCGTATTTTCCTTGGACATTTTTTCAATGTCGCTGAAAGACAGCTTGGCAAACTTGCCTTCATGGTAATACGCCGTGCCGACATAAGCCTGCACTCCCGTCAAGAATCCACCTGATTTTTGCGGTGGTGGGCCATGTTTGAGTTGGGTGTAAGCAGTACCGCTCCAGACTGCCGCAGAGTTGTTGGCTACCTCATGCTCAACCCCTACCTGGAAACTGCCGCGTTTGAAGATAAAGCGTTTGGTTACGCTGACCCCATTCGCGCCTTGCCAGGTCAATGGTACCACCAGTTCGTCCTGACCTTCACCCAAGGTGTATTCAGTTTGCGCAGTGCTGAAGGTAGCCAGATGGTCGGGAGCCAATGCCTTGACATCCTGCCCTGTCACCGCCTGATGTTGCAAGCCGGATTGCGCCACGTAGTTGCGCCCGTTCAAATCGAGGATTTTTACCGCCTTGTCAGGCTCATCCAGACTGACAGGGTAGGTAGGCAAATCGGCTTCCAGCACTTCCCCGCCACGGGTATTGATACGCATCAGGAGTGTATCGGTACGCACGGTAATGGTCTGGCCGACGGCAGCATCACCCGGTGGGGCTACCGTATCCGTACCTGGCAAAGCCGGGCTGGCTCCCTGTGTCGGTACATCCTGGGCAGTGCCGCCGTCAACTGGGCTGCTGGCCATTGTTGCCGCCGTTGGTGGCGGTTTAGGGGCATGATCCTGCTGCCAGGTCGTCCAGATCAGGAACAGCATGAATAACAGGGTGAGATACAGGAAAGGACGTTGCGAATCCATGGGTAGTGCAATCCGGTTATTGGCGGTTAGGGCAGGGCAGTCTTGTCGGCTTGCCCAGACCCGGCAGAGTATAGCTTGTGCAGGCGCAACCATAAACCTTCCAGTTGCTGGAAAAGGTCTTTGTTGCTCAGGGTGAGGACGTCCGACCGGCACATGACAACAATGTCGGTCGCAGGCAGGGTGGCTTGATGCTGACGGAAGCTTTCCCGTACCAGCCGACGGATGCGGTTACGGTCGTGGGCGCGGCGCAGGGCTTTCTTGGCAATGGCCATTCCCAAACGGGGGTAGCCTGCTTCATTCGGGGCAGTACGGGCGCTCAGCCCACCTTCATAACAACGCCTGCCTTGTTGGAAAACCCGCTGGAACTCTGCCGGACGGGTCAGGCGCACCTGGCGCGGGAAGCTGCTCACTCCCTGCTTTTGCACCAGCTTACGGGATCAGGCGGGCGCGGCCCTTGGCACGACGGGCGCTCAGGACTTTACGGCCATCCGCAGTCGCCATGCGGGCGCGGAAACCGTGGGTACGGGCACGATGGATCTTGCTAGGTTGAAAGGTTCTTTTCATGACAAAACACCAATTAATTCAAAAAATCTCTGGATGCACCGCCTGGAAATTTTTTCCAAGTCCCCTGACGGCCAAAAAGGTGAGGCACATTAAGGGATTGCATCAATTTTGTCAAGACTGTGATCAGGTAGTGGCAGGGTAATCGCATTAAAACGCTATTGACAAACTGCTGTGCCGAGGGTTAGCTGCGGGTATTTTGGTAGCCCATGAAACTCCACCCAACCGCCGCTATTGTTGACCATTTTGCCTCCATCCCTGACCCACGTCTGAACCGCCGTAAGCGGCACAAACTCAGTGACATCTTCTTCATTACCCTGTGCGCAGTGATTTGCGGGGCGGATGACTGGGCTTCCATTGAGCTGTTCGGCAAATCCAAACGAAAATGGTTCACGGAGGTGTTGGGGTTGCAACACGGCATCCCGTCACACGATACCTTTGGCCGGGTTTTTGGCCTGATCGACACACAGCAGTTCAGTGAATGTTTCAGCCGCTGGGTGGCTGACCTGTCCGACCTCAGTGATGGCGAAATCATCGCGATTGATGGCAAATGCCTGCGCCGCAGCCTGGACAGTGCTTCGGACAAAGCGGCCATCTACATGGTCAGTGCCTGGGCGACCCGGAATCAATTGGTGCTGGGACAACAGCGGGTGGATGATAAATCCAACGAAATCACTGCCATCCCTAAACTATTGATGCAACTGAACATGACAGGAGCGGTAGTGACGTTGGATGCGATGGGTTGCCAAACGGCCATTGCCAGGCAGATCATCGACCAGCAAGCCGATTACCTGCTCAGCCTGAAAGGCAACCAGGGCACGCTCCATCAGGACGTGAAGCTATTTTTTGAATCGGCCAACACCTGCCCACCCATTGGCCATACCCGTTATGACGGCGGGCATGGACGGATTGAAACCCGCATCGTGCGGGCTACCTCCAACATTGGCTGGTTGAAGAAAGACCATCCCCATTGGACAAAACTGACCAGCATTATCGCTGTCACTGCCATCCGTGAATGCAAGGATAAGACCACTGAAGAAACCCGTTACTTCATCAGCAGCATGGATGCCTCCAACCCGGAGCGGCTGGGACAGGTCGTGCGGGCACACTGGGGCATTGAAAACAACCTGCACTGGGTGCTGGATTACGCTTTCCGCGAAGATGACCAGCGGATGCGTTCCGGCAACAGCGACGCCAACATGGCTGTCGTCCGCCACATTGCCCTCAATCTGGTTAAAACTGACAAAACCATCAAGGTCGGTGTGAAAAACAAACGCCTCAATGCCGGGTGGGATGAAGATTATCTGCTAAAAATTGTCACCGGCAGACTGGGGGCTACCAAGATTAAAATTTAGACCATTGTAAAACAAGATGTTTTTAATGCGATTGCCCTACAGGTAGTGGCGCTAGCTTGCGCTTGTGGATAACTCTGCTGGGCATCTATAATTAGCGGTTCCAACACAGAATTTACCACCCGTTTCAACCACCTTGGAACTGCCCCGTTATGCTCTGGCAACAATGCTTACACCAACTGGAACAGGAAGTTCCTGACTACGAAATCAACACATGGCTCAAGTCACTGCACGCGGTTGAAAAACGCCATGCCCTCTATCTGCTGGCGCCCAACACCATTGTGCTACAACAGGTGCATGAACAATACCTGCCGCGCATCCTGTTCCACTCACGTATCCTGACCGGCGACAATGAATTTGATGTGCTGCTGCAAATTGGCTCATCCGTACCGGCAACACCTGCCCCAACGCCTATTGTTGCCCCCGTGCCACCAACAGCAGCCTACCCTGTGCCCGCACTTACCAACAGCCCGAAAGGTTGGCAAGCACCTGCCGCCACCCCTGCGCCGGTCAGCGAGCGTTTTGCCAATGCCCTTAACCCGCGCATGACGTTCGACAATTTCGTTGAAGGTAAGTCCAACCAACTGGCCTGCGCTGCTGCCCAACAGGTGGGTGACCACCCCGACACGTCCTACAACCCATTGTTCATTTATGGCGGGGTCGGCCTCGGCAAAACCCACTTGATGCACGCCATCGGCAACCGCATCCTGGAACGGGAACCGGGGGCACGGGTTATCTATGTTTATGCCGAACGCTTCGTCAACGACATGATTTCCGCCATCCGCAACTCGCGCATGGAAGAGTTCAAACAACATTACCGCAGCGTTGACGCCCTGCTGATTGATGACATCCAGTTTTTTGCTGGCAAAGACCGTTCCATGGAAGAGTTTTTCCACACCTTCAATGCGCTGCTGGAAGGCCATAAGCGCATTATCCTGGCCAGTGACAAATTCCCGCGCGATTTGGATGGCATCGAAGACCGTCTCAAAACCCGTTTCAACTGGGGTTTGACTGTACAGATCGAATCCCCTGACCTGGAAACGCGGGTGGCGATCCTCAGAAAGAAAGCCGAAGACTCCGGGTTGCGCCTGCCCAATGATGTCAGCTTTTTTATTGGCAAACGCTTCCACTCCAATATCCGCGATTTGGAAGGTGCCCTGCAACGGGTGATCGCCAGTATGCGCCTTAAATGCATCACCCAGGTGACGATGGATTTCGTGCAAAATGCGCTGCGCGACCAACTGGCCAGCCAGGACAAAATGGTGTCAATCGCCAATATCAAAAAAGTGGTGGCGCAGTACTACAATATTCGGGTAACGGACATGGATTCCAAAAGCCGCACCCGTTCGCTGGCACGCCCACGCCAGATTGCCATGGCGCTGGCCAAGGAACTGACCAACCACAGCCTGCCGGAAATCGGTGATGACTTTGGTGGGCGTGACCATACCACCGTCTTGCACGCCCAGCGTAAGGTGGCAGAATTGCGGGAATCTGACCCCAAGCTGGAAGAGGAATACCGCATCCTGTTCCGCACCTTAACAAGTTGAGGATAACCCCCCGGACAAGTTTCGGGGCAACCTGTGGATAAAATGTGAATGGAAATTTATCCACAGGTTGCTGACAAGCAAAACCATGCTTAAGCCACAACGTTATTGCTGTGGATAATCTGCAAACACGATTGTTAAATCAATAGGTTATGCAGTTATCCACACAACAGGCCCGGCATTATTATTATGACTTCTTTTATATACAAGATAAGATAGATAAGTAATGAGACTGACCCAAACCCGCGAACATCTGCTCGAATCCCTTCAATCCACCTTGGGGGCAATCGAAAAACGCCATACTGCGCCTATTCTTGAAAATGTGTTGCTGCGCATCGCAGGTAACCAGTCATTCTGGCGTGGTACGGATCTGGAACTGGAAATAGCCACCCAAGCACCGGTTATGGATGGCGCTGATGGCGACATCACCCTGCCTGCCCGCAAGTTGGCTGACATATGCAAATCCCTGCCGGCGGAAAGTATTGTCAACCTGGAAATCCAGGACGACAAACGCGCCAAGATCACTGCCGGGCGCAGCCGCTTTGAGCTGGCCACCTTACCTGCCAGTGAATTCCCCGACCTCGAGGACATCGGTGAAGTCCATACCTTCGGGATTGCGGAGAATGCCCTCAAGCACCTGCTCGATAGCGTTGCCTTCGCCATGGCCAACCAGGATGTACGCTATTACCTCAATGGCATGTTGCTGGAAGTGAACCCGGAAGGCGTGCGTACCGTTGCCACTGACGGCCATCGTCTTGCCTTGTGTTTCCAGACCTCCGAGATGCCTGATGTCGAGCAAGCCCGGCAACTGATCATCCCGCGTAAAGGGGTACTGGAACTGGCACGTTTGCTACGCGGCGATTCACAAGTTCCCGTACAGGTACAAGCCAGCCAGAACCACCTGCGGGTACAACTCGACAACTTGCGTTTTACCACCAAGCTGGTGGATGGGCGTTATCCGGATTACCGAGCTGCCATCCCCGGTGGTGGCCAGATTCAGGTGGATCTCGACCGCAAGACCTTCCGCGACATGCTTAGCCGGGTTGCCATCCTGTCCAATGAAAAATTCCGTGGGGTACGCCTTTCCTTAAGCGAAAACCTGTTGCAGGTGCAGGCACACAATCCGGAACAGGAAGTGGCCACTGACGAGCTGGATGTTGCCTACAGCGGCAACGACTTCAGTATCGGTTTCAATGTTACTTACCTGCTGGATGCGGTTAACCATTTGTCCGGTGATACCTTGCGTCTGCAATGCAATTCACCGGAAAGTAGTGTATTGGTGACCAACCCGGATGATGACAGCGTGCACAATGTCATCATGCCAATCCGCCTGTAAGCTACGGAACCCGTCCCCGTGTGGCTGAGCAAGCTTGTTGTCAGCAACTGCCGCATTATCGCCAGCACTGAATTGGAACTGGCTCCGCACGCTAACGTTATATACGGCAACAATGCTTCCGGTAAATCCAGCCTGCTGGAAGCATTAGCTGTATTGTCGCGCGGTCGTTCTTTCCGTACCCCTCGGATAGCTGAACTGATCAAACGCGGGGAGGAGGAATTAACCGTTTCTGCCCGAGTGGAAGATGGGGTGGCTGGTGGTAGTTATCCGGTTGGTATCAGCAAGCGTTCCCAAACCAGCCGTATCCGTATCAATCACGCTGATGTGCAACAGCAAGCGGAACTCAGCACCCACATCCCCCTCACCCTGATCCATCCCGGCTCGGTGGAACTGGTTACTGGCAGCCCTTCCCTACGTCGCGCATTTATCGACTGGATTGCCTTTTACCGCTTCGCTGATTTCAACTCCGCCTGGCGTAATTACCAACGCATCCTCAAGCAACGCAACGCCTGCTTGCGTGACCCCAAACAGCGCTATGCCTTCCCCCAGTGGACGGAACAGTTGATAACATTGCAACCGGTACTGTACCGGTACAGGGTACAAGCTCTGGAAACCTTACAGCATGACCTGCAAATCAGCCACGAATTACTGATGAATCTGGGAGAACCGCAGTTGCAACTGACCAGCGGCTTTCCCGGTAGTATCAATCCGGAAGACACGGCGCAGTTGCAACAGTTTTTCCGCGAGAAAGCCGAGCAGGAACAGAAGCAGGGTTTCAGTTTATACGGCGCACACCGTGCCGACCTGCACATCCTGCTTGATGGTATTCCAGCCGTGCGGGTAGCTTCCCGCGGCCAACTCAAAATACTGGCTGTCGCCCTGTTATTGGCGCAAAGCCACGCAGCTGCCGAGACTGACGCAAAAAGGGGTATAATCGCCATTGACGACCTTGCTTCGGAACTGGATGAGCAAAACCAGCAAGCGTTGTACAATACCCTACGCACGACGCAACAACAGTTGATAATTACCGGCACTCACCATGAGCCACTGCGTAACAGGTTTGCCGACGCCCGCGTGTTTCACGTGGAACACGGTAAGGCCAGCCTGCGGTGAGACCGTTTGCCTACATAACAATGGACACGACATGACTGACAATAACACCTACGATTCATCGAATATCAAGGTACTCAAGGGGCTGGAAGCGGTACGCAAACGCCCCGGCATGTACATCGGTGACACGGATGACGGCACCGGCCTGCACCACATGGTGTTCGAGGTCGTCGACAACTCCATCGACGAAGCCCTCGCCGGTTACTGTTCGGAAGTGAAGGTGGAATTGTTCAGTGATGGCTCGGTGAAAGTGTCGGATGACGGGCGTGGTATCCCGGTCGATATCCATCCGGAAGAAGGCCGTTCCGCTGCCGAGGTCATCATGACCGTGCTGCACGCAGGTGGTAAATTCGATGATAATTCCTACAAGGTTTCCGGCGGTTTGCACGGTGTAGGTGTGTCAGTGGTGAACGCCCTGTCGGATGAGCTGGAACTCACCATCCGCCGCAACGGCAAACTCTACAAACAGATTTACCATCTGGGTGAACCGGAAGCACCACTGGCCGAAGTCGGTGAGACTGAAGGCACCGGCACCTCGGTGCGTTTTCACCCCAGCCCGACCATTTTCACCCAGACCGAATTCCACTACGACATCCTCGCCAAGCGTCTGCGCGAACTGTCGTTCCTCAACTCAGGGGTTCGCATCAACCTGATCGACCGCCGGGGCGAAGGCCGCGAAGATGTGTTTGAATACGAAGGCGGTATCCGCGCGTTCGTCCAGCATCTCAACCGCAACAAGACGCCGATCCATTCCAACATCATCTACTTCAGCACTGAACAGGATAGCATGGGAGTGGAAGTCGCCCTGCAATGGAATGACTCCTATCAGGAAAATGTGTTCTGCTTCACCAACAATATCCCGCAGCGTGATGGCGGTACTCACCTGTCCGGTTTCCGCGCTGCCCTGACCCGTACCCTCAATAGCTACATCGAAGAAGCCGGTCTGGCCAAAAAGGAAAAAGTCAGCCCCACCGGTGACGATTCCCGCGAAGGTCTGACGGCTGTATTGTCGGTGAAAGTCCCTGACCCCAAGTTCTCTTCCCAGACCAAAGACAAACTGGTTTCCTCGGAAGTGAAAAGCGTGGTCGAATCAGCGATGAATGCCAAGCTGGCGGAATTCCTGCTGGAAAACCCCGGTGAGGCCAAACTGGTGGCAGGCAAGATGATCGAAGCCGCCCGCGCCCGCGAAGCTGCCCGCAAGGCGCGTGAAATGACCCGCCGCAAGGGTGCGCTCGACATCGCCGGGCTACCCGGAAAGCTGGCCGATTGCCAGGAAAAAGACCCTGCCCTGTCCGAACTGTTCCTGGTGGAAGGGGATTCGGCGGGTGGTTCCGCTAAGCAGGGCCGTGACCGTCGTACTCAGGCCATCCTGCCGCTCAAGGGTAAAATCCTCAACGTTGAGAAAGCCCGTTTCGACAAGATGATCAGCTCGCAGGAAGTTGGTACCCTGATCACCGCTCTCGGTTGCGGCATCGGACGCGAGGAATACAACCCTGACAAATTGCGCTATCACCGCATCATCATCATGACGGATGCGGACGTGGACGGTTCCCACATCCGTACCCTGCTGCTGACCTTCTTCTACCGCCAGATGCCGGAACTGGTTGACCGTGGCTACATCTACATCGCCCAGCCGCCGCTGTACAAGGTCAAGCGCGGCAAGCAGGAACAGTACGTCAAGGACGATTCCGAAATGGAACGCTACCTGCTGCAACTGGCACTGGACGGTTCCAATCTTCATCTGAATGCTGATACCCCGGCCATCAGTGGCGAAGCACTGGAAACCCTGGTGCGCCAGTACAATGCCGTACAACAGGTGATCAGCCGTCTGGCGCGTCGCTATGACCGCAACCTGCTGGAAGCGATGTTGTTTGAGTCCCTACCCTCTACCGAGGATGCAGGTGCTGTCGATGCCGAGTCATTCGCAGCTTGGGTCGACAGCTCGATTACCTCCCTCAACGCTGGGGCTAATGGTGCGCGCACCTATTCTTCGCTATTAAGCAAGGTAGATGACAGTGCGTGGACGATCACCGTCACCCGTCGCCAGCATGGACTGGATCACCGAATTGTGCTCGACCGCGATTTCTTCCTGATGCCGGAAACCAAACTGCTGATCAAAACCAGCCGCGAACTGGATGGTCTGCTGGGTGAAGGGGCGGTAGTCGTGCGTGGCGAACGCAAACAGGACGTGACCCGTTTCGATCAGGTGGTGGAATGGCTGATGAAAGAAGCCAACCGTGGCCTGCAAATCAGCCGCTACAAAGGTCTGGGTGAAATGAATCCCGACCAGTTGTGGGAAACCACCCTCAACCCCGAAAGCCGCCGCCTGATGCAGGTACGGATCGAAGATGCAGTCGCCGCAGATGAAGTCTTCACCACCCTGATGGGCGATGAAGTCGAACCACGCCGTGATTTCATCGAGAAAAACGCACTGTCAGTTGTCAATCTGGACGTATAGAGGTTTCACGTGAAACAGGAAAATCCCTTGCTGGACATCGGCAAGCTGCCGCTGTTTTCCCAAATCAAGCCGGAACACATCACTCCCGCACTGGATGTGGTGTTGCAGGAAAACCGCAACTGGCTGGCGCAACGACTGACAGCCGATGGCAGTTTCAGCTGGGACAACCTGATTGCCCCGCTGAACGAAGCCGGTAACAAACTGGAACGTGCGTGGTCGCCGGTCAGCCACATGAACGCGGTGGTCAACACTGACGAACTGCGTAAGGAATACAACGCCAATCTACCACGCTTGAGCGACTACCACACCGAACTGGGGCAGAACGAGCAGCTCTACAACGCGATCCGTTTCATCCGTGAACAGGATGGAAGTCTGGATGCTGCCCAGCAGAAAGACCTGGATGACAGCCTGCTCGGTTTCAAACTGTCCGGTGTCGCCCTTCCCCCAGAGCAGAAAGAACGTTTCCGCGAAATCAGCCAGCAACTGTCGCAACTGAACTCCCGTTTCTCCGACAACGTGCTGGATGCTACCAATGCGTGGACTAAACAGATTACTGATGTAGCTGAACTGGCAGGCTTACCGGAATCCGCCCTCGATATGGCAGCACAAACGGCCAAACAGCGCGATATGGAAGGCTGGGTGCTAACCCTCCAATTCCCATCTTATATAGCCGTGCTGACTTATGCTGACAACCGCGAATTGCGGGCGGAAATGTACCGTGCCTACACCACCCGCGCTTCCGAACTCGGCAGCAATGCGGACTGGGATAATACCCAAGTGATGCGTGACATCCTGCGTCTGCGTCAGGAAGAAGCAGCCCTGCTCGGCTACGGCAATTACGCTGAATTGTCGCTGGCGACCAAGATGGCGGAAAGTCCGCAACAGGTGCTGGAATTCCTTGAAGACTTGGCAACAAAAGCCAAGCCGTTTGCCGAAACCGAATTCGCCGAAGTACAAACATTCGCCCGCGAACAACTGGGCATGGAAGACGTGCAGGCATGGGATGTCGCCTACATCAGTGAAAAGATGAAACAGGCGCGTTTCGACTTCTCCGAGGAAGACCTCAAGCCCTACTTCCCTGCCGACCGGGTGATCAGCGGCTTGTTTGCGCTGGTAGAAAAACTGTTCGGCGTGCGTATCGAACAGCAACAGGCACACATCGACCTGTGGCACCCGGACGTGCGTTTCTATCTGGTGCACGACCGTACCGGTACTGTACAGGCGTGTTTTTACCTCGACCTGTACGCCCGTCAGCACAAGCGTGGCGGTGCGTGGATGAGTGATTTTTGCGGGCGTTTCCGCCGCCACGATGGTTTGCAGATTCCGGTCGCCTTCATGACCTGCAACAGCAGTGCCCCGGTTGGCGACAAGCCAGCCCTGTTCACCCATGATGAAGTCGTTACCCTGTTCCACGAATTCGGCCACGGCCTGCACCACATGCTCACCCAGGTCGATTACCCGGATGTCGCCGGTATCAACGGCGTAGAATGGGATGCGGTCGAACTCCCCAGCCAGTTCATGGAAAACTGGTGCTGGGAACGCAGCGTGCTGGACATGATCGCTGCCCACTGGCAAACCGGTGCACCGTTACCGGAAGACCTCTACCAGAAAATGCAGGCTGCCCGCCATTTCCAAACCGCCATGGCGACCGTGCGCCAACTCGAATTCGCCTTGTTCGACATGCGCCTGCATCTTGATCCGCAATCTGCTGAACCGGGCAAACTGGAAGCCATCCAGCAGCAAGTCCGCGATCAGGTTGCAGTGATCAAGCCGCCAGCCTTCAACCGCATGGCGCACAGCTTCTCGCACGTTTTTGCCGGTGGTTACGCCGCAGGCTACTACAGCTACAAATGGGCGGAAGTGCTATCCGCCGACGCCTTCGCCCGTTTCGAGGAAGAAGGTCTGTTCGATGCTGGAATCGGTGAATCCTTCCTGCACGAAATTCTCGAAGTGGGTGGTTCCCGCAAGGCCATGGAATCCTTCACTGCTTTCCGTGGCCGCAAGCCAACCGTAGACGCTCTACTACGCCATAACGGACTGGCAGTTGGCTCCTCCCCTGATAAGGGGGGGGCTTCTTCATGAAAATCGCCACCTGGAACGTCAACTCCCTGAAAGTACGCCTGCCACACGTCCTGCAATGGCTGGAAGCTGCACAGCCGGATGTGCTGGCCGTCCAGGAAACCAAAACCGTTGACGAAAACTTCCCGTTGGCAGAAATCGAAGCAGCAGGTTACAAGTCTGTCTTTAGTGGTCAAAAAACATACAATGGTGTGGCTATTCTAAGTAAGGTTGAAGCCAGCGAGGTTGTGACCGACATTCCATATCTGGACGACCCCCAACGCCGCATCCTCGCTGCTACCGTCGATGGCGTGCGTGTAGTCAATCTGTACGTAGTAAACGGCTCCGAGGTCGGTTCCGAAAAATACGCCTACAAACTCGACTGGTTGGCAAAGGTCACTGCATGGCTACAGGAACAGGTTACCCAATACCCCAAACTGGTCGTATTGGGTGATTTCAATATCGCCCCGGAAGATCGTGATGTGCACGATCCTGTCGCGTGGGAAGGACAAATCCTTTGCTCCGAACCAGAACGTACCGCCCTGCAAACCATCCAGTCCCTCGACCTGAGTGATGTCTTCCGGCAGTTTGAACAGCCGGAAAAAGCTTTCAGCTGGTGGGATTACCGCGCTGCCGGTTTCCGCCGCAACCTCGGGCTGCGCATTGACTTGATCCTCGCCAGCAAAGCTTTGTCTGAAAGCTGTACCCGTTGTGTGATTGACCGCGAACCCCGTACCTGGGAAAAGCCTTCTGACCATACGCCGGTAGTGGCAGAGTTTGCCGAATGAAACAGTATGTGCTGATCGGGGTTGGTATTTTCGCATTGGCATTGGCGGGCAAGCATTTCTTGTTATCATCCGCATCAGTGCCAGATGCTGAACCCGCCGCAACGCTTCTGCCCTTACAGGAACCCTGTAACCTGCACCAGGCTCCCTGTGTTGCCCGTGACGCTGCCGGGCATTCCCTACGCTTCAGCATTACCCCTGACACTATCCCCTTGATGCAGGATTTGACGGTCAGCGTCGAAACAGCAGGTTTCAACGGTATACAAAGCGCCCGCCTGACCGTGGAAGGCGTGAACATGTTCATGGGTTACCAATACGCGGACTTGCGCCCTGTCGATGCTGCAACAGCATTGGCAGGCAAGCTGGTACTGCCGGTATGTTCCATGGAAACGATGCAGTGGAATGCATCCCTCCTGTTAACCCTGCAAAATGGCGCACGCTATCAGGCTGACTTTCCATTCTCGACCTCCCGCTAATGCTACCCCCATAAAACCATCAGGCGTAAAAACGTCCGGGTTTGTCTGCCAGCTATTGTTATTGATTCCATAATCGCTTTCTATTGGGAATGTGTCAGAACGCGGTATAGATTTAATGGCAACGAATTACAAAAAAGCGCCGTTTTTTTTGAAAAAATGGTGTCGGGCATTTTGCCTATTAAACCTGTGGGGGTGCGGGAACCAGCCCCGTCATGCGCTGAGTGAGGAAAACCCATGAAAACGAAGCGTGGCATGGTATTCAAAGCCATTGTGTGTGGCGGGCTGTTGTTAGCTGGGAGTAGCAGCTGGGCAGGTGTTGATCCACAGGTTTACGCCCAACCCGAGGTGGGGCATGAGCAGCCCCTGATGCAGTTTGTGGCTGGTTGGCTGAGCCGTTTTGCCTTACCGGATACGGATCAGGTGCCTTCCTTTCGCTGGATCAGGACTACCCCGGTGGTGGATGATCCCCGTTTGCAACAGACAGAAACAGGTGAGTCTGCACACTGGTTGGTTGCCGTGCCCGGGGTTGGCAAACAGCAACGGGTAGTGGCGTCAAATAACATGTTCCAGCGCCTGGAAAATACGCCCGCTGCTACCTCCTCCAGGGACTTTTCACAAATAAGAGGGCGTGGCGGCCAGATTTCCCAGCCACCCAATCTGGCCTTATCAGCCAATATTCCTGGTGGTTTGCAGGTCAATGATGCTGATGTTGTCTGGCATATCCGTTCCCAGGCCAATGGTAGCAGCCAGCAACTGGGGGGGCGTAACCTGCAACTGGCCTTGCCTGCGGGTAGTTACGCAGTCAGTTTGCACATTGGCGCATATGAGGAAAGCCGGGCCGTAAATGTTGCCCCCGGCAGTGTGGCAGCTCCCGTTTTTAGCACACAAATAGGCCGCCTGCGGGTTTCCAGCAACCATCAGGCTGACTGGCGGGTAGTGGCTGTTAGTGGCACTGCGGCTGGCCACACCTTGCTGGAAGACAGGGGTAGCGGGTCTATCAGCCAAATTCTGCCAGTGGGTGAATACGATGTGGTTGCAGCTGTCAATAGCGCCAGCCAGACACGGCGGGTACAGGTTAGTAGTGGAAAGGTCAGCACTGCCAGCATCCAGGTGCCAACCGGTCAGGTCAATCTGGTGGCAACACTGGGAAATTCCCCCGCGATGCGTCCGATGCGCTGGACTTTGTACCGGTTGGATGGTGGCAGGCAGGAAATTGCTTCGCCCCGACGGCATTCCGCCATACTGGTGGTTTCACCCGGCCATTATGAGGCGGTCGCCAATCTGGACGGGCGGGAACGGCGGCGGGAATTCACCGTCTTGAACGGCAGCAGCAACAACATCGTGCTGGCGATGGACTAGCGCCCCATGCCCCGTATCGGTATAGCCCTTGGCAGTGGTTCCTCACGTGGGTGGGCGCACATCGGCGTGTTGCGCGCGCTGGCAGAGATGGGCATCCACCCCGACATTATCTGTGGCTGTTCGGTCGGTTCCATCGTGGGTGCTGCTTATGCTGCTGGTAATCTGGATAGGCTGGAACGCTGGGTGCTGTCGCTGACGCGGCTGGAGCTGATGCGTTTTTTTGAGTTGAATGTGTCTCTCAATGGCTTCGTCAAACGCGACAAGTTGCAACAGTTTTTCCATGCTCATGTGTGTGAGGAAGCCCAACGCATTACCGAACTTCCGCGCACCTTTGCCACGGTTTCCACCAACCTTGAAAATGGCCGCGAAGTCTGGTTTACGGAAGGCCGGGTGCTGGATGCGGTATGGGCTTCCATCGCCCTGCCCGGCCTGTTTCCGCCATTCCGTCACCGCAAGCAGTGGCTGGTGGATGGCGGGTTGGTCAACCCGGTGCCGGTTTCACTGTGCCGCGCCCTCGGTGCTGAAGTCGTGATTGCGGTCAACCTGAATGGCAATGTTGCGCGCCGCTATGCGCATCACACCCACAAGGCCAGGGATAAGGTGGCAGCAAAGCCAGCAGGCATCACCAAGGCTGCCGCCAACAACAAGGGGGAAAGCCTGGTCGATAGCTTGGCGGCTTCCCTGCGCGAATATTCCTCGGTGCTGTTGCCGGATACCAGTACCAGCAAGGAATACGAACCCGGGCTGATGGACGCGCTGGCAGCTTCCATCAACATCATGCAGGACAAGATTACCCGCAGCCGCATGGCGGGTGACCCGCCGGAGATCCTGCTTGCGCCCAGGCTGGAAAACATCGGTTTGCTGGAATTTTTCCGCGCGGAGGAAGCCATCAAGGAAGGCCGCTCCACGGTGGGGCGGATGCAGGCCGAAATCCACAGCCTGCTGGAATTTTAGGACTTATTCCCCCCGCTTGCGCAGGTAACGGGCGTCATCGAACACCGGAATCCACTGCGGCGCATACACTACGGCGATGGCGGTCAACATGCCGTTGATCAAGCCTTCCGGAAACATCAGCAGCGGAATGTAAGGCAGGTAATAGGTTTGCAAGTAATAGGCGGAAAAAGTGCCAGTCCACCACAGCAGCAGGCTGCCCACGCCAATGACGGCCACCGTGCTGAGCACTGCGGCCAGGAAAGCGTTCACGAACACGAACACAAAAATATTGGTGGGCAGATGGCGTTGGCTCCAGCGCAGCAAGGCATACGTAACCACAATCGGGATGCCACCCATCACCAGCGTGTTAATGGGTACGGCCAGCAAACCGGCTTCCAGCCGCCAGAACGTGATGCTGACTATGGCCGTAGCCGCAACCAGCGCCAGTCGCCAGCCAAACATCAGGGTCATCACGGTGATGCCGAGGAAATGGAAGTTGAGGTTGCTGCCTATGCCTGCCCGCAATATCCAGATCAAACTTGCAAATACGATAGCACCCAGGTAAACATGTATGTGCTTATGTACGTACCCCCACGCGGCATGACGGGCTGCATGTCCCAACAACAGCAAATACAGGAAGCTGGTGAGCCATAACCAGTCTTCGTTAAATACACTAGCAGGTATATCCATGGAAACAATCCTATCACGGCTTTTGGCAGACATGCCGCAAACCCGGCAGATACTGAAGTTATTGTTTGTCGGCCTGATACTGGCAGGGCTGGCGACAGCCCTGATGCCTATCCACGGCATCGACCTGAGCAACGGCAAGGACAAAATCGTGCATGCGCTGGTCTTCTTCAGCTTTGCCAGTTTGCTCGATATCGCCACACCGCGCAGTTTCTGGTGCTGGAAGTTACCTTTACTGCTTTCCTACGGTGCAGGCATTGAGATATTGCAAGCGCTTACCCCGTGGCGGTCATTTTCCTTCGCGGATTTTGCCGCCGACGCCATCGGCGTGTTGCTGTACTGGTTGCTGTGGAAAAAGGTGCTGCACCGTTTCATTGCGCACCCCAACGGCTAAATTACGGCGTTTCCCCTGCATCCTGGTAGATTTCCACTTGGGCATCACGGAGCTGGTAGCCAGCTTCAGCCAGGTCAGTATGCGCCTGTTTGGCGATAAGGGTGCCGGAAACCCATACGGGTTCGTACATGCGCTCCATACCGATGCTTTTGTCGGGTAACGGTTTCACCAGCAGAGTCTGGTTGAGCGGCGGTGGCGGCACGTGGATACAGGCACCGAAATACGGTACCAGCAGGAATTCTTTCACCATGCCTTTGGCCTCATCCACTTCCAGCGGGGAAATGAAGCCGGGGATTTTGATCTTCTTGCCATCTAATGCGTCGTTGACCGGGGCGGCGTTAAGTTCTGCCTGCATTCTGTCCATCACCGCATCTTCCGCCGGGTCGCCTTCGGGAATGGCGTCGATCTGCGGCTGGTATTTTTTGATGATGTCTTCCAGACCCTGCCCCGGTAGCTCCAGGTCTTCCCAGTCGAGTTTGGTGTATTCGCCATCCTGTTTGGGCTGGTCATCCTTGGCTGTTTTGGTGACATTGGCAATTGGTGTACCGACGGCAGGCGCATCCGCAGGCAAGGCCGGAGCCGTTACGGCAGTATCCGCAGGAACCTCCGTCTGGTTTTCCGCAGCCTTCTCTTCCCCACAGGCTGACAGCAAAGTGGCCAGCAATACGACAGGCAAAATCCTTGTTTTCATCTCAAACCCTTACAGTCAAACCATCTTGCAACGAACGCCGATAGGCAATTGCCCCCGGAATCAGGCTGAACAGTAGCGCAAGCCCCGCCACTACGGCAAGCATCAGCAAATCCGCCGTATCCGGAACCCAGGTGTGCAGGTAAAAGCCATATTCAGCCATTACCCAAGGGCGTGCCGCAAACAGCATGACATACACCAGCACTACCCCCAGCGCACAGCCCAGCACTACCAGCACCAAGGCTTCCAGCACAAACAGCAGGAACACCTGCCGAGGGTGCGCCCCCACTGCCCGCAGGATCGCCATTTCCCGCCGCCGCTCGTTCAGGGTGGACAGCAGCACGGTCAGCATCCCCAGTAAACCCGCCACCACCACAAAGCCGGTGATGATGCGCAACACGGTTTCAAACATGCCGATGGCCTGCCACAATTCCGCCAGCGCAATGCCGGGAATCGCCGCCAGCAGCGGTTCGCGCTGGTAGTCGTTGATTTCGCGCTGCACCCGGAACGCTGCCGCACGGTTTTTCAGGCCAACCAGAAACGCGGTGATGACCTTGGGTTGCAGGTTTTTGTGTAACTCCTGTTCCGCGCTGATCTGGTAACCCGGCACTTTTGCCCCACCCACCCAGTCGATGTGGATGGCTTCGATGCCTTGCAGCGACACATGTACGGTGCGGTCAATCGGTGTGCCAGTGGGTTTGAGGATGCCGACCACCTGAAACGGCTTGTCGTCGTGCATGACAAAGCTGGTGGAACCCGCCCCGTGCGCCAGCACCATCCTGTCGCCCAGTTGGTAACCCAGCTTACGGGCAACTTCAGCCCCCAGCACAGCATCAAACACGCCCTCAAACGGTTTGCCAGCCACAAACGCCAGCAATTGCTTGTCGCCGTAACGGTAATGGCGAAAATAATCCTGATTGGTCCCCAGCACTCGGTAGCCCTTGTGCGAGTCGCCCAGGCTCAGCGGCACTGTCCAGTCCACCAGCTGGTTGCCGGCGATTTCCTGATACGACTGCCAGCTGATGTTGTTGGTGGCGTTGCCGATACGGAACACGCTGTACAGCAGCAATTGCACTGGGCCGCTGCGCGCACCCACCACCAGGTCTGTACCGGAAATCGTGCTGAGGAATGCGGTCTTGGCTTCCTTGCGGATGTATTCGACCCCGAGTAGCAGCGTGATGCTGATGGCGATGGAAAACAGGGTCAGCAACAGGCTGGCGCGGCGATTCCACAGGCTGCGCAGGGTAAGCTTGAGGAGGATCATGGCCGGTTTACCTCCGCCAGATCGGCTATACGGGGGAAATGGCTGGCGATGTGTGGGTCGTGGCTGACGAAGACGATAGTGCTGCCTTGCGTTTCCGCTTCCTGGAACAGTAAGTCGAGGAAGCCGTCGCGGGTGTCAGTGTCCAATGCGGAGGTTGGCTCATCGGCAATGATCAGCTCCGGGCTGCCGATCAGGGCGCGTGCCACGGCTACCCGCTGCTGCTGCCCCACACTCAGGCCGGTGACGGAACGGTGGCGCAAATCCTCACGCAGCCCGAGATGATCCAGCAAGCGGTTAGCGGTGGTCTGCATGTCACCTGCCCGCTGTTTGCGCCGGGTGGAAAAGTGACAAGGCAATTGTACGTTTTCCAGCACTGACAAATAAGGCAAGAGGTTGAACTGCTGAAAGATCACGCCCATGTGGTCGGCGCGGAACCGGTCGCGGGCGGAACCGGCCAAGTGCTGCATCTCTTTGCCCAGAATGCTGAGGTTGCCGCTGGCTGGTAGCAGGATCCCCGCCAGCAGGTTGAGCAGTGTGGTTTTGCCGCTGCCGCTAGCACCACGGATGAATAAATGCTCCCTTTGGCGCACTTGCAGCCCGTCAATTGCCAGGGTGTCGCGCCTGTGGCCGGGCCAGCGGTAGCGCAGACTGTTGAGTTCGATGACGTTCATCAGTTCAGTTGCAGGGTGTCATCCTGGGTCAGTTCCTGTGCCGACGCGCCCTTGTCCGTCACCCATTCGGCGCGGATTGTTTGCACACCGTCCGGGAAGGCGCTGAACAGTTTGACGGTAACTTCCTTCAACTCGGCGGGTTGGGTGCAGACAAATGCCCAAGTCACGTCCATGTCGTTGTGGGTTTCTGCTTCGGCATGGGTGTCGTTGCTGGGCTGCCCTTCATCTTCCAGCAGGGCGGAAACGATTTCGGCATCCTTGAGTGCGCACCCGGCTTCAGCGTTAATGGCGAACAGATCTGCTCCAGCTTCCAGTTTCAGCTTCACATCCGCCAGTTTCTGCTTGTCTGCGGCACTGGTTGCGGTGTGCTCGAAACCGAGCAGGTTGGCAGCGGGGGATTCCAGCATGATTTCCAACCCTGCCTCGCCGGTAGCCAGGGAAAGGGTGGCGACGCCGTGTTCGTGCGCGCCGTGTTGCTCATGCCCTGCCGCGTGTGTGTGCTCGTCGGCAGACAGCGGTGCGGCCATAAGGGAGGCCAGCAAGGCCAGTGTGCCTGTCCAGTGGGTAGTTGTTTTCATGTCGTGTTCCAGGGATTGCAATACTGTTGCGGCTCATTTTAATCAGCGTGGGGTACGGCTGCAATTGACCGCTGAATGGTATGTGCCTTATCCCTGTCGGCAAAATAGCCTGGATTGCGCCAATCCACTATCATGAGCCGAATACCCAAGCATAACCACCTGAGGAGCCCCCACCATGTTCAAGGCGCTGATACTCACCCAGAACGAAGGCAAAACCGTGGCGGAAGTCCGCCAGCTTGAGGTCGCCGACCTGCCGGAAGGCGAAGTGCTGGTGGATGTTGCCTATTCTTCCCTCAACTACAAGGACGGGCTGGCCGTAACCGGCACCGGCAAGATCATCCGCAACTTCCCGATGGTGCCCGGCATCGACCTGGCGGGAACCGTGGTGGAATCCGCTTCCGACCGTTTCCAGCCCGGTGATGCAGTCATCCTCACCGGCTGGGGCGTAGGCGAACGCTACTGGGGCGGCTATGCGCAGAAAGCGCGGGTGAAAGCCAACTGGCTGGTTCCCATGCCCCTGGGGTTGGATGCGCGGAAAGCCATGATCATCGGCACGGCAGGTTTCACCGCCATGCTGTGCGTGATGACGCTGGAAGATGCCGGGGTGAAACCGGATTCCGGCAAGGTGCTGGTCACGGGTGCTGCGGGAGGTGTGGGCAGCATCGCCGTGCAACTGCTGGCGGGTCGTGGCTATCATGTCACAGCCGTGACAGGGCGTCCGGACAGCCATGATTTCCTGCGCAAACTGGGTGCAGAGGACTTCATCAGCCGCGAGGAAATGGCGCAACCAGCTCGCCCGCTGGAATCGCAGCGCTGGGCAGGCGCGGTCGATGTGGTTGGCGGCGACATTCTGGCGCGGGTGCTGGCGGAGATGGACTACAACGGCGCGGTAGCTGCCTGCGGGCTGGCGAACAGCTTCAAGCTCAACACCACGGTTATGCCGTTCATCCTGCGCAATGTCAGCCTGCGTGGCGCGGATTCCGTTAGTTGCCCACAAGAGCGCCGTACCCGTGCGTGGGAACTGCTGGCCGCTGAACTGCCGGAAAGCGCTTACACCGACATCGGCCAGGCCATTGCGCTGGAAGACATTCCGCAAGCCGCCGGGGATATCCTTGCCGGCAAGGTTCAGGGCCGGACGCTGATCGACCTGAGCCTGTGAGGCACTGACATACCCATGGCACGTAAAAGGGCTGTCCACCTCACCTTTGCCGCCAATCACGCCCGGTTGCGTGAGGCACTATCAGGCGCTGTGCAGATCGACCAGACCCTGTGGGTGGTCAATGACGAAACCGCCAGTCTGGAGCGCTTCACCCACCAGGGCAACGACAGCGACGCTCACCCACAATATGGCCACCACACCCGCTTTGCCGTGAAGGACTACATCCCCCTGCCGATACCGCCACAAGCGGACGAAGAAGGCGAAGAAGTGGACATGGAAGGTCTGGCTTACGCCGACGGCTACCTGTGGCTGGCCGGTTCGCACAGCCTGTCGCGTAACAAACCGGACACAGATGACCCGCTGGAAAAAGCCTTCCAGCAACTGGCCGAACTCAAGCGTGGCGGCAACCGCTACCTTCTGGCGCGGATTCCGCTGGTGGCAGACGATGCAGGCATCCACACCCCGCAAGTCAGCGTGGAACAGGCGGATACCACCCTGACCGCTGCCCGCCTGCACGGCGACGCCAGTGGCAACGAACTGATGGCAGCGTTGCGCTGTGACCCGCATCTAAGCCCTTTTCTCGACCTGCCCGGCAAGGATAACGGCCTCGACATCGAGGGGCTGGCTGCTATCGGCAGGCGCGTTTTTCTTGGCCTGCGCGGGCCGGTGCTACGTGGCTGGGCAGTGATTCTGGAACTGGAACCGGTGGCAGACCCTGACGACCCTACCCTGCTGAGACTGGCTGCCATCGGGGGGTAAGGCCAGCCTTACCGCAAGCACTTTCTCAAACTGAATGGGCTGGGCGTGCGAGATTTGTGCGTGCTGGGTGGCGACCTGCTGATCTTGGCCGGGCCGACCATGAGCCTCGACGGGCCGATGACGGTTTACCGCTGGAAGGGCGGAGCCAATCCCGCCGGGGAAAGCCTGGTGGAAAACGACAGCTTACGCGCGATCCGCCGGATTCCGGTCGGTCCGGAGGATCATGCCGAGGGCATCGCCCTGTTCCCACTGGCTGACGGTAAACCGGGGCTGCTGGTGGTGTACGACCCGGCTTCGCCCAAACGCCTGCCAGACAAGAAAACCGTCATTGCCGACCTGTTCCCGCTATAAGCTGCCGCCTCAAATACAGCTGACAGTTGCAAGCGTTGCCTGCCCGGTCAGCAGGAAATTTTTGGGCGTATCCAGATCGAACTGTAATTTGCCGATCGATAAGGTGTCTTGCGCAGGTTACTATAATTTTCCTGAAAGGCTTTCTACTCTATTTTTCAACCGTTTGGCACCACCAGCACCGGCACTTTACTATGCTGCGTCACATGCCGCGCCGTCGAACCCAGCAGCACGCCATCCTTCGCCTTGCGGGTATGCGTACCGATCACTATCAGGTCGGCGTTGTGCGCATCGGCGTAATGCACGATCACCTCGCCCGGTTTGCCAGGGACAACCACGGCATCTTCCACCAGCTCGTCCTTCGCCTTGCAGATGTCATCTTCCTCGGTGCAGTAATTTTCCAGCCGCTTCTGCATGGTCTGGATCATTTCCTCCATGCTTTCCTTTTCAATATCGTGGATGGATTTGTCCGGCAGATACAGGGAAAGTACGGTATGCCCGGTCGTGCCCAGCGGCGCAATCGCGTGCAGCATGATGATTTTCGCCTGATGCGCCCGCGCCATATGGATGGCCTGACGGAACACCGGGCGCGTATGCTCACCCAGGTTGGTGGCATACAGAATGGTCTTGAAAGGTTTGGTTTCGTTCATAACAACCTCGAAAAAAGGAGCGCCTGACCACAATGGCACAGGCGCAAACCACACAAAGATGTTGTTTTAGGTTCAGGAGCCGGGCGCAAACCCGCGCAACTGATCCAGATATTCCGGCAAGGCCAGGGAAATTTGCGGGATGTAGGTGATCAGCATCAGGAAGAAGATCAGCAACAGCGTCCACGGCAGTGCTGCCTTGATCACCCAGCCCATGCTTTTGCCCGTGATTCCCGAGGTCACGAACAGGTTCAGCCCCACCGGCGGCGTCAACATGCCGATCTCCATGTTCACCACCATGATGATGCCCAGATGGATCGGGTCGATGCCCAGCTTGACCGCAATCGGGAACAGGATCGGCGCCATGATCAGCAGGATTGCGGAAGGCTCCATGAAGTTCCCTGCCGCCAGCAGCAGCAGGTTGACGATGATCAGGAAACCCCACGCTGGCAGACCCCATTGCACGATGGCTTCGGCAATGTGGTGCGGAATCCGCTCGGTGGTCAGCACATGTGCAAACAGCATCGCGTTGCCGATGATGAACAGCAGCATAATGCTTACTTTCGCCGCATCCAGCACTACCTTGCGCACTTCCTCGTTACCGACGGACATGACCATGGCCTGCGGGAAATGCAGCAGGTTGCGCACAACTGCCGCACCTATATTTTCACCTTCCTTGATCCACGGCTTGCCTTTCAGCGGGCCAATGTCACGATAGCCGTAAACAGCAATGAAAAAGGCATAAACCGCCGCCACCGCCGCCGCTTCCGTCGGGCTGGCAACCCCACCATAGATGGAACCCAGCACGATGAAAATCAGCATCATCCCGCCCAGCGCTTTCCAGCCGGTGCTGATCAATGTGCCGAAGCCGGGGAAAGCCTGCGCGGGCAGCTTTTTCACCCGCGCCACGATGTAGATCGCGATCATCAGCAGCAACCCCATCATGATGCCGGGGATGAAACCCGCCTCGAACATTTTCGCCGCTGACACTTCGGTCGCAGCAGAATACACCAGCATGACGATGGAGGGCGGAATCAGGATACCCAATGTGCCCGCCGTGGTGATAACACCCGCACCGAACGCCATCGGGTAGCCTGCCCGCACCATGCCAGCAATGACGATACCGCCGATGGCCGCCACGGTCGCGGGGGAGGAACCGGATACCGCAGCGAACAACATACAGGCCAGTACCGACGCCATCGCCAGCCCACCGCGTACATGCCCGACTGCCGCAATGGCAAAGTCGATCAAGCGGCGCGCCACCCCTCCGGTGGAGAGAAATGCGGAGGAGAGGATGAAAAACGGGATCGCCAGCAGCGTGTAGTGGTTGGATTGCGACTCGAAAAATTTTAGCGCAATCGACCCCAGCGAATCATTGGAAAACAGTAGAATGGTCGAAATGCTAGCCAAACCCAGTGAAATCGCAATCGGCATCCCGAGGAAAATCAGCACGAACAGCAGGATAAACAGGAACGCGATAGTCATTTCGCACCCCCTGCCACTTCTTTTTGCAGGTGCAGGGCTTCTTCCACCTCATCATGCGCGCCGATCATGGTCTGCTCACGCTTCCACACCCTTGCGCCGATTTCCAGTAAGCGTATGCCGATCAGCACGAAACCGACCAGCAGGATGCTGTGCGCCTGCCACTTTTTAATCGACATGTCGTTCAACTCGATGCCGATCTTGTAAATCTTGCCCAGATACACCCACGCGCCGTAGATGAACAGGGCGCAATACACCAGCGCCGCAGCCACCATGATCAGGGTGATGATGCGCTGGGTTTCCGGTTCGAACTTTTTCACCAGGAAATCAACGCCGATGTGCGCCCCCACCCTCAACCCGTAGGATGCGCCGAACAGCACCAGCCAAGCCGACAGGTGCAGGGTCAGTTCCTCTGACCACATCAGCCCCATGCCGAACCCGAACCGCAGAATAGTCTCGAAAAACACCAGCAGCGTCATGCCGACCAGCAACAGCGCAATGATGTTTTCTTCGAGACGATGAATGAAATTTAGCATCGCCGTTGTCCTCCTCCTAAAACCCACCCTCACCCCTAACCCCTCTCCCGCCGAGCGGGCGAGGGGAACAGGAGAGGAAAACCCTCATTTTCTTGCTCCCCCTCTACCGCTCAGCGGGAGAGGGGGCTGGGGGGTGAGGGTCTTACCCCTCGTTAGCCTTCAACGCCTTGTCAATCAGGTCAGCACCGATGGTGTCCTTGAACTTGTCCCACACCGGTTTCATCACATCAACCCACTTCTGGCGCTCTTCCGCCGTCAGGGTATAAACAGCGGAACGCTTGCTGTCGATGATCGCCTGCTTGTCTTCGGCATCTTTCTTGGTGGACATTTCGTTACCGTAAGCAACGGCTTCATCCATATCCTTCTTCAGGGCTGCACGCACGTCTTCATCCAGGCCATTCCAGAATTCGGCGGAAGTGATCACCATGTAGTCGAGTACGCCATGGTCAGATTCGGTGATGTCGCTCTGCACTTCGTGGAATTTCTTGGAATAGATGTTGGACCATGGGTTTTCGGAACCGTCAATCGCCTTGGTCTGCATCAGGGTAAATACTTCAGAGAACGGCTTTTTGACCGGCACGCCACCGACCTGCTCAAACTGCGCGGCCAGTACGTCAGACGACTGGATGCGGAACTTCAGGCCCTTGGCGTCTTCCGGGGTTTTCAACGGCTTGTTGGCGGACAGCTGCTTCATGCCATTATGCAGGTAGCCCAGGCCGATATAGCCCTTGTCTTCCATGGAAGTCAGCAGTTTCTGGCCGTCTTCGCTCTGTTGGAACTTGTCAACAGCTGCCATGTTATTGAACAGGAACGGCAGGTCGTAAATCAGCAGCTGCGGGTTGTATTTCTGGAACTTGGACAGGGAGGGCGCGGCCAGTTGCACGTCACCCAGCAGCATCGCTTCCATCACCTTGTCATCGTCAAACAACTGGGAATTGGGGAATACTTCCACCGTCACCTTGTCTTTCAGAGCGGGGTCAGCGGCCACCAGATCCTTGAATTTGTTGGCCATCAGACCTTTCGGGGTATTTTCCGCCACCACGTGGGAAAACTTGATGACGGTAGGTTCGGCGTGCGCAGCCAGTGAGGCCAAACCCAGGGTGACGGCAACAGTAATGCTCAGGAATGCTTTTTTCATGTGACTCTCTCTCCAATAAAAATGTGGGTAAACACAGGCTTCACTATTGGAAGAAGCGTGCCAACCTCACCATAAACCAATGATTTCTAAAAAAACACTTGGAATAACATGCGCTTAATAAAAATTTCCGCATTGCACAAGAGTCATGTAATATCTGACAGGCGGCGGATTTCCGCCGGAATGCAGTGTTCAGGGCGGCGGATTTCCGCCGCTTGTCGGCGTAAGGGCAACCGGCGTCAACTGCGACAATAAAAGTAAAAGCATTACAGATCATCCGGTTAGATAAATAACGGCAAAACCGGGCAAGGTCGGCACGATTATTTCATAAGGGTGCCGAGGGGTACGGCAAGCCGCCAAACCACCCATTAACAGGACTCAGGATCACAACCGCCATGAAAGACGAACTCAACCAGGCCGCGCTGGATTACCACCAGTTCCCGCAACCGGGCAAACTCGAAGTCACCCCCACCAAGAACATGGTCAACCAGCGTGACCTCGCACTGGCGTATTCCCCCGGCGTGGCTGCCGCGAGTCTGGCGATTGCCGACAACCCGGCCTGCGCGGCGGATTACACCACGCGCGGCAATCTGGTGGCGGTGGTTTCCAACGGCACGGCGGTACTCGGCCTCGGCTCCATCGGCGCACTCGCCTCCAAACCGGTCATGGAAGGCAAGGCAGTGCTGTTCAAGAAATTCGCGGGCGTGAACGCTTTCGATATTGAGCTGAACACGCTGGATGTGGATAAACTGGTCGAAGCCGTCGCCCTGATGGAACCCACCTTCGGCGGCATCAACCTCGAAGACATCAAGGCCCCCGAATGCTTTGAGGTGGAAAAGCGCCTGAAAGCCCGCATGAAAATTCCCGTGTTCCACGACGACCAGCACGGCACAGCGATCTGCGTGGCAGCCGCGATCCGCAACGGTTTGCGCGTGGCGGGCAAGAATATCGAAGACGTGAAACTGGTCTGTTCCGGCGCGGGTGCTGCGGCGATTGCCTGCCTCAACCTGCTGGTGGAAATGGGTTTAAAAAAGGAAAACATCACCGTCAACGACCGTTTCGGCATCATCTTCAAGGGGCGCGAAGAGGAAATGAACCCCTACAATTCCGCCTACGCCATCGACACCAAGGCACGCACGCTGGATGACGTGATGGATGGCGTGGACGTATTCCTCGGCCTTTCCGCCCCGCGCGTGCTCAAGCAGGAGCATGTGAAAGTGATGGCGGAAAACCCCCTCATCCTTGCGCTGGCCAACCCAGAGCCTGAAATCCGCCCAGAACTGGTGTACGAAGTCCGCTCCGACGCCATCATCGCCACTGGCCGCAGCGACTACCCGAACCAGGTCAACAACGTGCTGTGCTTCCCGTTCCTGTTCCGTGGCGCGTTGGACGTGGGCGCGACCGAGATCAACGAAGCGATGAAAATTGCGGTGGTGGAAGCCATCGGTGACCTCGCCACCCGCGAAGCCTCCGACGTGGTGGTGTCAGCCTACGGTGGCGCGGAATTCCACTTCGGGCGCGACTACCTGATTCCCAAGCCGTTCGACCCGCGCCTGATGACCATTATCCCGCCGCGCGTGGCCAAAGCGGCGATGGAAACCGGCGTCGCTACCCGCCCGATTGCCGATTTCGACGAATACGAACGGCGGTTGGAAAGCTTCGTGTTCCGCTCCGGCATGACCATGAAGCCGCTGTTTGAAAAGGCCAAGCGCAACCCACAGCGCATCGTGTTTGCCGAGGGCGAATCGCAGCGTGTTATCAACGCTGTGCAGCAACTGGTCGACGAAGGCATTTGCAAACCCATCCTGCTCGGCAACCCGGAGCTGATCCAGCAGAACATCGACGCCTACGATCTGCGCCTGACCATCGGCGCTAACATCGAAGTCATCGACCCACGCAACAACCCCGATTTTGAGCGTCATGTGGCGGAACATTATGCAGTGATGTGCCGCAAGGGCGTGACCCCGGTGTACAGCCGCCGCGTGATGGCCGCCCGCACCACCCAGATTGCCGCAGTGCTGGTGCGCTGCGGTGATGCTGACGCGATGATCTGCGGGGTGGAAGGCAACTACATTTCGCACCTGCATTACGTGCGCGACTTGATTGGCGCGCGCCCCGGCCTGTCGGATGTCGCCGCCGTTACCATGCTGATCCTCAAGCAGGGCACCTATTTCCTCACCGACACGCATGTCAACGAAGACCCTGCGCCGGAACAACTGGCGGACATCACCGCGCTGGCGGCAGAGCTGGTGGCTGGTTTCGGCATGGAACCAAAAGCCGCGCTGCTGTCGCATTCCAACTTCGGCAGCCGCATGAATGGCTTTTCTGCCAAGATGCGCCAGACGCTGGACGTGTTGCGCGAGAAATACCCGCATATTCCGGCGGAGGGTGAAATGCATGTGGATGCGGCCTTGTCACAGGATATTCGTGACCGGTTTTTCCCTAATGCTGCCTTCGAGGGCGAAGCCAATTTGCTGGTGTGCCCGGATTTGAACTCGGCGAATATTGCTTACAACATGACCAAGATGCTGGCAGATGGCCTGCCAGTCGGGCCGATGCTGGTGGGGACGAATTACCCCGTGCATATCCTGACCGAGAGCACCACGGTGCGGGGGATTGTGAATATGGCGGCGTTTGCGGGGGTGGAGGCGGCTAGCCGGAAAGCGTCGGCATAGCGCCAAACAGCTTCGCTGTTTTTACCCCCCCATCCCCGGCCCTTCCCCCGCAAGGGGGGAAGGGGGCTTTGTTGTATTAGCCTTTGGCTTTGGTGAGTAGCTCTAGGCCTCTGTCAGCCTTGCCTTCGCCACGGGCGGCGCGGATTTGAAACCGGGTTTTCAGGTCGAACTCGACCAACATCAGGGTTGTCATTTCATCCATCAGTTTGTTGACGCTCATGCCACGGCTTTTCGCCAGTTGTTTGAGGCGTTCGTGTTTGTCATCCGGTAATCTCAGGGTTAGTGCAGCCATAGTCCACCTTTTTCCAGAAATGCCTGGGGCGTCATAACACCCAGGTTTGGGAATAATAATTCGCCACTGCTAAGGTCTTTGACATTGTGGGTCACGACGCATTCTGCTTGCCCCGCAACCGCCAGTTCGACCAAATGATTGTCGCCCTCGTCGCGCAGGTTGGGTCGCCAGCCGTAGTAGATGTCTGTCCAGCGGCAATGGGCGAGGAAGATGTCCAGCAACTCGCTGCGCTCATCCTGGCTTAAATGTGAATCCCGGAACAGGCTGGCGCGGTTGAGCACATCACTGTATTCAGCAAATAGCGCTGCGCCCATCAGGGGTGTCAGTTGCTTGCGCAGACAGAGTTCAATCAGCAATGACGATGCGGTTGAACCCATGCAGGCACCGACAAAAATATTCGTATCAACGACGATAATCATGGAGAAATGGTAGCAAAAATGCCACCAGAATATCAATCCTTCCAAAGGGGGAAAAGGAGCTTTGCCGCGACTCCGAAATACTGACGGGGGTTGGTGGCGTGCTATACTGGCCTGACACGTAAACCATCGGGAGACTGACCAGATGCGCCCTTCGGAAGCTGTTAATACTTACCGTGATTTCATCCGGCAAACGGTTGCTGCGCATCGTGCTTCCAGCCCGCGTATATTTGGCTCCGTCCTGACCCAGGAAGATACCGAGGACAGCGATCTGGATATTCTGGTGGAGCCGACCCCGGAGACCAGCCTGCTCGACCTTGCCAAGATTGAGTGCGCCTTGCGCAAGAAACTGGGGGTCAAGGTGGATGTGCTGACGCCTGATTTCCTGTCGCCCAGCTTCCGCGATGAAGTGCTGAAAACTGCCGTCGCCATATGAAAACCAGCAAGAAAAACCTGCGCACGCCGGATTATTTGCGGCACATTCTGGACGCCATCCAGCAGATTGAAGCCTACACCAGCAGCATGGACTATCCGGCCTTTCAGGAAAGTCGCCTGATACTGGATGCGGTTGTGCGCAATATCGAGATCATTGGCGAAGCTGCCCGGAATATTTCTGAAAACGATCCGGCGTTTACGGAGCAACATGCCAATATTCCGTGGGAAGCCATGTACGCCATGCGGAACCGGCTGGCGCACGGTTATTTTGCGGTAGATGCCCGCACGGTGTGGCAGACGATTCAGGATGATCTGCCGGAATTGAAAGGGCAGATCAGCGGCGTGATGAAGGCGGATTAAATTCCTGCTTCCTGTAATTGTTCCAGCAGGAATATTAGTTCAGCCGCCAGCGAGTAATGCAAACTATCATCCTCCGCCAAAGTCAAATCCCGCTCCCCTGCGATAATTGTTTGTAGCTTGTTCAGAAAATTTTTATGTTCGCCCCATGATTCATCAACTAGCTCTGTATCAAGCAGCTGCTGGGCTTCCTCCATATCCCCCTGTTGTATTGCCCGTCTTACTGCCAAAGCCAAACATCCACCACTTTCATTGTTTTCTCCTCCGTCCCGTCTATACGCTAAATATGCCGTTAATGCCTGCCGCCAAGCCTGATGTGCTTCTTTCAAGTTGCCCATCTTTTCTTCTAGTCGATGTAATAATTCAAATGACTTCCAGATCAAAGCTTCATGTCCTTGATTTTCTCCCATGCCAATTGCCTTATTGGCCTCGGAATAAGCTTCACCATAATCCCCCATTTCGAACCACATCTCTGCCAAATGACTTCTAGCCAAACATTCTGCGCTTAATTCCCCGCAATCCGCATAAGCATTAGATGCTTGAAAATAAAAATCAATTGCTCGTCCAGGATTCCCTGCATCATTGTAAAGATTTCCAAGTTCATGCAAAGAATGTGCTTGACCGAGAACATTCTTTATTTTGGTTTCAATTTCCAGTGCTTTTCTATATGCCTTTTCCGCTTCTAAATACTTGCCCAAGTGCCTATAGACCATACCAATTTGATATATTATTTTTGCAGCAGGCTCACCAAGATCATTAAATATTAACAAGCATTCTTGATACAAAGATATAGCTGTTTCGTATTGATTTTTTGATAATTCAATATTTGCCAGATAGGATTTACTTATTGCAATACCTCTAAAATTTTGATTTTTTTCATCATACTCTAATGATTCCTTATAGGCTCTTTCTGCTTCACTAAAATATCCCACGAGAAAAAGACAATGACCCAGTTCAGATGTAATATTTTTTTGCATTTGTTGCGCGTCATCACCTAGCTCTCTAAATTGATTCTGCGCCGTTTTTAAAAATGAAAGAGCATCAGAGGGTTTGCCAATCATTCTCATTGCCTTTCCAACAAGAGCATTTGCCATTGCCAAATCATATTTAGCTTCATTATAAGCATCTTCCCCCTTGGCTTCACTCATTAACAATAGGGACATGGCATCTTCATACGCTTGAACCCATTGGCCAACGCTCTGTAAATATTCAATCTTCATACGTTCCTGCTGAAAACTCAAATGATTCCATTCTTTGAAATAACTTGCAGCAATGCTTCTCCATTTAGCAAAAACACCAATAACATCACCTTTATGGAAGTGATAAAATAAAGTTTCAATTTTTTGCACTTTTTCGAACAATAAAGAAGCAAAGCTTTCTTCTGTTTTTGCATTATCAGCTAAAATAGATAAGTATTTTATTAAATTAGCCATATCTAATTGAAGAAGATTAGATTGCAGTCTACTGTCTTGAAAGTGTTGTTCGTACAGAAAGTCCACAAAGACACCCATGGTATTCAGCCAACGATCCTGGTACTTTTGTCGAGTTTTAACGTCTGATTTTAAATCCAAGTATGGCGTCAAAGCAGGATCAAACTTAATATACCCATGCTCTCCTTCAATTTTAATTAAGCCAACATCTATTAGAGAGCCAGTAATAGTGAAAAATTGTTTTTCATCAAGTCCCATTACATCTTGAAGACTTATCCAGTGCCCTCCATCCTCAAACACGGCCAGCCCGGCAATCTGCTCGCGCACGTCCGGCGACAGCCGCCGCAGGGAGAGTTCCACGCTGGCGAACAGCGATAGTTCGCGCTGCCCCGGATGGCGTTGTTCCAGCTCCTGCATGATCGCCCGCACATTCGCGGTGGTGGCCGTCACCCCGCGCTGCGCCAGTTCCCGCGCCAGCAGCACCAGCGCCCGCGCATGGCCTTTTACCGCTTCCACCAGAGCATCCACTTCCTGCGGCGTATTGCCCTGATCATCATGGCGCAGGCTCAGCCCTTCGTTATTCATCACCTGCATCACCAGCGCCTTGGCGTCGCCCAGGCTCAATGCGCCGAGTTCGATTTCGCGGGCTTTGTGGTGGAATGGCTCCGGCAACGACTCACGGGTGGTGAAGAGGAGGCGAAGACCCTCACCCCCCAGCCCCCTCTCCCGCCAAGCGGTAGAGGGGGAGCCAGAGTCCGCGTTAGCCCCTCTCCCTCGGGGAGAGGGGTTGGGGTGAGGGTTCCCCAGCTTCGCCAGAAGCTGCAACACCGGTTGCGAATTGGTCGCATCCGCCAGCAACGATTCCATATTATCGACCACAACCAGCGTGTGGCTGTTTTCCAGTTCCCGCTGCACCAGTTGCAAAGCCTTATCGTCGCCGTGTTCAGCCACACTGAAATGTTCATGCACCAACTGTTTGCCCAGCACATCCAGCACCGCACGGTCATGCGTGTATTGTTCGACACTGACAAACGCGGCACGGTCAAACCGGCGACTGCGCACCAGCCAACGCGCCAGTTCCACCGCCAGCGTGGTCTTGCCCTGCCCACCCTGACCGCGAATCACGGCGTAGGGTTGCTGTTCCAGCAAACGCTCGGCTTTCAGCAGCTCACGGCTGCGCCCGATGAAGGTATGGCCTGGCGGCTCTGGCAGCCTGCCCAGTCGGGTTTGCTGTTGCCGCGCCTGCATGGCTTGCGCAGTCGCGGAGGGCAGCCACGTGAACAACTGCGGGTCGTGCTGCTCCTGATACAGGATCGGCACAAACCAGTCCTGCAAATGCAGGTCGCCCGCGCCGGGAATCGGCAGGCGGTAGGTGTTGCGCAGCAGCGTCTTTTGCCCCGCCAGCATCGCCGCGCCGACCCGCTGCCCCTGCGCCAGCGCCTGATAGAACGCGGTGACGAAACGCCGCGCGGTTTCCACCAACACGCTGTGGGTCATGGCGACCACCGAGGTCACGCCTTCCTCCAGCAGGCTGGCCGCGACCGAGGCATTCGGGTCGGCTTCGGCCTGCGCGGTCTGGCAGGCTTCCAGAAACACCAGCGGAATGCGGAAATCCTTCAGCAGTTTGGCCAGCTTGTCGGCGTGCACCAGCTCATTGCGCCGCGCTTCCAATTGGTTGGCGTCATTCGGATTCTCGAAACACAGCGCCCCCAGCCCGTACTGTTGGTCGTACACGCCATGCCCGTCAAAATGCAGCACGTCGTAAGCCATGCCCGCATCACGGGCGCGGTGCAGCTCCTGCTCCAGCGCCGCCAGCGTCGGCGGACTCAGCACCGTCAGTTGCACCAGATCGCCCAGGCTTTCCACCGCCTGCACCAGCGGCAAGGCGCTGGCGCGATGGTCGATGTAACCAACGCCGGGTTCCTCCGGGCGCGGACTCAGCAGCAGGATGCGGATCGGCAGTTCGGTAATGCTGGGCGGTTGCTGTTTGAAATTCGGCAGGCGGCGGCGAATGCGCACCGGATTCGCCCCGTCGCAGAGGTAAGCGTCATCGCGCAGCAATTCCCACGGCAGGCTTTGCAGGTGACTGGCGGCTTCGTTGGCGTTGGCTTGCGCGTCCTCACCGGTTTCCAGGATGCTGGCGTCGACTTGTACCGAAAAGCGCCGCTCAACTTCGCCGCGCACTTGTTGCCATGCGCTCAGCGGTTCGCGGCAGACGGCTTGCCCCAGACTGTCGGCGAACAGGGCTTTACCCCATTCCGGCAATTGCGCCTCGGTGCGCTCCGCCCGTTCGCGGAACAGGCCGACTGGCCAGCGGTAATATTCCTCCAGATACCAGCGCAGTTCGTCCTGCTCAATCTGGCCGATGGGCGCGGTGAAACGGAACGGGCGGCTTTCCACCGGGCGTTCCTTGCTGACATCGGTGGGAATGTAGGTTAATACTGCGCGGGCGCTGAGTTGTTCCGCGCCGTTAGCATCGCGGGTGAAGGTGGGTTCTGAGAGTTCCAGCAGCAGTTCGGCGATGGGTTTGTTGGCAATTTCCTGCTTTGGCGGCAGATCGTCGGGCAGGCGTTCGCCAAGGGCGGCGAGGATGCGCGGCATGGCTTCCTGCAACGAGCCAATATCCAGCTCGATTTTTTCACCTGCTGGTTCTTCGTCAAACCACATGCCCAAAGCAGCAGGCAGAATACCGGGCAATAATAGTGGGATGACCGTTATCCCTTCCTGCTCTGCCAGACGAACTTCCTTGCGTACCCACGATGAATTGACCGTATTGGCGCTGATCACCATCACTACATAGCGGGCAGTACGGATGGCTTCTGCAACCTCAGGCCAAAGTTTGTCGCCACCACGTAAATTACGTGAATCGACCCAAATATTGAGATGGTGGAGTTCCAGCTTTTCACACAATGCCTGGACGAATGCATCATCGGCAGCAGAGTGCGAAATAAAAACATGACGGGAATCTGCGCTCATAACAAGCCCTTTGCGCTGAGGTTTTCAACAGTATAGCAAAGGTTTGTTGATGGGACTGAACGCTCGTTTTGTTTACGCGCGGCACTCATCATCCAGTTTTCGAATCATCCGCCGGTTGTGCAGCCACAGCAACATACCCGCCCCCACGATCAGCCCAGTTCCCACAAAGAAATTCCATCCCAGCACATCATGGAACAGGAACACACTGAACAGCGTGGCAGCCACCACCTGCGCATTCAGCCACGGCGAAAGTTCTGACGCGGGCAGCAGGCTGTAAGCCTTGATCAGCAGGAAATGCCCGCTGGCGCCGAGCATCCCCATGCAAGCCAGCAGCAGCCACTGCCACGGTTCTGGCGTTTTCCACCACCAGTGAACGATGCAGCTCAGCACCACCGCCCCAACGATCGATGTATAAAACAGCGAAGTCCGGTGGTTATCGACAAGGGCAACCTTACGGGTCAGCAGAAAATAGAGCGCCAGCAGGAATGAGGCGAAAAACGCCAGCAGCAGCGCCGGTTCAAAGCTCTGGAAACCGGGGCGGATGATAACCAGCACCCCGCTGAAACCGGCAGCTACTGCGGCCAGATGGCGTGGCATGACCTTTTCCCCCAGCAACACACCCGCCAGCAAGGTGACCAGCACCGGTGAAAGGTACATCAGGGCAGTTGCCTCGGCCAGGCTGACGGTCTTGATGGCCATGTACAGTGAGGTATTGACGCCGACCATGCACAGGCCGCGCAACAGCTGGGTTTTGGGCGCGCGGGTGTGCACGAAATCCCGCTGGCCTTGCCACCAGAAAACCAGCGCCACCAGGATGCTGTGGAACAGGAAACGCGCCCAGGTCACCTGAAAGGTTGAAAAATCGCGCATCAGGATTTTCCCCAGCGAATCCATACCCGCCAGTATCGACGAAGCGGCAACGGTCAGGAGGATGGCAAGCAGGCCGGGGTTAATTTTCAAGTTTGCTTTGGGTCGTGATGGAAACGCCGCCTACTGCCCCAGCAATGCCTTCTTCAAACTGGCCTGTACTGGGTTATCCCCCAGCCAGATACCGAGAAATGCCTGCTTGAAGTCGGCTCCCGCAATGGTCGCTGTCTGCTTGCCGTTCTTGATAATGATGGTGCTGGAGGGGTTATAGACGAAATCGTAAACATCCCTCTCCTTGATTTCTGCTTTGAACACGGCGATCAGTTGTTCAATACGCGGCTGGATGTGTGGGTCGGAAGTGGATTTCTTGAAGCCTTCGCGCACCGCTTCTTCCATCTTGTCGCTGGTGATCATGCCGGAAGTGATTTCCAGCCGCATCGCCATCGGTTGGTCGGCAACGAGGATGGCGGCTGCATCGGTGCTTTTTCCCTGCAAATACAAACCAGCGGTGTAGAGGTTGAACATCAGCTTGGTGCGGATGCCCTTGCCATTCAGGGTCAGGGCTTGCCCGGCGAAGGTTTGCTGGGCGGGGAAGTTGTTGGCGTTGCCGTCGGCAAGCACAGCAAACGGCAACAGGCACAGCAGCGCCAGCCAGAATTTCAACAGGGTACGCATACCATCCTCCTCGTTTTTCTGTGGTGATAACCGCTTATCTATACCACTTTGGCCTTGCCCCTGCTAGCTGCTAGACTGTAATTCACCCCAAGCAAACCCTTGATAACAATAAAGCCATGAATACCGGAATCCTGATCTTCCTTTCCCTGCTCGGCGGCCTGTTGCTGTGGGGCATCTTGCTCTACAACCAGTTGGTCGTGCTGAAAAACAATACCGAAAAAGCCTGGAGCAACACCGATGTATTACTCAAGCAGCGCAACGCTGAACTGCCCAAGCTGGTGGCGGTGTGCAAGCAGCACATGCAATACGAACAAGCCACCCTGCAAAAGGTGATGGAAGCCCGCAGCCGCATTTCCACCGCGCTGGAAACCGGTAATATGGGGGCGTTGGGTACGGCGGAACGGGAACTGCGCATCGGCCTCGGCAACCTGTTTGCAGTGGCGGAAGCCTACCCTGAACTGAAAGCCAGTGATTCTTTCCAGCACCTGCGCGAACGTATTACCGGGCTGGAAGACAGTATTGCCGACCGGCGCGAGTTCTATAACGACTCTGCCGCCATCAACAATACCCGCATCGAACAGTTCCCCGATGTGGTCATCGCCAAGGCGTTCAGTTTCAAGCGTTTCCGCCTGATGAGCTTTGCTGCCGAGGAAACCCGTGATGTGGATGTGGCTGCGCACTTTACTTCCTGAGCTGAGCCTGACCGTCAGCCAGCCACAGCGTGACCGCGACGGGCTGGACTGGTATCAGGTGATGGATAACCAGCGCCTGGCGGTCGTGCGCCGGGGTGGGGTCATGAACTTGGCTGCCGCACCGGGTTTCGCCGTGGCATGGGTTGGCTTTGTTTACTGGTTGTACCGCTCTGCTGGGGAACCCTGGCTGCTGCTGTCTGCTACCCTCAGCCTGTTGTTTGCCCTTGGCCTGTTCCGCCGCTACCGCCTGATTGTCGATACGCCCACCTCCAGCCTCAGCAGCGGGGCACAAGGCTATGTGGAACTGCAAGGCGTGGCGGCGCTGCCGGAGGGTGAAGCCTCCCGTGGCTTGCCACACTTGCCGGTCACGGTATGGCTACCGGGTTATGTGGAAGACGAGCCGTTTGTGCTGGATGATGGGCAAGGCCGTTGCCTGCTGTACCCGCGCCAGGCCGAAATCGTCACCCGCCCCGGCGACACGCATTTTTCCTGGCTAAAAGCCATCTACCCCGGCCAGACCCTGTACGTATTAGGCGAGCTGCGCACCCAGCGTGTTGACAGCCAGGTGGTTGACCGGCGCGAACGGTTGGCAACCGTGCTGGCAAACTGGAAACATGACCGCCAGCAATTGCTGCAAAACTTCGACGCCAATGGCAACGGCCAGATTGATGCGGACGAATGGCAGCAAGTGCGGCAAGCAGCGGAACGCTGGGTGGCGGATGACATCCGCGAGCAGCAACGCACGCCCGCCACGCACGTGATGGATGGCGCGCGGGCTGGGCAGTTGTTCCTGATCACCAATATTCCCCCGGATGAATTGGCGCGGCATTACCGCTGGGCGGCGTTCCTGCACCTGTCTGCTTGGCTGGTGGTGCTGGCTGGCTTGCATCTGGCCTGACCGGCGTGGGTTCTTCTTTACAGTATTTTTATATGTATAGGACCAAAATCCGGGCGTACCTTCAATGGATCAAGTGTCATGAAAAGCAGTTTTCCCAGACTGTCTACCGGAGCCGGAAGCTTCCCTATCCACGGCAACGCCCATTTGGGTGCGGACAAGCGTAAATCTGCCTATCCTATTCCCATGCAAACCAGCCATGCCTCACGGAAAAAACTCGGCGCGCTGACCCTGGGCGCGCTTGGCGTTGTTTATGGCGACATCGGCACCAGCCCGCTGTATGCTTTCAAGGAAGCTTTTGCCCCAGTCCACGGCCTGCTTCCTACCCATGCCAATGTATTGGCGGCGTTGTCGGCGCTGTTCTGGGCGGTGACGCTGATTGTTTCCATCAAGTATGTGTGGCTGGTGCTGCGCTTCGACAACAAGGGCGAAGGCGGGGTGCTGGCCTTGCAGGCATTGGCGCACCGCCACACCCGCCGCACCCTGCCGCAATGGTCGAAAGTGGTCGCCGTCATCGGCGTGTTCGCCGCCGCGCTGTTTTACGGCGATGCCATGATCACCCCGGCGATTTCGGTGCTGTCAGCAGTGGAGGGGATGGAAGTGGCGGCCCCACACCTTGATCATCTGGTTATTCCCATCACGCTTGCGATCCTCATCAGTTTGTTCCTGATCCAGTCATTTGGCACAGCCCAGGTCGGCAGGTTGTTTGGGCCGCTGACCTTGCTGTGGTTTGTGGCCCTGGGTACGTTGGGGGTGGTTAACATCGTCCAGACACGGGGGTGTTACAGGCGCTTAACCCCTGGTATGCGCTGGAATTTACCCTGCACCACCCGGTCGCCGCTTTCATCTTACTGTCCGCAGTGTTCCTGGCCCTGACCGGGGGCGAGGCGCTGTATGCCGACATGGGGCATTTTGGTGCCAAGCCGATCCGGCTGGCGTGGTTCGGGCTGGTCAGCCCGTCGCTGTTGCTGAACTATTTTGGCCAGGGGGCGCTGGTCATGCGTGAGCCGGAAGCAGTGGCAAACCCGTTTTACCTGCTGGCTCCTGAAGCTGGCCTAGTTCCGCTGGTAATGCTGGCAACGGTGGCGACGGTGATTGCTTCCCAGGCAACCATTACTGGGGCATATTCGATCACCTTGCAGGCCATCCGCTTGGGCTATTTGCCGCGCATCCGCTTCCGCCATACCTCTGACACCGAGCGCGGGCAGGTGTATGTCCCCAGTGTCAACTGGCTGATGTTGCTGGGGGTGGTGTTGCTGGTGCTGGGCTTTGGTTCTTCCGGCGCGCTGGCGGCAGCTTACGGGATTGCGGTTTCCGGCACCATGATCATTACCAGCCTGCTGATTTTCGTGGTGGCGAAGGCGCGCCCCAACCAGCGGTTGCGCAGGCTGATTATAGGGGTGGTGCTGGCGTGTATCGGTTTTGAGGTTATGTTTTTCGCTTCCAACCTTGCCAAGATCGGGCATGGCGGTTGGTTCCCCGTGCTGTTCGGGATCGGCGTGTTCGTGCTGCTGACGACCTGGAAACGTGGCAGCGAACTGGTGGCAGAGCACCGCAAGAAAATCAACATGACCATCCGCCAGTTCACGGCCAACCCACCGGATGTACAGCGGGTGGCGGGGACGGCGGTTTATCTGGCTTCCAACCCCAACCTGGTTCCCAGCCGCCTGTTTTACAACATCCGCCATTACAAGGTGATGCACCAGCAGGTCATTTTCCTGCACGTTGATAATGAGGAAGTGCCTTACATCCCCGCGGATGAACGCCTGCATGTGGTAGGGTTGGCGCAAGGCATTTACACAGTCTCCGTAAGGTTTGGCTTCCGCGAGCAGCCGGATTTGTCTGCCGCCCTGGGTGGTACAGTGCGTTATCATTTGGAAATCCCGCCCGACGCCACCTTTTTTGTGGCGCGCACTTCCATTACCGGTTGTGAAGGTGTCCTGCCGCGTTGGCGTTGCCTGCTGTTTGGGTGGATGACGCGCCAGTCAGAAAGCACAGCCACTTATTTCAACCTGCCATCGGAACAGGTGGTGGAAATCGGTACACAAATCCGCTTGCAACCCCGTTGATATTCCCTCCGCAGTTTTTACCGCGCTTACTACAGCGCGTTTACACCTTTTTTATGGACTGGGTGACATGATTGCCATGATCGACAAGTTTCCCTGGCGAGGCATGAAGCTTGCCGGTTTGATGGGGTATGTCGCCCAGGCAAAGAGAAGATTGTCGACAATTTCAAAAAAACACTGATTCTGGGGCGCATTGTTAGCGCTGCCAACGCCACGGTGAGCAGTTTTTCGAGAGGTTTTATCCAGCAAACGGAGGAGTCATTTAATGGCATCAACACCCAACTGGGCCGCAATTGATAGCGACCCGCGCTTTCAGGCGTTACACCGGAAGAAGACCACCTTCCTGTGGAGCCTGATGATCATTTCAGTCGTGTATTATTTCCTGCTGCCGATCGGCGCTGCTTATTATCAGGATTTGTTCAAGACCAAAATCTGGGGGCCGGTCAATTTTGGCATCTTGTTCGCCCTGTCTGAGTTTGTGGTGGCGTGGACAATTGCCTACGTTTACACCCGCAAGGCCAACCGTGATTTCGATGCCATGTCGGCTGAAATCGTCAAAACCATCAAGTAAGAGGAAACGAGCATGAAGAAAACATTGTGGGGTTCCTTTGCCTTGCTGTCGACGCTGCTGGCGAGCCAGTCCGCGCTGGCGGAAGGCGGCGCGGTGGCGGATGAGTTCAAGTGGCTGACCTTCCTGGTGTTTGGTGCCATCATCGGCTTGACCATGTACGTCACGTACCGCGCGGCCAAACAGACCCATTCCGCGACCGACTTCTACGCTGCCGGGCGTTCCGTTACCGGCGTGCAGAACGGTTGGGCGATTGCGGGTGACTACCTGTCTGCGGCTTCCTTCCTGGGCATCGCTGGCCTGATTTCCCTGTACGGTTATGACGGCTTCATGTATTCCGTGGGCTGGCTGGTGGCGTATATCACCGTATTGCTGGTGATTGCCGAACCCTGCCGTAACATCGGTAAATACACGCTGGGCGACATTCTGGCGTTCCGTAACAACCCGAAAGCAGCCAAGATCGTGGCGGCGATTTCCACTGTTACGGTTTCCACTTTCTACCTTACGGCTCAGATGGTAGGCGGTGGCGTTCTGGTCAAAACCCTGATCGGTATCGACTATGAAGTTTCCGTTATTGTGGTAGGCATCCTGATGCTGACCTACGTGGTCTTCGGTGGCATGAAAGCAACCACCTGGGTGCAGATCATCAAGGCGATCCTGCTGGTGACGGCTTCCATCCTGCTGGTTATGTTTACCTGGGGTCATTATGGTTTCTCCTTCCCCGGCTTCCTGCAAGCAGTAGTAGATAACCCTGATGTACAGAAACAGGTGGCCAAACTGGTTGGTGATGCAGCTACCACCATGTCTCCGGCGGAGCTGGGTCAACGCTTCCTGGAACCGGGGCTGTACCTGAAAAATCCGATTGACCAGATTTCCTTAGGTATGGCACTGGTGCTGGGTACTGCGGGTATGCCGCACATCCTGATGCGCTTCTTCACCGTACCGACTGCGCAGGATGCACGTAAGTCCGTTATCTGGGCGATGGGTATCATCGGTGGTTTCTATGTGCTGACCTTGTTCCTGGGTTTGGGCGCTGCGATGAAAGTAACCCCTGCGGCTATCGCGGGTCTGGACAAGGGCGGCAATATGGCTGCTCCATTACTGGCACAGTTCGTTGGTGGCGGCCCTGAGTCCATGCTTGGCAACCTGTTCCTGGCCTTCGTTGCGGCGGTAGCGTTTGCCACTATCGTAGCGGTGGTTGCCGGTCTGGTGCTGGCTTCTGCTTCCGCCATGTCTCATGACCTGTATGTGGGCGTATTCCGTGGCGATCACGCGACAGCCAAAGAACAGATCACTGCTGCCCGTATCGCTACCGGTATCGTCGGTGCGCTGGCCATTTACGTCGGTATCGCGGCCAAGGGGCAAAACGTGGCGCACCTGGTGGCGCTGGCGTTCGCGGTGGCGGCGTCTTCCAACCTGCCAGCGGTGTTCCTGACCCTGTACTGGAAGAAGGCCAACACCTGGGGCATTGTTACCGGGATGCTGGTGGGTGCATTCTCCGCAATCTATCTGGTGATGATGTCCCCCAACATGACTTACCCGCTGGCCAAGATTGCTGATGCGAACAAGGTACTGGAGGGCGAGCCAGCCAAGGAAGCGGTGGAAGCTTCCCCGGCACAAGGTGGTTTCATGTGTGAACTGTTTGCTGGCGCTGACTGCAAGAAGGAAGTGAAAGCTTCCCCTGCCAAGGACGCCAAACCGGGTGCGCGCGCCAAGCTGGAAACAGCCAATGGCGAACTGGCTGGCCTGACCGATGAAGCGGCTGTTACCGCCAAGAAAAAGGAAATCGCCGGTCTGGAGAAATCCATCAAGGCTGCGGAAGACGACCTGAAGAAATTTGAAGGTCAGAAAACCAGCATGATGGGCCTGGAAAAGCCCTGGTTCCAGTTGAAGAACCCGGGTTTGATCTCCATCCCGTTGGGCTTCCTGGTCACGATCCTGCTCTCGCTGTTCACCCGTGACCGTCGCTCTGAAGAAATGTGGGATGAACTCTACGTGCGTCAGAACACCGGTATCGGTGCTGAAGCAGCGCACGCCCACTAAAGGGTTTACCTCCCCTGTGAAAAGCCCTCGCCTGGTGCGGGGGTTTTTCTTGTGAGGCGGGCGCAAGAGGGTGATCATGGCAACAGGTGGGTTGCCGAGGAATATGCTGATGAGCAACGCTGAGATACGGTTTTTGCGTTTGCAGCCCGGCAGCATCGTGGGCTGGCAAGCTTATGCGGTGGCTTGCCTGGCAACCTTGCTGGTCGCGGCGCTGACCTTCCCCTTCCATGACGATATGGGCAACGCCAACGTGGTCATGCTGTTCCTGCTGGAAGTGTTCCTGTGCGCATTGTGGTTGGGGCAGAAGCCTTCACTGGCGGCGGCGCTGCTGGCCGTTTTCCTATTCGATTTTTTCTTTGTCCCGCCCAAATATGCGCTGCTGACCAACAGCCTCAAATACAGCGTGATGCTGGTAGTGATGTTGCTGGTCGCCTTGCTGACCGGGCAACTGGCAGCGCGGCTACTGACCCAGAACCGGGAATTACTGGCCAGCGAGGAGCGCACCCGTTCACTGTACCGGATGGCGCGGGAACTGGCGGGCGCGGGCGACCTGGCACAGGTGGATGCCATCGCCGCCCATTACCCGGCCAATGCCGCCACCGCTTCCCTGCTGGACATTGCCCGCCAACGCCTGCATTACGCCGACCTGGCGCACGCCAGCCATTTGCAGGTGGAATCGGAGCGGCTGCGCAATTCCATCCTCTCATCGCTTTCCCACGACTTGCGTACCCCGCTGACGGCGCTGGTCGGCCTGACCGAAACCCTGAACCTGCAAGGTCAGGCGCTGTCACCTGCGCAGCAGGACATGGTGGAGGCGGTGCACGAACAATCCGTGCGCTTGGCGGGCATGGTGGGCAAACTGCTGGATTTGGCGCGCTTGTCTTCAGGTAAGCTGCGCTTGCGCAAGGAATGGCAGTCGCTGGCGGATGTCACTGGTACTGCACTGGATTTGTTGGAGCCTTCACTGGCAAGCCACCCGCTTACGGTCGCGATCCCGACAGATTTCCCCTTGCTCGAATTCGATGCCGTGCTGATGGAGCGGGTCATCGGCAATCTGGTGGAAAATGCCGCCAAATACACGCCAGCGGGCGCGCCCATTGAGCTGAGCGCTAGCGTCACTGAGGGGTGGGCAGACATCTGCGTCCGTGACCGTGGCCCCGGTTTCCCGGCGGACATGCTGGCAGACGGCCAGCCCATGGCAGCACGGGCCAAGGGTGGGTTGGGGCTGGCCATTTGCTCGGCCATCCTGAAAGCGCACAATACCGAACTGACACTGGAACAATGCTTGGGTGGCGGCGCGTGCGCCCGTTTTTCCCTGCCCCTGGGTAACCCCCGCCAACCTTGGATGAAGACGAAGAGCTGGAAGAGGAGTTTGTGCCATGAATGGCAATTCCGTACTGATTGTGGAAGATGAGCCGCGTATCCGCCAGTTCCTGCGCACCGCATTGGAAAGCGAAGGTTGCAAGGTGCTGGAAGCGCCCACGGTTGCCGGGGGGTTGGGGTTGGCGGGCGAATACCGCCCAAGTGCAGTCATTCTCGACCTGGGTTTGCCAGATGCTGACGGTCTTGAATTCATCCGTACCCTGCGCAGTTGGTCGGATGTGCCGGTGCTGGTGCTTTCCGCCCGTAACTTGGAAGCCGACAAGGTGGCAGCGCTGGACATGGGGGCGGATGATTACCTCGCCAAACCTTTCAGTGTGGCGGAACTGCTGGCGCGGCTGCGGGCATTGCGGCGGCGGCGCGAAAAGCGTAGCGAAGATACCCATGCCATCATCGAATTCAATGGCGTGGTGGTTGACCGCGCCAACCGCCTGATTACCTGTGACGGGGAAACCGTCCACCTGACCCCGCGCGAGTACCACCTGCTGACTGTCATGCTCGCCCAGCCGGGCAAAGTGTTGACCCAGCGGCAACTACTGCGCGAAGTGTGGGGGGCGGGGCATTCCGACGATGCGCATTACTTGCGGATTTACATGGGCAGGTTGCGGCAGAAACTGGAAGCTGACCCGGCCAGGCCACGGCATTTGCTGACGGAAACGGGGGTGGGGTATCGGTTTGTGCTGTGAGTGTTTTGTATTAAGTTAGGTGTGTTGCGTTTATTGCGTTTGTGATGGGCTTGGAGCAGTGAACGGAGGATATAGCCATGATGAGCAATGTATACCGTCAGCAATTCAAAGTTCGGTTTTGTAAAAATTCATAAGTTTTTGATAAATAAAGTATTATTGAAAATGGAAAAACCGAAAACTGAATTGCCGACGGTATATAGTCTTTTCATTTTAGTCAGCTACAATAGGACGGATGATCAACTTCCCCATCCTTCATCATGCCGACTTACTACTCTAAGGATCTCCGTGAACGTGTTGTTGCTGCCTATGACAAGAGCAAACATAAATCCCACGTTTGTGGGACGTTTTCCATAGCCCGCAGCACCCTGGACAAATGGTTGGCCCTGAGGGAAGAAACCGGCAGCCTCCAACCCCGGACACATCCCCGCCCTGGGCACAGCCATAAGGTGAAAGACGTTGAAGCTTTTCGGCAATGGGTGGAGAGCGAAACCCCGTTTGAACGCATCGAGGATTTGCTGCCACGCTTTGAAGCGCATTATGGCAAGGCCATTTCTTATCGTGGCCTGCATAAATGGCTGCAACGGATCGGTTGGAGCCATAAAAAAAACGTTCTTTCTACCAGCAAGCCAAACCGCTAGACCGCTGGGTTTTCCTGTGGCTACTTGGGCATCTGGAGAAAAAATACGGTCAGGATCATATCCTGTTTGCGGACGAGGCAGGATTCTACAGTACCGAACGCTATGAGTGGGGCTGGGCAAAAAAAGGGGAGCCTTGTGACATCCCCCGCCCTGGAGGCCGGGGACATAAACGCAACTGGATCAGCGCTATCCGCGCCTCTGATCAAAGCTGGCAAATGCCGTGGGTAGTGACCGGCAACATTAACCGGATGATTGTTGAACAATGGTTGGAAGCCTTGGGAAAATCGTTGCAGCAAGGTCAGGAAAAGCCCAAACCTTATGTGCTTGTCTGGGACAATGCGAGCTTCCATTTAGGCGGTGACCTGGAGGCGATTGCCATGAAATACCAGATTCGTATCATTCAGTTACCCGCTTATTCGCCTGATCTCAACCCCATCGAGCAATGCTGGGCAACCTTGAAACATTATGCGCGTCTGGCCATGGGAAAAGGTAGCACCCTGGACGACGCGATTGATTACGCATTCAACAGACAAAGTGTAGCCGACTAAAATGAAAAGACTATACCTGATGTCGTTGAACCTGTCCAACCAACAAATCGCCCGCGAATTGGGGTTGAACAAGGATGATGTTCAGGCGATGACGGAACAGTTACGGCGTGGTGTCGAGAAAAAAAACGCCAGTAAACCTGTTTGGGAATGTTGAATTTGATGAGGTTTATGTCAAGGCTGGACACAAGGGAAACCCCGAAGCCGTCGCGGATGCTGGGCGTGAAGGTCGCCGCCGCGCCCTGAAAGGTGCGCCGGGGCGTGGGACACTGGAAAAGGACAAACCACCCATTTTCGGCATGATCCAGCGTTCCGGGGAGGTCGTGATCCGTATGCTGGCGAATGTGAAACAGACGACGATCAAGCCGTTGATTGTGGAAACGGTGGCAGCAGGCACGCTGGTCTACACCGATGAGTACAACATTTACAGCCGATTGGAAGAATGGGGCTATGCCCACAAAACCGTCAACCATGGCGCAGGCGAATATGCCCGTGACGAAGATGGTGACGGTTTCCATGAAGTCCACGTCAATACGATGGAAGGTTTTTGGTCACTGTTACGCTCATGGTTACGACCTCATCGGGGGATCTCACAAGAAAAGCTACCGTGTTACCTTGCATTCTTCGAGTCTCTTCACAACATCAGGAAACGGGGGCAAGCTGCCTTACAGTCCTTGCTTTCGCTGCTGTTGGGATAAGACCCTGAAACGCATATTGAGCCTTTTAAGTTTTCAGGCCATTCGATATTCAGAACTGTCTATACATTCAATTTGCGTAAATACAAAGGCAAGCTTCCCTGCTTGCCTTTGTAGGTTGAATGCATCTACTTCTCCTCCAACTCCACCGCAATCGCCCCGCACGGACATTCCTCCGCACACAGCCCGCACCCCTTGCAGTAGTCGTAATTAAACTGGAACCGCTTGCCCGCCCCCAGCTTGATCACTGCGCTATCCGGGCACACGCCGTAGCAGGTATCACACTCGAAACAATTCCCACACGACAAACAACGCCGCGCCTCAAACAAGGCATTGCCCTCATCCAGCCCCCCCCACCACTTCGTCGAAGGTGGACTGGCGGCGAATGATGTCGAGCGTCGGGCGCACGGTCTTTTCCGCGTTGGCGTAATACCAGGTGTTGAGGCGCTCGAAGGTAGCCAGCTCATGCCTGGCCGCTGGCTGATAACGCTCGCTACATAGCCACGCATCAATCGCGCGCGCTGCCCTCTTGCCATGCCCGACCGCCATGGTCACGGTACGGTCATTGCCCGCCACCATGTCGCCCCCGGCAAACACGCTGTCATGGCTGGTCATCATCACCGCGTCGGTCTGCACGCTGTCCCACTTCGTTTCCAGATTGGGGATGCGCTCCAGCAGGCTCTGTTCCACGTTCTGCCCCAGCGCCAGCACCACCGAATCAGCGGGCAATTCCTCGAATTCGCCGGTCGGTTGCGGGAAACCTTTCTCGTCCAGCGCCATTTTCTCAATCGTGATACTGCCCTCCCCGGCCTCGGTGATGGTGGAAAGCCACTTCAGCTTCACGCCTTCCTCCAGCGCCTCCTTGGCCTCGAAATCGTGCGCGGGCATTTTTTCGCGGGTGCGGCGGTGTCTTTCACTCCACATATGATCGATGTTTTCTCTGATATACTGTCCAGCATGAAGCTATACCTTGACAACTGCTGCCTGCACCGGCCTTTCGATGATCAGGCCGAACCGCGTATTCATATGGAAGCAGAGGCGGTGAAAACCATGCGCAATAGCCTTGGCAGTGGTGGGCTTGATCCGTTTCATCCAGCAATACGACAAAGGCCAGGGCAACTACACGCTTGACCGTCAGACGTGGCAGCAATCCTATTCCGTTGACAGCCTGTTTGCCGCCATCAAGGGTTAATAACCGAAAATCACCAAGGATCAAACCCCGTTCTGCTGCAAATCCTTGATCCGCACCACCATCGACCGGTTCGGGTCAAACGGCGTGCCTTCAAATCCCCAGCTCCGGTAAAACGCGCGGACACCATCATCCAGCGGATGCGTGATCATGCAGGCGCAGCCAATCTGTTCGCTGATTTGCACAGCAGTCCTGAAAGCAAAGAACAGCAACGACTTCGCTAGCCCTTGCCCCTGATACTCCAGATCAACCGCCGGTTGCATTTATTTTTTCCATACTGGCGGCCAGACATTTCTTCGCAAGCATCGTCTTGTCTGGTGAAAAATGACAGCACATCAGCTATCATGGCCACATGATTACCGCCGTTATCGACACCAACGTCTTCATCTCAGCCTTGATGAAACCCGATACTTCACCAAGGCAAGTGTTACGCCGCTGCCTGATGGGGCAAGTCCAACCCCTGATAGGCAATGCGCTGTATCTTGAATACGAAGACATCATGGCGCGAGAAGACTTGTTTACAAGCTGCCCTACAACGATGGATGAGCGGGACAAACTGTTCAATGCATTCCTTTCCCGCTGCCAGTGGGTGAACATCTATTACCGTTGGCGGCCTAACCTGCAAGACGAAGCCGACAACCATTTGCTAGAACTCGCGGTGGCAGGCAACGCCCAATGGTTGGTGACAGGCAATATCCGCGATTTCCGGCAGCATGAATTGCAGTTCCCGGAAATTCAGGTCGTAACAGCGGCGGCATTTTTACAGACATTACAGGAGGCAAACTGATGGCTACCATGACAATCCGGCTACCCGACGATCAGCACACCCGCCTGAAAACCCTGGCGACTCGGCGTGGTGTCAGTCTGAATAAACTGTTTGAGGAATTCGCCACCCGCATTCTCACGGAAACGGATGCTGAAACCCGTTTTCGGCTACGGGCGGCGCGTGGCGATGTCGAGGAAGGATTGGCGGTTCTGGATAAGCTGGACAAGCACTATGCGGAGTGATGGGAAACGGCGGATACTGGAAGAAGCTCTTGTCATGTAACAGAATGCAACCTTTGCGCGCCTTCTGTCACAATTCGTTGCGCCCAATCCGGTTTCATCTTCATATCTGCCGCCCATTCCAGGTACAAGGCAGGCCGCGTCAGCATGTCTTCCAGTGATGTCCGTAAGGCTTTGCGGGGAACGCTGCCGTATTGCCGTTCGGCTTCCTGCCATGCTGCTGGCGGGATTTCGCCCCATGCCAGAGTCATTGCAACCAGATCGAACACATCCTTGAATGGCGGGGCAAGCGCCCGGTCGGCGTTTGCCAGCAGTTTGGTCATGAAACAGGATTCGCGTGACAGGTAAGGCAGCGGGAACAGGTTCGGGTCAGCACCCGCCACCAACCGGTATTCATCGCAACTAACGATTCCCAGTTTGACCAGTGTGTTGCCCAGCTTGAGAAAGGTGCGGACAGCATAACGGTCGGCGCGAATCTCGCGCACATATTCAAACTCCTGCCTGACCAACGCGCCGAGGGAGGTATTCGTTACCTGCTCACGCACTGCCCGGTAGGCATCCTTGTTGGGACACAGAGAATCAATATCGACAGATTCGCGGTACTCATCCAGTTCCAAGGCAATGCGGGTTCCGCCACCAAAACAAATATTGTGTTGGGTGAAAAAGCTCGCGTCGAATGTAAGCGCCGTTAAATCGCCCTACTTGCCCTTGTCAAAAAAAGGGACTTTTTTCGCACATTTCTCCAGCGGCACATTCCATGGCAGGAGGGCCTCCCATTTTTCCAGGGTGTCGGCCTGGGCGATATGCTCCAGCAGATAGCGGATATAGGCATACGGTTCGAGGCCGTTGGCCTTGGCGGTTTCAATCAGGGAATAACAGGCGGCGCTGGCGCGCGCGCCATGCGGGGTGTCGGCAAACAGCCAGGCTTTGCGGCCCACGGCAAAGGGACGGATGGCGTTCTCCGCCAGCACATTGCTGATATGCAGGTCGCCGCGTTGGCAGTAGCCACTCAGGTATTCCCACTGGTTGAGGCAGTATTCCATCGCCTTGCGGGTGAGGCCGCCTTTCATCACCTTGCCGACCTGCGTTTCCAGCCAGGTTTTCAGTTCGTTGAGCAGGGGCACGCTCAACTGCTGGCGCAGGCGGTATTTCTCCGCCGTGTCCAGGCCCTTGATGTTGTCCTCGATGCGGTAGAGCCTGCGGATCATGCCCAGGGCAATATCCGCCAGGGTGGGTTTGCCACGGGCCTGTTTGCCGCCCGCCGCCTTGACGGCCTCCACGAACTTGCGGCGGGCATGGTCCCAGCAGCCAATGCGGGTGATGGCGTTGTTGCGGCACACGGCGGCGTAACCGGAATAGCCGTCGGCCTGGAAAATGCCGTGGAAGTCCATCAGTAGGCGTTCGGGGACGCTCCCCGCCCGGCTGGGGTCGTATTCAAACAAGACCGCCACCTGGTTCGGCGGGCCGCCCCGCACCACCCACATCCATTTGTCGGCCTGGGCGGTTTTGCCGTCCTCCTTCAGCACCTGGATGCGGGTTTCATCGCCTTGCAGGTAAGCGCCGCTGTTCTGGGGTTTCGCGCAGCAGGTTGAGCAGGGGTTTGAAGCTGTCCTCCAGACGGATGATCCAGTGGGCCATGCTGCTGCGGCTGAGTTCCGCGCCGTGGCGTTTGAAAATGCCCTCCAGGCGGTACAGGGGCAGGCCATCGGCGTATTTGGCGATGATGACCTGCGTCAGCAGGTTGAGGCTGGCATGGCATTTGCCCAACGGATGGGCGGACGGGCGGCGGCGACCAGCGTTGGCCCGCCATCTGCCGTTGCCGGGGCGGGATCCTGGCTGGCCCCGGCGGCAAACACGGCTTTTCCTGCCAGTATTCCAGCACCACCAGTTGCGCCGGGTGTAGTCCAGCTCTTCCTTGACCTTGGTGAAAAACGTGCGGGTCGCCCCGGCTTTTTCCGCATCACCCAACAACAGCTCCACCCGTTGGCGCTTCAGCCCGGGCGGGAAGCCGCGCTGGCGTTGGCTGGGGCGGGGCCTGGCGGGTTCCGCCTCCGGCAGTCGTCCGGCGATGTCCTCCAGCGCGGTTGCCAACTCGGCTTCATCAAACAGGTCAATCTGGAAGGGGAGCTTTTCAGACTGGGCGCTAAACCGCTGTATTTTGGCCAGGCGCAGCATTTCTTCCAGGAGCTGGATATGGTGGTCACGCTGTTTCAGGACGGCGGCAAATTCCGCCTCTTGCTGCGCCAGCAACTGGCGCAGGCGGGCAGCGTCCAGGTCGCTATGGGATGTGGTTTTGGGGGCTGGCGGCGGTGCTAAATCCATGGGTTAAATGATAACAAATCATCAGGATAAGTCGCTAAAACAGCGCCCCGTAGCACAACTTTTTATGCCCTTTGAGCAGGCTGATGTCATAACCGTCCAGCAGCCAGTTGATCTGCTGGGCCGTCAGCGCCATCACCCCGCCATCCCCCGTTTGCGGCCAATGGAACTTCTCTTCCGCCAGGGCTTTGTAATACAGCACAAAGCCATTGTCTTCCCAATACAGGCATTTGATTTTCGTGCGCTGGCGGTTGGTGAAGGCGTACAGCGCCCCGGCAAACGGGTCGTGGCCCAATTCCTGCGCCACGATCGCCGCCAGCCCCTGGGCGGCCTTGCGGAAATCAATGGGCGGGCGGTAAAGGTAAATGTCCGGCATCTCCCCGGCGGGGCGGAAATAACGGGCCATTACAACTGCCCCAGCAACCGGCGCAGCAAGGCCACATTGCCGGGGTGGATATTCCTGATCACCAGGCCATTCGGCAGGGACAGCTCCAGGCCATCGCCCGTCCGGGCGTCTGTCCCCGGCTGCGCCGGGCGGACAGTCACGAAACCGGAAGGCTCTGGCAATACCGGGCGTTTGCCATCCCCGGGCGGCTTGCCCGCCGTACCGCATAATTTGCGCCGCCAGTAGACAAAGCCGTGGTAACTCAACTGTTCCTGTTCACAATACTGGACTCCGGAAAGGCCGGAGGACTGGAAGCGTTGGAGCTGGGCTTGCCAGTACGCCAGACGCCCATCTTGACCTGGATTCATCGTGTTCTCCCATGCAATCTGTTGCTGATGGGCTGAGTGTCCGGGATTACGTGGGGCGCTGAAAGGAGGGGGATTTAGAAGCGCTTACCGTCGAATTGCTCCAGAGCATCAATGATCAGGCGATGGTGCGGGAGTTGATAATCAGGCATGGCGCACGGTTCCGAACGCTGGAGCGAAAATGCCCTGCCCGATGGAGCGGGTTAAATCCTTAATCAACCTGAGTTTTGCTTAAGCGGGGCAGGCTTCCGTCCCCATGGTATGTTTGAGATAACCACACCACCAAACAGCCAAAGGAACGGAAGCCATGGAAGACAGCTTACTGGAATTATTCTGCGACATAGACGATTTTTGCCAGCAGTTCGTGCCGGAGTGGAACCGCCGCCAACTGGCCAGCGGTGAACGCCAGCGCCAGCGTACACAGCAGCTGGCGCTAAGTGAAATCATGACGATCCTGGTGTATTTCCACCGCTCCAGCTACCGCTGTTTCAAGCATTACTACCTGTACCAGCGGGACAAGCTGCATTCGGCCTTCCCGGAACTGGTCAGCTACTCCCGGTTTGTTTACCTGACACCGACCGCCTTGATCCCGTTGTGTGTTTACCTGATGGGGCGGCGTGGCGAGCAAACCGGGATCAGTTTTGTGGACGCCACTTCCATTGCGGTATGCCACAACCGCCGTATCCACAGCCACAAAGTGTTCAAAAAGGTGGCGAAACGCGGCAAAACCTCAACGGGCTGGTTTTACGGTTTCAAACTGCATCTGGTCATCAACGACCGGGGGGAGTTGTTGGCTTTCCAGATAACACCCGCCAATACCGATGACCGCGCGCCCGTCCCCAAACTGGCGCGCGGACTGGTGGGCAAACTGTTCGGTGACAAGGGCTACATTTCCAAAAAGTTGTTTGAAACCCTGATGGAACAAGGTTTGCAACTGATCACACGGGTACGCAAAAACATGAAGAACCAACTGCTGCCCCTGGAAGACAAGCTGCTATTGCGTAAGCGGGCGCTGATTGAGACAGTCAACGACCAACTGAAAAATATCTCACAGATTGAGCATACCCGGCATCGCAGCATCGCCAACTTCATGGTCAATCTGATTTGTGGCCTGATTGCCTATACGTGGCAACCCAAAAAGCCGTCCTTGAAATGGGCAATGGAAGAAGTCATGCTCACGGCATAAGGTTTATGCAAAACTCAGGTTAATCAGCTTTTGCTCTTCAACGCTCAGATTCTGTTCCTGAACGAATCCCCAACGCTCCTCATACACACGAAAAGCAAACTCGGGGTCAACCGTTTCACAATGGACATCCCACAGCAACCTGTCGAGTTCAGGGTAAAACTTGCGGTTGATAGTGGCTGGCATGGCGTGTTTCCTGCTTTATTTGTGCTTTCACAAAGATAGCAGAAAAGATTAGCTGGGGTAATTTTCTGGTTTCGTGGTCAAAACCCGTTTTGTTCCAAATCCTTGATCCGCACCACCATCGACCGGTTCGGGTCAAACGGCGCGTCTTCAAATCCCCAGTTCCGGTAAAACGCGCGGACACCATCATCCAGCGGATGCGTGATCATGCAGGCGCAGCCAATCTGTTCGCTGATCTGTACCGCAATCCTGAAAGCGAAGAACAGCAACGACTTTGCCAGCCTTTCCCCTGATAAGCCAGATCAACCATTTTGTTTACGCCAACAAAATGGTTGGATGCATTTCAGGCAAAAGTAGTTGTTGCAAAATTTGCAACAGTTAAAAAATAGCCAAAGACTATCGTTTTGTTGATGTCAACAAAACGATAACACATGAGATTTGCGCAGTAGACAGCCAACCTCCATAGAATCAGATCGGGAATGATGATATGGCTTCGGCGCGGCCTTCGAACAGTCTGGAACGGGCAGTAGCGGAAACATCCTTCCTCCCACTGTGATAGACGCGGCCAACCGGCTTGGGCGCTTCGCCCGAGGCAGGAGAACGCAGGGCAATGCCTTCTTCTTTCGCCAGTTGCTCAAGCAGTATCTGCACCAGCCGGAATTTGTCGGCATGGGGAAGCGAGGTGACTTCAGGCAGTAATTCTGTGATGGACATGGCAATACTTCCTTTTGAATTACTCCGATTCTATGCCAGCAATCAGTCAGTGACAAAGGTTGTGAAACGAACGGATTGTCTGTCTGGCTGAGGATCAAAACCCGCTTTCCTTCAAATCCCTGATCCGCACCATCATCGACCGGTTCGGGTCAAACGGCGTGTCTTCAAATCCCCAGTTCCGGTAAAACGCGCGGACACCATCATCCAGCGGATGCGTGATCATGCAGGCGCAGCCAATCTGTTCACTGATTTGCACCGCAGTCCTGAAAGCGAAGAACAGCAGCGACTTTGCCAGCCCTTGCCCCTGATACTCCAGATCAACCGCCAGTTGCCCAAGCAGGATGGCGGGAACGGCTTCGGGGCGATTGCGCTGCTGGGATTTGGGCAGGAATTCACGGCGGATTTCCACAGCCGTCAGGGAAACGAAACCAGCGACTTTACCTGACGCCATGTCACAAATGACGTTGGTACGGGAAATGCCAAACTGCTGGTTTCTCCATGCATGGCGCTGAAACCAGGTATTCAGAGAAAGCTTGCCGCAATCGAAATCATTACGCTCATCATCTTCCGCCAACGGGCGGGGTTTGCTTATTTTTCCCATACTGGGGTGCTGGCGGCCAGACGTTTCAGGGCGGGGATTTCCTTGGCAGGCTCATCCAGCCAGGCTTCAAACTGCTCCCACAAGGCGACGGGGATTTCGATGATACGCCGCTCCATGACCTCCAGTTCGGCGGACTCCACGGCTTTGCGGCGCACGAATTCGCTCAGGGTGGTGTGCGCCTGTTTTGCGGCTGCTTCAAGCAAGCTGCGCTCGGTTTCGTTGACGCGGACGCTGAGTATGGAAGTGGACATGGCATGATTCTCTTTGCAAACTTACGTCATACAATAGCATACGCTTGTTATCCTTGATGCGTCATTTCTTCGGCAGCTTCTTAACCGTTTTCTCAAAATCCTGATCAATGGGTTGAGGTTCAGCCAAACGCGCCTGACGGTATTTTTCATACTCCCGTTCCGCCTTTTGCAGCGCCTGTTGGTGGGAAATCTTTCCAGCGTGTTCCAGCAGTTCGCGTCCGGTCAGGCGCAGGAAGTCATCCAGTTTGCTTGACCAGTCGCGCATGTACATCGGGTTGCGGTTGAGCGCCTGCAATTCGGCGAATTCCAGATAGGCGGTGACGATGCGGTTGAGGAGGTCGAGTTCGTCCGGGGTCAGGTAGTTTTTGGCGATGGCGATTTCGGCCTTGCCGGGTTGTGTGCCGATCCAGTGGGTCATGCCCATGTTGGGCTGGGCGGCGTTGGCGCGGGCGTGGATGATTTCGGCGGCGGTGTGGCCGTGTGCCGCCCAGTGCATCCGGTTTTGCACGCTGGCGAAAAACTGCTGGGAAACTTCGGTTTTGGGGTCGTAATCCATGCTGGTGGCGTAAATGTCCAGCACCTTGCGCCAGAACACGCGCTCGGCGGAACGGATGTCGCGGATGCGGGCCAGCAATTCGTCGAAATAGTTGCCTCCGCCGCCACGTTTGAGGCGTTCGTCGTCCAATGCAAAACCCTTGACCAGATAGTCGCGCAGGCGCTGGGTCGCCCACATGCGGAACTGGGTTCCCCGGTGCGATTTGACCCGGTAGCCGACGGAGATGATCACGTCCAGGTTGAAGTGTTCCACCTGATAGGTTTTGCCGTCGGCGGCAGTTGTTGCAAAATTTGCAATAACTGAATCCCGCACCAGTTCGCCTTCCGCGAAGATGTTGCGGATGTGGCGGGAAATCACCGACTTGTCACGCTGGAACAGGTTGCTCATGTCGGTGAGGGATAGCCATACGGTTTCGTCTTGTAGGCGGACTTCGAGGCGGGTTTGGCCGTCGGGGGTTTGGTAGAGGAAGAAGTTTTGTGATTGGTTCATACCGATCCTTCCTTATTATTCATTAGCAATGCTCTATATGTGGATACTTTAGATACACACAGTAAATCTAGACCTTGACAGCCAATCACCTTTCCAACAATGAGCATTAATACTAAATTAGTATTTAGAGTTGAACTCATAATTAATTTTTGCATTGTGGCTATGTCAATATTTGATGCGGTAGGATTGTTTTCAGCATGAGTATGCCATTCGCCCAAGTATAATAAACCAGATTGTGATTGCTGATTAATTTCTTTCTGCGCTTGAATTGGATTGGAACGATAGCAATAGCGAGAGCGTATATCTCCCTTATATGGGCCTGTTGCGCAAACTACTCGAACAATATTATTTTCAATAATGCCAAATAGTTGTCCGCCTGCTTCCCTCATTAAGGGCAAAACCTGTCGATATTTGTAGACATGGGCAAGCATTTTTGGCTCAAGCATAATTGTTTGTTGCAATTCATTGATAACACCAAATATTCCTGCGAAGACTTGGGGACGATCTTTACCAAATGATAGCTTTAAGGCCATGAAGTTTCTCTCATCACAAAACTTTCAATATCTTTTTCTCTTGTAATACCGCCATTCGCTTCAATTATTTTAAGGCTCAATATGCGTTTCAGGGTCTTGTTTTCCCCGGCATTGCAAACGTGATGGATAGCGGTAAAGTTAGTCATTTCCGATAGCCAAGGAGAGGCTTTATGACCTCGCTCATCAGTATTTCCAGCCTGACCAGTGATGCCGCCTGTTTCGAGCAAGTCCGTTCCGTGCGTTGGCCTAATGGGGTGATTTGTCCGCACTGCGGTTCACAGGACACTATCCGTCGAGGCAAGGATGACACCCAGCAGGAACGCCAGCGTTACCAGTGTAAGGATTGCCAAAGCGTTTGATGACCTGACGGGAACGGTGTTTGAAGGCCACCACCAGCCGCTGAAGGTGTGGGTGTTGTGCCTGTACCTGATGTCGTTGAACCTGTCCAACCAACAAATCGCCCGCGAATTGGGGTTGAACAAGGATGATGTTCAGGCGATGACGGAACAGTTACGGCGTGGTGTCGAGAAAAAACGCCAGTAAACCTGTTTGGGAATGTTGAATTTGATGAGGTTTATGTCAAGGCTGGACACAAGGGAAACCCCGAAGCCGTCGCGGATGCTGGGCGTGAAGGTCGCCGCCGCGCCCTGAAAGGTGCGCCGGGGCGTGGGACACTGGAAAAGGACAAACCACCCATTTTCGGCATGATCCAGCGTTCCGGGGAGGTCGTGATCCGTATGCTGGCGAATGTGAAACAGACGACGATCAAGCCGTTGATTGTGGAAACGTGGCAGCAGGCACGCTGGTCTACACCGATGAGTACAACATTTACAGCCGATTGGAAGAATGGGGCTATGCCCACAAAACCGTCAACCATGGCGCAGGCGAATATGCCCGTGACGAAGATGGTGACGGTTTCCATGAAGTCCACGTCAATACGATGGAAGGTTTTGGTCACTGTTACGCTCATGGTTACGACCTCATCGGGGGATCTCACAAGAAAAGCTACCGTGTTACCTTGCATTCTTCGAGTCTCTTCACAACATCAGGAAACGGGGGCAAGCTGCCTTACAGTCCTTGCTTTCGCTGCTGTTGGGATAAGACCCTGAAACGCATATTGAGCCTATTTTAATATCTCCTTGCCAACTACGATGACAAGATTCTGGAATTTTATCGTCAAATACATCAAGAACAAGCTTTGCTGCGAGCATGATTGTTGGTTGCAAGTCGACAAAACCATGAGGTTGAAACAAATTTCCACATCCGGCTTCAACGATTAATTGATTACTTCCTTCCGGCCAATCTGAAACCCGAAAAGCTGGTTTTTCAAACTCATCAAAACCAGAAAGTAGTGAATCTTTTCCATATAGAAGAATTGCATGTCCTACAATAGCAAATGCTTCTACCCATGTGCACAAATGAGCAGGAGGCATAGATAAGTTGCGCCTCCAAGCATCAATATTTGCATCTCCGTCAAAATCTATCCCTGCACTAATGATTAAATCAACATCCTCAATAGTCTCAAGTTCTTTAAAAGAAAGATTCTCGAATCGTTTTTGATAAAATTTTACATTTTTAATATGGGGAAAGTCTTCTTGTAACATTTTCGCTGTCGCAAGAGATTTATTCTTTCCAATATAACGCATACCTAATGCATGGCGTGAAATATTTGCAGATTTTAAATAGTCTTCATCAATAAGAATAAAGTTTCCAATCCCTGATTGTGCCAGCAATCTTACTAACATTGAGCCTAATGACCCACAGCCAACGACGGCAATTTTTTTGTTATGCGTTTTAGGAAAATCATCATCTTGATCTCGTCCATGAATCCATGCTCCGTCTACACGTGTTACGGTACAGCGTTGTACGGGATTTTCACTAAATGATTGTACAATATATTCTAAGGGAACTTGATTAATATGACGAAATCCTCGAAGCAACTCTTTTTTTTGCTTGCCTTTAAGCAAGACTCCAACGACTACGGAGCCACTAGATGTTCTTGCTTCAAAAAAAACTGGACATTTATGATTGGCAATAAGCATTTTACGTAAATTATTACTGGGTACATGCTTTAATACGTCTACTCCAATACTAGGATACTCATTGGGCACCCAAGGGGTATATAGTACCGATAGCCAAGAAGTTAATATATCTTGATTTTTTAGGGAGATACCTCTATTATCTAACCAAATTTTAAGCTCTTCCTCGTTGTCAGCAATAATCATTTGATTGTTAGATTTATCATTAAAGTATAAGATAGGTCGCGATTTGCCTTTTATTTTAATTAAGCTAAAAACTTTAGGGCATACTGTTCCAGAATTAGAACAACGGCTCCAGTAAGAAGAAAACTCACGACCAAACTCTTGACGGCACTCCGATTCATCATAACTTAAAAGTTCATCAGTCCATGCCAAGTGTTGTAATATACGCTGACCTGGGTCACTCACCAAACGGGTGGCTTTTAAACAAAGTAACCCATTCATGTCTATGTGGGGCCAAATATAACCACCTGTAAGCTGAGGAGTAATAATAAAAGGCTGAGAGTTTGGGTATTTTTCATCAATCAATAGATGGACGTAAGAAATAGTTGTTGTGAATATTTTTCTATTTGGAATGCCAATTCTCCAGCCAGCATGGATAGTATTTATTTTCAACGAGTCTAACGCACTAGTAGATAATCTTGCCCAATCTAAATTCTTTTGATTGAGCAAGGCTTCTTCAATAGCTAAGACCTCGGGTTTAGTGAAATAAATACTCAACCAAACCTCCCGCCTCCATCATTACGACGGGCTGTTTCTTGAGATGTTATAACAAAAGCTGAATTTTCTTTATCCTTTTTATCGGGTTGATTTGTGAAAAAACTTGTATCAAAAACCTCATCCCACACTGCACGTGCTTTCTGTCTATCGCAATCATGATTGTCTAGTCCCTCTAATGCCTTAAGAGCATCTGCAAGGCAATCGTCAAAAAACTTGAGTTCATCATCATCTTTTTCAGCAAGATTACTATCTAATACCGGATGTTTAATTTCTGTGGAAGTTTCAAGCTTTTCATGGATTGCTTTCCATGTTTGACGAAGGGACTTATCATCTCGGTTCTCAACGGAAACAAAGTGATCTACTACTAGTCTTGTAATACATATTCCGCTAGTTGTTTTGTCTTTCCAATCTGTGCGTCTTGAAAATTTCTTTGTAAGTTTAGTTATTCTACGCATCTGGCTTCCATCAGATTCACCAGCATTTAACTCTCCAACTAAACCATTGTACCAACGAGTAACAGCTCGTGCATCGGATTCTACCCATTCATCACCGCTAGCAAGTTCATAGTATTCAATATTATTACCATCTTTATCTTCTCTAATCATAATTCGATAAACCGGAACATCAATATGATAGCCTTCTGGGTATTCTTGGCGTACACAATTACGCTTAACAACAGCTTCTTGTTTTAGTCGGCCATCCCACTTTAAGGCATCACGAACTCGTTCACGAGCGGCAAGCGGTGTCAATGGTTTTCCATTACTGTCAACTAAATCTATTTTCTTGAAATAAGAACCATCATCAATATCATATTCCTTATTCTCATCTTGTACCATTGTTCTCATTTGATACGAACCTTGAGAAACAATTTCTTTTGGATGGGGATGGCTATTTTGATCAAGTCCATTATTGAGGCGTGTACGGCCAGCATCTCGCCTCCTCCTCATATTACCTTGTTGTTTCTGTGATAAAGTTACTTCGTCACGATGAAACGTGGTCATTTCAGAGTTACAATCTATATCACTCATAAATTTACCCCTTGTTCTTAAGGTGAAGGCATGTTCAATGCCATATTACTAAGTGCGTTATGAAAAGATTCCATTTTCTGCTCACTGCGCATTAAAGCCCATGCATAATCAACATCAGAAATTGCTTGTCTTGAAAGAGCATTCAATACTTTGAGGCGAGCATCATCCATGTTTACCAACAAGTCACGCAATTCATTAGAAGGACATTGAGCAGGTAAACGGTATGCAAAACTACCATTGTTACGTAGTTCGGCAATCTTACTTGTTAAGTAATCATATCCTACGGCTTGTGCATTTAGACTAGCAGATATTGCGTTGAGTCCAACTTTCCAACCTAACGCTCCACGATGCAGTTTCGAGCCATGAACCTCTTCTCCCCCTTGTGATGGAAGTGTTCCAAGCATAAATAAATGAATTGGCCGAAAATCCTCGTTTCTATCTTGCAGGATTTCAATTGCTTCTACCATTCCTATCAAGCCTGGGTTATTTGCCCATAACCCCCCATCTATATATACAGCATAGGTTTCGGGTGTGCTTGCTTCTTTAATATGTGCCATTGAACGTAAGGCTCAATATGCGTTTCAGGGTCTTATCCCAACAGCAGCGAAAGCAAGGACTGTAAGGCAGCTTGCCCCCGTTTCCTGATGTTGTGAAGAGACTCGAAGAATGCAAGGTAACACGGTAGCTTTTCTTGTGAGATCCCCCGATGAGGTCGTAACCATGAGCGTAACAGTGACCAAAAACCTTCCATCGTATTGACGTGGACTTCATGGAAACCGTCACCATCTTCGTCACGGGCATATTCGCCTGCGCCATGGTTGACGGTTTTGTGGGCATAGCCCCATTCTTCCAATCGGCTGTAAATGTTGTACTCATCGGTGTAGACCAGCGTGCCTGCTGCCACCGTTTCCACAATCAACGGCTTGATCGTCGTCTGTTTCACATTCGCCAGCATACGGATCACGACCTCCCCGGAACGCTGGATCATGCCGAAAATGGGTGGTTTGTCCTTTTCCAGTGTCCCACGCCCCGGCGCACCTTTCAGGGCGCGGCGGCGACCTTCACGCCCAGCATCCGCGACGGCTTCGGGGTTTCCCTTGTGTCCAGCCTTGACATAAACCTCATCAAATTCAACATTCCCAAACAGGTTTACTGGCGTTTTTTTTCTCGACACCACGCCGTAACTGTTCCGTCATCGCCTGAACATCATCCTTGTTCAACCCCAATTCGCGGGCGATTTGTTGGTTGGACAGTTTCAACGACATCAGGTACAGGCACAACACCCACACCTTCAGCGGCTGGTGGTGGCCTTCAAACACCGTTCCCGTCAGGTCATCAAAACGCTTTTGGCAATCCTTACACTGGTAACGCTGGCGTTCCTGCTGGGTGTCATCCTTGCCTCGACGGATAGTGTCCTGTGAACCGCAGTGCGGACAAATCACCCCATTAGGCCAACGCACGGAACGGACTTGCTCGAAACAGGCGGCATCACTGGTCAGGCTGGAAATACTGATGAGCGAGGTCATAAAGCCTCTCCTTGGCTATCGGAAATGACTAACTTTACCGCTATCCATCACGTTTGCAATGCCGGGGAAAACAAGACCCTGAAACGCATATTGAGCCGAACGTAAAATCGGTGCTGCACTTGTAGCCATACAAACATCAACTAAAGATCGATTATTATCACGACCGTTAAGACGTGTCAGGTGATGCGTTTTAAAAACCACAGATGCATGACGATTTAGGTCGATCGTGGGAATAGCCAGTGCAATGCCTCGGCTTGCATAGACGGATCCCATTGTTCTATCACTAAGAGTTTCAGTAAGAACTTCTCTTAATGCTTGATCACCTTTTCGTAATCCTAACCCCATCATCTTAGTAACTATGCCAACGACGGGCAGTGCCCTCATTGTTTGATAAGGGAATATTTTTTTGCCATGTTCTAGATACAATTTAGTTACCTTTTGGAGTGGTATGCCTGCCGCTAATGCGCAAGCTACAATACCTCCGGTACTTGTTCCTACAACCAAATCGAAAGCTTTTCCAATATCAATATCTGATTGATTATCTCTAAGAATACGTTTTGCGAATGTGCTTAAAAAAGTGGTTTGATAGACACCTCTCATTCCTCCTCCATCAAGGCAAAGAACTCGAAATGGCTTGGAATTTTCTGTCATATTCTCACGCCCTGAGTTTTATTCGATTCACAGTATCCCAATGCAAGGATTGCGTTTGTGACCCCATACAACGCCAACACATCCCGCACCCACAACCGACACCCTTTCTCCTTCACGCTATGATCCGCCGAGCAATCCACCTGCCATTGCCGCAACACATACCCCGCCATCGCCGCCCGCAGTTTCAGATGCAGCACGCCATCGACCATGCCGTAGTCGCGTTCGGTGATGTCGGGATGCTCACGGTCAGGGTGCGGCACGATGTCGAGTTCGACAATGCGGTTCCACTGGATGTCCTGCGCGGGCAGCTCATGCTTGGCGGGGCTGCTGTCGAGCAGTTCGGTGGATTCCATGCGCGTGAACACAAAATCGCGGAATTCGCCGGATTTGCGGTCAAACGCCCGCACATGCCAGCGCATACCGTCATTCGCCAGCGAAAACGGCACGATTTCCCGCTCTGACAGGCCGCTGGTATGCGAGAAATAGCGAAGCCTGACCGCTTTCTGCTGATGAATCGCCCGCGTGACCGGCGCAAGAATCTCCACCGCAGGCCGGTTCAGCACCAGCGGCAATTCGCACGGCAGCAACGCATCCTCCATCTGGCTGAGACCATCGCCAAACCCGCGCGACAACATCATCAGCACCCGCTCGACATTGTGCGCAAACGCAGGCCGGAAGCCGGAACCCAGCACATACGTCTTGCTGCTGCCATCCAGGTTGAGGTTGTCGGGGAAAAGCTCGCGGTACTGCGCGAAATCACGGGTCGCGGCGGCGGGCGCAATGCCGAAACGATCCATCAAATCCTGCCTGCGCACATCGCCAAGGAAATACAGGCGGAACTCGATGTAGGCAAGCCGTTCGCGCTGGGGCAGGCTCAGGGAGGAGAGGGGGTCAGAACTGGTTTCAGGAATATCGGGTTGTTTCATGGAGCATATTGTGCTCATTTGCAACCCTATATGCAACAAGAAAAGCTACCTAATATGATCAAATTGATCATGATAAGCAAGGCGGCAAGTATCTTACTAAATGTCCTGTATCCAGCCCTTTTGCCGCAATGCATTCAGGGCGATGCCAATCTGACGTGGCGTAAACTGCTTCTTGCGTTCATTCCAGGCATGAACATAGCTGACCACCGCATCCTGTGTATGCACACCCTCATGCCTGACAGCCCAATGCACCGTAGCCAGCAACTCAAGCCCAAACGGCGATTCAAAACCTTCCACCAAGGCCGCCACCTTGTCGAAACGCTGCTGCGTATCCCGATATTGATGCAGGTAGGTTTGGGCATCTTCCGCCGCACCCGGAACGAGCGAAAGCTGTTTCTCAGGTATATCGCCGCCATCAGCATAGCCGGAAATCAGATGGCCCTCAATCTGATTCAAAACATGGCTCAGGTTTTCGGCATAAGGCCCGTAATGCGCTTTCTTGTAACGCAAACGCAGCGGCTCACCCGCCTCCTGCATGAAATACATGAGTTTGTGGACTTCCAGCAGCGTTACAAACGGATCCAGCAAGCCATCAAGGTAACGCCGCATCAAGCCAACCAGCGCGGCGCGCCCCGGCGTCATTTTGGGAACTTCACGATTACGCACCATGGCTTTGATTACGGCGGTATTGCATCGCCTGCTGACTTAAGGTTTCCAGATCAGCATTTTCCCAGAGCTTGCGTTGCCACTGGGTATAATCGAATGGCTCACGCAACATCAGGCTGATAAAACGCTCAGCCTGCACCTCGCCCAATGCCGCAATCAGCGCCTCAATGCCGCGCAAACGGATTTCGCTATCTGTGATGGCTGTCATCATTCAGGCTCCTTGACAAAATCCACAGGGTTAAGACAAACCAGCTCAGAAACAGTTTGCAGCTTTTTCAATAGCTTGTCATCTGTGCTTAGAAAACAATCCGTACTAGCTGTAGCCTCTGCTCCTACTTCTCCTCCAACTCCACCGCAATCGCCCCGCACGGACATTCCTCCGCACACAGCCCACACCCCTTGCAGTAGTCGTAGTTAAACTCAAACCGCTTGCCCGCCCCCAGCTTGATCACCGCGCTATCCGGGCACACGCCGTAGCAGGTGTCGCACTCGAAGCAGTTCCCGCACGACAGACAGCGCCGCGCCTCGAACAGCGCATTGCTTTCGTCCAGCCCGCCGACCACCTCATCAAACGTGGACTGGCGGCGGATGATGTCGAGCGTCGGGCGCACGGTCTTTTCCGCATCGGCGTAATACCAGGTGTTGAGGCGCTCGAAGGTGGCCAATTCATGCTTGGCCGCAGGCTGGTAACGCTCGCCGCGCAGCCAGGCGTCGATCGCGCGCGCGGCCTTCTTGCCATGCCCGACCGCCACGGTCACGGTGCGGTCACTGCCCGCCACCATGTCGCCCCCGGCAAACACGCCATCATGGCTGGTCATCATCACCGCGTCGGTCTGCACGCTGTCCCACTGGGTTTCCAGGTTGGGGATGCGTTCCAGCAGGGTCTGTTCCACGTTCTGCCCCAGCGCCAGCACCACCGAATCGGCGGGCAGGGTCTCGAATTCGCCGGTCGGCTGCGGGAAACCTTTCTCGTCCAGCGCCATTTTCTCAATCGTGATGCTGCCTTCCCCGGCCTCGGTGATGGTGGAAAGCCACTTCAGCTTCACCCCTTCCTCCAGCGCTTCCTTGACCTCGAAATCGTGCGCGGGCATTTTTTCGCGGGTGCGGCGGTAGACGATGATGGATTCCTCCGCCCCCAGCCGTTTGGCGGTGCGCGCCACGTCGATCGCGGTGTTGCCGCCGCCGTAAATCACTACCTTGCGTCCCAGCAGCGGCGGATGGTCTTCCACCTCATGCAGCACGCTGAGCGCATCGGTGATGTGGCTGGCGTCGCCCGCCGGGATATAGGCGCGTTTGGCCAGCCCTGCGCCGATGCCGAGGAACACGGCGTCGAAACCTTCCGCGTCTTTCAGCGCCAGCACATCATCCACGTGGGTGTCGAGGCGCAGTTCCACGCCCATGTCGGTGATGCGTTTGACTTCGGCGTCCAGCACCCGGCGCGGTAAACGGTAGCGCGGGATGCCATAACGCATCATGCCGCCCGCCGCCGCTTCCGCCTCAACGATGGTCACGCCATGCCCCAAGCGGCGCAGGTGGTAGGCGGCGGACAATCCCGCCGGGCCGGAACCGACCACCAGTACGCGCTTACCGCTTTCGGGCGCAGGCTTGGCGAACGCCCAGCCCTGTTTCAGCGCTTCGTCGCCGAGGAAACGTTCCACCGCGTTGATGCCGACCGCTTCGTCCAGCTTGCCACGGTTGCACGCGCCCTCGCAGGGGTGGTAGCACACCCGTCCCATAATCGCGGGCAGCGGGTTGTTTTCGGTCAGGCTACGCCAGGCCGCCTCGTAGTTGCCGGATTCGGCGTGGAACAGCCAGTTCTGGATGTTTTCCCCCGCCGGACAGGTGGCGTTGCAGGGCGGCAAACGGTCGACGTAGACCGGGCGCTTGGTGCGCCACGAGCCGGTGTGGTTGGCCAAACTGGTGTTGCGGTCGAGCGTGATGGCGAACGGTTTTTCGATCTGCGTACTCATGCGGCTGCCCCCCTATCTTCCAGCAGTTTGAAACGGCGGATATTTCGGTTGGCAATGGCCTGCAATTGCGCAATGACCTCAACCTGTTTGGGCACACGGAACAAATGGGCGAAACGTTTTTGCAGCGCCAGATAATCCTCCACCGGCACCTGTTTGCGGATGGCGCGATGCCCGGTGATTTCGCCGTGTTCCGCCTCAAACACCGGGAACAGGCCGGACTCAATCGCCAGCCGCGCCAGCTTGATGGTGTGCGCCGGGTTCGCCCCCCAGCCCAGCGGGCAAGGCACATGGATGTGGATGTAACGCGCCCCGTGGAACGACATCGCCCTGGTCACTTTCGCCTCCAGATCGCGCAGATCGGCCACCGAAGCGGTCGCCACGTAAGGGATTTCATGCGCCATCGCAATCAACGGCACACTCTTGCCCTTGCCGAACACGTTGCCGTTGGGATGCTGCCCGACCGGCATGGTGGTGGCGGTGCGCGCGGCGGGCGGGGTGGCGGAGGAACGTTGCACCCCAGTGTTCATGTAGGCTTCGTTGTCATAGCAGATGTACAGCACGTCATCGTTGCGCTCGAACATACCCGACAGGCAGCCGAAACCGATGTCGGTGGTGCCGCCGTCGCCGCCCTGCGCCAGCACGCGGGTTTTCATGCCCTTGACCCGCTGCGCCGCCGCCACGCCGGTGGCGACCGCCGCCGTGTTGCCGAACAGCGAATGTATCCACGGCAACTGCCAGGATGATTCCGGGTACGGAGTGGAAAAGACTTCCAGACAGCCAGTGGCGTTGCAGGCAATCAGGTCGTTGCCCGCCGCGCGCATCGCCGCGTCCACCGCAAAACGTGCGCCCAGCGCCTCACCGCAGCCCTGACAGGCGCGATGCCCGGAATTGAGCGCGTTGGTGCGCTGCATTCCCGCCTGCACGCTGCGTTCGGACTCAGACAGCAAACGGTTGCCGACGGTAAAGGTGTCGGTCTGGTAAAACTTGATGGTGGTTTTTTCCATGGTGCTTTCCCCCTAGCGAATCTGGCTGGCGACAGTGCCGACACTGTGCAGGATGTTTTCCGCTGTCGGCCCGGAACGGCGTCCGGCTTCCATGCGGGCGATTTCTTCGTGCACCACGTCGTGCTTGAGGTCGAGGAATTCCAATCGTTCCAGATGGCCTTCGTCGGCGCGGTGGAACAGCTTGCGCAGGGAATCGCGGGTGATCGGCCTGCCGCCGAGACCGGCAACCACGGTATGCACCGGCTTGTGCAGCCCGGCCACCGCCATCTGCACGTCGGTGGCAACGATGCCGCCAATGCCGATCGCCAGCGCTTTTTCCACCACCACGATGCGTTTGGCGTGTTCCAGCGCCTTGCGCACTGCCTTGTGCGGGAACGGGCGGTAGGTGCTGATCACCAGCGCGCCGATCGACATGCCGGTTTCGCGCAATTCATCCACCACGTCCTTGATGGTGCCATTGACCGAGCCGAGCGCCACCACCACGGTATCAGCGTCTTCGCTGCGGTAGGGCTTGATCAGGCCGCCGGAATCGCGCCCGAACTGCTGCTGGAATTCTTCCGCCAGTTCCGGGATCACCCCCAGCGCCTGCATCTGTTTGTAATGGGCGAGGTAGCGCACTTCGGTGAAGGCTTCCGGCCCGACCATCGCGCCGATGGTGACGGGGTGGATCGGGTCGAGGATCTGGCGCGGCTCGAACGGTGGCAGGAAAGCGTCCACCTGCGCCTGTTCGGGGATGTCGACGCGCTCGTAGGCGTGGGTGAGGATGAAACCGTCCACGCACACCATCACCGGCACGGAAAGTTCTTCCGCCAGCTTGAACGCCTGGATATGCAGGTCAACCGCTTCCTGGTTGGTTTCGGCGTAGAGCTGAATCCAGCCCGAGTCACGCATCGACAGGCTGTCCTGCTGGTCGTTCCAGATATTGATCGGTGCGCCGATCGCGCGGTTGCCAATGGTCATGACGATGGGCAGGCCGAGGCCGGAGGCGTTGTAGACCGCTTCGGCCATGAACAGCAGCCCCTGGCTTGCGGTCGCGGTGTAGGAACGCGCCCCCGCAGCGCTGGAGCCAATCGCCACCGACAGGGCGGCGAATTCGGATTCGACATTGATGTATTCACAGGGGTTGATCTGCCCTGAGTCCACCATTCGCCCCAGTGCTTCGACAATGTGGGTTTGCGGGGTGATGGGGTAGGCGCAAATCACTTCCGGGCGGCACAGGCCGACCGCTTCGGCGACGGCCTGCGAGCCTTCGATCTGTTTCAGCATGTCAGTTTCCTCCCTGCACCAGAGCGAATGCGGCTCTGGCGGCGGCGATGTTGGCGTCGGCTATTTTGCCGCTGAATTTTTCGCGGATGGCGGCTTCCAGCGATTCCATTTTGATCAGGCCGGTGAGCGCGGCGAAACCGCCGAGCAGGGCGGCGTTGGGAACCGGGCGGCCTACGTGCTTGAGGGCGAGTTCGGTGGCGGGGATGACGCGGATTTTTTCCTGCGGGTGACTGGTGGTGAAATCACCCAAACCGAGATCGGCCAACGTGTGGCTGGAATTGATCAGGATGTAGCCTTTTTCCTGCAAACCCTCGAACAGGTTGACCTGATGCAGCAAGCCGGGGTCTTGAATGATCAGCGCGTCAGGGTTGAGGACAGGTTCGCGCAGACGGATTTCCTTGTCGTCGATGCGGCAGAAAGCCATGACCGGCGCGCCCATGCGTTCGGAGCCGAAACTGGGGAAGGCTTGTGAGTGCTTGCCTTCCGTGAAGGCGGCGATGGATAACATTTCGGCAGCGCTGACAACGCCCTGCCCGCCGCGACCGTGGATGCGTATCTGGAACATGCGTACTCCCTGTAGTGGTAGATGTTTGTACTTTTTGTAATGCTGTGACACGGTAGCCATTTTCGGTGAGTCTAGGAAGCGATGCCACGACATACGTCAAGGTAGGCAGCATTCCAAACGCTGCGAGGGGCATTTCGCAGCTTTTAAGCCTCATGCTAAGATCGTTGCCCTGCATTGATTTTGTTTAGGAGCTTACCATGCCCGTTTACCGTTCCCGCACCTCGACCGCAGGCCGCAACATGGCTGGCGCACGTTCCCTGTGGCGTGCCACCGGCATGAAGGATGAGGATTTCCAGAAACCCATCATCGCCATCGCCAACTCGTTTACCCAGTTCGTGCCCGGCCACGTGCACCTGAAAGACCTGGGGCAGCTGGTGGCGCGCGAAATCGAAGCGGCTGGGGGCGTGGCCAAGGAATTCAACACTATCGCGGTGGATGACGGCATCGCCATGGGGCACGGCGGGATGCTGTATTCCCTGCCTTCACGCGAGCTGATTGCGGACGCGGTGGAATACATGGTCAACGCGCATTGCGCCGACGCGCTGGTGTGCATTTCCAACTGCGACAAGATCACACCGGGGATGCTGAACGCGGCGCTGCGCCTGAACATTCCGACCATTTTTGTCTCCGGTGGGCCGATGGAATCCGGCAAGGCGGTGATTCAGGGCAAGGTGGTGCATCTGGATCTGGTGGATGCAATGGTGTCTGCCGCCAACCCCAAGGAAAGTGATGAAGATGTGGCGACCATGGAACGTTCCGCTTGCCCGACCTGCGGTTCCTGTTCCGGCATGTTTACCGCCAACTCGATGAACTGCCTGACCGAAGCGCTGGGGCTGAGCCTGCCGGGGAATGGTTCCACGCTGGCGACCCATGCCGACCGCAAGCGTTTGTTCCTGGAAGCGGGGCGCATGATCGTGGGGCTGGCGAAACGTTACTATGAGCAGGATGACGCTTCCGTGTTGCCGCGTTCCATCGCCAGCTTTGCCGCGTTTGAAAACGCCATGTGTCTGGACATCGCCATGGGCGGCTCCACTAACACCATCCTGCACCTGCTGGCGGCGGCGCAGGAAGCGGGCGTGGATTTCACTATGAACGACATTGACCGTTTGAGCCGCAAGGTGCCGCAGTTGTGCAAGGTTGCGCCATCCACCCAGAAATACCACATGGAAGACGTGCACCGTGCGGGCGGCGTGATGGCGATTCTGGGCGAACTTGACCGTGCCGGTCTGCTCAACCGCGAAGTTGGCACCGTACACGCCACCAACATGGCGGAAGCGCTGTCGTTGTGGGATGTGCGCCTGACTACCGACGAAAAGCGCCTGAATTTCTTCCGCGCCGCACCCGGCAACGTACCGACGCAAGTGGCTTTCAGCCAGAACAAGCGCTGGGATGCGCTGGATATTGACCGTGAAAACGGCTGTATCCGCGACCTCAAGCACGCTTACAGCACCGAAGGCGGTCTTGCCGTACTATTCGGCAACATCGCACTGGATGGCTGCGTGGTGAAAACAGCGGGCGTGGACGAAAGTATCCTCAAATTCTCCGGCCCCGCGCGCATTTTCGAGTCACAGGACGCGGCGGTGGAAGGCATCCTCGGCGACCAGATTCAGGCAGGCGACATCGTGCTGATCCGCTACGAAGGCCCGCGCGGCGGCCCCGGTATGCAGGAAATGCTCTACCCGACCTCCTACATCAAATCCAAGGGCTTGGGCAAAGCCTGTGCGCTGATCACTGACGGACGTTTCTCCGGCGGCACCTCCGGCCTCTCCATCGGCCATGTTTCCCCGGAAGCGGCGGAAGGCGGCGCAATCGGTCTGGTGGAAGAAGGCGACATGATCGACATCGACATTCCGAACCGTACCATCAACGTGCGTGTCAGCGATGCAGAGCTAGCTGCACGCAGGGAAGCGATGGATGCAAAAGGCAGCGCCGCCTGGAAGCCGGTCAACCGTGATCGGGTGGTGAGTGCGGCGTTGAAAGCTTACGCGGCCATGACCACTTCCGCCTCACGCGGCGCGGTGCGTGATGTAACGCAGCTGGAAAAGTAAGTCATGCGCTTCACCATCCCCGGCCAGCCTGAACTCGACATCAGGCACGTCGTATTCGACTACAACGGCACGATTGCGGTGGATGGCGCATTGATCCCTGGTGTTGCAGCGCAGATCAACCGGTTTGCGCCGCAACTCACCTTCCACGTCATTACAGCTGATACCTACGGCACGGTGGAACGCGCCCTGCAAGGTGTGGCTTGCACCGTGCACGTCATTACCGGCAACCGGCAGGACGCCAGCAAGCTGCAATACGTCGGGCAACTCGGCAAGGAAAACGTGTTGGCAGTCGGCAACGGCAACAACGACAAGCTGATGCTGCAAGCGGCGGCGCTGGGTATTGCGCTGATTCAGGATGAAGGCGCATCCGCCCACGCACTGATGGCAGCGGATGTAGTCTGTAAATCAGTACTGGATGTGTTCGAGTATTTCGCCACACCCAACCGGCTAGTGGCGACCTTACGTAACTGAACGGGCGGCTGAAACTGGCTACAGCCTTATAAACTGCCGTACTTTTTGGCAAATACGATGGATGTCTCACCGCTGCGATTGTAAAACTTCAGGGTAGCGCCCTCCTGTTGCACACTGCCTGCCCGTTGCAAAGTGCGTAGATAACCGCCTTCCCAATCGCCCACATTGATGGTGGGAGCACCCACCACGGTGGACAAAACCTGGCAGCCTTGCTGGCCTTTTTCCGAACCTGTAATCATGAAACCGGTATGGCCAACCCGTTTGAAACGGGTTGTGTAGTCGTTGCAACCCGCAAATCCGCTCATGGCATCTTCGCCAACTGTCATGTTGATTTCCAGGTTTACTGGAACTTCATTGCCATAAATCGACAGCAAGCGCCATTCCGTCCCCAGCAGCGAAGACCCTCCACTGTTCAGTGGGCAAGCACCAACAGGCAAGGGCTGATCCTCTGCCGCGATGGCAGGCTTGCAAAACAACGCCAGACTGATGGAGGTTGCTGCCAACAGCAAGACCTGCTTGCGCCATACAACGTTTGTGGAAGGTGCGAAAAAAGTTTGTTTGTAATCCATGGATACTCCCTGGGTCATGATGGTCAAGCTTAGCCACAGACAGGCACGGCAGCGCGGCTGACCCAGTGATCAGCTTCCAGCATCAGGTTGGACAGCTCCAACGATACCCTGAGCATGTCGGCCATGGCCTGATAGCTGCCTACGTAATCCCCTTCCGCCTGGCGGAGCAGGGCTTCGTTACTGGTAACGTGAAAGCGCCGGTGGCGGTCAAGCAGTGCCCTGGCCAGGCAGTCACCTTGCGGGGCGCAGCGTTCCACCAGCCGCCAGCCCTCACCGTACAACCACAGCCCCAGTCGGCATTCGGCATGGCTGATGCCCTGCACATCATCTTCGCCTCTCAGGGTATTCCTTACCCGTTCCAGATAATGAAGATGATCGCTCAGGCGATGGATGAAAACGGCATTACCGGTTGTCATATCTGTCATTCCTTTGTCAGTATGTTAGTAATCACTGTTGGGCTGCTCATGGGCGCGTAATCTGCAACCACAAATGCTCGCCCGTGTTTTCCTGCGCCAGTACCCTGATTTGCTCACCTGCAAATGAATAGGGGTTATGCTTCACACAGTATCCTCTGTACATTGTGAGAATTGTTATTGCTTATATTCGGAAAATACTTGGCCTGCCCGGAAGTGTTAAGGCTAGGCCAAACCCGTCAGGTTTTATGCAGCCATGGCTGCCTGCTGGACTTTTTCCTGCAAAATGGCACGCCCCTGGCCAAGCAGGCGGTCAATTTCGATGTGGATGAAACGCCCCATAATCGCCTGGTTAAGACCTGACGCACGGTGGATAGCTTCCTGCTGGGTCATGATGTAGCTTTCCACGATCAGGCTGCACACCGTGGCTTGCAACTTCTGGAACACCTGGATGACATCCAGCGCTTCATTGGCAGGCAATTCTTCCAGCAAACCTTTCTGAATGAAGTTGATCATCCACGACCACATCCCCAACATCGCCGGGTTGGGGATCTTGTGCTTGACGTGGACAATACCGACCAGCGCCTGCCAGGCCCAGTAATGTTCATCAAAATGCCCGGTGGTTGTTACCTGATACCACTGGCGCAAGGTATTTTCGCGCATCGGGCGTTCCTTGGGATCCAGATGCTGGCGGGTAGCCGGATCGCTGTAAACCAGGTCGTAAAACCCACGGATCACGGTATCTTCATGTTTTTTGAAAAACCCCTGGTAACGCCGCACCAGTTCGCCATCGCTGGCAGTCGGAATCAATATTGCCGGAACCTGTTGCAGGATGTGGTTGGTCATGCTAGTTAAGTCCATCTTTTTTCTCCTGTTTTGTTGTTGCCCGCAGCCGGGTTAATGGATCATGGAAAACGTGTGATCATGTTGGTTAATAAAGTTACAGACGGATTGCAGGAACTGCGGGTGGCCAAGATCAGCTGGCACTTGCAAGCCCAGCACCAGCTCATCACCCATGCGCGCGATCACGTAAGCCGATGGCCCAATACAGATGATCATGCCCTTGGGGCTGTCTTCATCCATGAAGTCGGCCAAACGCTGGGCAGCGCTATACAGCAAGGCGGAAAGGGCAGACAGCTTGTCTTCGTCATGCCCGGTGTCATTGCGGTGTAGCGCCAGCCCATCTACCGTCAGCAATTGCATACTCTCGATAGCGGGTACGCTGTGCCTCAACTGGTGGGTAACATGTTGTACATGTTCGAGATTTATCATCTGGATATGCCCTCTGTTGTGATGTTGGTTTAAAACTCGTGGTGTCAGTAACTGTTGAGCTGGGCGACCTTTTCCTCCAGCACTTGCTGGGCGGGTTCAAGGTTGGTCAAGCCAAACTCCTGGATAAGCTGGCGGGTGAGCGGTAACCATTGCCCAGCGGCGGCAAGGTTTCCGCTTTGTAGCGCAGCCCTGACTTGGCGCAGGTAGGCAGCGCTGATTTCCTGCCCCAGACGTGCGACTTGTGGGTGCTGGGGTGACAAGGCCCGTAACTGGCGGGCGTAATACAATGCTCCAGCCTTCCCAACATCCAGGCGGCCTGCGCCCATGGCGGCATAGGCTTGCTGGATCAGACCATCCACGCCATTTGGCGGCTGATGGGGTGCTTCCTGCACGCTGGCAGGCTCCGGGATGACGCGGCTTGCCTTGTTGGCGTTTGCTATCAAGGGCAGTTGTTGTTTCGGCTCAGGCGGGGGTGGCACTGTCTTTTGCATAGCCCCTTCAGATGGTGACATTGCCTTGTCCGGCTTGGCTGGCGGTTGCGTCATGGTTGATGCCAATGGTGGTTCCCCTACCAGTGACAACGCCTCATCCTTCAGGGTGGCCTGCATTCCGGTGACAGGGGAATCCACTCTGTCAGTGGCGGGAATGGCTGCTACCCGTACAGGGATTTGCGTTTGGGGGGCAGGTGCTGGTAGCACTGCCTCAACGACAACAGCCTCTTTCTGTTGAAAGATGGCATTGGCGGCAACAGCACTGAAAATCGTGGACAAGCCAAGCACTGAACCCACCACCACCGCAGCCTTGTGCTTCCCGTGATGGATAACGCGGCGGAAGCCCTCCTGCCCCCCTAGCACTTGTACCAGCGGGGAAAAGGCGGTGGGCAGCAGGTAGATTTCCTCTGCGGACACCCCCAGCAGTAACGCAGGGTCAGTATTTGTCCCCAGATGTTGTTGCTTTACCAGCGGTTGCAAGCGCTGCATGGCTGCTTGCCACACGGGGTCTTTACGGTTTGTGCGGCTGAGCAGGCTGAACAGCCCCCATTTTTCCGGGCTTTCCAGCACGAAATAGGCAAGGTTGCCATCCTGCCCATACGCCTGCGGCTTAAGTATCCAGCTCACCTCAAGATGCTGGCATACCCCCAGCATCTGCTGGAACATCATATCCAGCGGTAGGGCGTTGGGTGTGACGGGTAGGACGTGGATCAGGATGCGTGATTCCAACCCCTTTGCCTTGATCTGCTCCAGATCCCGCCCCCGGTAAACTTTCCCTACGCCAGAAACCGCTAGGCACTCCAGCAAAACATAGCGGTTTTCCAATATGACATGACTGCCAGCAGGACTGACCATCGCCATCAGCAACTCCCTTTTTCCACAGAAAATACCAGGAAACCGGATAAATTTAATCATCGGCCAGGCACATGAACATGAACATGAACATGAACATGAACATGAACATGAACATGAACATGAACATGAACATGAACATGAACATGAACATGAACATGAACATGAACATGAACATGAACATGAACATGAACATGAACATGAACATGAACATGAACATGAACATGAACATGAACATGAACATGAACATGAACATGAACATGAACATGAACATGAACATGAACATGAACATGAACATGAAAGGGCAACAACACTTGTACGCCCACCTTAAAAAATATGGCTTAGTATGTTAGCCATGCTGAAGAGTAAAGGAAGTAAGTTACCGGCGTTACGGGTAACGTCATGGGTATTTTTTACTAGGCTCTCCTCATAACCGAGCACAACAAAGAACAACAATTAACTGAAAAAAATATTATTTTTATATAAGAGTCGGCTAATGCTTACACTTTCGTTACAATTGCGTACTTGTTGACCACTTGTCTTTTATGCAATGATAATTCAACAGTGATTTATAAATGGTCGTAACGAGGTAATGTCACTGTTTTATAGTCAATAAAAAGGAATTTCATGGAAGAGCATAATTTAATAAAACAAGAGTTACAGCATGTTCTAAACAGCCGCTTACTGGAAAACAAAAAGCAGGCGATCAATTTCATAGCCTACATCATGGAAGAAACCCTGGCGGGTCGTGGCAAAAAAATTACACAATATGGCATCGCTATCGAAGCACTGGGCAAGCCAACAGATTACAACCCCACCGACAACCCCGCCGTGCGGGTGGAAGCAGGCCGCGTGCGCCGCTTGCTGGAAGAATACTACGCAACCGAAGGCAGGCACAGCAAACTCAGGATCACATTGCCCGTTGGCAGTTATCAGCCGGTGGTCGAATGGGTAACACCCACATCATCTTCCCTGAGTGCACACCACTTTGAACCCAAAAGCATCCAATCACTTGGCCCCAAAGTCTATATCAGCTGCCAAAATCCCACCACGATCATGGATGACACGTTGCGCGGGCTGATTTACAACTTGCGCTCCACCCTGCCGATAACCTTGGGGCATTTTCGGGAAGTCCGCATCGCCCTGGCACCTGCCAGCCATGCCCTGGCCCACCAGCAGGATGAGCTGGCTTATGCCTGGCAACATCAGCAGGCTGAGTTCCTGTTGGAATGTAAGGTAGAAGCAGAGCGCAACGGCATTTCGGTCAATTTTACACTGCACCACACCGTCACCCATGAGCAGGTGTGGTCTGACAACGTTAAATTACCCCGGCAACCCACCCAGCAGATGCTGGATGCAGTACTCAGCCAACTGGTACTGGAAGCTTTCAGCCTGCACCGTGGTGTCGCATTAGCTTACTGGAGCCGTTACTGGCAGGCGCAAGACCGTATGCCTGACCATTACCGGGTATTAGTGGAACATGTGCACTTCATCCAAGGCACGGTTGACCACGCCAGCCTGCAACATTTCCAGCAGGCGTGCCAAACCCGCACGCAATGTTACCACGATGACAGTCTTGCCCATTTGCACTACGCCGTGATGTGCCTCTATGCCTACATGTTTGGCTTTGATTTGGGTATTCCGCTGGAGGCCCTGTGGCACAAACTGGCGCTCAAGGCCATTGAACTCAACCCCGGTAATTCCCTCGCCCACAGTATTTTTGCCCTGGAATGCTACCACCGGGGCGAACACGAAATGGGGCTGGTTGAAATTGAGACGGCACGCCACATCAACCCCCACGACTGCGCCGGCGGCCATCTGCTGGCAGTAGGGCTGTGCGCACTGGGGCACTGGGAACAGGCGTTTACGTTGTTACGGGGTATTTCCAACCTTAACTCCAGTTACCCTGACCCGTTACGCACAATTCCTTGCCTGTACTTTTTCCTGCGCGGCGAATATGTCCGAATCGCAAAAATGCCTGGAGGCTGCGGGAAACTGGGCGGATGGGAAACGTTCGGCAAAATGGCTACCCACTGCCGTATGGATGATTGTCAGGGCTGTATCCAGACCCTTAGCCGCACGCTGGCACTCGTTTCCCCTCTTGATGGCCCGTCTCCTGGAAACAATTTCCAGCCTGCCCGCGACTTATGGGCAAATATCCAGCAGCGCATGAGCCAGCTGTCGACACCCAGTTCCTGCGAAGACACCGTCAATAACCTAGTGAACGGAAAATCCCGGCGGCCTGCCCCCACATCCTGATTTCACAGCCAGGCTTTGTTGACCCGTTCCCGCGTTATCACGCCGTAAATGTGCCCACCGGCCTCGCGGTGTAGGTAAAGGGCTTCCGCGCCACTTTTATTGAGGGCATCGAGCGCCTCCTGCAAACTGGCGCGCGCCGACAGGGCTGCCAGTTGCAGACGCTTGCCGGGGATTTCCCGCAACTGGATGCTGTCCACTTGCGGGTGGGTTTCCAGAAAACCCTGTAAATCCAGCGAGCGTACCATTTCCCTTGGCTGGCGCTCCGTATCCGTAATCACCAGCCATTGCGGGCCGTGGCTGAGTAACGCCTGGGCACTTTCCCGCGACAGGCTACCACCGCACAGGGCGAAACTGCGGTTCATGATGCTGGCCGCACCGATCATGCGCAAACGCTGCATCACCACGCTGGAGGAATGATCCAGCCCACGCGCCTGCAACAGGCTGGAAAAGATGGAATCGTGCTGGAAAATCACCTTGCTGGTCAGGTTAGCCGACACGATCGCCAACATGGCGGGCAGGATAATGTCGGCATTCCCGGCCATTTCCATGATCGCCGTCAGCCCTGCCAGCGGCGCTTGCAAACTGGCGCTGAACATCGCCCCCATGCCAATCAGCGGGTACAGTTTCGGCTCAGCAGGAATCAGGAAAGTCATGTCGGAAGAATAACTCAGCGTCACCAGCACCCCGCCCGCCGCCGCGCCCATGAACATCAGCGGGCCAATCACGCCCCCCGGAATCCCCAGCCCCAAACACAATACCGATGCTGCCAGTTTCGCCAACAGGATCACGGTCAGCGTTGCCATCACCACTTGCCCGTTCAGGGTCTGGTTGACGGTATCGTAACCAATGCCCATGCTTGCCGGCACCTGCCAACCGATGGCCCCCATCAGCAAACCCGCCAACACAAAGCGCTGCCACAACGCATAACGCATACTCAAGCGGGTGATCTGGATCAGCAGGAAATTGAACACCGCCGACAATACCCCGATCCCCATGCCCAGCAATACTGCCAGCCACCAGTCCTGACTGGTGTTCACCGCATCCAGCGTCACCTCGAAAAATGACTCCTTGCCCAGCAGCGACTGCGCCAGATAAGTGCCCGACACCGCTGCCAGGATCACCGGCACGAAACCCTGCACGCTGTACTGCTGCATCACCACCTCCATGGCGAAAATGATGCCTGCCAGCGGGGTGTTAAACGAGGCGCCAATCGCCGCTGCCGCACCCCCCGCCACCAGGGTGCGGGTACTGTTGTTGGGCAATTGCAGGCGTTGTGCCACCCAGCTGCCGCTATACGCCCCCATATGAATGCCGGGGCCTTCGCGCCCCACCGAATGCCCACTGAGGATGGCAATGCCCGCGCCGAAAAACTGCATCACCATATTGACCCACGGCATCCTGCCCTGATGGTATTGCAGGCGCTCAAACACATGCAGGATGCCTACCTGCCGGTAACGGTGCAGCATCGGCTGGAACAACACAGCCAGTAACAACGCCCCACCCAATGGCAAGGCCAGCCGGTACAAGTAGTGCAAGGATTCATAATCATCCGGCGTCTTGCTGGGCAGCAGGTAAATCTGCACAAATTCCAGCAGGAAACGGAACAGCACAATCACCAGCCCGGTCAGCAGGCCGGTCAGCACGGCCAGTATTGACAGTAATAAAATGGCTTCCGGGCTGGCCAGGCGCAGGCGTAAATGATCCAGCCACGCCAGTAGACCTTGTGACAATTTGTTGGCAATCACTGAAGGAATATTCCGGTTTTATGATTTTCATCCAGTATAAACCATGCGGTGGCTGGATGCTCCCGCCGCGTCTCCGTATACTTTAAGCCCCCCTGTTGTTGAGATGTCGCATGAAAGACGCAATTATTGTCGGTGGTGGCCTGATGGGCATGTTAACCGCCCGTTCCCTGCATCAAGCTGGCCTGAAGGTCATGATCATTGACCAGGGCGAACTGGGAAGCGAATCCACCTGGGCTGGCGGCGGTATCGTCTCCCCCCTCTACCCGTGGCGCTACCCGGCGGCTGTCTCGCAGCTCGCACGTTATGGCCAGCAACGCTACCCGGCGCTGTGTGAAACCTTGCGTGAGGAAACCGGCGTCGACCCGCAGTGGATACGTTCTGGCCTGCTGTTCACCGAGGATCATGAATACACTGCTGCGCGTGAATGGGCGCAAACCTGGGGCTACGGCCTGCAACACCTCACCGGTTCGGCTGCCCTCGCGGCCTGCGAACCGCAACTGGCGGAAGGTTTCCAGCGCGGCCTGTTCCTGCCGGAACTGGGGCAGGTACGCAACCCACGCATTGCCCACGCTCTGCGCACCAGCCTGCGTCTGTTGCCCCTGACCATTGCCGAACATTACCCGGTTACCGGGCTGGAAACTGCCAATGGGCGCGTAACCGGCGTGCGCCTGGGGGATGAGGTGTTCCATGCGGATAAAGTCATCCTCAACACAGGTGCCTGGACAGGCTTGTTCCCGCAAATGCAGGCGATGAAGGTGGATGTGCGTCCGGTGCTGGGGCAGATGATCCTGTTCCGCGGGCCGCGCGGCCTGCTGCAACGCATCGTGCTGTCGGCAGGGCGTTACCTGATCCCACGTCAGGATGGGCGTATCCTGTGCGGTTCCACCCTGGAAATGCGTGGCTTTGACAAACACACCACCGATGCAGCGCGCGCGGAATTGCAGGAAGCGGCTTGCGCCATCATGCCGGCGCTGCGTGATTTACCCGTTACCAACCACTGGTGTGGCCTACGCCCCGGCTCACCGAACGGCGTACCGTATATCGACGAACACCCCGACATCGCCGGGCTGTATGTGAATGCGGGACATTACCGCAATGGTGTGGTGCTGGGGCTGGCGTCGGTGCAGTTGCTGGTCGACCGGATTCTGGGGAATGAACCCTACCTTGATCCGGCTCCCTACCGTCTGGATGCGGTACGCACCCCGACAGCAGAGTTCCGGTAAATTACAGCACCGACAAATCCGCGACGCGCAGGAATAGTCCGCGCATCTGGTTCAGCATGGCGAGGCGGTTGTTTTTCAATGCTTCGTCATCGGCCATGACCATCACGTCATCGAAGAACTTGTCCACCGGTTCGCGCAGTTCGGCCAGTGACAGCAGCGCATCTTCGTACTCACCCGCAGCAAACAATGGTACAACCTTCTCCTGCTGTACCTGTACGGCTGTGGCCAGTGTTTTTTCCGCATCTACCTGCAACAAACCAGCGTCGATGGTTTCCGGCGGATTGTCGATTTTCTTCAGGATATTGCTGATACGCTTGTTGGCGGCGGCCAGACTTTCGGCGGCAGGCAATGCACGGAAAGCGGCTACCGCTTTCACGCGGCGGTCGAAATCCAGCGGCTGGGTCGGCTTGAGGGAAGCAACCGCTTCCACCAGATTCGCGCCGATGCCTTGCTCCTGATAGTAGGCTTTCAGGCGGTCGAGAATATAATCCAGCGCTTCCTGCGTATCCGGCTTGCTGCCCAGTTGGGTGGTAAGGCCATCTGCGGCTTTGTCGAGCAGGTCAGCCAGATCCAACGGTAGTTGCTGTTCGATCAGAATGCGCAACACACCGAGGGCGGCGCGGCGCAGGGCGAACGGGTCTTTCGCGCCGGTCGGTTTCTGGCCGATGCCGAAAATACCCGCCAGCGTGTCGAGGCGTTCCGCCAGCGCCAGGATACGGCCTGTGGCAGTGGAAGGGAGTTCATCACCGGCAAAGCGTGGCATGTATTGCTCTTCCATCGCGGTGGCGACTTCGGCAGGTTCGTTGTCATGTTGCGCGTAGTAACGCCCCATTGTGCCTTGCAGTTCGGTGAACTCGAATACCATGTTGGTCACAAGGTCGCACTTGCCGAGTTCGGCTGCGCGCACAGCCAGTGCTTCATCTGCGCCAAGCTGTTTGGCGGTGTAAGCGGCCAGTTGTGCCACGCGCCCGGATTTGTTGTAGAGCGTGCCCAGTTTTTGCTGGAACACCATGCTCTTGAGTTGTTCGCGGCGGCTTTCCAGTGGTTGCTTTTTATCCTGATTCCAGAAGAATTCGGCGTCGCTGAAACGCGGGCGGATCACGCGCTCGTTGCCGGAGGAAATCTGCGCCACATCGCTGCTTTCGATATTGGTGATGGTGATGAAGTTCGGCATCAGTTTGCCGTTGGCATCGACCAGCGCGAAGTACTTCTGGTTGTCCTGCATGGTAGAAATCAGCGCTTCCTGCGGCACGTCGAGGAAACGTTCCTCGAAGCGACCTGCGACCGGCACTGGCCATTCCACCAGTGCGGTGACTTCATCCAGCAATTCTTCTGGCATGATGGCAGTACCGCCGAGTTCGGCTGCGAGTGCTTCCACTTTTGCCTTGATCATGTCGCGGCGGGCTTCAAAGCGGGCGACCACGAATGCCTGCCCCAGTTGCACGGCGTAGTCTTCCGGTTTGCTGATGCTGACTGCCGCTGGTGCGTGGAAACGGTGGCCACGGGTTTCGCGGTCTGTTTTAATACCGAGGATTTCAGCATCGATGACAGTATCGTTCGCCAGCATCACGATCCAATGTACCGGGCGCACGAATTCAGCCGTGCCGCTACCCCAGCGCATCCGTTTGGGGATAGGCAGCGCGGAGAGGGATTTTTCCACAATGGCTGGGAACAAGTCGGCAGTGTTCTGACCTTGTTGTTGCTGGCGGAATACCAGCCATGCGCCTTTGTCGGTTTCAACCTGTTGCAGGGCGGAGAATTCCACGCCGCAAGAACGGGCGAAACCTTCCGCCGCTTTGGAAGGGTTGCCATCCTTGTCAAACGCGGCAGCGACTGCTGGCCCACGGCGTTCGATGATCTGGTCTTTCTGCTGTGCCGGTACGCCTTTCAGCCACACAGCGAGACGGCGGGGCGCGGCGTAGGGGTACACTTCAGCGGCTTGCAAACCTGCATCTTTCAAACCAGAGACGATACCGTCAGTGAAGGCGTCGGAAAGTTTTTTCAGGGCTTTGGGTGGCAGTTCTTCGGTGCCAATTTCTACCAGTAAGTCGATCATGATCAGGCCACCTTGTCTTCTGTTTGCAGCATTGGGAAGCCGAGGGCTTCGCGCACGTTGTAATAGGCTTCGGCAATGGCGCGCGATAGGGTGCGCACGCGCAGGATGAAGCGCTGACGTTCGGTGACGGAAATCGCTTTACGCGCATCCAGCAGGTTGAAAGTATGCGAAGCCTTCAGCATCTGCTCATAAGCAGGCAATGGCAAACCGGCTTCGATCAGGCGCTGGCTTTCACGTTCGCATACGTCGAAGGTGTGGAACAGGTCTTCCACGTTGGCGTGCTCGAAGTTGTAGGTGGATTGTTCCACTTCATTCTGGTGGTATACGTTGCCGTAGGTAACAACGCCTTGCGGGCCTTTTGTCCACACGAGGTCATACACACTTTCCACGCCCTGCATATACATGGCCAGACGCTCCAAGCCGTAGGTGATTTCACCGCTGACCGGGCGGCAATCCAGGCCACCGACTTGCTGGAAATAGGTGAACTGGGTGACTTCCATGCCGTTTAGCCACACTTCCCAACCCAGACCCCAGGCACCGAGCGTGGGTGATTCCCAATTGTCTTCGACGAAGCGGATGTCATGCACTAGCGGGTCGAAACCGAGCATTTTCAGCGAGCCGAGGTACAAATCCTGGATATTATCTGGCGATGGTTTCAGCAAGACCTGAAACTGGTAATAATGTTGCAGACGGTTGGGGTTTTCGCCGTAGCGGCCATCGGTAGGGCGGCGAGAAGGCTGCACGTAAGCCGCACGCCACGGCTCCGGGCCGATAGAGCGCAGGAATGTGGCAGGGTGAAAAGTACCCGCACCCATTTCCATATCATACGGTTGCATGATGACGCAGCCTTGCTGCGCCCAATAGTCTTGCAGTGCCTGGATCAGCCCCTGAAAGGTGGATAAGTCGTAATTGGCCATGGTTTATCTGGAATAATGCCTGAAAGCCGCCGAGTATACTGCAAGCCGCTGATGCATTCAGCAGTCACGATGAATACACGGTAGGAAATCGGGGTTTTCTGGCACAGCATCCCCAGCCGAAATGGCGTCAGGTAAACTTGAATTCTTGCTGTAACGGTATCCCGGCTGGTAGCACATCGGTTTCCCCACACAATCGGTTCAGGAAATCCACCACTGACAAACCCAGTTCGTAGGCCATGTTGGCAGGCACAGCATTGCCGATCTGTTTGTATTGCGAGGTCAGCGCCCCCCTGAATTGCCAGTCATCGGGGAACGTCTGGATTCGGGCGTATTCGCGCACGGTGAAGGGGCGGGTTGCCTCCGGGTGGCAGCGTTCGGTCTGTTTCTGGGCAGGGGCGCAGGTCAGGGTCAGGCAAGGTTCGTCCCAGTGCATCCGCCGCGCCATGCCGGTCTTGCCGCCGCCCAGATAGAAACTTTGCAGCATGTAAGCCTTTTGCACGTCTTCTGGCAGGTCACGCCAGTAGCCACCCGGTGGGACTTGCGCCATGACCGCTGCTTTTTTGGCGGGGTAGGTTTGTCCGGCTGATACCGGCGTATCATTGGGGAACAACTCGCCTGCCTTCAACGCATCCTTGAGGGTGTAGATTTTCTGGTAGGGACGAGGCCAGCAGAATTGCACCTTCCCGGCAAGGTCGTTGCGGATGCCGACCAATAGCAGGCGCTCACGCTTTTGTGGCACGCGGTAGAAAATGGCCTTCATCAGGTGTGGTTCGAGCAGGGTATAACCGAGTTCATCAATCACGGAACGGATGTTTTCCAATGTCTTGCCGCCGTCGTGGTTGAGCAGGCCACGCACGTTTTCCGCCATGAACAGCTTGGGGTTGGCTTCCTTAACAGCGCGGGCAAACTCGAAAAACAGTGTGCCACGGGCATCCTCGAAGCCCATTTTTTTGCCAATGTAACTGAACGCCTGACAGGGGAAACCGCCCGTCACTACGTCAATCTGGTCACGGTAAGGGCTGAAACCCAATGCGCCGATGTCGCCACATTGCACATTCCAGTGGGGACGGTTGGCTTTGAGGGTGGCGCAGGCATCCTTGTCAAGCTCGTTGAGCAAGATGGTTTCCAGTCCTGCCCGTTCCAGCCCGATAGCCAAGCCACCCGCACCAGCGAACAGTTCGATGGTTTTGTAGGCGTGGTCAGGGATGATTTGGGGGCGCTTGGAATCATCGAAGATGAAGCTGAGTTCCTCAAATTGCCGCAGTTGTTCCTTGCTGTAAAAGCGGTAATTGTTCATGGGGTTGCGGATGGAGCGCAGTTTTCCGCTATTGTCCCAACGGCGCAGGGTTTCTTTGGAAACGCCCAGCATGTCGGCGACTTGGGCAACCGAATACAGCTTGTTCATCAGGCCGCCGCCTGGCAGGGCGCAACGTCCCCAAAACAGCCTGTTGCGATGATGGCTTGCCCCAGCATCTGGATAACGGGGACAGAAACGCTGTTGCCCACCAGTTTCATCCAGCGGCTACGTGATTCCGGTAACAGGAAGTCGGGCGGGAAACCCTGTATCAGGCAGGCTTCTGCGCGGGAAATTTTCCTGAAGAGACCGGGTTGGAATATGTCGCGCAAGAAGGTTTGTTTGTATGCCTCCTCGGTATCTGCCTCAATGTCGTTGAATGCCACAAAATCATTGGTATCGCTCGCTACTAAAGTGGGGAAGGCTTCCGATTTGGGCAGGAAAATGCGGTTGATGCCCTCAATACCAGTGCTGATTTTGGTGTAACGGAATTCGTAACGCACTTCGCTGCGCGCCAACACCCCTTTGGCAACCAAAGCCGGGATGGTTTTGTCCAGCGCAACTTTGGCTTTTTTCAGTTCGCGGCACTCTTTCAGGGAATCCAAGGTAATTTCCCCGACCTCGACATGGCGCAACACCAGTTTTTCCCCGTGGGTGAGCGGAATCTCCCCATGTGGGTTGACGGCATAGGCATAATCCACGGTTTTCAGGATGCCCATTGCCACTAGGGTTTCCAGTTCTTCCTGCCGGATGGAACTATCCAAACCCTGCAAATGGGCAAGTGACAAGGGGTTGCCGTCCAGCTTGCCATAGGTGCGTTTGCGGCGGTTGCGTAACAGCAGCAGGCAAATTTGTTTTTGCCGATCCGTTGTCGGGAGCAAATCCCATGAATGAATCGTGGTTGGACCGTTGCGGATGTCATTGAATAGGAAAAAGTCATTCATGCCGCTGAGCTTGCGGTAACGGCGCTTGTCTCCCACCGGTTTGCCGAACAGGTCGGTGATACCGCTTGCCGGTGCGCTGGGCGGTTTGCCGATGCCACCTTGCAGCACATCTGCCAGTTTTAGGGTACTTTTATGGGGGGCTGGCAGGCTGAATTTGCGCAGATGGGCTTCGTGCAAGAAACCGACGATATACACCCTTACCCGATCCTGTGGCACACCGTAGTCGGAGGAGTTCAGCACAAAATGTTTGGCGAAATACCCTGCTTGGCGGATGCGGGCAAGGATATAGGCAAGTGCGCTCTGGTTGCGTGGGTCTGCCAACCCTTTGACGTTCTCAAAAATGAAGGCTTTGGGGCGTGACTGGTTGAGCAGGTAAATGGTGTCATTCCATAACTGCCCCCGGTCATCATCAAACCCCAAATTCTTGCCTGCAATCGACCAGCTTTGACAGGGCACGCCTGCGGTCAGGATGTCATGGGCTGGCAGGCGTTTTACTTTGGTGATGTCACCGAGGTTCAAGCCGCCATCTTCCCGGAAGTTGGTGCAGTAAGTATTGATGGCATCGCTGTGGATTTCGCTGAAATTGAGGCACTTGCCACCCAGATGATCCAGTGCCAACCGAAAGCCACCAATACCGGCAAACAGGTCAATGAAGGTGAAGCCGTTGCTCATTTCAGCAGGTACTCCCCATGATCGGTTGGTGGTTCAATGCCGAGAAACTCCCGGTAAATCCGCTCGCGGTATTCTTTGCCCAACTGGTTCACTTCGTGGATAAAGTTGGCATAAGCCCCCTCACCGCCGATGAAATCCCAAAACTCGTTACCAATCAGCACACAAGGGTCGTTGCACATATCGAACCAACGCTTTGGGAATGACCATTGGTAGTCTTCCTTGCGTGAGCCATAAGGGTTGTAGGGTAGCGCGTAATAAGCACTGTCGACGGGTGATCCATCCATCGCCAGCAGCTTGAACATTTTTTCCTTGCTGACTTTGGTCTGGTCGCTGTTGGGTAAAGGACCTTTTAGCTCACAGGCATAGCGTTTGCCGGTTGACTGATTGTGGACGTAAATGTCGCAAACAACGGAAACTGGGATGGGGTTGCCTTTTCCCGCTTTAATGTAATCCAGTTCTTCCTGCCAGTTGGGTAGTGTCCTGTTTTTCCCTTTGGGTGTGTGTTCCAGCCGGTTCAGTGTTTCTTGGATGCGGCGCAGGCTTTCTGTACCGACATTGCCAGTGATGGCATGGCTCATCAGGCACTCCCCGTGAGCCTCCTTGGCAACCACTTGGGCAAGTTTCTCCCATACACCACCAAACGGGGTGACAAAACGCCGTTCAAAATGGGAGCCTTTAAAGATTTCATCCGGCACGAGCGCAGCATACAAGGGTTTGAGGGAATGGTGCTTTTCCTTGATGAATGGGTCTTCCACCAGCACCTTGTGCATCACCCGATCCATCATGGTGCTGACAGCCCCTTGGATGGCGGCGGCAACCTTGGCTTTATTGTCCATTTTTCCCTAACATACCTTCATCAACCTTACACAGGGTTATCATTATATGGTTGACCGTATCGACAAGGAAACCCGTTCACGCACGATGGCGGCGATCCGTAGCCAAGACACCAAACCGGAGAAGTGGGTGCGCTCGGCATTGCACCGGCAGGGCTTCCGTTTCCGCCTGCACAACAAACAGTTGCCCGGTTCGCCTGACCTTGTGTTGCACAAGTATCATGCGGTCATTTTCATCAATGGTTGTTTCTGGCATCAGCACCCACACTGTAAGGCGGGACATATCCCCGCAACACGGCGGGAATTTTGGGAAAAGAAATTTGCCCGTAATGTGGCGCGTGACCAGAAGGTGTTGTGCCAGCTCAAGATGCTGGGTTGGCGGGCGGCAGTGGTGTGGGAGTGTGGGCTGGGGAAGCGCAGCCGCGACGATACCCTGCACCATTTGGTTGCGTGGCTGAAAAATAAGGCAGATGAATATTTTGAAATGCCCGTCTACGATGAGTTCAGTGAAATATGATCTATCGGGATTTGGCAGATAGGCGCAGTTCCGTTGGCCTTTCTGGCATAATATCGCCTCCTCAACAGGCATAGTGACCCCCATGACCCGACAATACCGCGCCGTTTCGCTCATTTCCGGCGGCCTCGATTCGATGCTTGCCACCAAAGCCGTGCTGGAACAGGGCATCCATGTGGAAGGCATCAACTTTTTCACCGGCTTCTGCGTGGAAGGCCACACCCACGCCATCCGCAAGCAGGCCAAAGACAAACCGAAACGCAACAATTCGCTGTGGGTGGCGGAACAGCTTGGTATCAAGCTGCACATCGTCGACATCGTGGAGGAATACAAGGATGTGGTGCTGAACCCGAAACACGGTTACGGCGCGAACATGAACCCCTGCCTGGATTGCAAGATTTTCATGGTGAAAAAGGCTCACGAGTGGATTCAGCAAAAGGATTTCGATTTCATCATCACCGGTGAAGTGGTGGGGCAGCGCCCGATGTCACAGCGTGCCAAAACCATGCCGATCGTGGCGCGGGAATCGGGGGCCGAAGACCTGCTGTTACGCCCCCTTTCCGCCCACAACTTGCCGCCCAGCCTGCCAGAGCGAGAGGGCTGGGTCGACCGCGAACAGCTGTTCGGTTTCAGTGGGCGTGGCCGCAAGCCGCAGATGGCGCTGGCGGCACGCTGGGGAATTGAGGAATACGCCCAGCCTGCGGGCGGCTGCTGCTTCCTCACCGATGCCAATTACACCCACAAGCTGAAAGACCTGTGGGCGCACCGCCCCAGCCGTGATTACGAACTCGATGACATCATGCTGCTGAAAATCGGGCGGCATCTGCGCCCGCGCCCGCATTTCAAAATGATCATCTCGCGCGAAGAGGGTGAAACCAATTTCCTCGAAGGTTACAAGAGCCAGTTCACCTGGATCAAAACCGCCAGCCACGCCGGGCCGCTAACCATTCTGGATGGCGATGGCATGACGGATGATGACCTTGATCTGGCTGCACAGATTTCCGCCCGCTACAGCAAGGGGAAAAGTGCCGAAACGGTTGTGTGCAAGGTGGCAAAGCCAGGCGAAGCATTCCGCGAAATCAGCGTTGCACCGCTTGCGGGGGAAATTCCTCCTGATTGGGTGCTGTGACCCTAACAGGCAGCCGCAATGCCAAATTGTGAAACACACCATTACTGAAGCGTAATCGTATAACTATGCGTGGCTTTTTCATCTCTGTGTTGTACCAGCACATTCAACTTGTTCCCAGGCTTGTACGCCGCCAAAGCCAGCTTTAGGCTAGTAATATCGTGTATGGCAATACCATTGGCATCGGTAAGTCGGTCGCCTTTGCGCAAACCCGCTTTCTCTGCCGCACTACCAGGGTCAATGCCAATAATTTTCACGACACCATCCTTTTCATCCAGCATCACACCCAGTTTGCCGGTGGGTGGTAAGTCCAGTGCCTCGCTGAGCAGGAAATAATCTGCCATGCCGGGTTCCACCTCCTTTGCTGCGCTGCTGGTGACAGTAGCCAGTTTGATACCGGGCATCTGCCGTGCCAAATCCTGCGGAATACCCACGTCGTAGCTGATATGCCCACTTCCCGAGAACACCACCATCTGATGCTGTGGGTGCGCTTGCAGGTAACGGGCGATGTTGTGCGCCATGGTTTCATCCCAGATGCGCTGCACCAGCAAGAAATTGTCGAATTCACGCTTGTCTTTGGAATGCTGGGCGAACACCTTTTCTAGCCGCTCACGGTAACTGGCGTCGGGCGGGTTGATGATTGCGGGTAACTGCGCCCTTTCCGCCGGGGTCAGTGCTTCCAACCCGCCTTGCGACACCTTGCGGGTCAGCTCGACCTGCGCGTTCAGGGCGATGACCGGCAAATGATTGGCCTTGGCGAACTCCACGATCGGGCGCAACAGGCGGTAGTCGTAGCGCCAACGTTCGTAATAGCCGCTGCGGCTGAGCATGTCGCTTTCGCTGATCTTGCCCGCCAGATAGTCATTCAGCACACCCTGGAATGGCTGCTGGAACCATTCCACACCTATGGCCAGATTGGGGTTTCTTTGCTGGAGCGCCTGCAATACGGCAAGCTGGTTGAGGTGGTCGCCGTAACGGTCATGCGTTTCGCCGACGAACACCACGCGGTTTTGCGCCAGTGTTTCCATCAGGGTGGGGAAATCCATGTGCTTATCCTGGTTGACAGCCGTGGGTGGATGCTCCCCAATATGGCGCAATGCATCCGCCAGACCAGCATGATCGGCCACCGTGGCGGCGTGGCCGGTTGTTGGCAGGCTAGCCACTGTGCAACAGGCCGCCACCATGATGACACCAAACCAACGGGAAAGATTGTTATGCGACTGTTGAACCATTTTGTTGTCCTGCTTGTGTTACTGCTGCCCGCCAGCGTGCTGGCCGAAGGCTTGCCGGTGTTACACCATGTGCTGCGGGTAACGCCGGATGTTACTACCGGCAACTTGCAGGTGGAGGATAGCCTGCGCGTGCCGGATAGTTTGCATGTTGACGGGCGATTTGAGTTTAGGCTGAACCCTCACTTCATCTTAAGCGCCGATGTTCCCTTAGACTCCGCTCAGGGAACGGGCGGGTATAGTATTCCACTTCCGGCGGAGGAACAGGAAATCACCCTCAAATACCGGGGTAGGCTGGCTTCCACCCCGGATTGCGCATGGCTGACGCAAGCTTGCGTGCTGCTCAGCGAGCGCGGCATCTATCTGGATGGCAGCAGCCAATGGTATGCGCAAGCAGGCAACGCGCTGCACACTTTCGAGTTGCAGGTGAAACTGCCGGAAGGCTGGGTCAGCCTCAGCCAGGGGGAACAAACCACCAACGGCTGGCGCGAAACCCAGCCGCAGGACAGCCTCTACCTGCTGGCAGGCAAATTCCACGTCTACCAGCAACCCGGCAAACACGCCACCGCCATGGTGTATTTGCAGCAGGATGACCCGGAACTGGCCAAACGCTACCTGCAAACCGCGCAACAATATTTGGATGAGTATTCCGGCTTGCTGGGCAACTACCCCTACGCCAAGTTCACCACCGTGGAAAGTTTCTGGGAAACCGGCTGGGGGATGCCCTCCTTTACCCTACTGGGGCCAAAGGTGTTGCGTCTGCCGTTCATCCTGCACTCCTCGTTTCCGCATGAAATTCTGCACAACTGGTGGGGCAACGGCGTGTATGTGGACGCCAGCCAAGGCAACTGGTCGGAAGGTCTGACTGCCTACCTAGCCGACCAGCGCATCAAGGAAATGAAGGGTGAAGGCGTGGAATACCGGCGTTCGGCCTTGCAGAAATACGCCACCTTTGTTGGCGAACACGATGATTTCCCGCTCAGCCAGTTCCGCAGCCGCCACGATGAAGCTACCCAAGCGGTTGGCTATGACAAGTCCATGATGTTGTTCCACATGCTGCATCAGCAGATGGGGGATGAGAAGTTTTTCGCCGGGTTGAAGGCTTTCTACCGCGATTTCCGTCTCCGCCCCGCTACCTTCGGCAACCTGCTGGACAACCTAGCCGTGGATCAGGCATTCCGGAAACGCTGGCTGGAGGGGACTGGCGCGCCCAGCCTTGCCATTCAGTCGCATAAGCTTAAACAGGAAGGCTCCGGCTACCACCTGCAACTGATGCTGCAACAAACACAAGCGGGGGCAGTGTTCCCATTGCAGGTTCCTGTCCGCATCCGTTTCGCTGCCGACAAACCGCAGGAGCAACGTGAAACCCTGACGATGGTACAAACCAGCCAAACCTTTGAACTGACGCTGCCCGCCAAACCGGTGCAAGTCGCCATCGACCCCGATTTCGACCTGTTCCGGCTGCCGGATGTGGCGGAAATGCCTGCCTCCATCAGCGTGCTATATGGCAAGGGCGACAAAACCTACGTATTGTCGCGCAAAACCGATGAGGCCATGCAGGTGGCGTGGGAAAGCTGGCTGGATGCCCTCAAAGCCCGCGACAATAACCTGCGCGTGCAATATGACGACGAAGCCTTGCCTGATACCGGCACGGTGATATTGCTCGGCGGCGACAATGCCGCGCTGCAAGGCTTGCTGGAGCGGGCGAAAGAGCCATTCCGTATGACTGACGCCGCTTTCACCCTCAACAGCATCAATTACACCTGTGGCTTGCATACGCTGGCGTTGGCCTTGCGGGCAGGCAGGCAGAACATCGTGCTGCTGGATGCATCCTCCCCCGACGGGCTGGACAAGATGCTGGTGAAACTGCCGCATTACGGCAAGTACAGCTACCTGGTGTTCAATAGCGCGACGGGAGAAAACGTGGCGAAGGGGCAGTGGGAAGTGACGGATTCGCCGTTGGTGCTGGATTTGTCTGCTGCGCCTTGACCGTTTGTCTGCGGAAAACCGGCATTTTTATACCGGTCGTCCGGGCTGGCTAACCGGTTGTTACGCTCGTCGCTACTAATCTTACGTATGTCACCCACTAGGATTGTGATTTAACAATTTTATGAGAAACTACTTTTAACAAATCAGGAATGCTTTGGTTTGGTGCTGAAACTTATTTTCTCGACTCTCTTTGTAGATGGATTTAGCCGGACTTTTGTCCGGCTTTCTTTTTGTCTTCCCAGCACTTGTTCAAGTAACGTGCAATTTCCGTTTTTTCGACGTAATACCCTACCCAGCATTAACTGGGTAGGGCAGGAATATTACGGATGAAAAACCCCTTCCTTGAACAACCCATACTGTCGCGTCCCATACGATCATACGGGACGCGACAGTTAACATTTTTTTGTGATAAATGTCATGAAAGCTATAAATTACTTCGACAACATCTATATTGTTAAAGGAACATGTGACTGATTAATGTCGGGATAGCTTTGAAAGATAATCAGGGATGCGCCGGATCCGGGCTAAAGATCCGGCGCGTTTGCAAGCGAAACATTATGGGGGCTGATCATTCCGCCTGTCCCCGAACAACCACGTTAAGAGGAAGAAATAGGGATAACTTCCGTGTTATTTTTTCATTCCGTTGGCCGTATCCTTAATGTAGCCTGAATATCAAAAATTTCAAGGGCTAGGGGCAAAGTTTCTTCATAAATATTTTGCAACGATGGAAGTTATGGCGGGTTTGCCGTAAAGTGAGCCGTTCCGTAGGATTAGGCACGCAGAGGAATTGATGTCCGACACCATCCGCATTGCAACCCGCACCAGCCCCCTCGCCATGTGGCAAGCCGAACACGTCGCCCACCGTTTGCAGCAAATCCACCCCGGCCTCCAGATCGAAATGGTCGGCATGGTCACGCGCGGTGACAAGATTCTCGACAGCCCGCTCTCCAAAATTGGCGGCAAGGGTCTGTTCGTCAAGGAACTGGAGCTGGGGATGCTGGAAGGCAGCGCCGACATCGCGGTGCACTCGATGAAAGATGTGCCGATGGAATTCCCCGAGGGTCTGCACCTGCCCATCATCATGGAACGTGAAGACCCGCGCGACGCCTTCGTTTCCAACCGGTACGGCAATCTGGATGAACTGCCGGAAGATGCCATTGTTGGCACTTCCAGCCTGCGTCGCCAAACCCAGATTCGTGCCCGTTACCCGCATTTGCAGATCAAGGATTTGCGGGGCAACGTCAATACCCGCCTCGCCAAGCTGGACAACGGCGAATACGACGCCATCATCCTGGCTGCCGCCGGCCTGATCCGGTTGGAATTCCAGTCACGCATCACCGCCTACCTGTCTACCGAGCAAAGCCTGCCCGCAATTGGCCAAGGCGCCGTTGGCATCGAATGCCGCCGTAACGACCCGCGGGTGGAAAACCTGCTGGCTCCACTGTTGCACCCGGAAACAGCCGTCAGGGTACGTGCCGAACGCGCCATGAACCACCGCCTCAACGGCGGTTGCCAGATTCCGGTGGCCGGTTTCGCCGAGCTGGTTGACGGCAACTTGCGCCTGCGTGGCCTGATCGGCTTTCCGGATGGTTCCGCCCTGTACAGCTGCGAGAAAACCGGTTGCGTGGTCGACCCGAATGCGCTCGGGATCGAGGTGGCGGAAAACCTGCTGGCGCAGGGGGGTGATAAAGTGCTGGCTTCCCTGGGCATCCATGCCTGAAACATTGCGTGGCCTGAACGTTGTCGTGACCCGCCCCGCCCATCAGGCGGCCCGTTTCCAGCAGATGCTGGAACAGGCGGGCGCAAACGCTGTATTGTTCCCCGTTATCGTTATCGCCCCACCAGAACAGCCAGCGCTGGCGCAAACCATGCTGGCGAGCTTGGACAGTTACGACGCCGCCATTTTCATCAGCGCCAACGCCGTCAGGTTCGGGCTGGAGCAGCTGGATGAAAACCAGCGCCAGACCCTACGAAAACTGACGCTGGGCGCAGTCGGCAAACAGACAGCGGGCGTGCTGCAACAACACGGTTTCGGGGTGCAACTGGTGCCAGCCAGCGGTTACACCAGCGAAGACTTTCTGGCCTTGCCTGCGGTGCAGCGGCTTGTGGGTAAGCGCATCCTGATCTTCCGCGGCGCAGGTGGGCGCGAATGGCTGGCAGATGCCTTGCGCAGCCGGGGCGCGAGCGTGGATTATGTGGAAGTTTACCGGCGCATCTGCCCGGAAATCGACACCAGTGGCCTGAAACTGCGCCACGAACGCCAACAGCTTGATATAATTGCCATCACCAGCAGCGAGGGGCTTTTGAACCTGCTTGCCATGCTGGATAATCCTGACTGGATAAAAACGGTTCCCTTGCTGGCCGGTAGCCAGCGCATGGTGGAAGCGGCGCGGCAAGCCGGTTTCAGTGGAACCATAGCGATTGCAGACAATCCCGGTGACGAGGCCATGTTACAGGCGCTCACGCACTGGGCACAGGAATCCCGACAATGATCGACAAACCAGCGACACACGAAGCTGAAGACGCACCGGCATTCGACACCGCAGTAGATGCTGTCGACAGCCTGGATAATGACAGTGACAGGGAAGAACGCCCCAAAGCCGCGGGGGCGCGGTTTGCCCTGTTCCTGGCCGGGCTGGCGTTGCTGTTCACCCTGATTGGCATCGCCGCCGGTTACAAGCACTGGCAACGCATGAATGACAAGGCGCGCACCAATGCAGCCGAAATTGCCGAGTTGCGCCAGCAGTTAGAGGCCGCACCCGCCACTGACTCCCTGGACAAATTGCGCAAGGAGCTGGCCGACAAAACCGCCCAGCTCGGATCTGATAATACCCAGGCTACCCAGGAAGTGGCACGGATGCTGAACCAAACCCGCCAGTTTGCCGATACCGTGGCGTCGCAAGTGGAACAGGTCACCTTCCTCCAGTCCAAGGCACAGCAAAACGCTGCCCCGGCCACCGCCGAGGAATGGCAGGTGGCGGAAGTCGAATTCCTGCTGCAACTGGCCAACCGTGCCCTGCACCTGGGTCAGGATACCCGCACTGCCATCAGCGCGCTGAAAGAGGCTGACAGCCTGCTGGCAAAAATCGGTTCCGTTGCTTACCTGCCGGTGCGCCAACAGGTGTCACGCGACATTTCCGCCCTGGAAGCCACCCCAACCCCTGACATTGCCGGGCTTTCCCAACGCATCAACGCCCTGATGCTGGAGCTGAACCCCCTGCCCGCGCTCGATACCGTTGCCGATGATGGCAAGCGGGAGCCATTGGTGGGGGATGCTGACACCGCAGTGACCGGAAACTCCCTGTGGGCGGATTACAAACGCAAATTCGCAGCTGGCCTGAACGACGCCATCATCATCCGCCAGCATGACAAGCCCATCCAGATGGAGCTGGATGCCGAAGCCCGCCAAAACCTTTTCCAGCTACTGCACTTGCGGCTGGAAAACCTGCGCCTGCTGGCACTCCAGCGGGACAATGCCGGTTTCCACGCCCAGCTGGAACTGATCCGGGAAAGCATCAACGCCTATTACCCGCAAGGTCAGCAACAACCCTTGTTAAAGGCTCTGGAAGACTTTGCCCGACAGGATCTGCAACCCAAGCTGCCAGACATTTCCGGCAGCCTCAAGCAGCTGGAAAGCGCCCGCCACACGGAATCTGTCCGCCAGCATGAACAACCAGCACAACCCACTGATGACAAGGTTGAGGCAACCACCGACGGCAAAACGGAAGGAGGCAAGCACAAATGATTTTCTACATTATCATCCTGCTGCTCCTGATTGCTGCTGTGCTATGGCTGGGGCAATTGGTGCTGGCAAACCCAGGCGTCGCCACCATCACTTGGGGCGCGTGGAGCGTGGAAATGAAAACAGCCACCCTGGTTGCCATGGTGGTGCTGGCCTGCGTTGCCTTTTACCTACTGGTGAGCCTGCTGCGCCATGTGCTGGGGATGCGCCGGAATTTCAGCCGCTACCGCGCCGCCAAACTGGGCAGCAAAGCCAACCGTGCCCTTACCCAGGGCTTAATCCAGTTGACCGAGGGGCATTGGGAAAAGGCGGAAAAACTGCTGGTCGACCATGCCCCCCACAGCGACACCCCCCTGCTTAACTACCTGGCAGCAGCGCGCGCCGCCCACATGCGCGAAGCCTACGAACGCCGCGACGAACTGCTCAAACAGGCAATCGAAAGCGACGGCAAGGCCAATGTTGCCGTTGGCGTCTCCCAGGCCGATATGCAATACGGCAGCGGCCAGCTGGAACAGGCACATGCCACCCTGCTACGGCTGCGTGAACTCGCCCCCAAGCACCCTTACGTGCTGAAGTTGCTGACAAAAGTACTTTACAGGCAGGAAAACTGGGATGCCCTACTGGAATTGCTGCCCGATTTGGTCAAGCAAAACCTGCTGAAAACCGAAGACATGAACAAGGTACAGGGTGCGACCCTGAAAGCCATGTTCCAGCATTACGCCAAGGATAAGCAGACCGGCAAGCTGCAAGCCATGTGGAAGAAACTGCCTGCGCCGATCCGTGACAACCCCGAAGCCATCCTGCTGTACGGCGAAGCCCTGCACGCAGCAGGCGATGATCTCGCCTGCGCCAGCCTGATTGGCAGCATCCTCAACAAGCGCTGGGATGATGGCTTGGCGGGGCTGTATGGACGCATCCAGCACCACAGCCTGGGCAACGCCATCCAGCAAGCGGAAAAATGGCAACTTTCCCAACCCGACAACAACCCGGCACTGCTGTTGCTGCTGGCGCGCCTTTACAACCAGCAGAAACTGTGGGGTATGGCGAAGAGCTACTATGAATCCAGCCTCAACCAGGCCCCAAACGCCGAAGGCTATCTGGAGCTGGCGGAATTGCTGGAAACCATGAAAGAGCCGGAAAACGCCCAGCGCTGTTACCGGCTGGGCTTGCGTTACTGCATCCGCAGTGAAGGCGAAAAACTTAGCCTGACGCCGACACAACGCCCGCAGGTTAACCCGCAGGCGGCGAAAGCGCCGGAACTAACGCCTTACAACGGTTTATAAAGGCAAACGCGCCACACCACTGTCAACAGCCGCTTTTGCTACTGCTGTCGGCACGCGCTCACGCAGGCGCGGGTCAAACGGTTTGGGGATGATGTAATCTTTGCCAAAAGCCAGACTGTCGAGGCTGTAGGCAGCCAATACTTCTGGCGGGACAGGTTCACGTGCCAGTTCCGCCAGTGCATACACGGCGGCCTTCAGCATGTCAGTATTGATGCAACGGGCGCGGACATCCAGCGCCCCACGGAACAGGAACGGGAAACCCAACACATTGTTGATCTGGTTGGGGTAATCGCTGCGCCCTGTTGCCATTAGCAAGTCATCCCGCTCCGCCAGTGCCGTGGCCGGGGCAATTTCCGGATCTGGGTTGGACAGCGCAAACACAATCGGGTTGGCCGCCATACTGTTGAGCATATCCACGCTCATGACATTAGGGCCGGAAAGGCCAATGAATACATCCGCACCCTGGCAAGCATCCGCCAAGGTGTGTTTGTCGGTTTCCACCGCATAATCGCGCTTGAAACTGTTCAGGTCGCTGCGCCCGGTATGCAGTACACCCTTGCTATCCACCATCAGCAGTTTCTGCTGGTTGGCCCCCAGTGCAGCCAGCAGGTTCATGGAGGCAATGCCCGCCGCGCCCGCGCCGACGCACACAATGTTCACGTCAGCCAGTTGCTTGCCCTGGATTTCCAGCGCATTCATCAGGCCAGCAGCGATAATGACGGCAGTGCCGTGCTGGTCATCGTGGAAAACCGGGATGTCGAGCATTTCCTGTAGGCGCTTTTCGATCTCGAAACAACGGGGGGCGGAAATGTCTTCCAGATTGATGCCGCCGAAGGTGCCAGCGATGTTCTTCACGACCGTGATGAATTCTTCCACGTCCTGGGTGGCGACTTCGATGTCGAACACGTCCACATCCGCGAAACGCTTGAACAATACGCCCTTGCCTTCCATCACCGGTTTGCCCGCCAGTGCGCCGACATTGCCCAGGCCGAGCACGGCGGAACCGTCGGAAATGACCGCGACCAGATTGCCCTTGCCGGTGTAGCGGTACGCAGCTTCCGGATCCTTGTGGATTTCCCGTACCGGTTCGGCTACGCCCGGTGTGTAGGCCAATGACAAATCACGCTGGGTAACGGTCGGTTTGGTGATTTCGGTGGCAATCTTGCCAGGGCGCGGTTCCGCATGATATTTCAGCGCATCTTCTTTTAATGTGGACATGGTTTCTCCTCCGGCTGGGTAACTTTGATTAAAAAAGTGCTTGCGAACTGTGGTGCGCTGGTTTGTTCTATTGGATGGTCTTGATCAATTGCCCTGGGCGCGGCTCGCCATTGGGGTACATGCCATTGAATACGCGCAGATGCATTGCCGCATTGTTGCGCAAACGGCTGGATTGCGCCACTGTCTCGAAAGTGTCACCGGGGCGGGTAGTGATCAGGCGTACCTGTACGGTTTCGCCATTGCCAAGCGGCAGGCGCAAGCCATCGGTCTGGCGCAGATAGGATTCGTGGCCAGGATCGCGCCCACCGCGCTGGTACTGGCGTGCTTGATTGATCAGCTGTTGCAGACGCACGTCATTATTCGGGTGGGTAGAAAACAGGTCACGGTAAGGGTCGGAACTGCCGCCGGTAAACTGATCGTAGGCTTGCAGGGTGGCAATCACGTTGGCCATATAAACCGGGTCGTAACCGGCACGGGCAAGAAATTGCGCGCCCAACCCGTCAGCATCCAATTCCTGGTTACGGCTATAATGGGTCAGACCCAGTTCGCCAATGGTATTGAACAGTTCCTTATTGCCTAGCTTGTCACTTGCAACGGAAGCCAGGATGCCACCGACCGCACTCCAAGAGGCTTGGCTGACATTGTGACGGGCGGAAACGTGGCCGATTTCATGCCCCAGTACGCCAGCCAGTTCCGCCTCTGAATTCAGGTAAGCCATCAGGCCAGTGGTAATATAGACATAACCGCCCGGCAGGGCGAAGGCATTCACGCCAGGGTCATCCAGTACGGTAAAGGTATAACGCAAGTTTTGGCGCGGACTTTGCGCTGCCATCATCTGCCCAACCCGGCTGACATAGGCTTGCAACGCGGCATCACGGTAAGGCGGGTTTTGCGCCAGAATTTCCTGGTGCGCCTGTTGCCCAGCCTGCACTTCTTCGCTTTCCGACATCAGCGCCAGTTGTTTTTCACCAGTGACGGGATTGGCTGAACAGCCAGCCACGACGGCAACACTGGCCAGTAACAAGCGGGGGAAAAAGTTGGTTAGCCGCATTTTAACTCTCCGTAAAACAACAAAAAAGGCGCCCTGTGGGACGCCTTTCCATAATGCAATGTTCCGTAAACGTTTGCCAGCGCTTACTTGCCGCGGGCGTAACGGTTCTTGAACTTTTCGACCCGACCCGCCGTGGTGGCCATGGCTTGCTTGCCAGTATAAAACGGGTGGGACTGGCTGGAAATTTCCACCTTGATCAGGGGATATTGATTGCCATCTTCCCAGTCGATGCTTTCCTTGGTGGCAGCCGTGGAACGGGTCAGGAACGCGAAGCCGCTAGTCAGATCCTGAAATACGACTTCTCTGTAATTTGGATGAATGCCGGGCTTCATGTTGTGAAATCCTCAAAATGTATTCGGTATGTGCGAAAAGGGCGGCATTCTAACCTTAATTGATGGAAAGTTCAATCTCGGCTTGTACGTTTACTTGCAAGTCCTGTTTGCCGCCCTCCAGCGAGGGGGCGGCAGGGGCAGGTGCTGCGGCTTCCATTGCGGCCATGCGGTACATGGGTGCTTGCGGATAGTCACCGCCGACGGATTGCACATCCAGCCGCACCACCCGGTATTCCGCCCGCCCCATATTGGTTTTAACCTGGTCGGCGCGTTTCTTGAAATTGGCCAGGGCGGTGGTGATCAGCTCATCTTCGGTGCTGTTCTGGAGTTCCGGGGAAACGTTGTAGCTGATACCCTGGATACGCAGTTTTTCCTGTAACTTCCCTAACAGGGTGCTGAGGATTTTGCTGTCCTTGCTTTTGAGCTGGATGCTTTGGCGTACCTGCCAACCAGTCACGCGCCCGTCGGTGTAGATCGGGCTGGTGGTGTAATCGAGGGTACGGCTTTCCACCGCACTTTCCTGCTTGGCGGTATCCATCGCCCAGGTAATGGCCTTATTGACCGCATCAGCCATGCCGACCGTATCCTGCCCTTGTTGTTCAGCGTAGAGGACGGCGCTGAGCTGGTCATTCGGCACTTCCTTGGCAGCACTGACGGAAAAACTGACACGATCGTACACAGGTTTATCTTCGGCATGGGCAGCCCCCAAGGCAGACAGACCTAGCAGCAGGGCGGCAAGTTGCTTTTTCATGGCAATACTCCTCATACATCGGTTTTAACTTCCTGCCTGATTGGACAGCCAACAGGCAGGAAGTTCAGGCCTTGAGCGTAGGCGTATCAGAAATTGTCGGTGGAGGTGAACAGGCCAACGCGCAGGTCTTTGGCAGTGTAAATTTCGCGCCCATCGACTTCCATGCTGGCGTCACCGATACCCATCACCAGCTTGCGGGTAATTACCCGGCTCAGCTCAACCTTGTAGGTGACTTTCTTGGCTTTCGGCAGCACTTGGCCGAAAAATTTAACCTCACCCACACCCAGGGCGCGCCCGTGACCGGGGTTACCCAGCCACGCAAGGTAGAAACCGATGATCTGCCACATGGCGTCCAGACCCAGACAGCCCGGCATGACCGGGTCACCGGGGAAGTGGCAATCGAAGAACCACAGGCTTGGGGTAATATCCAGTTCCGCCAGAATATGCCCCTTGCCATGCGTGCCACCATCTGCACTGATTTCAACAATGCGATCCATCATCAGCATGTTGGGGATAGGCAACTGCGCATTGCCAGGGCCAAACATTTCACCATGGCCGCATTGCAGGAGTTCTTCACGAGTAAAACTGGATTGTCTGGACATACTCAAAGCTCAGGGGGTTAATGGACGAAAGGCGGATTGTAACGGAATAGCGGTCATAAAGCATAATCCAATGCCAGCCCGGCAAAGACAGCCATCCCTAACCAATGGTTATTGAGGAAGGCACGCAGGCTAGGCGTGGGTTCGCGGTGGCGGATCAGCCATTGCTGGTAAACCGAGAAACCGGCAGCCAGCAGCAAACCTAGCCAGTACCACCCACCCAAACCGTTGAGAAGCCCGACTATCGCCAGCAGCAGCAGGGTGAGCGCCTGCAATACGCCAATGATCAGCCGGTCATGCTGGCCAAACAGGATAGCGGTCGATTTCACACCTATTTTCAGGTCATCATCACGGTCGCACATGGCATACATGGTGTCGTAAGCCGTCGTCCACAACAACGCGGCGACAAACAGCAACCAGGCTGACAGCGGCGGCATGACGCCAGTCACAGCGGTGAACGCCATCGGGATAGCCCAGGAAAACGCTGCCCCCAGATGCACCTGCGGCAAGTGATGGAGACGCTTCATGAACGGGTAGGTCGCAGCCAACAGCACTGCCACCACCGACAGGGCGATGGTCAAGCCATTCAATTGCCATTCCAGCAAGAAAGCGCCCAACCCCAGCACTGCGAATACCCCTAGCGCCTCTTTGGGGCTGATGTCGCCAGTCACCAACGGGCGGGTTTTGGTGCGCGCCACATGCGGGTCGAAATCACGGTCGGCGTAATCATTGATGGCACAACCTGCTGAACGCATCAGCACCACACCGACAACGAACACGAACAGGATGGTGAAATCCGGCACGCCTTGCGCCGCGATCCACAGCGCCCACAAGGTTGGCCACAACAGCAGGTATATGCCGATCGGTCGGTCGAGCCGCACGAGCCGGGCATAGTGGCGCAGCTTTTCCATCATGACGGGTCGAGCATCAGGCGTTTGACAGGTTGGCCGTTTTGCAAATGGCTTTCGATGATTTCGTCAATGTCTTCCTTGTCCACCCATGTGTACCAAATGGCTTCAGGGTAGACCACCACCACCGGGCCTTCGGCGCAGCGGTTCAGGCAACCTGCGGAGTTGATGCGGCATTTGCCTTCTTTGTGCAGGCCAAGTGTCTTGCTGCGTTTTTTGGCGTAGTCGCGCATGGCATGGGCGTCAAAATTGGCGCAGCAGGCTTCGCCATCCTTGCGCTGGTTGGTGCAGAAAAAGACGTGGTATTGATAGTAACTCATGAGCTTGCCAGATTAGGGACATGAGCTGATTATGCCAGAGAGTGCATAACCTCAAAAGAAACAGGGCGGAAATCCGCCCTGTCTTTATATCATTTAACGCTGGGTCAAATGATCACTTTGGAGCAGCTTGGTCAGCTGGCGCTGCTTGCTCAGCAGGTGCTGGAGCAGCTTGGTCAGCAGGTGCGGCTTGAGCTGGTGCAGCTTGTTCCGCGGCAGGTGCTTCAGCAGCTTTCTCGCCACAAGCAGTCAGGGCGAAGGCAGCCAGCAGGGCAGCAATCAGCAGACGATATTGAGTCATTGTTTCATCTCCACAAAATATTGACTTTTAGGCGTCAAGCTATGGGCAAAAATTATTTATTGCCTAATAACCAGACTTAAACGATCTTCCAGTTTCCTTGAAAACCGTGGGTTTTGTTTGAGCAATCCATGCTTCCCTTATTAGGGGGATTCCTTCGCACCTAATCCTAGCACTCTTTTCGGATTTGTGTATAAGTTTTTAAGCAAACCTTAATATAGATTTATGCTTGGGGGTTATTGCCATTAAGATAGGTAAGTGAGCCATTAATTTCAGCACCTTCATCTATCTGCATCTGTACATAGTGGATATTGCCACTGACCTGAGCCGTGGATTTCAGGGATATACGCCGGGACGCAAAAATGTCTCCGGATATTTTTCCGGCAATAATGACGACCGGGGAGCGGACTTCCCCGCTGACTTCACTGTCCTCCTGAATATACAAGGTGGCCTGGGAAGACGGTGGTGCAACGATGTTGCCATTGACCTTGCCATGAATATACAAATTATTCTGAAAGGATATGTCGCCAACGATTTCCAGATCGTTTTCAAGCAGTGAGGCGGATGATGTGTTTCTGGTGGCCATGAATCTGTCTTGATTTGCGGGTTGTTAAAGGGTCGATGGGCTGCGAGGATAGTAGCAGGAGTCAGGGAAAACATCATGCCTTATTGTTGTTTATGCGAAACTCTTCCAGCTCCTGCTCCAGCACGGCAATGGTGTCATCACGCATTTGCAGGTCTTCCATCAACGCCTGCACACGGATCTCATAGGTTTCCAGGCGCTCCAGCACATCGCTATCCTGCTTGGAACCATGCTCCAGACGGGCATTCAGTTTTTCCGCACGCTCCTCTGTTTCTTTCAGGTCGCGGCGCAAGGCAGCATTGTCCCTGTGACACTGCTCCAGCCGGAAGCGCGCATCAAACGGGTTCTCCCCAAGGTCGTTGCCCGGCAAGGAGGGTTGAAGCATTTTTCCGCGCACCCACCAACCCATCGCCAAACCAATAACCACCGCCACTGCCAAAAGAAAAGCAATTTGTAGGGTCAGATAAAACATTAGGCCCCTCCCGCCTAATTCAAAGAGTTACTTATTGTACGCATTCTGCGGCAAATAGAGAATGCAACCTTTCATCAGAAAAATATTTTTACTACGGCCTTATAGACTATGATTAAAAAGTCTTCTAGTATCTCGGAAGAATATACTATAAACAGCAGTTGAGTGTTGATGGTCCTAAAATCATGTTAGGAAATTTATTGCGCAGCGGGACTAAATATCCGCCACCTGATTTGCCATTGGTTTTCCGTCTTGCAGCGGACAGGCAATTACGTATCCACCAAAACTACGAGCCGGTCGCGGCATGGCGGTTTCTTTCCCATCACATACGCCGTTATCCCCAGGATTTGCGCGCCCATACCCAACGTATCCTGTTGGCGCAACAGGAGCCGCTGCGTAACCGTTTGGGCGGCAGCCTACAGGACGTTTTCATCGCCCTGGGCAGCTCGGGGAGCTTGTTGCGGGAACATTTGTTTGGTCTGGTACAGGATGATTTGAGCGAGGCAGACCAAGCAATTTTCCAGCAATGGCTACGGGAACCCGCCGACAACGGCATGAAACAGCGCTGGCGTGAAGGCTCCGTCTTGGCCAGTGGGCAGGAAGCCGCCGCCACCAGATTGTTGGATATGGAGCGAACCCAGGCAAACGCCGAATACTCCAATGTCATGGAAGAAGTCATTGCCTGCCTGGAATATGGCCAGATCGACACAGCAAGGGAATTGCTGGAGACAGAGGTGCTGGCTGACCGGGCAGATGAAGCCATGGAGCAGGAACTTGTGAACATTTATCAGTATACCCGCAATAAAGAGGGGCTGAACGGCATGGTCAGGCACATGCAGGAAGCAGGCCGCGAAATTTCTGCCTTATGGCAGGAAAAGCAGCAAGAATCTGAGCAATGGTAAAAAATAACGAGACGTGGATTTATGCTGAAACATTCCAAATCAGGGTTCTTGAAGGTTGCGCTACTAGCCATCAGCCCGCATAACCGGGCTATTCTTGAGTTTTTCTTCTCGGGAGCCGGGCGTAATTTGTTCAAGGTTGTGCAGGCCGCAGAAGCAGACGCCTTCATTCTGGATTATGACCATCCCGATGCCCGGGATGACTGGGCCAAACACGCAAACCAGCACAAACCTGGCATTATTTTATCCGTCCACCAGGCGAATCTGGCGAACTGTGTCTGGATTCCCAAACCGCTGACCTCCCGGGCACTGGCTGATGCTGTTGGGCAAGTGAATGAGCTGCTGGACAAGCAAGAGCCCCCAACACCTACCGCTTACCGCCCGCCAATCACACCTACGCAGGCCGCCCCAACGCCGGAAAAGACCTTGGTCAAACATGCCGAGCAGCATGTGCAGGACTTACCCCAGCCATTTGGGATGCCCACCCGCCCAGAACGCAAACTGCGGTCACTGGTCATCAGCCTACCGGAGGATGACGAGGAGGACATGGAAGCCGTGCCTCCACCCAGCAACGTGGTGCACGCCAGCGTAGCCGAGGCCGCACCCGCCACTGAAGCGGTATTTGACCCTGCTGAAACTGACATTCCACTGGAAGAAGTTGACCGCCCGGTCGAGACCACCCTGTCGCAGGAAGCAGCCGAACAACGCTGGAAAACCCTGTGCGGCGAACAGGAAGACAGCCATACGGCTACTGAAATCATCCTGTTCACGCCGGAAAACTACCTGTTGGCCACCCTGCTGGATGGCATGAGGCTATCACGGGATTCCCAACAAACTGTCCAAGTCAGGTTTTCGGCCCGTGACCACGCACTGTTGATGCCGCAACAGGGGTTGGCCTACTGCACGCTTGACACCCGGTCTGATGAATTCACCACCTTGTGCAGCAATCCCGTGCAAACAGGTCAGATTACGCTACATATACCCAGTAGCACGGAACTGGAACAGCTGGAGCAGCAGGCTGGCGAGGATGCCGACGCCTTGCTGGATCTGGAGGCGTTTGTATGGGTCAGCAGCTTGCTGACTGCCCGGGGGCGACTGGGGCGCGGTGTCGAAATCGAGCGGAAAATTTCCCTCAAGCACTGGCCTAACCTGACACGTCTGGAACAGTTCCCACATATCATGCGTATCGCTGCGCTATGGCATCAGCGTCCGGCCAGTCCGCTGGAAATCGCCACGGCGCTGGGCGTGCCACAGCGTTACGTATTTTCTTTCCACACGGCAGCCAATGCACTTAACCTGTTTGAAATGGATCAGAGCAAATTCAAGAGCCGGGAAAAGGAAAAGCCGAAAGAGAACCGTGGCTTCTTCTCCCGTTTGCTGAAGCGTTTGCTGGGAGGGGGCGCGAAATAGTTTTATGAGCATGATCAACCGCAAAATCATCTTTACCGGCCCTGTTGGCGCAGGCAAAACGACGGCTATTGCTTCCATCAGTGACATCAAGCCGATAGCCACTGATGAATACGCTTCGGACATGACCAAAAGCCGCAAGCCGCAGACCACGGTAGCAATGGATTATGGCCTGATCCGCCTGAGTGAAAACGAGCGCGTCCACCTCTATGGCACACCAGGGCAGGAACGCTTCGACTTCATGTGGGACATCCTCACCAAGGGTGGCATCGGCCTGATCCTGCTGCTGGACAACACCCGCAAGGATCCGTTTCAGGACATCCGCTTCTACACCAACGCTTTCCGTGACTTTATCGAAAAGCAGCAGTTGGTGGTGGGCGTGACCAGGATGGATTTGCAGCGCAAACCGGGGCTGACCGATTACCGGCACTATCTGGAATCACTTTCCCTGCAAGCGCCGGTATTCGAGGTGGATGCCCGTAGCCACCGCGATGTCACCATGCTGATTCAGGCACTGCTGTTCTCACTGGATCCGGGAGCAACCAACTGATGAGCGAATACATACTCACCGAGAACCTACACCTTGGGATTACGCCTGGCGGCACTTACTACGCGGTACAGGACAACGCCGAGGAGCCTGGCCGCTTGTTTCTGCACCGGCTGCTGCAAGAGCCTGTCACCCCCCTGTTCACGGTGGATGTCGCTTGTGAACTGAGCGGTTACAAGAAAAAGCGCGCCCTGGAATTTGTCCACTGGATGCAGGAAGCGGGTCTGCTACAAGGGCTGGAGCAAAGCGAATCCGCACCCGAGGAAACCCTGGAACGGTTACTGCCACAATTGTTACGCACCATGTCGGATGAAGGCCGCGCCATCCTCGCGGAAAGCCGTGGCTTGTATCTGGGCAGCGCCGGTTTTACCCACGAGGCAGCCGAGGAACTGGCGGCGCTGAGCGCCAACCTGACAGCCGTTTACGCACGCCACAAGGAATTGCTGCATGGCAATCTTGGCTACCGCCAGCGCGCCTGGGGGCTAATTGATGCCAGCGGCAACAGCGAGGTTGGCTTCTGGCCGCTGTACATTGGGCAGAACCGTTTTACCCTGATCATCGGTGGGGTTCCCCAATTCAATCAGCCGGGCTTCAAGCGTCTGGTATGGGCACTGGAAATGCGTTACGGCAATACCGAAATACCTGTATAAACATGACATGCAACGACAAACGATAACCAAGGAGAGAAAACAAGATGCGCTCTGAAATGCTTAACTCCATCCTGAGTGACCTGAACGGCTCATCGGCAGATATTGAAGCATCTGCTGTCCTGTCCACCGACGGGCTAATGATGGCCTCCCTGCTACCCGGTGGGATGGACGAAGACCGCGTTGGCGCAATGAGCGCCGCCATGTTGTCACTGGGCGACCGCACTGCCGAAGAACTGGCGCGTGGCGCACTGGAACAGGTACTGATCAAGGGTGACCGTGGCTATATCCTGATGACCCATGCGGGCAAGGAAGCCGTGGTAACCGTGCTGGCAAAACCTAATGCCCGCCTTGGCCTGATTTTTCTGGATGTCAAACGCGCTGCGGAAAACATTGCCAAAATCATCTGACCTGCTGATCCGGAAAACGCCCGGGCAAACAATAATGGCTCCAATAGCCCGGATAACAATAAATGACTGATCGGTGAAGCGTCAGCCAGCGTGGTATGTTGCCTCGCTATCAGGCTGCGGTCATTGCGGAGAGATGCGATGGAAGACATGACAAGCAGAGATGTGCAGGCACCTTACTCGGAACACCTGCTGCATTACTACGATGGCACGTCGCGGCGTGTCCTTGTCAAAGACGAAGAAGTCCCTTTTCCGGAAGGCAAACTGATTGTTTCCCGCACAGATTTGCAAGGGGTCATTACCCACTGCAACCAAGCATTTGTAGAAATGTCGGGTTATGTGGAAGAGGATTTGATTGGGAAACCGCACTATATCCTGCGGCATCCCGACATGCCCAAAGCCGCGTTCAAGGATGCCTGGGAAACGGTTGCACGGGGTGAAAAATGGCACGGCTATGTCAAGAACCTGCGCAAGGATGGCCTTTATTACTGGGTATACGCCACCATTATCCTCAATGTGCGTGATGGCAAGCCCATCAGTTGTACCTCGGTGCGGCGCAAGCCTTCCCGTGCCCAAGTGGAAGCCCATGCGGAACTTTACGCCCGCATGAAACAGGAGGAATAAGGCCATGCGTTATGTGATGACAGTCAGCCCGGATTTCCCTCCCGCCCAGATTGCAGGCTGGTATATTTTTAATACTTGGTTGCAACGCCAGCTGGAAGAGCATATCCATGTGGAACTGTTCCCTGATTTCGCCAGCCAACGTGCTGCCATCCAGAGTGACGAAATTGACTTGATTTACGCCAATCCGTTTGATGCGGCCATGCTGGTGCGGGAAAAAGGTTTCACCGCGATTGCAACCCCCCAGCACAAGTCGGATGAAGCCGTGATTGCAGTGACCCACGATTCAAGCGTGCATCATGTAGAAGACTTGCGCCCAGGAACCCGGGTTGCGGCAACTGATGACCCGGATGTCAACCTGATTTCCATGATCATGCTGGAGCCTGCGGACTTGTCTGCCCAAAATGTTCAGATACATACGGTTGACACCTATGTCCTGGTGGCCAAGCAGTTACTACAGGGGGAGGCGGATGTGGGCTTTTTCCTGCGTGACGCCTTCACCAGCCTTTCCGGCATGATCCAGCGGCAGCTGCGGGAACTGGTGCACAGTGAAATACATGTCATCCGCCATGTTTTGCTGGCCGGGCCGCAGCTGCGGGCAAGGCATAATGATTTACGTCGCATCTTGCCCGCCATGAGCGCAGACGCCAAAGGCAATAACGTACTCGCCAGCCTTGGCTTGCAAGGCTGGCAAATACAGGATCAGGAAGACACCGAGTTTATGATTGATCTGATGGATACACTGGTTAGCTGACCATGAAAAAACCAACCCCATTCAACAAACCGGCACGCATGAAACTTATTCATGTGCTGATTTCCGCTTCCGTGTTGGGCATCAGCCTTGGTGGTGTCGCCTTGGCCGAAGACAAAACATGGGAAATCCAGAGCGGCAACTCACTGGGCAAAATTATCGCTTCCGAATACCCTGACTATGGCAACCGGAAAGCCATCATGCAGGAAATTCTCAAGCGCAACCCTGAGGCTTTCATCAGCAATGACTTCAACCGCCTGGTCGTTGGTAAAACCCTCAAGCTGCCCGCTGCCAGTGAAATCCCAGATCTTGAACCGCCGCCCCAACCCAAAGAAACCAACAAACAAGCCAGCATTGATGAAGCTACCCAGGCAAAACTGAAAGCCCTGGAAGCCCAGCTCGCCGAGCAAAAAGACATCATCAGCATGCTGGAAGAGGAAAACGCTGGCCTTCAGGAGATGGTTACCGGTTTCACTGAAACCAAACCGGTAACCGACACCGGCGCAGACACTGAAGGCTTGCAGCAGCAACTGGATAGCACCAAACAGGAATTACAGGCCAGCCAGGACAAGGTCAAATCCCTCGATGCGCAACTGGCCAGCCTCAAACGTGAAAATGAAACGCTGCACAACGATCTGCAACAAATCCAGGCAGCGGCAACCATCGCTGAAAGCAAGGATTCCGGCTCCAGCAGCCTACCATGGGTTTTACTGGGGCTGTTGGCACTGCTAACAGTGCCACTGATCTGGCTGTTGCGGCGCAAGCAGGGCAGCAACGTCCCTCCCGCGCCGTTGCCCGCCAGCGTCGAGCCGCCAGCTGCTGCCCCGGTCGCGGAAGCCCCACTTGCCGTCATCCCAGCGCCCCAACCAGAAACGGTTGCAGCGCCAGCGGCAAGCCCCGACAGTCCGGATGCCGGCCTTAAGCTGGATATTGCCCGCGCCTACCTGGATTTACGTGACTCCGAAGCCGCCGCCGACATTTTACAAGACGTACTGATGGAAGGCGGCGAGCAGCAACGGCGGGAAGCACGCGAGATTTTATCCTTCATTACCTGATTGCCTCCGCTAATCGTTAGTAATTAGCGAGTTGTCCTACTGATCAGGTCATTATCCCCCTCTATCTGCCCATCGCTGGCTGATAAACAGCAAAGTTCCTAATCTTGGTGCTGAGCCATTGAACTATATTCAATGGTTCGAGCAACGAAATCTGGAGTTTTGAATGGCCATCTCCCCCTTTAACAAACAGCAACTGTTACCACTGTCCACACTGATGACGCTAGTGGTGGTTACCGTGTTGACCCTGCTGAGCTTGCTGTTACGACAACCGGCGATTGAAACCGATTTGTTGCAACGCAGCCGTCAGGCACTGGCAGAGGCTGGCTTGCCCGCAGACATGATCCGCTTTAACGGGCGCGATGGCATCCTGATCGGTTCCATTGCCAGCGAGGCCGAAGCCCAGCGCCTGCAAGCCGTAGTCGCCAGTGTTTATGGCGTGCGGGCTGTCAAAAACCGCTTGATTCCCGCCAGCACCACCGGCCAGCAGGAACCAGCTGACCCCCCACCTACCCCTAGCAGCGGCCTGTACAAACCATCCCGGCAATATCCGATTGAACAGGTCGACCTCAGCGCCATCCAGTTTGACTACTCCAAAGCCGAGCTGGATGCTGTCGCCATCACTGCACTGCAAGGCATTACGGCTGAGCTGCAGAAACACCCTTCCATGAGAATCGAGGTATCAGCCCACACCGACAACCAGGGTACCGCACTGGGCAATATGGCAGTCACCCAGGCACGGGCTGAAGTCATCCGCAACTACTTGCTGTCCCAAGGGGTGGAAGCCAGACAAGTGAAAGCCAAGGGTTACGGCTCCACACGCCCGGTTGCCAGTAACGATAGCGACGAAGGGATGCAGCAAAACCGCCGCATCGAAATCACCGTACTCCAGGAGTAACCATGGGTTATCTTGCCATCCAGATTGCCATGTACCTGACCATTGCTATTATCGCGGGGGCCATGGTCGGCTGGTGGGTAGCAAGGTTCATTTACTTGCAGCAGGAAGCGGAATGCCGCGCTGAATTGGCCGGTTTGCGCCGCAATTATGACGATGCTGCGCTGGAAAACGCCAGTTTGCGACTCAAACTGCGCCAACTGGAAAAGGTCGTGCGCAAGGCTAGCATTCCACCCTCTGACTGCGACTATGGCCGTTTCCTGCAACTGCGCAAAGCGCTGGAGAAAACCCGCAGCCAGTATCAGGAACTGCTGGGGCACTTCCATCAACAGGAAAAAAGCCTGGCCCACCTGAAAACTGAGCTACAAGACAGCAAACGGCAATTAACCAGCCTCAAGGATGAAATTGGCCAGCAAGCAGCAGGCGGCGCAGCCGGGGAAAAAGATGCTTGGCCAACTTCGCCGGACAATGAAGCAGATGACCTGACCCGTATACAGGGCATCAACCAAGGTTTAGCGGGCAAACTGCAGGCTTTAGGCATTTTCAGTTACCGGCAATTGGCCGAGTTTACTCTGGATGAGCTGCAAGGCATTCAGCGGCTTATCGGTGCCGACATTCCGCAGGTATCAGAAAACTGGGCAAAAACCGCCCAATCCCTATTGCAACAGAAATACCTACAGGCTTGATGCTCAAAAACTACCCGCTTTGGCGCGTGTCCTTGCCACCAAAAAACCTTTTTGCTGTTCAGCGTCATAAATCAAGCCAAGCTCCTGCCCCTCATCCGTGCTGATGAAACAGGTTTGGCGTTCCAGCGAGGCAGGCTGCCACCAGTCTGCCGACGGCGTTTGCGCCACGAATACCCGTTGCAGGATTTCCGGGGTCAAGTCCTGCTGACGCATCCGGTTGGCACGGATAAAATGTTCGACCGGCTGGCGGTCTACCGTAAACGTGAACCACGAGGTTTTACCTTGCGCCGACATCTGGCTGGTGCCCTGGGCTTCCTTCACCCTGCCCGACTCCACACCCAACCAGCTGGCCAGTGCCGCCGACACTTGTTGGGGGGTGGCAGTGCGCAAGGTCGTTTTCTGGGCGGGAAATAGCATTTCCGCGACATACGGGGTCGCCACCAAGCTAATGCCTGCCAGGATTACAAGCGCCATCAAGGCCGGAAAGAAATATTTCATGCAGACTCAGTTTTCAGGTTGAACAATCGCACTGCGTTGGCGGTGGTCACTTCGGCAATGCGCCCGAGGCTTTCGTGGCGCAATTCTGCCAGATTGGCGGCAATAACGGGAAGCCGGGTCGGGTCATTGCGTTTACCACGCCAGCCGCTGTCGGGTTGGTCGGGGGCGTCGGTTTCCAGCAGCAGGCATTCCAACGGCACGGTTGCCAGCACCGCGCGCAGGCGTTGGGCGCGTGGATAGGTTGCAGTGCCGCCTACCCCCAAGTAAAAACCCAGCTTGATTAGCGTGTCAGCCTGTTGCTGGCTACCCGCGAAACTGTGGATGACGCCACTCACCCCCGGGAAACGGCGCACCAGCTTGATAATACTGTCGACCGAGCGGCGGGCATGGATGATCAGGGGCAGCTCAAACTCACGCGCCAGTTTCAGCTGGGCAATGAACAGCGCTTCCTGCCTCACTACATCCAACTGTGGCAAGTAAAAGTCAAGCCCACACTCCCCGACCGCCACAGCCTGTTCATGTTCCAGCCAGCCAGTTAACGCCAGAATATCGTCAGGTTGATGATAATTAAGATAAACCGGATGAAGGCCATAAGTTGCGTGGAAATGCGCTGCACTGGCACACACATCCCGCATGCGCGACCAATTTTTAGCTGTAACGGCAGGCAAAATTAAATCAGTTACGCCCGCTTTCTGCATCTCATCAGCCAGTAACGACCGGTCATCATCAAAGTCAGGTTCATCAAAGTGGCAGTGTGTATCAATCAGTTTCATTTACGGCTGGATTATGGCACCAATGGCGACCCGGTGGGAGTTTAATTATGATTTTGAATGAAAACCTTGTTTTTAATCAAAATAAAGGCACTAGCCAAGTCAAGTAAAAAAACTATAAAATGTAGTTATATGGCCAGTTATAGTTTAAAATTAGGCTCATGAGGGGCTATCAGGTTTATGAAAACAATTTCTGACAGCGTGCGTCTGTTCCAGGTAAGCGATAGCCATTGCTACGCCAATGATGATGCCCGGCTGACGTGGACAGACATGCCAATTTACCCCAACCGTTCCTTGCAGGCGGTGCTCGACCATTTGCAGGAGCGGCAGGAAGGCTACAGCGCACTGTTGCTGACCGGCGATTTGGCCCAGGAAGAAACTCCCGCCACTTACCAGCGCGTCAACCAGATGCTGAACGCTTTTCCCTTGCCCGTTTTCACCATTCCCGGTAACCACGATATTCCGCACATGATGCAGGAAAACCTCAGCGGCAATGTGCAAATGCCCGAACAGGTGGCACTGGGCAACTGGCATCTGCTGCTGCTGGACACCCACGCGGATGGCAAGCCAGGTGGCCGTTTGACTGACGGGCAGTTCGCACGTTTTGAAGAGCTGCTGACCCAGCTGCCCGCAGACTGCTTTGCCGCCGTGTTTATGCACCATCACCCCATCCCCATCGACAGTGCGTGGATGGATGTGATGGGATTGCGCGAACAACGCTACTTCTGGAGCCTGCTGGAGCATTTTCCACAGGTCAAGGTGGTATTCAATGGGCATATCCACCAGGAATTCAGCGGCAGATATGAATATGCCGATGGGCGCAAGGTCGCCGTGTACGGCACACCCGCCACCTGTGTGCAGATGAAACCATTGCGCAAAAATATCGAATTCGACCACAACCGTCCGGCCTGGCGCGACATCACGCTGCTGGCGGATGGTAGCGTGGAAACCTCCGTCCATTATTTGCCGGGAATCCTGTTCACCGACATTATCACAGCCTCCATTTGACACGCCCGCATGAATCCCGTAATTTCCTGACCCGTCCAGGTGCTCCCGCCCAAGCGGGTGTTAAACGGGAAGCTGGTGCAAAGCCAGCGCTGCCCCCGCAACGGTAAGCAAGCCAGACCGCCACATCAGGCCACTGTGCAGAAGCATGGGAAGGCGTGGCGACGGAAGGATTTCCACTTGCAAGCCCGGATACCGGCCCGGACAGGCGGTGATTAAGCCTCACCTTGTTAAAAATGTGCGCGGTGGGCGCACAACCAGGAAATTCCCCATGAAAAAACTCCCTTTAGCCGCTGTTGGCGGCATCAGCGTCATTTGTCTTTTTAATGCCACCGCCCTGTTCGCGGAAGAAACCGATACGCTCGATGACATTGTAGTCACCGCTGACCGCAAGGCGCGCACAGTGGATGAAACGCTTGCCCCCGTCACCATCATCACCCGCCAGGACATTGAGAGATACCAGGCCAGCGACATGGCCGACGTGCTACGCCGGGTTCCGGGCATCAATATCCGTAACAGCGGCGGCACAGGCCAGATAACCAGCCTTTCCTTGCGCGGCACCAATTCAACCCATATCTTGGTGCTGATTGACGGGGTAAAGGTTGGCTCTGCCACTGCCGGGCTAACATCCTTTGAACACCTGCCGCTGGGTCAGGTAGAACGCATTGAGATAGTCCGCGGCCCGCGCTCCAGCCTGTATGGGTCAGAGGCGATCGGCGGTGTCATCCAGATTTTCACCCGCAAAGGCGGCAAAGGTTTTCAGCCGGAAATCAACCTTGGTGTAGGTAGCCACAACCAGAAAAAGGCCGACATCAATCTGGCCGGAGGCGACCAAACCACCTGGTACAACCTGAATCTGGACAGGGAGGAAACAGACGGCATCAATGCCTGTAGCAACACCAGCATCTGTTTCGCTGCCCCGACTGAAACCGACCCGGACGGCTACCAACGCACCTCAACTTCACTGCGCTTTGGGCATCGCTTCGCCAGCAAGACGGAAGTGGAAATCGCCGCGCTGCAAGCAAAAGGTAATGTGGAATATGACGGCAGTTTCCAGGATCAAAGCGATTTTCTGCAACAGGCCAATAGCCTCCGCCTGCAACAGCAGCTTGGCGACCGTGCCCTGCTGACCGCCCGGCTTGGCCAGTCCAAAGACAATCTGGACAGTTTCAAGGGGGGTGTTGCTTCCAGCAACTTTAATACCCGGCGAGACACGGCATCCGTGCAGGCTGACATCCAAACCAGCCCTGACGGTAACCTGACCCTTGGTGCCGACAAGCAAACGGACAAAATCAGCAGTGATACTGCCTACACGCAAACCTCCCGTCAGAACACCGGTATTTTTGCCAACTACCAACATAGCCTGGGTGCAACGGATATTGAGGCATCCCTGCGCCAGGATGACAACGGGCAATTCGGCAAACACACCAGTGGCGGGCTGGCCGTTGGCCATGAGTTGCCTAACAACATGCGCGTCAAAGCTTCCTACGGCAAAGCCTTCCGCGCACCCAGCTTTAACGAGCTTTATTACCCGTTTGGGGGTGGCAACCCTGATCTGAAACCGGAAGCCAGCCAGAACCAGGAAATCGGCCTCCAAGGCAAATATTCGGCTGGAACCTGGGAAGTCAATGTCTTTGACAACCAGATCAACGACATGATTTCCGGCTGGCCAGCCCTGAATACCGACAAAGCCAGCATTCAGGGCGTGGAAGCCATTGCCACCAGTCGCGTAGCCAACTGGGATGTCAGCACAAACCTGACCTTGCAGGATGCGCAAGACAGTACGACGGGCAAACAACTCCGCTACCGACCAGAGCAAATCCTGAATATGGATGCTGACCGCAAATTTGGCAAACTCGGGGTCGGCGCAAGCATACACGCAGAAAGCACCCGCTACGATGACGCCGCCAACGCCACCAAACTCCCCGGCTATGGCACGCTGGATTTGCGCGCCAGCTACAAACCTGCAAAAGACTGGACAATCGGGGCAAAACTCGGCAACGTACTGGACAAGCAATACGAAACCAACCTCGGTTACCGTCAGGATGGCATCAACGGGCTGGTGACGGTCACTTACGCCCCGCAATAACCACATACAGACAAGGAGACGGCTATGTCCGCACTACTTTCAACCAAACAACAATGGCTGGTCGGTGGCATCCTGCTGCTGGTGATGCTGGCCACCCGCATCCACGTCAGTAACCATTTGCAGGATGCCTCGTGGGCCATCTTTTTTCTGGCAGGCTTTTACCTGCGCCACTGGCTCAGCTTTGGTGTGTTCATGGCGGCGGCGGTGCTGATTGATTACATCGCCATCAGCCAGATGGGCGTGAGCAGTTTCTGCGTGACCGATGCTTACGTGGCGCTGGTGCCGGCGTATGGCGCGTTGTATGCGGCGGGGCGCTGGTTTGGCGGCCTGTACCGCGAAAGCCTGTCCGCGCTGCTGCCGTTGGCGGCCAGTTTGCTGGTGGGGGTTGTGGCGTGCGAAGTGATTTCCAGCGGCAGTTTTTATTTGCTCTCCCCGCGCTTTGCAGAAGCTGGTATCAGCGGGTTTGCTCAGGATTTGGTGAAATACCTGCCGCATAGCCTAGCCATCACCGGTTTCTACGTGGGCGTTGCCGCGCTTGTGCACATTGGTATGCTACACATGCGCCGCCCCCAAGGGCATGTCGGCGTTTGACATACTCAGCCCCGGTCAGGCGTCAGTTTGCCTGACCGGCGGCCAAAGCATCCTGCCGTTCATAGGCTTCTGCTTCCAGCGGGGCGGCGTCATACCCCACAACTTCCAGTTCCGTCAGGTAGCGGCGCATAAAAGCCGCGCGCCCCAGCCGGTCGTGTTGGGCGATATGCACCAGCTCGTGGGCAATAACAGTGGGGTTTTCATGCAGGTAGGGCTTGAGCAGGACAGCGTCACCCATGGTGCGGGCATCTTCGCTGCCCATGCCACCCTGTTCAGCCTCAGCATGCAGTTCAGCGTCATCCGGCAGTAGAAAGGTTTCGAGCACCACGATACGCACCCTGTCCGGATGCTGGATCTTGAGGGTGCGGGCAATGGTAAGTTCCGCAGGGTTCAGCGGACGCCCTTGCGGCAACAGTTCGGCTTCAGCCTTGTCGTACCAGGCCAGCAGGCGGGGAATGTAACGTTCAATTTCCTCAGTAACGCTGGCCGGAGGGTTGGCCAACGCTTGCTGTTGCGCAGGGGTTAACTCCGCCGCAATGGCGCTGCCCGCCAGCAGCAGGCAACAGAATGGCAGCATGGGCAGGGTAATAGTTTGCATGGTTCACGCGGTTCAGTTCTTAGGAAACCATCCATAACCTGAAAATAGCTTACGGGGGAAGCTGCGCCAGACCAGAGGTGCTACCGCCCTGTTTGCCCCGCATTTGATGTTGGGTTATTGCCCAGTCAATATGCTCCTGCACCATCTTGCTGGCTGTTTCCCCTCTTCGTTTGTGCAGCAAGGCCAGAATTTCGGGGCTGGCAGGCGCATTTCCTAGCGCAACTGCAATATTCCGCAACCAGCGCTCATAGCCGATGCGACGGATGGCCGAACCTTCCAGCTTGCGCAGGAAATCTTCCTCGCTCCATTGGAATAGCTCACACAAGTGGGCGCTATCAAGGCCATTGCGCACAGCAAAATCAGCCTCGGGCGAAATTTGGGCGAAACGGTTCCACGGGCATACCAACTGACAATCATCGCAGCCATAGATGCGGTTGCCTATCAATGCCCTCAAGTCTTCCGGAATGCTGCCTTGGTGCTCAATGGTGAGATAGGAAATGCAGCGGCGTGCATCCAGTTGGTAAGGGGCAACAAACGCTTGGGTCGGGCATATATCCAGACAAGCCGTACAGTTGCCACAATGGCTAGATACCGCGCCAGTTTCCGACAACGGCAAATCCGTATAAATTTCGCCCAGAAAGAACCATGAACCAGCGTCACGACTGAGGATATTGGTGTGTTTGCCCATCCAGCCCAGCCCCGCCTTGACGGCAAGCGGTTTTTCCAACACAGGCGCGCTGTCGGTAAATACCCGGTAGCTAAATGTACCAATCTCAGACTGCAACTGCTGCGCCAGTTTCTCCAACCGTTGGCGCATGAGCTTGTGGTAGTCACGCCCCAAAGCATAACGGGAAATATAAGCCAGTTCCGGCTGCTGGAGGATGGTTTCGGCATCAACACTATCCGGCGGGTAATAGTCCATACGCACGCTGATGATGCTGAGGGTTCCCGGTACCAGTTCCACCGGGCGGCTGCGTTTGGTTCCATGCCGCTGCATCCATTCCATGTCACCGTGGAAACCTTGCCCCAACCAATCCAGCAAACGCTGTTCCTCCACCGACAGGTCGATGTTGCTGACGCCGACGGCATTGAACCCCAGCGCTTTGCCCCAGGAGACAATTTGGTCGGTGATGGCGTTATGTCCTGGCGGGAGCGGCATGGGTTGAATCCTCCTTCAAGAGTGTGCTTATACGCCGGTTTTGCGGTAGGATGCAAACCTCTGTGTCAAGGATGTGATTATGCTGTTGATTCCCGCAATTGATTTGAAAGATGGCCAATGCGTGCGCCTGCGTCAGGGCCGGATGGAAGACACCACCGTGTTCGCCAATGACCCGACCAGCATGGCGCAACGCTGGGTGGATGAAGGCGCGCGCCGCCTGCATCTGGTGGATTTGAACGGCGCGTTTGAAGGCAAGCCGGTGAATGGTGAGGTGGTGCGGGCGGTGGCGGCGCGTTTCCCCCACATCCCGGTACAGATTGGCGGCGGTATCCGCGATGCGGCGACGGTGGCGGCCTATCTGGATGCAGGCGTACAATATTGCATCATCGGCACCAAAGCCGTGCAGGAACCGCAGTTCGTGATTGACCTATGCAAGCAATTTCCCGGCCACATCATCGTCGGTATCGATGCCAAGAACGGCATGGTGGCGACCGATGGCTGGGCGGAAGTTTCCTCCGTCTCCGCCGTAGAACTGGCGAAACAGTTTGAACAGGCAGGCGTCAGCGCCATCGTTTACACCGACATTGCCCGCGACGGCATGATGAAGGGCGTAAATGTGGAAGAAACCGCGCATCTGGCGGCAAGCATTTCCATCCCCGTGGTCGCCTCCGGCGGCATCACCAACATGGATGACATCAAGGCGCTGTGCAAGGTGGAAGATAAAGGCATCATGGGCGCAATCTTGGGGCGTTCGATTTACGAAGGCGCGATCGACCTCAAGGAAGCCCAGCAATACGTGGACTCGGTGAACTGACATGGGTTTAGCCAAACGCATCATCCCCTGCCTCGACGTGGACAATGGCCGCGTCGTCAAAGGCGTAAATTTCGTCGACATCCGCGATGCCGGTGACCCGGTGGAAATTGCCGCCCGCTACAACCGTGAGGGCGCGGACGAAATCACCTTCCTCGACATCACCGCCAGTTCCGACAACCGCGATACCATCGTGCATGTGGTGGAAGCTGTCGCTTCGCAGGTATTCATTCCGCTGACTGTGGGTGGTGGCATCCGCAAGCCGGAAGACGTGCGCCGCATGTTAAATGCCGGGGCGGATAAAGTCGGCATCAACACCGCTGCCGTCTTCAACCCGGAACTGGTGCGCGAATGCACCGACTATTTCGGCTCCCAATGCATTGTGGTCGCCATCGACGCCAAACGCGTCAATGAGCCGGGCGAACCTGACCGCTGGGAAGTTTTCACCCATGGCGGGCGCAAACGTACCGGCATTGATGCGGTCGAATGGGCGGAAAAGATGGCCCAATACGGCGCAGGCGAACTGCTCGTCACCAGCATGGATCGTGACGGCACCAAGATCGGTTTCGACCTTGGCCTGACCAAGGCGATTACCGAACGGGTCAACATTCCGCTGATCGCCTCCGGTGGCGTGGGCAACCTGCAACATCTGGCCGACGGCGTGTTGCAAGGCGGGGCGGATGCCGTGCTGGCGGCCAGTATTTTCCACTTCGGCGAATACACCGTTGGCGAAGCCAAGCAGTTCATGGCCGCGCAAGGCATTGAGATGAGGTTGTAATGGCTGCCCCTTCCCAGTTACAAATCCGTTATATCGAGGAAGAAGACCGCATCCTGCTGCGCATGAACACAGTCGCGGGGGAGGAATTCCGCTTCTGGTTTACCCGCCGTTTGCTGCTGCGCCTGTGGCCGGTATTGCAGGAAGGGCTGGTGTCGTCCCCGGCTGCCCGGCAACAACTGGATTACAGTTCCCGTCAGGCCATTATGGCTTTTGAGCACGAACGCGCGCAAAGCAAAGCCGAATTCAACAACCCGTTCCGGGAAACCGAAAACCTGCCATTAGGGCAAGACCCGCTGCTGATTGTGCGGGTCGGCTTCCGCAATAAGGAGAACGGCAGTTTTGCGTTTGCCCTGAAAGACAACGACGGCAAAGGTATTGACCTGACCCTGACCCACGATCTGTTACACTTACTGTGCAAGTTGCTGGACGATGCGGCGCAGAAATCCGACTGGAACATGCCGGAACTGTTGCAGGGCGTCACCGAAACCAGCGCACCAGTCGCCGCCCATCGGCTGAATTAGCGATATTCATAACAAACCGACTGCCTAACGGCAGGTAATACTGATGCTGACATTCGACAAGCACCTGATCCAGGAGCGCAAGGCCACGCTGGAAGCGGCCAAACAGGCGTTGAAACACCATTTCATCGGCATTGACAAGATCATTGACGACCTGATTGATTACATCCAGGTCTGGTATCTGCTACCGGAACTGCTCAAGCGTCCGGTGATCGTCAACCTGTGGGGCATGACTGGGGTAGGCAAAACCGACCTGGTGCGCCAACTGGTCAAGCACCTGCACTTTCAGGATCGTTTCACCGAAATCGAACTCTCCAACGTCGACCAGACTTCATGGAACTCTTCAGTGTCGGCGGTGCTGGAAAACTACGAATTCCACGACGGCCAGCCCTGTGTAGTGCTGTTTGACGAAATCCAGCGCTTCAACACCCTGGAAGTGGATGGCAAACCGCTGCCGCAAACCAAGTTTATGGATTTCTGGGAATTGCTCTCTGACGGGCATTTGTCGAAAAAGCAGCGCGACGATCTGGATAGCTTCCTGTTCAGCTACTACCAGCGCCGTCAGGATCTCCAGCGCAAGCGCCAGAGCGGGGAAAGCGTGGCGGATTCCGCCTATTTCCTGAGTTCGTGGGAAGCGATTTCGCTGAAAAAAGCGCTTAACCTCAGCCTCGACATGGAGGAACTGCTCAACCTGTCGGAAGACGACATGGTAGACCTGATCATGCAGGCCAAGCGGCAAAAGACCATTTACGAGCCAATCAACCACGCCAAGACCCTGATCCTGATTTCCGGCAACCTCGATGACGCTTTTCACATGGCGACACAAGCGGCGGAAACCGAAGTAGACGCGGACATTTTCCACGCCTTCACCACCAAAGTGACCCTGATGGACGTGAAGGCCGCACTGATGCGCAAGTTCCGTCCGGAACAGGTGGCTCGTTTTGGTAATATCCACCTGATTTACCCCAGCTTGCGCAAACAGGATTTCAGCGCCCTGATCGCGCGCGAAATCGAGCGCGTGCAACAGGAAACGCAAGAACGTACCGGCATACAACTGGTGGTGGATACCAGTATCGCCCGCCTGATTTACCGCAACGGCGTGTTCCCGGTTCAGGGGGTACGCCCGGTATTTTCCAGCGTCACCGACATTCTGGAAGTGAACCTGTCGAAATTATTGCTGCACGCCCTGTCGGTGGATGCCGACAGCATCCGGGTCGCTTACGATGAAGCAGCCAAACAGATTGTGGCGCAAGTGGGCAACGAAACCTTGCATTACCCCTACGTGGGGCGCATCGACACCATCCGCGCCAGCAATGAGCAGGCTACTGTCGCCAACATCAGCGTTCATGAAGCTGGCCATGCGGTGGTTTACATGCTGCTGTTCGGGCTGGCACCGCTGCAACTGAAAAGCCGCATTGCCAACGCCTACGCGGGCGGGTTCACCTTCCCGCACCAGATCCATCGCACCCACCGTTCCATGCTCGACATGATCAAGGTCTACTTGGCGGGCGGAATTGCGGAAGACATCGTGTTTGGGGTGCTGAATGCTTCCACCGGGCGCGAAAATGACCGCGAACAGGCCACTACCCTGGCGCTGGATTATGTGCGCCGCTACGGTTTCGATGCTGAATTCCAGGCGTGCTACATCCTCGAAGACCATGCCTACAAGATGGATCAGAACATTACCGACACCGACGTGGAAAAAATGATGATGCGCCTGGCCAGTGAAACCCGCGAATTGTTGGCGCAACACCGCGCACTGATGCTGGATCTGGCTGACGCACTGGCAGCAAACGGCGGGCTGGAAACCGCAGCCGTCGCGGAAATTGCCACCCAGCATGGCCTGGCTGTCGCGGTCAAGGAAGAAGGCTACCTGCATGTGCCCGCCTATGACAAGCTATTGCAGGGGCTGGCTGGAGAATCTCTCCGCCGCCCTGGTCGCGGCTCGACGGCAGAATGAAACAACGTTAACTGTTTTTATACGGATTCCCCTATATAATGCCCCCTATGATGAATCACTCCGTACTCTCACAACTGGCTGCTGTGTTGGAAGAGCGCAAACACGCGCAACCAGACAGTTCCTACGTCGCCAAGCTCTACCACAAGGGGCTGGATGCCATCCTGAAAAAGGTTGGCGAGGAAGCCACCGAGACGGTGATGGCAGCCAAAGACGGCGACAAAGAAAAGATTGTGTATGAGGTCGCGGATTTGTGGTTTCATACGTTGGTGTTACTGGCGCAGCAGAACCTGCACCCCGACGACGTGCTGAACGAACTCGCACGCCGCTTTGGCATGTCGGGTCTGGTGGAAAAAGCCAGCCGTAAAGATTAACGCAAGGAGATAAGGAAATGGGTTTAGGTGGTATCAGCCCTTGGTCATTGTTACTGATTCTGGTCATCATCCTGCTGCTGTTCGGCACCAAGCGCCTGCGCAACATGGGCAGCGACCTGGGTGAAACCTTCAAGAACTTCAAGAAATCCATGAAGGATGGTGAAGAAGAGACTGACAAACCTGCTGACCAAGTGACACAGCAAGGCGGTGGCCGGGTGTTCGACTCGGAAGCGAAGGAAAAAGACAAGGTTTGATGCCTTACTGACAGGTACAAACCATGTTTGAATCCAGTTTCCTCGAAATGCTGCTGGTGGGTGTCATCGCCCTGCTGGTGATTGGCCCCGAGCGTCTGCCGGGACTGGCGCGTAAGGCTGGTCGCTTGGTTGGCAAAGCGCGCGCCTTCATCGCTACCACCCGTGCTGACATCGAGCGCGAATTGCGCACCGAGGAAATGCGTTCCATGCTGAACAAGCAGGAAGAAGAAATCCGCGAACTGCGCAACCTGATGCAGCAAAAAACCGACGACATCCGCCATTCCATCGAAGACACGACTACCCCCGCCAACGATGAGCAAAAACGCTAAGCCACCAGCCGCCGAAGACGGTGAGGAACTCGGTTTCCTCGCACACCTGATTGAGTTGCGCGACCGTTTGCTGCGCATGGTGATGGCGATTGGCATCGTGTTCCTGATCCTGATGCCGTTTGCGCAGGATCTTTACAACCTGCTGTCTGACCCGTTGGTGCGACAACTGCCGGAAGGGCAGAAACTGATTGCGGTTGGGGTAGCTTCACCGTTTTTCATCCCCTACAAGCTGGCGCTGATGGTGGCATTTGTGTTGGCACTGCCCTACGTGCTGTATCAGGTGTGGGGGTTTGTCGCGCCGGGGCTTTACCAGCACGAAAAGAAACTGGTGACGCCGCTGTTGTTGTCCAGCGTGGTGCTGTTCTACCTCGGCATGGCGTTTGCCTATTTCGCTGTGCTGCCGATGATTTTCAGCATCCTGCCCGGCTTTGCGCCCAGCAATGTCGCGGTCACGCCGGATATTGCCGAATACCTCGATTTTGTCATGATGATGTTCATGGCGTTTGGCATTGGCTTTGAAATGCCGGTGGCCACCATCCTGCTGATCAGCACCGGCATTGCCAGCCGTGAAGCACTGGAAAAATCCCGCCCTTACGTCGTGGTAGTCGCTTTCATCGTTGGCATGTTGCTGACGCCGCCGGATGTTCTGTCACAGGTGATGCTGGCAGTGCCGATGTGGCTGTTGTTTGAGGTTGGTTTACTGGCCAGCCGACTGTTTGACAAGCAGATACAAAAAGCGGGTGCGGAAAAGGAAGCGCGTGAGTTGGCGGAATATCAGCGTGAAATCAGACCGCCATCCGATCCGGCCCAAGCCTCCGGGGCTGTGGCTGCTGGGGCAAGCGCGGCAGGTGCTGCGGCAGCTACAGCCACCGTTTGGGAAGACGAGCATTACACTTACGAAGAAACGGTTGCAACCCAATCCTCCGATGATGAAGCGTTCCGCCCCCTGACCGACGAGGAAATGGAGGCAGAGCTTGAGCGCATGGATAAAGAGTTCAAGAAGATGGAAGAGAACTTCCGCAAAGGGGAAGAGGACAAGCACAATGATGAATAGGTATTTCAGGGGGGGGGGGAATTACGCCCCCTCCTACACACTTTAGCCGACGCAGAGCACCTCTACCCGCTCGCTATCGGTCAGCATCAGCCACGCACTGAGCTTGGGTAAGGCGGCAATGGCAGGCAACTGCAAATAGCCCTGAACCTGCCCCACGCCCTCCTGCTTTTTCGCTCCCCACCCGGCTTCACCATTGCTCTCGCCGTAGGGAATTTTCATGGAAGCCTGTTCCTAACCTTCATGCTGACAGTGTAGCAGCTCAGCAGGACGAGAAGGCAAGACAAGCTACTCGCCAATGACGCGTGCTTGCCCCCTGTGCTCTTGGGGTGGGTTGGCATTTTCCACAGGGTCGAACACATCACGGAAGCTGGCATAACTGGCTCCCGTCAGCACCGGGATCAGCACCAGATAGCCCAACCCGAACGCAAACGCAGCCAGTATTGCCAAGCCCACGACCATAATAGCGAACAAGCCCAGGGGCACGGCATTTTTCAAACAGGCTTGCAAACTGGTCATGATGGCATCCAGCGGCTCCAGCCCCTCGAACACCAGTAGTGGCGTTGCGTAAAAGAATGCCATCAGGATCACGCCCGCCATACCCAACTGCAACAGCAGGCCAAGGGGGGAGGTTTCCGCCACCTCCAGCAAGACTGCGTTCGCTTGCGTATCACTGCCAGGGAGGTAGGATGCCTTGAGCAACTCCCAACTCAGCGGGTAAAACATCACCAGCAAGAACAGCGTTCCCACCACCATCGCGCCACCCAGCAGCAGCAAGGGCTGCCGGAAACGTTCATCATTAAAACCCAACAAGATGTCTTCCACCTGCGCCAGCGAGCCGGTCAGGGATTTGTGGGCTGTCACCAGCAACCCGGTCAGCAGCAGGGGAACGAACAGCATAATCAGCGGGATGCCAATAAACGGCAACATCCCCAACAACATGACGGCCAACAGGAACACGATGGAGAGCGCCAGCCATGCACCCAGGTTACTTTTGAATGCATACCAACCCGCGCCCAGCCAGGCAAAGCAGCGCCGGAATTCAACTGTTTGTATATTCATGAGGCAGCCCCTTTTCGTTGAAGTTGTTGTTATTACTATGATTACCCTATTTTTATGACAATTTCCTTACTAACGTAAAACCTTTTGAAAGTCAAATCCAAAAGCAAGTTACAGCATTACCTGCTACAATGCGCGACTTCACGACGGACTGCATGACAACAGAGGGCAAACAGTGAGAACAAGACACCCAAGTGTTCCCCGCCGTAAAACCATCTTGGTGATTCTTGACGGTTTTGGGGTTAACCCTAGCAAACGCTTCAACGCTGTACATGAAGCAGACACCCCCAACTTTGACCGCTATTTTGGCAAGTACCCACACACTACCCTGCAAGCCTCCGGGCGCGCGGTCGGCCTGCCGGACGGGCAAATGGGCAACTCTGAAGTTGGCCATATGACCATTGGTTGCGGCTCCATCCTGCGTCAGGATCTGGTGCGGATTGAGGATGCCATCGACGACGGCAGCTTCTTCAAGAACCATTCCCTGCTGAACGCGCTGGAAAACGCCAAGGCCGACAACCGCCCACTGCATTTGCTTGGGCTGGTATCCGACGGCGGCGTACACAGCCACATGACGCACCTGGCCGCCTTGCTAACAGCCTGCAAGGAACACGGCGTCAAGCCGGTACTGCACGCCATTACCGACGGGCGCGACACTGCCCCCAAAATTGCCAAGCAATTTATCCAACAAGTCCTGAAAGTGATGGAAACGACTGGCGGGGAAATCGCCACCGTGACCGGGCGCTTCTACGCCATGGATCGCGACAACCGCTGGGAACGCACCAAAATCGCCTGGGATGCCATGGTGCGCGGCATCGGCACACCCGCCAGCAACCCGCTGCAAGCCATTGATGACGCCTACGCTGCCGGTGAAACCGACGAATTCATCAAGCCACGCATTATGCCGAACGCGGAACGCATCCAAAGCAACGACACCGTGCTGTTCTTCAACTTCCGCAACGACCGCCCCCGCCAGACCGCCAAGGCGCTGGCCGATGATAATTTTGATGGCTTCGACCGTGGCGATTTCGTGCCGGTTTCCATGACAACCATGACCGAATACGACAAGCGCTTGCTCGCACCAGTCATTTTTTCGCCGGAACGCCCAGCTACCAATCTGGCACAAACCATCAGCCTGGCTGGCCTGAAGCAACTGCATTGCGCGGAAACCGAGAAATACGCCCACGTCACTTTCTTCTTCAACGGTGGCCGCGAACGCACGTATGCGGGTGAGGAGCGTATCGTCATTCCATCCCCCAAGGTGGAAACCTACGACCTGCAACCAGAAATGAGCGCCAAGGAAGTGGCGGATACCGTCATTAAGGCGGTTGAAGATGACAAATACTGTTTCATCGTGGTCAATTTCGCCAATGGTGACATGGTGGGGCATACCGCCGTCCCCGGCGCTGTGATCCATGCTGTGGAAGCACTCGACCGCGAAGTAGGCCGTTTGCTGGACGTGGCCACTGCCAACCATTACTCGCTCATCCTGACGGCTGACCACGGCAACTGCGACGAATACATCGACCCACTGACCGGCGAACCCAACACCCAGCACACGGTATACCCGGTTCCCTGCCTGATTGTGGACAAATCCAACTGGCGGCTGTCGAATGAAGGCGGCTTGAGTAACCTTGCGCCAACCGTCTTGCACCTGATGGGTTTGCCGAAACCGGATGGGATGAAGAGTAAATCCCTGCTGCTGGAAGAAATCCCCAAAGGCCAAAGCCTGGGCGAGGGCTATTGATGATGGAAATACTGGTTAACGGAACCCCGCACATCGTACCCACCGACACCACGGTGACTCAATTGCTGGCCATTCTGGAAATACAGGGCAAGCGCTTGGCGGTCGAAGTCAATCAGGAGCTTGTTCCCCGCAGCCAGTTTGACAGTGCCATGCTCAACCCCCACGATACCGTTGAAATCGTCCACGCCATCGGTGGCGGTTAAAAGTAAAAGAAAGGAACTCAGACATGCAAAACGATACCCTCACCATTGCGGGCAAGGAATACAGCTCCCGCCTATTGGTCGGCACTGGCAAATACAAGGATCTCGCTGAAACTAAAGCTGCTACCGAAGCCAGCGGCGCGCAGATCATCACGGTCGCCATCCGCCGCACCAACATCGGCCAGCACAAGGATGAACCCAACCTGCTGGATGTCATCCCGCTCGATCGTTACACCCTGCTGCCCAACACCGCAGGCTGTTACAACGTCGAGGATGCCGTGCGCACCTGCCGCCTGGCACGCGAACTGCTCGACGGCCACAAGCTGGTGAAACTGGAAGTGCTGGGTGACGAAAAAACCCTTTACCCCGACACCATCCAGACCCTGAAAGCGGCGGAGATTCTGGTGAAAGATGGCTTTGACGTCATGGTTTACACCAGTTCCGACCCGCTGATTGCCCGCCAGCTGGAAGAAATCGGTTGCGTGGCAGTGATGCCGTTAGCTGCCCCGATCGGCTCCGGCCTCGGCATCCGCGACCCTTACAACATCCTCGAAATCATCAGCAACGCCAAAGTGCCGGTGCTGGTGGATGCAGGCGTGGGAACGGCTTCCGATGCAGCGGTGGCGATGGAACTGGGTTGCGATGGCGTGCTGATGAACACTGCGATTGCCGCCGCGAAAAACCCGGTACTGATGGCTTCGGCCATGAAACACGCGATTATGGCCGGGCGGGAAGCCTTCCTGGCGGGGAGGATGCCACGTAAACGTTATGCCTCGGCGTCTTCACCGATTGACGGGACGTTTTTTTAGGGAACCCCTCCCCAGCCCTCCCCTGATAAGGGGAGGTTAGGAGGGGTTTCTTCACAAGCAAACACATACATGCAAAACCAACACCCCCGCACCATCAAAAGCTTCGTCCTGCGCCAAGGCCGTATGACCAAGGGGCAGGAACAGGCCATGGAAGACCTGTGGCCAGTATTCGGCATTGAAACTGCCGATCCGCCGCTGGATTTCGTTCAACTGTTTGGCCGCACCGCACCGGTTACACTGGAAATCGGCTTCGGCAACGGCGAGTCTTTGGCGCAAATGGCGGCAACCGCACCGGAACGCGATTTCATCGGCATCGAAGTGCATACCCCCGGCGTCGGCCACCTGCTGAAAACCGTCGGTGAACAGGGGCTGAAAAACGTGCGGGCGATGAATACCGATGCGGTGGATATCCTGCAAAAACGTATTCCGCCTGGCTCGCTGGATCGGGTGCAACTGTTTTTCCCCGACCCGTGGCACAAGAAAAAGCACCACAAGCGCCGCATCGTGCAGCCGGATTTCGTCAGCCTGATTGCCTCACGCCTGCGCACGGGTGGCGTGTTCCACCTGGCAACCGATTGGGAAAACTACGCCGAACACATGGCGCAAGTGCTGGAAGCCAGCGCAGAGTTCCGTAACCTTGCCGCCGAACCACCCTATTCCCCGCGCCCTCTTGAGCGCCCGCTCACCAAGTTTGAAAACCGTGGCCTCAAGTTGGGGCATGGGGTGTGGGATTTGCGCTATCAAAAGTGCTAGATACTGGCCGCGCCCAGCCCCTCACAAAGCGACTGGTGACATTTGTCAGCGCGGTTTGCCTCCGTTTCCACTAATATTTATAAATTAAGATTTAATGACAACGATGCATGTGGAGCAAATGATGGACAAAGACGAAGCAGAAATCAAAGCGAATAAAACCGTAGACCTGGTAACAGAAATGAGTGTGGAAACATTCGCAGTCCTGCAATCCGTTGCTGAAGCGCAAGATGCCAAGGTTGCTGCTGCCGAAGACATCCTCGCCCATACCGAACCGCCGCCGGTAGATGCAGCCGCCGTCATCAAGACGCTGGAATCCATCCTTGCTGGCGCGTCACCGGATGATGCCGAAGCCTTACGCACCGCATTGCTGCGCTGGCAAGAACCGGAAACCAAAATGCCGATCAGCCCCGACGAGGAGCTGGTGGAAAACTGGCGCACGGCGGTTTACCCCTACAAAAACCGCATGTCGCGCAAGAGCTATGAAAAGCAGAAATACCACTTGCAGGTTGAACTTCTGAAATTACAGGCATGGGTACGTGAAACAGGCCAGCGCGTGGTGATCCTGTTTGAAGGCCGTGACGCAGCGGGTAAAGGCGGCACCATCAAGCGTTTCATGGAACACCTGAACCCGCGTGGCGCGCGCGTTATCGCGCTGGAAAAGCCCACTGAAACTGAACGCGGCCAGTGGTATTTCCAGCGTTACATCCAGCATCTGCCTACGGCGGGGGAAATCGTGCTGTTTGACCGCTCCTGGTACAATCGTACCGGCGTTGAGCGCGTAATGGGCTTCTGCACCGATGAAGAATACCTGGAATTCTTGCGGCAGACGCCTGATTTCGAGCGCCACTTGGTCAACAGCGGCATCCACGTCATCAAGTTCTGGTTCTCAGTCAGCCGCAAGGAGCAGCGCCGCCGCTTCAAGGAACGCGAAATCCACCCACTCAAGCAGTGGAAACTCAGCCCGATCGACCTGGCCTCCCTCGACAAGTGGGAGGAATACACCAAGGCCAAGGAAGCCATGTTTTTCCACACCGATACGGCTGAATGCCCATGGACTATCATCAAGTCCGACTGCAAGAAGCGCGCGCGCCTGAACGCCATGCGCTACGTGCTGGGCAAACTGCCTTACAAGGGTAAGGATGTAAAAAACCTTACCCCGGTAGACCCGCTGATTGTTGGGCGCGCCAACCTGAGCAGCTGAGGCTTTTGGCAGCAAACGCTACTTTACCCGTAGCGTTTGCCCCGCTTGGATGTGATAAGGCGCTTTCAGGCCATTCATGCGGATAAGGCTTTTGACTGGCGTCCCGGTCTGGCGCATGACCTCATAAACCGTATCCCCCGCTTTTGCGCGATAATGGACATGTAGGTCGCTCCATGGCAAACCGGTTTTGGCTTGCGGGCTGCTGACGGTTGCTTTTGCCGGAACAGGAGCCGGGGTAGCGGACGCAAGGGTTTTATGTGACGGTACAGCGCCCCACTTCACTTTCTGCGTAACAGCCTTGGCGTTAGTCCCCTTCACCACTGTTGACGGTATCGCTTTTTCCTTTTTATCACGTGCCTCAAACACAGATGCCTTATATTCAGGCAAGTTGACCGGTGGCTGGGTGGAGGAGCTTGCCGCCCATTTCTCGCCAGAGCCAACGGAAAACTTTCCGTAAGCTTTCAGCACCTTGTTGACATAACCCTTGTTGGGAATCCTGCCGCCCGGCTTGATGCGGCCTTCACCCGCATTATAAGCTGCCACGGCACGCTGCATGTTGCCGTTATACCGCTTCAAAAGATAACTCAGGTAGCGAGCGCCGCCATGAATATTCTGGGTAGCGTTGTAACCGTTTTGGATGTCGAAACGACGGGCGGTGCCCGGCATCAGTTGCATCAGCCCTTTTTCGCCGAGTGAGCCGCGCGCCTTGGAACGGAAGCAGCTTTCCACCGTAATCACAGCCTTGACCAGATTAGGGTTAACGCCGTACTGGTTGGCTGCGGAACGGATAGTGGCGTGATAGGGGCTAGCTTTGGTATGAAGGCTGGAGGAACTTAGGGTCTGACAACCACCACCAACGCTAGCGCGTTTTTTCTTGCCGGCAGCTTCAGCGAGGTTGGAATCAGCAGCCATCAACACTAGCAGCATAAAAGCCAGCAAAGCGCCGGTCAGATAAGGCATTACCTGTTTCATAGGGGTTTAACTCTTCGAAATAATGAATATACGCTTAATGAAGGGCGCTTTTTAAGCAAAATTAATTTGATTATCAAGAAGATTTTTTCTATTGATAAATAGATTATGATTTTTATTTTATAAATTTATAAGAAAACAAATAGATTGATTTTCATGCTTTCCCTATGGTGCAAGCTGCCCGCAAGCGCGCCTCGACACGAAAAGCCGTCATCCGCTGTGGGTCGGCGACGGCAGGGTAAAGGTGGAAGTATTGGTCTAGCTCGGTGACATGGCGATAAGCCATTTGCTCCAACCGGTCGCGCCCAGCATGGGAAAGCCCCTGCAACACCAGCAGTTGCGGAGCCAACCGTTGCAGATAGCGGGCGCATACATCCTGCGCGGCGGCGTCATTCCAATCCTCACGCAACAGGCATTCAGGGAATGCCACTGCCGGTAAAGCGCTGACGGCCTGGTTATTTGCCGTCACTTCCAACCCGTCAGCATGACCGGAGCGGCGGAACCACTTGGCTACCGGATTCTGCCCTGCACGCTTTTTCACTAGCGCCTCGATACGGTAATTGAGGGGCGGCATTCCCCGACGGATTTCCTCTGGCGTATTTTCCACTTCAAGCTGGGCAGCGCTGATGGATTTCCATGCAGGGTGACGCATTTGCATCCCCTCCATTTCGGTGGGCTGGCGGCAACTGGCAAGCAGCGCCAGCGGCAAGTGTTTCTGCTCATCCAGCAACCATAACTCATACGCATCATCCTGCGGCAGTGGAACCTGTACGCTGGCCAACACCTCCAGCACCTCGCCGATGGCACTAACCACCGCTGCCCGATCCATGGCAGGGTCAAGCGGGTAAGGCTTGAAACCGTTATCCGCATCCCAGCGCCCGATACGCGCATACTGGTAACGTGGCGTGAAACCGGGGTAGTTAGGCTTAAGTTTGCGCATGTCGCACTGGAACTGGAGTTCCCACTGCCTGCCGTCAAAGCTGAGCGCGCGCAATTGCTCACTGGCCACTACCTGCAACAGGCCACGGAAAGGGTTGTTCAAGCGTTTGGCGTAAATCTCCATGCCGCCCGCCCTGCCACTGTCAACCCAGCGCCCGGTAACGCTCCATCAGCACATCCCTGACCTGTGATACCATCGGCTGCATCCCCGGCTCGAACAGTTCGTGGATGAAATCCAGCTCATCCAGTACCCTGTCAATCTTGTCACGGGTATCGTACTTGTCGATTTCGGCGGAAATTTTCTGCAAATGCGCGTAAGGGTTATCAGCGATGTGGGAAATGCCTTGCATGTTTTCGTTGATGATGCCGTCCATATCGTCTCCTCATTCAATGGGTGTTTGATAGATAATGGAATAGCCAAATATAGCAGTTTCGGCAATTACTGTTGATGGGATTAGGGTAATTACCGCTTATGCCCGCAAGCGCCACTGCAATTCCACCGCCGCTTCGGCAGCACCAGTGGGGAGCACCGGCGGTTGCTGCCACGGCGTTTCCAGCAAGACCGCGAGTTTGGAAGCGAAGCTGCCTGCCTGCACCTCCTGCCAGGTGGTGAAAGCAATTTCGCCATGCTGCTGATGCCAGCTTGGCAGGTTGGGTTCCTCCGGCCAGTCAGGCCGCCGGATGCACAGCACCGGAACCCGGTTCACCACCGCCTCGGTTTGTGTGCCGTAGCCGGTCTTGGTGATCACCGCGTCGCAGGATGAGAGCAAGTCCACGTAACTCATGCCAAATAACGACTCGGGCAGGCAATCAGGCCGAGCGAAAGCCGCAAGGGCAGCATCCGGGAATATCCAGCACACATTGGGCAGGCGCGGCCAGGTCGCCAGCGGGTATTCCATGCCAACACCGCCCAGTGCCACCAGCACGAAACGGGTGGCATCAGGCTGGTTTGCCTTTTCCCGCAATTGTGCCGGGTTCCGCTGCCCCAGCGAGGCAATCGGCGCAATCGCTCGGGAACGCAGGGTGGGGTGCATATCCATCGATGGCACGGGTTGCAGGAACACATCTGCGCGCGCATAGGCAGCCAGGATTTGCGCATGGATACTGGCCGCCCCCGGCAGGGAGCCGCAATAAGCGCGGAACACATCCGCCCAGTTCAACGAACACAGAGCCACAGCGGGAACACCCACCTCCCCCGCTGCATCCAGACCCAAATACGGCACATTGCTGAACAACAGGTCGGGCTGGAGTTGCTCCAGTTCGCTTGCTGCCTGTGCCTTGTGTCGCGCGTAACCAGCGTGGAATACCTCATACCAGCGCAGACTGGCGGCCACATCCACCCGCAACGCATCGTGCATCACCATGCCATTGTCCTGCTGGTAGGGGATCAGGGTGAACGGCTGATGGATGCGCCGCCGCAGCACAGCCTCCGGTGTCAGTGAGCGGATGGTCAGGCGAATGTCACGGCAATCCAGCGCGTTCAGGACTGCGGATGTTTGCGCCACATGGCCGAAGCCGTGCGCCGAGATGTCGATAAGCAGGTGTTTCATGCTGCTAATGTAGCTTGATACGCGGCGTGGTACTACGGCGGATCCAGCCACCCACGGTATCCAGCACAACTTTCCAGAAGCCGTGTAAACCCAGTTGGTGTTTTTTATACAGCATATTGTACATGAAGCGGGCGACGTACCCCTCCACGAACAAGGTTCCCTTGGCCAGGTTGCCCATCAGCCCGCCTACCGCCCAGTTTTCCCCCAACGAGACCAGTGAGCCGAAATCCTGATAATGGAAGTCTTCCAGCGGCTTGCCTTCCAGCAGATGGTGCATCTGTTTGGTCAGGTGCATGGCCTGTTGGTGGGCGGCTTGGGCGCGGGGTGGAATCAGGGTTCCGTCCGGCTTGCCTAACCAGGCCGCTGCTGCGCAGTCACCAAAGGCGAAAATGCTATCATCCTGTGTGGTTTGCAAGCTGGGTTTGACCAATAATTGATTGATGTCGTTGATTTCCAGACCGTCCATGCGTTGCAGGCAGACAAAGGAGCGGATGCCCGCCGCCCACACCACCAGCTCCGCTGGGATGAATTCACCACTGGACAGTTGTACCCCGTCGGGCAAGACGGCGGAAACACGCGCGTTGGTGCGGATGTTTACCTTCAGCCGTTGCAGGATGCGGGTGGCTTCTGCGGCAATCCGTTCCGGCAGGGCTGACAGGATGCGTGGTGCTGCCTCGATCAGGTTCAGGGTGACATCGCGGTCAGCGTCGATGGTTTCCAGCCCGTAATCCAGCAGGGTGCGGATGCTTTTATGCAACTCGGCAGCCAGTTCCACGCCGGTCGCACCCGCACCGATGATGGCGACTTGCAACTGCCCCGCGTACAGGGGTTCCTCTTGTGCATTGGCACGGATACAGGCATTGACCAGCCGCCGGTGGAAACGCTGGGCCTGCTCGGCGGTATCCAGCTGGATAGCATGTTCCGCCACGCCGGGAATGCCGAAGTCGTGGGTGCGGCTGCCGATTGCCACCACCAATGTGTCATAGGGAAAGCTGCGTTGTTGCGTGACGGTTTGCCCTTCTACATCGGTATGCGCATCGATGAATACCCGCTTCTGTTGACGGTCGATATGCGTCATTGCACCAACCCGGTAACGGAAATGATGGGCACGTGCCTGCGCCAGATAATCCACCTCATGCAGGGTGTAGTCCATGCTGCCGGAAGCAATTTCATGCAACATCGGCTTCCAGATATGCGTCAGGTTCTTGTCGATCAGGGTGATATGCGCTTGCTTGCGCTTACCTAACGAATCACCCAGCAAGGTGGCAAGCTCAAGCCCGCCTGCGCCGCCGCCAACAACCACGATGCGGTGCATCCCCTGGCCATCCGGTATATGAGTTTGCATAAGGACTCCTGTCATTAGACGATATTGCAGTGCAGCATAATCTAATGCTTACAGGTTGGCAAAAGGTTGGAAACTACCTTGCGGGGAATCGCCGGACAGGTGGAAGAAAGCGTCCAGCAGGGAAGGCGCAGCGGTTTGTTCAACCAGATCGGCGGGTTTGGCTTGCGCCAACAGTTTGCCCTTGTGCATGACCAGCACTTGGTCGGCCTGCTCCGCTTCGTCAATCAGATGGGTCGCCCACAACACGCTCAAACCCTGTTCCCTGCACAAGCGGTGGACGTAAGCCAACAGCGCAGCGCGGGAAGCCGGGTCAAGCCCAACAGTAGCTTCATCCATCAACAACAGTCGTGGTCTGGTCAGCAGGGCACGCGCCAGTTCCACCTTGCGGCGGTTGCCACCGCTCAGGGCGCGGCAGGGCTTGGTAGCGGCCTTGGTCAGTTCCAGTTGTGCCAGTTCGGCGGTGCTGCGGGCGCGAATGTCAGCTTTACCCATCCCATGTAGCCGAGCATAAAAATCCAGGTTGGCCTGCACGCTCAGGTCGAGATCCAGCGCAGGCTGCTGGAAAACCACGCCCATTTGCGCAAGCGCTTGCGGCAAGTCACGGCGGATGCTGATGCCGTTGAGGAGGATGTCCCCCTGATCCGGCGCGAACAGGCCGGTCAGTAACTGGAACAGGGTGCTCTTGCCTGCCCCGTTCGGCCCCAGCAAGGCGTGAAAACCCTTGCCCAGCTGGAAACTGACCTTGTTCACGGCACATAACGCGCCGTAATGCTTGCTGACAGATTCGACGGACAGGACAGGCTGTTCAGGCATCAAAGGCTTCCGTGTTTACAACGACAAGATCCAGTCAACCAGCGTTGCGGCGTCCTGCTGGCTCAGCGCCGGGTTAGGCGGCATGAAACGCATGTTGGTATCCGGCCATTTCTTTTCCTTCTCCACCGTACCGTGCAGGACGGAATCCAGCAGGGTTGCCCGGGCATTATCAACCCCCTTATAACGCTCGGCCACATCATGGAAAGGCGGAGCCAACGGGAGGTAATGGCTATCACTTTCCTTGCTGACGCCGTGGCAGGCGATACAGCCGTTCTGGGCCGCGAGTGTCAGCATCCCTTCGCGGGTAATCACTTCTTCCGGCACCGCGTCTTGTTTGATGGAAAGCACCCATTCCGCCAGCTTGCCAGCCTCTTCCGGTGTCACGTTCACGTTGGGCGGCATGAAACGCATATTGACCTTGCCCGCCCAGTCCTGCGGCGTGTCCACCGTGCCTTTGAGGATGCGTTGCGCCAGATAGCTGGCGGCGTCTTTCTGGCCATTGAAGCGTTCGGCAATATCTGCATAGGCTGGTGCAAGCGGTACTGCCGGGCCGGTTTTGGCCTGTACCGAGTGGCAGATGAAACATCCCTTTTGGGTCGCCGTCTCCAGCATGTTGTCAGCGGCATGAACGCTTGCGCCCAACCCCAGCAAGGCCACCAATGCCATGATTTTCAAACGCTTCATCGTCAATATCTCCTGTTAATACCCGTGCGTCTGTGTCACAGCTTAGGGGCAAGCCGGTTGGTAAAAGGTTGGGATGCCGGAAAGCAGTTCCGGGTGCTGTTGCAGCAGTTCATTTCGCACGGGTTGCAACTGGCTGGTCGCCAACGGGCGCGGGCGCACCAGCGGTACGGGATAATCCAGAATAATGTGCGCGGGGCGCGCCGACAGGAACAGGATACGATCCGCCAACAACAGCGCTTCGTTGAGGCTATGGGTCACAAACAGTACAGTCGGGCGGGTTTCCCCCCACCATTGCAGCAGCAACTGACGCAAACCTTGCGCGGTCGGTTCATCCAGGGATTGGAACGGTTCATCCATCAGCAACAAGCCAGGTTGGGTGACGAATGCCCGCACCAATGCGGCGCGACGCTTCATTCCGCCTGACAGCTGCCCCGGAAAACTGGCGCGGAAATCCGCCAGCCCCAGTTGTTCCAGCAGTGCATCCATACGGGCGCAGCGCTGCGTATCCGCCTGACGGGAAGGCGCATCCAGCACCAGCCGGATGTTGTCTTCCACGTTTAACCACGGCAGCAGGCGCGGTTCCTGAAACATGAAGCTCAAGGTCGTATCCGCAGGGTAATCGATCCTCCCCTCGAAGCCAGCGTCCAACCCGGCAATCAGGTTGAGCAGGGTACTTTTACCGGTTCCCGATGGCCCGACCAGCGCGATGAATTCCCCTTTGCCTGCCTGAAAACGCAGGTCGCGCAACGTGCAGACACCGTTGGGGTAGGTCTTGTGCTGTAAATCGACGCTTAGGAAACTCACGCGCGCCACCCGTTCAAATGCCGCTCCAGCGGGCGTAGCAAGGTGGCTTCCAGCGCCAGTACGATCAGCGCGAACGCCAGCGTGTAAGCCAGAATCCCCTGGATGTCGAAAAAGTGGAAGTAATTGCCCAACTGGAAACCGACGCCGTTGCTGCGCCCCAGCAGTTCCACCACCAGCACGATTTTCCAAATCAGCGCCAGCCCGTTACGCGCCGCGCCGAACAGGTAAGGGTAAAGCTGCGGTAGGTAGACCTTGCGGAAAGTCTGCCAGCGCGACAGGCGGTAGACTTGCGCCACTTGCAGCAGTTCATGGTCGATGGCACGCGCACCTTCACGCACGGTCACCACCACGGTGGGAATCTTGTTGAGCGCCACCGCCAGCACCGCCGCCGTTTCGCCCAGCCCCAGCCAGATGTAGCAGAGGATAATGACCACCAGCGCAGGAATATTGAGGCCGAGGATCAAGAGCGCGTCCAGCCAGGCATCCCAGGTTTTGCGGCTGCCCATCAGAATGCCGAGCGCAACCCCGGCCAGCATCGCCAGGGTGAAACTGACCAGCACCCGCAGTAGGGTAACGCCCAGATGGAACAGTAACTCACCGTTGCGCAGTTGTTGCCAGAGGGTTGCCAGCACTGCCAACGGCGAGGGCAGATAGCGGCTGTCGAGCGCCCACGCCACCAATTGCCATAGCAGCACGAAACCACACAGGACAACGGGGCGTATGTAGCGTGGGTTCATGCTCACTCGGCGCAAGCGGGCAGGCCGAAGCCAGACCAGAACACCTGGTTATCCAGCGGCGGCTTGGCCGTACCCAGCAGTGTTTCCCCGCCGGTTTCGGCCAGGATTTTGAATGTGTTAGCGGCAGCCTGTTTTTCCCGATCGCCGAAACAGATGGGGATACCCGCGCGGAAGCCGTCGCGCAACTGGGTGAAAATGGTGTCGCTTTCGGCCTTCATGCGCGGGCGCAGGCGTTCCCATTCCGTATCCGACTCCTTGAGGATTTGCTTGGCGGCGTAATCGGCGCTAAGGAAGCCTTTCACAATGTCGGGATGCCCGTTCGCCCATTTCTCGCTGAACACCCAGCCGACCAAGGGCAATTCGCTGTCGATGCCCAAACCTTTCACCACGTCCGGTACGGTGATGAATGGCTGCATCCCGGCGGCTTGCAGGCGGGCAGCGTAATGCCAGAAATTCAGCACAGCGTCGAGGTCGCCGCGTTGCATCAGCTCGTTGAGCAGCGGGGGCGCGGCGAATTGCGGTTCGGCTTCCGCCTGCAAATCCAGCCCTGCTGTTTGTTTGGCGTAGGCGCGCAGCAACAGCCAACTTTTGTCGCTAGGCCCGCCCGCCACGCCGAGCTTTTTGCCTTTCAGGTCAGCCAGCGTCTTGATACCGCTGTCGGGTTTGACCATCACTGCGCCGACTGCGTTGGAGTAGGGAAACAGGGTGTAATCCTGCCCGGCGGCACGTTGCCGGGCGACCCACACCCAGTCGGAGACGATGATGTCGACCGCGCCACCTTGCAACGCGACGGTGGAGGCATCGGCGGAAGCCAGCGGCATGATGTCGAGTTCGATGCCATTTTGTTCGTCCAGCTTGTGGTACTTGAGGGTATCCATCTCCCAATTGACGGTGCCGAATTCCAGTACGCCCACGCGCACTTTTTCCAGCGCAAATGCGGGCGAAACCAGCCCGGCCAGCAGGCTTAGCAGGGTGGCGCAACGGATCAGCCAAGGGCGTAATGAATGATGCATGATGTCCTCCTCCCCGATGACATGAATACAGTCTTGATACCGGAAAGCACGGCGGGATTCCACCCACCTTTTGCCAACCTGAAGATTACAGCGGCCTTGCCATCCAGCGTGGGCGTTCCATTAAATCAGCCACCCCATAAACTGGATACAGGCACTGCCCACAGCTTTTCCCCCATTGGTAGCGTCTCTGTCCCGTCATACAGGATTATCCCCGCTTGCAGGGATTCGCCAGCCAGGGACGCAAACCGTTTCAGCCCGCGCAGATCCTTTGCCGTCAGGGTGGCGGAGGCTTTGACTTCTATTGCTGCTACCGCGCCCGCCCGGTTTTCGACAATGAAATCCACCTCGTTTTGGTCTGCATCCCGGTAGTAGAGGATTTGATAATGATCTTCTGCCCATGTGGTGTGCTTAAGCAGTTCGGCATACACGAACGTTTCCAGCAAGGAGCCAAACAAGGTGCGGTCGCGCTTGAAAGCCTCGCCGGTCAGGCCGCGTAGCGAAGCCAGCAAACCGGAGTCCACAAATTGTAGCTTGGGGGACTTGAGGACGCGTTTGAGCCGGTTGCCTGCCCAGACCGGGACGCGCTTCAGCAGGTACATCTGCTCAAAAATACCCATGTATTTGTTGGCTGTTTTGGCATCCATGTTCATCTGCGCCCCCAATTGGCTGTAGTTGCACAGTTGCCCCGTCATTTCCGCTAATGCCCGCAAGAACAGGGGGAGCTGCCCCAGTTTGTCGATGCTGGCTATCTCCTGCACATCACGCTGGATAAGGGCGTCAAGGTATTGTTGATGCCATGCCTGACGGCGGCGTGGGGAGGCGCGCGAAAGTGCTTCGGGGTAGCCGCCCTGTAAAACCGTTTCGACCAGGGCATCACCGATGATGGGCTTAGAGGCGACGGGAATCCTGCCAGCAAAAATGGCGTCCAGCCAAAAAGTCGCCTGATGCTGACGTTCGCATTGGGCAAAGGGGTACAAGGGCAAGGTTTCCATGCGCCCCGCCAGGGAGTCGGCCACCAGCGGCAAAGTCATCAGGTTGGCCGAACCTGTCAGCAGGAAACGTCCCGGTCGGCGGTCTTCGTCCACGCTTTTTTTGATGGCCAGCAACAACTGTGGCGCACGCTGGATTTCATCAATCACGCCACGCTCAATGTTGCGGATGAAACCTACCGGGTCTTCCCGCGCCGCCAACAGTGTCAGATTATCGTCCAGTGTCAGATAGCGCATCCCGGTGCTCGCCAGATGGCGAACCAGCGTGGTTTTTCCTGCTTGCCTCGGGCCTGCGACCAATACCACCGGTGTATCTGCCAATGCTTCCTGCAAGCGAGAAACCAGTAACCTGGGGTACAGAACCGTGTTTTCCATGCGGGATACCTGTTTCGTAGGATCAGGATTATTTTAGCGTAGAATCAGGAATCATGTTGTATAAAATCAGGAATGAATTCGATCAAGCCTGCCGTGCCTTCCTCACCAACCCGCGCTGCGGGTCATACCCCCACACCGCCAGCAGGAAAAATACAATTAAAGCGCCCAGTACGGCCACCGAAGAGAGGAGGTTGAACTGGCCGTACAGGGCAAAACGGGTCATTTCCACCACATGCGTGAACGGGTTGTAGGTCGCCAGCAGATGCACGATGGTCGCGCCCGACTCCTGCAATTTCCATAATGGATACAAGGCGGTGGAAATAAAGAACATGGGAAAAATGACAAAATTCATCGTCCCGGCGAAATTTTCCAGCTGGCGGATGGAAACTGACAACAGCAGCCCCAACGCGCCCAGCATTAACCCGCCCAGCACCAGCGCGGGCAAGGCGTACAGCCAGCCCGCCCACGGAATATCGACCTTGAATACGGCGCACAGGGCAAGGAAGGCGTAAGCCTGTAATACCGACAGCACAGTCCCCGCCACCAGCTTGCTGAACAGCAAAAACCAGCGCGGTTGCGGCGCAATCAGCAACAGCCGCATCAGCCCCATTTCGCGGTCATACACCATCGCCAGCGAAGACTGCATCCCGTTGAACAGCAGCACCATCCCCAACAAGCCGGGCACGACGTAGACCTGATATTCGATGTAGGTGTCGTAAGGCGGGATGATCGACACGCCGAAAATGTTCTGGAAACCGGCGGCGAATACGATCAGCCACAAAGCCGGACGTACCAGTGCCGACAGCAAGCGTCCACGCTGATGCAGGAATTTGACGGTTTCACGCTGACAGATCGCCAGCAAAGCGGGCAGATGCCGTGTGGCCATGAACCTCCTCCCGATGGTTTTCATACTTGATACTGGAAATGGCGTGGTTACGCCACCCACCTTTTACCAACCTCAAACCGCCAGATCGTGCAGCGAAAAGCCACAGAAGGTGATGTCGTAGCCAGCAAGCCGCTGTTCCAACCGTTGCGCCTTGGTTTTGAGATGGCTGAGGCGCAGGTTGTCCGGGTTGCGTTTCACCTCGGCAATCAGGGCGGTTTTGCTGAAATCATTCACCGCCACGATGTCGATTTCATTTTTATTGCCTGCCTCCCAATAACTGCCGATCAGGTTGTACTCACCGCTGGCGGCGAGCTGTGCGCGGAACAGCTGTTCCAGCCATGTCCTGCTGTAAGTGGCGAAATCCCGCGTGATTGCCTGACAGATAAAGGCAAAGTTTTCGATTTCCACCGCGCTGCGGTAACGGTAGATAAAGCGGAACCAGAAGCTCAGGAACGCATCCTGTATGCGGTATTTGACCTGACGGCTATTGGGCGTGGCGAATACGGGCGTGATACGCTGGATAATGTCGAAATCTTCCTCCAGGCGTTTCAGGTAGGGGCCGATGGAGGTTTCCAGCACCGACTCGATTTCGCTGCGGCTGGTCTTGCCGCTGGCCAGGGTGGCGAGGATGGAAAAATAGGTGCTTTGTTCCGCGCCAAACTCTTCCGCCAGCCGGTAACGGCCTTCTTCAATCACCAGGCTGAATTCGTTGATCAGGCTTGCCCACAGATTCTGCTGCGGGTCGGTGTTCACCAGCCATTCGAGGTATTTGGGCACGCCGCCGCTGATGGTGTACCACGTCAGCAGGCTGGCCGCGCTGTAACGCCCGCTGTCGCGCAACAACTCGGCAATGTAGGCAGGTTTGAGCGGTTGCAGGTTAATGCGGTGATCAGCCCGCCCGAACAGCGGTTCCTTGCTGTCCTGGAACAGCCGGGTCATCAGCGAATACAGCGAGCCGCAGCAAATCAGGTGCAGCTTGCAACGCGCCCGGTACCGATCCCACAGGTTTTGCAGTTCGGAAAACACCGCCGGATTCACCCGCGCAATGTCCTGGAATTCATCCAGAATGAGGGTCAGCGGCTGGCTTTGCGCATATTGGAACAGGATTTCCAGCACCTCGCGCAAGCTGCGGGGCTGACCAAAAATTGGCAGGTTTAACTGGGCGCGGATTTGTTCGGTGAATTCCTCGCACAGCAGTGGCTCAGATTTGCGTGAAATGAACAGATAGAGTGCTGAATCCTGATAGGTGTGCGCCAGCAAGCCGGTTTTGCCGACACGCCGCCGCCCGACCATCAGGGTCAGGCTGGACTGGCCTTCCGCTGCCTGTTGCGACCACAAACGCAGTTGCTGTTGTTCGCTGTCACGGTTGTAGAACTTCATTTCTGATTACCGTAATAATTGTTACAGTAATAAATCTTACGTTAATTGGGCGCGAATGGACAGGGCATCAGTCACCAACCTTTCGCCAACCCCAGCTGGGTGAAACTGGTATATGCCCAAATTGGGCGCACACAGGGGTGCACCCCTACGGCTGGTTATTCACCCTGCGGGAGGGCAAGCACATGAACAAAACCCCCTGGCTGTTGTGCCTGCACTGGCTGTGGTTCGCCGGTCTGCTGGCCGTGGGTCTGGTGTTGCTGTGGGACAACGGCATATTGCGGTTCATGTTCGCCACCGACAACACCTGGCTGTCGCCGCTGATGGTGCTGCTGTTCCTGCTGAGCTGCCTGCATTGCGGCTACCGCAGCTTGTTCCTGTCGTACCAGACCCATGCACTACATGCCTGGGTAGAGGGTAAAAGGGCGGATGATGGCGTATTGATGAACCGTTACCTGCGCGAATTGCGGGCCATCCCCAATGTGCACGAAAAGCAGTTGATGGCGGAACTGCTGAGCGAGCAACTGCACGGCCAGCACCAGGTCGGCTGGTTCATCACGGGGTTGATGATCAAGCTGGGGCTGCTGGGAACCGTGGTTGGCTTCGTCATTATGCTGGGTTCGATGGGGCGTCTGGAATCGCTCGATATTGAGCAGGTGCAAACCCTGATGCAGCAAATGACGCAGGGCATGAAAATTGCCCTCAACACCACCATCATCGGGTTGGTCGGCAGCATGTTACTGGGGCTGCAATACCTGCTGCTGGATCGCACCGCTGACAAACTGGTGGTCGAGGCGGTGCACGCCAGCGAGAGCAAACTGCTGGCCGGGGTAACGCATGGCGCTGTTTAAACGACGGGGCAGTTTCGATGTCGACCCGTTTACCGACCTGCTGTTCAATGCCCTGCTGACGTTTGCCTTCCTGTTCCTCATTACCTTGTTGCTGATGCACCCGCCAGCCAAAAGCGGCATCATAGACCCCAAGGCCGAATTCATGGTCACGGTCAGCTGGCCGGACAACAGCCCCGACGACATCGACACCTGGGTGGAAGGCTCGGATGGCAAACTGGTATGGTTCAAACGCCCGCAGGATGGCCTGATGCACCTCGACCGCGACGACCGTGGTTTGGTCAACGACATGCAACTGATCGACGGCAAGGAAATCATCAACCCGCTCAATCAGGAAGTCGTCACCATTCGCGGGCGCCCGCCCGGCGAATACACCGTCAATGCGCATTACTACCGCAGCCAGACCCTACGCGCCGTGCCGGTCACGGTGTACGTGGCGGAAGTGAACCCGGTGCTGAAGGTATTGCACTACGCCACCCTCACGCTGGAACGCGCAGGCGAGGAACGCACCGCCGTGCGTTTCACCATCGCCCCCAACGGCAAAGTTACCCACATCAACACCCTACAAAAATCCATCGTGCTGGGAGGAAAACTATGACCGAAATGCTGACATTGCTGGTGTTGGCCTACATTTTCCTGCTGGCGATGCTGGTGCTGGTGGTGACACACGGGCGCTTGCACTGGCTGCTGAAGCTGGGGCTGATCGTACTGGCAGGCAGTTTTTACCTCGTCAGCTATCAGGGCTGGAAACAGGTACAGGGCTGGCCGAGCCGGGTGGAGCTGCCGGACAAGTTCCTGCTGCACGCTTCAGTGATTGAGGAGCCGGATCAGGAAGCAGGCACGAGCGGGCGGATATTCGTGTGGGCTTCCAGCCTGCAAGGCAACAAACCGGCGGATGAACCACGGGCGTATGAACTCCCCTACGACCGCGAGGTGCATTCCGCGCTGGAAGATGCCCTGCGCAACCAACGTAATGGCAACGTGCAGATTGGCACGAAAGAGGGTAACAAGGCGGCACGGGATGGCGCGCCCGTCAACGTGCGGCAGTTGGGCGAAGTGCATGACAAACTCAAGTTCAGCAACCTGCCCGACCCGGCCTTACCGGAGAAGTAAGATGCAACGCCTTATCTTCACCCTGCTCTGCCTGCCGCTGTTGTACGCCTGCGGCCACAAACCCGCCGCCGATGACCATTTCCCGCTGCAAGCAGGTTTGCGCTGGGAATATCAGGTCAGGATTGAGCAGCCGCACCGTTCCGCCAGCCGTGGACTGCTGATCCGCAATCTGGGCGAACAAACCTTCAAGGGCGCAACTGCCAGTGTGCGCCAGACCAGCGATGGCACGGATTACTACATTGCCCGCCAGACCGATGGCCTGTACCGTATCGCCAAACGCTCGGCAGTTGAACTGCAACCCCAGCCAGACCCAACGCCGCGTATGGTGTTGCCGCTGCCTGCCGCGCAATCGAAGGGCAAAACCTGGTCATCCGTCACCATGCCTTACCTGATCGAGCGGGTGTACGAGGGCGGGCACAACCTGTACGCCTCGGGGCTGCGTTTTCCCATGACCTACACGCTGGTGGGGGTAGATGAACAGGTGGAAGTACCCGCCGGTCGTTTCAGCCACTGCCTGCTGGTCGAAGGCCAGGCGGAACTGACCTTGTACGCCGACCCGCGCAAGGGCGATTCGCAGGTTCATGTCACCACCCGCGAGTGGTACGCCCCCGGCGTCGGCCTGGTCAGGCTGGAGCGCGAGGAGCCGCTGGACACGGATGTGTACAAGGGCGGCAAGATGACGCTGGAACTGGTGGAATTCGACGATTAACCCAACCTTTTTCCAACCCGTTTACCGCTATCTTGCCGCGAAGCGTTTCATTGAAAGGAGGAGATCATGAAACCCCAGCTCCCCGCCATGTATTGGCTAGCGTTCAGCCTGCTGGCCGCCAGCCCCGTTTTCGGCAAAGATACCGGCTACATCTTCATCAGCAGCGAGGACGATGATGTCGTTGCCGTGCTGGACGGCAAGACCTTTGAAAAAGTGAAGGACATCCCAACCGCTGAACGCCCGCGCCACATCCAGTTCAGCCCTGACCATTCCCTGCTGTACGTGGCGTGCGGCGATGGCGAGAGCGTCGACGTCATCGACGTGGCCAAGCTGGAAGACGTAGAGCGGATCAAGGGCATTGACGACCCGGAAGCCTTCGACCTTAGCCCCGACGGCAAGACCCTGTACATCTCGCTGGAAGACGACAGCCTGTTGGGCACGATCGATCTGGCCGAGCAGCAGCTAACCCAAACGGTTGAGGTCGGCGGCGAGCCGGAAGGCGTGCTGGTCAGCCCCGATGGCAACACCGCTTACGTCACCTCCGAATCCGCCAACAGCGTGCATGTGGTCGATATTCCCACCAATGAGTTAAAAGCCAGCATCGTGGTCGGCGAACGCCCGCGCCGTTTGGTACTAGCACCCGATGGCAAAGATCTGTGGGTCACGAGTGAACTGGACGCTTCCGCCAGCATCATCGACGTAGCCACCAATACGGTGAAGGAAACAATCACCTTCGCGCCGGAAGGTTTCCGCAAGGAAGACATTACCCCCGTCGGGATGGCCATGACCAGGGATGGCAACACCGCCTACATCACCTTGGGGCGCGCCAACCGGGTCGCGGTGGTCGATGTGCCTTCCCGCGCAGTCAAAGACTATATCTTGGTCGGCAACCGACCCTGGAACGTGGCGCTGACCAGGGATGAATCCACCCTGTTCGTCGCCAATGGCCTCAGTGATGACATCTCCATCGTGCAGACAGCCGACCACAAGGTCATCAAATCCGTACCGGTGGGGCGTGTGCCGTACATGATTGTGGTCGATGATTAAACAGGAGGGCAAACCATGCGCCGCAGCTTCCATGCCGCTTTGTTGCTCTGCCTGACCGCTTGCAGCCCTGCATGGGCGGATGATGCCTCCCCAGCATCCACTGTGCAGGTGTCTGTTTCCACTCAGGAACTGAAAACATTCACCATTGCTTATCTGGAACAAACTGACGACAAGCGCTACGACAAGCAGCGCATGGCCGCGCAATTCCTCGGCCAGCCGCTAGGCCGCCCCTATGCCGGGGCGGAAATGGCGCTGAAGGATAGCAAGTTCCACGGCCAGCCCGCAGGCGTCAGCTTCGCGCTGCAAAAAGCAGAAGGCGCAACTCCCGCCGACCTGATCAAACAGGTGGAAACCTTACAGGGGGAAGGCGTGCAGTTCATCCTGACCGACCTCGCCGCACCGATGTTGGGTGAAGTGGCGGCGGCCTTCAAGGGCAAAGACCTGATCTTTTTCAACATCTCCGCGCCTGACGACAGCCTGCGGCAGGAACAGTGTCAGTCCAACGTCTTCCACACCTTGCCCAACCACGCCATGCAAGCCGACGGGTTGGTGCAATATTTGGTTGCGCACAAGTGGAAGGCGGTGCTGGTGCTGGAAGGGCCAGCGCCCGCAGACAAATTGCTGAGCGCCGCTTTCGCCCGTTCCGCCAAACGCTATGGGCTGGAAGTCACTGACACGCGCCCGTTCGTGCTCGGCAACGACCCGCGTGAACGTGACCAGAACAACATCGCCTTGTTGAGCGGCGGCGATTACGACGTGGTGTATATCGCTGACAGTGACGGGGAATTTGCCCGCAATGCGCCTTACCAAACACTGTTGCCGCGCCCGGTAGTGGGTTCTGGCGGCCTGAATGCGCTGGCCTGGAACTGGGCGTGGAGCCGCCACGGCGCGCCGCAGGTGGAAAAGCGTTTCGGGAAACAGGCCGGTCGCCACATGGCGGATGTCGACTGGGCCGCATGGATGTCGGTCAAGGCTATCGCCACGGCGGTACAGCAAACCGCCAGCAGCGATTTCGGCAAAGTGTGGGATTACCTCATAGCGCCCGACACAACGCTGGATGGTGCCAAGGGTAATGCCAGCAGTTTCCGCCCGTGGGATCACCAGCTGCGCCAGCCGCTGCTGCTGTCCACCCAGAACTGGGTGGTGGAACGCGCGCCGCTGCAAGGTTTCCTGCACCAGACCAACAACCTCGACACGCTCGGTTTTGATGAGCGCGACAGTCATTGCAAGTTTTAAGGAGCATCCATGTCATACCGCCGTACCTTGCCACTGGCCTTGGTCGCCTGCGCGTTGTCCACTCCGGCAGCTTTCGCCGGGGATGACGATGAGGCGGGGGAAACACCACAACCGCTGAACGATTTCTTCCAGTCTGATGCCGTCTTCCCGCAGGACAAAGGGGAATGGCAGGTTTCGATCGGGGTGGATTTCAGCAAAAACGCTGAACACAAAGCCACTGAACTGACCACCGGGCTGGAATACGGCATTACCGACAGTTTCCAGGTGGAGCTTGAACATACGCCCTACATCCGCATCAAGCCCGACGCAGAGGATGAGGAAAGCCTTGACGGGCAAGGCAATACCTCGCTGGGTTTTCAGCAAAGCTGGATGAACATCGGCGGCTCGCCCAACAGCATTGCGCTGGGCTACGAGCACGAATTCGCCACTGGGGATCAAGCTGTCATTGCCGATGATGACGATGATCCGGCAGCGGGGGACGAAGTGCGCATAACATTTGCCCGCCATCTGGATAGCAACAGCATGGCGTCGTTGCAACTGGGGCGCGAGTTCAGAGAAGGCGGCAACGAGTCCTTCGCCAATCTGGCAGCATTTCAGGCAGTGGGCAGGCAGGTTTTCACTGGCGAATACAACTGGAGTAAGGAAGAAAGCTGGGTGACGCCGGGTGTGTTCTGGAAACCGGCCAAGGGGCTGGATGTGGGCGCGGCGGTTGCGTTTGGGGTGGGCGATACCGATGGGCATCGTGCTTTGCTGCGCCTGAATTACGAGTTCGACTAAATGCTATTCCAGTGGAACCGGGTTTGCCTTGCTTAATGGCAACCCCGCTTCCGCCCACCCATCCGTACCATCCTTGTACCAGTACACCTTGGTGTAGCCGTATTCGCGCACCCGCTGCGCCGTGTTCCACGACATCCAGCAATCGGCCACGCAGAAAAACACCAGGGGTTTACTTTTGTCGCCACCAGTCAGGTGTTGCAGGTTGTGTTGCAGGTAGGTTTCGATGTCCGGCTCTAGCTTGCCGTAACCGACATTGGGCAGCCACACCGCGCCCGGCAGGCTGTCGTGTTCCTCGTTGGGGAGCCATACGCTGGGGAAGCCTGTTTCCCGGCGCAGCAAAATCGCCCATACATCAATCAGGATGGGTTTTTCCTTGCGCTGCAATGCCTGCAAACCTGGCACATCCAGCATGGCCGCGTTGGGAACGCAAGCCGGGGTCGGCCCCCGGTAATGCTCCATTTTTAGCCCCGGTGGCATGTCGGGGGTGCGTTCGCAGATGGGGGCGTCTGAAGCCGGTTGACAGGCGGACAAGCCGAGGCATAGGAATGCGGGGAGGAGGCTCCGCTTCATTCCGCCTGTTTCGCCGGTTTCAGACTGTCTGTTTCCAGCGTCGGGAATAGGTGGCTCACCGAACGCTGTAATTCGCTGTGCGCCAAAGCGACGCTTTTGAAACGCTCTGGCATAGGTGTTTGCATGACTTCGTTCATATCGAGGCCATTGGCCGCACCTTCCTTGAGGGTAGTCATCAGCCATTGTAGGTAGTCGCGGGTCTGTTCAATCGGAACTTTGTCCTGAGCCACCTTGCCATGTCCCGGCACGATGACTTTGAAAGGTAAAGATTGCAGCTTTTCCAGCGATTTGAGCCAGGCATCAATATCGGCGTGCGGGGTAGTGGCAGCGCGGTTGTTGAACACCAAATCACCACTGAACAGCACGCCCGTGGTGTGGTCGAACAACGCCAGATCGCCGGGGGTATGACCACTGAGCGCAATTGTTTCCAGCTCATGGCCACCGATGGTTTCTGTACCAGCCTTCGCCTCCTTGTCGGGCAGGACGACGCTGGTGCCGCGCATCCAGTCTCCGGTCATACGGTACAGGTTGGACGTGAAGTTTTCCCCTTCCGCCTGCATCCCCTGCTTGCTGGCGGGCAAGGCGTAGCGGGGAACATTTTCATACGCCTGATTGCCGAGGAAATGATCCGGGTGATGGTGGGTCAGGTAGAGGCGGATAACTTTCTTGCCGGTCGTTTCCTCAATCAGGGCACGTTGCTGTTCGCCAAAGCGTTTGGAAGGGCCACTATCGATCACCACCACGCCGTTATCCGTCACGATGTAGCCGGTGTTGACGATGAAACCGCCATTTGTGCGCGAAAAATCTTCGGTTTTGCCTTCCAGCACATAGGTATCTGGCGCAACTGCCTGTGGTTCCAACGGGTACTGGAAGCTGTCGGCATGGGCGGCACTACACACCATGAGCAGCAGGCAAAGGATAGCTTTCCTCATTCCGTCACCTCCGCCTCAATCCGGTTGCCGTTGTTGTCATGCCCTTGCAGCTTGAAGCGGGTGTGCTGGCCAGTGTCGAGGCTCAGCATCGGGTTTTCACTGACCGGTTCGTACAGCGCCATTTCCGCCAGCACTGCACCGTTTGCATCCAGCACCCTCAGGTCTTCGATGTGGAAGGTGGGGATGCCGGAAGCCAGCCCGGTATCCATCGGATGCATCACGCGTACACGCAGGCGGTTGTTGTCGGGGCGTTGCCAAACATTGGCGGAAACATGCCCTAGGGTGCTGCTCCAGTCGCCGCTGGATGTGCCGACGCTGGGCAGGGTGCAGCCACCGCCCGAGGCATCCACCCACACGCCGCCAACATGCCAAACGCCATCCACCGTTTTCGCCGCTGCCCGCACCGGGCTGCCTTGTTGCAGTTTCATGCGGAACGACAGGCGCGCGGGAATGGCTTTGGGGATGAATTCCAGCACGCCCGGAATCGGGTTGAGGTCGGCCATGACGATGACTTGCTCTACCCCCTCCAACGCAGTGGCATCGAAGGTGACGGGGACGTTCAACGAGTCTTCTGCCGCATTAGGAGCCAACACTTGCACCTTGTCGTCAAACCGGTAATTTTCACCGTTGAGGAAACGGGCGTGCATTTCTCCCCAATGCGGCGATTTCAACGGGTCAGATTCACCCTCACCTGCCTGCGCCAATGCAGACAGAAAAAACAATACTGTCAGCATAGTGGTTGTACGCATGGAAGCCTCCTTACTGGCTGGTGGTTACATTGGACGCTTCCGCTGGTGGCTGATAGGTGAGTTTGTGTTCCTCGAAAACCTTTTTCACCGTACCATCCTTGACCAGTTCGGCCATGGCCTTGTCGACTTCCTTGCCTAGGTTGCCCTTGATGTCGGCTTTGACGGCAATACCCATGGCCCAGCTACCGCGCGCCAGACCGGGCGTCACCAGACTTTGCATCTGGATATTGGCCGGACGGGTGGCAAGGATGCCTTCCAACTCGCCACGCGGCCCCATGATGCCGGAAATTTCTCCGGATTTGAGGGCTTCGGCAGCCTTGGTCAGGTTTGCATAATGACGGACGTTTCTACTGATCGCACCCTGCATGGCCTGTAACAGGTAGAAATCGCTCAGGGTGTCGATTTCCACACCTATGGGTTCGCTCATGAAATTGGCGATGGTGGGTTGCTTGCCCACCTTGTCGGTATTGAAGGCGAACACCACCTTTTCCAGTTGGTAGGGCGCGACGAAGCTGGCTTCATCCACCTTTTTGGAAAACTCGCGGTCATACGGCATATGCAGCATTACGTCGGTAACGCCGCTGCCGAGGTAATGGCCTTTCCAGACGTTGTTGCGCAGGTCATCCTCGACGTTTTCATCCGCGCCGACCAGACGGATGTCGCTTTCCACGCCCAGCTTGTCTGCCAGTGCCCTGGCCAGATCAACATCAACGCCTGTCTGTTTGCCATCCTTCAGGTACGAATACGGCGGAAAATCCTTGTACAGGGAAACGCTCAGCGTCCCCTTAGCCTTGACATCATCCAGACTCACCGCGTGAGCGGGCAACGCCAGTATCAACATTGTCGCCGTTAAGGTCTGTAGTGTCCTGATCCACATTTCAATGCCTCCTCCTCCCAACATTATTGGCGATACCCTCCGCCAGCAGAGGGTATCTTGTGGCCTTTAATTACTTGTTTTCGGCTGTCTTGCTGTCTGCTTCTTTACTGTCTGCCGCTGCTTTGTCATCAGACTTGGCCTCATCCGTTTTGCCGTCTTCCGCCTTGGCTTCATCCTTCGGCGGTGCATCCACAGAAACAGTTTCCAGCCAGGTGCGGATGGCCCACAGACCTTCCTGCGCGATCAACCCCTCAAACTTGGGCATGTAGGTGACGCCATTGCGGATAGCACCATTGATCATGCGTTCCTTGAAAATTTCGTCGCCTTCCGCGCCCAGTGGCAGACGCTCACGCAGGTCAGGGGCGATACCGCCGGAAACCGCGTCGATGCCGTGGCAGCGCGCGCAGTTCTGGGCAAAAGCGTGGTGGCCGATTTCGGCGGCCTTTTCATTGCCGGAATAGGGGTTGGTTTCCAGCCATTCCGCTGTATTCTCGATCGGCTCCAGAGCGGATGTATCAACCGGTTGCGGCGTCACATCACCGTGCGCCCACGCCTGGGAAGCGCCAGTCAGTATCAATACAGCCATAAAGCCAGAAAAAGAATAGTTAACCGTTTGCATAATCACATACCTTCAAGTCAAAAAGCTTTGCCCCAAAAAATGGCAGGACAGCCAAACTATCCCGCCAACGCAGTGGAGATCAGGCAGATTTGGGTAGTTTGAATACCCACAGGCTGCCACCCTGATTCAGGTGCTTGACGCGCTCGGCAACGTCACCGCCCCACAATGGCACCGCACCACCCCAACCGGATGGAACGGCTACGAACTGTTCGCCATCCTGTTCCCAGGTGATCGGGCAGCCAACCACGCCGGAACCAGTCTGGAACTTCCACAGTTCTTGCCCGCTCTTGGCATCAAACGCTTTCAGGTAGCCTTCCGGCGTGCCGGTGAATACCAGATTGCCCGCCGTAGTCAGCACGCCGCCCCACAGTGGCGCGTTGTTCTTGGCTTCCCACGCAATCTTGCCGGTTTTAGGGTCAATGGCACGCAGCGCGCCGATGTAATCCTCGTTCAACGGTTTGATGGTGAAACCCGCGCCAAGGTAGGCCGCACCTTTCTTGTAAGTGACCGGCTCATTCCAGATGTCCATGCCCCATTCGTTGGCGGGCACGTAGAACAAATCGGTACCAGGGTTGTAGGCCATTGGCATCCAGTTCTTGCCACCAAGGAAGGACGGCGCGGCAAATACCGATTTGCCTTTCTCGCCTTCCGGCGCACCGGGGCGGTTGGCGTCGATGTATTCAGGGCGGCCCGTCTTCAGGTCGATGCCCTTCGCCCAGGTAATCTGGTTGACGAATGGGGTGGCATTGATCAGCTCGCCGTTTTCACGGTTCAGGACGTAGAAGAAACCGTTACGGTCAGCATGGCCGCCCGCCTTGATGACCGTGCCATCTTCTTTCTTCAGGTCGAAGGAAACGAATTCGTTTACGCCGTCAAAATCCCAACCGTCATGCGGCGTCCACTGGTAGTGCCACTTGATCTTGCCGTCATCCGGGTTGATCGCCAGTATGGAGGAGGAATACAGGTTGTCGCCGGGGCGCAAATGCGAGTTCCACGGGGCCGGGTTGCCCGCGCCAAAGAACAGGGTGTCGGTATCGGCGTCATAAGTGCCGCCCAGCCAGGTGGCCGCGCCGCCGGTTTTCCACAGGTCGCCTTCCCAGCTCTTGTTGGTTTCGCCGGTAATGCCGTTGTCCTTGCCATCCAGTGTGCCCATGTGGCCTTCCACGGTCGGGCGTGACCAGACCAGCTTGCCGGTCTTGGCATCACGCGCATCCACCCGGCCTACCACGCCGAATTCACCACCGGAGACGCCGGTGATGACCTTGCCCTTGACGACGATGGGCGCGGCGGTGTTGGAATAGCCAGCCTTGTAGTCATCCAGTTTTTCCTTCCACACGACTTTGCCGGTATCCTGATCCAGCGCTACCAGTTGCGCATCCAGGGTGGAAAAGATGAACAGGTTGTCATACAGCGCGCCGCCACGGTTGACCACATCACAGCAAGGCAGGATGCCGTCCGGCAGGCGGTGGTCATACTGCCACAGTTCCTCGCCAGTCTTGGCATCGACAGCGAACACGCGGGAATAGGAGGCCGTGACGAAAATCTTGCCGTTACTGACCAGCGGCTGAGCTTCCTGGCCGCGTTGTTTCTCATCACCGAATGACAGAACGTAGGCAGGCACCAGGTTTTTGACGGTTTCAGTATTCAGGGTTTCCAGCGGGCTAAAACGTTGGCCTTGCAAACCCATGCCATAGCTCACCACGTCATGGGTGGTTTTGGCATCGTCGGTAATATCCTGATCAGTAACCGCTGCCATTAGGGTAGGCGTACTCAGTGCGCAACCAATGGTCAGCGCGAGCAATGCTTTACGGAATGAACGCTCTGTTTTCATGAATCGAATCTCCTCTCCAGCTATCAAGCCAATTTGTCGGATTAAAGCCTGCAACAGCTCTCCCCAGACCTTGCAGGTGTTGAAAAACAGCTTATCCAACATCAGGTTGGAAAAAGGTTGGGCGTTTTTGATTTTTGTCGTTGCCGGAAAACCATGGGTCTGCTAGGCGCTTGTGTACCCAGTCGGGTAGTGTCAATCGCTTGCTCAATGAGGTGATGGTGCGGTGATTTGGCGCAAGTTGGGTCGGCATTGGCCGGGTCGCCGGTCAGCTTGAACGCCTGACAATGACAGCCGCCAAAGTCCTTTTCACGCTCGTCACAGCTGCGGCATGGCTCTTTCATCCAGCCTTCGCCACGGAAATGGTTGAAAGTAGAGGATTCGTTCCACAGCCATTCCATGCTGTGCTCACGCACGTTGAACAGTTCCAACCCCGGCAGGTCGCGGGCGGCATGGCAAGGCAACGCCACGCCATCCGGCGCGACCGCGAGGAATACGCGCCCCCAACCGCCGACACAGGCTTTGGGGCGGTTTTCGTAGTAATCAGGCACGACGTAGTAAATCCGCATCCTGCCCTTGAGTTTTTCCTGATATTCGTGGGCGACACGCTCGGCTTCGCGCACCTGTTCCAGCGTCGGCAGCAGGTGGTCGCGGTTGAGCAGCGCCCAGCCCTCGAACTGGGTGGTGGCCAGTTCCACATAATCGGCCTGCAATTCCGCCGCCAGTTCCAGCATCTGCGGGATGCGGTGGGTATTCTGCCGGTGGATGACGAAACACAGCACCATCGGGTAGCCATTCGCCTTGACCGCCCGCGACATCTCCAGCTTGTGCTGGAAAGCCTGCGTACCGGCCAGATAGTCGTTCAGCACCGCATCGTCGGCCTGGAAGCTGACCTGGATGTGATCCAGCCCCAGCTCACGGAAACGTGCCACCCGGTCGCCATCCATGCCGATACCGGAGGTGATCAGGTTGCTGTAGTAGCCGAGTTTGCGCGCCTCACCGATCAGGTCTTCCAGATCCTTGCGCACCAGCGGTTCGCCGCCAGAAAAGCCGAGCTGCGCCGCACCCAGTTGGCGGGCTTCGTGCAAAACGCGCAACCAGGTTTCGGTATCGAGTTCGTCTTTCTTGGGGACGAGGTTGAGCGGGTTGCTGCAATACGGGCATTGCAGCGGGCAGGAATGGGTGATTTCCGCCAGCAGCCACAGCGGTGGGGGTGGTTTAGGCATAGCGCACCCACCCGCGTTCAATCGCTTCGTTGAGGAAGCTGACCACATCTTCGCGCAGGTTTTCCGCCTCGTATTCGTTTTCCAGATCGGCAATCACGCGCAGCACGCTGCGCTGGCCGTCACAAAAGGCCAGGATGGCGGCGGCGGTGTCGTTCAGTTGCACCATGCCTTCCGGATACAGCAGCACATGGCAGTCCTGCACCGGTTCCCACTGGAAACGGTAGCCGGGGGCGAGTGCGGGTTTGGCGTTCAGGTTACTCATCTCCCGCCTCCGCAATGTTGAAATAGGGCGGCATGTGCTGGACGTAGGCCAGATACATCGCATCCAGCATTGTCCACAACACATCCAGCTTGAATTTGAGGATGTGCAGGGCGCGTTGCTGCTGCTCACAGGTGGTGAAATGCTGCAAGGTCAGCGCCAGCCCATGATCCACATCGCGGTGCGCTTCGCTCAGGCGGTTACGGAAATACTGCAAACCGGCGTTGTCGATCCAGGGGTAGTGGTCAGGCCAGCTTTGCAGACGCTGGCGGTGCGCGGTCGGTGCAAACAGTTCAGTCAGCGAGGAACACACGCCCTCGCGCCAGTCAGCGTAGTGCACGAAATTGATGTAGGCGTCGACGGCGAAACGCACCCCCGGCAATACATGGCGCTGGTCGAGCAATTCCTCACGCGGCACGCCGCAGGCTTCGCCCAAGCGCAACCATGCCTCGATGCCGCCGTTGGAAACGTGGTTGGTGGCTGGCCCACCGTCATGATCCAGAATGCGTTGAATCCACATCCGGCGCACTTCCCGGTCGGGGCAATTGAACAGCAGGGCTGCGTCCTTGCGCGGAATGGTGACCTGATAGTAGAAACGGTTCGCCACCCAGCCGCGCAATTGCTCGGCATTCAGCTTACCTGCGTACATCATCTGCTGGAACGGGTGGTGGATGTGGTAATGGCGCCCGAGCGAGCGCAACTGCTGTTCAAATTCGGCAGGTGTCCATGCTGTCGTCATGAGTCAATCTCCTCTCCCAGATTGACTTTGAGTATGGAATGGGCCGGGTTGGAGAAAGGTTGGTTGAGACGTTATTGGATCAGTCAGCATGAATGACCTCGGACTTGTGGCCGCCCGTGCTAAACTCTCTGCATACCCCAACCCAAATATTGCCACATTATGATCCAGTTTCCTTACGGTATCAGTGATTTCCACCTTATCCGCACAAAAGGGTATTTGTACCTTGATCGCACGGTAGCTATTCCAGATTTGGAAACGGTTGGACGACAGCTAGTATTCCTGCGCCCGCGCCGTTTTGGGAAATCCTTGCTGCTGTCGACGTTGGCGAACTACTACGATTTGTATACGGCGGATGAATTTCCCACGCTGTTTGGCGACCTTGCCATTGGCAAAAATCCTACTGCCGAATGCAACCAGTATTTGATTCTGCGTTGGGATTTTTCCAAAGTCTCGGCTCAGGGCGATCTTGCCGCCATTACTGGCAACCTGTTCCGTCACCTGAACGAGTGCATCAAGGGTTTCGCCCAAAAATATCAGGCAATCCTCAAGTTTCCGGTTACGGTGTATGCAGAGGATGCGCTGGCGAGTTTCGACTCTTTGGCCAATAGCGTGAAAAACAGCGGGCATACCCTCTACCTGTTGGTTGACGAGTACGACAATTTCGCCAATGAAATCCTCACCAGTGACCCGCATGACCGGGTGCGTTACCACGACCTGCTGGAAGGCGAGGGCGTGTTGAAAACCTTGTTCAAAGTGATCAAGGCCAGTGCGTCCGAGGGCAAGATTTCACGGGTATTCATCACCGGCGTATCCCCGGTGGTCTTGAGCGACATGACCAGTGGCTACAATGTCGCCACCAGCATTTACCTGGATGAACGTTTCAATGCCTTGTGCGGGGTGACGCAAGACGAACTGACGTTGCTATTGCAGCAAATTCTGCAAGTTCACCAGCAGGATGCCAGTAAAGTTGTGGATATTCTGGATGTGATGCGGCGCTTTTATAACGGCTACCGCTTTTGCGAAGTGTTGACGCTGCCCTTGCTGTATAACCCTACCTTGAGCTTTTACTGCTTGCGCCATTACCAGCAGAACGGTGATATGCCACGCCAAATGCTCGACGGCAATCTGGCGATGGATGCGGGGCGCATCCGTTACATTGCCAACCTGCCTGCTGGCATGGCGGTGATTGACCAGATTCTGGATGAAACCCACGCCACTCCCCTGCGGCAACTGGAAACCCGTTTCGGAGTGGAGCAATTACAGCGGGTGCAACACGACCCGGCCTACATGCTCTCCCTGCTGTATTTTTTTGGGGTGTTGACGATAGCGGATGTGGATGGCATGGGGCGGCTAGTGCTGGCAATTCCCAATCTGGTGATCCGTGGCTTGTACGTTGAGCAACTCAAGGAACAAACTCTGCCACGCTTTGAAGACCAGCAAACCGCGCAACACTTGGCAGAAAACTTCTACCAGACGGCTGATTTGCAGCCCCTGGTCGAATTCGTCGAGAACAAATATTTCGCCGTGTTCAGCAACCGCGATTACCGTTGGAGCAACGAACTCACGGTGAAAACCGCCTTCATGACGCTGTTGTTCAACGACCTGTATTACATCATGGATTCGGAAGCGGTGATCCAGCGGCGTTATTCCGACCTGCTGATGATTATCCGCCCCAATATGCGACGTTTCCCGCTGCTGAAAGACATCGTATTGGAATTCAAATACGTGTCGCTGGCAGACGCCAAACTCACGGCGAAACAAGTACGTAACCAATCCCGTGAAGCCTTGACAGCCTTACCCGTGGTGCAAACAGCGATGCAGGCGGCTTTGGCCCAGTTGCAGGATTACCGTCAGGCGCTGGAAGCCAAATACCGACAACCGGAACGCCTGCATTGTCTGGCTGTGGTGGCGCTGGGGTTTGAGCGGGTGCTGTGGCAAGCCTTGTGATGAAATTGCCAGCACTCCAATAACCATTGCTAATGGTTGAGCACGCCCGTACATTGATGATAAAGTGTTCAGGCTATATTCATCTTGGCGGATCATGGGGCTATGTTAGGTTGATAGTTGTGCAGAGGTTGTTGCATGAATGACCTCAGACTTGTGATAGCCCGTGCTAAACTCTCTGCATACCCCAACCCAAATATTGCCACATTATGATCCAGTTTCCCTACGGTATCAGTGATTTCCAGCGCATTCGCTCCCAAGGTATGTTGTACCTTGACCGCACTGCCCACATCCCGGCGATGGAAGCCGCTGGGGATCAGTTGGTATTCCTGCGTCCGCGCCGTTTCGGAAAATCCTTGCTGCTGTCAATGTTGGCGAACTACTATGATTTGTATGCGGCGGATGAATTTCCCACGCTATTTGGCGACCTTGCCATTGGCAAAAAGCCCACCGCCGAACGTAACCAGTACTTGATTCTGCGTTGGGATTTTTCCAAAGTGTCGGCTCAGGGTGATCTTGCCGCCATTACTGGCAACCTGTTCCGCCACCTGAACGAGTGCATCAAGGGTTTCGCCCAAAAATATCAGGCAATCCTCAAGTTTCCGATCACGGTTTATCCAGAGGATGCGCTGGCAAGTTTTGATTCTTTAGCCAACAGTGTGAAAAACAGCGGGCATACGCTCTATCTGCTGATTGACGAATACGACAATTTCGCCAATGAAATCCTCACCAGTGACCCGCATGACCGGGTGCGTTACCACGACCTGCTGGAAGGCGAGGGCGTGTTGAAAACCTTGTTCAAGGTGATCAAGGCCAGTGCTACTGAGAGCAAAATTTCACGGGTATTCATCACGGGCGTGTCCCCGGTGGTATTGAGCGACATGACCAGCGGCTACAATGTCGCCACCAGCATTTATCTGGATGAAGACTTCAACTCCCTCTGTGGCATCCCGGAAGCGGAACTACAGGGGCTGGTGCAACAAATCATGCAAGGGCATGGTTTAGCCGAGACACACGTTGCCGAGGTGATGGAAACCCTGCGCCGTTTTTACAATGGCTACCGTTTCTGCAAGGACTTGACCCAAACCACTGTCTATAATCCAACCTTGTGTTTTTACGCCTTACGCCATTACCAGAAAAAAGCCCAATTGCCCGATCAAATGCTCGATGGCAATCTGGCGATGGATGCGGGGCGTATCCGTTACATTGCCAACCTGCCAGCCGGTGCGGCAGTGATTGACCAAATTCTGGATGAAACCCGCACCACCCCCTTGCGGCAACTGGAAACCCGCTTCGGGGTAGAACAATTACAACGGGTGCAACACGACCCGGCCTACATGCTCTCCCTGCTGTATTTTTTTGGGGTGTTGACGATAGCGGATGTGGATGGCATGGGGCGGCTAGTGCTGGCAATTCCCAATCTGGTGATCCGTGGCTTGTACGTTGAGCAACTCAAGGAACAAACTCTGCCACGCTTTGAAGACCAGCAAACCGCGCAACACTTGGCAGAAAACTTCTACCAGACGGCTGATTTGCAGCCCCTGGTCGAATTCGTCGAGAACAAATATTTTGCCGTATTCAGCAACCGCGATTACCGCTGGAGCAACGAACTCACGGTGAAAACGGCCTTCATGACGCTGCTGTTCAACGACTTGTATTACATCATGGATTCGGAAGCGGTGATTCAGCGGCGTTATTCCGACTTGCTGATGATCATCCGCCCCAATATGCGGCGTTTCCCACTGCTGAAAGACATCGTGCTGGAATTCAAATACGTATCACTGGCGGACGCCACGCTCACGGCGGAACAAGTGCGTAACCAATCCCGTGAAACCTTGGCGACATTACCTGCGGTGCAAACAGCGATGCAGGCGGCTTTGGCTCAGTTGCGGGATTACCGGCAGGCATTGGAAGCAAAATACCAGCAACCTGACCGCCTGCACTGTCTGGCTGTGGTGGCGCTGGGGTTTGAGCGGGTGCTGTGGCAAGCGTGCTAATGCCTTCTGCGACAGGGTTTTACAACGCCAGCAGCATCCCGTCGTGGGAAACCTCAATCCCCGCAGCCGCCAGTTCCGCACGCTCCGGCGAACCCTCATCCAGAATCGGGTTGGTGTTGTTGATGTGGATGAGAATTCTGCGTACATCCGGGAAATTCGCCAGCCATTCCATCATGCCGCCCTTGCCAGATTGTGGCAGATGCCCCATTGCCAGCGCTGGTTTGGTGCCAACGTTACGGCGCAGCATTTCGTCATCCGTCCAGCAAGTGCCATCGACCAGCACGCAATCGGCATTGGCGAAAAAGGCTTGCAGGTGCGGCTCGATTTCGCCCAGACCCGGCGCGTAAAACAGCTTGCCGCCCGTTGCGGTGTCTTCAAACCAAAACCCCACGTTATCGCCAATACCGGGATCATGACGGTGTGGGGAATACGGTGGCGCTTTGCTGTGTAAACCAACCGGCGTGATGCGCAGGTTATCGAGGCCGGGAATGCTGAACGCTGTGCCATCCAAAGGCAGCACATGACGGTTTACGCCGCAGTAATGTTGCAGCATGTTCAATACCGGGAAGCCGGTGGTCAGGTCTTCGTGCACGCTGTCGGTGCAATACAATTCCAGCGGCTTGGGGCTTTCGCGCAGGATCAGCAAACCGGTGGTATGGTCAATCTGGCTGTCAGCCAGCATCACCGCCGTAATGCCGGTGTCGCGTAACTGGCGGGCAGGTTGCAACAGTTGATGGTTGGCGTTGAGCTGGGTGCGGATGTCAGGCGAGGCATTCACCAGCAACCAGTTCACCTTGTCAGTGGATACCGCGATGGAAGACTGGGTGCGGGCATGGGCGTTGATGACGCCCGTGCGTTCCCCTTCGCACATCGGGCAGTTACAGTTCCACTGCGGGAATCCACCGCCCGCAGCAGAACCAAGCACCAGTACAAACAAGGGATCAGCGGTTCATGATGTACAGGTTGATTTCAAACCCGTAACGCATTTCCTTGAATGCAGGCTTTGTCCATTTCATTGGCTTTTTCATGGATGATGTCTCCTCTTCCATTGGTAGGTTGATCGAGTTTTCATTATGCCAATGTGAGGTTGGGGAAAGGTAGGTCGCCGCCGCCAGCCCAAAAAAAATGCCGGGTAAAGGAGTCGCCCCGGCACAAGGAGGAAGTGTCAGATTGAAACCACCGGCTGCCGCTCTGAAAAACAGCCCGTGGTGTAGGGAAACATCAGAACGACAACATCGCCCCCACCGCGACACTGCCGGTTTTGTCGGTACCCACGCCATCCAGATTGCTCTTCTGGCTGGATGCCTCGCCAATCAGGGTCAAACTGTCGGTCAGGTTGTGGTACACGCCTACCGTCACCTTGTCGTTCTTGACCTTGGTCAGATTGGTCTGCTTGCTCTGGGAAAGGTTAAGCCCCAACTTGGTGTTACCCATCTTGTAACTGGCCTGCGCCATGTAGCCCTTGGACTTTTCCGCTTCCCCCGTCGTGCTGTCGAAACCGGGGAAAATGATACCGCCCAGACCGAGCGTATCCATACCTTTGCCCTGGTAATAGGAGCCAGCGAGGCTGGTATTGTTGATATCCACCTTGGCGAAGATGTCCGCGCCATTGATGCTGGGCTTGTCGCCGTTGGCCAACTGGACTTTCTGGCTCAGGGCACTGGCTGACACGCGGCCTTTCACGCCGTTGCCCTTGTCCCAATCGTAGCTGACCTTGCCATGGATGCCCGGCTGCCCGCCATCGCGGGTGGAGGAGCCGTTGGATTCCACCCCATCCAGCGGGTTGAAAACGCCCACGGTCGCTTCAACGCCACCCTTCTTCGGTGCAGTCCAGTTGATCTGTGCCAGACGGTCGGTATACACATAACCATAACCCAACCCGCCCAAGGTGGTGTGGCCAGGGCCTGCGGAAGCAAAGGTTGCGCCATTGCCGATCAGGCTCATGTCATTGATGATCGGGTCAAACCCGAACAGGCCGAAATCACGCCCGGCCTTGACTGTACCCATCTTGTCGTTGCCAAAGGTCAGGTACACCTGACGGGCGTCGACCGTGGAAAAGTCCAGCGCATCGCCTGCCAACCCGTTGGTGTCCTGCGAAGCCATGCCGTAATACACATTGACGTTACCACTGAGGTCATAACCGTTCTGTTTGGTCTTGGCGCTGAAGTTCAGGGAGGCGGGCAGGAGACCATTGGAAACGCTGTGGGTATTACCGTCGGCGACCGTTCCCGTATCCAGATCCGCACACGCCAGACCCGCCATGGTTCCGCCGTTAGCGCCCAGATCACCGCTGTCGCACTGGGTCACGGTGTAGAAAGTATTGACGTTGCCACCCAGACCCAGCTCCCAATCACCTGCCTGCCAAGTGGCGGCAGATACCGTTGACAGGGAACTGGCGGCCACAATGGCTGCCACCATTAATGCAATCTGTTTTTTACGCATATCATCCTCTCCATTCTATTTACTGGTTTACCCTGAATACGCCGGGTGGAGACGATGTTTAAATGTTTCAGGTTGGAAAAAGGTTGGTAATTGCTTAAAGCTTTCGGAAAATAATGATGGCAAGCACAACAAAACAAGTCTATTTAAAATGCCATTTCATAATTACATGATTTTTATGTATAAATTTTTAATTAATAAACAGAAATAGCTCCCGTTTAAAAAAAAGAGAGCCTGAAATTAAAACCCGAAACAAAACCTACGGATGACCCTTTCATTACATCAATCCGGTTATGCAACAATTGTTTAACAGTCTTTTAATCCACAAATTTACATGATATTCTCCGATAAAACACCCAGTACAATAGCGTAATCAGCATGTTAAGGCAGATACTACGCAACAGGAGGTTGGGAAAAGGTAGGTAAGACTATTTCCTGATCACCACAACGCTTTGACGCAGGAGGAGGCGGATGAAGCAGGCAAATTTGACAGGTGGCCCCCTGTCACAGCGCCGTACCAACATTGAAACCCAATGGAGCCGTTTTGTGGCGGGTAGCCCGTTTGTCAAAACGGAAAACGTGCGTGATGACATCATGTCGTCTTGGTTACGCAGCGCCCAACACATCAAACCACGACAACCCCACGCACCTGCGGATGACGAATACACTGCCGCCAAGCTCTGGCAGGAATCCCAGCTTTGCCAAGCCGCCCGCCGTGAGCAGGACGCGATGATGCAACTGGCCAGGGAAGGCGAGCTGGTCGCCGCCATTGCCGACCCGTGCGGACGCTTGCTGTGGACTTTTGCCAGCAGCCACATGCAGCGCCGCGCTGAATCCGTCAATTTCACCGCTGGGGGGCATTGGGATGAACGTTCGGTCGGTACCAACGCGGTGGGCCTGTCGCTGAAACTGCGCCGTTCCGTCACGGTGTTTTCATCCGAACATTACCTGCCGTTTGTGCATGACTGGGTGTGTTACGCCGCGCCCATCATCCATCCGCAATCCGGCGAATGCGTCGGCATCCTGGATATGTCCACCACCTGGAACCGCCACACGCCACTGGGGCAGGCGGCAGTCACGGAGCTGGCGCGTTCCATCGCTACCGGCTTGCCCCAGAACCTGCCGCGCGCCGAACTGGAAATCCATGCCCTCGGGCAACCCCGGGTGCTGTTCAGGGGTAAACCCTTGAACCTGCCCATGCGGCAGGTGGAAATCCTCTGCCTGCTGGCGCTGAACCCGCAAGGGCTAAGCCTGGAAGGCTTTCACGCCGCGCTGTATGGCGACTCGCCGGTTTCCACCGCCACCTTGAAATCGGAACTCTCACACCTGCGCCGGGTGCTGGACGGGCAAATCGGTTCGCGCCCCTATCGCTTGCTGATTCCGGCCTGGGCCGACTTTATCCAGGTGTGGCAAACCCTGCGTCAGCAACGCACCAGCGAAGCCTTTTCACTGTACCGTGGTTCATTCCTGCCGCAATCCGAGTCGCCGGAACTGGAGGAATGGCGGCACTGCATTGATGCGGTCATGGGCAAGGCGCTGGAATCCTGTCAGGATCCTTCCCTGCTGATGGAAAAACTGTGCCATAGCACAGCCGGTAGTGAACTGGTGCGTGAACGGCTGGCTGAGCTGGCGTCGGCGGGCAAGTTATGAGTTGTTTGTCAGGGCAGCGTAATGCCGCAGGTATTCCGGCTCGTAGGCTTGCAGGGCGGTGCGTAACTCAGCGGCGGCAATGAGCGGTGAAAGTGCGCGCGCCAGCACGTTGCAGTTCCATAGCCCGGCCAGTGGCTGCTGGCCAAAAGCATAACGGCCTTTTTCATCCGCCGGGTTGACCACGCAATCCGGGTCACGTTCCGGGGTAAAGCCACCCAGACCCACATCCAGCGTCAGTCCAAGGATGGACTGGTTGTCGGTGTTCATCACCCCATGCACAAACCCCACCGCCTGCCAGTGCGCCATCAGCCGCGCCGTGCGCAACACCACTTCCCGGAACAAGGCCGCGTATTTTGTTTCCCCCGCATCCACGCATTCGGGAAAATGCCAGCTGAGCACATGATCGGCCAGCGCCCGCAAGGCTGTGGTGTTGCGCTGGTAGTAAAAATTCTCAAAGCTGCCGAAACGCACATGGCTGGGGGCAATGCGGGTGAGCATGGCTTCCGGCCCAAAACCCTGCCGGTACACCAGCCCTTGACCCTTGATTACACACAGGCAGCGGGCGGCGGGCACGCCCAGTTCCGCCAGCCGTTCGCTGGTGGCGTATTCGTGCAGGCATTCGTCCAGCCCGGCGCGCCCGTCGGCGTTGCGGGCGTAGGGGGTGCGGCCTGCGCCTTTCAGGCAAATATCGAATAATCCGGTGGGCGTTTCCACCTCCCCCAGCAACACAGCGCGGCCATCGCCGAGGAAGGGGTTGAAGTTGCCGAACTGATGCCCGGCGTAGGCTTGCGCCAGCGGGCGGCTACCAGGCAGCAGCGCGTTGCCACTGAAGACTTGCAGGAAATAATCCGTGTCGAATTCGGCAGGGTCAAGGCCAAGTTGTTGCGCCACGGCGGGGTTGGCGCGTACCAGTTCCGGTTGTTGCAAGCCTTGCGGCTGATGTCCGGCATAGAACCCATCCCCCAGATCATGGAAATGCTGCTGGAGGTTGAGTTCGGCCAGCTGTTTCATGCCTTGGTTTTCTTGCCGCGTTTGAGCGGGGCTTTGTGCTTGAGGGCGATGTTGTATGCCTTGCGCGCCCATTCCAGCAGTTGATCCTGATCTTCCAGCAGGTCGGCGGGAACCGTCCAGTAGGACATGACCGCGACCTTGCCATCTTTCTTGCTGTAGCTGAACGGCTGGCTGCCCGCTTGTTCGTAGTCAGCCTGATTATCTGCTGTGACCTTGAAATAAAGGGTTTCGTAGGCCACCAGCCCGAACATCACGTCATCGCGGTAAATGCCGTGGCCACCGAACATGGCGCGGGCGGAAACCTGCCCGAGCGGGGCGAGCAGTTCGAGCAGGTAGGTGACGTATTCGCTTTGTTTGGGCATATCATGCTGCCTCCGCCGTCAGGGTGAAATCGGCATGGATTTCATCGTAAGGGACGAAAACTCCGCCCGCATCCTGTTCCACAATGCCGTGTTCGATCAGGATTTTGATGTCATCGTGCACCCGACGTACATCGCGTTGCACCTGCCTTGCCAGCTCGCGGATGCTGGTTTTGCCCAGCTTTTGCAGCTTGACCACCAAATCCCAGCGGCGGGCGTTGATCACTTCAAAGAACATGCCGGGGGAGGTGAAGGTCAGGTATTCACCGGCGTATTCACCCTTGTTCCAGGCATCCAGAAAACGGGGGGCTGAGGCTTGCATGGCCTGCTCTTCAGTGAGGATTTTGATTTCGAGGGTGCGCTTAGTGTTGGTCATGGTATTGCCTCCTGTACTCCGCTACATCGGCCATGACAGTGCGATTCTTGGGCATGGTTTTTTACTGGTGCATCGACATTGTGACAACGCCAATCACGTCTCGTCAATCTGGTTTGGTAGCCAGACAGCTTTCCAGCGTTGCTATGTCGTGGTGCTGTTCAAAAAAAGGGCGAATGCGTATCTTATGGGAATAATAAGTGACGGTGGTTAAGATTTTTCCCCAGCAATTTTCAAGGCGGCATCCACCACCGTCTGCGACAAATAATAACCCGACGCCCGTAACTGCTCCAACAACGGACGGGCATGGGGTATCAGATCCAGCCGTTTGGCAGTGGCAATGATACCGGCACTGCCGATCAGTTCCAGTGATAACCGGCGTGCTGCTGCGCGGCCTTTGGCGTCGTCGATGATGAGGCGGGTGAGTTGCCCATTATCTTGCAATTCCAGTGCCCACAGGATTGAGCTTTTTTCACCCGGATCAAGCCCATCCAATAACAATTGGTTGGCGGTCTTATACTGACTTTCGGGTAGTTTTTTAACCTGTAACCATCCGGCTTTGATGGCTTGTTCTACAGGCTTTGAGTCTGCGAAGTTGCCACCGGAAACGACTTCCTGCCTGACGGTTTCTGTCATGAAAACTTCGCTGAAAAGTTGCGGTAATAAGTGGAGGTGATTGATACGCGCAAGCGCAATCAGCGGACTGGCATCCGCAATCACAACGGTGTTGCTCATGCAGCCTCGGCTTTTTGTTTGGCGTGGCGTTCTTTGATGAGTTGCTCGGCGGCTCTGACTTCAGTGTCGAGTTCTTCCTCTGAATAATCGACTACGGGAATGCCCATTTCAGAAACAATAGTCAGCATTTCAGACAGGGATTTGCCTGCTACTTTGGCGGCAGCAGAGAGGGAAAGCTGTTTGTCGCGGAACATGGAAACACCCAATACCAACCGTACCTGATCAAGATTGGGGATGCCGGAAAGTTGTTCCATACTGACCAGCAGCGCATCAGGTTTGTCGCGGTTTGTCACCATGACCAGATCGCGCTTGGCTTCACGCAAAGCGACCGATGGATTGGCTTTAAGCTGACGGATATTCACAACCTGCATGAAAGTTCTCCTTTAATGTAGGAACTTGTTTCTAGTATGGCATATTCTGCTGCTGTTCTCTTGCTTTATGTCGCCCTGTCACGGTTACAGGTCGCGTAGACTGGAAAAGTAGCGTCAGGGAGGAATGCACATGAAACAAATCCTCATCATCAACGGTTCCTACCGCCCCGGCGGGATTACCTGCGCCACACCTGCGCAAGGCAAAGTCAGCGCCGAAAAAGGCTGCGCTGGTGTCGTCTTGCGCGGCTCCGGGTTTGCTGGGGCGGTGGGTGTACAGTACGCATTCCCAACTCAAACAGACGGCCAAAACGATCGGCGCGGATACCGTCGGCAGCCTGTTTACCGGGCTGGTAAGCCAACGGCCTCATGCGGAGCTGCCGGAATCCGTGCAGCGCAAAGCGGTAGCATTGGCGGCAAAACTGCTATAATTTTCACGTCTGGTTAATCAATCACATGACACAACAAGTATGGATACAAGGAAACCAAAACAATGCTGACAATAAACCGTAAACTTATCTGGCTGGCCGTCGGGGTGGGCACAATGGGTTTGGCTGTAGCCAGCCTGATCCTGACCGCCATGCTTGACCTGCACCCTTGCTACCTGTGTATTTTCCAGCGCTTGCTGTTCATGCTGATTGGCGTATTTGGCCTGCTGGCGGCGGCGGGTTTTCTGGAAAAAATCTGGGGTGGGATGGTGCTGCTGCTGGCAGGCGTCGGTACCAGCGTGGCGGGCTATCAAACCTGGTTGCAGCTGCTACCACCCGGTGACGCCTCTTGCGCAGGAGCCAAACCCAACCTGATTGAGCAACTGGTTTATTTCCTGAGCGACAACATCCCCAGCCTGTTCGAGGTAACGGGTCTGTGTGAAGACGAGGAACTGGTGATCCTGGGGCTGTCACTGGCCAATTGGGCGCTGGTTTCCTTCCTGTCCACATTGGCTGTGGCGGCGTGGGCATTGTTTGGCAAGTTGCAATGGACGGGTACTTCCCGTTACTGATCAGTTATTGGTGTAAAAAAGCGTGGGTCAGGCTAACCCGACCCACGCACACCGCTTGAGGAGGAAAGTTTTAGAAGAAACCCAGTGGGTTGATGTCGTAGCTGACCAGCAGGTTTTTGGTCTGCTGGTAGTGGTCGAGCATCATCTTGTGGGTTTCACGGCCTACGCCGGATTTTTTGTAACCACCGAAGGCTGCGTGTGCCGGGTAGAGGTGGTAGCAGTTAGTCCACACGCGGCCAGCCTGAATGCCGCGGCCCATGCGGTAGGAGCGGTTCATGTCGCGGGTCCACACGCCTGCGCCCAGGCCGAATTCCGTGTCGTTGGCAATTGCCAGCGCTTCGGCTTCGTCCTTGAAAGTGGCTACAGACACGACCGGCCCGAAGATTTCTTCCTGGAACACGCGCATGTTGTTGGTGCCTTTCAGCAGGGTCGGCTTGATGTAGTAACCATCGCAGTAGTCGCCGTCCAGTTGTTCGGCTGAACCGCCGGTGATGACTTCCGCGCCTTCGTCCTTACCGATCTGGATGTATTCCAGAATCTTGTCGTACTGCTCCTGTGATGCTTGCGCGCCGACCATGACGTCGGTATCCAGCGGGTTGCCGCGTTTGATCAGGGCGGCACGCTCGACCACCATGCCGATGAACTTTTCGTAAATGTCTTCCTGAATCAGCAGGCGGGATGGGCAGGTGCAGACTTCGCCCTGGTTGAAGAACGCTAGTACCGCGCCTTCCACCGCCTTGCTCAGGAAGGCGTCTTCGTGATCCATTACGTCAGCGAAGTAGACGTTGGGTGATTTGCCGCCCAGTTCCACGGTGGATGGGATAATGTTGTCGGCGGCGTATTTCATGATCAGGGAGCCGACCGGGGTGGAGCCGGTGAAGGCGATCTTGGCGATACGGGTGCTGGTGGCCAGCGCCTTGCCTGCTTCCACGCCGAAACCGTTGACGATGTTCAGTACGCCCGGTGGCAGCAGGTCTTCGATCAGCTCCATCAGTACCAGGATGGAAGCCGGGGTCTGTTCAGCCGGTTTCAGCACCACGCAGTTGCCTGCCGCCAGTGCCGGGGCCAGTTTCCACGCCGCCATCAGCAGCGGGAAGTTCCACGGAATGATCTGCCCGACCACGCCCAGTGGTTCATGGAAATGGTAGGCGACGGTGTTTTCGTCGATTTCGCCCATTGTGCCTTCCTGCGCCCGCAAGCAGCCTGCGAAGTAGCGGAAGTGGTCAGCAGACAATGGTACGTCAGCGTTAAGGGTTTCGCGCACGGCTTTGCCGTTGTCCCAGGTTTCGGCGATGGCCAGCTTTTCCAGGTTGGCTTCGATACGGTCAGCGATTTTCAGCAGGATGTTGGAACGGGCAGCGACGGAGGTTTTGCCCCAGGCGTCCTTGGCGGCGTGGGCTGCATCCAGCGCCAGTTCGATGTCTTCCGCCGTGGAGCGTGGAATCTGGCAGAATGGCTTGCCATTGACCGGGGAAATATTGTCGAAGTATTCGCCGTTGACCGGTTCTTTCCATTGCCCGCCGATGAAGTTGCCGTAGCGTTCCTTGAAGTTGATGACCGCGCTTTCAGTATTCGGGTTTGCGTATTGCATGTTTGTTTCCTCTCTCTAGTGGTCTTTGGTAGGTCGGGATTGTCCCCTTGTGGATAAGTTAAAATGCAAAGGTTGGAAAAAGGTTGGGATTCATGCCTTTTGATGAAAAGGTTGGTAAAAGGTGGGAAGACGCGCCCAGACCGGCATGTTGGAATACACTGAACACAATGGGGAGGGATACCGATGGAAGATGAACAATTGCTGCGCTACAGCCGCCAGATCATGCTGCCGCAGATTGATCTGGCAGGGCAGGAACAGCTCAATGCCGCTACCGTACTGATTCTTGGCATCGGCGGGCTGGGGTCACCGGTTGCCATGTACCTCGCCTCTAGTGGCATCGGCAAACTGGTGTTGTGCGACCCGGATGTGGTTGACCTGACCAACCTGCAACGCCAGATCGTGCACGACACACCCAAGGTCGGCCAGCCCAAGGTGGATTCCGCCGCTGAAACCCTGCGCCGCCTCAACCCGGAAATCATGGTCGAAACCATCCCCGCCAGACTGGATGAAGCGGCTTTGCTGGCTCAAATGCAGCAGGTTGACGTGGTGGTGGATTGCACCGACAACCTCAATTCCCGCCTGCTGATCAACCGCGCCGCCGTGGCTGCCCGCAAGCCGCTGGTATCCGCCGCCGCTATCCGTTGGGAAGGGCAAATCAGCGTATTCCAACCTTGGCTGGGCGAAAACCCTTGCTACCACTGCTTCTACGGCAAGGTGGGAAGCCTCGCACAAACCTGTAGCGAAAACGGCGTGGTCGGCCCGCTACTCGGTATCCTCGGCAGTATGCAGGCGCTGGAGGTAATCAAACTGCTGGTCGGTAACGGCCAGACCCTGACCGGGCGGGTGCTGCTGTTCGACGGGCAGGCGATGGAATGGATGGGGTTCAAACTGCCACGTGACCCCAACTGCCCGGTCTGCGGCGCGATTGAACGTGAGCCGGTCTGAGCAGTGTTACAGCACCTTGCTGCTGCTCAGGTAGGCGAATAACGAGTTTGCCGCCTGCTGTACGGTCTGTTGCATGACGCTTTCATGCATTCCGTGACCGGCCTCAATGCTTTTCAGGCGCATCCGGGGAAGCTTCTCCGCCAGCAAGGCCGCACCGGCATGTTGGCACACACGGTCTTGCAAGCCATGCACAATCGCGCCCGGAATATGGCGGATACGTTCCAGCCCCGGCAACACGCCTTCCGGAGGCAAAAACCAGCGATGCAAGCCATAATAGGCGTAGATCCGGATGCTGTTGATACGCGACTGCCAGACACTTGCATCCGGGTTAAAGCCGGGGGCAGGCAAGCCCATCACGGCAGATTCCCACGCATCCCACGCCAGCGCGTAACGGTAGAGCGTTTCGGTGGAAGCATCCGCCTCAAACAAACGTCTGTGCAAAGCATCCGCAATGTCATCATCAGGTTCACAGCGCAATGCTGCCCGCAACTGCCGGTAAGCCTCGGGGATGGATTGCGCGACGCCATCCGGCTGGCTGAACCAGTCCCAGTCCGTTTTGCGCCCTAGAAACGAGCCACGCAACAACAGCGCCAGCACCTGGGTGGTGTAGCGCTTGCTGTATTCCAGCGCCAGCGTTGCACCCCAGGAGCCGCCGTACACCACCCAGCGCTCGATACCCAAATGCTTACGCAAGGCTTCCATGTCAGTCAGCAAGTGAAAGGTCGAGTTGTACAACAGGCTGCCGGACGGTAGGGAACGCCCGCACCCACGCTGGTCAAACTGGATGATGCGGAAATGTTGCGGGCACAGGAATTGCGCGTGTTCCGGGCGGGCATACGCACCGGGGCCGCCATGGATGAACAACAGGGGAATGCCGTCAGGGTTGCCGAACACCGAGTAGTGGATGCGGTGCGGGTAGGTGGTCGCCAGTAGGTTTTCTTCCAGCATGTTGACATCATTCCTGATCATGGGTGGTACACTACACTACACCACAGCCAAGCATTCCGTTCCACCGTTGGGAGGCCAACATGCAGCCGGTTCCGCAAAGTGTCCGCAATACGGCCAATGTGCCCTGCCAGCGGCGTGATTTACCGGCCAGCACCAGCGAAAAGGATATTTTCTATTATCTTGGCGTCAACCACGTTTTTTTCAACCGGGAACGCAACCTGCTGTATTTTTCTGATGTGGAACGCACGCCGGTGTTGCCCATCCTGCAAGCCTTGAATGGCGCGAATCCACCGGCTTTCCTGCTGGAAACCTTGTATCTGGACGTGCACCATTATTTCTTCGGCGGCTACCGCCTGTACCTGCCGGAAAGCCTTTCCACCCCGCTGCTGGTGGCGCTGCGCATGAAGGGCGTGACGATCAGCTACGTGCTGCCGCAGCCCGCTGAAATCGATGGGCATTCGAACAGAAAGTCGATCTGAAAGTGTTGGCAAATTGGAGAACACAAATTAGCCGCACAACTATACCTTCGGCAATTCAGCTTTCGGTTTCCTTACCTTCTATTACCACTTGATTATCAATGAGTTATTAATTTTGAGGAAACCGAATTTTGGATTGTCGTGAGTATATTTTACTTAACAACCCCCATTTTATTGGAAATAAAATATATCAATAATATCCACATGTTTAATCAAGGAATTTTGTGTATTTTACAAGAGATTTATGTTTAAATTTAAGCGCGTTTGAGTATTTATTGGATAAAGCCATGGTAACGGGAACAGATGCTCTCAGTCTATTATTAAATTTTATGAAGACCACTCCCGACTTTGTGGCTTTTCTAAAAAACCAAAGTAAAGCTCAAAGAGAAGATTTGGCAAACATTTTTGCTGGGATAGGCGAAGTACTCGGAAAAGCTATTCTAAAACTAGAAGACAATCAGCATCCTTTACAAGAATTATCCCAATTACAATCGACCTCCCTGAATTTAATAACTAGATATGCCAATCAACCCAATATTGTAAAGCTTGCAATAAAACTTAACAATGTGAGTGAACAATGCCAAGGTCGAAATAAACAACTGCTAATTGACAATCTTGACACAGTTCATATTTTAAAAGGCAAGTTTGATGGTTATGCATTTGATCTCCGTGCCGAACTGATTGACATGCCAACTTATACCAAAAATACACATCAAAATAATAACTCAAACCTTACTAAATGGTTGTTGCTTTTATTTTTTTTAGGTTTTATTGCTACATATTTGCTATATCTTTATTTAAAAGAACCACCTACAAAAATAGTAATTCCATTACCCTCTTCCTCGAATAATCAGGTTACGTCTACACCAATACCACAACAAATAACACTTGCAGAATGCCGCCAAGAAGTTAAAAACATTTACTCTCCCCTCCCAGGAATTCCAGCCAATCAGCTAGATGCCAGCAAAGACAATAGGTATGATTATTGGATTAAACAGCCATTGCCCTTTCTTACAGGCCCTAAAGGAGGTACTTACTTCGAGATAGCTAAAGATATTAGCCAATGGGCAGAACATGACTGGACAGAAAACAACTGTCGTGTCGGCGATAGAGATAAGTGTTTAAAAATAAATGTAATAGAAACAGGAGGAGGTGTAGAAAGTCTGAAAATGCTAAAATCAACAGCAGATGCAGCCATAGGTCTCGCCAAAGGAGACATCTTAGATACAGAAAACAGTGGGTTATTAACATCAGCATCCAAATTATACACAGAGGAAATACATGTCTTTGCAAAAAATACAATCGAAGACATAAGTAAACTAGAAAATAAACGGGTTGTCCTTGGCAGCGAAAAACTAGGCAGTCGTATTACAGCCGAGAGACTTTTTGATCTGCTGCATATCAAAATAACTCCCCCTAGATAATGATATAAAAGAAGGCTTTTGCCAAGTTGTATCTTCTGATGGGAATGCGGATGCCATAGTTTTTGCAGGTGGTCAGCCAGTACCTATTTTTAAAGACTTTGCTGACAGATTAGAAAAAATAAAAAGTGATTCAGTATTCAAGCAAGCCCACTTTCTTACTGTGCAACGGCCTAACGCAACATATATTCCAGCAATATTGACACATGAATTTTACTCCAGCATCCCGGAAGGTAAAGGGATTAGCACTGTCAGTGATTACGTATCGTTAGTAACCTATAATTTTAGAACTACTGGCGAGAAGGGAAAAGCACGTTGTGAACAATTTTCCCTATTAGCTCAATTACTTACACGCCATTTATCACAAGATCTTAAACCTGAAGTTGAGCAAGGCAAAATTCACCCTAAGTGGTTAGAAATTCAGGAAGTTCTAAAAGGCTTTGATTTAGGGGAGACTCTTGGATGCAAACAATAACTTCTCACGATATGATCAGCTACCTATAGTCTTTTCATTTTAGTCAGCTACAATAGGACGGATGATCAACTTCCCCATCCTTCATCATGCCGACTTAGGGGATTTCCCTGAAAGATTCCCCCGCAATGGCTACACTTGTCTTATCGACAAGCGGAGTCCCTATCCCCATGCCCCCCGAACCCCAAACAGCTAACCCGATCCTGAGTGAATCCCAGATAGCCGACCTGAAACTGGCGGCCTCGAAAATGTCTGGCAGCACCCGCCGTGCGTTCCAGGCGGACATGAGCCGGAAATATTGTGCAGGCAACGCCCGCCAGACTGAAAGGTGTTTTGGCTGGGGTCGGGAGGGGGTGCAGTTGGGTTTGGAGGAACAGCGCAGCGGCATGGTTTGCGTGGGTGCGCAGGCGGCGTATTGTGGCCAGAAGCGCTGGGAGGAAACCCAGCCGGAAGCGGCAGCCGCCTTGCTGGCGCTGGCGGAAGCACATAGCCAGCAAGACCCGACATTCCGCAGCAGCATCGCCTACACCCGCCTGACGGCGGCGGAAGCCATCCGGCAGTTACAGGCCATGGGTTTCAGCGGTGGACAAGTGCCCGCCCCCAGCACCATGGCGCGGATACTCAACCGGAATGGCTACCGCCTGCGCAAGGTGGAGAAAGCCAAGCCGCAAAAAAAATTCCAGAAACCGACGCCATCTTCGCCAATATCCAGGCCAACGATGGGCAGTTTGCCGATGGGGCGGTCAAACGCCTGAGCATGGACTGCAAGGCGACCGTCAACATCGGTGACTACTCACGGGGCGGGAAAACACGGGGTGACAATAAAGCCGCTGACCATGAGATGGGCTGCAAAGAGAAATACATCCCTTTTGGCGTACTGGATGAGGACAGTGGGCAGGTTTACCTGACCTTCGGCAGTTCCAGCAAAACCAGTGACTTCATCGTGGATTCCCTGTGCCGGGTATGGGAACAGATGCCTTCTGCTGACAAGGACGCCTGCCAGTGCATCCAGATCAAAGCGGACAATGGCCCGGAAAGCAGCGGGATCAGGACGCAATTCCTCAAGCGCATGGTGGAATTCGCCAACCATACCGGTAAGACAGTCCACCTGCTGTACTACCCGCCTTATAGTCTTTTCATTTTAGTCGGCTACACTTTGTCTGTTGAATGCGTAATCAATCGCGTCGTCCAGGGTGCTACCTTTTCCCATGGCCAGACGCGCATAATGTTTCAAGGTTGCCCAGCATTGCCCGATGGGGTTGAGATCAGGCGAATAAGCGGGTAACTGAATGATACGAATCTGGTATTTCATGGCAATCGCCTCCAGGTCACCGCCTAAATGGAAGCTCGCATTGTCCCAGACAAGCACATAAGGTTTGGGCTTTTCCTGACCTTGCTGCAACGATTTTCCCAAGGCTTCCAACCATTGTTCAACAATCATCCGGTTAATGTTGCCGGTCACTACCCACGGCATTTGCCAGCTTTGATCAGAGGCGCGGATAGCGCTGATCCAGTTGCGTTTATGTCCCCGGCCTCCAGGGCGGGGGATGTCACAAGGCTCCCCTTTTTTTGCCCAGCCCCACTCATAGCGTTCGGTGCTGTAGAATCCTGCCTCGTCCGCAAACAGGATATGATCCTGACCGTATTTTTTCTCCAGATGCCCAAGTAGCCACAGGAAAACCCAGCGGTCTAGCGGTTTGGCTTGCTGGTAGAAAGAACGTTTTTTTTATGGCTCCAACCGATCCGTTGCAGCCATTTATGCAGGCCACGATAAGAAATGGCCTTGCCATAATGCGCTTCAAAGCGTGGCAGCAAATCCTCGATGCGTTCAAACGGGGTTTCGCTCTCCACCCATTGCCGAAAAGCTTCAACGTCTTTCACCTTATGGCTGTGCCCAGGGCGGGGATGTGTCCGGGGTTGGAGGCTGCCGGTTTCTTCCCTCAGGGCCAACCATTTGTCCAGGGTGCTGCGGGCTATGGAAAACGTCCCACAAACGTGGGATTTATGTTTGCTCTTGTCATAGGCAGCAACAACACGTTCACGGAGATCCTTAGAGTAGTAAGTCGGCATGATGAAGGATGGGGAAGTTGATCATCCGTCCTATTGTAGCTGACTAAAATGAAAAGACTATACCACAGCAAGTACAACCCGATTGAACGCTGCTGGGGGATTCTGGAACAACACTGGAACGGCACCCAGCTCAAGGATGCCGAAACCCTGCTGGAATGGGCAAAAACCATGACCTGGAAAGGCATCAACCCCATGGTCGAATTCAGTCGCAAGGTTTATGAGAAGGGTGTGACCCTCAGCAAAAAAGCTATGGAGGCTGTTGAGGCGAGGCTGGAAAGAAATGCTGCTTTACCAAAATGGGACATTCTGATTCGCCCTGTTTTTGGGTAATGTCTTTGAGGTAAATCACCTTACTACTCTAAGGATCTCCGTGAACGTGTTGTTGCTGCCTATGACAAGAGCAAACATAAATCCCACGTTTGTGGGACGTTTTCCATAGCCCGCAGCACCCTGGACAAATGGTAAGCGCTTCTAAATCCCCCTCCTTTCAGCGCCCCACGTAATCCCGGACACTCAGCCCATCAGCAACAGATTGCATGGGAGAACACGATGAATCCAGGTCAAGATGGGCGTCTGGCGTACTGGCAAGCCCAGCTCCAACGCTTCCAGTCCTCCGGCCTTTCCGGAGTCCAGTATTGTGAACAGGAACAGTTGAGTTACCACGGCTTTGTCTACTGGCGGCGCAAATTATGCGGTACGGCGGGCAAGCCGCCCGGGGATGGCAAACGCCCGGTATTGCCAGAGCCTTCCGGTTTCGTGACTGTCCGCCCGGCGCAGCCGGGGACAGACGCCCGGACGGGCGATGGCCTGGAGCTGTCCCTGCCGAATGGCCTGGTGATCAGGAATATCCACCCCGGCAATGTGGCCTTGCTGCGCCGGTTGCTGGGGCAGTTGTAATGGCCCGTTATTTCCGCCCCGCCGGGGAGATGCCGGACATTTACCTTTACCGCCCGCCCATTGATTTCCGCAAGGCCGCCCAGGGGCTGGCGGCGATCGTGGCGCAGGAATTGGGCCACGACCCGTTTGCCGGGGCGCTGTACGCCTTCACCAACCGCCAGCGCACGAAAATCAAAATGCCTGTATTGGGAAGACAATGGCTTTGTGCTGTATTACAAAGCCCTGGCGGAAGAGAAGTTCCATTGGCCGCAAACGGGGGATGGCGGGGTGATGGCGCTGACGGCCCAGCAGATCAACTGGCTGCTGGACGGTTATGACATCAGCCTGCTCAAAGGGCATAAAAAGTTGTGCTACGGGGCGCTGTTTTAGCGACTTATCCTGATGATTTTGTTATCATTTAACCCATGGATTTAGCACCGCCGCCAGCCCCCAAAACCACATCCCATAGCGACCTGGACGCTGCCCGCCTGCGCCAGTTGCTGGCGCAGCAAGAGGCGGAATTTGCCGCCGTCCTGAAACAGCGTGACCACCATATCCAGCTCCTGGAAGAAATGCTGCGCCTGGCCAAAATACAGCGGTTTAGCGCCCAGTCTGAAAAGCTCCCCTTCCAGATTGACCTGTTTGATGAAGCCGAGTTGGCAACCGCGCTGGAGGACATCGCCGGACGACTGCCGGAGGCGGAACCCGCCAGGCCCCGCCCCAGCCAACGCCAGCGCGGCTTCCCGCCCGGGCTGAAGCGCCAACGGGTGGAGCTGTTGTTGGGTGATGCGGAAAAAGCCGGGGCGACCCGCACGTTTTTCACCAAGGTCAAGGAAGAGCTGGACTACATCCCGGCGCAACTGGTGGTGCTGGAATACTGGCAGGAAAAAGCCGTGTTTGCCGCCGGGGCCAGCCAGGATCCCGCCCCGGCAACGGCAGATGGCGGGCCAACGCTGGTCGCCGCCGCCCGTCCGCCCCATCCGTTGGGCAAATGCCATGCCAGCCTCAACCTGCTGACGCAGGTCATCATCGCCAAATACGCCGATGGCCTGCCCCTGTACCGCCTGGAGGGCATTTTCAAACGCCACGGCGCGGAACTCAGCCGCAGCAGCATGGCCCACTGGATCATCCGTCTGGAGGACAGCTTCAAACCCCTGCTCAACCTGCTGCGCGAAACCCAGAACAGCGGCGCTTACCTGCAAGGCGATGAAACCCGCATCCAGGTGCTGAAGGAGGACGGCAAAACCGCCCAGGCCGACAAATGGATGTGGGTGGTGCGGGGCGGCCCGCCGAACCAGGTGGCGGTCTTGTTTGAATACGACCCCAGCCGGGCGGGGAGCGTCCCCGAACGCCTACTGATGGACTTCCACGGCATTTTCCAGGCCGACGGCTATTCCGGTTACGCCGCCGTGTGCCGCAACAACGCCATCACCCGCATTGGCTGCTGGGACCATGCCCGCCGCAAGTTCGTGGAGGCCGTCAAGGCGGCGGGCGGCAAACAGGCCCGTGGCAAACCCACCCTGGCGGATATTGCCCTGGGCATGATCCGCAGGCTCTACCGCATCGAGGACAACATCAAGGGCCTGGACACGGCGGAGAAATACCGCCTGCGCCAGCAGTTGAGCGTGCCCCTGCTCAACGAACTGAAAACCTGGCTGGAAACGCAGGTCGGCAAGGTGATGAAAGGCGGCCTCACCCGCAAGGCGATGGAATACTGCCTCAACCAGTGGGAATACCTGAGTGGCTACTGCCAACGCGGCGACCTGCATATCAGCAATGTGCTGGCGGAGAACGCCATCCGTCCCTTTGCCGTGGGCCGCAAAGCCTGGCTGTTTGCCGACACCCCGCATGGCGCGCGCGCCAGCGCCGCCTGTTATTCCCTGATTGAAACCGCCAAGGCCAACGGCCTCGAACCGTATGCCTATATCCGCTATCTGCTGGAGCATATCGCCCAGGCCGACACCCTGGAAAAATGGGAGGCCCTCCTGCCATGGAATGTGCCGCTGGAGAAATGTGCGAAAAAAGTCCCTTTTTTTGACAAGGGCAAGTAGGGCGATTTAACGGCGCTTACGACAAATGGTTGGCCCTGAGGGAAGAAACCGGCAGCCTCCAACCCCGGACACATCCCCGCCCTGGGCACAGCCATAAGGTGAAAGACGTTGAAGCTTTTCGCCAATGGGTGGAGAGCGAAACCCCGTTTGAACGCATCGAGGATTTGCTGCCACGCTTTGAAGCGCATTATGGCAAGGCCATTTCTTATCGTGGCCTGCATAAATGGCTGCAACGGATCGGCTGGAGCCATAAAAAAAACGTTCTTTCTACCAGCAAGCCAAACCGCTAGACTGCTGGGTTTTCCTGTGGCTACTTGGGCATCTGGAGAAAAAATACGGTCAGGATCATATCCTGTTTGCGGACGAGGCAGGATTCTACAGCACCGAACGCTATGAGTGGGGCTGGGCAAAAAAAGGGGAGCCTTGTGACATCCCCCGCCCTGGAGGCCGGGGACATAAACGCAACTGGATCAGCGCTATCCGCGCCTCTGATCAAAGCTGGCAAATGCCGTGGGTAGTGACCGGCAACATTAACCGGATGATTGTTGAACAATGGTTGGAAGCCTTGGGAAAATCGTTGCAGCAAGGTCAGGAAAAACCCAAACCTTATGTGCTTGTCTGGGACAACGCGAGCTTCCATTTAGGCGGTGACCTGGAGGCGATTGCCATGAAATACCAGATTCGTATCATTCAGTTACCCGCTTATTCGCCTGATCTCAACCCCATCGGGCAATGCTGGGCAACCTTGAAACATTATGCGCGTCTGGCCATGGGAAAAGGTAGCACCCTGGACGACGCGATTGATTACGCATTCAACAGACAAAGTGTAGCCGACTAAAATGAAAAGACTATACTGCCGCAGCCCGCTGAAGCAGTGCCTCCAGCCCCGGATAATCTTCCCGCCTGATGCGGTATTTCCGCCCGGCTTTGCCCCAGGAATCCTGATTGGCCAGCAGGTAGAGCAGCTTTTCCCGGTCGGGGTAAACGGTTGCGCCCACTTCCTCGACGCCCCGCGCAAACACCGCATCCGGCAGCCCGCCTGCGCTCGGCCCGATCAGGCTGAAATCCGGCACCTGACCGTACGCCGCCAGAATATCATCCAGCGTATCGTTGATCAGGGTGGACGCCGTACACATTACTTCGTCGCAACCAGCCAGATCCCTCGGGTTGGTGGTGACGCTCACCAGCGGGCGGTCGGGTACGCGCTCTGGAACCTTTTCCAGCACCAGCACGGCAATCCCTTGGTCGGTCAGGCGGTCAATCACCGGGCAGAAATAGCCAACCATGCCTACCTTGCCGACCGGAACCGGTAGGTTGTCGCGATCGTGGTTGCGGTGCGGCGCCAGCGGGAAACCGGCTAGCCGCAGCACATACTGGCTGAGGGCATTGAACGCGCCCAGCCCCAGCGCCCGCGACGCCAGATCAGGTGCTTGCAGCTTCACCAGTAATTCATCCAGCGGCAGGCTGACCTGTTCGGGGTTGGGAAACTGTCGCCACAGTTTCGGCAAGGTGTCTTCCAGACTAAGGGGATTTCCCTGAAAGATTCCCCCGCAATGGCTACACTTGTCTTATCGACAAGCGGAGTCCCTATCCCCATGCCCCCCGAACCCCAAACAGCTAACCCGATCCTGAGCGAATCCCAGATAGCCGACCTGAAACTGGCGGCCTCGAAAATGTCTGGCAGCACCCGCCGTGCGTTCCAGGCGGACATGAGCCGGAAATATTGTGCAGGCAACGCCCGCCAGACTGAAAGGTGTTTTGGCTGGGGTCGGGAGGGGGTGCAGTTGGGTTTGGAGGAACAGCGCAGCGGCATGGTTTGCGTGGGTGCGCAGGCGGCGTATTGTGGCCAGAAGCGCTGGGAGGAAACCCAGCCGGAAGCGGCAGCCGCCTTGCTGGCGCTGGCGGAAGCACATAGCCAGCAAGACCCGACATTCCGCAGCAGCATCGCCTACACCCGCCTGACGGCGGCGGAAGCCATCCGGCAGTTACAGGCCATGGGTTTCAGCGGTGGACAAGTGCCCGCCCCCAGCACCATGGCGCGGATACTCAACCGGAATGGCTACCGCCTGCGCAAGGTGGAGAAAGCCAAGCCGCAAAAAAAATTCCAGAAACCGACGCCATCTTCGCCAATATCCAGGCCAACGATGGGCAGTTTGCCGATGGGGCGGTCAAACGCCTGAGCATGGACTGCAAGGCGACCGTCAACATCGGTGACTACTCACGGGGCGGGAAAACACGGGGTGACAATAAAGCCGCTGACCATGAGATGGGCTGCAAAGAGAAATACATCCCTTTTGGCGTACTGGATGAGGACAGTGGGCAGGTTTACCTGACCTTCGGCAGTTCCAGCAAAACCAGTGACTTCATCGTGGATTCCCTGTGCCGGGTATGGGAACAGATGCCTTCTGCTGACAAGGACGCCTGCCAGTGCATCCAGATCAAAGCGGACAATGGCCCGGAAAGCAGCGGGATCAGGACGCAATTCCTCAAGCGCATGGTGGAATTCGCCAACCATACCGGTAAGACAGTCCACCTGCTGTACTACCCGCCTTACCACAGCAAGTACAACCCGATTGAACGCTGCTGGGGGATTCTGGAACAACACTGGAACGGCACCCAGCTCAAGGATGCCGAAACCCTGCTGGAATGGGCAAAAACCATGACCTGGAAAGGCATCAACCCCATGGTCGAATTCAGCCACAAGGTTTATGAGAAGGGCGTGACCCTCAGCAAAAAAGCTATGGAGGCTGTTGAGGCGAGGCTGGAAAGAAATGCTGCTTTACCAAAATGGGACATTCTGATTCGCCCTGTTTTTGGGTAATATCTTTGAGGTAAATCACCTAACGTAAAACGTACCGATGTCGCCCGTTTCCAGAAACACAAAACCGAATTCGTCGCGGTATTCGCCATCCGTTTGCAAGGCGGGGAAGTACAGTCGGTCGACGGCAGGCAGCGGCAGTACCTGACGGATGCGTTCCACTTGCTTCAGCAAGTCTGCTCCAATGTTCATGCATCATCCTTTGGGTAATCGTTATTCTTGGTTAAACCAGCCGCATTAAAAATGTTTCCACAGGCACTTTGACGGGTTTACCTGCCGCAAAACAGTCGGCTTCCACATACGGCATATCCATCACGACCTGCAAGGCGTGTTCTGCGCCCAGTTGTTCCTGAAACCAGTGCAAATTCTTGTTGATTGGTTGACTGGGTGAGCTTTTGACCTCCACCAGCAGCCACGGCTGGTTGTTGCGGCTGACAAGGAAATCGACTTCTTTCTGGTCTTTGGTGCGCAGGTAGTGCAGTTGGTAATCACCCAAGCCATGATCTGTCCACCAGTGAACCGCTTTGAGCAGGTGGCTGGCAATCAGGTTTTCGTGTCGTGCTCCGGTGTCTTTTACCTGCGACCAGTCCCACAGGTAGATTTTGGGTTCCTTGCGTAACGCGCTGGCAAGGTTCTGGAACCAGGGCGTGACCCGGAAGGCGTAGTAGAAACTTTCCAGCAGGGTGATCCAGCGGCGGATGGTGTCAACGCTGACATTGATCTGGTTTGCCAGTGTGCTGTAACGAACCACTTGCCCGCTTTGTTCACGCAGCAGGGTGGCGAGTACGTCCAGATGCGCGATGTCTTGCACCGTGTTGGTGTCGCGGATGTCTTCAAAAATCAGTTGTTGCTGGCGCAGTTGCTGCCAGCGGTTGTAGAAACGGGTGTCAGCCTTGAGGAAGGGTTCGGGGAAGCCGCCAAAATTGCGCAATTGTTCCAGAGCGCTGCTGTCAGGGCGTTGCAGGTCTTGCAGCAGTTGCCCTGCGGTATGCGGCGCGCTGATTTCACGCAGGCTGAGCGGGTGCATCCGGTAATGGAAATAACGGCCCATCAGGCTGTCGCCGCCCTTGCGGAAAATATCCATGCGGGCGCTGCCGGTTGCCAGCACCGCCAGTTGCTGTTCGTACAGGTCAAACAGCCCTTTGAGGTAGTTCTTCCAGTCCTTGTATTTGTGCAGTTCGTCGAAGGCGACGAGTGCCCGCTGTTCGCGCAACTCATGCACACCGATCTGGTTGAGCAGTTCAGCGTCGGTGGTATTGCTAACGCTTTGCAGAATCCATTGACGGTGCTGGCGGTTATCCCAGTTGTAATACTGGCCATGCTGCTGCTCAACGATAGCTTTCGCCAGTGTTGTCTTGCCGACCTGACGCGGGCCGGAGACAAACAGCATCTGTCGCTGTGTCAGCAGTTCGTTTTGCAGGATGTCTGTGTAGAAGCGTTCCATCTAACCATTTTCGCACTCATCGTAAAAAAAGCAAAACTGTTTTACGATGAAAAAGAAAATAGTTAACTCTGTTGGCTCAATATGCGTTTCAGGGTCTTGTTTTCCCCGGCATTGCAAACGTGATGGATAGCGGTAAAGTTAGTCATTTCCGATAGCCAAGGAGAGGCTTTATGACCTCGCTCATCAGTATTTCCAGCCTGACCAGTGATGCCGCCTGTTTCGAGCAAGTCCGTTCCGTGCGTTGGCCTAATGGGGTGATTTGTCCGCACTGCGGTTCACAGGACACTATCCGTCGAGGCAAGGATGACACCCAGCAGGAACGCCAGCGTTACCAGTGTAAGGATTGCCAAAAGCGTTTTGATGACCTGACGGGAACGGTGTTTGAAGGCCACCACCAGCCGCTGAAGGTGTGGGTGTTGTGCCTGTACCTGATGTCGTTGAACCTGTCCAACCAACAAATCGCCCGCGAATTGGGGTTGAACAAGGATGATGTTCAGGCGATGACGGAACAGTTACGGCGTGGTGTCGAGAAAAAAAACGCCAGTAAACCTGTTTGGGAATGTTGAATTTGATGAGGTTTATGTCAAGGCTGGACACAAGGGAAACCCCGAAGCCGTCGCGGATGCTGGGCGTGAAGGTCGCCGCCGCGCCCTGAAAGGTGCGCCGGGGCGTGGGACACTGGAAAAGGACAAACCACCCATTTTCGGCATGATCCAGCGTTCCGGGGAGGTCGTGATCCGTATGCTGGCGAATGTGAAACAGACGACGATCAAGCCGTTGATTGTGGAAACGGTGGCAGCAGGCACGCTGGTCTACACCGATGAGTACAACATTTACAGCCGATTGGAAGAATGGGGCTATGCCCACAAAACCGTCAACCATGGCGCAGGCGAATATGCCCGTGACGAAGATGGTGACGGTTTCCATGAAGTCCACGTCAATACGATGGAAGGTTTTTGGTCACTGTTACGCTCATGGTTACGACCTCATCGGGGGATCTCACAAGAAAAGCTACCGTGTTACCTTGCATTCTTCGAGTCTCTTCACAACATCAGGAAACGGGGGCAAGCTGCCTTACAGTCCTTGCTTTCGCTGCTGTTGGGATAAGACCCTGAAACGCATATTGAGCCACTCTGTTTTTGACTGTCCTTCAGCCGCCGCCTTTGCGGTAGTAAAGGTCAAAGCGTTTGAGGAAAGTCTGAAAGCTTGCTTCATCCAGCTGCGTATAATCGAACTCGACCGGAATCCACGGCAAGGCCAGCATGGCAATACGCCTTACCTGCTGTTCGCCCAAGGTAATGATCAACGGCTTGCCGTCAACCATCACCTGGATACGGTCGCCGTCCTGAGTATAGGGGTAGTTGCGCAGGGCAGCAGGCAGGAGTTGGAGGAACTCCGCCCGCGTAAACCCCATTTCGCGCTTGAGGAGAGAGATGGTGTTACCCCCCGGCCACCGGCGGCCAGATGGCCAGGGCGTCCCCCGCCTTAAGCCTGCCCGGCTGGTCGCGGTCTTCGTGGCAGACGAATACGCCATTCAGCAGCACCAGATGCGCCGATTCACGCGGAACCCGGAACTGGTCAATGACCATGTTCAGGCTGGCGTTGTCGGCAACACTCACTTCCGCCGCATTGTATTGCGCATGGGCGGGCAGCAGGTGGCTGAGGTTGGCGTACAGCTTCAGGGTAATGTTCATGCCGTCACGGCCCCTGACGCGGGACATGGTGGGCAAGGTACGCCTCCATCACCCGCGTTGGGTCTGCCATCAGGTGTTGTTTCCACTTGCCCAGCCGGGTGCGGTTCTGGATCAGGCCACGCAACACGCCGATGTGCTGGGTCATGCCCAGCGTATTCGCACCCACCAGCACATCATCCGCAAACCGCAGGTTGATGTAACGGTAGCGTTGCGGGTTGTCCAGCGTGGCCGAATCGCCGCCTTCCGCCCCTTGCCACAGGCCGAACGAAGCGGAAATCAGCCCCATGGTGTCAAGCACGTTCATGTTGATGCTGCCACGGTGCAGGGCATTGGTTCCGCCGCTCATGTTGATGGCCGCCAGCGCGCCGTGTTCGACAGCGGTCGGCTGGATCGCCTGCACGCTGTAGCCGCCGGTGGAAAAGTCCTTACCTTCGGCCACGTCGCCCGCCGCGTAAATATCCGGGTGGCTGGTTTGCAGGCGTTCGTTGACCAGAATGCCGTGGTTGACATCCAGCAGCCCCGAGGCCAGTTCCGTGTTGGGGCGCACGCCGGTGGCGCAGATCACCAGATTGACCGTGAGCGGGTCGCGGCCATCCAGTTCCACCGCCAGCTTGTCGCCGTCCTCGCTGACGCTCAGGACGCGGGTGGAAGTCAGCACCGTGACACCCTTGCTTTCGCACCATTGCTTGAGCAAGCCGCCGGACTGGTCATCCATCATGCGCGGCACCATGCGGTTTTCCATTTCCACCACGGTCAGGTTGACGCCACGCAATGCCAGCGCTTCGAGGATGATGCAGCCGATGAAACCCGCCCCCATCAGCACCACGTCGTCACCGGCATTGGCTCCGGTGATAATCCTGCGCGCATCCGCCAGCGTCCAGCAGTTAACCACGCCCGGCAAATCCATGCCGGGAATGGGCGGGCGGGTCGGGTGGGAACCGGTCGCCAGCAACAGCTTGTCAAAAGGCAAGCTGTCACCGTCCTCCAGCATCACCGCTTTGGCGTTGGCGTCGATGGCCGTGGCACGCAAGCCGACCAGCGCTATATCCCGCTCGATGAAATGGCTGGAACCGGAGCGCAGGTACGTGCCGCTTTCCCCAACTTTGCCGATCAGGTGATAGGGAATCGCCATGCGCGAATACGGCGGTTCCGGCTCACCGCCGACCAGGGTAATGCAGGCGTCCGGCTGGCGTTTACGCAGGGTCTCGGCGGCGATAACGCCCGCCGGCCCAGTACCGATAATCACATGCTTCATGCCGACCTCATGCAGGCAGGTTGTAACGGTTGCGGGTATCGTCGGTCAATTGGCCATCCGTCGTCCAGCCGCGCAGTTCGTAGTACTTGGGCAACATTTTGTCCAGACCGGCTACTTTACCTTGCGCCGGGCCGACGTTGGCGGCGTCTTTCAACAGACGTTTTGGCAAGGTGTCGTCCGCTCCCGTCAGACCGGCACGCATGTTGAAATCGCGCTCCAGATTCCAGATACGTGCGCCCACTTCGGCGCACTTTTCCACCGACCAGTCACCCTCGCAGGCAGCGTCAATCTGTGGCGCGATGTTTTCCAGAGACCAGGCGAAGGTGGTGAACAGGCACAGGCCGGAGGAATCCACCGCAGCAGTTGCATCCTGGAAGGCAATCACCAGTTCCGGCTTGCCATCGGTTTCCAGCGGGTCGGTCTTGACCGGAATGCCCAGTACCTCGGAAGCGACCGTGTAGCTGCGTAAGTGGCAAGCGCCCCGGTTGGAAGTGGCGTAAGTCAGCCCCATGCCCTGAATGCCGCGCGGGTCGTAGGCGGGGAATTCCTGCCCCTTGACCGTCATGGAGAGTTCCGGCTTACCGTATTTCTCGCACATACGCTTGGAACCCAAACCGAGAATCTTGCCGAAACCCTCGCCCCTGGCGGTCAGTTCCGTCACTGCTACCAGCGCTTCCGCCGAACCGAATTTCAGCTCGATACCGCCGGTATCCTCGGTGGTAATCACGCCCTGCTCGAACAGTTCCATCGCTGCTGCGACGGTAGAGCCAAACGAAATCGGGTCAAAACCGTCTTCATTGCACAGGAAGTTGACGTAGGTGAGCGCATCCAGGTCATCCACCCCGGTATCCGGCCCCAGCGCCCAAGCCGCTTCGTATTCCAGACCGCCGGAATTGCCCCAGTACTGCGGCTTTTCCTTGATCGAGAAATGCCCCTGGTCGATGGTGGAAATACGTCCGCAAGCGATGGTGCAGCCAAAACAACCGGCATTGCGGGTCAGGTTGGCCTTGCCGTCGGACTTGCGTTTTTCATGCATGGCTTCGCCGGAAACCTTGTGCGCGCCCTCAAACTTCACTTCGTTCATGTTACGGGTTGGCAGCGCACCCATTTCGTTGATGACGTTCATCAGCACCTGGGTGCCGTAGGTGGGCAAGCCAGCGCCGGTCACAGCATTGTCAGCCAGCACTTTCTTTTGCTTCACCACTTCCTGCATGAAACGGATCGGGTCTTTAAGGTTGCCCACGCCCTTGGTGCCACGCACTGCCACCGCTTTCAGGTTTTTGGACGCCATTACCGCGCCCACGCCGGAACGGCCAGCCGCGCGGTGCAGGTCATTGATGATGGCAGAATACAGGCAGCCGCCTTCGGCAGCGCGGCCAATGGTGGAAATGCGCAATTGCGGATCCTGATGTTTCTGGTGCAATATTTCGTCGGTTTCCCACACGGATTTGCCCCACAGGTCATCGGCTGGCAACAGTTCAGCCTTGTCGTTTTCCACGTACAGGTAGACAGGGGAAGGCGACTTGCCTTCAAAAATGATCATGTCCCAGCCAGCGTTTTTCAGTTCAGCGCCAATGAAACCACCGGAGTTGGAACAGGCAATCGTGCCGGTCAGCGGGCTTTTGGTAATGACGGAATAGCGCCCGCCGGTGGAAGCCATGGTGCCGGTCAGCGGGCCGGTGGCCATGATCAGCTTGTTGTCAGGGCCGAGCGCATCGCATTGCGGGTCGACTTCTTCCACCATGTAACGGGTCGCCAGCCCACGCTGGCCGAGGTATTCCTGCGCCCATTCCATGTTGAGCGGCTCAGCCTTGACTGTGCCTTCGGTCAGATTGACGCGCAGAATCTGTTTAGTCCATGCCATGTCGTTATCCTCCTCAAGCGGCTGCGTGTTGCGTGTTGATCTTGTCGACCCAATCGCGCATCCGCGTCAGGCCGGTGGCGTCGGCGTCGATGTAGGTAATCGCGCCGGTCGGGCAGGCTGCCGCGCATTGCGGGTTACCGCCGCACAGGTCGCACTTGATCACCTTGCCGCTGGCCGAGTTGTAGTTCACCGTGCCGAACGGGCAGGCAATGGTGCAAACCTTGCAGCCCACGCAGCGGTCATTCACGATGTCCTTGGAGCCGGTGGCCGCGTTGAGCACGATGGCCTCAACCGGGCAGGCTTTCATGCACCAGGCTTCGTCGCACTGGGTGCAGGTGTAGGGGACGAAACGCCCGTCATGATGGAAAGTAAAAACCTTGATGCGGGAACGCGCGGGGTTGAAAACACCTTCGTTTTCATACGAACAGGCCATCTCACATTGCAGGCAGCCCGTGCATTTCTCCGGATTAATGTACAGCGATTTCAGCATATCGCCTCCTCCTCTGGAATATCAGGTAGTTGGTGTGCAAGTATTTAAACTACATCCTATAGGAATATAGGTTGCAAAAAGGTAGGTAGCGGGAAATCCACAGGCAGTAGAGGAGAAGTCATGCCACAACGGCCAAGCCGGGGAGAGATTCTGGAGCAACGCAGGCAAGCCTTGGCGGAAGCATGGCAGGCGTTTGTCCATGATGGCGTATTATCGGCAGCATCTGGCGTAGTTTCCGCTGAAGTGGCCGGATCGTGGCGGCGCAGCCTGCAACACCTTAACCCGTGGAGCACGCCGCTGACGCCGGAAGCGCCGCTTTCCCCGCAAGCCTTGTGGGAAGCCTCCCCCTTGAACCCGGCTATCCAGCCTATCCAGGCGGAACTGGAAATGCTGGTGGAAGAAGGCTCGCTGGTAGCCGCGCTCACCGATGGTCTGGGCAGGGTCTTGTGGACGACCGTCAGCCAATACATGCAGGAAACTGCCACTGACGCACACTTTGTGCCCGGCAGCTGCTGGGATGAACGTTCCGCGGGAACCAACGCCATCGCCCTGGCGTTACGTCACCGTCACCCCCTGATTGTGTTTGCCGCCGAACATTACCTGCGTTGCCTGCATGGCTGGGTATGTTATGCCGCGCCGGTACTGCATCCGCAAACGGCTGAAACCATCGGCGTGCTCTGCATCGGCACGACCTGGGACAAGCACACGCCGCTGGGGGAACGGGCAGTGGCTGAGCTTGCCCACACCCTGCGGCGGCACTTGCCCGCCAGCCAGCGGCAGGCGGAATTGCAAATCCATGCCATGGGCGTGGCGCGCGTACTGTTCCGTGGGCAGGAAATCCACCTCTCCTTGCGGCAGATGGAAATCCTCTGCCTGCTGGTGCTGAACCCGCAAGGCTTACCGCTGGCGGAACTGCATTCCTCGCTGTATGGCGATACGCCTGTGACCACAGCCTCGCTGAAGGCGGAGCTTTCCCACCTGCGCCACATCCTGGGTGGGCAGATTGGTTCGCGGCCTTACCGGCTGCTGGTTTCCACTTGGGCTGATTTCGTGATTCTCTGGCAGATGCTGAAGGATCAGCAGGCTGACAAGGCGCTGGGTTTGTATCGGGGGGCATTCCTGCCCAATTCCGTTTCGCCGGAACTGGAGGAATGGCGTCATTGCATCGAGGTGGTGATGGAACAGGTCGTGGCGGATTGCCGTGACCCCGAGGTGTTGCTGGCGAGCCTGACGCAGGGTTCGCAGGGGAGTGAACGGGTGCGGGAGCGGTTGCTGGAACTGGCCGGGCAAGGGGATGATTAATGAGCAGGATGCTGGACATCGCCTGACATCCTGCCTTGTTATAGTGCTATACGTCCGCTGTTAGCACTCAGATTTTCCCGTTCTGCATGTCTATCGCCAACAGGTTGTTGAGCCAGTTAGCGACATTCTTGATGGTCACATTGCGGTTGGCGTCTTCATTGATCAGGCGCTTGCCGGTGTTGTTCAGGCCGAAACCCAGGTGGTAAATGCCGTCCGCCACCTTATTGATGGCATTTTTACCAAACAGTTTGGTTTTAGCACCGTCGCTTTGTACCAAATGGAAGCCGGTTTCTTCACCCGCTTCATCGTCACCATGGTAAACCGCCCATTCCGCAGCATGGTTAGCCTGAATGTAGTTGCTGAGGGTCTGGACATCAGCGGGGGAAATAGTTTTGTCGGCAGCAATGCCCGTTGCCTTGATGGCTTCCACGATGATCTTGTTCATGGCATCAGCCGCCGCCGCGCCTTCGCGCATATCACCGGTGGAAATCTTTTTCTGTAGACCGGGGTCGCTGTAGATGATGCCAATAAAAGTATCCAGCCCTGTACCGGTACTGCCGACCACTTCCTGGATAGTCGGGTTGGTCAGGGTTCCGGCTGCCAGATCAGCCGACAACAAGCCGGTCAGCCAGCCACCAACAGTGGCGAATGAGGCATTGGTATTGCCGTCTTCGTTCATGAGGCGGTTTTTACGGTGGGTTTCAAAACCCAGGTGGTAAATACCATCCGCCACCTTGTTAATCGCATTCTTGCCAAACAGCTTGGTTTTAGCGCCGTCGGCTTGCACCAGATGGAAGCCGGTTTCCTCATTGCCTTCGTCATCACCGTGGTACTGCATCCACTCGGCGTAATGGTTAAAGAAAATATAGTCGTTCAGTTCGCGGGTATCAGCCGTTGAAATCACCTTGTCGTTGGCCGTGCCGGTCGTCCGGATAGCCTCAACAATGATGTGGTTCATGGAATCCGCTGCCATGGCCGCTTCATCGCGGTGCTCGGCAGTGACGCGCTTTTGGAGACCAGGATCCCGGTTGATAATATCGACGATCAGGTCAAGGCCGGTAAAGGTGCTGCCATTATAGTTGGCGGATGCCTCCGTCTGGATGCCCAGTAACAGGATGCCGGACAAGGCGATGGACAGGGCAACTTTATTGGGGGTTGTCATTGTAGCTTCCTCGCAATGTGATAAAGGATCGAGCATTAGGGGGCTAACACTCGGTATCCAATTATTAGTAAATTTTATTTTTATTGCATTACAAAATTTGTCACACCCGTCGACGTCGGAATCCTTCCCTGATGTGATGTACAGGTAAACCATGATGGGGAAGGGATCGTAGAGGTTTAACCCGGCCGCCGGATCAGTTTCTGGATGTCTTTATCAAATGACTGGATTTCACAACCTTCGTCCTGCGAACGTGTGAACAACAAAGCATCAACAATATCGACGTTATGGACAGCGAAAATGTCCAATGCGTGTAAGTAATGACCGTAATGAGGCTGATAGAAGCCGGGGTAACTCAACACATCAGTCAGTTTCCCAGCAATCAACGGGCGCGGTATGTTGTACACTTTCAACAGGACATACACACACTCAATCAGTACGCCTTCGGTAATCATAGCGTCTGCGTTGCCTTGTTTCAGCGGCTCAATAATGGCGCAGGCACGTTCATACAAGGTTTCATTATCTGCCAGCAGATAACGCAGGATAACGTTGGTATCAATGAGCTGCATATTTTTCTTCAATCACCGCATCCCATGCCAGCTCAGTTTCTTTTTCCATATCAATATTTTTACGAGCATAAGCACTCAAACTGCCAGCAACGGATTTGATGGGTTCAAGACGAACCTGACCATCCACCAGTGTGAGGCGGACACGTTCGCTGCCAAGTGCTTGCCGGATATATTTAGGTAGGGTTATCTGGCCTTTTTTGGAAATTTTCAGGGTATGTTGCTGCGCGTTCATCATTACTTACCTTCGGCATTGGGTAAGTAGTATTGTTTCACTATCGCCCAATAATCACAAGGTAAGGTACTAGCCATTATTGGGTGGAGTAAAGTTCCTGCTCCAATACTTGCTTGGTGTATACAGATCACCACCCGAACGGCTGTACCTGCACCACATCCCCCGGCTCCACCGTCGCGGATTCCTGTGGAATAATGATCAGGCAATTGCCCTTGCTCATGGAACTCAGCACGCCGGAACCCTGATAACCGGATTTTTCCACCGCCAGCCTGCCATCCGCCGTGCGCCTTACCGTGCCGCGCTGGAATTCGGTGCGCCCCGGTTTTTTCTTCAGCTGGCTTTGGCAAATGGCATCCACCAGCAGCGGCTCATAATCCTGCTGTCCGGCCAGTTTCAGCAGCGCAGGCTGGACGAATTGCAGGAATGTCACCATCACTGCTACCGGATTTCCCGGTAGGCCGAAGAACAAGGCATTGCCGAGCTTGCCGAAAGCCAGTGGACGTCCCGGCTTGATGGCAATTTTCCAGAAATTGATCTGTCCCAGCTTGTCGAGGATGAGCTTGGTGTAATCAGCCTCACCGACCGATACTCCGCCCGAGGTAATGACCACATCGGCAACGGCAGCAGCCTGCATAAAAGTGGTTTCCAGTGCTGCCGGGTCATCACGCACCACGCCCAGGTCGAGGATGTCGACGTCGAGCTGTTGCAACATGCCGTACAGGGCGTAGCGGTTGCTGTCGTAAACTTCGCCGTCGCGCAGGGTTTCGCCGATGGAACGCAATTCGTCGCCGGTGGAGAAAAACGCTACCCGTAGCGGGCGATGCACGCCAACTTCGCTGACGCCAAGCGAAGCCAGCACGCCCAGATCCGCTGGGTTGATGCGCCGTCCGGCAGTCAGCACTACGCTGTCTTTGGCAATGTCTTCCCCGGCTTGGCGCACGTTTTGCCCGCTACGGTGGCCTGCACCGATGCGAACCGTATTTTCCCCGGCGATTTCAGTCTGCTCTTGCATCACCACGGTGTCGGTTCCGGCGGGCATGGGTGCGCCGGTCATGATGCGCACGCATTCGCCCTTGTTGCAGGTCGCCGTAAAGGGAACGCCCGCGTAGGCCGTGCCGATCACGTGGTATTCGTGGATTGCATCGTCCGGCAGGTCATTGCCACCAAGGGCATAACCATCCATCGCCGAGTTGACGTGGTTAGGCACGTTGATGGGGGAAACCACATCTTCCGCCAGCACCTGCCCGAGCGCGCCGCGCAGCGGACGTTTAAGGGCAGGGCCGACCGGTTGCAGGTCAGCCATGATACGGCTACGGGCTTCCTCCACGCTCAGGCTGGCGGGGTCGCGGTCATCGGCGCAACTGGGGGCGGATTGAAGGGTGTGTGGTGTATCCATGCGGTAATTCCCGTTCTGGTCAGGTGGCGGCGTGGTGTAACGGCATTATGTTAGCGAATTGCGGCGCGCCTGTAACCGCTTGCAGCTTACCGGTGTGCAGGTGCAGGTGGTCGTTGACCAGCGAGGAAAAGTAATCCGGGTCGTGGCTGGCGATCAGCAAGGTCTTGCCTTCGTCGCGTAACTGGCGCAGCAGGCTGACGGTACGCAGGCGGGCTTCCTTATCCATGTTGGCGGTGGGTTCGTCCAGCAGCAGGATACCGGGCTGGCGTAGCCAGGCGCGCGCCAGTGCTACCCGCTGGCATTCGCCGCCGGAAAGCTGCTTGGCGGGCGCGTCGGCAATCCGTTCCAACCCTCCCCAATGCAGCGCCATCCGGATGCGTTCCACCTGCTCACTTTTGGGTAATGCGTGCGGCAAGGCATAGGCCAGATTGGCGCGCACGCTGCCTTCAAACATGTAGGGTTGCTGGTGCAGGTACAGCACGCTGCCTTGCAGGGTTTTGCGGTATTGCCGCCAGTTAAGTACGCAAAAGCCAGTATCTACCTGAAAATTATCAGGCTTTTCAAAACCGCCGAGAATGCGCAACAGGGTGGTCTTGCCCGCGCCATTGTCGCCGGTCAGCAGGGTGCAGCGCCCCGCGCACAGGCTCAGTTCCAATCCATCCAGAATCGTATTCAGGCGGAAACGTTTGCGGATGTTGAGAAAATGCAGTTCATTCATGAGCCGATATAGCCTTTGCCCTGGAAATGGTGCAGCAGGATGTTGAGCGTGGCGGCCATCACCAGCAGCACCATGCCGAGCGCGATGCCCTGGGCGAATTCGCCCTTGCTGGTTTCCAGCGCAATCGCGGTCGGGATGTTGCGGGTGTGATGCAGGATGTTGCCGCCCAGCATCATCGATGCGCCCACTTCGGAAATGATACGCCCGAACGAAGCCAGCACCGCTGCCAGCAGGCCGAAGCGGACTTCGTACAGGATGGTCAGCAAGGCGCGCAGATGGGAAGCGCCAAGGGTGCGCGCCGTTTCCCATGCCCGCCGGTCAGCCGCCTGCAAGGCCGAATGGCCGATCGACACCAGCATTGGGAAAGCCAGTACAATCTGGCCGATGATCATGGCGGTCTGGGTGAACAGCAGCCGCCATTCCCCCAGCGGCCCCTGCCGCGACAGCAGCAGGTACAGGGTCAGGCCGATTACCACGGTCGGCACCGATAGCAAGGTGCTGAACACCGCAATCCCCAGCCGCCTGCCGGGAAATTTTCCATACGCCAGCACGAATGCCAGCAATACGGCAGGCGGGGTAGCAATCAGCAAGGCCAGCAGGGAAACGCGGAAAGAAATGCCAACGATTTCCCACAGCGCCCGATCGCCGCTGAACAGCAGGTACAGGGCCTGGGTGCTGGCATCGATCAGGGCATCCATACACCCTTATTTGGCCGTTGCGGGTGCTTCAGCCGTGGCGTTTTCCTCGGCATTAGGTGTGAACAACTGGGTTCCATTGATCTTGAAGTCGGCAACTGCCTGCTGGCCTTCCGCAGAAACGATCCAGTCGATGAGTGCCTGTGCGCCTGCGTGGTTGATGTCGGGGTAACGGGTCTGGCTGACGGCGATGACACCGTATTGGTTGAACAGATCCTTGTCGCCTTCATGGATGATTTTCAGCGGGGATTTTTCCTCGCTGGCCAGCCAGGTGCCACGGTCAGCCAGGGTGTAGCCGCCCAGTTCGCCCGCCATCTGGATGACTTCGCCCATGCCGCGCCCAGCTTCGCGATACCAGTCGCCTTCCGGCTTGATGCCTGCTGTTTCCCACAGTTTCAGCTCTTTCTTGTGGGTGCCGGAATCATCGCCACGGGAAACGAACACGGCCTTGTTTTCGGCGATTTTGGCCAGCGATTCGGGGGCGGTCTTGGTGTCGCGCACGCCTGCCGGGTCGGCATCCGGGCCGAGGATGATGAAGTCGTTGTACATGACCGGGTAGCGTTTTTCACCGAAACCTTTTTCCACGAATTCCTTTTCGGAGGAAGGGGCATGTACCAGCACCACATCCACGTCGCCATCCTCGCCCATCTTCAGCGCCTTGCCGGTGCCGACGGCGATGACCTGGACTTCGTAGCCGGATTTTGTCTCAAACTTGGGCAACAGATCTTTCAGCAGGCCGGAGTTTTCGGTGCTGGTAGTGGTGGCCATTTTCAGTACCTTGTTGGCGGGTGCATCATCGGCGTGGGCGGTGGCCAACAGCAGGGGCAGTGTCAGCAGCAGGGTCAATAGCAACTTTTTCATGGCTTGTCCTCAACAGGGTGGCATAGTTATGGCAAGGCTATGGCAGGGTAAAGCCATAGGTTCCCAATCTATTTTAAAAAGGTTGGCTGAAGGTTGGTTAGCAATGGCTAATAAAGGGTAGGCATTAATACGTCATTTCTCATCGTTAGTGGCGCGCACGCAACAAACAAGGTATAAGTTGTCCCACGATTTATCCACACTCATGGCCGCCGAATGTTGAAACTCCTCTCCATCTGTTTGCTTGCGCTGTCATTATCTGGCTGCTCGCTCATCCCCTGTCAGCAAGGTAGCATGTTGAACCCGCGCGAATCAGGCAAGGCATTTGCGGCAGTCACCCGCCAGGTTTCGCCCTCGGTGGTGTCGGTACAGGCGGAGTTTCCGGTTGACCCGGCCTCCATGCAATTCCCTTTTGACAAGGATTTGTTCAAACGCCTGTTTGGCGACTTGCCGGAAGGGTTGCTACCCCCCACCGACCTGCCGCCGGAAGCCCAGGTGGAAACCAGCCAGGGTTCAGGGTTTGTGTTCCGGGCAGAAAAAAGCCGTAGCTACATCCTGACCACTTATCATGTGGTGCAGGATGCCCGTAGCGTCCGCGTCATGTTGCTGAACGGGAAAGAGTTTGAAGCATCCGTCAAAGGGGTGGATACGCACTCCGACATCGCGGTGCTGGAAATCCCCACCGGTGATACCTTGCCCCTGGCACTGGGGGATTCGGCACAACTGGACGTGGGTGAATGGGTACTGGCCATTGGCAACCCGTTTGGCCTGCAACACACCCTCACCGCCGGGGTGGTCAGCGCCAAGGGGCGCACGGCGCTGGGCATCAACGATTATGAGGATTTCATCCAGACCGACGCCGCCATCAACCCCGGCAATTCCGGCGGGCCACTGGTCAACCTCGATGCGCAAGTGGTGGGTATGAACACGGCCATATTCAGCAGCAGCGGTGGTTACATGGGTATCGGTTTCGCCATTCCGGTCAATTTCGTCAAAACAGTCGCCGAGCAATTGATCCAGCAGGGCAGCGTGGTGCGTGGGCAACTGGGCGTGCTGATTGAGACGCTGACGCGCGAAACCGCCCAACGCCTGCAACTGCCAGCGGGGCAAACCGGCATCCTGGTAGTCGAGGTGCAACCCGGTACGCCTGCGGCCAAGGCCGGTTTCAGGCTGGATGATGTCATCGTCAGCTATGCAGGCAAACCAGTGAGGGATCTGGGCGCGTTCCGCAACCAAGTAGCCGCCACCAGCCCCGGCAGCCGCCAGCCAATTGGCATCTTGCGCAACGGCAAACCGCAAACGCTCAGCGTGGAAATCGGGCAATTGCCGTAAGGCAACAGCCAAGGGTCAACCGCCATGCGTATCCCCCGCTTTTACCTGCCACTGGAACTGCACGCCGGGCAAGTGCTGGAACTACCGCCGGAAACCTTCCGCCATGCCATCCAGGTGTTGCGCCTGAATGCGGGCGAACCGCTGATCCTGTTCAATGGCGCAGGCGGCGAATACCTGGCACGGGTCGAAACCGTCAGCAAACGCGCCGCCACTGCCCGCATCGACAGCTTTTCCCCTGGCAACCCCGAATCCCTGCTGCCACTGACGCTGGCGCAAGCCATTATCAAGCCCGACAAAATGGATTTCGCCCTGCAAAAAGCGGTGGAACTGGGCGTGGCCTGCATCCAGCCGCTGATCACCCAGCGCAGTGTCATCCGCGTTGGCAAGGAAAAAGCCGACAAAAAAACCCAGCATTGGGAAGGTATCGTACAAGCCGCCTGCGAACAATCCGGGCGCACCCGCCTGCCGATGGTAGACGCGCCGCAAACACTGGCAAACTGGCTGGAAACCCCGACGGCAGGCACGCGCCTGATCCTCGCTCCCGGCGATTACCCGCGCATCAATGCCTTGCCCGCTGACTTACCAACCCCCATTTCCTTGCTGACAGGCCCGGAAGGCGGGTTTACGGATGAGGAAGTGGCACAATGCCTGCACGCGGGCATGATGGCAATCGCGTTGGGGCCACGCATCCTGCGGGCGGAAACCGCCAGCATCGCCGCGCTCGCCCTGCTCCAGCAACGCTACGGCGATCTCTGAGGTGGCTTGGGGGATAAACCCAACTACTCCTCAACCTGCGAAGGCAATGCCTCCGCTGCCTGCTTCAAGTATTGCTCCAGCGACAACGCCGGTCTGGCGTGCATATTCAGCGAACTCAAGGTCTGCTGGTAATACGGTTCGCTGGAAAACTCACTATCCGCCGTGATCTGGTCGAGCAAATTCATCCCACGCAAACCCAGCGGCAAAGCACTAAGCACCAGCGCAATCCCCAGCGAATGCCGGTGTTTCTGGCTCAGCACCCAATGCAGGTAGGCATACAACAGGATGGGCAACAACAGGAAATCACCCACCCCGATCACCAGCCAGTTGCTGGGCGAATCGGAGGTGAAGAAATAATCCAGCCAGTCACCCGCCTCCTGCAAGATCAGTGGTATCAGGGTGAACAGCGATACCACGCTCAAAGCAGGTACAAACTCCCAGCGGTGCGTCACCAACCGCGAAACCCCGCCGATCAGCAACGTCCACAGCAGTATCCACAGTAGGCTGGGCAATAGGCCGCTGATGTAAAACAGCGCGTCCTTTTGCATCGCCACATCCAGATAATCATTGACCAGCAGGGAAACGATGGTCAGCAGCAGCAACATGCCAGCCCACAACGGCTTGCACAACGGTGAGAAAATACCGCTGCAACGGCTGACATGGGTCATTTCCACCGGTATTCCCGCCGACACCAACCTTGCCTTGCGGTTGCCCAGCAGCAATTGGCTGGGAACCGGTGCCGATACCGGCTGCTGCCCCAGTTTGTGGCTGTTCAGGCGGATACCGTTTTCATCCGACAGGTTGTGGATGAAAATCTGGCCTGTCTCATCCTGCTCCAGCCGCAGGTGATAGGGTGATACCGAGTTGTCAGACAGGATAATGTCATTATCCAGCGCCCGCCCGATAGTGACGGGAAAGCTTTCCAGGCGATGGTACTGGTTAAGGCCACGGGTCTGGATTTCGAGGATTATTTTTGCCATTTGAACGCCTCCAGCATCCGCTTGAGCAAGGCCATGCCACTGTCAAACGTGGTGCCGGTCAAATCCAGGTTGAACAACATGCCTTCGCGTTTGTGCCCCACCAGCGCGGCGCTGATCAGCAGGTCGCTCAGGCCGGTATAGTTGAGGTAATCGCGGCGACAGGTGGTGAGCTTGAACTCCTGCCCCGCCACCACGGTAAAATCGGTGAAGCACTCGAAATTGGTGACATCCTGCTTGCCTGCGTCACTGTTGGGCACGCTGGAATTGTTGGCCTCGTACTGGCGGTAAAAACGTGCCGGTACGGTCTTGTCCGTTTCCAGCCAGACATATTCATAAGCCAAGCTGCCGACTTCCAGGTTTTCATCCAGGTAAATGCTGTTCTCATTGCTGCACTGGGTATAGGTGGTGCGCAGCAGGTCGTCTGGGTCGGGTTTCTGGCTGTTATCCCAGCAGCGGGTAGCGCCTTCGATATCAGCAGGCACGGAAAAATTGCCGATTTTCAGGCTAGTCCAGTTATCATCTTGCAAACGCTGCAAGTATTTGTCGGCATTGGCGCGTAACTGCTCGGTGATACGCAGGAGAATATCTTTGTCCGGCTGGAAACCGGTCAGTTTCAGGCGTTCCAACATGATGGCGAGGTATTGCGCGGGAACCAGGAAACTGATGCCGTTGCCGGAGGTGGCCACGTTCACCCCCACCACTTCCTTGTTGCCGTTGAGGGTCGGGCCGCCACTCATGCCGGGGTTGAGGCTGCCGGAAAACAGGATGTTGTTGTCATCGCTGTATTTCATGACCCCATTGTTGGTACCTTCCACAATCGAAAAACCCTTGTCCATCGGGTTGCCCAACGAATACAGGCGTTCGCCCTTGGGCGGCACTTTGGTGATTTGTAAGGGGTTGCCCAACGGGCGTTCGGCACGCAACACCGCCAGGTCGTGGAGGACATCCACCGCCAGCAATTCCAGCCCACCGGTATTGCCCGTAGTGGACAGATAATCGAGTTCAAAACCGCCCGGGTTGTTGATGTAGGTACTAACCACATGGTAGTTGGTGGCGATAATGTCGGATTGCATCACCACGAAACCGGAACCGATGGTGGTCTTTTTGCCGGTCTGCTGGTTAATGACCCGCACCTGATAGACCGAGCTTTCCACATCGGAATAAATCGATGACGAACTGCTTTCCGCCCACGCAAGCGGCACGGCCAGCAGGCAAGCAAGCAGGAGTAGGAGCCTTGTCAACACTGGGTTAATCCTTGGCCTTGGGTTGCAGGGCAGCGAAAACGTCGGTGGCAATGGCAATGGTCTCATCCAGATCAGCCTGGGTATGGGCGCTGGAAACAAAACCGGCTTCGTAAGCGGAAGGGGCGAGGTAAACGCCACAATCCAGCATACCGTGGAAAAACTGGTTGAACTGCCCGATATTGCAGGCCGTTACTTGTGCATACGTATCAATCCGCGCTTCGGCGGTGAAGAACAGGCCAAACATGCCGCCCACTTGCTGGGTGATGAATGCGACCCCGGCAGAATCAGCAGCTTGTTGCAAGCCTGCCAGCAAATAGCGGGTCTTGCTGGTCAGGCCAGCATAAAAATCGGGTTGGGAAATGATTTCCATCATTTTCAGGCCAGCCGTCATTGCAATCGGGTTGCCGGAGAGCGTACCCGCCTGATACACCGGCCCCAGCGGGGAAAGCTGTTCCATGATGTCGCGCCTGCCGCCGAATGCGCCGACCGGCATCCCGCCGCCGATGATCTTGCCCAGCGTCGTAAGGTCAGGTTTGACGCCATACACCGCCTGCGCTCCGCCCAGCGCCACGCGGAAACCGGTCATGACTTCATCAAAAATCAGCACCGCGCCGTGTTCGTCGCACACTTCGCGCAAAGTTTCGAGGAAACCGGGCACGGGCGGGATGCAGTTCATGTTGCCGGACACCGGCTCGACGATGATGCAGGCGATTTCATGCCCACGCGCCGCGAACACTTCGCGCACCTGTGTGCTATTGTTGTAATCCAGCGTCAGGGTGTATTGCGCCAGTTCCACCGGGACACCAGGGGAGCTGGGTTGGCCGAACGTAAGCGCGCCGGAACCGGCTTTCACCAGCAGCGAGTCACCATGGCCGTGGTAGCCGCCTTCGAACTTGACCATGTAATTGCGCCCGGTAAAGCCCCGCGCCAGCCGGATGGCAGACATGGTGGCCTCGGTACCGGAGCTGGTCATGCGTACCAGCTCGATGGAAGGCATGATAGAGCAAATTTTCTCCGCCATGGTAATTTCAATTTCCGTTGGCGCGCCATAACTCAGACCATCGACAGCAGCAGCCTGCACGGCGGCAACCACTTCCGGGTGGGCATGACCCGCCACCATCGGCCCCCAGGAGCCGACGTAATCAATCAACCGGTTGCCGTCGGCATCCCACATATAAGCGCCTTGCGCACGGGCGATGAAACGGGGCGTACCCCCAACGCTGCGGAACGCGCGTACCGGGGAATTGACCCCGCCGGGAATAGACTGTTTGGCTTGCTCGAAGAGGGATTCGGAACGGGTCACGGCTGACATCCTTGGCTGTTAAATTTTACGGACGATAAAAGCCTGCTATCTTACGTGAGAGGCATCCACTTGAACAGATACCAACTGGGGTTAGGGCTTTTGGCCGGGGTGATCGTTTTTGCGCTTTATTTTTCCGGCAAGCCACCCTCACCAGCACCATTTTCGCCTGCACCAACAACGCCCGAACCACGGGCGGGGAATTTTCCTGCGCCATGGCCGACAACCGGAAGGGGCATGGTCGTGTCGCCAGCACCCCTCTCCCCAAGCGCCCCGACCGCTGACGGTAAGCCTGGCGGAAAGATTGAACCGCTGCTGGAACGGATGGAAACTGTCCTGCGGGAACTGGCCAGTTTACAGTCGATGATGGTAAACCCAGCAGACCCTTACCCGATGCCGGACGAGCTGATGCAGCAAACCTGGCAGCCGCGCGTTGATGCCCTCACCCGCCAGTTTGAGGAATTGGCGCGTCAGGCTCGTGACCTATCCCAGCGCCGCCTGCAACGTTTCCTGTGGGAACAGGCGCTAACAGTCGGCTTCGCTGTCGATACCGGCTATACCATCATTAACGTGATGGGGGATGTGGAAGACGATGCCCTGTTCGAGGAAATGCTGGCATTCCTGACCAACAGCGCCTACCTCGTAGAGCAACGGCAATCGCTGACGTATTCCATCCTGATGTCATCGTTGTCGGGGGCTTACGACAACGAAGGCAAGCTGGTTCCCAACACCGCTGTAAGCCCGCGCCAGCGGCGCATCCGCCAGTTTCTGGAAGAGCGCCTCCAGCAGGAGCCAGAACCGGTCATGCTGGAAAGTTATCTGGATATTTATTACTCGCTTTCGCAAGAAAACCCTGCCCTGATTTCTGATGCCCAATTCTGGCAGCAATTGGAAAGCCTGCGCGGGCAACTCACACCGGATGCTTACTTCCGCTACCACCTGCAAGCGCTTAATCCGCTTGACCCCAATGTGGATTACACCAGCCTGCTGCGCGGCATCAACACGACCCAGATGACCCGGCAGCAACGGCGCGATCTGCTGTTTGCCCTCAGCAACAGTATTTCCTCGCTGTTCAACCCCGAATTTAACGGCAGCACACCGCCGGTACAAATCCCCGAGCCGCAACGCCAACTGCTGCTGCGCTATCTGGAAACCAACCTGCCAGCGCCTGAGCTGCAAGACCGTTTCAGTCTGTACCAATATGGCGACCAGCTTTACACGATTGAACTGCTGCGCAATGGCCAGGCGGGGGCTGCTGACGCTTTCTACCAGAAAATCATCGGCAGCCAGTCGCTGGTGGAACAACTGGCGATGCTGCTGATGACACCCACCGGCAACGAAGCGGTCATGAAACGTTTGCAGCAAAACCAGCCATTACTGCAAAAGCTGGAAGCCCGCTTGCAACAGCCCGGCCTTGCGCCGGAGATGTACCCGTTGCTGGACGAGGGGATTAACCTGCTGAACGGTTCCGCACAATACGCGCCAGAACCTCCCGACGTGTCGGTTGATGAATACGGCAATACCACCTATACCCAGGAAACCTTTGCACCGGATGGCTCACCTGAGACTGGTACAACACCCGATACAGCGCCAGCTGATGGGCAAGAGTCAGGGTATTGAATATTCAGGCTGGTGGAACCGGAAACGGGCGGGGATCCGGAGGGGCATCGCCGCTACACCCGTAGCAGCCTGCGCCCCCTGGCTGCCCGTCTGGGTAGGGTTTCGGTGACTGCCGACAAGCCGATGAAGTCAAAGCCTATGACTTCCCCAGTAAAACGGATTACAAAGCCACGCCTTATGGCATTTACGGCTCTGCCTGCAACCGGGCTTTCGTCAACGTCGGCATCAACGCGGTGACACCGGCCTTTGCCATGGCCTCCATCCGACGCTGGTGGCAGCAGTTTGGGTCTGCGGCTTATCCCAACGCCCACCATCTCCTAGGAAATGGCTGTTTTGAATATTCACCGCCGCCTGCGTTGTCCTGATTTGCTTAATTTTCTCCATAGATATGTGCCATTAAATTTCCACTTTTTTCCATCCTGGCATAAACTCCCTATAACCCCAACACCAAGGAACCCTTATTATGACGGTAGTCGAACACTGCGTTTATACCGCCACCCAAGTACGCCAACTCGATCAAATCACCATTCAGGAACACGGCATTCCCGCCTACACCCTGATGTCACGCGCAGGGCAGGCCACTTTCGACCGCATCCGTACTGTGTGGCCTGATGCCAGATCCCTTTGTGTCCTGTGTGGTGGCGGCAACAATGGTGGGGATGGCTACGTCATCGCCCGGCTGGCCATACAGGCTGGTTGGCAGGTTACGTTGCTGTCACTTGGGGATGTCTTGCGTCTGCAAGATGCCGCCGAGCAGGCATTCCGTAATTTCATGGCTGCCGGTGGTCGCGCCCAAGCATTTGAGGGGCTGTTGCCAATTGCTGACGTGATGGTCGACGCCCTGCTTGGCACCGGGTTGGACCGCAATGTGGAAGGCGCATACGCCGACGCCATCGCCCTGCTCAATCAGCAAGATGCGCCAGTCGTCGCGGTGGATATCTCCTCCGGCCTGCACGCCGACACTGGCCAGCCCTGTGGCTGCGCGGTTGAAGCCGATCTGACCGTCACTTTCATTGGCTGGAAAGCCGGGCTGCTGACCGGCAAAGCGCGCGATTACTGCGGCAACCTGCATTTCGCCCGGCTGGATGTGCCGGATGCAGTCTACGCGCAAGTCCCCACCGACATGCGCCTGCTCGGCCTGCATACCCTGCGTGAATATCTGCCACCGCGCCGCCGTTCTGCCCACAAGGGTGACTGCGGCCACTCCCTGCTGGTTGGCGGTGCGCCTGGCATGAGCGGCGCGGTGCGGATGGCGGGGGAAGCCGCCCTGCGCGCTGGTAGCGGGCTGGTGACAGTTGCCACCCATCCCGAACATGCGCCCGTCCTCAATCTGCTACGCCCGGAACTGATGGTCAACGCGGTTGAATCGCCCGTTCACCTGCGCCCGCTGTTGCAACGTATCGACGCCATCGGCATCGGCCCCGGTATGGGGCAAACCGCCTGGTCCCGGGGTTTGCTCACCATGGTACAAACTGTCGGCCTGCCCAAGGTACTGGACGCTGATGCCCTTAACCTGCTGGCACAAACCCGCAGCCAGCGCGACGACTGGGTTCTGACCCCACACCCCGGCGAAGCTGCCCGCCTGCTGGCTTGCGAAACAACGGACGTTGAGCAAGACCGCATCGCCGCCGCCAGCCGCTTGCAACGCGAATACGGTGGCGTTATTGTCCTGAAAGGCGCAGGCACGCTGGTAGCTTCTGCCGCAGGCGTAGCATTCTGCCCCGTGGGCAACCCCGGCATGGCTTCTGGTGGCATGGGTGATACCTTGACCGGCATCATTACCGCCCTGCTCGCGCAAGGGTTGGGGCTGCAAGCCGCAGCGGAAGCCGGTGTCTGGGCGCACGCCCACGCTGCTGACCTGGCCGCTGCCGCAGGTGAACGTGGTTTATTGGCCAGCGATGTGCTGGCGCATTTACGGGAAGCAATCAACGCATGAGCAACTGGCAACGGGTAGACGATGAAACCGCCATGCTGGCCTTCGGTGCCAGTCTGGCGCGGCAGTTTCCCTCCGGTGGGCTGATTACGCTGCACGGCGACTTGGGGGCAGGCAAAACTACCTTGGTGCGCGGCCTGTTACGTGAATTGGGGCATACCGGCAACGTCAAAAGCCCCACTTATACCCTGGTCGAACCCTATTATCTGGCTGGGCGCGACATTTACCATTTCGACCTCTATCGTCTGGGGGAGCCGGAAGAGCTGGAATACATGGGTATCCGCGACTATCTGCGTCCTGATGCCTTGTGCCTGGTGGAGTGGCCCGAGAAGGCCGCAGGGTATCTGCCTAAGGCGGATTTGCGCATCCACATCAGGCACTGCGGTGCAGCCCGCGATATTTTGCTTGAATGAATTTATGATTAAAATCATAAACTTGTAATGTTTTAATAAAAAACTACTTGAAAAGAATCCAGTGCTTGTCTAATACTATTAGGAAAGAGCGTTAATTTATCCGTTTTCAAAAACTGTCCAGTAAAGGCGGGTTCCTTGCTGACGGTGAGTATTGCCTGAGAGTTTGGCCATGAACACAAAAAATCTGACGCGAAGAGCTTTCATCATGAAACTGGGCGCGTTGGCGGGGGCGATTGCCAGTGGAGTGACTGCGCAAGGCGCGTTTGCTGCCAACGCCCGAGCGGGTCGCCTGACCGGCGCAAACCTGAGCGGTGGGACAGACAACCTGACCTTTTCCCTGCAACTGGATGAGCCGGTGGATTTCAAGGTATTTACCCTGGATGCACCTGACCGTGTGGTCATTGACCTGATCAACACCAGCATGGCAGGTAAGCTCAAACAGGGCGCGCATGACCGCGCTCCACTCAAGGGCATCCGCTATGCCGCGCGTGAAGATGGCCGCCTGCGGGTGGTGCTGGATATGCAAGAACAGGTTTCTGCCAAGGGTTCCATGAAGGCGTCAGGCAGTGGTAACACCCTCAGTGTCACCATGAAGCCTACCGGCAAAGGCAGCACCGGCAGTGCTAACAAGCCGGAACCAAGGAAAAAGCCTGCGGGCAAGCAAAGCCCAACCAAGTCATCCAGCGGCTCCGAGAAACCGGTGACTTCCGAACCATCCCGTGGCAAATTTATTGTCGTTATTGACCCAGGCCATGGCGGCAAAGACCCTGGTGCAATCGGCCCTAGTGGAACCCGCGAAAAAGACGTGGTGTTGCAGGTCGCGCGCAAGCTGAAAAGTCGCATCGACAAGGAAAAGGGCATGCAAGCCATCCTGACCCGCGACAGCGACAAGTTCATCCCACTGCGCGACCGTATGGATCTGGCTCATAAACACAAAGCCGACCTGTTCATTTCCGTCCATGCTGACGCCAACCCCAGTTCGCGGGTGAGCGGCTCCTCCGTCTATATCCTGTCGGAAAATGGCGCATCCAGCGAAGCAGCGCGTCTGCTGGCGGAAAGCGAAAACTCTTACGAAGTAAGATTTGGCAACCGCAGCCTGAGCAATACCAGCAGCAAAGTCGCTTCCATCCTGCTGGATCTGAGCCAGAACGCGATGATGGATCGTAGCCTGAACCTGGCCAAAGGCGTGTTGGGTGAGCTGACCAAGGTCAACAATCCGTTGCGCCGCCGGGTGGAAAGCGCCCGTTTCGTGGTGTTGCGTTCGCCGGACATTCCTTCCATGCTGGTGGAAACGGCTTTCATCAGCAACCCGACCGAAGAAAAGCGCCTGCGCACCGCTGATTACCAGCAAAAACTGGCTTCCGCCATGTTCCAGGGCGTCAAGCGCTACCAGCTTGCCTACGCCGACGAAGGCCGCATGAATACCTGATTACACAGGTTTACCGATTTTTGCCAGAGTGTTGGATCTCTCTGTTGCCGGGGTAAGTCCCCGGCTTCTTTATTCCGGGCGGTAAGGCGAATGTTTATTCACCGAACGCATGTAATCTGCCACCGAATTCTTTTCATACGCCGCATGGCGCTCAATGGCTTGCCGGAATTTGTCCTCGCGTAACCAGTGCGCCGAACGGGTCAGGGTAGGGAGGAAGCCACGCGGTATCTTGTGTTCCCCCTGCGCGCCCGGCTCAAACACCTGCAAACTGTGGCGGATGCAGTACTCGATGCCCTGGTAATAACACGCCTCGAAATGCAGGCTGTCGAAATATTCCGTGCATCCCCAATGCCGCCCGTACAGACGGGTGCGGCTACGGAACATCAGCGAACCGGCGATGCATTCGCCCTCGCGGTTATCCGCCATCACCAGCAGCACCTGCTCCCCTAGCGCCCGCGCCATTTCACGGAAAAAACCGTAGTTCATGGTGGGGATGCCCCATTTGTTCTCGAATGTGAGCTGGTAGAAAAAGGCGAAACGTTCCCAGTCGGCGTCGGTGGCGGTGTTGCCATCCAATTGCCGCAGGGTAATGCCTGCATCCACCACCTTGCGGCGTTCCTGACGGATATTCTTGCGCTTTTTGGGTTGCAGTGCTGCCAGAAAGTCGTCAAATGTCTGGTAGCCCTGATTGTGCCAATGAAACTGGCAGTCGTGGCGGATGGTCAACCCTTGCTGCGCCAGCCAGTCCAGCTGTGAAGCAGGCGGAAACAGGCAATGGAAACTGCTGGCTTGCATGGCTTCGGCCAGTTGCATGGCGGCAGAAAGCAGTAGGGGAAACAGCTCTTCCTCACGCCCGGCTTGTGTCAGTACACGCTGCCCGCTGACCGGCGAATAGGGGATGGCTGACAGCAGCTTGGGGTAATAACGCATCCCATGTTGTTTGTAGGCTTCCGCCCAGGCATGGTCGAACACGAATTCGCCGTAATTATTGTACTTTTCGTACAGTGGCATGGCGGCAACCAATGAGCCTTGCTCGTAAACGGCGATGTGGTGCGGCAGCCAACCGAATGCCTCACCGACACAACCATGATGTTCCAGCGCTGCCAAAAATTCGTGGCGCAGGAATGGATTGTCGTCCTGTACCAGTGCGTTCCACTGGGTAGCGGGAATGGCGTCGAGATTGTTGAGGATTTGTATCTGCATGAAGGCGGATAGTAGGCGCTTCACGCTGGCCGGACAATTTCCCCAGTCAGGCCGTGGCGTATTTCGGTCGGTTGCGCCTGTTCGCCGAGCGGGGCATCGAGGATGTCATCCAGTTGCATGCCGAATTGCTGGCGGACTTCCTGCGCACTGCGGGCAGGTGGCTGGTCGCTGAGGTTGGCGCTGGTAGATATGAGTGGGTGGCCGAGTTGCTGGCACAGTTTCCGGCAGACTGGGTGGGCGGTGACGCGCACGGCTAGCGTGTCGTGGTTGCCGCGGATCAGCGGGGAAACCTCCGGGCGCACCGGCAGCAGCCAGGTGACAGGGCCGGGCCAGGTGGGCAGGATGCGTTCCAGCAAAGCGTTGCCCAACGGCAGCAGGTACGGCTCCAGTTGGGCAAGGTCGGCGGCGATCAGGATCAGCCCCTTGTCGGCGGGGCGTTGTTTGAGGGCGAGGATGCGTTGCACCGCAGTAAGGTCGGCAGGGTTGCAGCCGAGGCCGTAGACGGCTTCGGTGGGGTAGGCGATGACGCCGCCAGATTGGACGGCGTGGATGGCGGAGGGGATGCCTTCTGCTACCTTAGCCAACGTAACCTCTAACTCGTCGATTTCTTGCTGCCGGTTGTTTTCTTGGCCGCCGGTTTCTTGGCTGCAGCCTTTTTCGGCGTAGCTTTGGGCTTGGCTTCCTTGGCAGGCTTGTCGGCTGGCTCCCCGTCAGCTTTGGCGGCATCGGCCTTTTTCGCCGCCTTTTTGCTGCTTTTGGCTTCAGCGGCGGCAGTCAGCAGCGTCAGGCATTCTTCCAGCGTGATCTTGTCTGTGTCGCAATCCTTGGGCAGGCGCGCCTGCACCTTGCTGCGCTTGACCACCTGTTGCAGGTATGGCCCCCAGCGGCCTTTGAGGATCTGGATGCCGTTGTCGAATTCGCGGATGATCTTTTCCAGGTCTTTCTGCTTTTTCTCAGCAATCAGTTCCAGCGCCCGTTCCAGGGTGATGGTGTGCGGGTCGTCTTCCTTTTTCAGCGAGGCAAACTGATCGCCGAATTTGACGTAGGGGCCAAAACGCCCGACGTTGGTGCTGATGGCCTTGCCGTCTTCGGTTTCGCCCAGATGGCGCGGCAGCTTGAACAGTTCCAGCGCTTCTTCCAGCGTCACGGTGTCGAGTTTCATGCCGGGGCGCAGGCTGGCGAATTCGGGCTTTTCCTCATCATCGCGCGTGCCAATTTGCACCATTGGCCCGTAGCGGCCCAGACGCACGGAAACTGGCCTGCCGCTTTTCGGGTCGATACCCAGTTCGCGTGACTGGAGCACGTCGCTGCGGTTGACGCTTTCCATCTTTTCGTCGACCAGCTTGTGGAACGGTTGCCAGAAATCGTCCATCACTGGTACCCATGCCTTTTCGCCGCGTGAAATCGCGTCCAGCTGGTCTTCCAGATTGGCGGTGAAATCGTAATCGACGTACTGGGTGAAGTGCTCGGTCAGGAAGCGGTTGACGATGCGCCCGATGTCGGTGGGAGTGAAGCGGCGGCTGTCCAGTTCCACGTATTCGCGCGACAACAGGGTGGAAATGATGCTGGCGTAGGTGGAGGGGCGGCCAATGCCGAATTCTTCCAGCGCCTTGACCAGCGATGCCTCCGAGTAGCGTGGCGGCGGCTCGGTGAAATGCTGTTCGGCGTTGATGTCGTGCAGGGTGACGGTTTCGCCTTCGGTCAGTGGCGGCAGCGGGCTTTCCTTTTCGCTGGCGCGGTCATCCAGCCCTTCTTCGTACACCAGCAGGAAACCGGGGTCGCGGATGGTGGAGCCGGAGGCGCGGAAGAAACTGCCAGCTTCGGCGCTCAGATCTGCCGACACCGTATCCATTGTGGCGAAAATCATCTGGCAGGCGACGGTGCGTTTCCAGATCAGCTCATACAGTTTGAACTGTTCTTCGTTCAGGTATTGCTTGACTTGCTCCGGGGTGCGCAGGGCGGAAGTCGGGCGTACCGCTTCGTGGGCTTCCTGTGCATTCTTGGATTTGGTTTTGTAGAAATTGGGTGTTTCCGGCACTTTGTCCTGGCCGTAGCGTTGGCCGATCAGGTCGCGCAGTTCGGCAATGGCTTCGTTGGCCAGCGTGACCGAGTCGGTACGCATGTAGGTGATCAGGCCGACCGGGCCACCGCTGCCGAGGTCGATACCTTCGTACAGTTGTTGGGCGACCCGCATGGCGCGCTGGGTGGAAAAGCGCAGTTTGCGCACCGCTTCCTGTTGCAGGGTGGAAGTGGTGAACGGCGGCGCGGGGTAACGCTTGCGCTGTTTCTTTTCCACCTTGCTGACCAGCAGTTTGCCGTTGGAGGCTTTCAGCAGACGCCCGCGCACGGCGGTGGCTTGCGCTTCATTATTAATGTCGAACTGGTCGAGTTTGTTGCCGTCCAGGGTGTGCAGACGGGCGGAAAAGGCTTGCGCATCCTTTTCGTTTTGCGCCGTCATCGTCCAGTATTCCTGGGCAACGAAGCGTTCGATTTCCTCCTCGCGCTCCACGATCAGGCGCAGGGCGGGGCTTTGCACGCGCCCGGCGGACAGGCTGGGCTTGATCTTGCGCCACAGTAGCGGGGAAAGGTTGAAGCCGACCAGGTAATCAAGCGCGCGGCGGGCTTGCTGCGCATCCACCAGTTCGTGGGCGAGGTCGCGTGGGTGCTGGATGGCGTCCTGGATGGCGCGTTTGGTGATTTCGTGGAACACTACACGCTGCACATTCTTGCCTTCCAACGCGCCACGTTCTTTCAGCAATTCGTATAAGTGCCAGGAAATGGCTTCGCCTTCCCTGTCCGGGTCAGTTGCCAGATAAAGGTTGTCGGCTTTTTTCAGCGCGCGGGCAATGGCGTCGACATGACGCTGGTTGCGGTCGATGATTTCATAACGCATCGCGTAGCCGTTGTCGGGGTCGACAGCGCCTTCCTTCGGGATTAGGTCGCGTACATGCCCATAAGATGCCAGCACTTCAAAACCGTTACCCAGGTACTTCTGGATGGTTTTTCCCTTTGCCGGAGACTCTACAATTACCAGATTTTCGCTCATTTCTTATGCTTCAAGCGGGAACCGCCTGTATTTCGATTGGTCACAAGGGCGCATTTTATGCTGGTAATTGGGGGGAAAGTAAAGGTTTGTCGTGGCAAAAGCGTAAAAAAGGGCGGTGCTTTTTGTAGGGGCAGACCTCTGTGTCTGCCCAAATCAGGGCGCACACAGGGGTGCACCCCTACAAAAAACAGAGGGTGGAAACATTCAGATAAACAGGCTCACATCCGCTTTTTGCGCTTGTGGCAGGAAGCTGGCAGCGCCAATCCAGCCGCTGATTTCGGGGATGAAATCATCCTTTTCATAGCCGAACAGCTCAACTGTCATTTGGCAAGCGACCAATTTTACATCGGCTTCCACCGACAGTTCGCGCAGTTCCTCGATGGAGGCCACGCCTTTTTGGCTCATGGTCTGTTTCATCAGGCCAGTGGCGGCGTTTTCAAAGCCGGGGATGCCCGCCATCAGCAGGTTAGGAACCGGGATATTGGCCTTGCGTAGCCATTCCGGCCCTATCGGCATTTTCATCGGCATAGCGGGGTTGCCGAGTGGGCTGATTTTCAGATCCAGTTCCTTTTTCAGCAATTCCAGGCCGTAGAAAGTGAAAAACACCGAGACATCCCAACCCAGAGCGGCAGCGGTGGAGGCGAGGATGAAGGGTGGGTAGGCCATGTCCAGCGTGCCCTTGGTGGCGATGATGGTCATGGAGGGGGTATGGTTGGCTTCGCGTTCCGCCATTTTGTGCTCGAAACGTTCGTCGAACCATTGCTCGAATACGCTCTTGTCGAGGCTGGCGGGTGTGGTTTGTGCGGCTGCGGTCATGGATTGCCTCCTTACGCTTTGCGGATCAGGAAAGAAAACTCGCCGTTGCTGTCGTTGGACGACACCAGTTCGTTGCCGGTCTGTTGGCAGAATGCCTGCATGTCTTTGACGGAACCGGGGTCGCTGGCCTGGATTTGCAATGTGTCGCCGGTTTGCAGGCTATTCAGTGCCTTCTTGGTGCGCAGGATCGGTAGCGGGCAGTTGAGGCCGCGGGCGTCGAGGGTTTGGGTTGCTGTGCTCATCGTCTTCTCTCCTGTTTGTGAGGGTTGGGTTATATGACCGGTCGGTCAAGTTTGCAGCCAAAATTTTTTACGGCGGTGTTTCCCCGATACGGATGCCCAGCATGGCGCTGCCCAGCTGGCGCACGATTTGAGGGTCATTATTGGTCTTTGCCATCAACATCAAACCTTCGATGTAGGCAAACATGGCGCTGGCGGTAGTGGCAGTGTCGCAGGGCGGGATGTCGCCGTTACGCACGGCTTCTTCCAGCGTGGCGCGGAGTTCGGTTTCCACCCGGGCGAACATGTCCACGATACCCTTGCGGATGGGTTCGTCCAGCGTGCTGAGTTCCGAGGCAATGTTGCCGTAGGGGCAGCCGAGTGTTTTACCGGTTTGTTCCCGCGTCATTTTCTGGAATTCGTAAATATTTTCTACCCACAGGCTGAGCCGCTGCATGGGGGGCAGTTGCGGCAGGAAGGAACGGGCAAAAATATTGTCTTTCAGCTCGGTGAAATATTCTTCCAACAAGGCCAGCGTCAGTTCCTGCTTGGAGGGGAAGAAATGGTAAAAGCTGCCTTTCTGCACCCCTGCCGTATCGCAGATTTCCTTGACGCCGACATGGCCGTAACTGCGCGCGTAAAACAGGTCGCGGGCGCTTTTGAGCAATCGGTCACGTGTGTTGCTGGTTTGGTTCATAAGCCAATACTAATTGACCGGTCGGTCAATGGCAAGTGCCTTATTTCCCCACTTGCCAAAGTGGTATGGAATAGTGGCCTATACTGGTGAATGAGAACGGCCATCATCCATGCCAGTGCGAGGAGGCGATTATGCTGCGGGCAATCTTTCTGTTATTCCTGACCAGCTTTTTGGGGGCTTGTGTCGAAACCGGGCCGGTTAACCCTTCCCCTCAGACCATGACCGGCACGCCGTTGCAGGTGGCGAATACGGTGGTGCAGGCTATTGATGGTTTGCAGAATGGCGGCGGTGGCTTGCAGCCGTTTACCAGCCTGTTTGATCCGGCGGGTGTGCGTTTCATGCCCTATTACCGGATGGAACCCAGCGATGTCACCCTGACGGCTGATGGGTTTGAAAGTGATTTCATCCCACAGAACCCGCCGCCACGGGTATGGGGAACGCAGGACGGCTCCGGCGACCCGATCAGCCTGAGTACTCGCAACTATTTCAGCAAGTATGTGGCGGATTTCCCTTACCATAACAACGCAACCGTCACGTTGATCAACAGCAATGGCGATTTCCAGTCGCAAGGTAACCTGATCAACAATCTGCTGGCGAGTTTCCCGATGCCGCAGTACCGGATCGTGGAATATCATCAGCCGGGAACTGACCCTGCTTTCGGTGGCCTGGACTGGACTAGCCTGATGGTGATCCTGAAAGATGTGGGCGGTGGCAACCAGTGGACGCTGGTTGGGCTGGCGCATGGGTCGTGGACGATTTAGTCGTCACCAAATCAGACTGCAAGTTTGTGTTTCCGCGTCAGGCCAAGATAGTTGCGCATGTTGCCAATATTGTGGTCAATCTCGTTCTGAATGAACCCTTTAAGTTCGGAGTCTTCTTGCAGCCACTGCTCCGGCCATTGGATACGGTCTGGGGTTAGCCTTTGCTCCTCATTGCCAGACCAGGCAGCGCCAAGTGCTTTCTCGCTGATCTCAAATTCGCCGTTGTCGAAGGGCAGGCCAAAGGCGTTGCGCTTGATGCGTAGGTCTTCACGTATCCCATGCGCCGCGTGTACCAGTGAGCGGTAATGGCAGTAAGGGTTATTGCCACGCTTGTCAAAAAATACGTGCGAAGTCCAGCTACAGCCGCCCCGACACAGTTCCGCGTACTCGCAGCTTTTGCAAAAGCCCCACATATGGTCGGTTCCCTGTTCGGTTCCGGTAGACATGTTGATCTGCATTTTCTCAGCGTTCAGCACGATGTCGCGCAGGCTATGCCGACGGATATTGCCCCCGGCATAGGCATTGGTCGGCAGGGACGGGCAGCCCTTGATGGTGCCATCCGCCTCGATGCCGATCAGCGCCAGCCCGGCTTTGCAGCCACGCCAGAAAGCCCAGTCATTGTCGCTGCCGTAACTGCGCAACAATTTCTCATAAGGGCCGTAATACCCCACATTGTTACCTGGTTGCATGATCAAGCCTTCACGGCGGCCACGCCTGGCCAGATAGGCCAACATGGGGTGCAACACCAGCAGTTCGGCAGGTTGCAACAGCAGCCAAGAATTGTCTGCTGCATTGCCCATCGGCACGGTCATGGCAATTTGCCACCCGCCAACGCCGACTTCCACCAGCTTTTCATAAAACAGCGGGAACTCGGGGGCGGAAAGGCGGTTGGCCTGGCTGTTGGCTGTGATAGGCACGCCAGCATGACGTAAATGCTGCAAGGACTCGAAGGCGAACTTCCACGAACCGGCTTTGCCCCGCTGGGCGTCATGCGAGGCTTCCATACCGTCAATGGAAACCGATACGGAAGCCAGCCCGGCTTGTTTGATCCGCCGGGCCAGTTCCGCAGATATGCCATAGCCGCCTGTGGTCAGTGTGCAGATCATGCCGCAGCGGTTGATTTCGGCAGCAATCTCCAGCCAGTCTTTGCGCAGGAAAGCCTCGCCACCAATCAGGGTGACTTCGCCAATGCCTGCCTCGGCCATTTGCTGCACCAGATCCAGCGCTTCCGCCGTGCTTAGCTCATCCTGCCGTGCTTCCCCCGCCCGTGAGCCACAGTGTTGGCAGGCAAGGTTGCATTTCAGGGTGATTTCCCAGACGGCGTAAGTGCGGCGTTGCCGGAGTTGGGTGCTCATGGGTGGGGTCAGTTCCCTGAAGTCGTGACGTTTTCTGCTGGAACAGCAACAGGTGCACCATAGATCGCCCTGACATCGCCATCCGGCGGAGCGTTATCTTCGGGAGGATAGCCGATAGCGCCGCCATAGACGCCTCTGGCTCCTTCATCCTCGGGAGGAGGTGCGACAGCTCCACCATAAACGCCCCGTGCACCTTCATCTTCCGGCGGGGTGATTTCCCCGATGGGTGCGCCATAGACGCCTCTGACACCTTCATCAGGTGGAGGCGAAGTCTTGCCTCCCAGTTTCTCCAGCAGCTTTGCGATCAGGTTCTGTATGGATGTGAACAGATTGTCTGAGCCTCCCCCAGAAGCTGTGCCTCCGGCATTACGGGAACCACCACAAGACTGCCTGATTTGATTATTGGCGCGGCGCACTGCGCTGCTTTGGTCTCCCTGTGGCTGGCGCGGGAACAGGGAGCTGTTGGAACCATTGATATTCATGGTGGTAACACTCCTTTGTCTGACGATGAATAACCCGCTGAATATATGAAAATTCTTTTTACGCATCCCGGAATGGCAGGATAAACGGTAGGAATTGTTCAACCGGCGAAGTCTCACCACACCATTACAATGAGGGTGCACATTGAATTTACTTGGCGTGGGTGGTAGATGCCACCTGCTTTCCTTTTACAACGTCAAGCGGAAATCATCCACCAAGGCTCCCGGTAAACGGGAGCTTGCCTGTGAGCGGCCACCGTAGCTGCTGGCATCGAATAGGGCTTCAGGTTCTGCCGTCAGTGCCATCAGTTTATCGCCAAAAATATGGTAGAGGCTCTCATCAAAGCGCATCACGCTCAGCGGCGCTACCGGTACGCCGGATTCTACCCATAACGACGCAAAGCGGGTCATGCCGGTCATACGGCAGTGATTGCGGTCAGAGTAATTGCAATACCAGAGATTGCTGATAAAAATCCCCGTGCCCAGCTCGGGCAGGATATTATCCCGCTGCAAACCCCCCCCTGAAATATGCAATGACTGAGGAGCCTCGCTGTCGCAATTAACGGGCAAACCATATTCCTTGGCACTACGCGAATCCGCCAAACATTGCTTATAAACGCCATGCTCAATCAAGGTGACCTGATCAGGCTTGATAAAACCCGCATCCGTAAAGCGTGGGGTCAGGCCAGCGCGATGATTTTCGATAAGGCTTACTTTGGGGTTTAAAGTCATGCCCGCTTCAATCATTTTCAGTAATGGCGTCTGGGCAGTACGATGCGACTTCAGGCTAAAACCACCCCAACTGAGCAAATTGGTCAGTTCCTGCATCGCACTTGGCGTGATAAAAACGCGATAATTTCCGGGGCGGATGCTACGTGGCGGTTTTGCCAGTAACGGTAGGGTTTGGCGGGCATAGTCGAGTTCTTTGCGCACATGCTCCGCATCCCACTGAAAGCCCGCATGGTTTTGCTTGATGGCCTTGTCTTCTTGGGAATAGATGCTCCAGTCAACATTGAAATTGTAATTCACATGCCAGTTGAACTGCCCCAGGGAATTGGCAAAGCCACGCGAGACTTCACCACTGGCCCACAGACCCACCAAATCCAACCCTTTGGCTGCCGCCATCACCTCTTCAAGCGCCGCATCTGCCACCGGCAAGCGATTTTCCGCCACGTCATGGGTGTTGTGTATGGCAGTGGCATAATTCAGGTAAGGGTCTTCTGGCAGGAAAGGCAGTTGCTGACGCAATTGCACAAGCATTGCCCCGGCGAATGCAACATCGGTTTCAAGAGCAACCGCCAGATCAAACGAAGCCCCGTTCTGGCGCTGATCGGCAATCAGCGTCATGGCCAGGGTTTGCTGGGCAACATGACCGGCCTGACGTATGCGATTTTTATTCAAGCGAACAAAATCCGACTGTTCGCCCGCAAAATTCAGCAGGAGCGCTTCATGAGGTTTTAACAGGGCAAAGATTTTTTCACTCAGCTCGCGGAAGTAGTTCTGCATCTCAGTCGCCCCCGAAGATTTCGACGTTGTTAAAGACGCACGCCGGGGAGGCATGTCCCACATGGATTAATTGATTGGGTTCGCCTTTGCCGCAGTTGGGTGTGCCCCATACTTCAAACGTGGATGCGTTGCCAACAGCGGCGAGGTTGCGCCAGAAATTTGCGGAAATGCCCCGGTAGTTCGGGTTTTTTACCAGCCCCTTGATTTCACCATCCTCGATGATGCGCCCCAGTTCACAGCCAAACTGGAATTTGTTACGGCTGTCATCAATCGACCAGGAACGGTTGGCGTCCATCAGCACGCCATGTTCGATGGAGCTGACCAGCTCATCCAGTGTTTGCTTGCCCGGCTCCAGATTCAGGTTGGCCATGCGGTCGATGGGTGGCCGGTTCCAGCTGCTGGCGCGGGCGTTGGCGACACCCGGCAGCTCACTGCGCGTTTGGGATAATGCGCCACCCAGTAAGCGTTCCAGAATGCCGTTGCGGATCAGGTATGTCCGCTCTGTCGGCGTGCCTTCGTCATCAAAGCCATAGCTGGCCAGTTCCGTCGGTAAGCTGGGGTCGAATGTGATGTTCAGCAGCGCCGAACCGTATTGGTAATGACCACACATGTCCGGGCGGACAAAACTGGTTCCCGCATAATTGCGCTCATCACCCAGAATCCGGTCTAGCTCCAGCGGATGGCCGATGCTCTCATGGATTTGCAACATCATCTGGCTGGGCAGCAGCAACAGGGAGGCGGTGGTGCTTGGGCAGTCCGGCGCATCGAGCAGGGCAATAGCCTCTTCCGCCACCTGCTGCGCGCCCTCCGGAAAGTGTTGCGCCGCCAGTTGCTCCAGCCCACCCTGACGGGCCGTCCCCGACCCGCCACCGGTGCGGTATTGGGTTTGGTTGCCTTTGTTCGCGACAGCCTCGAAGCCCGACATGACATGATGGAATTCCTGCCTGATCTCTATGCCATCGCTAGTTATCAGCAGGGACTGGATGTCGCGGTGGCCTAATGACGCCTGCCAGTCAACAATGCGCTCATCAATATTCAGGGCGCGGTTAACGTCCTGCAACAAGGCAATCTTGTCGCCGATGTGGGTGGATTGCCAGGGTTGCGCCACTGGGGACTGGTAGTGGCCGGATTGCTGCGGCCTTGGAATAGTGGCGGCTGGCAGAATGCCGTGCTTTGCGCTGAGCCGCGCCCAGAGCAGGGCGCGTTCCAAAGCGCGGGCGAAGCCATTACGGCTCAAGTCACTGGTGGCGGCATAGGCAGACCCGTCGCCGTCGATCAAGGTGATGTGAGCACCAAGTTCCTGGCCAATGTGCGGTGGTTGCACGATATTTTCCCGCACACTGAGGTATTCAGATTGCTCCAGCACCAGACGTAACGACCAGAAATCTACCTTGGGTGCGATTTGTTTGAAGGTGTTGATGATGGTTTGAAAGTTCATCATGACTTAAATGCCTGTAGTTTCAGGGAAACAGCATAGCATGAATGTCATGTTTATTCTGATTGATGCTGTTTACAACATCCTGGCAAATGCCTTTTCAAGTTCGTGCGGGTCTTGCCGGAACAGCGTATACATCTGTGCGGAAAAGTCATCAGGCAAAACGTAGGTTTCTCCCTTACTGAAGGCTTCCAATGTATTGGCGGCTATCTGGGCGGGGCTGGCCTTGGCTGTTTCCCAACCTGCCGTCATGCGGGTATCCACCGGGCCGGGGTAGACGCCGACGACCTGTATGTCTGATCCCGCCAGTTCCGCCCGCAAGCCCTGGGTGTATGAGTGCAGCGCCGCCTTGCTGATCGAATACGGCGCCACGGAAGGGAAATGACTGATCCCGGCGATGGAGGAGACGTTGAAGATGGCGGCCTGCTTGGACTGCCGTAATAGCGGCAACAGCGCCAAGGTGAGTCGCATGGGGCCGAAGAAGTTGGTTTCCATTTCCCGCCAGGCGGTTTCCAACGTGTTGGCGGAAGACAGGTTGCCGGGCGGGCAATGGCGCGGGCTTTGGCATCAGCGGGCCAGCCTTTGCCGTGTAGGTGGTTTTCCGAGAGATATTCCAGTATTGCCAGCGTATCCCACACGGTCAGATCGGTCATTGTGGAACTCCTTCTTGGGTGCAGAAGCGCGCTGAGGCGGAGCATGGATAGTCTCCAGACGAGAAGCAGTGTAAATTGTTTGCAAAGAAAGTTTATGACCTATCGGGACTAGACACGTAAATCCATTGATTCGAATGCAGCAGAGGTGATAGTCAAATGTTTAAATTCATACATGCAGCCGATATTCACCTGGACAGCCCGTTACGAGGCTTATCCCGGCATGAGTCAGCCCCGGTAGAGGCTATTCGTGGTGCTTGCCGAAAAGCATTTGAGAATCTTGTCGACCGGGCTATCGAAGAAAAAGTCTCTTTTGTTTTATTGGCAGGTGATATTTACGATGGCGATTGGAAGGATTACAGCACGGGAATATTCCTCAGCCATCAGGTTGGGCGGCTTGGCAAACACAATATCAAGGTGTTTGCTGTGGCTGGCAACCATGACGCGGCCAACCGGATGACCAAAGCGCTGGATAGTCCGGCCAACATGCAGATCCTGTCATCCCGTCGAGCAGAAACCGTTAAGCTGGATGATTTGGAACTCGCCATTCATGGGCGTAGTTTTGGTACGCAACATATTCATGACAATCTGGCGAGTGGCTTTCCTGACGCTGAAAAAGGTCTGTTCAATATTGGTTTGCTCCACACCAGCTTGGATGGGCGTGAAGGGCACGCCCCTTATGCACCTTGCAGCGTCGATGACCTTTGTGTAAAAGGCTACCATTATTGGGCATTGGGTCATGTCCATCAGCAGGAATTCGTATTACGCGACCCGTGGATTGTCTTTCCCGGTTGTATTCAAGGGCGTCATAGCCGTGAGACGGGCGCAAAAGGCTGTGTGTTGGTAACGGTTGAAGATGGCAGCATCAGTGAGGTGGAAACTGTCCCGCTGGATGTGGTGCGCTGGGCAAATTGCCGCATTGGCTTGCATGATATGGCCGATATGCCCGCTATTATGGCGTGCATCCGCAGTGCTATTGCCGACGAATTGGCTTCAGCAGAAGGGCGTATCGTCGCCATGCGCATCCGCCTGGAGGGGGCAAGTCATTTGGCCGATAGATTATCTGCTTACCCGGAACAACTGGAACAGCAAATCAAGGCATTGGGGGCCGAACTGGCTGGCGATGATGTATGGATAGAGCGGGTTGAGAATGCCGTCACTGGAAAACTGGATATGGCTACTGCCTTGGCTGATGACGGGGTATTGAAAGACTTGCTCGGTACTATATTGGCAATACCCGATCACCCTGATGAAATTGAAGGTCTTCAGGATATTATCACGGAACTGAGACAAAAACTCCCCAGCGAAGTATTGGAGCTTGAAACGCCCCTGGATATGAATAACGGACAAGTTACCGGACGCTTGATCAACGAAGCCAAACATATGTTGATTGGCAGGTTGTTGACGGTGGGGGGAATACAATGAGGATTGAGCGTCTTGATTTAATGGCTTACGGGGCATTTACGGATACCTGCCTGGATTTGTCCGCCGGTGCGGCGGGGCTGCATCTGATTTATGGCGACAACGAAGCGGGTAAGAGCACATCACTGCGTGCCATTATTGCCTGGCTATTCGGGATTCCTGCCCGCACGACGGATAATTACCTGCATACGCACACCCAACTCCGTATTGGTGGGAAGCTCAGCTTATCAAATGGTGGGATGCTTGAGTTCATAAGGCGAAAAGGTTCCAAAGGCACGCTTCTGGGCATCGACGGTAATGACACCTTGGCAGATGACATTTTGTTGCCGTTTTTGCCGGAAGGTCTGGATGAAACCTTATTCAAGACAATGTATGGGATTGATCATGCCAGACTGGAGGAAGGGGGTAAGGAGCTGCTCAACCAGTCGGGAGACGTGGGTCAAGCTTTGTTTAGCGCCGCCCTTGGTATTGGTAGCCCCCGTGCCGTACTGGCTGGTTTACAGGCTGAAGCGGATGAACTCTTCAAGTCGCGTGCTTCGACCAAACGGGTCAATCAGGCTGTTGCTGATTTCCGGGATGCCAAAAAGCGAGTGAAAGAATTCAGTTTGCCGGTGACGGAATGGAACTACCTGAAAACCGAACTTGCAGATACGCTGGGGCATATCCGGCAAGTTGAGGAACAGATCCACGCCAAAAACAAGGAAAAAAGCCGTCTGGAGCGCTTGAACCGTGTCAAGGGTACATTGGCCGAACGCCGCGCTACCCTCAACCAGTTAAAGGACGCTGAGAATGTCTTGCTGCTGCCTGAAAATTTTGAGGAGCAATGCAAAACGGTTAACAACAGATTGCAGGTGGCCCGTGAAACCCGGGAAAAAGCAGCCGCCAAACTAACGGTGTTGCAGGAGGAAATCCGCTCTTTGGATGTGCGTGACGAATTGCTTGCCAGGGAGGCGGAGATACTGGACATCTACAAAAATCTGGGGGCGGTCGAAACCGCCATTCAGGACAGGCCAGGCCAGGATGGGCAGCGCCGTTTATTGCGTAACGAGGCAAGCAATTTGCTCAAAGCGGTACGCTCCGACATTGGCATTGATGACGCCGATAATCTTTTACGCCCCCTCCTCAAGAAAAAGAATTGGGTGGCGGATTTGGCCAAAAAACATGGGCTGCTAATCCAGCGAATGGAAACGGCCAACCGGAACCGTCAGAATGCGGAAGATGATAAGCAGGCTAACCTTGTGCAATTGGCTGGGCAACATCCGCGCCCCACCCTGGAGGTTGGGGCGTTGAAAACAGCCGTGGCGACCACGCGCAAATCAGGGGATATTGAGGGCAGGTTATCGGAAGCACGCCAGCGGGCTGCTGACAGCAAGGCCACTGCCGACAATGCGTTCCACCGGCTGGGGCGCTTTACCGGGACGGTTGAAACACTGTTGCACACAGCGATGCCTGTCCCTGAAACGCTGGATCATTTTGAAAAGCAGCTTCAGGAAATCACCGAAAACATCCGGGATTATTCCCGCCAATACAAGGAACTGGAGGCAGAAAAAGCGCAAGCCGCGCATGATCTGGATGCGCTATTACTGAAAAGCGATGCGCCTACCTTGGCACAACTGCAAGAATCCCGTGCTTCACGGAATCAACTGTGGCATAGCATTAAACAGCACTATATTGATGGCGATACCCGGGCTGATTCTGATTGGCACGCGGCGGGTGCGGAAATCCCCATACTGTATGAACAGCAGGTTGACGATGCAGACCACCTGGCAGACAGGTTACGCCTGGAAGCGGATCAGGTAGTCAAGCGTGCAGAACTTGAAGCCAAGGGGCAAATGCTGGATTCACGCCTTGCCCAATTGCTGACAAGGCTGGATCAGGCAAATACCTTGCGGCAGCACACACAACAGGCATGGGAAAATACCTGGTCACCATTGGGCATAGAGGCAGGGACACCCCGTGAAATGAAACAATGGGCCGCCCGGCTGGAAAGCTTATTATCCAGCTTCCAGTCAGCCAATGCCATGAATGAGGGTGCAACAAACCTCGCCAGAGAGTATGAAGCCCACCGACAAGCTATCTCAACCCAAATCGCCACATTTACTTCCGCAGCGGAGCTACAGGGCATGGGGCTTGAGGCTTTGCTTGAAATGTGTGAGCAACGGCTTGCCCAGGAAGAACAGATGCTCAATCAGGAAAAGGAACTAAGGCAGGCATTACAGGATACTGAAAGCCGTATCAGTAAGGCGAAAGAAAGCATTAAGCTGGTTGAGGATGACTTGGCTGTCTGGGTTCAGGAATGGAATCAGGCTATAGAGGGTTTAGGCGTGAAACCTGATGCCCACCCTGAATACGCAGTCGAAACCTTGGAACAATTAGTGATGTTTTTTGACAAGTTAGATGCCTCAGAGGAAAAACGGCGGCGCATCTATGGCATTGATAAGGTAAAGGAAGAATTTGATAAAAAAGTATTTACCTTCGTTGATGGCATCACGTTTGGACACTATGGGCAAGGTGCAAGTATTATCGCTGAACAGCTTCACCAAAACTTGAATGAAGCGCGCGAAGCAAGGGCTAAACTGGAAAAAATAAAAGATGCAGAAAAGGCGGAAAAGGCTATTTTTCGGGATGCTGACATTAGCTTTTCAACCGCCAGTGAACAGCTCTCCGCCCTGAAGAAACAGGCAAATGTTGCAGATGATGTCGCATTGGTCAAGGCAGGAGAGGAATCCAGAAGAAAACGTGGGTTACAACAAAAACTGGAAGCGCTTGAACAGGAGCTTACCCGCAACGGCGATGGCTTGACGATTGAAGCATTGGAACAAGAGGCTGATAGCTCTGATATTGATGCAGTAGAAGGCGGGATACAGCAGGTTTCGATAGATTTGAGCGAGTTATTGAAACAACGTGATGAATGGCGTGATCAACGCCAAACCCTGCAAAACGGAATTGATGCCAAAGATGGTAACGCTGCCGCCGCTAATGCTGCTGAAGAGGCAGAACAACATCTTGCCAGTATTGCTGCCGGGGCTGAGCAATACCTGCGCTTAAAAATTGCAGCACTGATTCTTGGCCAACAAATTGAAGCCTATCGGAAACAAAACCAGGCTCCGGTGTTGGCCAGGGCGGGCAGTCTCTTTGCTAGGCTAACGTTGGGGTCTTATGCAGGTTTGCGGGACGAATTAGGTGATGGTGACAAACCGATATTGCTGGGCGTGCGCCCAGATAATACCGAAGTATTGGTCGACAAGATGAGTGATGGGACTCGCACCCAGCTTTACCTGTCACTTCGTCTGGCTACGCTTGAACAGCACTTGCGCAATGGTGAGCCGGTACCTTTTGTGGTGGATGATATTCTTATCAATTTTGATGACCGCCGTACCAAGGCAAGCCTTGAAGTTCTCGCTGAGGTGGCGGAAAAAACCCAGGTGCTACTTTTTACCCATCATCGGCGGGTGATTGATTTAGCGGCCACCATTACAGCTCGGGCGGGCATTTATACCCATGAGTTAGGGTATGGGAACCGTACTGAAATTGCCGTATTGTGAGGCGAGGTTTGGCCTTTTTACTGTTTGCATGGCTCTTGTTGGGTTTGTTGTAACCAACCACCCAGCTCCTTAAGCATTATCTCCAGCTCCTCCGTCCACGGTTGGGCGCAACTGAGGCGGATGCAGTTGCGGTATTTCTGCGTGGCGGAAAATATTTGCCCCGGCGCGATGCTGGCTTTCTGCTTCAGCATCCGCTGGGTGAGTTGCAGGGTGTCGACGCCTTCCGCCAGTTCCACCCACAGCACGAAGCCGCCTTTGGGTTGGGTGACTTTCGTGCCTGCCGGGAAATATTGGCTAATGGCCTGGGTAAACAGGCTGACCTGTTGCGCGTAACGGTTCCGCACTTGCCTAAGATGGCGTTCGTAACTGCCGTGTGCGAGGAAATCAGCAATTGCCAGCTGCGGGAGGGTGGGTGCAGCGAGATTGGTGACGTATTTGAGGTATTCGGCACGCGGGAAATACGTTTCCGGCAACACCATCCAGCCGATGCGCAGACCTTGCGCGATGGTCTTGGAAAAGGAGGAGCAATAGATCACGTTAACGCCTTCCGCGTCGAAGCTGTGCAGGCTGCGCGGGCGTTCGTGGCTGAAGCCAAGGTCACCGTAAATGTCGTCTTCGATCAGCATTAGGCGATGGCGTTTGGCCAGTTTCACCAGTTGTTGTTTGTGCGCATCCGGCATCAGGCTGCCGAGCGGGTTGCCGAAATTGGGGATCAGCACGCAGGCTTGCACCGGCCATTGTTCCAGCGCGAGTTCGAGGGCGGGCAGGCTGATGCCGGTTTGCGGGTCGGTGGGGATTTCCAGCGCCTTCATGCCCAGTGATTCGATGGCTTGCAGCAGGCCATAGAAGGTGGGCGATTCGATGGCGATGATGTCGCCGGGTTGTGCCACGGTTTGCAGGGCGAGGGCAAGCGCTTCCTGACAGCCGTTGGTGATGAGGATGCGCCCGGCGGTGACGCGGCTGGCGGCAAGGTACATGCGCCGCGCGATCTGCTGCAGCAATTCCGGCAGGCCGGGTGGGAAGGCGTAGTTGGCGGCGCGCATCCCGTGCAGCCGCGCAACTTTGGTCATGCTGCGCTGGAAGGCGCGCATGGGCATGAAGGAAGCGTCCGGCACGGCTGCGCCGAGTTGCACGAAACCGGGTTGGTTGGCAGCCTGCGCCAGTTGCAATACCAGTTCCTGACCGGTGACCGGGGTAGGTTTGGTGTCTGGTTGGGAAGGTGCGGGCGTATCCGGCTGCGGCCAGTTCCGCTGGCTGACGTAGTAGCCGGAGCGGGGGCGGGCTTCGAGCACGCCACTGTTTTCCAGTTGCCATTGCGCCTGCACCACGGTGGAAACGCTGACGCCGAACTGCTGGCTAAGGCGGCGCACGCCGGGCAGGCGCGAGCTGGGCGGGTAGACGCCAGCATCAATATGGTCGCGGATTTTGGCGGCGATGTCGTGGTAGAGGGTCATGGCAGTACAGATTGATCATGTTGGCGATCACTCTAAATCTGTATGGCATTGTGGGCAAGCGTTATGCTTGGTTACTTGTCACCAAGCACACAAACAGCCACACCCACATCAACACCAGCAACGCATAACTGAACAAAAATACCCGCATCCGCTGGCGTAGCTTGTTTTGACCCAGGTGAATGAGGGTGTGGGCAAGGCGTGTGCCGACATACCCCCAGCCCAGCCACATCAACGCCCAATCTGCTTGCTGCGTCACGTAAGCCAGTAGCACGACCACATAAAACAGCATCGGCATTTCAAACAGGTTGTCGTAATGCTGGGTGGCCTGCACCACATAATCCGGCAGTTTTGCGCCGTGGTTGAGCCTGAAATAGAGTGGTGCCAAACCGCTTTTGACGGCCTTGATCCGGCAACGCAGCAACCACGCAGCGGCCACAAAAGTTAGTAAGGCCATCGCGAAGGCAGGGTATAGAACGAGTATTTGCGGCATGCGTTTCTCCTTGGGTTTTCCGCCTGATGCTAATAGGATACAAAATATGTTCAAGATCATATTCTGAGTGCGCCGCCATGCCTTACCCCGATACCCACAAGCCTAAAACCCGCGAAAAGATTTTGCACAGCGCCGCCCGGCTGTTTTCCTGGCACGGCTTCGACAATGTGTCGATTGATGCGGTGATGGCGGATGTAGGGCTGACGCGCGGGGCGTTTTACAGCCATTTCAGTGACAAGGGCGCCTTGTATGCGGAGGCGATCAGTTACGCCGCCTTGCACAGCCAGTTAGTGAAATACAAACCGGCTTCACCCGGCGAGAACCGCTTGCAGGCGTTACTGGATGTGTACCTCAGCCACCAGCATGTCGGTCAGGAAGCGTTCCCTTGCCCGCTGGCGTTTCTGGCGACGGATGTCGGCCATCGTGACCCGCTGGTGCGCAACACCTACACCCGCGTCTACCAGAACATGGTGAAGCGCATTGGCAAACATGGCTTGTCGCAAAGCAAGCGGGAAAACCGGCTGGCGGCGACCGCGATGATGATCGGCGGCGTGGCGATTGCACGGGCGCTGGATGACCCGGAAACGGTGGATGAACTGCTGGCGGCCTGCCGCAAGTTTGGGTTGGTGCTGTTGGAGGAGGAAGAAAATGGGTAGTCACATTCAAGCACTCCAGCACAAAAAACTATTGCCCTCCCCACCTGCTTTCTTGGCTGACGCCGTGCAGTACGAAGTCATCATGGGTTCGGTGGCCTATGGCGTCAGCAACGACAGCTCGGACATGGACATCTACGGTTTCGCGATTCCGCCCAAAACCCTGATGTTTCCGCATTTGCGTGGGGAAATTCTGGGTTTTGACACCTATTCGCCGCCATTCGAGCAGTACCAGCATCAGGTGACAATTATCAGCGCGATCGAAAGTGGTAGCCGTTCGTGGGGTTGAAGCGATTCTTTTACATTGCCCGCGCCACCTTGAGCGCCTTGTGGATTGCGCGTGAGCACAGTATGCCGCCCATCGTGTTCCCGGATTTATTGCGGGGGTTGACGGATGATGCGGCGGTACTGGAGGCATTTCAGCGGCAGATTCGGGATAAGGCGACGAAGACTGAGGCGGAAACGGGGGTGGTTGATCCATTGTGTGTGGCGTTTGTGCGGGAGGCGTATCGGGAGATGGAAGGGGCGAAGCTGGAGGGGTTGCCGCCACGACAACATGCCTTGAGCAATGACGACTTGCGTATTCTGCTAGCGTTCCGGGAATAGGTTCTTGCGCTTGAAACCGACCCCGAATGGTCAGGGCATTTGTTGTGGATTGAGGATGTATTGTCAAATACATAAGCAATACAGGGATGCAATGTATCCGTTAATCACCAAGATTCACATAACCACAATATAACTTGCAAGATGCCATCAGGCGACTACAATGCTTTCATTTGCCAGCAATGGGAGATCGCAATATGGCAAGTCTGAGTATCCGCAAACTGGAAGACGAGACGCTGCAACGCCTGCGTATTCGCGCCGCCCATCATCAGGTTTCCATGGAGGAGGAAGCGCGGCGCATTTTACGCCAGGCCGTCATGCCACCTGCCCGTTTGGGTTCTTTGGCCGCCGTCTATTTTGGTGAGGAAGGTGTCGACCTGGAGTTACCACAACGCGAAATCTACGAGCCGATGAGCTTTGATGCATGATCGTGGTCGACACCAACATCATTTCCGAAGTGATGCGCCCGCAACCTGACCCCGCTGCCATTCAATGGCTGGATCAACAGGAAACGGCTCACCTCTATCTCACCACGATTACCCTGGCTGAAATCCGTTACGGCCTTGGCATTCTGCCGGATGGAGAACGCAAGCAGCGTCTCATCAACCGTTTTGAAGCCTACGTTGACAAGGCGTTTGAAGGGCGCATTCTGGATTTCACCGCAGACGCTGCCAGCCGTTATGCGGACATCATGGCGCATCGCCGAAAAACAGGCCTGCCGATGAGTATGGCGGATGGGCAGATTGCTGCGATTGCCAGCGCGCATCATTTTGCAGTGGCGACGCGGAATACCAAGGATTTTGAGCGGTGTGGGGTGGAGTTGATCAATCCATTTAAAATGTCGTAATGCACTTCAGATTGCACATCTGCTAGACTTATGCCATTAACGTGTAAATATGACACAAGGAGACAGGAGTGACATCCATGGCAGCCAATGTCTCGCAAGGCGGCAGAATCGTCATACCGGCTGAAATTCGCCAGAAGATGGGCATAGCAATCGGCGATCAGGTCTTGCTGGACTGGTCAGAGGAAACCCGTGAACTACGGGTATTCACCCGCAAGCAACGCCTGCAACACGCCCGCGACCTGGTACGGAAATACGCCCGCAAAGAGGGTTCGGTCGTGGACGAATTGATTCAGGAACGGCGCAAGGCGGCGGCAGATGAGTAAGGTTATTCTGGATACCTCCGCCCTGCTCGCTTATTTGTTTGAAGAAGAAGGCTCCGACAAGGTAGCGCCGATCCTTGAAGAAGGGCGCGGTGTCATTGGCAGCGCCAACTATGCCGAGCTAGTGACCAAACTGGTCGACGAAAACATGCCGATGGAGGAAATTCTGGCGGTTATCAGCAGTCTGGAACTTGAGTTTATTCCGCAGGATGAACAGCAGGCGCGGCTGACGGGGGAATTACGTTCTGTCAGTAAATCGATTGGTTTGTCGTTGGGGGACAGGGCTTGTCTGGGGTTGGGGCTAGCTATGGATTTGCCGATGATGACTGCGGATAGGGTCTGGATGGCATTGGCCGAAAAAGTGCAGCTTCAATGTATTCGCTGAAAGCATAAACGCCTCTGCTACAATGCACAGAGTGGCAGATACATACGGGAATTTTACGATGAAGCGCACCATTGAGATTGATTGCCCACCGGAATTGTTAATGGGACTGCATTTGAACGCTGAACGTTTTGCCGATTACCTGAAACGGCAGGCGGCGGTCAGCCTGTTCAAGGAAGGCCGCATCAGTTCGGGTACGGCGGCAAGCTGGCTGGACATTCCCCGTGTTGAGTTCCTGCACTTGGCGTGGGATGCCGGGGCGGTTTTTCTGGAAGATTCCAGTGATGACCTGATGCGGGAAACTGCCCTGCTATGAGCATCGTTTTCTGCAACACCACGCCTTTCATCATCAACACACACCATTGACATGGCGAAACGCCAGCAGGCGGATTGGGTCATTATTGATGAAAAAATTGGGCGCAATCTGGCGGAATACCTCGGGTTGCGGGTAACGGGGACGTTGGGCATTTTGTTGAAAGCCAGACAGCAGGGCTGGATTGATTCGTTTTTGGATGCGGTCAGCGCCATGCAGCAGTCTGGTATCCGTTATCACCCTGAATTGGTGCGGAAACTGGCGCAGAGTGTGGGCGAGTAGTGCCGATCCTTTTGCCAGCGCTATCATAATGCAAGCAACCGGAGGTGCTCACCATGCCGCAATTACTCATCCGCAACCTTGAAGAAGAAACCGTCAACAGCCTGAAACGCCGTGCGCAAATCAACCACCGTTCCTTACAGGCTGAGGTGCAATGGATTCTGGAAAATGCTGCCAAAATCCAGCCTGATAACTTCTGGGCAAACGCCAGCAGGATTCGCGCACGTTTGCAGTCCACCCACCAAACCTTTTCAGACAGTGCGGAACTGGTGCGGGAAGACCGTGACGCATGAACCTGATCGTTGACGCCAGCGTCGCCATCAAATGGTTCGTACCGGAAATTTACTGGGAACATGCCGCCCGCCTGCAAGATGTCCCCGATTTGTATGCGCCCGACTTCATGCTGCTGGAATGCGCCAATATCCTGAGCAAGAAAGTCGGTCGCAAGGAAATCCCCCGCGACCTTGCTGATGAAATCCAGCAAAACCTGCTGTATCTGCCGGTGCAACTTTACCCGTGGCAGGATTTGCTGCTGGAAGCCAACGACATCGCCCACGCCACTTACCGCAGTGTTTACGACTGCCTTTATCTGGTGCTGGCGCGGCAACTGGAAGGCAAGATGGTTACGGCGGACAAGAAGCTGTATCTGGCGCTTGAAACCCATCCGGAATAGTCAGGACATTTGTTGTGGATTGAGGGTGTGGTATCAAATATATCGTAATGCACTTTGGGATGAGCAATGACCAAGCCATTATTTCAGAAACAAACCCACTTTCTGAAATAAGAAAATCCATATGGCAAATTCCGCGACCTTTCGGGAAATTCACACGAATACGGTGGCATAAACTGCATTAACCAACAATCACTCACTCCCTTCCAAAGCATCCAGACGCTGCCGCGCAATTTTCCAAGGCAACCGGCGGCCACAACTTTCCATCAGCCGGTAGCTGTCGCGGGCAGTCTGGACAGTAATGATTCCGTGCACAACCATTTGCTCAACCAGCCAGAGCGTGCCTTTCACCTCTACCTTTTCGGCGGTGGCGGCTTCTTTCAAATGGTTATCGCCGGTCAGCAGCGGGCATTGTTCCTGCTGTGCCAAGGCCAGCGCCATGCAGTCGTAACGCCCGGTCTTTTTGTACCTGATCGCCAGTTGCGAAACGCGGTTCATGCTGGCTCCATCCAGCACGCCCAGTTCCAGACCGTATTCGAGCAGGTGGGGATGCTGTTCCACCAGTTCGTCGAAAAACAACAGGTTGGGGGTTTGAAACTGGAACGGCAGCCTGAACATTGGTTGCAGCAACTGCCCTTCCTCCATATCTATGAGGATATTGGCGTCGCTGATCAGCAATTGCACCCGGCAGCCTCCAGCTTGCGTTCCTGATGGAAACGGGAGACCGGGATGCCCAGCAATTCCGCTGCCTTGGATTCACCGATCCAGTCTTCCGCCAGTGCGCGGTACACCAATTGCTTGAACAGGATGGTTTGCTCCTGCGGGTAAGCATCGCCGGGTTCGCAGGAACGCCAGCCGCGCATGGAGAACACCTTCCACATCTTGTCGAAGGTGGCGGCGTCCAGCAACCCGGCGTCGCGGGCGCGGAACAGGCAGCCCGCCATGCTCAGGCCGAATTCGTGCTTGAGCAGGTAGAGTTCCTGCCATTCGATCATGCGGCGCTGTTGCCCCAGTTGCTGGCGTAGCGCGGAAGCTGGCAGCAGGAAGGCTCCCGCAAAACGGTGGCAGGCTTTTTCTTCGTCCAGCGCATCCGCCAGTCGACCGTGCAGCAGCAGATGCCCCAGTTCGTGGGCGAGGGTGAAACGCTGGCGGTCGCCTGACCATGTTTGCGACACCATGATGACGGGCTGTGCACCGATATGGGCGGCCAGACCGTCGAACTTGGTTGCATTTTCCAGCGTGGTGAAAATGACCAGAATGCCCTGGGTTTCCAGCACGTCCACCAGATCGGGCAGCGGGTTTTCGCCCAGTTTCCAGTAAGCGCGGACGAATTCGGCTACCTGCTCCACCTCGTCCATGCTGGCAACCTGCCCCGGCAAACCGGCGGGTACGGCAAACGGCTTGACCGGGAATTGCGGGTAGAGGTTCGCCAGTTCGTGCCAACGTTCGGCCTGTTCCAGCACATCGGCATGAATGCGCTTGAGCAGTTTTTGGGTCGTGTTGGCACGTTTGCGGTATTCGATGCCTTGCAGATGAACCTCAAACGGGCGGAAGAAATACTCACTGCGCACGCCAAGCGCCCGCGCCAGTTTGAGCAACTGGGCAGAGTCGGGCGTGTTGACGCCTTCTTCGTATTTCTTGATGGCTGCGTGAGAAACACCCACCTTCTCAGCCAATGCACGCAACGACAAACCTGCCGCTTCGCGGGCGCGTTTCAGACGTTCGGGGTACATGGCGATCTCCGATTGCAAGGTTTACACTTTTAAGTATCTTAATATATTTTGTAAACCTTTGCTGGATGGTGTGGCGCATTTTGAACTATTCGAAAAACTGCGGATAGGGTCCTGAATAACTCTGGCCGGGAACACACAGAGTCAATGTATCCTCTGTTTACCCGGAACTTCAGGTTTGCCGAAAGGCTTCAACCTGCTCAATCACCTCTTGCAGCAAGGAGGCTCGAATGTGCAAGGCTGGCAGTGGTCAATGGCTTGTAGCCGTTGGTGCAGAACTTCCTCCCAAACAGTGTCGGGTATCAGCACGGCTGCGAAATCGCTCAATAACGCCAGACAGCCCAACTCATCCAGATGGATAACCGGCCCCGCATCACAAACAACCAGTCTGATGGCGGGTTCAGTACTTGCCATACAATCCCCACTGGACATCCTCCCGAATAAATTTTTCGGCAAGCTCTTCCGAGTGGGATTCGAGATAGCGGCGTAAAGCGTCAGCCAGCAGGTCGTCAAGGTTGTTGACCCAGCCAGCGGATACCAATTGCTGGGCTTTTATCAGCAGATTTTCGGGCAGGTTGGCTTGGATTGGCATGTTCATTGGCTTATCCCCGTGTATGGCATTTATGGATTCTAGCATGGAATGTGCTGTCCCCCCGATCAGGATCATGGTGTCATTCTAGCGAAAAAATGCCGTGCCTCACCTTGCCAGTGCTATCATAATGCAAGCAACCGGAGGTGCTCACCATGCCGCAATTACTCATCCGCAACCTTGAAGAAGAAACCGTCAACCGCCTGAAACGCCGTGCGCAAATCAACCACCGTTCCTTACAGGCTGAGGTGCAATGGATTCTGGAAAATGCTGCCAAAATCCAGCCTGATAACTTCTGGGCAAATGCCAGCAGGATTCGCGCACGTTTGCAGTCCACCCACAAAACCTTTTCCGACAGCGCGGAACTGGTGCGGGAAGATCGTGACGCATGAACCTGATCGTTGACGCCAGCGTCGCCATCAAATGGTTCGTGCCGGAAATTTACTGGGAACATGCCGCCCGCCTGCAAGATGCCCCCGATTTGTATACGCCCGACTTCATGCTGCTGGAATGTGCCAACATCCTGAGCAAGAAAGTCCGCCGCAAGGAAATCCCCCGCGACCTTGCCGATGAAATCCAGCAAAACCTGCTGTATCTGCCGGTGCAACTTTACCCGTGGCAGGATTTGCTGCTGGAAGCCAGCGACATCGCCCACGCCACTTACCGCAGCGTTTACGACTGCCTTTATCTGGTGCTGGCGCGGCAACTGGAAGGCCGGGTGGTTACAGCGGACAAGAAACTGTATCTGGCGCTCGAAACTCATCCTGAATGGTCAGGGCATTTGTTGTGGATTGAGGATGTATTGTCAAATACTTAAACGATACACAATCAGCCTGAGGGTGGGTTCAGTACTTGCCATACAATCCCCATTGGGCATCCTTTCAAATGGGATCCCAGATAGTGTTCCTGCAATGTAGTAAGTTGCTCCAGCCATTCTTATTTAAGGGTAACTATAGCCGCTCCCAGGACTTCCTGATATAATTTTAAGCATTTCTTCTGAGAAAAGAGCCATGCCTTCCCATCAGCCAATATTCGTCGAACCTTTTGACTGGGCTGTCATTCGGCTTGCCTCACTTCAATGTGAGAAAAATAAACCAGGACGCTTACTCTTCGCTACCGTTACATTATTAACACCAGAGCGCCCGCCTCCTACAAAACTGATGCCCAAAAAACCTTTGGACAAACAACCACTCAAAAATAAAGGTGGAACGGTGTTCTTTCGCTCTGTTCTTTTAAAGGCTTCAGAAGCCGTAGAATGGTATCGATCACTTAATAACGAAAGCTCAAAAACACCACTACCTAGTTTGGTAAACCACCAAAATAAAAAGCTTGATAACATCGAACTCAAAACTCCTGATTTAATCGATGACCCGCTCTGGCCAGAATTAGGTCTCCCATTAAAAGGATGGCTTTCCAGCAATATCTTTGATGAAACCAATCCGTGCCCCTTCCTAGGAACAGTATTCTCACGTGTTCATCGTCGTTTTGGGAATGACTCAGGATTTGAACTTTTTCTTGATGATGCCCAAGCACTCACATTTATTGAACGTCGACTACATATTGATTTGAAAGATTATCCTGAATACCTGGGTAGTGCAGTACTTGTGGTACCTTCTCCGATCATCCAGAAAATCAACAATTTCATGATTCCAGCAACAGAAACAACAGGAGAAAGAATTTTTCACCACATTACGCCATATCCAAATCAAACCCTGGACAGTTTGAAAATTACTTTTTTCGACAAACAAGCAGGCTTACTCTCAAATTTTACCACGATAGACGTCCCTGAAGATGGCATCATCGATATAGATAAAGGTAGATGCACGGGGCAGTATGGTTATGCTATAACCCATCCACAACATGGCATTCTCTATTACTCTGCCCCAAAAGGATTTCTACGGGAAATGCACTTTCAAAGCCATATTGTTACAGAGCACCGTGAAGTTATTGCTCCAGAAAGTGACTCCCCAAAAGCCGCCAATACACGTTATACAGTCTCTCGAAGTCATCCAATGTCCAAACGGGTTATTGGGAAGACATCGATACAAAATGTGAATGCCAGAGTTGGTCAGGCTGTACGTAATCGAGAAATCCTTGTCGAGGCAAAACGTTACCATCAATACTGGTTTGAACCGGGTCAACGTGAAATCGCTGCAAAGCTACTCCGTGAGTTAATCGGCAAGGCGCAAAAGAAACTACTTATTGCTGACCCTTACTTTGGGGCATTGCAAGTTCCACAATTTCTGTATGCGGTAAGGATGAGTCAGGTAAAAATCACCGTGTTAACTTCTCGCTTAGCCTTTGAAACCAGCAAAGAAATTTGTGATGAAACGAAGCAGTCTACGCAAACTCTAAAGCAAAAACTGGCAATGCTTGATCACTCAGTAGTTCAGCTAAAGGAACTCGGCAATCCAGACTGTGAGGTTCTGGTCATGACGGGAAAACCTCCGAAACTTCATGATCGTTTTTTGTGTATTGACGATAATATCTGGCTAATTGGCAGCTCTCTTAACGCAATCGGTGATCGTGCTGCCATAATGATGAAGCTGCCTGATCCAAAGCCAGTAAGCACCTCTTTACAAGACATACTCGCTAACGCCGTGCCTTATAAAATTCAATATCGCGAATACTACCCGGAAGTTAAGCCAGAAGGGGATGATGATGATCCCCAAACCTAGTATTTCAATACAGCCGAGTGAGCGTCCTCTTCGACCTTTGCCAGAAAAGCAAATATTTCGTCCACCCTGTTATCAAGGTGATGATTCCAGCCTGTTTCCAGATACAAACCAGATTTACTCTCGCCGTAACGCTTCCAATACTCATGATTTTTTAATCGACGTATTTTTTGAGGCAATCTCTCATGCACTAGAGCGGGTGCTCATTGTAGACAATTACTTCTTCAAACCCCATGAAGGAAAGGGAGATAATGAAGATGAAAAGATCGATGATCGCATAGACATACTTTTACTACCTATGGAGTCACGCAGTTTTCAAGCAAGTGAGGTGAAAATTATTTCAGGATGCGATGCCAGTGAAACGCAAAGGAGCTTGCAGGCAAAATTGCAAGCCAAGGTTGATCGCATAAACAGCCAACTCCCCCGTCCTATTGGAAACCCTTCCATCAGTATTGAATACAAAATCTTACCAGACAGGCTGATCCATGATCGATTCGCCATTATTGATGATGAATTATGGCATTTCGGAGGTACTGTAGGTGGCTTTGAGAAACAGTTTAGTGTAGCAAGTCGGGGATGGCGAGCCTCTGAATATGGGGCAGATGCCCTATTCCATAACATTTGGCGTTTATAAAAAGGAAGCTTTGTATGATAATGGATCGCACTTTCGACCCAGCCATTGAACTCAAACAATTACTGGATACTCCAGCCTACAACTTACTTGAGCTATTGGCTGATCCGATTCAGTGGATTATCAGCGGTGGTAATGATACAAAGGCGTTACTTGAGCAAGTTCAAGAAAAACTAAATCAACTTCCCACTCTTGGTTCAACTGATCTAACTAACATGCTTGCAACATGGTGTTGTGCTGAATCATTGCACCAATCACCTCAGTGGGAAACATGGAAAACCGTTCAGAAACTGCAATACAACTCATGGGAAATAGAGAATTGGCTGAATCCAGTCATTTTTGTCATTGTAGAACATCAACCTATGAAACAACAGAACTTCATGGAGTTAGCAAAAACAATTTTCATAGAAACAAATAATTTATTTTTACAAGAACCCAGTGAAAGCAATCAAAAAACACAGCCGATACAGGAAAAGCTTTTCTGGCAGCATCAAAGCAAGCCGCTGGAACAAATTTGGTGGGGAGTCGACAGACACTCACAATCATCATACGGGAGAATCAGTGATTGGTTTCAATTGCTAGTCACTCTAGACAAAGAACAAGCAGCACAAACACTCTCTATCATCAAAAACCCTTTTCTACTACAAGAACTCATTGTAAGGGTAACAATACAGGAGGGAGACAAGTCAAAATACTGGAAATACTTTATACAGAAAGCTCCCGTCGCCTTTGAAGAAAATGGTGTCTGGAATGGCCATTTACTTGTTCCTATAACTTTGGTTGAGTTTCGACATTACCTATTACGGCACAACACAAACTACGACAGCACACCAGAAGAAAAACAGCAATGCAAAAAACAAATAGAGGAATGGGTCTCAGATAATATCCCGATCATTCAACAAAGGCAGGATGCTATTCCATTGTTAAAGCGTTGGTCAGCATGGTTAATGTATCGTCTATTAGTCGAAGGGGGAGACAAAGCTGATGACGCAACATCACCAGCTTTCATCGATGCCACGTTACTCACAGCAATAGGTCACTTACTTACAGGAAAAACATTCAATTCATCCGAGATACCACCAGATGCCATGCGCTGGGAACCGTGGTGCAATCTAGCAAGCTGCTCATATTGGGCACAAAATGGAACAGCCATCGTTAGTAACTATCAGGTGTTTTTGAATGAATGGGATTTATCCGTTGATGATTGGCATGAGGACAAAGGGCAGCAACTGAGGGATAGTTCAGAGCATCTCATCAGCACATATAATCAAACCCGTTTTCCCTCAGACCTTGCGTATTTGCTGGCTTATCCTATCAGTGAAATTGATGATTGGTACAAAACTTGGGATTCTGCAATTTATTTACGTGAACTAACAGAATTCGGCACAAGACATGACAGCTATGATAACCGCTCAAAAGCCAGCGAATTATTATTCTTTCTGTGGCAAGTTGGTTTTGCATTATTTGACTTGAAAGCACAACACTCCAGCTCAGCAAATAGTGACCTTGCCCGCGATTTGGCTAGTCTATTCCAGCACCTGCATACATCACTGCAAGAAATGATAGTGATTGTAGATACACTAAATCGCGAGAAGTGGCGGCTAATGCCTGAATTACTGGCAGTAAGGCGCTTGCTTTGGGAAGAACAGGCGGAGACGAACAATCAAGGATATGTTGTCTTCAACAAAGAAGATCGACCTCAATTCAGTGATTTCCTAAAATCTCAAAAAAACCAAGAATTAGAGACTATCCAACTAATTAACTCAGCACTAAGAAACAACGTAATGCCTTCAACTATTAAAGGTCACATTACGGATGCTGGCATTTCAATCAAGCAAGTCATTGATAAGGCAACGAGACTCAACCAAATTAGTGCAAAACACTATCCTCTCAACACAGCGATGCTCTCATCGTTACGTCAATTTATCGAAATAAAAAATACGATGTAAAACTGCTTAGCCAATGCATTAAGGTGATAAGCAATACTCCGACACTAAACTGTTTATCTTGCAAACAGAGCAAGATACTCCCTAAACACAAACAACCGATTCCGCCGCTGCCCGGTAATCTCAGCCAACACCCCATAGCTAACCATATCCTCAACCAAAGAACCCGCCGTATTGGGCGTAATCCCCAAAATATCGGTAACAGTTTTCACGTCAACGACGGGCTTCCGGTAGAGGTGGCGCATGAGCTGCTGCGCATTATCCTGCCGACGCACACTGAAACGCGGCAATATTTCCCTTTCGATACGTTCCTTGAGTGCCAAAATACTTTTGAACACGGCAATGGAGGATTGCGTTGTCTCCGCCACGCCATGCAAAAAAAACAACAGCCATTCACGCAGGTGGTTGCCCCACCTGACCGCCATCAGATGATCGACATAGGCGGTTTTGTTGCGCTCGAAATAATCCGACAAATAGAGGGCAGGCTTTGCCAGAATGTGTTCGGACGCCAGAAACAACGGAATCAGCAAACGCCCCAGACGACCATTGCCATCCAGAAACGGGTGAATGGTTTCAAACTGGTAGTGCGCAATCGCAATCTTGATCAGTGGTGAGACATAGTGCGTGTCATCGTGGAGGAATTTCTCCAGATCACTCATCAGTTCCCCAACCCGTTCATGATGCGGGGGAACAAACACCGCATTTTTCAGGCTGACGCCAATCCAGTTCTGACTGGTGCGAAACTCGCCGGGCTGTTTGGCCTCACCCCTGACACCTTGCAACAGGATGGCGTGAGCCTCCCGCAACAAACGGTTGGAGAGCGGGAGGGTTTCCAACCGCGCCACTGCGTGGTTCAGCGCCTGAATGTAGTTCTGCACTTCCGCCCAGTCATCACGTTTCTCCGGCGCGACATCATCAGCATTTTTAAAAGCGTCTTCAACATTGGTTTGCGTGCCTTCGATACGGCTTGAGTAGGTTGCTTCCTTGGCAACATACATCTGGATGAAAAAGTCGACATCAGGAACCAGTTGCGCGAACGCATTCAGTTCACCCAAAGCGCGGTCAGCCTGACTCAGCAGTTGCAGCAAGGCAGGATCAGCAATCACCCAAGGATGATTGATCAGGGATGGCAGGAAACTCTGGTATTCGTATTGCGCTTCATAGCGCCCGGATTGGTAGTCAGACAGGTTCATATGTCAGGAAGTCGCCTATTTTCTGAAATAAGAAAAACTATAATGCAGATTCTCTACCCTGGCAAAGCAATTATTTCAGAAACTGCATCACTTTCTGCAATAAGAAAATCCATATTGCAAATTCCGCTGCGTCTTTGTACGGCTCCATATCCAGTATTCGGGAAATACTGTACCGCCCTCATAATCACAAACTGCATCTGTATCGCTCCACCGCCCCGCCCTATACTGCCTGCTTGTAAAACAGGACAAGGTATTGCCATGCTCGCCGACACATTCAGCCTACCCGCCTATTGCCAACGCATTGGTTTCACTGGTGAATTACACGCCGATTTCGCTACCGTACAGGCACTGATGCAGTACCAGTTACGCGCGGTTGCGTTTGAAAACCTGGATGTATTGGCAGGCAAACCCATATCTCTCAACCCCGACGACATCGTGGCGAAAATTATCGGCAACAAACGCGGTGGCTATTGCTACGAAATCAACGGCCTGTTCGCCATGGCGCTGACCGCGCTCGGGGTAGAATGGCAATTCGTCGCTGCCCGCCCGATGTTTTACCCGGTCAAACGCCCGCGCACCCATGCCGCATTGGTGGTCAAGCTGGAGGGTAAGGAATGGCTGTGTGACCTGGGTTTCGGCAGCTATGGCATCCGTGCACCCTTATCGCTGGCAGTCTTGGATACTCCGGTCATGCAGGACTCCGACACCTTCATGCTCAGCCATGAAAACGGCGATTTCGTCCTCAAGGCGCTGGTGGAAGGCGAATGGGCAAACCAGTACGGTTTCAACCTGTGCCCGGTGGAATGGGTGGATTTTGCCCCAGCCAACTGGATGAATTCCACCCACCCGGATGCGGTGTTTACCCAAAAGCCACTGATCGTGCGCTTTACTGAAAACGGGCGCAACATCCTGTTTGGTGACAGTTTCAAGCAGGTTTCCGGGCAAACCGTCAGCAAGCGCAGCATTACCCCTGACGAACAAGCTATGATACTGGCTGAGCATTTTGGCCTGGAGGCATAGGCAAGGGCGCAACGTTTCGACACCCTCAACGGAACGGCTGACCCGGTTCATCCGTGAGCAGAAAATCTATTTTGTGGGCACGGCTCCGGCGGATGGGCGTATCAATGTTTCCCCCAAGGGCATGGATTCGCTGCGGGTGCTGGACGATTCCACCGTGGCGTGGCTGAACGTGACCGGTAGCGGCAACGTTGGTATGCGTCTTATACTGTGGAGATTGCGCAAGTGACGAGGCGTTATCAAGGATGTTGAAATCCACTTACCTGCAAAACAAACAGGCTATTCTGCTGGATATGAACAATCAGCAATTCCCGGTCATGGCCTAATATCATGATTTTCAAAGAAATTCAATTGTTTGCAATTGTGCAACATGAAAGCAATCTTCTTTTAAAATCAATGGATTATATGACTCTTGACCGGGAATTGCTGTTGCCGTTACGCGGGGCGTGAATGCCACGATTGACGAAGGGTTAGCGATAGAGAAGGAACAGTTCGGGCGGATGGCGGCAAGCAATGACGTGCGGGAAGGTCTGGATGCGTGGATTGCCCGCAGGCAACCTGTTTATTCGGGAACGTAATGCATCTGCTTATGCAGCCTGTAAACCTGTTGCCTGCAACACCTCAACCAGCCACTCGCTGGCCTGGTTGAGGGAACGGTTACGCAGCACGATATGCACGTTGGGTAATGCTGGCAGGGTTGCTGGCGGCGGCAGGATTGTAAGCCCTTCCGTCACGGCGTAACGCGCCCGCACCGTGACGGCCAAACCGGCCCGTACCGCCGCCATCAGGGCCATCAGGCTGTTGGCGCTGTATACGATTTGCCAGGGGATGCCCGCCTGATCCAGCGCGTGCGTAGCAGCCTGACGAAATTCACACGCGCCCTGATAGCCCGCCAGCCGGACGGGGTGTAGCGTTGGCCAGTTACTGCCTTCTTTGCCGATCCAGACCATTTCTGCCGTGCCGAGGATTTGTCCGGCACTTGGCTGACGTTCCAGGGTCAGGATCAGGTCGTATTCGCCTCGTTCGTAGGCTTGAATCAACTCCGTCGCATAATTCGCTTCCACCACCATGTTCACTTGCGGGTAGGCGCGGGAAAAACGTGCCAGCAATTCCGGCAACACGCTTTCGCTCAGGCTGTGTGACACGCCCAGACGGATCTCTGCCGCCTGACTGGCGCGGGCAATGGCGAATACGGCTTCATCCTGTAACGCCAGCCAGCGTTTGGCGTAGTTCAGGAATTGCTCACCGGTGGGCGTCAACACCCGCCGCCTGCCATCTGCCGCGAACAGCTCGGTTCCCAGTTCGGTTTCCAGCTTGCGGATTTGCTGGCTGACGGTGGATTGCGTTTTGTACAACTGCGCGGCAGCGCGGATGAAGCCCCCCGCTTCCACCACCGTGATAAAGGTTTGCAACAGTTCAGTGCTGATATTGGGCTGTTTCATGTTGTCGTCGATAATCGTGAATTACGATTGGTTTAACTAAAAATAATCGTTATACACGAATCATGGTGGCCGTTACAGTAGCGCCTATCAATCAACACCCAGGAGAACCACCATGCCTTACATCCGCGTACAACTCGGCAAACCCGTTTCCCCGACTGAAACCCTGCGGCTGGCAGACGGCATCACTGATGTCATGACCACCATCCTGCACAAGAAGCAGTCGCTGGTATCGGTGTCGGTGGAAACGCTTCCTGCCTCCCAATGGTTTATCGGCGGGCAGAACATGGCGGAGCAAACCGAAACAACCGCCTTTGTGTCCGCCAAAATTACCGAAGGAACCAACACGGTTGAGGAAAAAGCCCAAGCCATCGCCGCCATTTACACCCTGCTTGGCGAAGTGCTGGGAACTCTGGCGGAAGCCAGTTATATTGTGCTGGATTGCCTGCCCGCAACTGATTGGGGCTACGGCGGCAGGACACCCGCCAGCCGGAAAGGCTGAAGGGCATTGATACAAATCATCCCATGATCAGAACGAAGGCAGGAGGAAACACGCAGTGACTCAACTCACACTCTACAGTTACCCCATTTCCGGCAATGCCTACAAGGTACGGCTGCTGCTGGCCCTGCTGGGGCTGGAGTACGAACTGGTCAATGTGGATTTGAAGGCGGGTGACACCCAGACGCCGGAATTCCTGCGCCTCAACCCACGCGGGCAGGTTCCGGTGCTGGTGGATGGTGATGTGGTGGTGTGGGATTCCCTGGCGATTCTGGTCTACCTCGCCCGGCAGCATGGCAAGGGCGAATGGCTGCCGGGCGACATCATGGGCGAAACGCAGGTCATGCAATGGCTGGCGGTTTCCGAGAATGAGCTGCTGTACGGGTTGGCGCGGGCGCGTTCAACCCTGCTGCTGAAACGCCCGTTCAATCTGGAGCAATGCCAGAATGAGGGCAAGGCCGGGCTGGCGGTGATGGAACAACATCTTGCTGAAAACGCATGGCTGGCGGCGGGCAAACCGACCATTGCCGATATTGCCTGTTACCCTTACGTGCTGCTCGCACCGATGGGTGAGGTGAGTCTGGAACCTTACCCTAATGTGCGGCAGTGGCTGGCGCGGGTGGAAGCGTTGCCGGGTTGGGTAGCGATGAGTTCATGAACCGCGTGATGTTTCCATGATGAATACCCCTGATTTCAACGCGTATCTGGCGCACAGCACTCACATTGACTGGCAACATCCAGCCGTATTGGCGAAGGCACAAGCCTTGGCTACTGGTCACGCCACGTCGAAAGGTGTTGCCCAAGCCTGCTTTGAGTTTGTCCGCGATCACATCAGGCACAGTTGGGATTACCGCCTGAATCCGGTGACATGCAAGGCATCCGACGTACTGCATTTTGGCACAGGCTATTGTTATGCCAAAAGCCACTTGCTGGCGGCATTGTTGCGGGCAAACGGCATTCCGGCGGGCTTGTGTTACCAGCGTTTGACCATTACCGATGAGCCGCCTTTTTGCCTGCATGGCCTGAATGCGGTTTACCTGCCTGAATACGGCTGGTATCGGGTCGATGCACGTGGTAACAAAGCGGGGGTATCTGCTGAATTTTGCCCACCCGTTGAAAGGTTGGCATTTCCGTTGCTGAACTCGCACGAACAGGATTTACCGGGAATCTGGGTGGAACCGCATCCCGCCGTGGTGGAAGTGTTGGAGCGCTATGATACGGTTGAGCAGGTTTATGCAAACTTGCCGGATATTGACCCTATGGATTCCGGCAGCGGCTGATGACTGCCGCCGCCGTTGTTGCTGGCTGCTGGATTAGAAGTCTGATTCAACCTTGAGCGCATTGATCATAATGTCTGCCGCGACCTGTCGTGCGCCATGATTCAGGGCGTCGAATATTTCCAGATCGTTGATTCCCAGTTTGCGCAGGGTTTCCACGTCCGTTTCGCCAACCTGATTGGAGTTTTTGACCGCGCGGATGGTGTACAGCAACAGGGCTTTTTCCTTGTCATCCAGCGGGGCTGTTGCAGGGTTGTTTTCCAGCGCCAGTACGGCATCCATATCCAGCCCCATTTGCAGCAGCAGGCCACGGTTGACGGTGATGCAGTACTGACACCCGACATGGGAGGAAACACACTGCCGGATCATGGTAAACAGCATGGGTGACAGGCTGGGGTGGTGCATAGCGTAGCCCACTGCTTCCGCGGTATGGCGCAAGGCCATCGGGTTGATGCTCAGCATTTTCATGGCGTTGGGGATCAGGCCAATCGCCTGGGTCAGGATTTGGTAGACTTCGGCGACTTCGCCTTGCGCCTGTTCGGGTTCAACGGTTTGCAGGAGGCTCATGCTGGTTTCCTTGGGTGGATGTTAGGATGGCGTTAGCTTATCACTGGTCTGCTGACAGCATGGTGTCAGGGGTTGGAATGATTTTATACTTTTTGCCAGCGTAAGCTTCTGGGGTGGGCAAGGTGAGATATACCAGCAAACCACGACGTACTGTTAACAAGGTGATGATGAGGTGAGACCCTCGATTTGATAAAAACTTGTACTAATCAAACTTGTTGAGTAAAACATACTGATGATACAAATACTGGCTTTCGGGAATACCCATGCAGATGAAACCTCAACTGGTTTTGCTGGCGCAATACGTTTGCATGACATTCACTCCAGTTTACTTTGAAAATGCCATTGAACAGAAAGGAAATGAACGTCGATGAAAGGTTCCTGTTTTTGCGGCAGTATTGCCTTTGACATTGCCGGGGAACTCCCCGATGTCTACCAATGCCATTGTTCGGAATGCCGTAAAACAACGGGTGCTGCCGCCAGTGCTGGCCTGATTCTGGCTAAAGAGAATTTCCGCTGGCTCCAGGGTGAAGAACTCATCAGGACATTCCTGAAAGACTCCGGTTTCCGGGTGCATTTTTGTGGGAACTGTGGCAGCCCCGTGCCCAACCCGATAAACAGGTTCCCCCGGTTTATGTGGGTTCCCGCCGGTTTGATGGATGATGAATTGCCCGTCAAGGTAGCCAATCACGTCTTTGTTGCTTCCAAGGCTGCCTGGGATGACATTGGCGGAACGGCCACGCAGCATCAGGACGTGCCAGATAATTTGTCGGTCTTGGTGCAGAAAGTGCTTGAGTAACCGCAACTGAAAAATAAACACATGGACATTACCCAAATCCCTTTCAACCAACTGATTGGCTTGCAGGCAACAGACCCGGAAAGCAACTTTTTACTTAGCCTGCCTGCCGGTACGCAATACGCCAACCACCTGGGTACGGTACATGGCAGTGCATTGCTAGCGTTAGCGGAGGCGGGTTCCGGTGCATTCCTCATGCGGCAATTCGGCGATGGTACAGGTTTTATTCCGGTAGTGCGTAAGGTGGAGGCCAGATTCCGCAAACCGGCTTCCGGCCAGCTATTTGCCCGCTGCCTGGTAAAGCCGGGAGAGGTTGAACGCTGGAAAGCCGAGTTGGTATCCCGCAAACGCCTGTCGGCAGCGATCCCGATGCAGGTGGTGGATGCTGATGGCGTGGTGGTGCTGTCAGCATCCGTTGAGTGGTTTGTCACCAGCAGGGCAGATGGTTAAGGAGTTGCTATGTTTATCGTTATTTTCCGTGCTACCACCCGCGAACTGGATGCGGAATACAGCGTAACGGCTGCCCGGATGCGTGAACTGGCGATGCAGGAGTTCGGCTGCCTTGATTTCCACTCCGTTTGTGAAGGCAGGGAAGAGATTTCCCTGTCCTACTGGCCCGATGAAGCCAGCATCCGGGCATGGAAAAATCACCCGGAACACCTGTTGGCGCAACAACGGGGGCGTGAACGCTGGTATGAGTCCTACTCAGTGGAAATAGCGCAGGTTTCCCGACAATACCAGGTTACAGGAAAGTAGTGTGTATTTAACGTGAGCTTTGTCTAAGCAGGCATTCGGCAATTTCCCACGCTTCCTTCGCAGCATTGCAGTTGCCTGTCACCTGGGCGGCTACAATAGCACCATCCAGCAAGAGGTTGAGCTGTACGGCCAACTTTTTGGCGGAAGACGGGTGTAGTTCAATGAGCAGGGATTCCAGATAATCGGTCAGCAATTGCTTGTGTCGGGCAGCAGCCTGATGGATGTCCGTGCTGGTATCCTGAAATTCGGCGGAGGCATTGATAAACATGCAGCCAGAAAAATCTGCTTCCCCAAACCATTCATGATGCCATTCAAAGACAGCCTTGAGCTTGTTCAACGGTGCGTTGTACTGTTCTGCATACGCCATCAGCGATGCGCGGAAGGCTTCGTCACGCTGCTTCAATACGGCAAGGATCAGGTGTTGCTTGGATGGAAAATGTTTATACATGGTCATTTTGGCGACACCGGCTTCGGCAATGATGCGGTCGATGCCGATAGCGGTATAGCCACCCTGGGCAAACAGTTCGGTGGCTTTGGCGATCAGGTCTGCTCGCTTGTTTGACATGCAGGTGTTTCTCAATTATTAGATAGAACGGTTTGTCTACTCTTAGCTTGCCATGCCTCGTTTTTGATTGCTAGTATACAGACCTGTCTATATTGTTTGTGAGGAGTTACTGATGCGCCACTATTTTGCAAAAATGAAAGGGGGCGATACATGCCATCCACGAGCCAGTTTCAAACAGGTGATGCTTGCCTGGGCAGGTGGTGTACTGGCGATTGGGACGGTGGCTGCCCTTGCCGATGTCAGCCATGTGCCTTTGGTGCTGGGTTCGTTCGGGGCGAGTTGTGTTTTGCTGTTTGGGTTTCCTGACAGCCCGTTTTCGCAACCACGCAATGTGATTGCGGGGCATTTTCTGGCTTCGCTGACCGGGCTGGTGTTTTTGACGCTACTCGGGGCGCATTGGTGGAGTATGGCATTGGCGACCGGGACAGCCATCGCCCTGATGTTACTTACCCGGACAGTACACCCTCCTGCGGGTTCAAATCCGGTAATCGTGATGCTGACTGCTCCGGCTTGGCAATTTCTGTTGACGCCAACCTTACTGGGGGCGGTTGCGTTGGTGATCGTGGCACTTGTTTTCAATAATCTGCCTAGAGGGCAGGCATATCCGAAATATTGGGTTTAAGGGGATTTCCCTGATGATCCAGTACCAGATAAACATGCCCATTTCCGCAGAGCAGTTCATTGATGTGCTGCGCCGCTCCACGCTAGGGGAACGACGCCCCATTGATGATCATGAATGCATGGAAGGTATGGTGAGCAACAGCAACCTGCTGGTGACAGCATGGGATGGTGGCAAACTGGTCGGCGTGGCACGCTCCATGACCGACTTCCATTACGCCTGTTACCTGTCTGATCTGGCAGTTGATTGCGACTATCAGCGGCAGGGCATCGGCAGGCAACTGCAAATCCTCACCCAGCAGCAATTGGGCAGGCATTGCAAGCTGATACTGATTGCGGCTCCGGCGGCGAATGCGTATTACGGGCATCTCGGCTATACGAATCTGCCACGTTGCTGGGTGTTGGATAGGGATCAGGGCTTGCAGGATTAAACAGGAATGATGGAGATTGAAATGGAGGCTGTGAATGTATCTACCCCCACACTTTGAACAGAAGGATGCGGACGAAATCCGCCGTTTCATCACCGCGAATGCCTTTGCAACGCTGGTGACAGTAGCCGAGGGTGAGCCATTCGCCAGCCACATACCCTTACTGCTGGATGGCGAGGAAAACCTCCGTCTGACCGGGCATCTGGCGAAAGCCAACCCACAATGGCGGCACTTCGAGGCCAACACCCGAACCCTGGCGATTTTCCACGGCGCACACGCCTACATCTCCCCAACGTGGTATGAAAAAGCGGGCGTGCCGACATGGAACTATGCCGCCGTGCATGTTTACGGGCGCATCCGCCTGATTCATGACTCTGATGCCTTGGGCGAACTGGTTAACCGGATGAGTCGGCATTTCGAGGGCGAAGGGGAGCAGGCATGGGTTCCCGCTTACCCGGATAAAATGCTGAATGCCATTGTCGGCTTCGTCATGGAAGTGGATGAAGTGCAGGCGAAATACAAACTCAGCCAGAACCGCAGCCTGGAAGATCGGCAAGGCGTGATCCGCTCACTGCAAACAGGCACTACCGAAAATGAGCGGGAAGTGGCCAGTCTGGTACAGCGCTTTCTTGCGCAGGTTGGAGAGCGGCATGACGGCTGAATTTCGCTTACCCGCAACGCAACCGCGCATGAAAATCGTACTGATGCGTCACGGTAAACCGGATTTCGATTTTTCCCGCAGGATTAATGCGGTGGATTTTGCCCGTATTGCCCACGAATATGACATTGCCCGGCTTGCGGATACCCCGCCCGCTGCGGCCATCAGCATAGCCCGGCAATGCCAGGCAATCGTGTGCAGCGACCTGATCCGCTCAGCGCTTTCAGCCCAAGCGTTGGGGCTTGAAGATATTGCCCTGACCAGCCCTTTGTTCCGGGAATCGCCGCTGCCATACCCCGACTCCGGCGCAGTCCGATTATCCCTGACGGCATGGGCAGTCTTGCTGCGCATTTCCTGGCTGTTGGGGTATTCCCGCAACGCCGAGTCATTCCAGGCAGCAAGGCAACGCGCGCAGAAAGCTACGCACCATCTGGCAGGTCTGGCAGCAGAACACGGCAGTGTATTGCTGGTCGGGCACGGCGTCATGAACCGCTTGCTGGCCAAGGCTTTGCGCAAGCAAGGTTGGCAGGAAACCCAGGCTCCCGGCAGCAAGCACTGGTCATTCGGTGTCTATGAATACCCGGCAGGATACAGATGATCCTGCGCCCTGTTCATAATCATCAAGCTGGAATAGCAGAGATGTCCGGTCGCTTTTGGAAACTTCTCTCCAGTGCCGGTTAGTTCATGCCCCCTCGATTGCCCATAGCAAATTAAGGCTTGGCGCGCAGCCAGCACGTTTTACGGCCACGAAGGCTGCGATTGACCCCATCTCGCGTAGTTGCGCTTCGGACTGTATGCCTGCTTTCAGGAACATCTGGATGGATGCTTTACCAAAATTGGGCATATCGCTAAACATGCTTGCCTCCATTACAAACACTAGCGTGGGGCAGTGGCTGAGCGTACCGTTTTTTGTTATCGGGCTGGGGTTGATTGTCTATGCCCTGCGTTCACCGCGCATGGTCGTGGAAAGCTGATGTAGCAACAAGACTTTGCTTGAGCGCCTCCTGCAAAGGTGTTGTGTGCAATTCACCCACCACAGCATTCAGTCGTCGGCCATCCAGTTGGTGTGGGCGGAACCACAGGTACGACATTTCCGTCACTGCCCGCGCCATGGGGGAAAACAGGCTGGCAACCCGGTACAACCACCATGGTACGGTCTGCTTCTTCAACGGCCTGCCAACGATTTCGGTCAGCGCTGCATACAGCGTGTTGCCGGTCAGGTGATGGCCCTCAAACAGAAAACTTTCATACCCGTCCAGTTTATCCGCTTGCCCAGCCAGACTGACGAAGGCTTGCGCCAGATCGGGCAGATATGCCCAGGAATGCACGGCATCCCAGGCTCCCGGATAGACCAGACGGTTTTTGTGGAGCTTACTGAGAATGGCAAAGTCAAACCATGCGCCACTACTGCCATCACCAAAAAAATCACCGGCACGCAACACGATGGTTTTTATGCCTTGTCGGGAAGCCTCCTCGAAATGCTGTTCCATTTCCACGCGGATTTTCCCCATCGAAGTATCGGCCTGAAACGGCGTGTGTTCATCACAGACGGGCGGGATGCGGGTTCCATAGTTATAAACATTGCCCGGAAACAGATGCACTGCGCCATGTTGCCGCGCTGCCACCACCACATTCCGCGCCAGTTGCATGGCTTTACCCCGCCATTGTGAGTAGGGGGGATTGAGGCTGTTGAAAATGAAATCCGAACCTTCAGTGGCTTTAATCAGCTCGGCGGCTTGCATGGCATCGGCAGCCCGCTGTTCCACCCCCTCGGGCAGGCGTGGCGCGTTGGCGTCGCGGCTGATGACGATGACCTTGTAACCAGCGTGATGAAAAGCGCGGGCGGCGGTATTCCCCAGGCGGCCCTTGCCGCCGAGGATGCTGATGGTTTGCATGATCTGCTGCCTTGTCTGTCAATGAATGATGAGGTAACTTTATCGGTTCATTTCTATTTGTTAAATGGCGAAAAGTGAATGCTTTGGATTCATAATTGAATGGATTGGGATTTAATACGCATTTTTCTGACGGTAGTAGACGCAGGTTCGCTGTCGAAAGCCGGTCAAACATTGGGTATGAGCCAGCCGACCCTGGGGCGGCAGATCAATCGTCTGGAAAAGATTACCGGCCTGACGCTGTTTGTGCGCGGGCGTTCCGGGATGGAACTGAGCGAAGCGGGTCTGAATCTGGTGGAACATGCCCGCGCCATGCAGGCACAGGCTGGGCAATTTGCCCTCAAAGTTGCCGGGAATAGCCAAAGCGTGGCCGGTACGGTGCGCATTACCGCCAGCACAGTGGTCGCGACCTACCTGCTGCCGCCGATACTGGCGCGCCTGCAAGAAGCGGAGCCGAGCATTGGCATTGAGTTGGTTGCCAGCAATACGGTTGAAAATCTGTTGGCGCGTGACGCAGACATTGCGGTGCGGATGTTTCGCCCCACCCAGGGTGACTTGATTGCGCGCAAGGTCAATGAATTGTCTCTGGGTATTTTCGCGGCGCGCCGCTATCTGGAACAGTTTGGCGTTCCATCTTGCATGGCAGAGCTGACGCACCACCGCTTGCTGGGTTACGACCGCGACGAACAGATCATCAATGGCATGAAAGCGTTTGGCATCGGGGCAGAACGCAGCATGTTCACGCTGCGCACCGATGATCAGGTAGCTTATTGGGAATTGCTGAAAGCAGGCGCGGGAATCGGTTTTGCTGCTGCTTTTCTCGCGCGGGAGGCAGCGGATGTGGTGCGTATCCTGCCGGAGGTCAATATTCCGCCTCTGCCAATGTGGTTAACTGTGCATCAGGAACTGCGCACCAGCCTGCGGATTCGGCGTGTGATGGATTTCTTGTCCGAAGCTTTGCAACCGCTGGTCTTGTGACAAGAACTATTATTCTATTCAGTTAAACCGCGCAGTATCGGGGTCAGACCTGATCTTCCCGATCAGGCGTAAACTCCAGCAAATCCCCCGGCTGGCAATCCAGCACCTCGCAGATTTTCGCCAGGGTTTCAAAGCGGATGCCCTTCACCTTGCCGGATTTGAGCAGGGAGACATTCTGCTCGGTAATGCCGATACGTTCGGCCAGTTCCTTGGAGCGCATTTTGCGTTTGGCCAGCATCACATCGAGATTAACGATTATCGGCATGGCATTCACACAATCTGGCGGTTGTCTTCGGCGATAGCGGCGGCTTCACTGAGCGCATAGCCCAGCATCACCATCAGTACGCCGATTAGCGCGATCACAAAATCGTTGCTGGAAAAGCCGATCGCCAACATCCTCTGCCCTTCAGGATTCTGTAACGTCACAATTACTGTCATCAGGGCGCGCACCAGTGGAGTGGTGGCACCGAACACTAACAGCGCCAGCCCGAAACGGTGCAGGTGTGTGCTGATACGCGGATGCAGCCATTCGCCCGCCGCAAACATGCGGAAAATCCCCGCAATCGCAAATAATGCATAAACCAGTACCGCCAGATGCAGGGTGGAAAGCGCGCCACCCGCCAACCTGGTTCCGGCAGTCAGCGTCACCGGGGTGGATGTTGGCAGGCCAGACAGGCTACGTGCCACGTATTCCGCCCACTCCGGTACAGCCCACAGCAACACATTGATCAGCAGGAACAGGATTGCCAGTGCCTGTGAAAACGGAGCCAGCCAGCGCCCCATTCGGGTGGATATGAGAGTCATATTGAACTCCTGGATTGTGTTTACAGGTTAAAATATTAATGCTATACAATAATTATTTCAACCAGAACGGTATTCGATGATGAGAAAAACAATTATGGCTGCTACCGCCGCCTTGTTGCTTGGTGCTTGCACCGCCATCCCGGTAAAAACCCTCTACAAACTGGCGACCACTGACATGATGGCGGTTGACCCGGGAGTCCTGCGGGTCGGGGTGCGGATACCAGACTGGGTTGCCCCACGCCCCGCTGGCGTCAAACTGGAACTGGGTATGCAACAGGAGGGCGCGGAACAAGTCACCGAACGCTTCACCCTTGAATCCATCCCCGCCGCGCTGGAAGGCAAGTCGCTGGCGGCGGAAGCCAAGCCCGGCTATCAGCTCTACGCCTATCGTCTGCCGCCAGCGGACATCCCGCGCTTCGAGGCTTTTCGCACAACCCTGCAAGCGAAAAAGGCGGAAAGCGGCAAGAAGACCCAGGGTTCATTGGGTGTGGGCGTGGATGCCTGCCGCAAGACCGAGTTACCGGAGGGTAAAATTCCAGCCACCACCTATCTGCGGCTGGATACGGAATCCGGCTATCTGCCGCTGGTGGTGGATTACGACCTCAAAAAACCGGTGGAAGGCAAGAGTCTGGCAGAACTGATTCCACCCTGCTGAGCACTTTCGGTCAGGATAGTGGCAGCTGTGGAGCGAGCGCCTGCAACATCCGGAACGACCAAGGAGCACCCCAATGAACGTAAAAATTGTGGATTTCCCTATTCCTGAGCATGAGCAGATGACGGATATTTACCTGCCGCTGAAATAAGCAAAATGCCGATTAACTGCTCTCTTGCCTTGTAGGTAGGTCTCACACGATTATCCAATAACAAAATTAGTATTGAAAAAATACAAAAATAACCTTATTTATAGATAGTGTTTTCACTATTGAGATTCCCGCCATGAAGATCAACGAGCAGGACAAGCAACTCACCCGCATCCGTCTGCTGGAGGCGGCGGCGGATGTGATCACCGAAAAAGGCTTCAAATCCGCCACCATGCGCGAGGTCGCCAAGCGCGCATCAGTTGGTGACGCTACCATCTACAACTACTTCCCCACCAAGGAAAAACTGCTGTACGGCTACTGCGAATACGTGCAGCAGCAGGTGATGCTGGAGTTGAAGGACATCAGCGATTTCCACCAATACAGCCTGCACGAACAGTTGCAGCAACTGGTGGAAACCGAACTGCGCGTGTGGCTGCCCGCCCGCGAATTTCTGCAACAGGTGTTTGAACTGACCTTCGCCATGCCGGTGGCCGGTTACAACCATCTGGAGGAAACCCGCAGGCTGTTCACCGACATGGTGGTGGACATGCTGGACGCGGCCATCGAAGCGGGAGAAATTCCCGACCAGCCTTACCGCGAACTGTTGCCGCGCCTGTTCTGGGACTACATGAATGGCATCCTCGGCTACTGGCTGCGCGACACGTCGGAAGGTTTCGCCAACACCACCCAGGTGGTCGACTGCAGTATGGGACTGGTGGCGAACATCCTCCAGCAGGGCATGGTCGGCAAGCTGCTCGATCTGGCTTCCTTCCTGTTCCGCACTCACATCATGAGCCATGTGGATAGCTGGAAAAGCATCCGCGAGGAACCCGCACTGGCTAACGCCAAACGGCGTTTCATGGAGGGCAAGTGATGAACGAAGGCATCCCCGAAGGCAAATGGGCGCGGGCAGGCATTGTCGGTTCCACCGCCGTCAAACTCGGGCTGGGGCAGCTCAAGCACACGGCCAAACGCCCGTTTCTGTCCAAGCAGCGCCACGTTGAAGCCAAAGAGGAACTGGAAGACCAGAACGCCCGCCTGCTGTTCAACGCCCTGACCCAGCTACGCGGCACCGCCCTCAAGGCCGCGCAGATGCTCAGCATGGAAGTGGAACTGCTGCCGGAGCGTTACCGCAAGGAGCTGGAAAAATCCTACCATCAGGTGCCGCCGCTCAACCGCGTGCTGGTGCGCAAGGTGTTGCAGGAACAGTTCGGCCAGCCGCCCGAAACCCTGTTCGCCGAATTCGACGCGCACGCCTTCGCCGCCGCCAGCCTCGGGCAGGTACACGCCGCCGTATTACCGGATGGCACGCAAGTCGCGGTTAAAATCCAGTACCCCGGCATCCACGTGGCGATGGATAACGACATGAAGCTGCTACGCCAGCTCACCCGTGGTCTGCCCAATTCACCGGTCGTCAAACAGTCACTGGATGAAATCCACGCCCGCTTGCTGGAGGAAGTTGATTACACGCTGGAGGCGGAAAATACCCGCTGGTTTCGGGAGCACCTGCAACTAGAAAGCGTCAGCGTGCCGCGCGTGTTTAGCGATTACAGCACGGAACGGGTACTGACCACCGAGCGTAGTGGCGGCAAGCATCTGCAAGCATGGCTGGCGGAAAACCCTTCGCAGGCAGTGCGTAACCTCGCTGCGCAAAATCTGTATGACCTGTTTGCCTACTCTTTCCATCAATTGCACCGGTTACACGCCGACCCCAACCCCGGCAACTACCTGTTCCATGCCGATGGTTCGCTCACTTTGCTTGATTTCGGCTGCGTCAAACAGATGTCAGGCCACTTTGTCCGCGTATTGCCCGGTTTGCTCAAGGCTTATCACGATGATGATGCCGAGGCCATTTTTTCCCACTACCGGCAGTTAGGTATGCACCATGCCGACCCTGACTCAAAATTGTACGAGGAAGTGTTACGCCCATTTGGGGAGTGGGTAGCCATGCCGTTCAGGGAGGTGAGTTTCGATTTTGGCAAACATGGCGATTACACCAGTAGCGCCCATAAGCTGATCCAGCAACTGGCGCGTTTTGGCGGTCTGGATGCAGTGGCGGATGAATTCATTTTCTTTGATCGTACTATCCATGGCTTGTGCAAGATTTTCGAGCGCATGGGGGCAGAAGTGCGTATCCGCCAGCACTGGTTTGGTGAGGAGCGGGAGGAAATCGTATGACGCTGGCGGATTCGTTACTGTTTTTTGTGTTTGTCGGTAGTGCTGTATTGTATGGTAGTGTCTGGATTGTGGTTGATTGATATGCGGCCAGTGGGAGGGTTCTATGCAGACAAAATTAATTCAACGCGCTATTGATGCCTACGGTGGGGGAGAAGTCTGGTCGCGTGCCAGATACATCGAAGCAGAAGTCAGCGCCAAAGGGCTGGCTTTCGTCCTGAAAGGCCGCCCGTATTTCAATCATGCCAAAATGTTCATGGAGGTCGCCCGCCCGCTCTGTAGGATCACGCCTATCGGCAAGCAGGAAGGTGTCAGCGGTGTACTGGACGGGCTGGCTGTCCGGCTGGAAGATGCCCAAGGTAACGTTATCGCCAGCAGGGAAAACGCCCGGAACTACTTCACCTGGGGGCGACGCCTGCTGTATTGGGACGATCTGGACATGGCTTACTTCGCCAACTACGCCTTTTGGAATTACTTTACGCTGCCAGCCTTGCTGATGAATCAGGCGATCATTTGGGGGGAGCAATCCGGCAGTGTGCTGAAAGCGACGTTTCCTGACAGCATCCCGACTCATAGCAGGGTGCAGTATTTTCGTTTTGACGAGGCAAGTGGGCTGCTGTCCCAGCATGACTATACAGCGCGGATCATCAGCCGTTTCGCCAACGCCGCTAATGTTGTGCAGGAACATGGCAATAGCAACGGGATTCCGTTTACCTCCAGACGCAGGGTAACGCCGGGAACGGGATATGGAAAATACCTGCCCGCGCCAGTCCTGATTGACATCGATGTGCACAACTTCCAGCTGCTGGACGCCAACCGCAACATCATTTAGGTTCGACAGGGGGCTATATCGATGGGCATTACCCGGCTTCCTTGCAATCACAGTTTCCCTCAACACACAGCAATACAGTTGCCTGCCGATGAATATCTGTACTGATCAAATAAGAAAAATCTGAATCTGTATTGGTTTGATTGAGCCTCATAAGCTGGTCTTCCGTAATCACAGGAATTCCATCATGTTTGAGCAAGCTCGCTGCTGGATCGACGGCAGTATCACGCCCGCATCAGAAGCAAAAGTTTCGGTATTCGACCACGGCTTTTTGTATGGCGATGGCGTGTTTGAAGGTGTGCGCTTTTACAACTGCAAAGCCTTCCGCCTGCCCTTGCATCTGAAGCGTTTGCAGCGCTCGGCGGCGGCTTTGCAGCTCACGATTCCGTATTCCAGCGAACAGGTGGTGCAGGCGGTGGCGGAAACGATTGCCGTATCCCCACTGACCGATGGCTATCTGCGCATTATTGTCACGCGTGGGGTCGGGGTACTTGGCATTAATCCGGCAACCTGTATGCAACCGGGCGTGATTATTATTGCCGACCAGTTGCAGATGGTCAGTGATGCACAGCGTGAACAAGGCGTGCGGGCAATCATTGCCTCCACCCGTCGCCTTACCCCCGACCGGCTGGATTCGCGCATCAAAAGCCTCAACTACCTCAACGCCATCCTGGCGCGGATGGAAGCCAACCACGCGGGTGTCGAAGAAGCGATCCTGCTCAACGACCGTGGCTGCGTGGCGGAAGGCACGGCGGACAACCTGTTCATCGTCAGCGATGGCATCTTGCTCACCCCACCCGCGACTGAAGGCGCATTGGCAGGGATCACCCGCCAAACCGTGCTGGAACTGGCGGCAGCCAACGGCATCCCGGCACGGGAAGCGGTGCTCACGCCTTACGACCTGTACAACGCCGACGAATGTTTCCTCACCGGCACGGGCGCGAAACTGATCCCGGTGCGTGAAATCGACGGCAGAAAGATTGCAGAATGCCCCGGAACGCGCTATCAACAACTGACGCAGGCATTTTCCGCCCTGATCCAGCAAGAAACCGGAGACTGATATGAGCACGATCCTCAACTACCGCTACATCAACGAACAGCTTGCCAGTTCAGGCCAGCCGCTGGCGGATGAAATCCAGTCGATTGCCGACGCAGGCTACGAGGCCGTGATCAATCTGGCGATGCCGTATTCGCCGAATGTGCTGGAAGACGAAGGTTTTCGCGTCATCAGCCTGGGGCTGGATTACTACCACATCCCCGTGCCGTGGGAGGAGCCGACACTCGCCCACCTGCAACGCTTCTGCGCCCTGATGCAGATGCTGGAAGGCCGCAAGGTATGGGTGCATTGCGCGCTCAATCACCGGGTTTCTGCCTTTCTTTTCCAGTATCACCGTTTGGTGTTAGGTCTGCCGGAAGCAGAAGCTAAAACCGTGATGCTGCCGGAATGGGAGGCGGATGAGGTCTGGCAGGAATTTCTGCAAATCAACAGTCTGGAGGATGCATGAAAACCATTCCCTTGTTTCAAATCGATACTTTCTTAGCAACATGATCCATAGCTGCTTTGAAGCCTGCCAGAAACAGTCGTTACATCAGGTGCCAATTCCCAGCCCGACCCTGATTATGGTGAAGCAAGGGGAAAAACGCATCTATAACGGGCGCGATGAACTGCGCCTGCCTGCGGGGAGGGCGGTTGTCCTGCCCGCCGGTATTGCACCTGAGATGGAAAACATTCCCGCCGACGGGCGTTACGCTGCTGATTTGTTTTCGCCCCCACGCCGTTGGCAGGAAAATTTTGGTCAGCAATACGGCGAATTATTGACAGACTTGCCCGCCCGACAGGCCAGCTTTGTTCCTGATCCGGCGCTGGAAAGCGCTTTGCAGCAATGCCGCCAGCCACTAACGGAGGGTGGAACAAACCCGGCATGGCAATCCGCCCGGCTGGAACTGGCCTGGCATCAGGTCTTGCTGGAATTGATTCGCTTGCAGGCTGCTGCGGCTTTTTTCCAGACATCCAACCAGCCCCTGGCAGACCGTCTGCGTGAGCTGATCAGTTATGCCCCCAGTCAGGAGTGGCAGGCGGGCAAGGTTGCGCAGCAGCTCAACATGAGCCCGGCCACCTTGCGCCGCCGCTTGCAGGCGGAGGGGACATCGTTCAGCACCCTGTTGCAGGAAAGCCGCATGGCGCAGGCGTTGGGGCTAGTGCTGACTACCCCTAGCGCCATCAACGAGATAGCCTGGCAATGCGGGTATGACTCCCCCACCAGTTTCAGCCATGCGTTCAAAAAACATTTTGCGGTCAGCCCGACGGAATTACGCGCGACCCAACAGGAATGAGCATCTGGAACAGGTATTTGAGCACTTGACGATACCGTCTGGATGCATCATGCGGCGACACTGTACTCCTGATTTTTCACCAAGGGAGTAACCCATGATCCGTTCCATCACTGCCACCCTGTTTGCTTTCGGTATTGCCAGTAGCAGTTTTGCCGAAACCCCGGCGTTTACCCTGCAAAGCCCGGATATTACTGACGGCAAGCCGATGGGCAAGGCGCAGGAGTTAGCCGGTTTCGGTTGTGATGGTGGCAACCATTCCCCGGCGCTGAGCTGGACAGGCGTTCCGCCGGAAACCAAAAGTCTTGCCCTGACCGTGTATGACCCGGATGCACCCACCGGCAGTGGTTGGTGGCATTGGGTGGTGTTTAACATTCCGGCAGACACGACCAGCCTGCCTGCGGATATTGATGCCTCGGGCAAGGGTTTGCCGGAAGGGGCAAGCCAGAGCCTGACCGACTACGGCAAGGCAGGGTTTGGCGGTGCCTGCCCACCGCAAGGTGACAAGCCACACCGTTACCAGTTTACCTTGCACGCATTGAGAACCGACAAGCTGGATTTGGCGGCAGACACCATGCCAGCGATGGTGGGTTTCATGCTACACGCCAATGCTATCGGGCAGGCGAGTCTGGAAACGACTTACCAACGTTGAGCCTGACAGTGATATGAAAACCATTGCCATCCATGCGACTGACATTCCGGTACGCATCAAGCCTTCCGTTTACCCGGAACCCTTTGCCTCACGCATGGCCGGGCGCGAGAAACGCCAGTTGGGTGACTTTTTCGGGCTGAACAATTTTGGTGTTAACCTGACTCGCCTTGCTCCCGGCGCTATTTCAGCCTTGCGCCATTCGCATACCAAACAGGATGAGTTTGTCTACGTTGTGCAGGGTAATCCCACCCTGCATACCAATGAGGGGGCGATCCATCTTGAACCCGGCATGTGCGCCGGTTTTCCGGCAGGTGCAGGCAATGCGGCCAACCTGAGCAACGACACCGATAGCGACGTGCTCTATCTTGAAATCGGTGACCGGACGCCGGGGGATGAAGCCAGTTACCCGGATGATGACCTTCAGGCAACGCTGGTTGATGGCAAGTGGCAATTCACCCATAAGGATGGTTCGCTGTATGACTGAGCGGGTTATTGTCATATCAGTGGCATGTCTGAAATGACTCAAGCCCTGCTGAACCCGGTTCCACCCGCCGGGGATGAAGCCCGTATCGATGCTATTTTCAAGCAGGTGGAAAGTGCCATGGGGCTTGTGCCCGACGGTTTGCGCCTGTACAGCATCAGCCCGCCATTGCTGGAATCCTTTATGGCCTATGTTGGCTATTTCCGTCAGCATCCCACCTTGAGTGGCCAACTGCTGGCCATGATCCGTTATCTGGGGTCGGCGCAGGCTGGCTGCCGGTTCTGCATCGACATGAACGAAGGTTTTCTGGTGCAGATGGGGGCTGACCTGGATGAGGTACGTGCCGCTCGTGAAGATGCCAGCAAAGCGCCATTACCTGACAATGAAAAAGTGTTGCTCAATCTGGCGCTTAAAGCAGTTAACGATCCGGATGGCGTGAATCAGGCTGATCTGGACGCAGCACGAGGCGAGGGCTGGACTGACCGTGATCTTTTCGATGTCGTTGTGCAGGCAGGTAATAACCGTGCGTTCAACTATGTCCTGAAAACCTTCAAGGTTGAGCATCAGGGTGTGTTTTCCTGAAACTGATCGGCCTTCACAGGCAGCGATGGGAGGAGAGGTTTTACCGGACGTGTAGAACCTCTTCTTCCTGGATGGCTTCACTCAGCTGTCCAGGGTATTGGCGGTGGCGCGTTGATCTCGCAACGGGTCGCCGCCTCGGGCTTCTCATGCGCGAGATAGCGTTCATACATCAGTTCATCGCGGTTGAAGCCCTGCGCTTCAGCAACAGCGATCACCGCCTCAATCAGGCCGGGGGAGCCGCAGATATAAATATCAGGTCTGACCTCGGCGGCCTTCAGCGCTTCCGCAAACGCAGCTACCGCTGATCCCCGGTATCCTTCCCAGCCATCTTCTGCCTGTGTTGCGCAAATCTGGTACTCCAGGTTCGGGTAAGTCGCCGCCAGATCGCGTAATTCCTGCTGAAAAAAGACTTCTTCAGTGCTCCAGACGCCGAAGAACAGTTTGGCCGGGTGCGGTTCCCCCCATTCGGCCATGCGCCGCAGCATGGAAATGATCGACGCCAGCCCGCAACCGCCTGCCACGAAGTAGCGTGGGCGCAAACCATTATCCCGCAACACGAAAGTGCCTTGTGGGCCTTCCAGCCGCAGTTTCATGCCGGGAACGGTGGTTTCGTGCAGGAAGGTGGAGAATTTGCCGAAAGCACGCAGTTTGACCAGGCATTCCAGCGAGCCATCCCAGTTGGGTGCGTTCGCCAGTGAGTAGGCGCGTTTGATGTCGGTGTCGGGAATGAACAGTTCCACGAATTGCCCCGGTTCAAAATCCAGGGTCGGGTTGCCGTCTTCATCCGGCAACAATTGCAGGTTGAGTTTGACGGTATCTTCGGTCAGGTAGGTTTTGGCGACGATTTCGGCTTCACGCACCGGCAAGGTTTCAAACCGCACCAGATTGTAGGTGTAGGGCAGGCGCAGGCTCATGTCACTGTGCGGAAACGTGCAGCACAGCAACACCTGTTGCTGGGCGCGGTCAGCGTCGTTCAGGGCGTCGCGGCTGTATTCGCCCAAGGTGTATTCGCCCGTATCGCAATGGGCAATGCACGCACCGCAAGAGCCCATATGGCATTGGGCGGCGAGGAAAATATTGGCTTTTTCCGCTGCTGTGATCAGGTCTTCGCCTTCATCGCAGGTGAAGGAAAGGGTCTGCGCGTCGCTGGTGGTCAACTGGATTTGGTAGGCTGGCATGGTTGATTCCCGTAGGGGCAGACCCCCGTGTCTGCCATTTTTCCGAATATTTGCCATGAGAGGGCAGGCACGGGGGCCTGCCCCTACAACGGGTGTGGATCAGGCGGCGGCCTGACCAAGGGCGGTTTGCAGATCTTCTTCCGGCGTATGGTTCACCCGCAGGTCAAAGCGTTCTGTCAGTACAGCAAGCAGGTTAGGCGTCAGGTAAGGCGGCAGGCTGGGGCCGAGGTGGATGCCTTTCACGCCTGCCGCCAGCAGGGACAGCAACACGGCAGTCGCTTTCTGCTCAAACCAGGAAACCATCAGCGACAACGGCAAGTCATTGACCCCGCATTCAAATGCCCCGGCCAGCGCCGACGCTACCTTGATGGCGGAATAGGAGTCGTTGCACTGCCCCATGTCCAGCAGGCGCGGAATGCCGCCGATGTCGCCGTAGTCGTTCTGGTTGAAGCGGTATTTGGCGCAGCCGACGGTCAGCATGATGCTGTTTGCCGGGGTCTTGTCCGCCAGTTCGGTGTAGTAATTGCGCCCCGGTTTGGCGCCATCGCAGCCGCCAATCACGAAGAAGTGCTGGATCGCACCGGATTTGACCGCATCCACCACTTTGTCGGCTACGCCCAGCACGGTCTTGTGGCCAAAACCGGTGGTAATGAATTTTGCTTCAGAATCTTCCTTGAAACCCGGCAGCGCTTTGGCGGCCTGGATTGCGGGTGCGTAATTGCCGTTGTCGATGTGGCGTACACCCGGCCAGCCTACCGGGCCGGTGGTGAAGATGCGTTGGCGGTAACTTTTGGCCGGTTCAATGATGCAGTTGGAGGTCAGTACGATCGGGCCGGGGAAGTCGGCGAATTCCTGCTGCTGATCCTGCCATGCGCCGCCGTAGTTGCCGACCAGATGCGGGTATTTTTTCAGGCCGGGGTAAGCGTGGGCGGGGAGCATTTCGCCGTGGGTGTAGACGTTGATGCCCTGATCCTTGGTTTGCTCCAGGATTTGCCCCATGTCGTGCAAATCGTGCCCACTGACCAGCAGGCACTTCCCCGCCACCGGGGTGACGCGCACTTGGGTAATTTCCTGGTCGCCGAACGTGCCGTTGTTGGCGCGATCCAGCAAATCCATGACTTGCAGGTTCAGTTGGCCGACCGCCAGCGCCTGCCCCAGCAGTTCTTCAATATCGGTAGGGTTAGTGGTCAGGTAGGCCAGAATGCGCTCGACTTCGGCATCAATCGCATCTTCCTGATAGCCCAGCATCCGCGCATGGTGGGAATAGGCGCACACGCCTTTCATGCCGTAAGTGATCAGCACCCGCAGGCCATTCACGTCTTCGCCAACAATGTCGTGATCCTTGTTCACCACCGCCACGGATTCCTGTTTGAGAATGTCATCCATGTTGTTGGCAGGCTGGAATTGAGCCGGGCCGTCGGGTTCCTCGACGGGCTTACCCTGATCGGTGGCAGCTTCGCTGTATTTTGTCTTGATGCTGTCGCGGATTCTGGCGGCTTCGTGGATCATGTTGACGAAACGGGTCGCAGTGAAGTTGACGTTGGTCAGGGTAGTGAAAAAGCCGTACTGGATGAAGTCATCCACCGCCTTATCGACCACGCCCACGCTGCGGGCCAGTTGCGCATACTGGGCAATGCCCTTGATCTGGTAAATCAGGATGTCCTGAAGGTCGGACGTGGTGGCATCTTTACCGCAGGCGCCTTTGTCGCTGGCGCATCCGGCAGTAGTATCGGTACGTAGGGTTTGCTCGCATTGATAGCAAAACATGGGGTCTCCTCCTTCCTTTAATTGAGTAGCGGCGTCGGTTATTCTGGGTATTCCAGATCAGGTTTGCCTTGACCGCCGTCAAGTCCCTCCATTACGCTCAGGAATAGTATTACCCCCGTTCAAGAGATGAAGCATGGAGCAGTTATTGCGTGTTGCACCGCCTTTCCACAATCTGAATCAAGCTGAACTGTTACCCATCGCCAATGCGTCCCGTAAGATGACCTGTGCTACAGGGCAGCAGCTTTTCGCCCAAGGCGACCCCTCCGTGCATTTTTTTCTGGTGCTCAAAGGCAGTGTACGCCTGTACCGCCTGACTTCGGATGGCCGGGAAAAAGTGATCGAAATCATTCCGGCAGGGGAAACGTTTGCCGAATCGGTGGCTCTGCTGGACAAGCCTTACCCTGTTCATGCCTGCACGATTGACGTGGTTGAGATGGTACTCATCCCGGCGGTGGTGCTCAGGGAGCAAATCCGCCGGAACAGCGATTTGGCGATCAAGATGCTGGCCAACCTGAGTCGGCGGGTGCACCGGTTTGTGAATGACATCCAGATGTTGAGCATGGCTACTGCGCAGCAGAAGGTCGCGGGCTATTTCCTGGCTTTCATGGAAGAGGAGGGCAATGAGCAATGCCTGCACCTGCCATCTTCCAAGGCAGTGGTGGCATCCCGGCTGGGTTTACAGCCGGAAACCTTTTCACGGGTGTTGGGCAGGATGAAGGAGCAGGGCGTGATCCGCGAGGAACCTACGCAGCTCGTGGTGCTGGAGCTGGGCAGGTTGCGCCAGTTGCGGGATGGATAAGGCTGGCCTGAAGGGCGTTACTGATCCTTCGCCCCGTCATGGTTTGCATCCACTAATAGGAGAGAACATTTTATGCAGGAACAGATACAGCATTATCTCAACAAACTTGCCTACGAAACCGATTCGTGGGATCTGAAGGTGGCGCTGGAAGCCGGGGAAAACGTGGTGGTGATTGACGCCCGTTCCCCACAGGCTTTTGCTGCCACGCATATTCCCGGAGCTATCAATATCCCCCACCGGCAGATGGATGAAGCCAGCACTGCACGTCTGGACAAGTCCGCTTTGATTGTAACTTATTGCGATGGCATCGGCTGTAACGCCTCCACCAAGGGGGCGTTAGCCATGGCTCAGCTGGGTTTCCGGGTTAAGGAACTGATAGGTGGGCTGGACTGGTGGAAACGTGACGGCCATCCGGTTGCTTCCGAGGCGGAACCCGGTGTTGTGTTATCCGGGGATTGTGGCTGTGACTGAAAAAAAACCTCAAACCACCCTGCACGGAAGCTGTCACTGTGGGCAGGTCAGATTCACCGTCAACACGGTGTTGGATAAGGTGGTGCAATGCAATTGCTCCATTTGTAGCAAAAAGGGCGTGTTGCACCACCGGGTTCCACCAGAGCAGTTTCAGCTCTTGCAGGGGGAGGATGCCTTGCAGCTTTACCAGTTTGATAGCAAGGAAGCGAAACACTGGTTTTGTAAGTATTGTGGCATTCACCCGTTCAGCAACCCGCGTGCCGCACCCGACATGATCAGCATCAACGTGCGCTGTCTGGATGATGTTGAGCTTGCAGCAGCATTGCCGGAAGTCATTTATTTTGATGGGAAGAACTGGGAACAAGCGGTGGCGAAATTGAACCAGCAATTGCATGGGCAAAGGTGAGATAATCACCCCGCCTGGGCGATAGAAAACCCGTCAGCAATCGGACAAGCGGTTGCCTGGCCTGTCGTAGCATATAACGATCAGGCGACGGGCCATGTAATCGTTGACCCCGTATTCCATCTCGCGCATGTCCGCATCCGCATAGGTTTCATTGAATTCCGCTTCGGAATAGCGCTGGTATTCGATACCGGCACAATTTTTGGCGATATAAAGCTCTGCGCCTATTTCGTCAGAGAACACGATGGCGCGCACCCATTTTTCGCCGATGACAAGATAGTTTTTCATGGTGCATATACCCTTGATTAATAAACAAACTGCCTAATTTGTGCGATGCAGCAATAGTGTCTTTGTCTGTATTTCAGGACAGGAAGTTCAAAGTAACCATAACATTTTGCTGCAATGCAGCAAAATTCAGATAAGTGTATGGGGAATTTGGGTGCTACCAGTGTGCGGTTAACATGCCGATAGTACTGTGGCTAGTATTGTCACCATCTGCCCAATTTCTGTTTCACTGACATTCAGTGCAGGCATGAAACGTAGGGTATGCGCTTGCGGTGCATTGATCAGCAAGCCGCGTTCAAAACAGGCTTTGGCAATGGCGGCGGTATCCCGCGTACCGGTATTCAATGCTAGCAACAGCCCCTTGCCCCGCACCTCGCCCAGCCCGAATTGTCGGGAAAGGTCTTCCAGCGCCGCGCGTAATTGCCTGCTGCGTTCCTGCACCTGCGGCAGGAAATCCGGCTCCAGCAGGGCATCCAGTATCGTGCTGGCGACTGCCGTCATCAGCGGGTTGCCGTTGTAGGTGCCGCCCTGTTCACCCGGCTGGAATACGCAGGCATGGCTTTTCGCCAGTAGCGCGGAAACTGGTACGCCACCACCCAGCCCCTTGCCCAGCGTCATGATGTCCGGCTCAATGCCGTAGCCCTGATAGGCAAACAGTTCACCTGTCCTGCCCATGCCGGTCTGGACTTCATCACAGATCAGTAGCAGTTTGTGTTCATCGGCCAGTTGCCGTAACGCCTGCATGAATTCCAGGGTGGCAGGGATGACACCTGCTTCGCCCTGGATCGGTTCCAGCATGATGGCGACAGTTTCGGCGTCAATGGTTGCCCGTACTGCTTCCGCATCATTAAATGGAACCTTGGTAAAACCGGGTGTTTTCGGTTCGAACATGGGCGCAAATGCAGGCTTGCCGCTGGCTGCCATGGTGGTTAGCGTGCGCCCGTGGAAACTGTTGTGGAAAGTGATGATTTTCCATGCGTCATCCCTGTGTACCTGACCCCATTTACGCGCCAGCTTGATCGCGCCTTCGTTGGCTTCCGCGCCACTGTTGGCGAAAAACACCTGATCGAAGACCGAGTGCTGCACCAGTTTTTCAGCGCATTCCAGCATCGGGCGATTGTAGAAAGCCGGGCTGGCATTGATCAGACGAGTGGCTTGCCGGGTCAGGGTTTGCGTGATGGCAGCCGGGCAATGCCCCAGCGTGTTGACCGCCCAGCCCTGCACGAAGTCGAGGTAGCGCTTACCATGGTTGTCGGTCAGCCAACTGCCGCTGCCGTGTTCGAAGATGCTGCCAGGCCGTGGGGCGACCTGCATGACGTTGTGGAACGGGTTTTTAGTTTCGGTCTGCATGGGTGTTTCCTGGATTGCAGGCATAAAAAAAGCCACAGGAGGTGAGCCTGTGGCTTGTGTAAGGTTGCCCTCTACGGGCGGATGAAAATCAAACGATCAGTCGGCAACCTCCACACAGGCACAGGCGTTGCGACGGCGTCGCAGGATGGGGCTGGCTGTTGTGAAAACTGGCTTGATCATGGCGGCAGTATGCTGCGGGGAATCCATCAGGGTCAAGGTTTTTTCTTGTTCCAGCTAAGTCGTCGGGAACGGATAAAGTTTGGGGATTGCCTGTGTTAGCATCGGGGTTCACCCCATCGATCCAATCCATAAAAAGAAGACGCTATGATTAACAATAACCTGTTCTCATCAGCACGTTTTGCCGATAACCCCTTTCTGAAAGACGTAGCCGGAAAACAGTTTGCCCAGTTCGGCGACTTTTCCATCTGGCCCAGTTATTACCCCAAGCGTGATCCCGCCAGCCTGTTGCAGGCGCATGACGCCATCCAGGCAGATGCCTTTTGCAAGGAGCTGGATTTCATCATCATTGGCCCCAAGCGCCAGAAAGGCAAGGCCGATGCCTTGCGCCGAGCGCAAAAGTTTGGGGTTAAGGTGCTGGATCAGGTGGATTTGCTGTATCTGACCCGCCCCCGGCTGGAACGCGCCCGTTTTGCCTTTGCCGGTGGTTTTGATTTTCTGCCGCCTTCCCTGACTTCTCAGCAGGGCTATTCGGTGTTGGCGGATATTGGCTGTGAACATGACCTCAAGGTGACGGAAGCGACCGATTATTTGGTGCTGGGCGAAAAACGTGCCAAGGGTAAGGCCGATGCGCAGAAACTGGCGGAAAAACATAAGGTCAGCATCCTGACGGAAGACGCCTTTCTGGACTTGATCGGCAATCAGGTCGCGCCGGACAAGCTCAATTTCCAGTCGCTGGTCATCAAGCTGCAACGCACCATCGACCCCAGCCGTTTGCGCAAGGCCCTGCAAATGCTACAGGACGACTCCTTCAACCTGTATTCAGACCATGATGATTTACAGATAACCGGCATCATCAGTAGCCAAAGCGGTTACAGCACAGCTTATTCCTGCCTGCTGGACCATGAGGGCAGCTACTCTTGCTGTGATGACGGGCTGAACAAGTGTATGGGTATGGACAATATGTATGGCAGGGGTATTTGCAAACATACGCTGGCATTACTGCTTGGGCTGGTCAATAGCGGCGGTTTGGACGCCAACCGGGTATTCCGCTGGGTAGTGGCCAGCACCCAGCATCGGGCAGGCAAGGATGACACCACCAAGGACAAACTGGCGAAAACCTGGCTGCGTTACAAGGGCATGGAGGCCGGGGAAATCGACTGGCGGCCGATGGAAACCATCCCGGAAGATTATTACTAGGACTTACGCATTGACGGCGGCCTGAAATTGTGGGTTGAGGTGCTGCTTGCCTTGCATGAAGCGGCTGACAAAAGCAGCCACAGCATCCGTGTACAAGTCGCGTTGCCATTGGTAGGCGTTGCTGATGATGTCAACAAACTGCATCTGTTGCAGGTGGACATAGCTGCACAAGGCGGCAAAGATATGGTTACGTATCGGGACGTTGCCGCGTACCTGGAATTTCTCGATATGGCAGACCTGCTTGATCATGCGGTGGTATTGCTCAATCTGCCAATGCTGGTCATGCAGGGTCTGGAAATCCGCTTGCTGGAAGGTGTCATAGGCGTCAGCATTCGGGAGGAAACCACGTAATGGCGCAGTTGGTCTTTAACTGCGTCCGAAACAGCTTTACCTCGCCAAATTCGCGTAACCAGACCCTCAGCCCGTCAGCAGGGATGTCCAGTTTCTGTACCTGCACCCATGACCCCTTTTCGGTGGATACCCGGCGGTTGCTTTCCACAGCGAACAGGAACCCCATGCGGTGGTTTCTTACCGTTTTGAGGTTGCCCACACAGGAATACCAGCTATCCCCGGTCATGAAGGCGGGTTGCAGCCCCCATGCCAACACGTCCTCCAGCATGTCGAGGAAATAATCATTCTTGGTCTTGCCCTCTGCCTTGTCATACACCCGGTAGTTGACCGGCAGGCTGCGCCCTTGCGGGTCACTGTAATACAACGTGATCAGGTTCAGCCCCTTGACCACCCGGTGGTGCTTGCCTGACCAGAAGTGTCCAACCAGCTCCATATGCTGGCTGTAGGGTTTGTCCAGCGTACTGTCATCCACATTCAATGTCCCGCCCACCAGGTTCAGCAGCCGCGATGCTTCGTTGAACAGGTCTTTTGGCTCATAGGCTTCCCGCAACAGGAAGCGGTTTACACTGTCATGCGAGATGCCCATCACTTCCGACAGGCGGGTGCAGGTGCTTGATTTCGGTTCACTCATCAGAAACCCCATGTACATTGGCAGGGTGCAATTGGCTGTCGGTGGGCGTTTGGGCCTTCTTATCATTGGCTTTTATGTCGCGTGAAAAACTTATTCCTGACACAGACAGGGCTGCTTCGTCAATGCGTAAGTCCTAATTACGCGTTCTAGCTGCGCATAATCTGCGCAATACAGGCGCTTAGCTGTTCAGGGGTGGTGGTGAGGATGTCCATCCCCTGTTTGGCCATTTTGCTTGCCAGCGTGCGGTCGTAAGCAGCCCTGCCGCCATACCCCAACGCCGCCAGCCCGATACAGCGCGAGCCCCCCAGGGTGATGGCGCGGGTGGTTTCCAGCAAGGTCTGTTGGCTGCCGCCTTCGTAGAAGTCGGTAATCAGCACCACAATCGTCCGGCGTGGTTCGCGGATCAGTTGCAGGGCGTACTGCATGGCCAGGGCAATATTGGTGCCGCCGCCCAGTTGCACTTTTAACAGTACATCCACCGGCTGCCCAACCTGGCCGGACAGGTCGGCAATTTGCGTATCAAACAGGAACAGCGACGTGCGCACTGCTGGCAGCTCATGAAAAATGGAGGCCATGATGGTGGAAAACACCGCAGATTCCAGCATGGAGCCGGACTGGTCGACCGCGATAATGATGTGCCACGGGCGTTGCTTGCGTTCGCTGGCGTAGAAGTAGGTCTGATCCACGATCAGTTTCCGCTGCTGCGCATCCCAGTTGTGCAGGTTGCGGCGCAAGGTGGTTTTCAGGTCAAGGTTGCGGAAGACTTTGGCAGGCGCGTGGCGGTTGCGGTTGATGGCACCGGTAATGCCGTGGATGATTTCCTGCTTGATTTTGTCTTTCAGCTCATTGACGACTTTTTCAATTACCTTGCGCGCCAGGATGCGGGTGTCTTCATTCAGCAGGTTCTTGAAGGTGAGGATGGTTTTGACCAATTCCACATTCGGCTCGACCTTTTCCAGCAGGTCAGGCTCCTTGAGCAGTTGTTCAATGCCTCGGCGGGCAATCAGTTCACGTTCCAGCACTTCTTTCACCTGACGTGGAAACAGCTCGTCAACGGCGGTGATCCATTGGGGAATGGTGAAGGTGGATTTGCCATTGCCTGCACCGCGTTTCCTCGGCTGGTCAGCGAACAGGTAATCGAGTACCGCAGCCTGTTGGGTGGAATGCCTGTCATCAGTGCGGATGTGTTCCTGTTCGGCGTCCGGCCCCAGGATCAGCCGCCAGCGGCTGAGGGTTTGGCGTTGGCGGGCGGATAGTTCATGCCATGCTGTCATGGGGTGGTTTCCTCGTGGCGGAAGCAGGCCCAGCCCTGCATGATGGCGGCCACCTGTTGGTCCAGTTGGGCAAAGATTTGTGCGCCTTGCACGGAAGTTTCCAGTTGGAGGTCTTCGGCTTCACGCAGGCCGTAGTGGCGGGCGACAGCATCGGCAAACCGCAGCCGCTGCGATTGCCCCAGTTGTTCAAACCCGGCGCGTAGGTGTACCGCCATGGCATCAAACAATTCCGCGTCGGCCTGTTGCAGCAGCTGGTCAAGCGCCATGACCAGATCGGTAGCTCCTAGCAGGATGGAAACCTGTGCGGTATGCATGACGCCGCGTATGAACTCACAGCCTGCCTCCACCTGATCCACCGGGGCGTATTGCCACTGGCTGATTTCGCCTGCGAGTTGGGCGGGTGTGCGTTGGCGGATTTCCAGCAGGATGCCCCACAGGCAACCACGCAGGAACGGTGGTGGGTTGCTTGCTTCGGCCTGATTCAGGTAATCGCTGAACAGCGCCCGATCCAGCTCCGGTAGCTCGTCGCCGCGCTGAATCTGCAACAGGTGCAACAGGCATTGCACAATCTGTTCGGCTTCTTGTTCCGGGGCGTGATGCAAGGTCAGCAAGCTATGGGAAGTGCGGATAAAGCAATCGGCGATCAGCGGGTCGAGCGAGCCGGGGTGGTAGTTTTCCAGCGTCAGGTACTGGCGGCACAGTATCAGATTGGCGACGGCTTGCGCCAGTGAAACGAAACGCTGGTCGTCCAGTAAGACTTGCCGTGCGAGTTGCCGGGCGTTCATGACCACGGTCACCAGTTCCATTTTCAGGGCTTGTAACAGCAGCTGGCTGATGCTCGCCATGTCGTGGGCAGTGAACAGTGCCAGTTCCAGCTGGCGCAGGGCGACGGCTTCCACGCTGTCGCCAAACGGGCTGAGTTCGATCAGGCGCTCTTCCATGCCCACGTTTTGCAGGCAGCTCCAGTTTTCCTGGAATACCAGCCCGTGATCCACGTCCTTAGCCCTGCATTCGGCAAAGGGAACCCGCAGGAATGCCAGCCGGTGCAGGAACGCTGCTGCCTGGCGCTGTTCCGGCTGGCGTTTGTCCAGTTTCAACGTGCGGGCATAGCCGTTATTGGCCTGCAAGCCGTAGTGTTGCAGCCACTGGTACACATCTCTCACCAGCGTTAGCTGGCCTGCTTGGGCGCTGACCTGGCCGCGTTGTTGGCCGGTCAGCGCCTGTTGCAGCGCTTGTTGCAGCGAAATGCAGGTATGTTGAGGGTCGCCCTTGCAACAGCAGGTGATCAGGGCGTCCAGCAGGTCATCCAGCACCGGTTGCGCGCGGTTGCGCAGGCGGCACAGCATCAGGGCGTGCTGGGCGCTGGCGACCGTATCCGCCGAAGACAGTACGGCCCCACGCTGGCGGGCGTAACTGATCAGGTGTTGAAGTATCCGGTAAACCGTTTCATGCGGCGACATGCCTTGCTGCCGCGCCTGCCATTGCAACTGGTAAAAATACGGCGCACGGTTGCCCGCCTGATAGCCACTGGCAGTGGAAAGGCGTTCGTAGGTATAGGGAACCAGAGTGTGGTATTCCGTTCCGTCTGATGGGGGCAGATCAGGCGGCAGGGCATTCCCTTTCTCCATAAACACATGCAAGCCGCCGCACACCACCATGGCTTCTTCCGGCTTGTGGATGTGAGCCTGAATTTGCCGCCACATGAATTGCTCGCGTTCCCAGGTGTCTTCATCCAGCTTTGTGGTAGAGCGTGCTGCCGCGCAGAAGCTGGCCAGCTGGTGGCGGAATTCCTCTGTTGAGGCTGTCTGTTGCATACCCATGTGTTCAAACAGGGTATCCCAGCACTCGTCCCAACTGTGGTATCCGCCAGCGTCTGCCAGTGCATGGAAAAAACGGCTGGCGGTGATGTATTCGTCCTGGCTGATGCTGTCGGTGTCAGGCTCGCGGAAACTGGGTCGGGCGTAGGCAGGCAGGTCGATGCAAATGACTTCCGCGCCGATTTCCGCAGCGGTTTGCAGGGCGACGTATTCCGGCGAATAGGCCAGCAGCGGAAACCAGCTGCCCATGCTGGGCATGATGTCTGCCGACGGCGTGGTGATGCCTGCCAGCCCCAAGCCGTTGTGCGTGTCGGTAAAGCTGGAATACAGCGCCACTGGCGGATGGGTGTCGCTGGCCGTGACCAAGGGTAGCACATCCTGAAACTGTGCCGGGATTTCGATAAACACCTGGCGTGGGCGGCGTTGCAACAGGCTTTGCCGCACTTGCCAAGCGCAGGTGGGCGAATGGTGGCGGATGGGAAACCAATACAGCACCCCGTCCAGCAAACCCTGCACTTGCTGTTGCAGGGTGGCCATCAGTTCGTCAGTGAGTCCGGCCTGTTGCCAAAGGGGATTGTCTTCCATGATTTAGGCCAACGCTGCACGGGTGGACTGGTAAAAGGTGTTCCACAACGGCTGCTCTTCCGCGCGGCGTTTGGCGACCAGATCGAGGTATTCGCGCAGCGCCAGCCGGTCATTGTCGTCGTCCTTGACAACCGCACCTATCAGATTGTCGGCGAGGCTTTCCATCTGTACCTGACCGGCTCCCAGGTACTGGGCATGCAGGGAGGCATCCAGCAACATGGCGATGCTTTCGGCGGTGGAAAGGGTGCTGGCGACTTCCTTGATTTTGACACCTTCGACAGTGCGCCCGTGGCGTAGTTCGCGGAACACGGTGGTCAGCAGTTCGATGATACTGGGTTGCAGCTCGACGGTTAGCTGGTACTGCTGGCTCAGTTCACCGATGCGCTGCTTGACGATGGCCTGTTCGGTGGCGCTGTCGGCTACCATCGGGATGTGGATGTAGTTGAAACGCCGTTTCAGCGCGGCGGAAAGTTCATTCACCCCCTGGTCACGGGCGTTGGCGGTGGCAATCACGTTGAAACCGGGTTTGGCCCATACCATGTTGGCATCCGGCAGTTCGGGGATGGCGATGGACTTGTCCGAGAGGATGGAGACCAGCGAGTCCTGCACATCCGGCACGCAGCGGGTGATTTCCTCAAAACGCAGCAGGCTGCCCTGGCGCATGGCGGTCATGGTTGGCGAGGGCACGCAGTTGCTGCTGTGGTAGCCCTCGGCAATCACTTTGGCGATGTTCCAGGTGTATTTGATGTGCTCCTCGGTCGTGCCCGCAGTGCCCTGAATGGTCAGGGTGGAATGGCCGCTGATGGCCGCCGCCAGGTTTTCCGACAGCCAGCTTTTGCCCGTGCCGGGGTCGCCGACCAGCAGCAGGGCGCGTTCGGAAGCGAGGGTGACGATGGCGCGTTCCACCAGCCGCCGGTCGCCAAAGAACTTGCGGGTAATCGGCACGTCAACGGTTTTGCGGCCTTGTTTCAGCGGCAGGGTCTGGCCACCGAGGATGAAGTCCAGCACCTTGCGCGGTGACAACTGCCAGGAGGGCGGCGCGGTTTCGTTATCGTTCTGTTTGAGGGCGGCTAGTTGGTCGGCATATTGCTGTTCCAGAGGTGCGCGTAATACAGTGTCTTGGGTGGTGCTTGCCATGGCTTATCCTGCCTGTTTGAGTAATTGTCGGTAATCGGTTTTGTCTTCGCCCAGCATCAAATGGCGGAACTGGCCTTGTTCCACCAGACTGAGCGGTTGCAGAATGCGCCGCCCCAGTTCGTAGTGCAGGATGGCGAACAGCGGGTCACGGTGTTCGCGCTGCATTTGCGCCTGCATGGCTTTCAGCAACGCTTTTCCTTCCTCCGCTATGCTGATGAGGGCGAGGTAGTCCCTGCCTGCGGCGCTGATGTCCAGCACGTAACGGTCGGGGAAGCCGGGGTCGTGGCGCAGGTCACCGGTTGTCCAGTTTTCCAGCAGGATTTCGGTTTGCAGGTCGATTTCCAGGTCGAACGGGGTGGGCTGGTAGCTGGCCAGTTGCGTCTGATCAAGTGCAGGGTCGCGCATGGCTAATGCCTTGCAATCAGGAAGTTCCCTAACCGGGTGCTGGGGTGTTACGGTCGATTCCGGCAACAGGTTCAGCCGTACCCGCGAGGGGCTTTCGTGGACGAGTTGCACCTGCCGCATCCGCACCACTTGCTCCAGCAGGATGGCAGGGCGGTATTTCTGCTTCTGGTCGAATTCCAGAAAGGCTTCGGGGTGGATGCGCTGCTGCGGGTTGAGCGGAAATACCAACGAGAACAGCAGGCTTTTACCGGCCAGCACATGTTGTGGGTCAATCACCCGCATCCGGAATTCAAACGCGGCGAACACGCCCGGCACCAGTTTCTTGCCTACGCCGAGGGTGACGACAGTGAGTTCATCCAGCAGGGTACGCGGCTGGATCAAATTCATGCTTTGCCAGCGGCTGTGGTCTTGCTGCTGGATGGCTTCCTGCAAACCCTGGCACGTCAGCCAATTGCGGTTCAGGAAAAAGGCCAGACGGCGGGGGGAGAATGGCTCATCCTTGCGCACATACCGCTGTATCTCCTGCCCCAGCAGGCGAAGAGTGGAACCCAGCCGGTTCAACCCCAGCCCGGAAGCGGTCTGGAAAGCCTGCATGAACTGCGTCACGGTATGTTCGGAAGCGGTGCTCATGCCGGTCTGCAACAGCTGTTCCATGTGTAGGCTGAGCTGGCGCAGGGTGTTCAACAGCTTTTGCCGGGCAGCAGCATCTAGATCAGTCAATTGCATCGGCGGTTTCTTCTCGACAGACATCTCGGGTAAACAGGCGCTCGAACAGGAATAGGGCGGTTTGCAACTGTAGAAATTTCACACCTGCCTGTTGTTGCGTCTGGATGGCATCCTCCAGTTGTTGCAGGCAATCCGTCAGATAATTGGCTCCGTGTTGGGCGAATAATTCCCTGGCCTGTTGCAGCAGGCGGAGGTCTTCCTCCCGGACGGTGGCTAGCCCGTTCAGGGGCAGGCGCTCAAGCAGGCTGCGCAGGTAAATCAGGGTGTTAACAACGTCCTGCTGGGTAGTGGTGTCATACATATTATGGCTATCAGTTTATTTTTATTAGACATATATTTTCAGGATGGTAGCAGTCGGCAGGGGATATAGCCAGCATCCTTGTCCAGCATGGTGGGCATTTGCCCAAGCCCCCACCGCAAGGTTTTTGTCCTGCCTTGACCCACCCCTTTATACTTCCCGTATCAGCGCCCTGTTCCCGGTGTGGGCGGGCAGTAACGACAGGAATACCACCATGCAGCAATTTGGCTACAAAATCATGAAAAAGAATCTGGCGGAAGAAATGCCAGTCGTCCACGCCGCTATTGCCCAGCAGCGCCCGCTGGAAGTCGGCCTGTATACGGGTGATTCGGAAATCCTCGACTTTATCGGCGCAACCTTACGCGAGGCTGCCCACCCCATCCCCGTCAACACCCATTTTAACCACTACCACAGCACCCTGTTTGAATTGGGCAGTCAGGAAGAGCAGTTGCACCAGCAATTTGCTGATGCCCGCGCGCTCGGCTCGGATTATTCCGTGACCCACGTCCACAAATGGCCGGTCAGCCTGCGCCCTGCCTTCCGGGAGACATTGGCGGAACACCTGACCCGGCAGTTGCTGTTGCTGGAACGCTTCTGTGCCGAATACGACCATCCAGTCCACATCGAAAACACCTTTCACCCGCTGGCGTTTTATCAATGGCTGTTCGCATTGGTGGAACGGCTGGAATTACGTTATATCCGCTGCTGTTTCGACATTGGCCACGCCAAAATCTGGTCGCAGGAAAGCCTACCGCAGTGGCTGCAATGGCTGCATGAACTGGAGGGCAAAGGCGTGCGGCTGCATTTCCACCTGCACGCCAACAATGGGCTTGCCGACCAGCATTTGGCGTTTGTTGAAAGTGAAAGCCTTGGCCTGAACAGGGCGGATGACTACATTCAGGCGGGGGATTACTTCGTGGCTATTGCACGCTTGCATCAGCAGTTTCCGGACAGCCGCAAGGTGTTTGAGGTCAAGCCCGTGCTGGCACTGGAGAACATGACCCTGGTTATGGGGCGGCTTGAGATTGTCTGAACCGTATGCGATAGGGCGCTGTCCCGCTCAGTGCAAACAGCACTTCTTGTATTTCTTGCCGCTGCCGCAAGGGCAAGGGTCATTGCGCCCCACCAGTTTTTGCGAAACCGCAGGCTGGGCAGGCGGGAGTGGTTTGCTGAAGTTGGTTGGCATCCTCATCGGCGTGCGCTGTTTCAGCCAGTAAGCATGTAAGCGGGTGGCGGCGTCAATGACCTGGTTGGCGCGTTCCTGAAGTTCGTGGGCTGGCAAGCGGTGTGGCTCCGCTTCCTCCAGCAGGCCATAAGATCAAATCCAGCAGGTCTTGCAGGTCATCGGGCATCGCATCCCAGGCTTCCTCATCCAGCTCGACGCCGCAGGTATAGCCAAAGCACCAGTCAGCCACTTTCGGGCGGTCAGGCTGGCCGGTGAACATGGCGGCAAACGTCCGGTTGTATCTGGCAATCTTTTATGCCGGATAGTGCTTTGCCTGCTTCCGGGTCAGTGCCTGGTACAGGGTGGCCTGACGGGTAATATCCGGATTATTGAATATATCCGTAATTACCGCCAGCATGTCGGCTCCGTTTGCCAGCAAATCCGGCGCATTTTCCAGTGTAATGCCGCCGATGGCGCAGATGGGGATTTCCAGTTGGCTACGGGCTTCCCGCAACAATTCCAGCGTGGCGCGTGGCGCGTGCGGTTTGGTGGGGGAGGGGAAAAAGCTGCCGAAGGCGATGTAGTCCGCGCCCTGTTGCGCCGCTTGCAGCGCCAGTTCCAGCCGGTTGTAGCAGGAAACGCCGATGATGGCGGACTTGCCCAGATAGTCGCGGGCAGTGGCTAGCGCTGCGTCATCCTTGCCGACATGCACGCCATCCGCCTGCACCGCTTTGGCCAGTTGCACGTCGTCGTTGATGATGAACAGGGCGTTGTGCTGGCGGCAGAGGGCTTGCAGTGCGAGCGCTTCCTGTTCCCGGCGGGCAGTATCCGCGCTTTTGTCGCGGTACTGGACAATGGCTGCGCCGCCGCGCAGGGCTTGTTCAACCTTGTCCAGCAGTTCGTTGCCGATAGAGCCGTCGGTGATGACGTAAAGTCCGCGCATTACGCTTGTCTCCAGTAGAACCGGTCGGGAATCCACTGCCCCTTGCCCAGCTTGCGCCCCGCCTGCAAACTCCCCCACGCATACGCCTGCGCCGCCGCGACCGCCTTGCTGGTTTCCATGCCTTTGGCCAGATTGGCTGCACAGGCCGAAGCCAGCGTGCAGCCGGAGCCGTGGTAGGTTTCCGGTAGCCGTTCCCACGCCCAAGTGCGCAGGCGCTTGCCTTCGCCAAAGAGGGCGTTTTCCACCCGCTCGGTGGCGGCATGAGTCCCGGTCAGCAGCACGTGAGCGCAGCCTTGATCCAGCAGGGAGAGCGCCTGTTCGTCCGGCGTTGTGCCCGTCATGGCGAGGTTGGCGGCTTCCGGCACATTGGGGGTCAGCAGGGTGGTCAGGGGCAACAGGTATTCGCGGATCGCTTCGATCAGACGATCAGAGGAAAGGTTTTTGCCACCGCCCGCTGCCAGCACCGGGTCGAGGATCACCGGCACATCCGGCGCTTGCAGCAGGATGCGGTGGACGGCTTCCACCGCCGCCACGCTGCCCAGCAGGCCGATCTTGAATGCGGCAACCGGCATGTCGGCCAGCACCGCTTCGGCCTGCTGTTCGATCAGGTAATCGGCAACCGGCTCAATGCGTTGCACATTGCGCGTGTCCTGCACCGTCAGGCAGGTGATCACTGAAACGGGGTGGCATCCCTGGCTGGCAATCGCCTCAATATCGGCCTGGATGCCGGCGCCGCCGGTGGGGTCGTGCCCCGCCAGCGTCATGATGACCGGCGCTGCCGGTGCGGGGGTTGGTTCTTCTAGCAACAGTTGTCTCCCAGACGTTTGACGACAATGACAATATTATCATCCATTTCGCTGCGGTGCTTGTCGAAGCCCAGGCGCTGCATCAGCTTGAGCATGCCGGTATTGTGCGCCAGCACCTCGCCTTCGACGGTGCGCAAGCCACGGCTGCGGGCGGTGTCGATCAGGGTCTGCATCATCAGCCCGCCGAGGCCACGGTTTTGCCATTCATCCGCAATCACCAGCGCGAATTCGCAACTGGCCTTGTCGGGGTTAATGGCGTAACGTGCCACGCCGATTTCAAGTTCCTCACCATTCTGCTTGCTCAGCGCCAGAAACGCCATTTCACGGTCGTAATCAATTTGCGTAAGACGCACCAGCATGTCAGGGGTGAGTTCCCGCAACGCCTGCATGAAGCGCATGTAACGCGACTCCTTGGACAGGTTGCGCACGAACGCCTGCTCGATTTCGGCGTCTTCCGGGCGGATCGGGCGGATGGTGATGTCGGTGCCGTCCGCCAGCTGCTGGCGTTTGACCAGGTCGTTGGGGTAGGGGTGGATCGCCATGTGGTCATAGCGCCGCGCTGTGGCGGGCGGGTAATTGATGATGAAACGCGCATCCACCGCTACCACGCCGTGCTCGTCGGCCACCAGCGGGTTGATGTCCATCTCGACGATTTCCGGCAGTTCGCACACCATTTCAGACACGCGCTGCATTACTTTCCACAAGGCTTCAAAGTTAATCGACGGCATGTTGCGGAAGTCGCCCAATAGCTTGGCGATGCGGGTGCGGCACACGGTTTTCTTGATCATGTAATCGTTCAGCGGCGGCAATGCCACGGCACGGTCACGGTGCACTTCCACCGAAGTGCCGCCGGTACCGAAGCTGATCACCGGGCCGAATACCGGGTCGCGCACCACGCCGACCATCAGTTCGCGCGAGGAATTGCTGTGGTACATGCTCTCCACCGTCACGCCTTCGATATGGGCTTCGGGCAGGATGCGCTGGGCGGCTTCGGTCAGTTCCTGGTAGACGCTGCGCACGTCGTGGGCGCTGGCGATGTTAAGGCGCACGCCATCGACATCGGATTTGTGGGTGATGTTGGGCGAGCTGATTTTCATCACCACCGGGTAGCCCAGCGATTCCGCCGCCACCAGTGCTTCTGCCGGGCTGCGGGCGAGGATGGTGGGCATGGAGGGGATACGGAAAGCGCTCAGGATGGCGCGGGATTCAGTGGTGGAAAGTGAACGTCGACCTTCCGCCAGCACGCTTTCAATGATCAGGCGCGCGCCTGCCACGTCCGGTTCGCGCGCCTGTTCCCTGACCGAGGGGGGAACTTGCATCAGCAGTTTCTGGTTGCTGCGGTACTGGGTGAGGTAAGCGAAGGCTTCCACGGCGGTTTCCGGGGTTCGGAAATGCGGCACGCCCGCATCAGCCAGGATCTTGCGGCCAGTAGCGACCTGTTCCTCGCCCATCCAGCAGGTGAGGATGGGCTTGCAATGCTTGCGGTTTTTGGTTTCCTTGCAGACTTCGGCCACGGCTTGCGCCACGCCTGCCGGGTCGGTCATGGCCTGCGGTGACAGCATCACCAGCACACCATCGAGGTTTTCTTCCTGCATACAGATTTTTAACGCGGCGGTGTAGCGTTCCGGGTCGGCATCACCGAGGATGTCGACCGGGTTGCCGTGCGACCAGGTGAAGGGCAGTATCTTGTTCAGCGCCTCCAGCGTGGCGGGGCTGAGTTCGGCCATGCGCACGCCGGTTTCCACTGCGCGGTCAGTGGCCATCACGCCCGGCCCACCGCCGTTGGTCAGGATCAGCAGCCGATCCTGCTGCACGCGGATGCCGGAAGACAACACCTGCGCCGCCGCGAACAGTTGCGACACCGAGTTGACGCGCACCACGCCTGCGCGTTCCAGCGCGGCTTCAAACGCATCATCCCTGCCGACAATCGCGCCAGTATGGGAAGTCACCGCATGGGAAACCTCTTCGTAGCGCCCTGCTTTCAGCACGATCACCGGCTTCATGCGTGAAGCGGTACGCAGGCCGCTCATGAAACCGCGTGCGTCGTGGATACCTTCGACATACAGCAGGATGCTGTCGGTTTTGGGGTCGAGCGCCAGATAATCCAGTGCATCGCCAAAGTCGACATCCGCCGTATCCCCCAGCGTGACGATGGTGGAAAAGCCGATCTGCTGGCTGGCCGCCCAGTCGAGGATGGCGGTGCACATCGCGCCGGATTGTGACACCAACGCCAGGTTGCCCGGCAACGCCTGATTGCGGCTGAAGGTGGCATTGAGGCCGACGGAAGGGCGCATGATGCCCAGGCAATTGGGGCCGATGATGTGGATATTGTGCTGGCGGGCAATGTCCACGATGTCTTTTTGCAGACGTTTGCCTTGCGGGCCGGCTTCGGCGAAACCGGCGGAAATGACTACCACGCCCTTGACGCCGTTTTCACCGCATTGCTGGATAATGGCGGGAACGGTGCGGGCAGGCGTGGCAATCACGGCCAGATCCACCGGCTTGTTCAGCTCGGTCAGGTTCGGCCAGGCTTGATGCCCCTGGATTTCGGCGTGTTTGGGGTTGATCGGGTAAATCGCGCCCTTGAACCCGGCAGTCAGCAGATTCTGGAACACCAAGGTTCCAACCGCGTTTTCCCTGTGGCTGGCCCCGAACACCGCGATGCTTTGCGGGGCGAATAGTTGATTTAAGTAATGGTGGCTCATGGCCAAAACCTCTATTATATGCAGTTGCAGCACGTAAGAACATTATCTTTTGTGCAATGCAACATATTCTACTCCCAATTTTTTTAAAAGAACATGACAGTCGCCGTAATTACCCATTCACATTGCCATCTGCATGACAACGGGACACCTTATCATCCCGAGTGCTCGGATCGTCTGGACGCCATCAACAACCGCATGATCATGTCGGGGGTAGACTGGATTTCACGCCACTACGATTCCCATTGCGCGGAACGTGAGCATTTGCTGCGGGTGCATGACGCCGCCTATGTTGAGCGGGTGTTTGCCACTTCGCCGCAGGACGGTTTTGCCAACCTGGATGGCGATACCGGGATGAACCCACATTCGCTGGATGCGGCGCTGCACGCCGCAGGTGCGGCGGTGATGGCCGTTGATCTGGTGATGGCGGGGACGCACAAGCACGCTTTTTGTGCCATCCGCCCACCTGGCCATCATGCCGGACGCAGCCGTGCTGCCGGTTTCTGCATTTTCAACAATGTAGCGGTGGGCGCAGCACACGCCATGGAAGTCTACGGTGTGGAGCGGATCATCATCGTGGATTTTGACGTACATCACGGCGATGGCACTGAAGAAATCTTTTCCGGCGACCCGCGCGTCATGTTCTGTTCTTCCTTCCAGCATCCGTTCTACCCGTTCACGGGGGCGGATACGGACGTGCCGAATATTTTCAACCTGCCCCTGCCTGCCGGCACCGGCGGCGCGAAATGGCGTGAAGCGGTGGAAGCCAGCTGGTTGCCCGCCATGCGCGATTTCAAACCGGAACTGGTGATGGTTTCCGCCGGGTTTGACTCCCATCTGGAGGATGACATGGGCGGCTTCAATCTGGTGGAACGCGATTACGTGTGGATTACCCGTGAGCTGTGCCAGATTGCCAAGGATCACTGCGGCGGACGGGTGGTTTCCTGTCTGGAAGGTGGCTATGAGTTGTCGCCGCTGGGGCGCAGCGTGACGGCGCATATCAAGGAACTGGCGGAATTTCATTAACCAGTGCACATGAACTTATAAGAATATAATCAATAATTGATATTTATCAGATTTTTTAAATCTAATCGAATTTATTGATTTGCAAATCAATAAAAGCACGTATCCCCATTAGGGTACTCGCTGGAATGTGGCGCACAAAATATAGTATCCTGCCAGCCATTTTTAAGGGAGCGCCCTCCCGCCGGCCTGAACACCCTCGGCTGATCTCGGGTGCTTCACACAGGATTCCAAAATACTGTCTTTGACGGAGGAGCCTCAATGACGGATGTCGTTGCAACCAACCAGACCATTATCGTCGTCGGCGGTGGCATCAGCGGTATGACCGCTGCGCTCGAAGCTGCTGAAACCGGTAAGCAGGTCATTCTGCTGGAAAAACGCCCTTATCTGGGTGGTCGCGTCAGCCAGCTTTACAAATACTTTCCGAAAATGTGTCACCCGACCTGCGGCCAGGAAATCAACCAGCGCCGTATCAAGATGAACAAGAACCTGACCGTGCTGACCCAGGCGGAAGTGTCCAACATCAGTGGTGACAAGGGCGATTACACCGTTTCCGTGACCCTCACCCCGCGCTACGTCAACAGCAACTGCACCGCTTGTGGTGAATGTGAAAAGGCCGCGACCAGCGAATTCGACGACGAATTCAACTACAACCTGGGCAAGCGCAAGGGCGTTTACCTGCCCAACGCGATGGCTTACCCGCAGCAATACGTGATTGACTCCCGCCTCATCGGCACTGCCGAAGCGGAAGCAGCGAAAGCAGCCTGCAAATACGGTGCAATCGACCTCGATGAGAAGGAAGAAACCATCGAACTGAAAGCGGGTGCGGTGGTGTTCGCTACGGGCTGGAAACCGTTCGACGCCAACAAGATTCAGCCTTACGGCTATGACCGTTTCGCCAACGTCATCAACAACGTTGAGTTTGAGCGTCTGATGGACCCGCACGGCCCGACCGGTGGCAAACTGCTGCGCCCATCCGACGGCAAGGAAGCGAAAAACATCGCCTTCATCCAGTGTGCCGGTTCGCGTGACCGCAACTACCTGCGCCACTGCTCACGTTTCTGCTGCATGGCTTCCCTGAAACAGACCCAGTATGTGACCGAGAAATACGGTGACGAAGGCAAGTCCACGATCTACTACATCGACATCCGTTCGATTGACCGCTTTGAAGATTTCTACCGCAACGTGCAGAACGATGCGAACGTCAGTTTCATCAAGTCCAAGGTCGCCAAGGTTGAAGCAGACAAGGAAGGCAACCCGGTGCTGCACGGCGTGAATACCGAAGGTTATCACCGTTACGCTGACACCTACGATCTGGTGGTGCTGGCAACCGGTATGGAGCCGAGCGTTGACTTCAAAGGTCTGCCGATCAAGATCGCGGTCAACGAAGAAGGCTTTATTGAACACGACGAAGCCAATGGCGGCATTTTCGCTGCCGGGGTTGCCGCCGACGCGATGGATGTTAACCGCGCCGTGCAACACGCCACTGCCGCAGCCCTGCGTGCAGTACAGGTCGTCAACCAGGTAGCAGGAGCATAAGATGAAGATTGGTGGTTATCTGTGTACAGGTTGCGGCATCGGCGACCGTCTGGATACTAAATCGCTGGAAAGCGTAGCCGTGCGCGAAGGCCGCATCGGTTTCTGCAAAACCCACGACTTCCTGTGCAGTCAGGCAGGCGTGGACATGATCAATGCCGACATCGCCGCTGAAGGCGATGACAAGGTAAGCAAGGTCGTGATCATGGCGTGTTCACGCCGTGCCAAGACCGAAGCGTTCAATTTCGGCGCTGTGCCTACCTCCCGCGTTAACCTGCGTGAGGGTGTCATCTGGATTCGTCCGGAAGGCAGCGAGCACGACGAAACAACCCAGGAAATGGCGGCTGACTACATCCGCATGGGTTGCGCCGAAGTCAAGGCGATGAATCAGGCCGATTCCAGCGGTGAGCAAGGCAAAAACAATCACATCATGGTGGTTGGTGGCGGTGTCACGGGTATGACTGCGGCACTGGAAGCCTCCAAAGCCGGTTACTACGCCAGCATCATCGAAAAGTCCGACCGCCTCGGCGGCGTGATGGGGCAGTTGCACAAGCGCCAGCCACAGCGTTCCCCGTATCAGGAAACGCAGGATACCGGCGTTGACGCACTGATTGCAGCGGTGGAAGCCGACGACAAGATCACCGTTTACCTGAACTCCACGGTTGCCAGCACCAGCGGCGCACCGGGTCGTTTCAGCGTGGTGATTGCCTCCAGCGTGAGCGAAGGCTCCATGGTGGAATTCGGTGCCATCGTGCAGGCCAGCGGTTTCAAACCTTACGACGCCAACAACCTGCCTGAATTCAGCTACGGCAAATCCCCGAACGTTGTTACCCAGCTGGAACTGGAAGCCATGGCGAAAGCAGCCAACGGTGGCCCGATCAAGCGTGCTGACGGCAAGGCAGTCGAGAACGTGGTATTCGTCCAGTGCGCAGGCCAGCGCAGCGAGAAGGAAGGCCACCTGTCCTGGTGTTCCGGCCACTGCTGCGGCACCAGCATCAAGCAGGCGATGTACTTCAAGGACACCAATCCTGAAATTGAAACCACCATCCTGTTCGATGACCTGCGTACGCCGGGTGCTGGCGGTGAAAACTTCTACCGTAGCGCCCAGGACAAGATGGTGACTTTCCGTAAGGGCAAGGTTTCCACGGTCGAAGCTGTTGGCGCTGATCTGAAGGTCAACTTCAAGGATCTGATCCTCAACGAAGATGCGCACATGGGCGCTGATCTGGTCGTACTGGCAACCGGCATGGTGCCAAACGCTGGCGTCAACATCGAAGCCGAAAAACCGGCGGAAGGCGAAGTCACGGTTCCGGTCGAATCCATCCTCAACCTGAAATACCGCCAAGGGCCGGATGTGCCGCAACTGGTCAACGGTTTCGCCGATTCCCACTTCATCTGCTTCCCGTATGAAACCCGCCGTACCGGTATCTATACCGCTGGCCCGGTTCGCCGCCCAATGGATGGTGGTCAGGCGCAGACCGATGCGATGGGCGCGGTGATGAAAGCCATTCAGGCAATCGAAAACTCGGCGATTGGCCGTGCAGCGCACCCGCGTTCCGGCGACCTGAGCTTCCCGACTTTCCGTAAGGAAGGCTGCACCCAGTGTAAACGTTGTACGGTGGAATGCCCGTTCGGTGCCATCAACGAAGACGAAAAGGGTTATCCGCAGTACAACGAGGCACGCTGCCGCCGTTGTGGTACCTGTATGGGCGCTTGCCCGGTACAGGTCATTTCCTTCAAGAACTACTCCATCGAAACCGTGGGCGCGCAGCTCAAGGCGGTCGATGTACCGGACGAGTTCCAGGAAAAACCGCGTATTCTGGTACTGGCTTGCGAAAACGACGCTTATCCGTCGCTCGACATGGCGGCGATGAAGCGTAGCGAAATGAGCCCGTTCATCCGCGTGATTCCGGTGCGCTGTCTCGGTTCCACCAACACCATCTGGATCAAGGATGCGCTGGGCAGTGGCTACGACGGCGTGGTCATGATGGGCTGTAAAAAAGGCGTAGATTATCAGTGCCATTTTGTAAAAGGCTCTGAAATGGCGCATGTTCGCATGGCTAAGATCGGTGACACGCTGTCCACCATGAACCTAGAGTCCGAGCGCGTGGCGGTGCATGAAGTCGCCATTACCGACATCAACCGCGCGCCGAAGCTGCTGGATGAAATGGTCGAAACCATCAACCGCGTCGGCCTCAGCCCGTTCAAGTTCTAAGGAGGAATTGCAATGAGTACCGCAGTCAATCAGGCAATGATTGAAAAATACAAGGGCAATTTCCTGCGCGAAGTCGTGGACAACGTTGAGGAAGGCGATTGGGTCAAGATGTGTATGCAGTGTGGCGTGTGCTCCGGCTCATGCCCGCTGGGTCCGCACTGGGATCATCCGCCGCAGGAAATCTTCATGATGATCCGCGCCAACAAGCGTGAGGAAGTGCTGTCTTCCACCTCCATGTGGATGTGCACCTCCTGCTACAACTGCATCGCCCGCTGCCCACGTGGCTTGCCGATCACCCATATCATGCACGGTCTGGCGCACTACAGTAAGCGCCTCGGCCTGAAGCCGCAGAACCAGCCAACCGAAAAGTTTGGCCAGATGTTCTGGGACAACCTGACCAAGAAAGGTCGTGTCAACGAGCTGAAACTGGGTCTGGGCCTGTACTTCAAGGACGGTTTCGCGGAAGGCGTGAAAGTGTCCCTGAGCAAGCAGAAGCTGGGCATGAACATGATGAAAGCCAAGCGCATGTCCCCGATGGAGATGCTGGGCGGCCACGGTGTCAGCGACCTCGCCGGTTTCCACGCCATGCTGAAAAAGGCTGAAGAGCTGGAAGCGGCGCGTGTTGGCGAAAACACCGACAAGAAATGAGGATGAGGTAACATGGCTAAAGAATATTCTTACTACCCCGGCTGTTCTTCCCAAAAGGGGGCTTCTTCCTCCAACCTGGAAAAGTCGGTGGAAACCCTGTGCGAAGAGCTGGACATCAAGCTCAACCCGATTCCGGACTGGAACTGCTGCGGCGCTTCCATCGGTTACGCGGGTGGTGGTGAACTGCCACGCATGACCCTTTCCGCGCGCAACATTGCGTTGTCGGAAAAGCATCACCCGGATCAGGACATCGTGGCAACCTGCGCTGCCTGCTGGCTGAACACCCGTGAAGTCAACGAGCGCCTCAACCACAATCCACGCCTGAAGGAAGAGACCAACATTGCCCTGCAAGCGGTCAAACTGGAATTCAGTGGCAAGAAAAAAGTCCGCCACATGGTGGAAGTGCTGATTGAAGACGTGGGTTACGACGCATTGGCACAAAAGGTCAAGAAGCCGCTGGAAGGTCTGAAAATTGCCGGTTACGTCGGTTGCCAGACCAACCGTCCGTTCGGCATCGATGGTGAATCCTTCGAGAACCCGATGTATCTGGACAAGATGGTCGAAACTCTGGGTGCCGAACCGCTGACCAAGTACGAGAAAAAGGTTGCCTGCTGTAGCGGCGCGCTGATGTTCTCCGAACCGGAAAAAGGTCAGGCGCTGGTCAAGGACATCATCGAATCCGCCTACGACAATGGCGCGAACATGATCGTCACCCCTTGCCCGCTGTGCCAGGCCAACGTCGAAATCTATCAGGATGAAATCAACGCGCGTTACAAGACCAATTTCGACATGCCGGTCATGTACTACAGCCAGTTGATGGACGTTGCATTCGGGCGCAATGCCAAAGATGCGGCGCTGGATGGCAATATCATCCATTCCAAGAAACTGCGCGAGATTGCGGACAAGTAAATACCTGCTGCAATAATCTGCTAATGAAAAAGGGGCTTCATGCCCCTTTTTCATTATACTTGTTGGCTACTCCGCTACTGGATTGGACAACAGGTTTATGGCGACACACCCCGATACCGTCTACTTCTTCGGCACCTGCTTGATCGACCTGATCTACCCGAACGCAGGTGTCTCCGCTGTGCAACTGATCCGCCGCGAAGGCGTGAAGGTTATTTTCCCGCAGGCACAAACCTGCTGCGGCCAACCGGCGTGGAACTCCGGCTACCGCGACGAAGCCCGCGCTGTTGCCCGCACCCAGATTGCGCTGTTCCCGAAGAAAATCCCCATCGTCGTCCCCTCCGGCTCCTGCGCTGGCATGATGAAAGTGCATTACCCCGAACTGTTCGCCGGGCAGCCGGATGAAGCGCAAGCGCTGGATGTGGCAAGCCGCGTCTACGAACTCACCGAATTTCTGGTCGACGTACTGCAACTCGAGCTGCAAGATTTGGGTGGGCCGGTGAAAGTGGCCGTGCACACCTCCTGCTCCTCCCGCCGCGAAATGGGCGTGGCAAGCAAGATCGAATCCCTGCTGGATCAGCTCGGTAATGTCACCAAGCTGGAACAAATCCGCAAGGCCGAATGCTGTGGTTTCGGCGGCACATTCGCGGTCAAACAGCCGGAAATCTCCGCCTCGATGGTGCTGGAAAAGGTCGACACTATCCGCGCTACCGGCGCTGATCGGCTGATCGGGCAGGATGCAGGGTGCCTGTTGAATATCGGCGGCACGATGGAAAAGCAGGGGGATGCGATTCCACATCAGCACATTGCCGAATTTTTGTGGGAGCGCACCGGAGGCAAACCATGATCAGCACCTTCCGCCAGCACGTTATCGAAAACCTCGCCAAACCCAACGTGCGCGCTAACTTCCGCAAGGCAATGGATGGCCTGATGCAACGCCGCCTCGACCAGTTCCCCGACCCGGAGGAGCTGGAACGCATCCGCACCCAAGCACAAGCCATCCGCGCGAATGCATTAAGCAAGCTGCCCGAATTACTGGAACAACTGGAAGCGAAACTCACCGAAAACGGCATCCACGTCCACTGGGCCGAAACCACCGAACAAGCCAACCAGATCGTGCTTTCCATCATGCAAAAGCACAACGCCAAGACCCTGATCAAGGGCAAGTCGATGGTGTCCGAAGAAATGAGCCTCAACCATTTCCTCGAAGCACACGGCATTGACGCGCTGGAATCCGACCTCGGCGAATTCATTCTGCAACTGGCGCACGAGCCGCCCTCGCACATCGTCGCCCCCGCTATCCACAAAAGCCGTCAGGATGTGGCTAAGCTGTTCAACGACAAGTTTCCCGACATCCCTTACACCGAAAACATCGACGAACTGACGCAATCTGCCCGCACCATCCTGCGCGACAAGTTCTACAGCGCCGATGTCGGCCTCTCAGGCGTCAACTTCGCCGTTGCAGAAACCGGCACCTTGTGTCTGGTCGAAAACGAAGGCAATGGGCGCATGTCCACCACCGTGCCCAAGGTGCACATCGCCGTTACCGGTATCGAAAAAGTGGTGGAAAAGTTCAGCGACATCCCGCCCTTGCTCAGCATCCTCACCCGTTCCGCCACCGGCCAGCCGATCACCACTTACTTCAACATGATCAGTAGCCCACGCAAACCGGGCGAAAAGGACGGCCCCGAAGAAGTCCATATGGTGCTGCTCGACAATGGCCGCTCCAACATCTACAGCGACCCGGAATTGCTCGCCACCCTGCGCTGCATCCGCTGCGGCGCGTGCATGAACCACTGCCCGGTCTACACCCGCATCGGCGGGCACAGCTACGGCACGGTCTACCCCGGCCCGATCGGCATCATTCTGGAACCGCAAAAAGCCGGGCTGGACGTACACGGCGAACTCACCCAAGCATCCAGCCTGTGCGGCGCGTGCGGGGAAGTCTGCCCGGTGAAAATTCCAATTCCGACCCTGATCAACCGCCTGCGTTACGAAGGCGTGCGCAAGGATGCCAGCACCACGCCCGGCACCGGCAGCCGCCGCAGCACCGGCGAAGCCGCCGCCTGGAAAAGCTGGTCGTGGTCAGCCTCGCACCCCACTTTCTACAACTTCGGCGCGAAAGCCGCCTCGCGTTTGCGCGGGGTGCTGCCCATGAACATGAGCGCGTGGACGACGGTGCGTTCCGCCCCCCAGCTGGCCGACAAGACCCTGCACGAACGCATGAAGGAAATGGGAGTCGATGATGAGTAATTCTGCCCGTGACAATATTTTGCAGCGGTTGAGGAGAGAAGCTCCGACTACCTGCGGCAAAGAAACCCCTCCTAACCTCCCCTTATCAGGGGAGGAACAAGACGCTTCCACCACTGCTGTGCCAGAGCGCCCCTTCCCTGATAAGGGGAGGCCGAGAGGGGCCTCTTCTGCGGTTTCTTCCCACAACTGGGACAAAGCCGAACGCATCCGCCGTTTCACCGAGCGCATGACCGCTGTCCGTGCCACAATCCGCCACGCCGACCGCACTTCCTGGCTGGATAAACTGGCCGAAATCTGCCGCAAAAAAGGGCTGAACAACCTGCTGCTATCCCCCAACACCGACTGGGGGCAAGCCATCAGCATCCAAGCCGCACGCTTCCCGCCACTACGCCACTACGACCAACCCATTGACGGCTGGAAACAGGAGATGTTCTACGGTATTGACGCCGCTTTCACCGGCACACTGGGCGGCATCGCTGAAACCGGCACCCTGATCCTGTGGCCGGATGCGGAAGAACCACGCCAGATGTCGCTGGTTCCGCCTATCCACATCGCCGTGCTGGATACCAACCAGCTCTACACCACCTTCGCCGAAGCGGTGCAGGAACAGGGCTGGGTGGAAAAGGGTTTACCGACCAACGCACTGCTTATTTCCGGCCCATCAAAATCGGCGGATATTGAGCAGACACTGGCGTATGGGGTGCACGGCCCCAAAGAATTGGTTGTAATCCTGGTGTAAGCTGTAAGAAGGGTTACAGCACGGAATGCAGCATTTTCAAACTCAGCAGGATCAGCAGTACCGCGAAACCTTTTTTCAGGGTCGCAACCGGCAGGGAATGCGCCAGATGCGCCCCAAACGGCGTGATGAAATAACTGATAGCGGAAATCAGCACCACCGCAGGCCAGTAAATATACCCCAACGTATAATCCGGCAACCCTGCTTGCCCCCAGCCATTCAGCAGGTAGCCCAGCGTACCCGCCAACGCAATCGGCAAACCGACTGCGGCGGAGGTGGCAATCGCATTGCGGATGTTGATGTTGCACCAGGTCAGGTAAGGCACGGTCAGCGAGCCACCGCCAATCGCCACCAGCGCCGATACCGCGCCGATCACCCCACCGACTGACGCCAGCCCCGTAGCACCTGGCAGTTCCCGGTGCGGCTTGGGTTTCACATTCAGGATCATTTGCAGGGATACATAGCCCATGAAGCAGGCAAAAAATATCGCCAGATGCCGTGAAGACAGGTAGCTTGCCACAAAGGTGGCGGCAAACGTCCCCAGCAGGATGCCCGGCGTAATGGAGCGCACCACTGGCCACAGCACCGCACCCTTGGCATGATGCGCGCGCAGGCTGGAAACGGAAGTCATCACAATCGCCGCCATCGAGGTTCCCAGCGCCAGATGCACCACCTGATCAGCAGGAAACCCCTTGGCAATAAACAGGGTTGTCAGTGCAGGCACCATGATACCGCCGCCGCCAACGCCAAACAGCCCGGCAAAAAAACCCACTACCGCGCCGAGCGCCAGCAATATCAGCAAAAATGTAATGTCCAGACCGTTCCCTCCTATCCGTTTTCCACGACGATGCGCTGTTTGCGCACACGGATGCTGGCCGCGCCATTCAATACCTCGGTGAACAGGTCATTGACCAACGCGCCACGCCAGTCATCCGCGAGCGTGGTGCGGCCTTCCTCCAGCATTTTTTCAAGCTGGGAACGGGTGGCGATCATCTGTGCGGAAATGCCGTTTTCGTTGGCGACCTGATTGAGCAGGGCAGTCAACAGGTCGGCAATCACGCCCATGTTGGCGTCCAGCTTGCGGCGGCGCGGCAATTGCGGCCACTCTTCCTGCGGCAGGGCCTGGCCGCATTCGATGCAGGCCAGCCATTCGTCGGCGTTGCGCTCAACCTGTTCGCCGCCCAGCCCGCGTATTTGCTGGAAAGCGGCAGCATTTTTGGGCTGCATTTTCGCCATGTCCAGCAGGATTTCGTCGGAAACGATCCAGCGGCGCGGGATATTTTTGTGCAACGCGCGCTCTTCCCGCCAAGCGGCCAGTTCCCGCAGGATGGCAAGCTGGCGGGGTTTGAGGATTTGCACGCCTTTGACCCGTTGCCAGATTGTGCGGGGGTTGACCTCGTAACTGGCCGGGTCAGTCAGTTTCTGGAAGGGTTTCTCCAGCCATTTCAGGCGGCCAAGCTGTTCGAGTTGCTGGCGCAGCAGCAGGTAGGCGTCGCGTAAATAGCGTACATCATCGACAGCGTATTCCAGTTGCTTGTTGGTCAGCGGGCGGCGCGCCCAGTCGGTGCGGGACTGGGATTTATCCAGCGTCACCCCTGATAATTGTTCCACCAGCCGGGCGTAGCCCAACTGGTCACCCATGCCCAGCACAGCGGCGGCCACCTGGGTATCAAATACCGGTGTGGGGACTTTGCCGCCGAGATGATGGAAAATTTCCAGATCCTGCCACGCAGCATGAAATACTTTCAGCCGTTTGGGTTCATCCAGCCAGTCCAGCAAGGGTTGCAGGTTGTCGATTTGCAGCGGGTCAATGCAGGCGAGTATATCAGCGCTGCCAATCTGCACCAGGCACAAACGGGGGTAATAGGTTTTTTCGCGGATAAATTCGGTGTCCAGGGTGATCCACGGTGCGCTGTCGAGGCGCGCCAGCAGGTCAGCCAGTTTCTGGTTGTTGTCGATGTATTCAAACATTGGAAACGTTGCATAAAAAACAATGCCAATGATTGTACGGCAAAACAGGAATTAATCTATTTCCGATTGGTAGGGCGCGGATTTGTGCGCTGCAAAGTAAGTTTTTAATTATATATTTAAGATCAACTACTTGTTGACAAAACCGGTTTTTTTATGCAAATTGAGAAATCGCAAAATATTGCGTCCGATAACCAGATTTCAACAGTTTCAAACCGCTAGTGAGGGTAGTCGCCATATGCAGTATTGCTAGGTTGCATATGGTCTGAGCGGGAGGCCCGGTCAATGACCGGGCTTTTTTTATTCAACTGGCGGGGTTCAGGATGGATTCCAGATAGGTGGAAACTGCCGTTGGTGTATTGCGCGTGGAAGTGCCAACATCCAGCCCTTGCAGCAGCGGTGCGCCACGCAACCCCAGCAAGTAACGCATTAGCAGCACGCCATCCGTACCCGCTTCCCTGACACCATCATCGTCTACATCCATTACCTGCATAACTGACGCCAGCTGGGATTCCAGCGCAGCCAGATCCGGCGTCCGGGTGGTGACGCCATCCAGCAATGCAGATCCTCTAGCACCTTGCAGGTAACGGGTAATGACTATTCCATCCAGCAGCGCCGTCGCAGGCTGGTTGGCGTCAAACAGCCGCAGGGAAGGTGGTGTGCCGGTAGACCCCAGCCAGGCGCTGACATACGGCCAGGTGCGCTCAAAACGGCTGTATTCATCCGGCGCATCCATAGCTGAACATTCGGAAGAACCACCCAGCAGCGAACCGTTCAGATAATGCACCCCGCCTTGATTCACCCACACGCCTGAGCCACTGCTACCGGGTGCTGTGATGCCGGTATGCCACACCACCTTGGAAAAATCCCCGTTAGGATCGTTGGCAACGGTATACCCCCCACTGCTGGTGGTGACGCTTGCAAAGCTCACGAAATTCCCTTGCGCATATTTCAGGGGGTCGCCCAGGGCATGGTGGATACCGGTCACCGCCTGATTGCTGGTAAGCGGGGTCACCGTCCAGCCGGATAGGGTAGTGCCGGAAGGCGGGTTCTGGTTCAGGCGCACCAAAGTCGTATCCAGTGCCGTTTTGGTTGCGAGTAATGTCGCCCCGCCAGTCGTCCGGACAGCGACCGCGCCACTTCCGCCGCAACTTGAATTGGCATACAGCCAGTACATTTCCATGCTGCTGGCCGCCGTTTGGTTACTGACGCAATGTGCCGCTGTGAAAAAATAGGGGATCTGGGTGTAAACGTCCTTGTCCGTCAGCACGGTTCCCGAGCAGATATAACTGTAACCATCAATATCCGTAAACACATAACGTGCCACGGCCTTACCGGTTTCCTGCCACGAGGGGTCGGCACAAGCAATATCCTGCTGGCAACTGGCGTATTCCTCCCTGAAAGTATTGAGGTCGCTTTTCATCTGGCTGTTGGCGGGGTTTACCACCAGATGTGACAGGCGGGCAATGGCAAAACTGACTTCACTGGTGGCCACGCCATCGGGCAGGAACAACTCCAGACCCAGCGTATCACCTTCCACGGTGGGTGACCAAAAGGGTTCGCTGGTTGCGGTGTAGGGGCCAAACACCACCGAGGTATCGTTCGGTGAGTAAAAACGCAGCTCCACACCTGCGGGAGCCTGGCTGAGTTGCACTTGCGCCCTTACCCGCACCGCGTCGGTAGAAGTCAGGGTGTAATGTGCCACCTTGCCGCCACTAACGTTTGTCCACTGCCAGCTGTCCAGCTGGATGGGCTGCCTTAAATAATCAGGCAGGTCGCGCCCGATCCCAACCTGGAAAGCCTTCTGGTTAGGGGCATTGCGCAGGGACTGGATTTCACTGTCGCTTAATGCTGGCAGGGTGATAGCGTTGGTGAGGGATGACGTAGCTGCCGCTGCGGCAAAGGCTGAAACTGCGCGCGCCGCCAGTATTGCCGGTGGCAGGCGCAAGGCTGGCAGGGGCCCCAACTGCGTTGTCACAGGTTCCTGAAAGGTTTCTGGCTCAGCCCGCGCCGCGTCAGTGCCATTGGCTTGCGCGATAGCGGGTAACAGCAGGGACAGGCAGGTAAAAATAAGGGCTTTCATGTTGGTGTACCTTACTGTGGCAAGCTGCCGGGCAGGATGTAGTTGGTGCTGTTGGTGCTATTGCCTGGTGCTAGCAGGATATTGCCCAACAAGCCGTTGACATCGTTATCCGGCCCTGAATACAGGGTTTTGCCGTCCATGTTCTGATCAGTGAACTGATAACCAGCCGACTGGAAATTGGTGTGGGGGCCGGTATTGGCGGGGTCAGCCAGCACAATGGCAAGGATGGCGTTTTTGTCATTGTCAGGGCCAGCCGCGATCAGCTTGTTGTCGAGGCTGGCGTCGCCAGCGGGCAACAGCCGGGTGGAACCCTGCTGGGCGCGGATATCCGCCCCATACAGGGCGGTAGCGCTGGCAGTAAAATCCACCAGCACTGGCGTCGTGGTCAGGCTGGGTGGGCTGGCGGTCATGACGCCGAGATGGTTACGGTGGCGCAAGGCGACGTAATAGCTGCCGGGTGCAGTATCCGCAAACGTCAGGGTGCTGCTACCCGTGGCCGCATCCACCACATCCCCATCGCTTTGCAGCAAGGCCGCCTTGGCGGCCAGCCGGTTGCTGGCGTTGGCCTTGTCGCGCAACTCCACCAGCACCCAGTCAACCGGCGCATCCACACCGGTGGTGTTCAACAGGGTAGCGGTCGTGGTTTCTGCGCCCTGATGGCCAAGATAGCCATACGGTTGTGCCAGCGGCAGCAAGCCAGCGTTGCGCAGGCTGTCGCGCATCTGCCCGTCCGTGCTGTTGTAAGCGCCTTGCAGGAAACCTTTTAGCTTGAGGCTGGCATTACCGGTAGCCACGCTGACCGTCATTGGCGTTGTCTGGAAAGCAGCCCCGTCGACCGTGCCGGAAGCGCTAACACGGATCATGGTGGAACCTGTAAAACCAGCCTTGGCGGTGAACGAAACGCTCGCCAGGGTCAGCGGTAACTCGCTTCCCCCCGGCCACTGCCCGCTGACATCCACCCACGGAAGTATGAAATACTTGTCGGTGGTGGCATCAGCGTCGTAGTTTTCCGTATCAGTGCTGACGTCACCGGCAGGCAGCAAACCATAGGCAAAACGTTTGCTCACGCCATTGAACTGCAAGGCGCTGGAATTGAAATGTATGCGTATGCCCAGCCCTGTTACCGTTCCGTCCTGGGGTGTTGAAACGGTATAAACCGGGCTGAATGTTATGACACCGCCACTGCTGGCTGATACACTGGCCTGCGCAGGGGTAACAATCTGGGCCGCATGAACGGGCATAGCTAACCACAACACGGCGCTTGCCAAGGGGACAGAACGCTTCATCCTTAGGGGTTATCCATGTTATTTTTTATGATTGTGATAAACCTAGCAGAACCTTCCGGAAAAATAAAACGCCAAGCGTCTAAACGGTATATAAAGAGTAAATAATGAACGACTATCCCATTAATACGGAATCCTCAACCGACATCCTTTCCTCGGCTTTCCTGTTCGGAAACGTGGGTGCGCCATTTGTCATTGGCCTGGCAGTTGGATATTTCGCCAAAAAAATGCTGCGGCTAGCTTTGTTTCTGGGCGGCGCGGCTATCGTGCTACTGTTTGTGACCGAATATTACGGCATCACTGACATGGCGGATGATAAGTTGCAAAACGCTGCCAACGCGGCTACCGGCATTGCCAAACAGTCCGGGGGGTTCTTGGTGGAACGCTTGTCACATATCACCAGCAAGGGTGTCAGCGGGGTAGCCGGGTTCTTCGTCGGCCTGAAAATTGGTTAGGGTTTGGGGTTAGTGCTTGCTGCTGTCAGCAAATTCAACAAGGGTGTTACGGAATACAGCGCATTCGGGGCATGGAACAGGCGTATGCATGGCTGTTCCAGCTGCCGGTTAGCACTATCAAGGGGTAATTGTCGCCACAGCTTGGCCAATAAATTGGTCAACAAATCCAGCTTGGTGCTGCCGTCAACCAGCAGTACAATGCTGGGAAGCGGCGCTTGCGCCAGCAACAAGCCCAGTTCAAACTGGCAACCGCGATGTTCCTCACCAAAACCACGCAAGTCCATCAATATGGCGTCACTCCGCTGGATCAGGGCATGGACGGTTGCCCGCCAGGTATTGTCGTAGCAAAAAAATTCATTGACCCGGTAGCGCCCATCGGGGTCAGGGCTGGCGTCAAAACTTTCCAGCCGCTGCCGAAGGTCTGCCGCGCTGGCAACAAATAGGCTGCGCAGGCGCAAACGCCAGAACTGGAGCAGTTCATCAGGTTCCAGGTTGGTGGCCGCCAGATCGGGAGCAGCAATCAGGCTGATCGGGCCGCTAAAATTCCAGCGCTGGCCAAGCTGGTCGAGCAGGTGGCGGCTACGCTGACGATGCCCAAACACCCGCAGCAACAGCAGCTCGGCGGGTCTGGCTCCTGGCTCAGACGAGGGTTGTAAAGCCCGACTGAGCCATTTATACAGCAGGTAGGCGAGGATGAAACTGGCACTTGCCCCGTGGGTGGTATCGAATTGGATGACCATATCAGCCAAGGTGACCACCAGCCACCAACTATCCAGTGTAAACGACAGGCTGCTCATCCGCTTTTCACGGTAACGGCGGGCTGTGCGCTGCAAGAACCACCAGACCCCACTGAATAGCAACACCAGCATGGCCGCCAACACGGTGTAGCGGTAACGGAGCCAGATTCCCACATCATCCAGGGCAATGGCCAGGCAAGCCAACCCCTGGGTTGCCAGCAACCAGCCTGCCACCAGCGCGATGGCCACCAGATAAGCGGGCAAGCCCACCGAGCGCCACGCCCGGTTATTCAACACCCATAACAGCAACGACGGCGGCCCCATCCACGTCAGCCATACGATCAGCAGGCTACCTGTGCCAGCGCCAGTGTCGCGTATGCCAAAAGCAGACAGGCTCCAGTCCAGAGCCAGTATTACGCCAAAATAAGCCGCCATGAGTCCCCATTTCTGGCGGGGGTCTTCAACACTGGTCAGTAACAAGGCAGGAATTACTGGCCAGGCATACAGCAGCCACACCGCCAACAAACGTACTGGCAATAATTCCATATCAGCGAATACGAAAGTCAGCAGGGTTGCAATGGATGCATGGGCGCATCCGGCAATGGTATAGGCAACACCTGCACGCCAGGCAAGACCAGCGGTTGCCGGGGAGGAGAGCTGTGCGGGTGCATCCGCAGCCTGCCCAATATTGAAGTGCAAGGCAGCGGCAGGTGGCTGCACGGTAACGGATGACCCGGCAGTGGTTTCCGCAGTATCTGCCTGAGGGGAAACGCTGCGCATGGCTTGTAGCACTCTCCGCCGGTACAACACCACCGTCAGCCAAGTCAGCAATACCGCCAACGGTAATGCTGCCAACAAAATGAAGGCGGCGACACCACCAATAGTGGATGCGCATTCAGCAGGGATATGCACGCCTGCATAATCATTGCTCCACATCGCTTTCCGCACCCTCCGCCTGTGCCAGGCCGCGCCAATTTCCACACTTGGGAACTCTGAAAGTGTAGGCCAAAAAGGCTGGATACCTCCGAATAACCCCTTTCCTCTTGTGTTTCTGCCTGCTTGGTCTCATATTGACGGGACAGGATGACAGAGTGTCGGTCAGTCACGGAGGTATAAGCGTGGAAACCCGTATTGAAGTTGAAAATATCCGCTGCGGCGGGTGTGCCAACACCATCAGCAAAAAATTGCTGGAAAATGCACAGATCCAGACAGTGGATGTCGATATTGAGAACCAGGTCATTATCCTGCACAGCGATGCGGATGTGCGCGAGGCAGCAGTACAAACCCTGTTTGGCCTGGGGTATCCGGAGCGTGGCTCGGTGGAGGGTCTGGCTTCCCTGAAGGAAAAGGCTAAATCCGTCGTCAGCTGTGCGATTGGCCGCATCGACATGCCCAAACAAGGTTAAACCCCATGAAACAGTTTCCTGCCTTGTTAGCCATGGCTGGCATGATATTTTGTCTGCCGCTGTGGGCGGAGGATACAGCGTCTGGACAGAAATTAATCAATGAGAATAACAGCTTAGTGCTGAGCGGGTTATGCACTACCTACGCGGAAGAGGATGGTATCGCTGCTGACAAAAAAAATGGTTATGTGGCGGACTGCCTCAATAACATGACGGATCTGAGCGAAGCCATGCAGGAAGAGATGCCGCTGCTGTCTGAAGAAACCGGTGAAGCTGCCACCTCCCCAGCCTCTTCACAGGTCAACAACAGCCCCGAAAAGCTGGTACAAAATGAACTGGTGGAAACCCCTGACCCGGCAGCGGAACAACTGGATGCTATAAAATAAATCAGTGATACATATAAAAATTCAGCCATTTAAATATTTTATTTTACTTATTCTCCCGTTTTACTAATAAATAAATATATTCGATTAACTTATCGGGCAGAGATCTATAATGATTGGGGTATTCGTTACCTACTGGCGTCGTTGTCAGTCAAAAAATAGCCAAGATAATTTACAGGAAGCCAGTGGTTATCATCTGGTCGGGCGTCAACCGGCGCTGGCTGCACTGGATTATGCATGGCACGATGAAACCAGCAACTTGTTCTTGCTCAATGCCTTAGGCGGCACAGGCAAGACATCCCTGTTACAGGCATGGCTGAGCCAGTTGGAACAGCATGACTGGCGGGGTGCCGACCATGTTTATGGCTGGTCTTTCCCCGACGTTACCACCGAAACGGAACTGGCCAAGCTGGCCGATGAGTTTGTCGACCATGCGTTGAACTGGTTTGGCAATGGCCTGCAAGCGCCCCGTCACCCGGTAGAACGCATCAGCCTGCTCTGCAAGCTGATCCAGCGCCACCGTACCTTGCTGTTGCTGGATAACTTCCCGGTGTTTGATTTTGAAATCGACGCAGTGGAGGCGGCGGCGGGCAGTCATCCCCTGGGTATGCTGATGAATTCCCTGGCAGCTTACAACCCCGGCTTGTGCGTAATCGCCAGCCGCCAGCCATTGCCTGTCTGCGAAATGCTGCAACCCCTCATCACCCAGTACCGCTTGCCGGAATTGACCGAAGAAACCGGCGCTGACCTGCTACGCCAGTGCGGCGTCATGCTGAGGCCGGAAAGCCTGGAAAAACTGTCCCACGATTTCTGTGGCCACCCACTTACCCTGGAACTGCTGGGTTCTTACCTGGCCAATGGCGGTTCCCTGAACAACGTACAGTCGATCCTGACCTGGCGTGATAAGGAACGCGAAGGGCTGCAAACCCGGCGGGTGCTGGCGGTGCTCGAACACTGGCTATGGAAAAGCCCCGAATTGCTGATGCTGTACCTGATCAGCCTGCTTGACCGCCCGGTTACCCAAAAGGAACTGTACCTGTTGCTGCACAGCCAGCGGCAAGCCTGGTTCCAACGCTGGCTGAAACCTGACGAAACCCTGCAAGCCCTGACACCGCTGAGCAAACTTAGCCTGCGCGATTTCCATCGGGTGCAGCGCCGTCTCTACAAGTTGCGCCTGATTACGTCCGCGCCAGACACCGGGGCGCTGGATGTCCACTCCCTGTTGCGTACCTATTTCCGCGAGCGGGTGCTTGCCCGGTTTCCGGACGTGCCCGAACGCCTGCAAAGCTTGCTTGAAAAATGTACCCAGACCCTTGAGGCCATCTTGCCACCCGAAGCACCCGCGCTACCCGGTGCTGATGCCGCCACGCGGCTGGGTTTCGCCAACATGCAGTCAGCCGTCACCGCTACCCGTTCGCTGGGCGTCAAACTGGAAAAGGCCGCCCTGCACAAGCACTGGTATCGTGCCTCCATCATCGCCAACCATCTGTGCGAACACCATTTGATCCTGGGTAACCTGTCCGCAGCCATGTACTGCGCCCGCCGTGGCGTGGCCTACGCCGAGCTGAGCCACGACCGCCCCAGCCTGCTGCAAAACATGAAACTGCTGACCCGTATGTTGCGCCTGACTGGCGGGGCACTTGAAGCGGCCTACTTGCTGGAACGCGCCCGCGACATCTGTGGGGTGGAAACCTCCGTCGCGCGCTTGAGCGCGTAAAGCGGCTGAACTTTCCCGACAAAAACCGGCCTTAAGCAATGACGGGGGCAAGTACGCTGCCGTTGGGGGGCAAGCTGCTTGACATCATCAGGTGATTTGTTACCTTGTCATAAAAAATAGTTAAAGGGGCTATTGGGGAACAAGCCATGACCAAGATCTTTATCCGGGACGAAGACGGCTGTAACGCGGCAGATACAGGGGCGGGCATCAAGCAGCAACAAATGGCGGGAATATTTGGCCGCAGCCGTGATGCCGGGCTGTTAAGCACTGCCTGGGCCAACCCCCAAACGCGCCTGCTTCTCCTGCACGGCCCTACCGGTATTGGCAAGACCGCGCTGCTGAACAAATGGCTGCATTCCCTGCAACAAAAGGGTTGGCACGACGCGGAAGCCGTCTACGTCTGGTCTTTTTATCCGCCTGACCTGGCCCATTCTGTGCTAGACCCGGTTGAGGAATTTTTCCAGCATGCCCTGAGCTGGTTTGGGGGTAAGGAAGCTGCGCATAGCCCCAAGCTCCTGCAAGGGGAGGTGCTGGCGAAACTGGTACAAACCCATCACGTCCTGCTGGTACTGGATGGTTTGGAGATCCTGCAATCGCAAGGGGGGAGCAGTATCGGCAGACTCGTGGATCCCCGTCTTAACTCCCTGCTCGAATGTCTGGCCGAACACAGCCCGGGGCTCTGTGTCGCGGTCAGCCGCAAACCGTTGCTGGGCAATTTCAGCGGTAAGCCAGGCGTCAAACGGCACGAACTGGAGATGTTGCCCGTGGAGGATGGCGTCCGCCTGCTGCGCTATAATGGTGTTACGGGCGAAGACGACAAGCTCCGGGAAATGGCGGTGGATTTCGGGCAAAACCCACTGACCCTCAATTTGTTGGGCGGGTATCTGGCAGTCTGGCATCAGGGCGACTGGCGCAGGATGGATCAGATCCCGATTCTGCTGGATCACGTGGATGAAGGGCGTCAGGTACGCCGCTTGCTAATGGCCAATGCCGTTGAACTGGCGGATACCCCGGAGGAAGCGCTGCTCTACCTGCTCAGCATGTTGTACCGCCCCACCCGCATGGATACGTTGGCAAACCTGATTGAGGCAAGCCGCAGCTGGCCTTTCGGCTGGTTCCAAAAGAAACGGCAGGATAGCTATGCCAGCCGTATTGGTGCATTTGGGCGTTTGAACAAACGCAAGCAATATGCGGCAGTCCTGCAACTCCGGCAACTGGGGTTAGTGTCCCTGTCGGGCGGTTGCTTTTGCTTGTCGCAATGGGTGCGGGAAACCTACCAGCGGCAGCTTAAGTACGACTGGCCCATCACCTGGAAGGAAACCAACCGGCGGCTGATGCTGTTCCATTCCACCCTGCCCAAGGAGCCGGAACTGCCCGACATTAGCCCATTGCTTGCTACCTTGCCGCAGCCCAGGGTGGCGACCAAGCTGACCGAGGCTATGGCGTCTGCCGCCGCAGCGCGTGAAATCTCAGCCGTAGCTGAGACAATGCCGCCAGCCCAGGCTGTTCCCCAGCCAGAGGAGGCATTCACCGCTAGTGTTGAAGTGCCTGAAACCCTCGCGGCTGAGCCGACTATGGCGCAACACCCAGCTGAAGAACCTAAAACCCAGGTAGATGAAAGTGCAAACCAGGCGCAACCGCTTGCCTCATCTCAACCCGCCGTGGCCAAAATCTTGCACTTCCCTGGAAAACCGGTGTCGTTGAGCCGCGAACTGGCCGAAGTCAACAAATTGCTGGCGCAACTGGAGTACTACCAGAAATCCCTGCAAATGCTGCAAATCCGCACCAAAAAATTCCAGAAATGCGTCAGGCAACTGGATAAAGACGTGCAATCCGTGCACTATTCCCCCTCCAGAACCGGGACAGATGCCTGAGAAACAGGAACTGTCCCGCTTCGGTGACAGTTTCTTGCCCACTCTTGCCTGAAGGAACCATGGCTTTACTGCATCTGCGCAATATCCATCTGGAAAACGGCGACAATCGCCTGTTTGACGGCATCGACCTGAGCATTGAGCAGGGCGAACGTTTGTGTCTGGTCGGTCGCAATGGCACCGGCAAATCTACCCTGATGAAACTGTTATGCCGCGAAGTGACTGCGGATGACGGCGAAACCATCCATCCCCCCGACCTGAAAATCGCCCGTTTGCAGCAGGACGTGCCACACGGCAGTGACGCCCGCGTGTTCGACATCGTGGCGCAGGGGCTGACGGATTTGCACCCGGAAGACGAATGGCAGGTGCAATGGAAAGTCGACACGGTACTTTCGCGCTTGCAACTGGATGGCGACGTGTCATTCGACAGCCTCTCCGGTGGCTGGAAACGCCGTGCCCTGCTGGCGCGCGCGCTGGTGTCCGAACCCGACCTGCTGTTGCTGGATGAGCCAACGAACCATCTCGACATCCCCGCCATCGAATGGCTGGAAAACTTCCTGCTCAGCTACAAGGGAACCCTGCTGTTCGTTTCGCATGACCGTGCTTTCGTCCAGAAACTGGCGACCCGCATCATTGAACTCGACCGGGGCAGGCTGACCAGTTGGGTCGGCACTTACCAGCAATATCAGGAACGTAAACAGGCTGCGCTGGAGGCTGAAGCCCAGCAAGCCGCCCTGTTCGACAAGCGTCTGGCGGAAGAGGAGGTGTGGATACGCCAAGGTATCAAGGCGCGCCGTACCCGTAACGAAGGCCGAGTGCGCCGCCTCGAAGCCATGCGCGAGGAATTTAAGCAACGCCGCAACCTGCAAGGCAAGGTACAGGCACAGATCGGCCAGGCGGACGCTTCCGGCAAGATCGTGATCGATGCCACCAACCTCAGCTACGGCTGGGAGGGCAAGCCGCTGATCCGCGAGTTCAATACCACGGTCATGCGTGGTGACAAGATCGGTATCATCGGCCCGAATGGCGTGGGCAAAACTACCCTGATCAAGCTGCTGCTGGGGCAGTTACAGCCCGACTCCGGCAAACTTGAACTGGGCACACGCCTGCAAGTGGCGTACTTCGACCAGCACCGCGCCCAGTTCGACGATGAAAAAAACCTGCGCGACAATCTTGCCCCCGGTTCCGATTTCGTCGACATCAGCGGGCAGAAGCAGCATATCATCAGCTATTTGCAAAATTTCCTGTTCACCCCGTTGCAAATCCAGAAGCCGGTGAAAGTGCTATCCGGTGGTGAACGCAACCGCCTGTTGCTGGCACGGCTGTTCGCCCAGCCATCCAATCTGCTGGTGCTGGACGAACCCACCAACGATCTCGACGCTGAAACCCTGGAATTGCTGGAAGAACTGCTGATTGACTATCAGGGAACCCTGCTGCTGATTTCGCACGACAGAAGTTTCCTCAACAGCGTGGTGACGCGCAGCATCGTGTTTGAAAACGGTACGGTTGGCGAATACGCAGGCGGCTACGACGATTGGCTGTTGCAACGCCCTGAACCGGTGGTGGAAAAGTCTGTCGCCAAGCCCGATAAACCGGCGGAAAAACCCAAGACCGAAGCCAAGCCTGCTGGCAAGAAAAAGCTCAGTTTCAAGGAGCAACGCGAGTTGGAGCAATTGCCTGTCCGTCTGGAGCAACTGGAGGCTGACATTGCAGCTTTGCAGGCAGCCATGGGGACGGCAGAATTTTACCAGCAGGATAGCGCCACCATTACCGCCAAACAGGCCGAGCTGGCAAAGCTGGAAGCCGACCTTGAACAGGCATTTGTGCGTTGGGAAGCGTTGGAGCAGCGGGTATAAAAAAACCGACTTGCACACTCCAGTACAAGCCGGTGAATGGTACGCCAGTTGATATGGTCAGTTGAGGGGTCTTCTGACGCACGGATGCAATTGCCAAACAAGTGCTTTTGCTGGAGTACTCTTGTTCTTAATCATTGCAACCTGAACACTATCCTAACAAACAATAGGTAAATGGGGGTTTACACTGCAAACTTTTTTTACTGGCTTTTATCAAAAAAATGATGGCTTCCCCTCGTAATCACCATAGGTTGACTATTGTGTAGAGGTTCTAATTTGCCAGCCCTGGCCTTTTGATGCAGCATTAGTACAAATGGAGGATGAATGACATGCCAGACAATAAGCAGGACAGGGTCTTTGACGGGCTTGCCCAGCGCTTTCAGCAGAAAATTTACGATGACCCGCGTGGTGCGGTCCGTCTGGCCATCCTGCAAGACGATCTGGAGCCGCTGGTCTTGCAGGCAAAGCAACCCCTGCAAATCTTGGATGCGGGCGGTGGTTTGGGGCAAATGTCCATCTGGCTGGCGCGGCAGGGGCATCAGGTGGTGTTGGCGGAACCTTCCGCCGAAATGTTGCAGCGGGCGGAAGCCGCCATTGAGCAGGAGGGCTTGCAGGATTCCATCCATCTGGTGCAGAACAGTGTGCAGGAACTGGCAGCGCAGGGGGGTGGGCCATTCAACCTGATCGTCTTCCACGCTGTGCTGGAGTGGCTGGCTAAGCCGCGCGAAGTGCTGGAGCAACTGCTGCGTTGCTTGCGCCCGGGCGGCTGGTTGTCGCTGATGTTTTTTAACCACCATTCGACCGTGATGCGCCGCCTGATCGCGGGGGATTTCGATATTTTGCGCCAGGGGGTAGTGGCCGACCATGGCCAGCAGGGGCTTGCGCCCATTTCGCCGTTAAAGCCGGAGGAAGTCCATCAGTGGTTGCGGGATATGGGGATGCAGGTGGAAACGTGGTCAGGGATACGCTGTTTTTACGACTACATGCATTACAGTGTCCGTAAACAGGCCGATCTGGGGGAGGTTATTCCACTGGAGCGGGAATATTCACGGCAGGAGCCGTGGCGTTCACTGGCGCGCTACCAGCATATGTTGTGTTGGAAACAGTAAGGCTTTCAGCAGGTCGGCGGAGCCGGAAAACCCGGCTCCAGCCCTGTCCAGCAACCTGCGCAGTTGCTGCTTGTGTTGCTGCCGTTTGGCAGAGTTGCTTTTTTCATGCACACCGCCCTTGCGCAAGATAGGCGCACGTGCGATTGGGTTGATGCGGCAGTGCCGCTGCTTTTTGGGCATGTTGTTTCTCCTTAGGAAACAGTGAGTGAAAAAACATTTGCATACTTTACCCATTGATCTCGATCCTGTCATGGACAGACTGCTGTTTATTCTGCTGTGCCAGTGGCTTTAACGGTTGTTGGCGCCTCCCACCGCCGACGGGTTCCGCTGGAGTTCCAGGCTCATCAACCGGTCAGCCAGTTTGGCATTGATGCCCAACTGCCGGGCCACACCTTCGGCAATGCGTGACACATTTTGGGCAACCTTAAGCACTTCGATGACCTTACCTTGCTCGTCGTGAATGGGGGCGTATTCGGCATACAGGAAGATTTCGCTGCCATCCTGACGGACACGCCGAAAGGCACCACTGACCCGCTCGCCTGCGGCAAGTTTCTGCCAGAATTCGGCATATTCAGCAGATGCCGCGTAGGCTTCCTGGCAGAAGATGCGATGGTGCTGGCCAACGACTGCCTCCTTGTCGCTGTAGCCCATGGTGTCTAAAAACAGTGGGTTGGCATCCAGTATGTGACCTTGGGGGTCAAATGTGATGACGGCGAACATGCGCTCAACGCTTTCCCATGCCTGGGTCAACACAGCTTGGGACATTGAAAGCTTCATAGGGGCTATCTCCATAAATTGGGGTGGAAAATCAGTTATTTTTAGCATTGCGGATTCCATGCGCCGAAAGGCTGGCTGGAAATCCTGTTAGCCCAACTTATTTAGCATGATATGGGGTCTGACGGTACAAATGTGGCTTACTAACCGACAGGCGGATGCTCAGGGTAAGCAGTTGCAGCTTGTCGGCCAGCATTTCTTTGGTGGCCTGTCTGAACCGGGATTGCACAGATTTGCCTGATTAACCGTGATTTTGAACGGTGCTACCGACAAAAATCATGTTTAATCACAACAATCAGCGTAATCCCGGTTCAGACAATGATCTGGTTAAGCCAGATCAAACCTGTCCAGATTCATCACCTTCTCCCACGCTTTCACGAAGTCATGCACGAATTTCTCCTGCGCATCCGCGCCGCCGTAGACTTCGGCAATCGCCCGCAATTGCGAGTTAGAGCCAAAGATCAGGTCAACACGCGTCCCCGTCCAGCGGACTGCGCCGGTTGCACGGTCAGTGCCTTCAAACACCTCTTCATCCGCTGAAGTTGGTTTCCAGTGGGTGCTCATGTCCAGCAGGTTGACGAAGAAATCGTTGCTCAACACGCCGGGGCGGTTAGTGAACACACCGTGCTGTGAATGGCCGACGTTGGCATCCAGTACGCGCATACCACCGATCAGCACGGTCATTTCCGGCGCGCTTAAGGTCAGCAGTTGCGCCTTGTCGACCAGCATTTCTTCGGCGGAAACGCTGTATTTGCCTTTCAGGAAATTACGGAAACCATCCGCCAGCGGTTCCAGCACCGCGAAGGCTTCCACATCGGTTTGCTCCTGCGAAGCATCCATGCGCCCCGGTGTGAATGGAACGGTGACATCGATACCGGCATCCTGCGCCGCTTTTTCCACGCCAGCGCAACCGGCCAGCACGATCAGGTCGGCCAGGGAAATCTTCTTACCGCCTGACTGGCTACTGTTGAACTCGTGCTGGATGCCTTCCAGTTTTGTCAGCACGATGGCCAGTTGTTCAGGCTGGTTGGCTTGCCAGTATTTCTGCGGTTCCAGCCGGATTCGTGCGCCATTTGCGCCGCCGCGTTTGTCGGAACCGCGAAAGGTGGAAGCAGAAGCCCAGGCAGTGGCAACCAGTTCCGCTACCGACAGGCCGGAAGCGCGGATGTTGGCCTTGAGTGCGGCAACATCCGCGTCATCCACCCGTTCGTGATCCACTGGCGGAATCGGGTCTTGCCAGATCAGCGCTTCGGCGGGTACTTCCGGGCCAAGGTAACGGGCTTGCGGCCCCATGTCACGGTGGGTCAGCTTGAACCAGGCGCGGGCGAAAGCATCGGCGAATTCGTCCGGGTTTGCGCGGAAATGACGGGCGATCGGTTCGTAGACCGGATCCATGCGCATCGACATGTCGGCGGTGGTCATGATGATCGGACGTTTCTGGAGAGCATCCTCGGCAGCAGGAGCCATATTGCTGTCATTGGCTTCCTTCGGTGTCCACTGCCATGCACCCGCTGGGCTTCTGGTCAGTTCCCATTCGTTGTCGAACAGCATTTCCAGATAGGTCATGTCCCACTGGGTCGGGGTAGGTGTCCATGCGCCTTCCAGACCGCTGCCGATCTGGTCGCCGCCTTTGCCGCTGGCGTGCTTGCTAATCCAGCCCAGACCCTGCTCGGCGATACCGGCAGTTTCGGGGTTGGGGCCGACCAAAGCAGCGTCGCCTGCTCCGTGGCATTTGCCGAAGGTGTGGCCGCCGCAGGTGAGGGCGACGGTTTCATAGTCGTTCATGGCCATGCGCTGGAAGGTTTCGCGTACATCACGGCCAGAGCCAAGCGGGTCGGGTTCACCGCCGGGGCCTTCCGGATTCACATAGATCAGCCCCATCTGCACGGCGGCCAGCGGGTTTTCCAGATCGCGTTCGCCGGTGTAGCGCTGCTTGTCGCCCAGCCACTCGGTTTCCGCACCCCAGTAGGTGTCTTTTTCGGGTTCGTAGACATCTTCGCGCCCTCCACCAAAGCCGAAGGTCTTGAAACCCATGGATTCCAGCGCGACGTTGCCGGTCAGCACCAGCAGGTCGGCCCAGGACAATTTCCTGCCGTATTTCTGTTTGATCGGCCATAGCAGGCGGCGTGCCTTGTCGAGATTGACGTTATCCGGCCAGCTGTTGAGCGGGGCGAAACGTTGCTGGCCTGTACCTGCGCCGCCACGACCATCAGCGATGCGGTAAGTACCGGCGGCGTGCCAGGCCATGCGAATGAACAGAGGGCCGTAATGGCCGTAGTCAGCAGGCCACCAGTCCTGCGAGTCGGTCATCAGGGCGGTGAGGTCTTTTTTCACTGCTTCCAGGTCAAGGGTTTTGAATGCCTCTGCGTAGTTGAACTCCCCGCCCATCGGGTTGGACTTGGCGGAATGCTGGTGCAGGATGTCGATATTCAACTGGTTCGGCCACCAGTCACGGTTGGATGTGCCACCACCGGCAGATGGGTGGAACGGGCATTTGCTTGCTGACATGATTTCTCTCCTCTGATGTGCAACATTGTGTTACGTGTGATCCCATTTTTACGCCTTCGGAAATAACTGAGCCAATTCTTATTTTCGCTTTTCATGATTGATATTTTGGAAATGAAATATTTTATGGTTTGTTGTTGGGTATTCTTTTCTGGAAGCCAGTGCAGCATTCCCCACGCCCCAAAACGGGGCATATAATGACCGGCAAACCAGCCATGCGAGAACAACAATGCCCGTCGAAGCCATCCTCTCCGCCAGCCCCTACCTCAAGCGCCAGCTCGAACGCTATCCCGACTGGCAAGCTTTCTGTGTAACCAGCCAGCCCTACGCCGACGGCGAACTGTTCCAGAAAGTGGCCGACGAAATCCGCAACATTCCCGACCACAACAGCCTGCTGCGCGTAGTGCGCCAAATCCGCCACCGCGAAACCGTGCGCATTGCCTGGCGCGACCTCTCCGGCATGGCGGAAACGGCGGAAACCATCCGCACCACCTCCGACCTCGCCGACGCGCTCACCGATGCCGTGCTCCACTGGTGTTACGCCGAACTCACCGCCAAACATGGCATACCCCGCAGCCACGAAGGTGAAGCGCAGCAACTGGTGATCCTCGGCATGGGCAAGCTGGGCGGGCGCGAGCTGAACTTTTCCTCTGACATCGACCTGATTTTTGCCTTCCCGGAAAAAGGCGACACCGATGGCAAACGCCCGCTCGACAACCAGAGCTTTTTCGTGCGCCTCGGCCAGCGCCTGATTGGCACGCTCGGGCAAACCACTGCTGATGGTTTCGGCTACCGCGTCGACATGCGTCTGCGCCCATTCGGCGAAGTCGGCGCACTCGTGCTTTCCTTCGATGCGATGGAGCATTACTACGAAACCCACGGGCGCGAATGGGAGCGCTACGCTCTGATCAAGGCACGGGTGATGGCGGGCGACAGGCAACGCGGCGCGGAACTGATGGAACGGCTGCGCCCCTTCATCTACCGCCGCTACCTCGACTACGGCGCGGTCGAGCAACTGCGCGACATGAAGGCCATGATTAACCGCGAAGCCGAACGCCGTGGCAAATTCAACGACGTGAAACTCGGCACCGGCGGCATCCGCGAAATCGAATTCACCGCGCAGGTATTCCAGCTCATGCGCGGCGGGCGCATCCCCGAACTGCGCGAACGCAACTTGCTGAAAACCCTCGATGTGCTGCTGGCGCAACAACTGCTGACGGATGCTGAATACGACATCCTGCGCTCCGCCTACCTTTTCCTGCGCCGTACCGAAAACCGCCTGCAAATGTGGAATGACGAGCAAACCCATTCCCTGCCCGGCAAGCCGGAACAACAGGCGAGCCTTGCCGCTACGATGGGCTTCGGTGGCTGGGGCCGTTTCCACGCCGAACTCAACCGCTACCAGCAGGCTGTCGCCGACATCTTCCAACGTATTTTTACCCTCGAAACCCGTGAAACCCAGCCGATGCCGGAACATCCCGCCATCCAGGAATTGCTCCACAGCCGCCTCTACAACACCCTGACCGACACCGGGCGTAGCCGCCTGAACCGCTTGCTACCCGCGCTGCTGGATGCCTGCCACGCTGTGGCTGAGCCGGAGCAGGCGCTGGAACGCAGCCTGAAGGTAGTCCAGAAAATTGCCCCGCGTTCCGGCTACATCGCCATGCTGGCCGACCACCCCGACGCGCTCGACCAGTTCGTGCGGCTGGTCAGTGATAGCTTATGGATCACCAGTCAGTTGACCCAGCACCCGATCCTGCTGGACCAGTTGCTTGATTCCCGACAGCTTTACACCCTGCTCAATAGGGAAGAGCTGGGTACGGAACTGCGGTTGGAACTGGAACGCATCGACGAAGGCGACACCGAACAGGTGATGGAACGCCTGCGCCAGTTCAAGCAGGCACAGGTGCTGCGGGTAGCAGCAGCGGACATTACCGACGTATTGCCGTTGATGAAGGTCTCCGACCAGCTTACCTGGATCGCTGAGGCGGTGCTGGAAGAAAGTCAGCGGCATGTGTGGGAAACCATGACCGCGCAGACGGGTGTGCCGATGTATAAGGAAGATGATGGTAGTTTGCGGGAAGCCGGTTTCGCCATCATCGGTTACGGCAAACTTGGCGGGCTGGAATTGGGTTACGGCTCTGACCTTGACATTATTTTCCTGCATGATAGCCACGGCCAGATGCAGCAAACCAATGGCAATAAAGTGCTGGAAAACCCCGTCTTCTACGCCCGTTTCGCCCAGAAAATTATCCACACCCTGAGTACGTTCACCCCGGCAGGACGCCTGTACGAAACCGACATGCGGCTGCGCCCCAGTGGATCTTCCGGCCTGCTGGTCAGCAGTCTGGCAGCCTTCCGCCAGTATCAGGAGAACAAAGCCTGGGTATGGGAACACCAGGCACTGCTGCGCACCCGCGCCATTACCGGCACGGAAAGCTTGCGCACCGCCTTTGCCCAAATCCGCTACGACATACTCTGCCGTGAGCGTGACCAGGCCGAATTGCGCCGGGAGGTGACGGCCATGCGCCAGAAAATGTGGGATGCGCTCGGTAGCAAAGACCCGGCCATTTTCAGTCTGAAAAAAGACCCCGGGGGCATTACCGATATCGAATTCATGGTGCAATTCCTGATTCTCGCCCATGCGCACAAATACCCGGAACTGATCCGCTGGAGCGACAATATCCGCCAGCTCGATTCCCTGCGGCAGGCGGGCATCCTGACGGCAGGGCAGGCTGAGACGCTGGCTGACATTTACCGTACCCTGCGCGACCGCATCCATGCGCTTTCCTTGCAGGAGCAGCAGGCCAAAGTTCCGGCGGAACAATTTGCCCGCGAACGCAATTACGTGCGGCAGGCATGGCAGGTATTGGTGGAGGGCAGCCAATAGCCACCGTTCATCCACCTGTCTGTTATGGTGGGCGTCATTTTGAGTAGAATCAGGGAGGTATTAACCAGATCATGTGTGATGACTATGCGTAGCGGTTGGCTGTTTCTGCTCCTGATGTTCGGTTTGTCCGGTGTTTCCGTGCAGGCGGAAATCTTCCGTTGGGTGGATGCTACGGGCAATGTTGTGTACGGCGATAACCCGCCTAAACAGAGTGCTGCCAAGGCTGTGGACTTGCCATTACTGACAGTGGCGGACAGTTTTACCCCCAAACCGCCAGAGCGCGAGCAGGCTCCGCAGGAAGAAGAGGCTTATTCCGATTTTAAGGTTACGGCACCCGCAGCTGATGAGACTATCCGCGCCAATGAGGGCAACGTAACGGTCGAGTTATCGCTGAAACCCAACCTAAAAGCAGGTGACGGCATAACCCTGTACCTGGATTCCAAACAGGTTGCTGCCGGTGAATCGCTGTCGTTTGCCCTGACGGAAGTGGATCGGGGCGAGCACAGCGTGTTTGCAGTGCTGAATGACGCCGACGGCAACATCATCCAGAATACTGAAGCGGTCAAGTTCAGCCTGCTGCGCCATTCCGCCTTGAACAACTGATACTGGCGGCCTATGATTTGGGCTGCAACGCCGGTGTAGCTCAGTTGGTAGAGCACGTCATTCGTAATGATGGGGTCGGGGGTTCGATTCCTCTCACCGGAATATTTAAAAACAATAAGTTAGTGATTTTGTGAAAACGGTATTTTCTTAGTTGCTTACTTTTTATTCTTCCTTAGTCACGGATTTAGTCACGCAATTTGCTTGCTAGGAATGGCTAAGACTGGACAAACTCCCCGCTTCCCTTTCCCCAAAAATAAGAAGCCGGGAACTTGCCCGGCTCTTATGTGTTACTTCCCTCCCCTATCGTCTTCGCTGTTTGCTGATCTGCTTGTTCACCAGATCGTTGGTGTATGAGAACAGCCGCCACACGGCATGACCTGCCAGTGGAATGAGGATGAATGCTGCTACTGCCCAATAGCCCATAAAGTTTTACTTCCCTTCCACCAGTTGCAACACTTCCTTGTCGATCAATGCCGGGTCAGCATCAGCCGGGAATTCCGCTATCTGGTAATCAGCCGGGAACTCCCCCAACTCTGCCGCCAGTGCTGCGGTTTCAGGATCGCACCACAAGCCAGACGGCCAATAGGCAACTTTCTGTGTGGGTGCTTTTTCGCTTGTCATGTCCATGCTTCATTTCCTCAGTTGTCAGTACTTGTGAATGGGCGCGTTCATTACCGCGCCCACCCTGTTCATTGCCACGTTCATTGATGAACTGTTCATTGGTTCCAATGAGCGCGTTCATTGCTTCCCGCCTTTTATACAGCCAGCAAATACTTGGGGAAGGGGGGCTTGCCGGTGTATTTCGGGTTCAGGACAAGCGCCGCTTCCTTCACTGCCCTGACCTGCCAGACTTCCAGGAGCGCGTTCATTCCATCCGGGGTAATCGTGCGCTTTTTTCCCCTGCACAAATGAGCACTGATGAATGAACGCCCATCCCGCGTAGTTAGCTTGGTGTTACCTGCCAGTATTTCGGCCTTCCACTGTTCATACAGCCCATACCCTTCTTTCAGCACATCAGCATCAATTTTGCCCTGCGCATCCTTGAGCGCTGCCAGTAATTCCCGGTCTACTGAATGGGCGCGTTCATTGGTTGAATGAACATATGCCTGTTCATTGCCGGAATGAGCGCGTTCATTGTCCAGGGGGAGGGGATAGTGTTCTTCCTCGCTACCCAAGGCCGGATTCTGCAAGCCGGTTCTGCCCGCTTTTTGATTGGATGGCAGGGCAGGCGCGGTAGTGTGCGCCCGATTGATTACCAGCTTGTCGGCAATCTTATTCAGGGCAACATCATTCAGTGGGGCAGGGTTGGGCATGGCTGCAAACGCATCAAACACAGCCGCCTGAACCGCGTCTGGTGAGGTTGCGCCGCTGGCCTTTACGTCGGCTTGGATTTGCTTCACGGTGTCCGCCACACTCAAATGTGGGGCAGGGCGCGGCTTATCCAGTGGTGAATCAGAATAAACCTTTTCGCCCGCGTTCAATTCTTGGCGCAATGTTTTAGCCTGTGCTGATTTATTCAGATCGTCCTGAACTGCATCCAGCTTATCCGCTGCCTTGGAATAAACTTGCTGGCGTGACTGTTGCGCCCTGGCGTATTCGTTGGCGATAACTTCCGGGGCAGATTCAACCATGCTGCTGAATTCCTGTTTCATGGCCTGAAATGGCGTTACAGGGCTTGCCGATGGGGCAGGGGCATTGTCGGAATAGGTGCTGATGCTGCCGTCATGCTTGCGCGGTGGCTGGCGTAAACGTCGGGTAACGTCATAGCCATTCTGCATCAGGTATTCACGCGCCCGCGCATATTGGCCGCCCAGGTAGTGGAAGGCGTACTCAAAGAAGGAAATCAGCACCAGCGACAACAGGAAGCTGCCGACCGTGCCGGACGCCCCGAAGGTTTCCCGGATCAGGTTCACCAATGGGTGGTAGTTGGTTTCGTCCTTTTCCAGCCCCTTGGCTTGTGAGAGCAGGGCGCTGGCGGTGTTGGTGCTGGTGGCTGATGCGCGTTCAGCCCATGCCGCTTCCTGTTGCTGGTAGGATTCCAGCCGCCCCTTGCTGCCTTCGCAGTGCGGTTCCTTGCCCTTGGCCAGCCGTTCCATGCACTGGTTGTACTTCATCTGCGCGCTGGCAATGTCAGCCGCGTAGGGGCTTGCGCCGATGCTGGAACTGCCGGACAACCTGCCCAGCGCCGCCACAGCCGCCTTGTAGGTGGGGGATTCCTGGCTTTTGGTTTCCATGCGGATGTTGTCGCGTTCCATGCCCTGCCCGATCTCTGACAGCAGGGAAAAGCCCACGGCGACGCATACCGCAATGATGGTGGCTTTCTTGCCGCCCTCAACATTGCCCTGTGAGTACAGCACGAACTGGTAACCTGTCATCACGCCGGTAATGCCCATGGCGACAAAGGCGTTCATCCATTGGCCGGAATCCCACGTCCAGGGGTGCAGGTTGCCCGCCAGGTAGCCGATAACGAAATAGCTGGACATGGTGAAGGCCACGAACGCTGCGAGGATGTAGAAGAATTGGCGTTGTTTGAAATCGCTGTACGCCAGCCCAGCGTTGAAGGATTGTTGTTGCATTGTCATAGCCCTCAGAACCAGTAGGAAAGCAGCAGGACGCTGAAGGTGAACAGGATCGCGCGCGCCCCGTGCTGCACTTGCGCCGCCACGGTGGCGGCAAGGCATAGGGTCAAGCCCATGCCCACATACAGCCAATTGGATGCAGCCGGGAACATGCCCGCGTAATGCAGGCCGAATAGGGTGGGGATCAGCAGGAACATCGCCCACATAACCCATGCTGCGATAACTGCCAGCCACGGGATAAGCCGGTGGAGTGCCTGCCAGTCGATATTCGCAGCGGATTGGGCAGGGGAGTGTGCAGGGTGGCCTTGCATGGCTGCCTGCATGATTTCCTGCGGCCTGGTGTCGGTATTGCTCATGGTTGCACCCCCTGAACGTATGCGACACAGCCCTCGGCACGGTTGTTTGCGTCAACCTCGCCAAGTGGCAAGCCGTCGCGCAATTGCAGGACGTGTGCAGCCTCATGGCAGAGGACGTGCAGTAGCCGTGCCGGGTGGTTTTCCAACGCGCGGTTAACCATTACCCGGCTATTGTCTGTGTTGGTGCAGGCGTGTTGCTGGTAGACGCCACAAGCCTTATGCAGCCGGTCAATATCGGCCTTGATGATGTTGACACCAGCAAGGCCATAGTAGGCAGCTACAGTTCCGGCATAACCCTCAATCAGGCCAGCGTTTGCATTCGTGGCCAGCAGTAGGGCAGGGAGGATTATGTGCTTCATGACGCAATCCCCCGTGCAATGACAATCAGCCAATAGATGGTTGCTGCGCCTACGCCAGCCATGAAGCCAGCCAGAAACACGGCGATGTATTCAGCGTGGCTCAGTACGTGCTTGTTGCTCATGGCTGCACCCCCCATACCTGACCTTCCTGCCATGGTTGCGTACAGTTATTTACAGGACTCCGAGGGGGCGCGGCTGCGCCGCTTGAAGAGGCAGGAAACCGGATGCCCGACACTGGCATAGGGGCTGGCGTGGCTGGCGTCAGGATGTCGAAGCCGTCCACGTAATGCGCTTGGTCGAATGCGGTTTCTGGTTGTGGCTGGTTGGCCTTGGCCTGAATGCGCCATACATGCAGGCGGGTTTGCACTTGTGCCATTCCCAGCAGGTCTACGCCTTCCACCTTGCCGGTGATTTCGCCGTATTTGTTGCTGATGACTTCGCCGGTTGCGGTGTCCACGCGCTCCACGGTGTAAACCCGTAATGGCTGTTCCTTGCGAAGGGCAGACACGCCGCCTTGCAGTTGCAGGTAGGCGCACCAGTCGCCCGCGTCCGCCGCCTGCCGTGCTTCTTCCAGCAAGCCATCAGGGGCAGTTTGCAGCCTGCGTAATTCGCGCCACACGCCCACGGGTGCGCCCCCGCATTGCTGGAACTGGCGGATGCCCCACAGGGAAGCCCACGCCCGCACACGTTGCGCACTGTCAGCAGCATCTATGCCGCCTTCAAAGTCTTCATCCACGCCATAGCCGTTGATGTTCTTGCTCACATACTTGGCAATGTAGCCGGTGGCACTGCCTTTGCTGGCGTCAATCTCCACGGCCTTGAATCGGTATTTGGCCGCGCCCGCTTCGCTGCCGTCTTCCTGCATGGTGTAAGCGCGCAAGATGGCCGTAACCGCCTTGCACTGGTGCGGGGGCGTGAACAGCAGCAAATGCCAGTGCGGGCAACCGTCGTGGTGTGGCTCGGCCACACGGAATCCGTAGGCGGTCAACCCGTCGCGTTTCAGCTTCGCCCTGATGCGCCGCCAGATGGCGTTCAGGTAGGTTTGCCCATCCCTTGGGGTTGCGCCCTGGTAGTTCGGGTTATCCGCTGGCTTGCCGTTTTCATCGGTGGTGAAACGGTGGAACTTTGACGGGCAAGTGATGGTGTAGAACGTGCCGACATGCCCGGCCTGTTTCGCCGCCTCCTCAAAGCCGCGCATCCGCACCATGAGTTCAACCCGCCGTACTTCGGGATTCGCCACGCTACCTTTCATCACGGTCAGCATGTCCACGGTTTCGCCGGTTTCCTCGTTCACGGCTTCCAGCGCGGCCAATGCCTTGATGCTGGATGCTATGCGGGTTTGCACGGTGTTGAACATGGCGTCAGACACGTACAGGCCACGGCCACGGTGCACCACGCCCAAACGGATGGCAAAGGCTTCCTGTTCCCGGTCTTGCCGCCGTAACAGCTTGCGCTTCCAGTATTGCGGGTCAGCAAGGCGGGCAGTGATGCCGGTGGCGTCAAAGCCTGCCATGCCCTGCGGGTCAAAGCCTGCCGACTGGAAGAAGCCCAGCCCGACAGTAACGGCCTTGTCCTGGTCGCCTGCCAGTTTCATCAGGCGTCGGCATTCCAGCGCCAGCCGGTCAGCCTTGCGCCTGATCTCTTCATCGGAGAGGGTGAACACGCGCCCGCCTGCCTGTCCGGTCAAGTCCAGCATGAACAGGTTGGCATTGCGCCGCCGTTCGCCGTCGTGCTGGCCTGCTGTCTGGTAACGGTGCGAATATTCGCGCCCTATCTGCTGGTGGTAGCCTTCGGGCAGTTGCGCCAGTTGTGAGGCAATGAATCCGCCGTCTTGCGGGTGGTGGTGCATGGTTGGCTGCATCATGGCTGCACCTCCACGCCTACAATTGCGCGAAGCACGACAAGGATGGTTTGCCGATTTTGCGGGGTAAGCTGCTGGAACAGCGCTAAAGCCTGCACTTCATCGTCAGAAAGATGGCTTTCACTGCTTTTTAGATCGTTGGTGTTGTCCGCTGGGGGCGTATTTTTGGTATGATTCATGGTTCTGAATCCTTTGATTTTAGTAGGTTACGGGTTTTCAGAAATCGACTGGCAGAGAGGTGAGATGCTCTTTCAGTCACTAAGCCCTTGAGAAGTGAGATGCTCAGGGGCTTTTTACTTCCTGGCTATGTTGCTTTCTGCTGTTTCTGTTCGTCTGCCTCCTTCATCTTTTCCAGAAAATCATTAACTTGGCCGCTCATTGAACGGTGGTTCTTGTCGGCTTGCTGCTTTAGCCATGCGTACAGGCTTGCAGAGAGGCCGATACTGAAACGTTTATTTTCTTCCATGTGTACCTCAAATAATAAACCCCTCGGGTTTAACCATATTGAACCATACGGGTGCATTGTTGTAAACACCCCTATGGTTCATAATCCCGGTTATGACTAAAGTGCATGACTACCCTCAAATGAAAATCCGGCTTTCTCCCGATCTGAAAGCCCGAATTGATGAAGCTGCTAAAGCGAACAACAGGACGCTGAATGCAGAGATAACCGCGCGTCTTGAATCTACGTTTGCCGAAGGTTCCGCTACCTGTTGTTACAGTGAGGCGCGTATGCGGGAACTGATACGCGAAGAACTGTCAAAAAAATTTGACCAACATTAATATCCTGTATATTCAAATGTTCCCTATGCTTGCCAGTGTCGGGGAAGATAGCCCGACTTTGCGCCCCAAAGAATCACCCACGATGCGCAAAACTGCGGTTCGCGCTAATGTTCAATGTGTCGGAATGCCGCCCTTTAAGCTGTCGAAATCCCGACTTCATGAGTTTTGGGGTTCGTTACCCGATTTCAGGGTAACGGCAATGGTCGGCATTCCGGTTGTTCAGTTCGTTTGCTATTTTTTCTCCAAGAAACGCGCAATTGAATTTTCCGCGTGCGTAGAAATGGGCACTTCAGTATCCAACAGTTTATTGAGTTTAATGGTCATAATGTCCCTTGGCTCTAAGCCAATCTGACTTAGAGCGTCATAACCTTCTTCACCAATCTTTCCGCGCAGCATGGTTTCAATTTCTTTTAATTTCCTTTTCTCTTTCTCCAATTCACGGAAAAACCACGCATTTTTCCTGCTTCGCGCACCATGCTTAGTGGCATTCTTGCTGGATTTAGCCTTACCCTCGACGGTTTTTGCACCTGTCGATTCTAGCCAAGGCTGGGTTTGTTTGATTAACTGTGACTGCTGTTTCCGTGACTCCGGTGTCCAACGCGGCATGTGGTAGTGCTCCTGATTGTCTGGGTAATTGAACGCTATGGTTTATTTGCTGGTTCTGAGAAATGTTTGCATTCTTGGTGAACACTGTATGGCGCGGCTGCTTGTGTTCGCTAAGAATTTTTAAAGCTGTAGCAGATTGTTGTTGAGCTTTTAGGGCAAACTTCAAGTAAATCTCCGCACCCTTTAAATTACTTTGCCCAGAGTCAATACGCACCGCCGCCTTTTCACTCAAGTTATGAAATATGCTATCCAGAGTAAGTGCTTGTGATATTAATATGCTGTCGATAATAGAAAGATCACCGTTTTCTATATTGGAAACCGCTTCAGTTGTTTGGCGCATCGCTCCGCTAAAGCCATTCTCAAGCTTATTAACCGACCATTTTTTTCTAGTCTGTGAGTGATTAAATACCGGATCAAATCCTACGGTTTCTATGCTTGAATCAGTCATACAATCTCAAAATCTCTCATATCAGAGAAAGCCTTTCAATCTTATGAGTTTAAAAGGCTTTGTCAGGTTTAAATCAATTCCAAATCGGGCTAGATGCCCTACGTTCAAGTGATTGTTGTTTGATGCGCTCTTTTTGCTCTTGGTCTGATTCCCAGCGAGCCAGATTCCAGCGATAACCATGCATAGCCCGCTCAAAGTCATCATCAGCTTCCCAGCGGTAGCGCCCCTCCACTGTGGTTTCTGCGCGGTTTGGTGGTACAGGCTTGCGCGGGTCGATTTCTGGGTAAGCGCTTCTAAATCCCCCTCCTTTCAGCGCCCCACGTAATCCCGGACACTCAGCCCATCAGCAACAGATTGCATGGGAGAACACGATGAATCCAGGTCAAGATGGGCGTCTGGCGTACTGGCAAGCCCAGCTCCAACGCTTCCAGTCCTCCGGCCTTTCCGGAGTCCAGTATTGTGAACAGGAACAGTTGAGTTACCACGGCTTTGTCTACTGGCGGCGCAAATTATGCGGTACGGCGGGCAAGCCGCCCGGGGATGGCAAACGCCCGGTATTGCCAGAGCCTTCCGGTTTCGTGACTGTCCGCCCGGCGCAGCCGGGGACAGACGCCCGGACGGGCGATGGCCTGGAGCTGTCCCTGCCGAATGGCCTGGTGATCAGGAATATCCACCCGGCAATGTGGCCTTGCTGCGCCGGTTGCTGGGGCAGTTGTAATGGCCCGTTATTTCCGCCCCGCCGGGGAGATGCCGGACATTTACCTTTACCGCCCGCCCATTGATTTCCGCAAGGCCGCCCAGGGGCTGGCGGCGATCGTGGCGCAGGAATTGGGCCACGACCCGTTTGCCGGGGCGCTGTACGCCTTCACCAACCGCCAGCGCACGAAAATCAAATGCCTGTATTGGGAAGACAATGGCTTTGTGCTGTATTACAAAGCCCTGGCGGAAGAGAAGTTCCATTGGCCGCAAACGGGGATGGCGGGGTGATGGCGCTGACGGCCCAGCAGATCAACTGGCTGCTGGACGGTTATGACATCAGCCTGCTCAAAGGGCATAAAAAGTTGTGCTACGGGGCGCTGTTTTAGCGACTTATCCTGATGATTTTGTTATCATTTAACCCATGGATTTAGCACCGCCGCCAGCCCCCAAAACCACATCCCATAGCGACCTGGACGCTGCCCGCCTGCGCCAGTTGCTGGCGCAGCAAGAGGCGGAATTTGCCGCCGTCCTGAAACAGCGTGACCACCATATCCAGCTCCTGGAAGAAATGCTGCGCCTGGCCAAAATACAGCGGTTTAGCGCCCAGTCTGAAAAGCTCCCCTTCCAGATTGACCTGTTTGATGAAGCCGAGTTGGCAACCGCGCTGGAGGACATCGCCGGACGACTGCCGGAGGCGGAACCCGCCAGGCCCCGCCCCAGCCAACGCCAGCGCGGCTTCCCGCCCGGGCTGAAGCGCCAACGGGTGGAGCTGTTGTTGGGTGATGCGGAAAAGCCGGGGCGACCCGCACGTTTTTCACCAAGGTCAAGGAAGAGCTGGACTACATCCCGGCGCAACTGGTGGTGCTGGAATACTGGCAGGAAAAAGCCGTGTTTGCCGCCGGGGCCAGCCAGGATCCCGCCCCGGCAACGGCAGATGGCGGGCCAACGCTGGTCGCCGCCGCCCGTCCGCCCCCATCCGTTGGGCAAAATGCCATGCCAGCCTCAACCTGCTGACGCAGGTCATCATCGCCAAATACGCCGATGGCCTGCCCCTGTACCGCCTGGAGGGCATTTTCAAACGCCACGGCGCGGAACTCAGCCGCAGCAGCATGGCCCACTGGATCATCCGTCTGGAGGACAGCTTCAAACCCCTGCTCAACCTGCTGCGCGAAACCCAGAACAGCGGCGCTTACCTGCAAGGCGATGAAACCCGCATCCAGGTGCTGAAGGAGGACGGCAAAACCGCCCAGGCCGACAAATGGATGTGGGTGGTGCGGGGCGGCCCGCCGAACCAGGTGGCGGTCTTGTTTGAATACGACCCCAGCCGGGCGGGGAGCGTCCCCGAACGCCTACTGATGGACTTCCACGGCATTTTCCAGGCCGACGGCTATTCCGGTTACGCCGCCGTGTGCCGCAACAACGCCATCACCCGCATTGGCTGCTGGGACCATGCCCGCCGCAAGTTCGTGGAGGCCGTCAAGGCGGCGGGCGGCAAACAGGCCCGTGGCAAACCCACCCTGGCGGATATTGCCCTGGGCATGATCCGCAGGCTCTACCGCATCGAGGACAACATCAAGGGCCTGGACACGGCGGAGAAATACCGCCTGCGCCAGCAGTTGAGCGTGCCCCTGCTCAACGAACTGAAAACCTGGCTGGAAACGCAGGTCGGCAAGGTGATGAAAGGCGGCCTCACCCGCAAGGCGATGGAATACTGCCTCAACCAGTGGGAATACCTGAGTGGCTACTGCCAACGCGGCGACCTGCATATCAGCAATGTGCTGGCGGAGAACGCCATCCGCCCCTTTGCCGTGGGCCGCAAAGCCTGGCTGTTTGCCGACACCCCGCATGGCGCGCGCGCCAGCGCCGCCTGTTATTCCCTGATTGAAACCGCCAAGGCCAACGGCCTCGAACCGTATGCCTATATCCGCTATCTGCTGGAGCATATCGCCCAGGCCGACACCCTGGAAAAATGGGAGGCCCTCCTGCCATGGAATGTGCCGCTGGAGAAATGTGCGAAAAAAGTCCCTTTTTTTGACAAGGGCAAGTAGGGCGATTTAACGGCGCTTACATTTCTGGCGTTGCCAGTTTGCGCAAAATTGCCATTCTTCCGCTCAAGTCAAGGGGCGGGGTGTTTGTCGATGTGTGACGGTGCGTGCAGAAATAATTATCGATTGCGATGCGCATGATTTGCTGCAAGTCGCCATTTCCAGCCTTTACAGTCAAAAGGTCGTATTCGGCGTCGGTCAAGTTAAGGATTAGCTGTTTCACGGTTCTGTTTCCTGTGTTTTTGATGAAATTGTTTATAAGCCCACGGGTCAATACTGACATCGTGGTGTTTTGTTGGCTGGCAATATCGGCAAATTCGCGTTTCAAATCTGGCGGAAGTCGCAAGCCGATGATCGAGTTTTGCATTAATACCTCTGGATGATTCGTTAAACGGATTGTTCAACAATTTTCGTAATCAATCTTTGATAGGTGGGTTTTGATGTGTGCGGGTTCGCCGTTGGGGTGTTGAATGCCTGCTTTTCCTCACAATTACCGACAAACAAAAGCCAGCACAACACTATGCATTTAGGCCGACAAGGTTTTCCGGCAAATAATCGTAAATTTCCATTAATTTACAATGTGTTAATCATTGTAGGCTCATTATGTGTTTCGGGGTCTTGCCCCATGAACCTTGAAAGCGCTGGTAGAATCCCCAACTGATAAGCATCCGACAAGCCAGTGAGGGAGCCATATGGGCAGTTTGATCAGCATAGCCAGCCTGACCAGTGATGAAGCTTGCTACCATTGAGTAGGCAAATCGGCGGAAGGTTTCAAAACGGTAATTAATGCCTTCGGCGATGTTCGCCACATGGCAGAGGGGCAGGCGGCGGAATAGCCTTTGCCCCTCATGCCTAGCTTATTTCTTTCAGCAGCCGTATTAAGGTTCTACAGCCGCGCCCGTTGGTTGCGGGGTGAGATCGTGCAAACAAGTCTTCCCTTCGGCTACGTGAAAAAAAGCTAACGCTTTTTCCGCTTCGCTTTCACTTCGGACTTGACGGGTTCGAGTGTTTTTACTCATACGGTCACGCACCTGTCACAGTGACAAGATGCGGATGTCCCACGGGACAGAAGCGGGACAGCCACGGGACAGAAGCGGGACAGCCACGGGACAGAAGCGGGACAGCCACGGGACAGAAGCGGGACAGCCACGGGACAGAAGCGGGACAGCCACGGGACATTTGCATTGCACTTGAGGGAATCCCAGTGGGATTCCTACCGGAAGTCATCCAGAAACAGAACTTGTGGTGATTTCTGTTCAGTGTTCATATTCGCAAGAAATTCAGCATCAACATTCACGCTTAGATTGCGTCCTAATTGCTTGATCAGACGCAAAAGAGTTTTCTCCACGCCAGATTGAAAGGCTGATTCCGTTGCTTGAATCCATGCGTCTTTCGTAAGCGCCGTTAAATCGCCCTACTTGCCCTTGTCAAAAAAAGGGACTTTTTTCGCACATTTCTCCAGCGGCACATTCCATGGCAGGAGGGCCTCCCATTTTTCCAGGGTGTCGGCCTGGGCGATATGCTCCAGCAGATAGCGGATATAGGCATACGGTTCGAGGCCGTTGGCCTTGGCGGTTTCAATCAGGGAATAACAGGCGGCGCTGGCGCGCGCGCCATGCGGGGTGTCGGCAAACAGCCAGGCTTTGCGGCCCACGGCAAAGGGGCGGATGGCGTTCTCCGCCAGCACATTGCTGATATGCAGGTCGCCGCGTTGGCAGTAGCCACTCAGGTATTCCCACTGGTTGAGGCAGTATTCCATCGCCTTGCGGGTGAGGCCGCCTTTCATCACCTTGCCGACCTGCGTTTCCAGCCAGGTTTTCAGTTCGTTGAGCAGGGGCACGCTCAACTGCTGGCGCAGGCGGTATTTCTCCGCCGTGTCCAGACCCTTGATGTTGTCCTCGATGCGGTAGAGCCTGCGGATCATGCCCAGGGCAATATCCGCCAGGGTGGGTTTGCCACGGGCCTGTTTGCCGCCCGCCGCCTTGACGGCCTCCACGAACTTGCGGCGGGCATGGTCCCAGCAGCCAATGCGGGTGATGGCGTTGTTGCGGCACACGGCGGCGTAACCGGAATAGCCGTCGGCCTGGAAAATGCCGTGGAAGTCCATCAGTAGGCGTTCGGGGACGCTCCCCGCCCGGCTGGGGTCGTATTCAAACAAGACCGCCACCTGGTTCGGCGGGCCGCCCCGCACCACCCACATCCATTTGTCGGCCTGGGCGGTTTTGCCGTCCTCCTTCAGCACCTGGATGCGGGTTTCATCGCCTTGCAGGTAAGCGCCGCTGTTCTGGGTTTCGCGCAGCAGGTTGAGCAGGGGTTTGAAGCTGTCCTCCAGACGGATGATCCAGTGGGCCATGCTGCTGCGGCTGAGTTCCGCGCCGTGGCGTTTGAAAATGCCCTCCAGGCGGTACAGGGGCAGGCCATCGGCGTATTTGGCGATGATGACCTGCGTCAGCAGGTTGAGGCTGGCATGGCATTTGCCCAACGGATGGGGGCGGACGGGCGGCGGCGACCAGCGTTGGCCCGCCATCTGCCGTTGCCGGGGCGGGATCCTGGCTGGCCCCCGGCGGCAAACACGGCTTTTTCCTGCCAGTATTCCAGCACCACCAGTTGCGCCGGGATGTAGTCCAGCTCTTCCTTGACCTTGGTGAAAAACGTGCGGGTCGCCCCGGCTTTTTCCGCATCACCCAACAACAGCTCCACCCGTTGGCGCTTCAGCCCGGGCGGGAAGCCGCGCTGGCGTTGGCTGGGGCGGGGCCTGGCGGGTTCCGCCTCCGGCAGTCGTCCGGCGATGTCCTCCAGCGCGGTTGCCAACTCGGCTTCATCAAACAGGTCAATCTGGAAGGGGAGCTTTTCAGACTGGGCGCTAAACCGCTGTATTTTGGCCAGGCGCAGCATTTCTTCCAGGAGCTGGATATGGTGGTCACGCTGTTTCAGGACGGCGGCAAATTCCGCCTCTTGCTGCGCCAGCAACTGGCGCAGGCGGGCAGCGTCCAGGTCGCTATGGGATGTGGTTTTGGGGGCTGGCGGCGGTGCTAAATCCATGGGTTAAATGATAACAAAATCATCAGGATAAGTCGCTAAAACAGCGCCCCGTAGCACAACTTTTTATGCCCTTTGAGCAGGCTGATGTCATAACCGTCCAGCAGCCAGTTGATCTGCTGGGCCGTCAGCGCCATCACCCCGCCATCCCCCGTTTGCGGCCAATGGAACTTCTCTTCCGCCAGGGCTTTGTAATACAGCACAAAGCCATTGTCTTCCCAATACAGGCATTTGATTTTCGTGCGCTGGCGGTTGGTGAAGGCGTACAGCGCCCCGGCAAACGGGTCGTGGCCCAATTCCTGCGCCACGATCGCCGCCAGCCCCTGGGCGGCCTTGCGGAAATCAATGGGCGGGCGGTAAAGGTAAATGTCCGGCATCTCCCCGGCGGGGCGGAAATAACGGGCCATTACAACTGCCCCAGCAACCGGCGCAGCAAGGCCACATTGCCGGGGTGGATATTCCTGATCACCAGGCCATTCGGCAGGGACAGCTCCAGGCCATCGCCCGTCCGGGCGTCTGTCCCCGGCTGCGCCGGGCGGACAGTCACGAAACCGGAAGGCTCTGGCAATACCGGGCGTTTGCCATCCCCGGGCGGCTTGCCCGCCGTACCGCATAATTTGCGCCGCCAGTAGACAAAGCCGTGGTAACTCAACTGTTCCTGTTCACAATACTGGACTCCGGAAAGGCCGGAGGACTGGAAGCGTTGGAGCTGGGCTTGCCAGTACGCCAGACGCCCATCTTGACCTGGATTCATCGTGTTCTCCCATGCAATCTGTTGCTGATGGGCTGAGTGTCCGGGATTACGTGGGCGCTGAAAGGAGGGGGATTTAGAAGCGCTTACCGTCTTTCAATTCAGGCGGTAGGTTTCTTGGTGGTTTGGTCATTGGTTTTTTGCCTCAAAGCATTCCCACTCCGTAGAGAGGTTTATGTGTATTGTTTTATATAAGCACTTTTTGCAATCAATTTGCTGAAAATCACTTAATAAACAGTTATTTAATGAAAAATCAGTATCACCCATGCGGTGATAATTTGCCATCTAAGGGGATTTCCCTGAAAGATTCCCCCGCAATGGCTACACTTGTCTTATCGACAAGCGGAGTCCCTATCCCCATGCCCCCCGAACCCCAAACAGCTAACCCGATCCTGAGTGAATCCCAGATAGCCGACCTGAAACTGGCGGCCTCGAAAATGTCTGGCAGCACCCGCCGTGCGTTCCAGGCGGACATGAGCCGGAAATATTGTGCAGGCAACGCCCGCCAGACTGAAAGGTGTTTTGGCTGGGGTCGGGAGGGGGTGCAGTTGGGTTTGGAGGAACAGCGCAGCGGCATGGTTTGCGTGGGTGCGCAGGCGGCGTATTGTGGCCAGAAGCGCTGGGAGGAAACCCAGCCGGAAGCGGCAGCCGCCTTGCTGGCGCTGGCGGAAGCACATAGCCAGCAAGACCCGACATTCCGCAGCAGCATCGCCTACACCCGCCTGACGGCGGCGGAAGCCATCCGGCAGTTACAGGCCATGGGTTTCAGCGGTGGACAAGTGCCCGCCCCCAGCACCATGGCGCGGATACTCAACCGGAATGGCTACCGCCTGCGCAAGGTGGAGAAAGCCAAGCCGCAAAAAAAATTCCAGAAACCGACGCCATCTTCGCCAATATCCAGGCCAACGATGGGCAGTTTGCCGATGGGGCGGTCAAACGCCTGAGCATGGACTGCAAGGCGACCGTCAACATCGGTGACTACTCACGGGGCGGGAAAACACGGGGTGACAATAAAGCCGCTGACCATGAGATGGGCTGCAAAGAGAAATACATCCCTTTTGGCGTACTGGATGAGGACAGTGGGCAGGTTTACCTGACCTTCGGCAGTTCCAGCAAAACCAGTGACTTCATCGTGGATTCCCTGTGCCGGGTATGGGAACAGATGCCTTCTGCTGACAAGGACGCCTGCCAGTGCATCCAGATCAAAGCGGACAATGGCCCGGAAAGCAGCGGGATCAGGACGCAATTCCTCAAGCGCATGGTGGAATTCGCCAACCATACCGGTAAGACAGTCCACCTGCTGTACTACCCGCCTTACCACAGCAAGTACAACCCGATTGAACGCTGCTGGGGGATTCTGGAACAACACTGGAACGGCACCCAGCTCAAGGATGCCGAAACCCTGCTGGAATGGGCAAAAACCATGACCTGGAAAGGCATCAACCCCATGGTCGAATTCAGTCGCAAGGTTTATGAGAAGGGTGTGACCCTCAGCAAAAAAGCTATGGAGGCTGTTGAGGCGAGGCTGGAAAGAAATGCTGCTTTACCAAAATGGGACATTCTGATTCGCCCTGTTTTTGGGTAATGTCTTTGAGGTAAATCACCTAAGCTAGGTGTCAGATTATCACCCCACGGATGATAAATTATCATCTGGTGAGTGATGTTTTTCACGGTATCCGGTGAATTTATCCATCAATTTTCCCTGCGAAGTAGAGCTATTTTGCTTATCCCGATATTGCGGATTGAGCATGTAGGCATTTGTGCCAACCCTGACAATAAGGTTTTTGTCCAGCAACTTACCTAAAGCATTATTGCAGACACGATCAGGATTTTTTGATTTACTGCCAAGTTTGGTCATAAATGCCAGCTTTTTGGCTTTGGTCAAATGCACCATATTGTCAAAATCAGCATCATCAGATAAGAGGGCAAATAAACCGCCCTCCATTGTCAATAATCCCATGTGTGTTAGCTCATACTCGTTGCGGTAACAATAATATGCCCGTCTACCCATAATTATCGTCTGCCGGATAAATCCCCCATAATACTTGTCCTGACGGCTCACCATAGGCATTATTAATTGGCGTTGGCGGATAACGCCAATCCAGCATATACCCTGCCTGACTTAATATCGGGTTGTATACGCGCTTAATATGACCCAAATTAACGCTGGATACGCGGTTAATGTCGCCGGTAATACTATCGGGATGCTCCGCCAATAACTTAACCATGCGACGCGCTGTATTTGCACGTGGCGGTAGCAGATTAACAAGTTTTGCCGTCTGCTCCGGTGTCAATGTTAATGGGACTTTGCTATCATTGGCGGGTGCATTACTTGGAGTCGACCCTGTGGCGGGGTCGGCTTTTTTATTGTCCATTTTTTGTGCCCTCCTTTGCCGTCAAGCTATCCGCCCAGGCATACAGATCACTCCAGCGCCAGCCGACACGATTACCACCCAGCGATACACGCGGGGGGAATTTGCCCTCACGCTCCCAGGCAATCAATGTGGTGCGGCTGGATACGCCAGCGTGTGCCATAGCCTGATGCACGTTGGCTATGCCCGTTTTGCGGGTTGGCTGCTGTGTGACCTGGTAGATAACTGACTGATTGTCCATAACTAATCCTGTGTGATTGATTATGGACACAGATTAGCAATCAGGAGCTAGCAAAAAAGGGAAGTTATCGGGAAGTTCATTTTTTTGAGGGTAAGCAGCGAGCTAAAATATTCCTGATTGTTTTTTCATCCATGTAACAATTCGCTCTTATTTCAAGCATTTTTTTGATCGCTGGTGCTTTTGGTATTAAATCTTGGTGATGGTAAATTCTAATCAACAGATTGCGAATAATCTGCGAGTGTCCTGATACTTGAATACTATTATTTTCGCCTAAAATATCTCGTAATGCTTTTATAAACCTTTCCGCCGCCGCCAGTTCTCTCTGAGAGAAATCGTCTAAATGTGACAATGGAATATGTTTCGTTATCTTGCTATTTAACAATGCCTCCCTTGTTATATAAGTTGTAACTGAATAAAAGCTTCTAAGATTATCCTCTGACATTTCTTGATTTAATTGAAACCGACGCTCACTAAACCACTAGTTTTCATAAAAATATTCATAAGTAAAACCGTACTCATGTCCAGACGGGTATTTGCAAAATGTCTTTACATCACCAAGATATACATTTTCTGCAACTATGAATCTTTTGTTTGTGAAACCCGCGTATCTTTCCAATTCAGTCAGCAACACATATGCGTAAGCAGTGCTATCACCATCTACGGCATCCTCAAAATCACAAAGCCAATCATCTGGCTGGAACTTCTGCCGTGTTGCAATATGACGAAAGCCGAAAGAGAAAGAAGAAATATCAATAGCGATACTTAAACTACCATTTGAAATGAAGCCTATTATTTCATCTTTTGTCATTCCTAAATGATATGCAGCCTCACTCAAGCTGTATCGAGGTAATAGCTCCATAAACACACCTTCACTGTGCTTCCCTCAAATAAGAACCCAGCATCAGGCGGTTGAAGAGTCCGCTTTTCCTCCCGTCGGAGTAGATGCCGGGAAAACTGGTCATGTCATTGTCTTTGTGAAGAACCTGCTTTTTGCCGTTCCTCCACCACCTCTGAAACTGCAACTTGATGAACAGCACCTTTCTGGCCTGCTTTCATCTGCCGGATGGATTCCAGCAGTTCCGCCCCAAGGTCGCGCTTGGAGTCGCGTTCAATCAGTGCCTTTTCGGTCATGTCTTCACCCATGCGTTACTTCGTTGAGTGCTTCGGTAATCACATCTTCACTCACACCATGCCGCTTGAGACTGGACACAAGAGCGGTCACAGCGTCATTATCCAGCCGTTCAAGGTCACTGCGCAACCCTTGCCCCACGTATGCTTTCAGTAAGCCCTGATAGCCGCTGAACCCCAGCACTGGGGCAACCCGTTTAAGGTCTTCCACCACGTCCACCGGCATTCTGAGGGTGATAGTGGTCATGGGTCGGTCTTTATTGAGACGTGCTTTCAGTTGGTCAATCTTCATAATATTTCTGTTCCTGCTTGGTGGCCTTGCGTGCCGATACAAGTCTGATGCGGTCATCTTCAATCTGGATATGTACTACAAACAGCAGGTTCCACCCCTTATCCATTCCGATGATCGCGTCCCGGCTTTCATCGTTGCGGCTTGCGTCCACCAGTTTCAGGAATGGGTCAAAGAATGCTTGTGCAGCCTGTTCAAAAGTAATGCCGTCGTGCTTGTTTTTGTTACGGTTCGCCTTGTCAGCATTCCAGATAAAAGTAATCCCGTTCAGGGCGTAGATTACATCCATCATTTATAGTCCTTCGTATTTAATTTGTAAATACACATCATGCGTTTGCTGCCCGGAACTGCACCACGGTTGCTTGTGGTTCGCCTGTGAGGATGGTTTGCAGGTACGCATCCCAGACCGCCATAGTTTGCCGTTTCTCTGCAAGGTAGTCGTAACGGTCATAGTGCTTGCTGGATACATCATGCAGCGCATGGTTCTGGAAGCGGTCTTTATCTTCCTTGCTGATACCGGCATAGCCCATCAACGTTTTCACTGTGCGCCGGATGTCTCTTGGCACAAACGACTGCATGTCGGTACGCTGGCAGGTGCGGTTTATCGCCTTGCTGATGGTGTGGTAGCCCATTTCGCCGCTACCCCTCACCTTGTCGAACAACAGGCCGCTGGTATCCGCCGCGAGCCGCTCTTGCAGGATCGGTGCAGCCACATCGCCGAATGGCACTACATGGGTGCTGCCATTTTTGGTATTGAGCAAGGTCACGTAGCGATTCTGCATATCTACTTCATCAGCATGAAGCCCCAGCACTTCTTCAACACGCTGCCCACCCAAGGCAAACAGCAGCCGGATAGCCGCCGCCGTTTTGGGGTGCAGGCCGCAATCATCCAGCAAGTCCCAAAGCTGTTTCACTTCCCCGGCAGATAACGCCCTATTCCGCGTATGGGTTTGCTTGTCAGGCTTCGGCACATCCCGCGCGGGGTTGGCACTGATACCAAAGCGTAACGGCTCAAAATGCCGGTTTGGGTCATTGTCCCAGCCGATACCGAAAGCAAAAGCCGCACTCAGGTAAGCCCGTACCTTGTTTGCCATGGTCATGGCTTTCCGCTGGATGATTGCCGCCAACACTGCCCGGATGTCTGCCGGGGTAACGTCCTTGGCCTTGGTTGCCTGCGGAATGACAGGATATACATTCACGGTAAGACATTGCTCTACGTCAGCCCATGAACGTTTTCCGTCTGCTTTCAGGTCAGCCACGTAGGCATCAAGCAATTGCTGGATGCTGCCCATAGAGGCTTCACGCTTGCGCAGTTCGCGTTCCGTGCGTCGCCCTGCTTCTTCCAGCAGCAAGGTTTCATCACGGACTATTTGCGGGTCGCGGCCTTCTTCCCGGATACGCTTTGCATCCGCATACGCAGAATAGGCTTCTTTCAGGGTCAAGCCGCCATTCCTGGCTTGACCGTCACGGTCTACGCCGTAATAGCCCCCCAGGGTCATGACACGCTGTTTATTGGCTACTGGTTCACGGTACAGGTAAATGAATGTGACCTTGCCGCCGGGTGATACCTGCATCCCAAAGCCGGGACGCTGCCCACCCTCAAACTTGCGGTAAGGTTTTGCTTGTGGGGTGAGTGAATCAAGCAATTTGATAGTGAAAGCCATGTGACTAAACCGCCGTTTTGTGGTCAATTCACATCATTCTATTCCTTAGTCACTCGCTTAGTCACGCGGTTTGCTGGCTAGGATTGGTGAGCATTGGGCAGTAATGGACAAGTTATTTCCCCCAAACCTTCTGTAACCCGCATTCTTTCTTGACTTGGCTTGTCCAATCCTGATTAATGTAAGTCATTGATTTATTCAATTCACGTCATTCGTAATGATGGGGTCGGGAGTTCGATTCTCTTCACCGGCATATTTACGCATCCTTTTGCGTAACTATGTCCTGAAAATATTCCTAAACCGCATTATAATGCGGTAATGAAAACCGATTGCACATTCGAGTTGTTCCTTGACGGCGCATGGCATGGCGCTGGCAGTATGGCCTTGCTGGAATCCCCTGACAAAGGGTGGCAAGGGTCGGCTTATCTGGGTTATGCCGTTGACCATGCCATCCACTATGCCGGGCGGTGTGATGCCCCCGCGCTTTCTTGGACATTTCCGGTCAGTCTTGCCCCTCAGCGCTCTGCTGTCTGGCCGGGTTTTGTCCTGGATTTGTTGCCGCAGGGGTACGGGCGGCTGGAGCTGTTGCGCCAGTTGGGTTTGCCAGAACGGGCAGAAGCCAGCGCAGACTGGAGCCTACTACTGGCCGGAGCCGCCAATCCCATCGGCAACTGCCGGATCCGGGAAGCTCACGAGTGGTTACAAACCCGCAGCGTGGGGCAGCCGCAAGGTTTTCCTCTGGCTGAGGTGGCGTGGCGTGGGGAGCATTTTACCGAATATCTGGCGGATTATGGCCTGTTCGTCGCAGGTTCTTCTGGGGTGCAGGGGGAATGGCCGAAATTGTTGCTGACCGAAGACTATTCGGGACAATTTTTCCTTGACCATACGTTGCCGGATGCGCAAGCCAAACGGCATTGGCTGGTCAAGTTTGCTCGCGGGCAGGATCAATACCTAAACACCATTCTGCAACTGGAAAACATCTGGGTGGAGTTGGCGCGTTTTTTGGGGCTGAGGGTGCATGGTGAACTGCTATTGCGGGAGCGCGCCCTGTTCATTCCTCGCTTTGACCGTGCAGTAACGGCACTTGGCGTACAACGTTACGCCCAGGAAAGCCTGTACGCGCTCTGCCAGTGCGGTGGTTTTGGTGCAAAGCTCAGCCACAATACCGCCTGCAAGGTATTAGCGTCTGCGGTCAGTGATCCGCTGGCTGAAATTGCTGAATATCTCAGGCGCGACATTGCCAATGTGGTGTTGGGTAACAAGGACAATCATGGCCGTAATACGGCGATCCAGCGTCAGGAAAATGGCTGGATTGGCCTGACTCCCCTGTTTGACTTTTCCCCTATGGCGCTGCACCCGGATGGGATTGCCCGCCGGATGCGCTGGGAACAGGATGATTACGGTGTGCCGGATTGGGCGTCGGCCATGTGTCAGGCGGCGGCGGCGGCGCGGCTACCGCTGGAGGCTCTGCAAGCGGCGTTGCAACCACTGGGTGAATCGCTGGCTGCGTTGCCTGACAAAATGAGGCAGGCGGGTGTCCCGGTGGAACTGGTAGGACGCTTTGCCCCCTTGAGCCTTGCCGCGGGCAGGCAACTGGAGGCTTGTTGTCATGGATAGGCGCTATACACCGCTTTCGCCCACGGAACAACTCCAGCAGCGTATTGCCTTACTGGAGCGGATCAGGCAACAACCGGATATGCCGCTGGCGCAGGTCGTGCGCCAACTGCGCACAGGACTGTATCTGACGGTGGAGGAATATGCGCGCCTGACAGGGGTGGCCACCCGAACCATTCAGGGTATTGAGGCTGGGGCGGCCAATCCTTCCATGAATACGGTCAACAAGCTATTGCAGCCGTTTGGTTTGCGATTGGGGGTGGTGTCCGTTGCTGTGGATGGCGGGTAGGTTGCCATAAACAACCGGTCAGCTCCTCAAGCAAACCGTTGCTTCCTTTTCGGCTAAACCTTTGCGGATTATTTGTGTCCAATATAATGGGTAGGGATGAATAATCAACAACGAAATGGGCAATCATCATGAAACAGTCATTCAACTACATGGCGCAGTTCCGGTTACCGGCGGAGGTCTACGAGCGGTTACTGGCCGAAGCGCAAAAAGCTGGCGTTAACCGCAGTGAGTATCTGGCGAAATTGCTGGCCGAATGGTTCGCCATCAAGAATTCGGCTTCTTGCCAGTGAATCGGTAAGGGATTATCAGGTTTCTTACTGGCGGGAGCCGAAAATCGCCGTGCCAATCCGCACGAGGGTCGCGCCTTCTGCTATCGCCGCTTCCATGTCGTCGGTCATGCCCATCGACAGCGTATCCAGCGCGAAACCGCGCGCAATCAGAACTTCCTGCAATGTCCGCACTTGCGCAAAGACAGCGCGCTGAAGTGCGAAATCGTCCTCGGGGGCGGGGATTGCCATCAGCCCGCGCAGCCGTAAACCGGGCAGCTCCGCTACCTGTTCCGCCAGTTCCGCTAATGCCTCTGGTTGCACGCCGGATTTGCTGCTTTCACCGCTGATATTCACTTGCAGGCACAGATTGAGGTCTGGCGCATCGGCTGGTTTTTGTGCACTCAGGCGCTGGGCAATTTTGAGGCGATCAACCGAATGCACCCAGCGGGCAGTTTCCGCAATCAGGTGGGTCTTGTTGGACTGGATCGGGCCAATGAAATGCCATTCGATGTTGGAACCGGCCAGTTCGTTAGCTTTTTCCACCAATTCCTGGGCATAGCTTTCACCAAATAGGGTTTGCCCCGAGGCTAACGCTTCGCGGATGGCGGCGGCGGGGTGCTTCTTGCTGACGGCCAGCAGGCGCACGCTACCGGGTTCCCGCCCGTAACGCTGTTCCGCAGCGCGGATACGCCCGCCGATTGTCTGGAGATTGTCACGGATTGTCATGGCTTGTGGTAGTTTTCCAGTAATGTAAAACAATGCATCCTCGGCATAATAACAAAGGCTCAATATGCGTTTCAGGGTCTTATCCCAACAGCAGCGAAAGCAAGGACTGTAAGGCAGCTTGCCCCCGTTTCCTGATGTTGTGAAGAGACTCGAAGAATGCAAGGTAACACGGTAGCTTTTCTTGTGAGATCCCCCGATGAGGTCGTAACCATGAGCGTAACAGTGACCAAAAACCTTCCATCGTATTGACGTGGACTTCATGGAAACCGTCACCATCTTCGTCACGGGCATATTCGCCTGCGCCATGGTTGACGGTTTTGTGGGCATAGCCCCATTCTTCCAATCGGCTGTAAATGTTGTACTCATCGGTGTAGACCAGCGTGCCTGCTGCCACCGTTTCCACAATCAACGGCTTGATCGTCGTCTGTTTCACATTCGCCAGCATACGGATCACGACCTCCCCGGAACGCTGGATCATGCCGAAAATGGGTGGTTTGTCCTTTTCCAGTGTCCCACGCCCCGGCGCACCTTTCAGGGCGCGGCGGCGACCTTCACGCCCAGCATCCGCGACGGCTTCGGGGTTTCCCTTGTGTCCAGCCTTGACATAAACCTCATCAAATTCAACATTCCCAAACAGGTTTACTGGCGTTTTTTTTCTCGACACCACGCCGTAACTGTTCCGTCATCGCCTGAACATCATCCTTGTTCAACCCCAATTCGCGGGCGATTTGTTGGTTGGACAGGTTCAACGACATCAGGTACAGGCACAACACCCACACCTTCAGCGGCTGGTGGTGGCCTTCAAACACCGTTCCCGTCAGGTCATCAAAACGCTTTTGGCAATCCTTACACTGGTAACGCTGGCGTTCCTGCTGGGTGTCATCCTTGCCTCGACGGATAGTGTCCTGTGAACCGCAGTGCGGACAAATCACCCCATTAGGCCAACGCACGGAACGGACTTGCTCGAAACAGGCGGCATCACTGGTCAGGCTGGAAATACTGATGAGCGAGGTCATAAAGCCTCTCCTTGGCTATCGGAAATGACTAACTTTACCGCTATCCATCACGTTTGCAATGCCGGGGAAAACAAGACCCTGAAACGCATATTGAGCCATAACAAAAATGGACATCACCCAACTGCTCGCCTTTGGCGTCAAAAACAACGCATCCGATTTGCACCTGTCAGGCGGGATGCCGCCCATGATCCGCGTGGATGGCGAAATGCGCAAAATCAACCTGCCGGTGCTGGACCACAAGCAGGTGCACGCGCTGGTCTACGACATCATGAATGACCATCAGCGCAAGGGTTATGAGGAAAACTGGGAATGCGACTTTTCGTTTGAAATCCCCGGCGTGGCGCGTTTCCGTGTCAATGCCTTTAACCAAAACCGGGGGGCGGGCGCGGTATTCCGTACCATCCCCAGCAAGGTGCTGACGCTGGAGCAACTGGATGCCCCCGCCAGTTTCCGCAAGATTGCCGAAAACCCGCGCGGGCTGGTGCTGGTGACGGGGCCGACCGGTTCCGGCAAATCCACCACGCTGGCGGCGATGATCGACTACAAGAATGACACCGATTACGGGCATATCCTGACCATCGAAGACCCGATCGAATTCGTCCACCAAAGCAAAAAAAGCCTGGTCAACCAGCGCGAAGTGCACCGTGATACCAAGGGTTTCGAGGCCGCGCTGCGTTCTGCCCTGCGTGAAGACCCGGATACGATTCTGGTCGGGGAAATGCGTGACCTGGAAACCATCCGTCTCGCCCTGACCGCCGCCGAAACCGGCCATTTGGTTTTCGGCACCCTGCACACCACCTCAGCGCCCAAAACCATCGACCGTATCGTCGACGTGTTCCCGGCGGCGGAAAAGGAAATGGTGCGGGCGATGCTGTCGGAATCTCTGCAAGCGGTCATTTCCCAGACCCTGCTGAAAAAGAAGGGTGGCGGGCGGGTGGCCGCGCACGAAATCCTCATCGGTACGCGCGCCATCCGCAACCTGATCCGCGAAAATAAGATTGCGCAGATGCGTTCCGCCATGCAGACCGGGCAAGCGGATGGGATGATGACTCTTGACCAGTCACTGAAAAGCCTGGTGGTGAAAGGCGTGGTTGACCGCGAAGCCGCCCGCCGCAAGGCCGATAACCCGGACAGTATTTAGAGGTGATGTATGGATCGTGATTCCGCCGTCAGTTACGTGCACAAACTGCTGGCCACCATGCTGGAAAAGGAGGCATCCGACCTCTACATCACGGCAGACGCGCCCCCTTCCGCCAAGGTCAACAGCGAAATGGTGCCGCTGTCAGGTCAGGCGCTGAACGAGCAGAATTCGCGCATGTTGGTGCGCGCCATCATGAATGACCGCCAGCTCAGACAGTTTGAGGAGGAGATGGAGTGCAACTTTTCCATCAGCCTGCCCGGCAAGGCGCGTTTCCGTGTCAACGCCTTCACCCAGCGCGGCTGTTCCGGCATGGTGTTGCGGCACATTCCCGGCCACATTCCTGCCCTTAAGGAATTGGGTTTGCCGCCGGTGTTACGTGACATTGCCATGACCAAGCGTGGGTTGGTGATCATGGTGGGTGCGACCGGTTCCGGTAAATCCACTACCCTGGCGTCGATGCTGGATTACCGTAATAATCATTCCAAAGGCCATATCGTCACCATCGAAGACCCGATCGAATTCGTCCACCAGCACAAGGGCTGTCTGATCACCCAGCGTGAAATCGGCGTGGATACCGCCAGTTACGAGATTGCGATGAAAAACACCTTGCGGCAAGCACCTGACGTGATCCTGCTGGGGGAAATCCGCGACCGCGAGACCATGGATTACGCTATTGCTTATGCCGAAACCGGGCATTTGTGCCTGTCCACCCTGCACGCCAACAGTTCCAACCAGGCGTTAGACCGCGTGATCAACTTTTTCCCGGAAGAGCGCCGCCCGCAGTTGCTGATGGATTTGTCGCTCAACCTGAAGGCGGTAGTTTCCCAGCGGCTGGTGCGCAAGGCCAAGGGGGAAGGGCGGTTGCCTGCGGTGGAAGTCATGATCAATACACCGTTGATGGCTGACCTGATCTACAAAGGCGACGTACCGGGCATGAAGGTGTTGACTTCCAAGTCACGCGAACACGGCATGAGGACGTTCGACCAGGCGCTGTTCGACCTGATCGAAGCCCGCCAGATTACCGTGCACGAAGCCTTGCGCCACGCCGATTCACAAAACGACCTGCGCCTGCGTCTTAAGTTGGAAAGCCGCTTTGCCAAAGACAATGATTTCTTCAAGGGGCTGGACAATATGGCAATTGAACCCATGGAGAACGGGCGCTGATGACCACGATTACCGAAACCGACATGCGCATCACCCCGCTGCTGCACATGATGGTTAAACAGCTTGCCTCAGATTTGTACCTGACGACGGGGGCGCACGCCACCATCAAGGTGCGTGGGCAGTTGAAACGCATCAGCCGCGACCCGATGAAGCCGGGCAATATCCGTCAGTTGGCGGAAGAGATCCTCACCGCAACCGAGATCGAAGCCTTTTTTGCCGACCGCGAACTCAACAAGGGGTTTTCGCTGAAAGGGGTGGGGCGTTTTCGGATGAATTTCTACTTCCAGCGTGGGGAGGTGTCCATGGTGATCCGCCACATCCGTTCCGACATCCGTTCGCCAGAGGAGCTGAAACTGCCGGAAGTGCTGAAAAAGTTGGTGATGGGCAAAGAAGGTTTACTGTTATTCGTGGGTTCTACCGGTTCCGGCAAGTCTACCTCGATGGCGTCGCTGATCCAGTACCGTAACCAACGCCACTGCGGGCATATCCTGACCATTGAAGACCCGATTGAATACACCTTCCGGCATGGCCAGTCCATTATCGGCCAGCGCGAAGTGGGGTTTGATACCCTCAGTTACGCCAACGCCATGCGCGAGGCCATGCGCGAAGCACCTGACATGATCATGGTCGGGGAGGTGCGCGACACTGAAACCATGGATGCAGTGCTGGGTTTTGCCGATACTGGCCATCTGGTGCTGTCCACCCTGCACGCCACCAATGTGATCCAGGCTTTGGAGCGGATGCTGTACCTGTTTCCGAGTGAAAACAAAAGCCGCATCCTGATGGATTTGTCACTGAACCTGCGCGGCATCGTCGCCCAACGGTTGATTCCGGATGACAAAAATGGTCTACATCTGGCGGCGGAAGTGTTGATCAATACCCCCTATGTGGCGGAGCTGATCCGCAAAGGGCAGTTTGGTGAACTGAAAGAAATCATTACCAAAGGTACGGCGGACGGGATGCAAACCTTCGACCAGGCGCTGTACCAGCTTTACGCCAACGGCCATATCAGCAAGCAGGTGGCGCTGGAATATGCCGGTTCACGCAACGATCTCGAATGGCAGATGAATTTCGGCGGGGTGGAGCGGGAAAACGCCGAAGCGTCTGCTAATGCCCTGCCTGAAGTCAGCTAGCGGAATGGGTAACCCAAGGTAGGCGCATCCAGGTGCTTGCGCAAGTCGCCGAGGTTATCCATGCCTTCCGGGGCGGGGTGACGTTGGTTGAGGATGACACCCGCCAGTTTCAAGCCTTTCTGTTTGACCGCTTCTGCCACCAGCAGGGTGTGGTTCAGGCAGCCCAGTTTGTCTTCCGCCACTACCACCACGGGCAACCCCAGGGTTTGCGCCAGATCGGCATTCAGCCCGTCATGCGCCAGCGGGGAATAGAAACCGCCTGCGCCTTCCACATACAAATATTGCCGATCTTTTAGCCGGGTGGGGCAGGCGGAGGCCACGTCCAGCATTTTCAGTATCCTGCCTTCCCGTTCCGCCGCCCGGGGTGGGGAAAGCGCTGCCTTGAAGCGGTGCGGGCATACGCTATCGAGCGCCGGGGTAGGTTGGTCAGGGGCTACCGGTAGGCCAGCCGCCCACGCCAGTTGCCAAGCGTCGGTCTGGCTGAGGTTGTCATGCCAGCCAGATTCCACCGGTTTACGGGGAATGACCTCATGCCCCAACGCCCGCAGGGTCTGGATTAGCTGGACGCCAACCCGGGTTTTGCCTACGCCGGTGTCGGTACCGGTGACGAAGACGCCACGCGCATTGCCAATGCCTGAATGTTCCAGCCAGTGCGCGAGCGCGGAAATGATCATTCCCATCCGAGTTTCCTTTGTTACTTTTTGATACGTGACCCAAGTCTAGGATATTTTTGACATCATGCAGAGTCTTGTGTGGATAAGGAAACAAAAAACAGTTGAATAAGTTTTAACTTATTGTTGAAGGTAACGCGGCAAATGATACTTCCATGGAAAGAAAAGTATGATAAATTAAATTAATTAAGTATGAATAAAATTGATTAATTTTTCATCTAATTAGAGAGATCATATAGTTTTTTAATAAATTTTGATAATAGATATTTGCAAAAATATAGGGCTTGAAGGTATAAAAATATGCATCAAAAAACGATAACCCTCATCATGGGCGGTGGCCTGCTGTTTGTCTGCGCCAATTGGGCAATGGCGCAAAGCTGCAATATCAATCTGGCGTCGACGACGCCATCCCAGCGTTTCTTTGATCACGGCAATGGCACGGTGACGGATACCCGTACTGATCTAATGTGGAAAAAATGCTTGGAAGGGCAGGAAGGCAGCGCCTGTTTCGGGCATCCCGACCTGATGCCATGGGAGCTGGCGGCCAATTACGCCCAGCTTGCCAGCGGTGATAAGTTTGCTGGCCACCCTGGCTGGCGCTTGCCGACCCTGGCGGAACTGGAAAGCATCGTCGATGCCAGTTGCCAGGAACCGGCAGTCAACCTGCAAGTCTTCCCCAGTATGCCCGCCGCTGGCCTCTGGTCTGCCAACCAGTCCGACCCGGTAGCGTGGAGCATGGATTTCAGTAAAGGCCGTTCTTACCAGAACCTCAAGGTTGGTGGCAAGTATGTTCGCTTGGTGCGCAGCTCACGGTGAAACATCCACCGGCAGCATCAGGCTCACCCAATACTGGCTGCTGGTTTCGGTTATATCCAGAATCCCCTGTGGGTAGAAGCCGAACACCAGCACCAGTATCACCATCAGCAGCAGGACGCCCAGTTCCCGCCGCTTCAGGTCAGGCGCATCACGGATAATGGCGTGGCGCGCCTCCCCCAGAAACGCCTTGCGGTAGAAATTGAGGAAATACGCAGCACCCAGCACTACCACAAACAGCACCACCAGCCCCGCGCCGGTATGCGTTTCCAGCACGCTCATGATCAGCAGGAATTCCGCCGGGAAACCGCTGGTGGCAGGCATCCCGATCCCCGCCAGCCCCAAAAAGAAGAACAGCGATGCCAGCAACGGCATGGATTTCGCCACTCCACCCAGACTGAGGATTTCGGTCGAGCCAGTACGCTGGTGCAGGAACCCGGTGATCAGGAACAAACCGCCCGCCACCAGCGTAAAATTCAGCAACTGGAACACGGCTCCTTGCAAGCCTTGCTGACTGAATGACGCCATCCCCAGCACCACCATCCCCACATGGCTCAGTGATGCAAACGCCAGCATCCGCCGCAAACTGGTCTGGCTCAGTGCCGCTACCGCGCCATACAGCACGCCGATCATGCCCAGCCCCACCAGCACCCACTGGAACTCATGCGCTGCTTGCGGTACCAGTGGCAAGGCGAAACGCAGCAAGCCATACGCGCCCACTTTCAACCCCGTCAGCAGCGCCACCGTGGTGGCCGGCCCTTCTTGCGCCACCACCGGTAGCCAGGTATGCAGCGGAAACAGCGGTATCTTCACCCCGAAACCCACCAGCAACAGGAAAAACACCGTCACCTGCACCCCGTAATCCCGGCTTTCCTGCAACAGGTCGACGTAGGCAAAACTCATCCCGCCCGGATGATGGATCGCCAACACCACAAAACCGATCAGCAACGGCAAGCCACCCGCCAGCATGAACAGGCTGTATTTCACCCCTGCATAACGCCGGTTCGCGCCACTGCCCCACAAGCTGATGAGGAAAAACAGCGGCAGCAGCGTCAGCTCCCAGAACAGGAAGAACAGGATGGTATCCAGCGCGGTGAAAATGCCCATGATGGTGCATTCCAGCACCAGCAGCAGCGCAAAATACAGGCGTGGCAAGGTGCGGATCGCATTCCATGACGCCAGGATCACGCCAATGAACAACAGTGCGGTAAATGGCAGGAACAGCACCGACAGGCCGTCAATGCCCAGCCGGTAGGCAATGCCCAGATCCGGCATCCACGGCGTGGTTTCCACCAACTGGAAACCGGTCTGTGCGGAGTCGAAACCTGCCACTGCCACCAACGACACACCCAGCGTCAGGATGGCGGTCGTCAACGCTGCCCAGCGCGCCTCCTTGCCTGGAAACAGGGCTGTCAGCACGGCTCCCATGGGCAGCATCAGCAGTATCAGGCTCAACCAGGGAAAATTCAGGTTTACCAGAGCTTGCATCAGTGGCTTCCCCCTTGCATCGGGTCGGTATATGCCGTGAACAGATTGCCCAGGCCATTGACAGGTTCGCTGATTAGCTCAATCCACGGTGCGGAATAGAAACCCACCATCAGCGTGACCAGTATGACGATTCCCGCCATCACCTGTTCCGCCCGATAAGCGGGGTGTTTGTCCCAACGGCGGGTATCGATGCCCGGCTCCGCCAGGAATGCCCGCTGGAAAGCCCGCAGCAGGAAGCCTGCCGCCACCAGGTTGCCCAATGCCGCCGCTACCGTCACCAGCGCCCCAAAACGTTTGATGGAACCCTCCAGCACAAAGTGCACGGCATCGAACCCTGGGGTCCCCGGCATCCCCACAATCGCCAGGCCAGCCACCAGAAACGCCAGCCCTACGATCGGGATGTAATCCAGTAAGCCGCCCAGTTTACCCAGGTTGGTGGTGCGGGTGCGCTGCCACACCATGCCGGTCATCAGCAGCAGGCCGGTAATCGCCAGCCCGAAATTCAGCGCCAGCAGCACCGTGCCTTGCAAGGCCATGCGGTGCAAGCTAAACAGGCCGATGGTGAGTATGCCGGTATGGCTGATGACCGCAAACGCCAGCAGTTCACGCAGGGTTTGCTGGCGCATGGCCAGAAACGCGGCGTAAAACACCCCGGTTGCCGCAAAGATGGTGGCGACCGTGTGCCATTCCCACACCGCATGAGGGACGATCGGAAACACGAAACGCAACAGGCCATACACCCCGACTTTCAGCCCCAGCAGATAAATGGGCGCAGTCGCTACATTGCCATGCAGCATGAAACTGGGTAGCCAGCCATGCAGGGGGAACAGCGGCGTGCGTATCCCCAGCCCATAGAACAGCGCGAAAAACACCAGCGTCGCCACCCGGCTGTTTTGCCCGAATTCCATGCCAGCCAGTTCATACAGGTTGAAACTCCAGCGCCCGGCGTGCGCATCGGCATAATTCCAGCCCAGCAGCAGCGTGCCGAACAGGGTTAACCCCAGCCCTACCGCCATGAATTGCAGGTAACGCGCCAAAGTTGGCTGGATGTCATGATAAGTGGGCCAGCGTTTGGTCAAATAGCCGACCAGCAGGATTTCCAGCAGCGACATGAGGGTGAACCACAGCAAATCCACCGTGACAAACAGGCTGATGATGACCGCCTGGATAACCATCATGACTGCCAGCATGGAGGATTGGTGTAATTGCCTGACCAGGACGAACGCCACGCTCAACAGGTTGACCACGGTGGTCAGCAATACGAACAGGACACTGATGCCATCCACCGCCGCGTGATAATGGAACGCGCCCAGCAGCGGCAAACGTTCCGCAAACTGCATCACGCCCGCTGGCTGGTGGGGGTCAAATTGCCAGTACAGGTTCACGGCCAGCAACAGTTGCGCCAGGGAAACAACGCTGGCCAGCGCGACGGCGGCGTCACCACGTACCCTGATCAGCAGTAACCCGGCCAGCAATGGCAGGCATTGCAAGACGGCCAGTAAGGGTGAATGCGCTGGAATTTCGCTGAAGGTCATGTGGGCATCCTAAAAAATCACCACCAGGGTGGCCGCTATCAATAGCACCAGATAGCGGGGCTGGTTGAGCAGGCGCTCAATCCGGTCCAGATAACGGCCCAGCCGACTGAGCATGGCCGTGGCGTTGCCGCCTTGCTGTTGCAGCAACAGGCGCTCTTCCAACCATTCCAGTTGTTCCGCAGCCCATTGCATCAGCTTGCCCAACAGGCCGGAACCACGTCCGATGCTGCTTTCCAGCCGCAGTTTGCCCTGTTGCAATGCCTGCATGTCCGCCAGGGTGGAAATGCCACCGTGATGAGAGGGTGTACCGCTGAGCTTGTCCAGGATTTGCCCGTCGAATACCTGCGCTTCCTGTGACAGCGCCATGGTTGGTTTGACGAACAGCCAGTCGGCCAGCGGATCCAGCCAGAAGCGTTGCAAGGCGGCATTGTGCAGCCAACGGCGTTTACTGAGCCAGCGTGGCGCAGCAGGTGCGGTTTGCCAGTTGGTGTGCAGCGCGAATGACGGCGAATGCAGGAACTGGTAAGCCCTCCACACGGCGTGCAGCAGCAGGTGAACCAGCGCCAGCGTGTACCAGCCGAGGGCGATTTCCACCAGCATCAAGCCGGTTTGCGCCAGGGTGGAAAACAGCAGCGAAGTCTTGATGTCAGTTTGCGCCAGCCCGCCCAGCCAGCCGTACAGGAGGGTCAGCCCACCCACTGCCAGCAGCAGGTATTGCAGTGCCGGAGCCTGTTCCAGCAGTGGCTGGATACGCAGCAACAGGTAAACCCCGGCATGTACCATGAGGGAGCCATAGAACACCGCGCTGGAAGGGGTTGGCCCTTCCAGCGCGCGCGTGATCCAGGCTGAAAACGGGAACTGCGCCGATTTCACCAGCGCTGCGGCCATGAAACCCAGCGCCGTTACCCCGACCAACATGCCGGAAGCTTGCGGTTGCGGAACCAGCAGCACATCCCATTCCGTGCTGCGGAACAGGGCGAAGGCCATGAACATGCCCAGCAGGAACCCGGCGTCGCCAATCCGGTTGGTGACGAAGGCGCGGGTGGCGTTGTTGGTCGCCACCTTGCCTTGCCAGTTGTAAGCGATCAGCAGGTAGGAACTTGCCCCGGCCAGTTCCCAGCCGATAAAAGTCAGCATGGCGCTACCTGCCAGCGCGATCAGTTGCATCGCCGCCGTGAATATCATCATTACCATGAAAAAACGCTGGAAACCCGGTTCGCGGTGCAGGTAACTGACCGAAAAGCGCGTCACCAACAGCGCCACCAGAGCTGTCAGCGTGGCCATGCTCAGGCTCAGGGTATCGAGGGTGAAACTGATGCTGGCGTTGTACATGCCACTGTGCAGCCATCGCAACAGCATGACATGCCGCTCGGTAGCCCCGTTCAGCAGGTAAGTTGCATCCGCCGCCAGCACTAGCAGCAGGCTGAGGAAGCACGCCGTTTGCGTCAACCATGCGGTGAAACGTTCGCCACCATCGCCACGGTTCCAGCCGGAAAGCGTCAGCAGGGCAATAAGAACCGCTGTCAGTAGCGGCAGGGCGGGGATTAGGAGTAGCAGTATGTCAGGCATGGGTTTTATCCCCCTGTATCCACGCCGGTGGCAAATACCCCCGCTGCCCGCCGTACCAGTCCAGCGAGTGTTCCGCCTGGGGTAGCGGATGCACGGAACCCTGCCATTGCACGAAACCCTTGCCCGGTTCAAACAGGTGAATTTCATTGTGCTCGGGTGGTTTCGCCGCCAGCAGCACCCAGCCGTTGTCGAGCAGTTGCCGTAGGTAAGCGTGCCGTTGGTAAATTGCCACCAGCGTGTCGACCCCGGCTTCAACCACGACCAGCAGGCGCATCGGTTCGTGCAGTTCCACCATCTGCTGGGCAAAGCCGGTGCGCAGGTCGCTGGAGCCGCCTTCCATCACCCCGAACAGGCCGGTGAGGTTGTGGGTGGCCTTGCTGCCGGAGCCGAAATAGCCGTTTTGCATCCGCGAAAAGTAGTAGTCCATCTGGATGCCGACCCCGACCACGCCGTTGCCTTGCAACTGCGCTTCCAGCAGCTTGCCATCCGGGTCATGGTGAGGGTCGTAGGAAATCAGGAAGGAACGCCGATCCCAGAACACGCCTTGGCTGAGGCTACGTCGCCCGATGAAGGCGACCGCGCAGCCCTGATGCCCCAGTTCCGCGCGGGTCTGGTCGGGGGAGGTGGCACGGCCTTCCACATGACGCTTGGCCTGCTCTGGCGTCAGATGCAGGGGGGCGGAAGCAAACTTGCGGCAGCGTTCGTGCGCCGATTGCCGCGCCGCCTGCTCGGTAAGCTGGCTTACCCGTTGGAATAGCGCGTGATGGTTGGTTGGAATCAGGTCGGTATCCAGCCAGTCGACATCATCGCTGGTGGTGTCGTGGTCAGCCGCCATGAACCAGCAACCGTCCGGAATGTGGATGCCGTGTTCAGCCTCCAGCCGCGTGCGTACTGCTGGCTCGTTGGCACTGCTGGCGAAAGCACGCGCGTTGGGTGCGCCGAACCGTCCGCTGCACGCCCCACAGCCGTAGCCCAGGATATGCGGGTTGTTGAGCTGGCGGGAACGGTGCGCCATCAGCACCACCAGTGGCGCGAACCCGCTGGTCAAGCCGGTTAGCTTGAGGAAGGCTGCCACTTTTTCTACTTTTTCATCCTGGCTCAGACCGATCTGGTTGTGTTCCTTGCTGGGGTATTCCAGCACCCCGCTGGCGGTGTAAGCCACGCGCGTTTTGAGCGGCACGCTGAGTTTGTGTTGGATGTTGCCGATGAAGCGCTGGTAAGTGGAAGGCAACAGGCCGCGCCCGAGCATTTCCAGCAGGCCGAACGCAGCCAGCAGCGGCAAGCCCAGCGTGGTGGTGGCAATATTGTGGCGCATCCGGTGGTTTTTCAGGCGTTTCAGCCACCTAAAAATGCGCTGCCGCTGCTGATGTCGTTGTAGGGGCGTATTGAATACGCCCTCGGCTGCGACAGCAGCCGGAACCTCGCGAAACTCATGCACGGCGGTAACAACCGGCTGCGCCAGCTTGAGCGGGCCGTCGGCATCCAGCGCGCGCCAGTTGTTGGGCAGGCCGAACACGCCCGCAGCACCCAGGGTTGCGAGGTCGGGGGCGATTTCTTCCAGATGACGGCGGATGCTTTCCTCGCGGTCATCCATGCAGAAAATCAGTTGGGCGGCGGGAGGGGTTGAAAGAGAAACCCCTTTATTCAACACCGCGCTGAAAATTTCTTCCTGATAGTGGTGCTCATACGCCCGTAACCATAAATAGCCGCTGGTATTGGGGTCGTCGAGTGCCTGCATGATGGCCAACAGACGGTCGATGCGCCCGCGTTCCAACGAGCTGAAGGCTTGCGCGCCCATACCGAGATGCTGGGCGAGGTGGAACAGCCGCCATGCCTTGCGGTAAATGTCGGTGCCGACCGGGATGACGGTTTCGGGGGCGAGGTTCCAGGTGAGGATCTGGTGGGCGAGCTGATGCCATTCAGGTGGTTGCACATCTTCCTGGCTATCCAGGAATTGCAGGGCAAGCTGTTGCAGGTGTTCTGGCAGGTTGGTGTTCCACACATGGTAGCGGACGAAGAATTCGTCCTGGTTGTGATGGAAATAGCCACGGATGGTGTGCAGGGTGGCGTTGACTTGCCACAGGCGGCTGCTGATCTGGCGGCAATACAGGTGTTCCAGTACCAGCCGCACGGCCAGGTAGTCTTCCAGGCTGGCCTGACGGGGGATGCCGAGGTAATGCGGGTTGCTGGCGCGCCAGTTGAACATGCCCGACCAGCCGGGCAGTTCCAGCGCCAGCACGCGCAGGTAGCCGCCCCAGTGCTGTTTGTGGATGCCGATGCGTACCATTTCCTGATGGATGATTTCCAGCGGGTCATCAGGCAGGGAATCGAGGTAATCGCCCCAGTCTTCCATGCCAGCCAGCCAGGGGGTGGGGTCGTGCTGTACGGCTGCGCGCCAGAAGTGGTAAAAGCCTTCATTTTCCGCCGTAACCGGACGCATGGCGGCGATGCCTTGATCCAGCCAGCTGGCCAGATAACGCTCCAGCAGTGGCAATACCTGTTCCATCACGTCGGTGTTGGTCAGTCTCAGCAACAGGCTACGCAGGGTGAGGGTTTCACCGACCTGATCCAGCAGGTTGTGCAGTAAGTGGCGGCTTTCGGCGTGGATGAAACTTTCCGCATCTGCTACTCCCTCACCGGCTTGCCCCTGCTGGCGGATGTGTTCCCAGACTTCGTTGACATCGGCCAGGCGCAGGTTGAGCAGGGCTTCCGGATGAGGCAGGTCGTAATGCAATTCCAGCTTCACCAGACAGGCTTCCCACAGGCTGTGGATGGCGCTGGTTTCATCCTGCCCGGTGCTGGCCAGCAGTTTTTCGCGTTGTTCGTAGGCAACGTCGGACTGGAAACGTTCCAGCGCGCGGTTTTCCTCTACTTGCCAGCGCATCTGCTGGAAGCTGATGGCCTTGATGTCATTGGCCAGCGCGGTGAGGTAAATGTCGCGGTCGGCGTATGTGTCCGGCTCGCTGGCGAGGACGCTGAAGACATCGTGTTGGGTGATGCGCCCGGCACGGAAAAACCGCCGGTATTCGCTGGCGGGCAAATAGCCCAGCGAACCGCTGTGCTTATGCGCCAGCCGCAGTGCTTCCGCAAACGGCAGGTGCTCGTAATGCATCAGGGGATTGAAATGGACAAAATCCTGCAATGGCGCTTGTATCGGCAGCACCGCCTCCAGCCCGGCAATGGCTGCACGCAGGTACTCACGCTGCTCGGCCTGTGTCTGATTCACGGCATGAACCCTCCGGACAGTGGCGCGCTGGTTTCAGGCGGAAAGTGGCTGACCAGTTGCTGTACGGCAGTATGCATCATATCCAGCAGTGGTAAGGGGTAGAAACCCAGCAGCAGGGTACCTGTCATCAGGCTGCCTGCCGCCACCAGTTCCAGCAGGCGCAGGTCTTCCACCTGCTGCATGTCCAGCCGTACCGGGCCGGTGTACAGGTGCTTGATGGTGCGGATGCTGTAAGCCGCTGTTACCAGCACGCCCAGTGACAGCAGCACGATGGCCCAGCCCCAGGCGTTGAAGCCGCCAATCAGCACATGCAGTTCCGCAATGAAACCGGCTGTACCCGGTAAGCCTACCCCGCCGACAAAGGCGAGGATGATCAGGAAGGCGAACCGTGGCGTCACCTTGATCAGCGAGCCGTAGTCGTTGATGTCGCGGGTATGGGTACGCTCATACAGCAGGCCAATCAGCATGAAGGTCGCGCCCGCCACCAGCCCGTGTGCCACCATCTGGTAGACCGCGCCAGTCATGCCGTACACGTTCAGGGTGGCAATGCCGATCACCACCACCCCCATGTGGCTGACGGAGGAATAGGCGATCATTTTTTTCATGTCGCTCTGCCGCCATGCCAGCAAGCCGCCGTACAGCAGGCTGATTGTACCCAGGGTAAACAGCACGCCCTGTAAGGCGAGTGCCGCTGTAGGCAGGATTTCAATCGCCCGCAGCAAGCCATACGAGCCCATTTTCAGCAGGATGCCGGACAGCAGGATACTGACCGGGCTAGGCGCTTCCACATGCGCCAGCGGTAGCCAACCATGCAGTGGGAACAGCGGCATTTTCACCCCTAAACCGATCAACAGGCCGAGGAAGATCAGTATCTGTTCGGTCGGGCCAACGGATTTCGCCCCAGCCGCCATTGCTTCGAAAGTAAAGGAATGCGTTGGGGTAGCATCAAACAGCACCAGTAGTGCCAGCAGCATGAAGATGGAGCCGCCCATGGTATACAGGACGAAATTGAGCGCAGCCGTCTGCCGGTTTTTGCCGCCCCAACGGTCGATCAGGAAGAACAGTGGGATTAGCACCAGTTCCCAGAATACGTAGAACAAGCCCCAGTCCTGCGCCATGAACACGCCCAGGGTGGCCGCTTCCAGCAGCAACATCAGCAAATAATAGCCTTTGATGTGGTGGGTAATCATGTGCGAGGCCAGCAAGGCCATCAGCACCAGCAGGGTGGTCAGTAGCACCAGCGGGAAGGCGAGGCCGTCGACCCCGAGGGAAAAGGATGTGCCTAACTGCTTGTTCCAGACAATGCTGGTTTTGAGCTGGATGGCTGAACTGGAAAAATCAACCTGTGTGGCAAGAAAGGCGGCATAAGCAAGCGTTAATACGGCAGCCAGAATGGCCGTATTGCGGATGAGGGCAGTGCGCTTGTTGGGAAGCAGGGCTATGGCCAGGGCACCGAAAATGGGCAAAAGTAAAAGCAGGATGAGTGGGTGAGCCATGTATCCGCTGCGCCTTTAAGTTGAGCCGGAATTGGCGCTTGAGAATACAGGGATTTCCCTGGATTGTGTAGGTGTTATACTGGCTGATTGCCCGCTGTTGGGGCATGTTGGGGTGAGTAAATGCAGTTTTCAAACCATCAACTGGTGCTCTATCCGGCCCAGCCTGATAACGGTCTGGTAAAGGAACGTCTGGCGGCTTGTTTGCAGGCATTGGGCTTGCTGGGGATAGCGCTGGAGGAGGGTAGGTATGCGACGGGGGATGCCTTCCTGTCACTGGTGTGTTTTTTGGGGTGTTCGCCGGATATTGAGCTGGAGCCGCAGGTAGGCAAGCCGTTTTGCTATGTGCAATTGCCGCAATCCGATGCGCCCACCACGTTTCAGTTGATCCGCAAGCCTGTGGTCAGCACGGCAAGCTGGGTGGTGATCGGTAATATCCATGAGGCGGAAGCGGTGCCGGATACAGCCCTGTTTGAGGCGCTGGAAGCTGCATCCGGTTGCCGCTGGAAATACGCCTATCGGCGTTGAGGCTTATTTCTTGCCAACATCCCTGGGGATAACGAAGTATTGTGGCTGGCCCGTTTGTGGTGGGGCAGGTTTTGCTGCTGTCGCCGCGCTGGCTGGCTGGGTAGCTTCTTCGGCGGCAGGCAGTTTCAGGGGCTGGCCGGTTCTGCCAGGCTTGAGGGTTTCCGGCGCTGCATAGGATTGGAAGGTGTCGTTGGCTTCAAGCGCCGCTTGGTCTGCGTTATCCGTTTGCGCCGGGAGCTTTTCGCCAGAGGCAGCCATATCCTTTTGGAGGGTGGCGGCAAGCTGTTTGGGCGTGGACGTCATGAATTGGTTCATGTTGGCAATGTCCTGATCGGACAAAGTACCAGCGGCCTGACGCAGTGTCAGGGTGTTCAGCAAGTAGGTGTAACGGGCGCTGGCGTAGTCACGGCGGGCGCTGAACACGTTACGCAGTGCAGTCAGCACGTCCACAGCGGTGCGCGTGCCCACTTCAAAGCCCGCCTGGGTGGCTTCGGCGGCGGTTTCGGCGGAAGTCAGCGCGCGCTGGTTGGCCTTGACCTGGCTGATGCTGGATTGCACGGTCAGGAAAGCATTACGGGCTTGCTGCTCGGTGGTGCGATCTTGAAATTCGTATTGCTGTTGCGCCTGCTGGAAACTGTGTTGCGCTTCACGGATTTTGGAAGAGATGGCTCCGCCCGTGTAGAGGGGCATACTGACTTGTACGCCGACACTGGCTCCGTAGGTTTGAGGATCCAGCAGCGCATTGCTTTCAGTATTGCTGCCGGTTTGTTTAGCAACTAGGTCAACCACCGGCTTTTTGGCGGCGCGCTGACGGTCAATTTCGGTCTGAGCGGCATCCAGGCTGTATTTGCTGGCAGTCAGTTGTTTATTGTTGGCTTTGGCTGTGTTTACCCATTGCTCAATGTCAGCGGGGGCGGGCATGGCTAAGGGCATGTTTGCTGCGGGAGCATTGAGGGTCTGGTAAAAGCCGCCGGTCAGTACACGCAGTTGTTCACGGCTGAGGTCAAGTTGGTTGATGGCGTTGATTTCCTGGGCAATCGCGAGGTCGTAGCGGGATTCAGCTTCTTTGACATCGGTGATGGCGGAGCGGCCTGCCTCGAAGTAGGCACGGGTTTGCTCAAGTTGGCGGCTGATGGCGTCTTTTTCGGTACGGGCAAATTCCAGGTTGTCCTGCGCCAACAGGAAATTGAAATAGGCTTCCGCTGTACGCAGGATCAGGTTCTCGCGTTCTGCTTCCAGACCTGCGCTGGCCTGGGAGATGATGGCATCGGCCTGCTTGACCTGGGCGTTCAATGCACCGTTGTAGAGGGATTTGCTCAAGCCCAGGGTGTAAGTGGCGTTACTGCCGTTGCCGATGTCCTTGGGGTCGGTCAGGGAGGCATCATACTCGGTACGTTGGCGGGTTTCGGTGACTGAGCCGGAAACGGACACCTGCGGCTTGAGCGCGGCCAGCGCCTGGGGCTTGCGTTCCAGGATCGCCAGGTAATTGTTTTCCAGCGCCTTGAACTGGGCATCATAGCCCTTGGCCTGCTGGTATACCTGCAACAGGTTTTCGGCATTCGCCTGTTGGGCTGCCAGTGTCAGGGAAGCGGCAATCAGGATTGCCAGTGTCTGTTGTTTCATAAAAAAACGGTTCCACGATAGAAATTTGTCAATACGTCAGTTTCGCCAGGTATTCGCCGCAAATTATAGCCCCGTTTGCGGTTAGTAAAGCGGCATATCAAGGTCAACTTCCTTGGCCCAGCGATCCAGGCCACCAGAAAGGTTGATCACATTCAGGCCATTTCGTTCCAGATAATAGCACGCATGGGCGCTGCGGATGCCATGATGGCATACCACAACCCAGGTGATTGATGTGTCAAGTTCGCCCATTTTGTGCACCAGTTGCCCCAATGGCATCAGGTATGACCCTGGCAGATGGGCAATATCGTATTCCCACTGCTCCCTAACATCCAGTATTTGTAGAGGTTGTAAGGGGTTTTTCAGGTTATCAGCCAGTTCCTGGGGAGTCCATTGACGCATGTTCAGAAAATGAAAGCGTGCTCAGCCCCGGAGTCTGCCCCGACTAGGGGCTTCAGGCTGGTTTCAAACAGCTTGGTGTGGCTGAATTCACCGTCTTCTTCATGTTTGACGAGAACTGCTTGCATCACCGCGCCATGGCCGACAACCATGAACAAGCGCCCGCCCGGTGCCAAACATTCTTCAAAGCGGTTCAGGTAAACCGGCACAGAGCCAGTGACGGCAATAGCGTCATAACGCTTGCCGGGTGTCCAGTCACGCAGGGCATCGCCGGTATGCAGGGTATGGTTGCGTAGCTTGAGGGGCAATAGCCGTTCTTCTGCTTGGCGGGTAAAATCCTCATAAATGTCAACACTATCGACATGTTTGCTAAGATGGGCCATGCAGGCGGTGACATAGCCGCTGCCGGTGCCGATTTCCAGGCAGGTGTCGTCGGCGGTAATGGCCAGTGTTTGCAGCATCCGGGCTTCCATGCGGGGGAACATCATGTGCTCGCCATGGCCGATGGGGATTTCCACATCAGCAAACGCCAGTGCCCGGTGGGTTTTTGGAACAAAATGTTCACGCTGGATAAAACCAATGGTTTCCAGAACTGTCTGATCCAGTACGTCCCATGGGCGTATCTGTTGTTCGATCATGTTGAAGCGGGCTTGTTCCAGGTTCATGTACAGGCTCCTGACGATGGAATGACGTTAAGAATGCGATAAGAGTACGGATTCAGGCGGGTTGCCGCAAGTTATTGAGTACTGTCAAAAACAATCTGGTGCGAGGTTTTTATGAAAATGTCAGGAATGCTGTTGGGGGGCGGGTTGTTGCTGGCCACCGCCCTGTCAGGGTGTAGCCGTTCGGATGCAGGGGAAAATGCTGTCATGGCGGGGGCCTTCCAGCCATGCAGGGAGCCAAGGCCGGAAATCTGCTACGAGCAATTTGCGCCGGTGTGTGCGACCTTGCAGGATCCCACCATCCGCTGTGTGACAGCGCCGTGCCCTTCCGACATACAGGCAACTTACGCCAATGATTGTAAGGCGTGTGCTGACCCCAAGGTGCAGGGGTTTGTGAAGGGGCAATGCCCGTAAGCGCGATGTAGGTACAAAAAAGGCGGATTCGGTGAGGAATCCGCCCAAGCTGCTGGGGCTTGCGCCCGGCAGGAGTTAGGAATGGTTTAAGGCTTACGCCATGCCTTCGTTGCCATCGGCGTTTTTCAGCTTCGGCGTGTTCAGCTCGACCTTGCCGATGGTTTTCTTGTCGCGCAGGTAGTCAGCGACCACTTCCCAGATCTGTTTGTTTTCCGGAACCTCTTCCTGCACGCTTGCCCAGCCTGCAACCGGGTAGTTTTTGGCGGCGTCCAGTGGTTTGCCGTCCAGCTCCATATCGGAAACGCGCTTGCCCATTTCGGCAGTCGGGTCGAAGCTGAATTTCAGGCCACCTACACGCACCATGTCACCACCTTGTTGGTAGTAAGGGTCAGGGTTGAACAGGTTATCAGCCACGTCTTCCAGAATGGTCTTGATCATTTCGCCGCTCATTTCGTTACGGGTAACAGTGCCGTAAGTGATGGCGGTCTGGTCGGCGACGTGTTCAAACGTGATCGGCTGGCCTGGTAGTACGGATGTCCCCCAACGGAAGCCCGGCGAGAATGCCAGTGGCGCATCCAGCCCTTCCATCAGCGCGTTACAGATCAATTGGTCGAAGGTGCCGTTGAAGTTGCCGCGACGGTACAGGGTGTCGTCACACACGGCCAGCTCTTCCGCCAGTTCCTTGCTGTAAGGTTCGCGGATTTTGGTGATCAGATCGGTCATGCCCTTGTCGGCTTCCAGCAGGTTGGAGAACACCGGCAACAGCTTGTAACGGTAGTCAGCAATTTTGCCGTCTTTCACGTCGAGGTCGAGCACGCCGAGGAACTTGCCGTTGGAGCCTGCGTTGGTGACCAGGGTTTTGCCACCGGCATTTTCTACCACGACTGGCTGGAACACGCCGTCGTGGGTGTGGCCGCCCATGATGGCGTCGATGCCAGTGACTTTGCTGGCCATTTTTAGATCAACGTCCATGCCGTTGTGGGACAGGACGATAACGACTTGCGCGCCTTTGCCACGCGCTTCGTCGACCATTTCCTGCATACGGTCGTCGCGGATGCCGAAGCTCCAGTCAGGCACCAGATGGCGCGGGTTGGCGACCGGGGTGTACGGGAATGCCTGGCCGACGATAGCGACCGGCACGCCGTTGATTTCCTTGATAACGTAAGGGTCGAATACCGGTTCTTCAAAGTCGGTGCTGATGACGTTCTGGGCAACAAAATCCAGTTTGCCGGCGAAATCCTTCTCGATGATTTCTTTTACGCGGTCAGCACCGAAAGTCATTTCCCAGTGCGGGGTCATGACATCCACGCCCAGTGCCAGCTGTGCGTCAACCATGTCCTGTGCGTTGGTCTTCAGGGAAGTCCAGGAGCCTTGCCAGGTATCACCACCGTCCAGCAACAGGGAGCCAGGGCGTTGTGCGCGGATTTGGTCAACCAGGGTTTTTAGGTGGGCGAAACCGCCGACCTTGCCGTATTTTTTGGCGGCTTCCGCAAAGTCGATATAGGTGAAGGCGTGAGCGTCCATTGTGCCCGGCTCAATGCCGTACTTTTTCAGGAAGTGTTCGCCGACCAGATGTGGAACTTGGTTTTTCATGCTGCCGATGCCAATATTGACATTCGGTTCACGGAAATAGATCGGCAGCAACTGGGCGTGGCAGTCGGTGTAATGCAGCAGGGAAACATTACCGAATGCAGGCAGTTCATAGGGGTTGGACGGCGCTTTGGTATCAGTTTTATTACCCTCCTTGCTGGCGTCATCGGCAGCGAAGGCATTGTTCAGGCTGAAGCCGGCGACGCTGGCTGCCGCCAGCATTTGCATGAATTCACGGCGGGTTAGGCTCATTCTTCTCTCCTCAAGTGCGGTACAATGTTTCTCTCACAAAGTCAGGTGACGGAGCTGAAACAGAAATATTCCATTTTTTTGGAATATTTTCCGGTTTTTTTGCATCATCGTCCGTAACAGCAAGCTGAGGGTAGCATGTTAGGCCAGTATCTTCGTTTCAATCGTTTTGGTTACAAATTGGCAGAGCAGCGGGCGAAATTGCACCGGATGGCTCTGGCGTGGTGTGGTGATCATGCGTTGGCCGATGATCTGGTCCAGGATGCGTTGGCGCGGGCGCTGGAAAAACAGGATCAATTGCGCGATGAGGAACGTCTTGGCGCATGGTTATACAAAATCCTGCATAACTGCTGGATGGAGTACCTGCGCACCCGCAAACCTGAAATGGACATTGACGATATTGAACTGACTTGTACGGATTGCCCCGAACGCAAATTTGCCGAACACCAACTGGTGGAACAGGTGCAGGCTGCCGTTGCTTCCCTGCCCCTGGGGCAGAGGGAAGTGATGACGTTGGTTGATCTGGAAGGCTGTGGTTATGAACAGGTTGCCCTCATTCTCGATATTCCGGTGGGCACAGTGATGAGCCGCTTGAGCCGCGCCCGTGAAGCGATGAAAAAACGCCTGCAAGGCGTTCGTAATATGGATAACGTTCACTATCTGAGGAGAGTGAAATGAACCCGGAACAGTATTCCGCCTCTGACGTGTTGCATGCCTTCGCTGATGGCCAGCTGGACGTGGAGCAGAGCCGTCATGTGCTGTCACTGCTGGAAAATGACCTGAGCTTGCAAAAAGAGCTGTGTGAAATCCAGCGCATCAAGCATATGGTGCAGATAGCTTACCCGCAGCCTGAATCTGCCAGGAAGGCTCCTGTACGGCAGATGTCCTCAGGGTGGCGTCATGCTGCCGGTTATGTGCTGGCCTTCTCCCTGACTCTGGTGGCGGGCGCGGTAGGCAATGATTACTACCTGTCCCACCGTCATGCTGGTGAAGGCATTACCCTGAATAATGCAGCGGCAGCTGACGACAACCGTTTCATCGTGTTTATTGATTCACACGAACCCGCCAAACTGGAAGGGGCATTGAGCCAAGCTGAACATCTGGCGGAACAGGTTGAGAGCAAGGCTGGCAGTGTCTACGTGGTTGCCAGTTCGGAAGGTATTGACCTGTTAAGGTTGGGTACGACCAAGTACGAGGGGCGTATTTTCCAGATGAGCCAGGAATACCCGCATCTGCGCTTCGTGGCCTGTAGCAATACGCTGTATAATTTCAAACAGCGTGGTGAAATGGTGGAACTGGTGGACGGGACTGAAATTGCGCCCTCCGCTGTTGAATTCGTGGTGCAGCACCTGCGCCAAGGCTGGCGCTATATTGCGATCTGAAGGGTTGTCGCCCTCAGATTTGTTGTTTGCGGGCGATTTCTTCCCAGTCAATATTATTGCAGGCTTCGCACTCTTCCTTGAAAACGCCGAGCCATGCCAGCAATGCATGTATTTTGCAGCCGGCGCAAAAGCCGAGCACCGTTTCCAGCCACATGAAACCAAAGCAGACCCAGACCATGACCAGCGGTATCCAGCGTGGCATGTAGTTTTCGGTGGTTGGCAGCCATTCCGGGTGACCAACCAGCGCGTTGACCCAACCGGCAAACACTTCGGGGTTAAAGAAAATCAGGCAGGTGATGATAAAACTTGCGCCAATAGACCAAGCGAAGCGTTTGGGAACCAGCGGTTTCCATACTGGGCGTTTGCCCCTGGCCAGAAAGCAGCTGAGCAGGATGGTAGGGGAGAAGCGTGAGGTCAGCACAAACATGCCAGCCAGCATTTCAAATAAGGCGTAAAACAGCAGGTGAGTTTGGAGGGAAAAATCCAGGGTACGGCGAATGGCTTCGACGCTGTAAATGATATGCCCGTCCCAGTCGGTTTCCAGGGTATCCTGAATCATTTCCCCGGTGACTTCCCACTTTGAGCCATAAATGGCGTTGAAAAGTGTAAAGCCCATGTAGATCGGGATGGCCAGCAATAATCCGGCGCGGATACGCACGGCGGTGTCATTGATGTAAGTTGGCGTTTCAGCAAGGTCGCGGAACCAGAGGTTTTTGCAGGTGCTGATGATGGCGGCTATCCCGGTGTTTCCCCCGTGCGTAGGCGTAGGCATCTTGAGTTTCTCCAGCGGTGAACGGCGGTTGTCGGGTAAGCCCCTGTCTTGGGTGACTACTTACCCGACTCAGGGGCAAGATTGTTGGCTGTTATCTCTTTCAGGGCTTCAGCAGGCGGTAGCCTTGTGATTCCAGCCGACCTACTTCAGCTACGCCGGATGGGATGACATCTTCCGGTTTGGCATCGTAGAGTTCCTCAAACTTGATTTTGCGCCCAGCCAGCGTGTTGTAGCACACATCGAACTTGACGCCTTTTTCCTTCAGTTCGGTGATTTTGCCGGGCAGCTTGGCATCGGCATTCATTTCCACTTCCTTGGCTTGGCGTAGCAGGTTAACGCCATCGCCGTTCATCACGATGATGGCTTCGGTTTTCTTGCCGGTGGCGTCGAGTGCCTTGATATAGTTGCTGACATTGCCGAGGATGCCCATGTATTTCTTTTCGTCACCATCCATGCTGACATGCACGACGACTTTTTCAGCGCCGTCGTAATAATTGTCGGCTACTTTGGGGGCGGGAACGCCAGGGTCAAATTTGGCGTCGGCGGGAGCGGCAGCCTCAGCAGGCTTGGCGTCTTCCGCTATCGCCAGATTTGCCAGGCTGCCGAGCATGATTGCGAAACTGAGCATGACGGGTTTTAACATGGGGGTATCCTCCTCGGATGGATGTTTTGATCTTGTGCTTTAATGGCAATGGCTTGCCGGTTGCTCTAGGGCATTGGATGCCTCTTGTTGGTATTGTTTGGTTTACCCTCCTCCAGCAGAAGGAGGGTAATGTAGGGCGGGTTACGCCGCGTCAGTTTCAGCGGAATCGGTTTCGCCCTTGTTGTCCTTCCAGGTCAGCTTGACCTTGTCGCCAGCCTTGCCTGCATAGTTGAAGGCGAGGTAAGGGTTCTTGGAAACGGACGCCCCCCAGTTGGCGGTCATGACGGTCTTGTCACCGGCAGTGACCACGATCTCACTGATGAAATGGGCGGGGACGAGTTCGCCGGTTTTCTTGTCCTTGCGCTGTCCGGTTTCCATCGGGTGGGTCATGAGCGCCTTGACTTCTACAGTGTCGCCATCGGCTTTGGCTTTCAGTTTAATGCTAGACATTGATGATTTCTCCCGTGGTTAACCGCCGCAGCCACCGATGGTGACCTTGACTTCCTGCTTGGCTGAAAGGGTTTTGTCGCCCACTTTGGCGAGGGCGATGACGTTGGAGGTCTTGCCCATCTTGATGCGGGTGGACGCCTCCGGCTTCGCGCCCTCACCGAGGATGAAGGTGGCGGCCAGCGGGTTGGGGTTGTTTTCAACCAGGATGCTCAGTTCGGTGGTGCCTTCCGGGCCGGTGACGGTGACAGGTACAACCGCGCCGTTTTCAGCGATTTCCGGCGCCTTGATCTTGACGTCACCGGACTCTTCCGGGGTAATGGCCATGGCTTTCAGGGTGTCATCCAGGGTTTTGGCGTCAAATGCGCTGCCATCGGCCAGCACCATGCGCGGGGTCAGCAAGCCTGCGCTGACCGCCATGCCGGCAGCACCTGCTGCCAGGCTGCCTTGCAAGAATGTTCTGCGTTTCATAGTTCCTCTCAATAAGCTGGGTATTTTGTCATTCAGGGGCAACAGGTGATGCCTTGGCCTGTACCGATTCCGGCTATACGGCACAGCCATGGCAAGTTGCCCGTGCTAGGGTATGACGCTTGGGAAGGCCGGAATATTCCATTTTTCGGAAATTTTTTTATCCCGCTGGCGGGTTTGTCTGTGATGGTTATCCGCCGATCAATTAGTTATTTGCTTTCATAATGAGCTGCTATAATTATATCCTGCTTTTGTGGTCGCCGAGGAATCTTTCCCACCAGTATCCTAATCCATCAGATAATGCTTCCGGCACTATGCTGGGTTTAAAAATTAACCAATGCGCGCGGTTGTGTGGCATTGGCAGGGTGGGCTATGTAAAATCAGGCAGCCCAGATATGTAGTCATTTTTTAAAGAAAAGATAATGAAAAATATCCAACGCAATGTGATTTTTACCGGCATCGGCTATGTGCTGCCGTTGTTGGCGTCCTTATTGACCATTCCATTGATGTTGCGGCATTTCGGGACGGATGTGTATGGGTTGTACATCATTTGCATATCCCTGATCGGGTTCATGAATTTTATTGACCTGGGTGTAGGTCAGGCCATTGTAAAATACGTAGCGGAATACGAGGTCACCGGTGAGCGCCACAAAGTCAAGCCGGTGCTGGATATTGGGCTGCTGAGTTATATTGTGCTGGGGTTATTGACCGTTGGGCTGTTGTATGGGTTTGCGCCTGCATTGAGTGCTTTTATTTACGACAATAACCTGCAAAATCGCGAAATGGCGCAGGCAGCGCTCAGGATAACCAGCCTGGCGTTATTGCTGAGCTATGTTAACCAGTTTTTCCTGAATGTGTGTCGTGCGTACCACCGTTTCGACATTCCGGCCCTTATCCATAATTCGGCCAATATTGGTGGTATTGTATTGGCGACCATCTTGCTGGTGATGGGGTATTCGCTTAGGGAAGTCCTGTGGGGGTATGTGCTGGTGCAGTCCATTGCCCTGATCTGTGGTTTCTGGTTTAGTCGGCAGGTATTGCCAGAGGGGTTGCGCTTTGGCTTGTCGTTTGATGCCGGCATTTTTGCTGCCATGATTTCTTTCAGTGTGTATACGTTTATTGGCAATTCCGTCATTGCTTTAACTTCCCGGGCTGACAAGCTGCTGATTGGCGGGGTTATTGGCACAGAAGCAGTCACGTATTACCAGATTCCATTCACGATTGCCCAGATGTTGAATGGCATTGTCAATACCCTGGTGCATATCATGTTCCCGCGTTTCAGTGAGTTGGCCAGTCTTGGTAGTGGGCAGGAGTTGCTAAGGCTGTATAAAAACGCAACTCACGTGGTGTTTTTCATCAGTGCATTTATCGCCGTGATGTTGGTGACGACGGGGGAGAGCTTCCTGAGTTTGTGGATCTCCCCCGAGTTTGCCGCGAAGACTGCCATCACCTTGCAGCTGATTGCCGTGTTTTCTTTCTTCAATTCCAATCTTGTGGTGGCTTATTGGGCTGCGCAGGGTGCAGGGGAGGCCAAGCTGACAGCGCTGGTGATTGTATTGAGTGCGGTTGCATATGGGTTTGGGATTTTCTATTTGGGTGAGCGTTACTCTTATAACGGGGTGGCGGTTGCCTTGTACTTGGGCTTGTTGCCATTCCCGCTGCTGTTCATGTGGGTGTCGCGCCATATTGGCCACCGGATTCATCAATATTTGCTGGGTTTGTTACTGACATTTGTGCTAGGGGCGTTGGCTGTTTATTTGCTGGCTTACATGAATAGCCATATTACTAGCAGGCTTATGCATATTTTTGCCAATGGTGCCGTTGCTGCTGTGGTGATGGTGGTATTTTTGGGGTGGTTTTTTGCACGGTTGCGGGAGCGGCGGTCTGCGGAATGACGGCAGTTTTGCAATGATGCCCCGTCAATAAAAAACCCGGCAGAGCCGGGTTTTTTATGCGCAGTTAAGGACGGTGCTTACTTGCGTGAACCAGGGCCGTTCCATTCTTGGCCATTGTTCATGTAAGTCAGGAAGTATTCCAGCGCCTTGTACTCTTTGCTTTCAGGCTTGAGGCCGGCAGCACGTACCTGCTCATTGCAGCCGACGAAGCGGTTGTGCAGCGAACGGGTTTCACCCCAGGCGGAGCGGTATACCGGCCAATGAGTCACGTGGCCGAGGGCAGGGCTGAGCAGGTCAGCGCGGATATTCTTGCCAGCGTTGTAGACGTGGCAGTCAGCGCAGGACATGTTCAACTGGCCGCGTTTGGCGTAGAAATAGTTCTTGCCCATGTCATACCAGTCCATGGCCTTGCCTTCTGGTGCGGGAAGGTCAATCTTGCCACCACGGCCTTCCATGCCGATGTACGCCGCCAATTGCACGATCTTGCCTTTGTCCAGTTGTGGCTTGCCATCCTTGTTGACGAAGCCTTCGCCGTCATGCTCCTTCTTACAGGCTTCCAGCGCGCCTTCCAGGGTGATGACATCATCTTTCTCGGCATCGTAATGTGGGAACTTGGTGCGCACGCCTTTGACATCGCCCAGGCAGTCAGCGTAGGTTTTGCCATCTTTCAGCGCGGTTTCCCACAGTTCTTTGCCTGCGTCAACGTCGCCCTCATACGGCGGGAATTCTTCCATGGCTTCCCATTGCTCTTTCAGGCCAGCGTCCAGCGCATAAGCACCATCCTTGAAGTCGGCTGCCGGAACATCCTTGAACTGCTTGGCGAAGTAGTCCTGGAAGGCTTTCAGGTCTTCAGCGGGAGCCGCGTAGGCTACAGATGCGCTCAGTGACAGCGCAAGTGTGCCTGCCAGAATTGTTTGTTTCATGAAAACCTCCTGATCAAGCCGCATCAGTTTCAGCGGAATCGGTTTCGCCCTTGTTGTCCTTCCAGGTCAGCTTGACCTTGTCGCCAGCCTTGCCTGCATAGTTGAAGGCGAGGTAAGGGTTCTTGGAAACGGACGCCCCCCAGTTGGCGGTCATGACGGTCTTGTCACCGGCAGTGACCACGATCTCACTGATGAAATGGGCGGGGACGAGTTCGCCGGTTTTCTTGTCCTTGCGCTGTCCGGTTTCCATCGGGTGGGTCATGAGCGCCTTGACTTCTACAGTGTCGCCATCGGCTTTGGCTTTCAGTTTAATGCTAGACATTGATGATTTCTCCCGTGGTTAACCGCCGCAGCCACCGATGGTGACCTTGACTTCCTGCTTGGCTGAAAGGGTTTTGTCGCCCACTTTGGCGAGGGCGATGACGTTGGAGGTCTTGCCCATCTTGATGCGGGTGGACGCCTCCGGCTTCGCGCCCTCACCGAGGATGAAGGTGGCGGCCAGCGGGTTGGGGTTGTTTTCAACCAGGATGCTCAGTTCGGTGGTGCCTTCCGGGCCGGTGACGGTGACAGGTACAACCGCGCCGTTTTCAGCGATTTCCGGCGCCTTGATCTTGACGTCACCGGACTCTTCCGGGGTAATGGCCATGGCTTTCAGGGTGTCATCCAGGGTTTTGGCGTCAAATGCGCTGCCATCGGCCAGCACCATGCGCGGGGTCAGCAAGCCTGCGCTGACCGCCATGCCGGCAGCACCTGCTGCCAGGCTGCCTTGCAAGAATGTTCTGCGTTTCATAGTTCCTCTCTCCAGAATTTTATTGGCAAGTTCGTCCGTTAAAGTGTTGAAATGTATTCAACGACCTTGTCAATCTGTTCGTCGTTCAGTACGCCCATCGGCCCGAACGGGATCATGATGGTGTCGGGGTTGGCGACGCGGGCGTCATAGATTTGCGCACGCAGTTTTTCCTTGTCAGGGAAACGGGCGGCCATCCCAATCAGCGGTGGGCCGATATTGCCAGTCATGTCACCGCCAGCGATCATGTGGCAGGCAAGGCAATTACCCAGCTTGCGGTCGAACGCAATTTCCTTGCCCTCATCAGCCGGGGTCATTTTCTTTTCTTCTTGCTTGGCGTCATCAGCCGCGTAAGCAGACTGGAAACCGGCGCTTACCGCCAGTACCGAGACTGACGCAGTAATCGCCAGGATGCGAAAAAATTTCCGCATGGTTACCTCCTCTCTAACAGAAACATCTCTAAAAACATGGCTCAAGCACTGCGGGCAAATGCGCAAGGCGCACTCCCCGAGTCTTGAGATATATCAATAGCCGGACATGCAGCTTAACCGATTGTGGTAAATCACGCAAAAAAACTTTAATAAAACCAACTATTTATAAGTATATAATAATATATTGATATTTATCAAATAGCTCAAAATTTGTCGAGCTGCTTTTCCTGAGTTTCCATCCGCTTGATGTCGAGGGTCATGGCTTGCAGGCGGGCAGCTGTTTGTGCCGGAATGCCGGGTAGCCGCGACGCTTGTTCCAGAATGGCACGGGCGTGCTTGTATTCACCCATACGGATGCTGCGCTCAGCGGCGGAGCGGTAAGCTTCAGCGGGTTGGCCCGCCTGTTCGGCAACGCGTTGGCGCATATCCAGAAATTCGAGGCTGGTTTGTTCAGAAAAATGGCTGCGGCTAAACAATTGCCAGGCTTGTGTAGCCTTTTGGGTGGCCAGCAAAGCTTCTGCCAGCAGGACAAGGATGGCTTCCTGCCCCGGATAGGCGCTGGCCAGTGGCGTGAGCAGCTTTTCGGTCTCAGCATGACGTTGGGCGGCATTCAGCGCTTCCGCCAGCGCGAGGGTTGCCGGTAGTGGGCGTGGTCGCGTCCCCAGCGTTTGCAAGGCAGCATTACTGTTGCCTTTGCGCAACAAGCGGATTGCCTGGGCGTATTGCGCCAGTTGGGTATCGTCTGCCGTCACGGCGGTTGAGCCGGGTGCAGTCAGTGCGCGTAATTTTTCCCTGGCATACAGGTAGTCGCTGTCTTCGCGCGCCGCGCGTTGCCCCAGTTGGTTGGCGCGGGAACGGGTGTCACTGAGCCGGTCAATGCTTAATGGGTGGGAGCGCAGGTATTGGGTGATGTCGCCGTGCAGGTCGGAAGTGCGTCGGTCAAGCTTTTCCAGGAAAGCAGGCATGGCTTGTGGATTCAGCCCGGCGGCGGCAAGGATGCGCAGGCCACTGCGGTCGGCTTCCGTTTCCATCTGGCGGCTGAAAGCCAGTTGCCGTTGTGCCTGGCTGGCGATGGTGCCGGTAATGATGGCTTGGGCGGCATCCGGGCTTTTGCTGGCGGCGGCTGCCCCGGCCAGTACCCCAAGGCCGGTCAGTAGCGGGCTGCCTCGTTGGTCTGTCAGCATCCGCGCAATGTGGCGCTGGGAAACATGGGCGATTTCGTGGGCAATGACGGCAGCCAGCTCGCTTTCAGAACTGGTGCTGAGGATCAAGCCAGAATGGATGACGATCACCCCGCCGGGCATGGCATAAGCATTGATTTCAGAGTTTTTAACGATCAGGAAATAGTAATTGCCGCCGCCGGGGGCGTGGGTGGCCAGACGGTTGCCCAGCGCACGCAACCAGCCGCTCAGCTCCGGGTCTTCTACTACAGGTTGGCTGCCACGCAATTCCCGCAGCAGTTTTAAGCCAAGCGCAGACTCTTCCGAGCTGCTGAGCGTGCTGCTGGCCGGGTCGCCGAGGTCGGGGATGTTCATGTCCGGAATATTGAGGTCAAGGCCAGCGGAGGCAACTGTCAAGGAGCCTGCGGTCAGGCCGGAAAGCAAAAGGCTGTGGAAGGTGATGTATTTCATGCATTCACTATATTACATGCCATGGGTTCTTGACAGTTGATACATCTCAATTAGAATATAAGCAAGTTTTAATATTTATTGGGATGCAGGGTTCTTATGTTTGGGATTCGTGAAGTTGATGCCGCCGGTTTGAAAAAGTTGCTGGATTCGGATGAAAAAGTGCGTCTGATTGATGTGCGTTCCGCTTCTGAAGTGGCGCAGGGGATTATTGAGGGTTCCGAGTTCATGCCCCTGCACACCCTGCCGATGCGAATGAATGATCTGCCGAAAGATGAAACTATCGTCTTCTATTGCCGCAGTGGCGCGCGTTCCGCGCAGGCGTGCATGTTCCTGAAACAAAATACCGGGATTGATGCCATCAACCTGCGTGGCGGCATTTTTGGTTGGTATCAGTCCGGCATGAAGGTTGTGCTGCCGAACGCTGCCTAATTCAGATAATTCTGATATAGTGATGGCGCTATTTGAGAGAGGTGGGCCTACGCTGGCCTGTGAATTGTAAATTATCCGTGAGACACGAAGCATGAAAAAGCTGGCTATCATCGCAACCAAAGGTACCCTGGATTGGGGCTACCCTCCATTTATTCTGGCCTCTACAGCGGCGGCGCTTGGTTATGACGTACAGATTTTCTTCACTTTCTACGGCCTGCAACTGTTGAAGAAAGAGCCTGACCTGCAAGTCACTTCCCTCGGCAACCCCGGTATGCCGATGCCGATGCCGATGCCAGTCCTGTTGCAGGCGCTGCCAGGTATGCAGGGCATGATGACCGCCATGATGAAAAAGAAGATGGCTGACAAAGGCGTTGCCGACCTGAAAGAGTTGCGTGATCTGTGTCAGGAAGCTGATGTCAAATTCATCGCTTGCCAGATGACGGTGGATCTGTTCGAAATGGATCACAAGGAGTTCATTGATGGCGTTGAATACGCAGGTGCTGCGGCATTCTTCGAATTCGCCGGTGAATCTGACATCTGCCTGTTCATCTGATTCCGCAAGGCTTATTGGACAGTCAGTAAAAAGCCGGGTATACCCCGGCTTTTTACATGGAGGGATCGAATCATGAAAATCATGCTTATCAGTGGCAGCCATCGCGAAAGCTCGCAAAGTGAAAAAGTGGCTCGCCATATTGCCCAGTCATTGCTGGACAACCAGCAGGCGACTGAAACCGAAGTTTTTACCTTGGCAGGCAATCCACTGCCGTTGTGGGATGAAGGCATCTGGAATGGTGATGAACAATGGCAAGCGCTACTCAACCCTTTGTCGGAAAAACTGGCCACCAGTGATGGTTTCGTGATTATCTCCCCCGAGTGGCATGGGCAAGTCCCGGCGGGATTGAAAAATTTCTTTTTGTTGTGGGGAGCAGGCGAACTGGCGCATAAGCCTGCCCTGATTGTGACGGTATCTTCCGGCGATGGCGGTGCATATCCGGTCGCGGAATTGCGAATGAGCAGTTACAAGAATAACCGCCTGTGTTATATCCCTGAACATATTATCGTGCGCAATGTAGAGTCGGTTCTAAATGCGGATACAGACAAGAACAATCCGGATGCAGACAATTATTTTCGTCAGCGTATTGTCTATGCTGGGGGGATCTTGAGTGCTTATGCCGAAGCGCTGAAGGTAGTGCGCGCCAGTGGCGTCACCCATACGGAAATGTTCCGGAATGGCATGTAAAACGAGGCTAACAACATGTTGAAAACGGCAGCGAAGACGCCACAGCGGGTATTGAACCGAATTGGGCGTATGAACTATTTCCACGATGACCGTCATGCCGAACGGGCTAACGAAATCCGCTGGTTGGTAGAGGAGTTTGTGGAAATTCCGGTGAAAAACCTGCCGCCTGCGCTGGAAGGTTTTACCATCGTACAGCTTACCGACATGCATCTGCGGCCTTACACCCAGGTGGAGCACATTGAACGGGCTGTGGAAAAAACCAATGCCCTCAAGCCTGACCTGGTGGTGCTGACCGGTGATTACGTTTGGCACGACGAAGAGGATATTCTTGATCTGGTGCCGGTATTGGCGAAGCTGAATGCCTGTTATGGCGTGTTCGCCGTCATGGGTAATCACGACATCAAGACTGACCCTGTGCTGATTGAGGAAACCTTCGTCAAGCACGACATTCCGGTATTGCGCAATGAAGGTCTGGATATCCAGCACGGCAGTGGCGTCATACATCTGGCCGGGATTGATGATGGCTGGCTGGGCAAGCCCGACATCCGGGCAACGCTGGATAAATTACGTGGCGACAAGCCGGTCATCCTGCTGGCGCACGAGCCAGACATGATTGACTGGTATGCAGGAGATACCCGTATTTCCCTGCAACTCTCTGGGCATACGCACGGTGGGCAGGTACAGATCAAGCCGGGCAAACCGTTCATTCGCCCCTATCTTGGCCGCAAATACGTGCAGGGTTTGCACCGGGTCAATGAGTCGTGGATTTACACCAGCCGAGGTATTGGTTCTACCGGTTTACCGATCCGCCGCAATTGCGCGCCGGAAATTACCCATGTCACGCTGGTGGCAGGCGATTATTATCCGCTGGCGGCATGACGTTTTATCTGAAAGGGTTTGGCTATTGCCGCCGTTTCAGTAAACTGTGTGTGTAGATTAAGAGCATTGAGGGAGGCTTCCCGTCGTGGCTTCCACACCTTCTGTAAGCACACCCTTGCCCGGTCGCCCGGATGCTCTGAAAATAATTAGAAAAACAACGAGCTGTGAAAAATTATGTCCGATTCCCAGAACAATGTGCCCAAACGCGACCTGACCGGCCTGAAAGTCGTGGTGGTGGATGACAGCAAGACTATCCTGCGTACTGCTGAGGTTTTGCTCAGTGAGGAAGGTTGTTGGGTCGTGACCGCAGGTGATGGTTTTGAGTCATTGGCAAAAATCGCCTCTTTCAAGCCGGATGTCATTTTCGTCGACATCATGATGCCACGGCTGGATGGTTACCAGACCTGCGCCCTGATCAAGGCCAACCGGCAATACCGGGATACCCCGGTCATTCTGCTGTCCAGTAAGGACAGCATTTTCGACATGGCGCGGGGGCGTCTGGCCGGTTCCGACAAATACCTTACCAAACCATTCACCAAGGAAGATTTGCTGACGGCTATCCATACGCACGTCGTGATTCCGGAAGTCAGCGCCAAGCCAAGCAAAGATGCCCCGATCAAGCAGGCTCTCCCTCCGATCGACCTTGTGGATGACTGAAAGGGGGACATATGGCAGAGCCGCACGTGCTGATTATTGACGATTCCCTGGCGGAGACCCGCATTTTTACTGTCCTGCTGGAAAAGAAAGGCTACAAAGTCAGTGTTGCCTGTAACGGTCAGGAAGGGATAGAGGTCGCCAAGGCGCGTCAACCAGACGTGATCCTGATGGATGTGGTCATGCCGTTGCTGAATGGTTTTCAGGCTACCCGCGAATTGACGCGCGCACCCGAGACGGCGCATATCCCAATTGTTGTGTGCAGTTCCAAGTCAACGGAAACTGACCGGGTGTGGGCGTTGCGCCAAGGAGCCAAAGCCTATTTGGTCAAGCCGGTGGATTCCAGGGTGCTGCTCAGCACGATTGAGCAGTTTGTGCCCGGGGCGCGTCGGTAATGGCAAGCCCTTATGAGTTATTGGCTGGCCTTGCGCTGTTACGGGAAAAGAAACGCCGTGCCCACCAGGACAGCCATCTGGAATTGCAGGAATGGTCAGGCTTCCAGGTGCAGGTGGGGAAGTTTACCTGCCTGATTCCCAGTGGGCAGGTGGAGGAGGTGGTGACACCGGCTTCCATCGCCAGTGTTCGGGGCGTGCCAGCTTGGGTCAGTGGCGTCATCTACTGCCGAGCCCAACTGGTGACACTGGTCGATATGGCTGCGCTGCTACTGGGGAAGGGGGCAACGGCCCTGCCGGGGCGGGCATTTGTGGTACGCGGCAGCGAAGAATGGTTCGGCTTGCAGGCTGGCCAGTTTGAAGGGGTTCGGCATATCTGGTCGGATACACCTGCCTGTGACCCGCCGCAAGATACGTCTGGTGACTGGGTGCGTTACATCCGCCAGTGGTTGCTGCTGGATGGCCAACCGGTAGCCGTGCTGGATGCTGGCAAACTGGTGAGCGCGCTGGAAGTCGGGGAGATCCGGCCATGAGTCCGCTCATCTACCAAATCGTGGTTGCGGTGTTGCTGCTGACAGTATTGGTGCTGGTGGGGCTGTTGTTCCGCATGAAACGCGCAGCCAGTACCCGCATGGCGGGGAATGCCCGCCAGCAACAGCAGGCAGTATTGCGCCTGCTGGATGAAATGAGTTCACTGGCGGATGGTGACCTGACCATGCGCGCGACTGTCACCGAAGATGTCACCGGCGCGATTGCCGATGCTGTCAATTACGCGGTGGATGCGCTGCGCACCCTGGTGGTGCGGATGGATTTGACCTCCAACCGCCTGACCGGTTTTGCCCAGGATGCCGATACCAGGGTCAGTAGTCTGGCGGGTTCCTCCTCGCGTCAGGCCGATGAAATTGCGGTGGCTACAACAGCAATCGCGACCATGACCAAATCCATCCAGCGGGTGTCGCGCAATGCCTCCAGTTCGGCGGAAGTGGCGCGCAAGTCGCTGGAAATTTCGCAGGCGGGGGCGCATACGGTGCGAGCTGCGATTGCCGATATGGTGGCTATCCGCGAAAAAATCCAGGCCACTTCCAAGCGCCTGAAGCGCCTGGGGGAAAGTTCGCAGGAAGTGGGTGACATTGTGCGTTTGATGAACGACATCGCGGAACAGACCAACATCCTGGCGCTGAATGCATCCATCCAGAGCGGCTCCAGCCAGGTGGCTGCGGGCAGCAGCAGCCAGGGTGGTTTCCGGCGTTTGGCGGACGAGATGCAGCAACTTGCCCAGCAGGCAGGGGAGGCATCACGCAAGATTGATGTGCTGATCCGCACCATGCAGGCGGATACCAGCGAGGTCATGGCTTCCATGGAAGAAACCACGGCCAAGGTGGTCGATGGTGCCCGCAATGCCGAATCTGCGGGTGCTGCGCTGGATGAAGTGGAAGATGTAAGCGTCGGGTTGGCGCGCCTGATCGGCAATATTTCTGATGCTGCCGGTAAACAGGCGGGGATGGCGGAAAAGGTGGGTTCCACCATGCACGCCATCCAGGAAATTACCCAACAGACCGCCCGTTACAGTGAGGAAACCAGGGCGTTGGTCGCTGACCTGAACGCAACGGCTGCCGATTTGCGCGGTGCAATCGCGGACTTCAATCTGGCCGAAGAAAAACAATAACGACAGGTGAAATATGATTTCGGACAAATCAAGTTTGGCTAGCCGCCTCGGATGGATCATGGCTGATATTGAGCAGGCCATCGAGCGTGGGCGCGAAGCGTTTGGACGTTATGCAGAGTCTGAAGACAAAAGCGAACTCAGCGCCAGCCGTGAGACCTGCCGCCAGCTCAAGGGCGTACTGGAAGTGTTGGGCGCCAATGGCGCGCATATACTCTGCCAGGAAATCGTCAGCCTGCTGGATGCATTGATCCAGGATCGGGTGGAAAATCTGCTAGCCGCCAGGGATGCTGTCGCCGAAGGCATGTTGCAGTTATCCGAATACCTTAAGCATTTGCAGGAAGGCTATGCAGATTTGCCTGTCATTATCCTGCCTACGCTGAACAACCTGCGCGCTGCCCGTGATGTTGAGTTATTGTCCGAGCACATGGTTTTCCTGCCGGAAGGCGGGCACGCCGGGAATGACCTGATTGGCACGGATGAATATATTGCCTTGCCACCTGAAAAGCGGCAGCAGGTCAGCACCAAGTTACGCTTTTTCCTGCAAAAAGCCTTGTTGGGCTGGTTCCGTAATGATCAGCCTCAGCGCATGTTACAAGCGGTGGGCAAGGTTGCCGATAACATGATCCGCCTGAACCAGTCACGGCGCTTGCGTTCGTTGTGGTGGATCAGTGCTGGTCTGGCCGCGGCGCTGGAAAACGGGCGGCTGGAGCACGGTGTGGCGGTCAAGATGCTGATGGGTCGTCTGGAACGGGAAATCCGCCGTTTTGGCGAGCAGGGTGAAGAGCGTTATGAGCGTGGCCTGCCGGATGAGTTGATTAAAAACCTGCTGTATTACATCGGTTTGGCGGATAGTGGCGAAGAGGTCACCGATCAGGTCAAGGCTGCTTACCACTTGGATGTCTATTTGCCCCGTGGTGAAACCCTGTCGGAATTGCGCCAGTATTACACCACACCTGGGCGTGATCTGTGGCGCGCGGTATCCACTTCGGTAACAGATGAATTACGTGGTTTGCAAACCATTCTTGACGGTATGCAGGATAAAACGCGGCAACCGGAACTGTTGGGCAAACTGGCGGACAAGACCGGTAGCCTGACCAGCACCCTGGCGATGCTGGGTTTGGGACGTGCTGCCGAGCTGACGGCTGACCTGGTAGAAACCTTGCAGGCCAAAGCGGCCAGTGGCCAGGCGCAGGATTTTGACGCCATGCTGCAAATCAGTACCCACTACGCCAAGCTGGAGAAAATTTTGGCTGAATACGCAGAAACCGGCCATGACCTGACCGACAATGTATTCAGTCAGGACGGCGACACCCAGGATCCTTCCGGTGAGCGCAGTCTGTTACGCACCACCCTGACCGAGCTGGGTAAGGCGCAGTCACGCACGGTGGCTTTCTACAAGGAAGGGTGGGCGTTTGTTTGTCTGGAAGAGGTGGTTGCCTCGCTGGAAAATATCAGTGGCGCGTTAAAAGTGGCTGATACCGACGAGTTACTGCCAATGGTTGATACCGCCCTACGCTACGTCAGGGAGGATCTGCTGGCTCAGAACCGGGAGCCGTCACAGGAAGAATTGTCCACGTTTGCGGATATTTTAACCTTGTTTGAGGCATCGGTTTCTGCCCGCCTGCAAAATGAAGACTATCTGTCGTTGTTGCCCACCGGTTTCGCCAAGTTGCGTGAACTTGATGGGTTTAGCCAACTGGATTTGCTGGCCGACGTGGATCTGGACGAAGTGGAAGCCGAGGCCGAAGCAAAAAAAAAAGCGCAACAGTCGATGTCGACGAACCTTTACCAACGCTTCCGGAACCCGAACCTTTCCAGTCTGGCAACAGTCTGATTGCCGAGGATACCTCTCCCGGTCTGCGTGATGCGTTGGGGGAGGAAATCTTCGAGATTTTCACAGAAGAAGTGACCGACATTTGCCAGAATCTGACAATTCTTCACCCGCAGTGGGATAAGGCGCGGGAAAACCGTAACTTGCTGATTGAAATCCGGCGTGCTTTCCACACCCTCAAAGGTAGCGGTCGGATGGCAGGCGCATTTGCGCTAGGCGATTTTGCCTGGGTGCACGAGGATTTGCTGAATCATGTGCTGTCGGGGGGGATACCCGCCACTGACAGGGTATCACGGCAGATTGGCAAGGCTGTCGCTGAACTCCGGGCGCAGTTACCTTTATTCCTGCAGGCCCAGCAGAAAACCGATCAGGTTAGCGCCTTGATCGCGGAGGCCGAGGCGGTCATCGCTGATGCTGGAGAGGAAATCACCGATTTTGCAGAGATGGCCGGGTCGGATGATCCGGAAGTGCTGGATTTCTCTTTGGCTCCACTGCCCGATGAGCCGGTTACGCCTGCTGCCCCGACGGCTGACCGGGTGGAAATAGCAATGCCGGATTTCGCGGTTGTTGCTTTGTCTGACGAAAACTCAGCGGATTTTGAGCCTGCTGTTGCACCGGTAGTGCCCGCCGAGGATGAGGAAGTATTTGATTTTCTCTCGCCAGTCGCTGAGGAACCGGCAGTCTTGCCAGCCATTGAGCCGGATTTCACCCTGGAGCCGGAGCCGGAGCCGGAGCCGGAGCCGGAGCCGGAGCCGGAGCCGGAGCCGGAGCCGGAGCCGGAGCCGGAGCCGGAGCCGGAGCCGGAGCCAGAGCCAGAGCCAGAGCCAGAGCCAGAGCCAGAGCCAGAGCCAGAGCCAGAGCCAGAGGATGACACGGAATCACGCCTCATCTGGCAATTGTTCTGGGAGGAAGCGCCTGAACAGCTCCAGTCCCTCGACCTGAACTTGCAAAATCTGCGTGACAGACCGTATGACATGGAGGTGATCCGCGAGCTGGAGCGCGAATTCCACACCCTCAAAGGTGGGGCACGCATGGCGCAACTGACCGTTATGGCGGATGTCAGCCATGAAGCGGAAAACCTGTTGTGTGGGTTGGCTGGTGCGGGGCAGGAGGTCAGTTTTGCAGATATTGAGCAATTGCAGCAAGCAGTTGACCAGTTACACAACCTTGCAGATGGTTACCGGCAGCAAACCGCACCGCCATCACCAAAACCAGTACCCGCTGCCGACCTGCCGATTCTTGAGGAGGTTGAATGGCCACCGCTGGATGATACCGAAGAAAGTAGTGCACCTGGCGTGGAGGCTGAAGGGCCTGTTCCGGTGGCAGAGGCGTGGGCACGCCAGCGGTCAGGCCAGACCGAATCCGGCAGCATGTTGGAACAATTATTGTTGGAACAGGCGGAAAACTTGCCGGATATCACGGTTCTCGACAGTGCCGTCCGCCCATCTGCTGCTGGTGAAGCAGCCGAACCTGCCAGCCCAGCCAGTGTGGGCAGCCACGAAACTATCCGCCTGTCAGCGCTGTTTGTGGATGGCCTGATTGACCGGGTGGTCGAACTCAATGTGCAACAGGTGCAAATGTCCGAACACCTCAGCAGCATGGGTATGGATGTGGAGGAACTGGTGCGCACAGTAGCCCGTTTGCGCCAGCAAGTCCGTGCACTGGAGCTGGAAAGTGAAGCGCAGATTCACGACGGGCGCAGCAAACGTTTGCAGAGCCGCGCAGCCAGGGATGGTTTCGACCCGCTGGAAATGGATCAGTACGCCGAAGTCCAGCGTATTTCCCGCTCATTGGCGGAAAGCCTGAACGATCTGGTGAACCTGGAAGCGGATCTGGCCGGGCAGGTACGCAAGGGCGAGCAATTGCTGCAAGGGGACATGCGCACCACCCGCAAGTTGCAACAGGAATTGCTCAATACCCGACTCGTGGCTGTGACCATGTTGGTGCCGCGCTTGCGCCGCCTCACCCGGCAGGTGGCAGGTGAATTGGGCAAGCAAGTAACACTGGAGGTACAGGGTGAAGAATGCGAGCTAGACCGCAATCTGCTACAGCACATGACAGCCCCACTGGAGCACCTGATCCGCAATGCCATTTCCCACGGCATCGAAATGCCGGAACAACGCGAGCAGCAGGGCAAGCCGCGCACCGGCAACATTACCCTGAGCGTAAGCCGCGATGATTCCGAAATTGTGATCCGCTTCCGCGATGACGGCTGCGGTCTTAACCGGCAGCGCCTGCTGGAAAAGGCTGTCGCCATGGGCATTGCCGATGCTGGTCAGGAGCTGCCGGATGAGGAGTTGCACCGGTTGATCCTGCGTCCTGGTTTTTCCACTGCGCCAACGGTCAGCCAGATTGCCGGGCGCGGTATCGGCATGGATGTGGTGTATTCGGAACTGAAAGCCTTGGGCGGCAGCCTGCAAATCGAGTCCCACCCCAATGAGGGGGTAGAGTTTGTTATGCGCCTGCCATTTACGCTGGTGGTAAACCCGGTGTTGCTGGTGGAAGCACAAGCACAGGTGTTCGCCTTGCCCATCAATGGCGTGCAGGGTCTGGCGCGCCTGTCAGGCCAGCAGGTTCAGGCGGCGTTGCAGGCGAAAGATGCCACGTTGGAGTTTGCTGGCGAACAATATCGGTTGCGCCATCTGGCCGACTGGCTGGGGACGCCGCACGGGGATCAGCCCTGGGCAGTGGATGAGCGCTTCCCGACAGTGTTTGTGCAAATGCAGGGGCAGGCGGTGGCTTGGGTGATCGACCGCATCCGTGGGCGACGCGAGGTGGTGTTGCAGCCGTTGGGTGGCCTGTTCAAGGACTGCCGCCTGTATTCGGCGGCCACGGTTGCGCCGGATGGTAGAGTCTTCTTAGTACCGGATATGGCGGAACTGGCGCGCCTGAGCACTGACGAGCAAATCACCCCACCGGAGGAGACGGTTGTGCTGGAAGAGCCGCAGGAGCCATCAGGGCCTCCCCGGGTTTTGGTGGTGGATGATTCCATTACCGTGCGGCGGGTGACGGAAAAATTCCTCAGTAGCCGCGAATATCAGGTCTTTACGGCCAAAGATGGCATGGAGGCGCTGGAGAGGATGGCTGAATTCCAGCCAGATGTGGTGTTGCTGGATATTGAAATGCCGCGCATGGATGGGTTTGAACTGCTGGGGCATTTGCGGCGCGACCCGCAGTGGGCGCGTTTGCCGGTGATCATGATCAGTTCCCGTACTGCGCAGAAGCACCGCGAACATGCGGGCGCGCTGGGGGCTACCGGTTTCCTCGGCAAACCTTACCAGAACGAGGTGCTGCTGGATGCAATCGGGGATGTGCTGGCAAGCGGCCATGAGCCTGACAATTCACATGCCTGGGAGGATGTTACTGCATGAAACACAGCTACGAACCGGCCATCAAGAGCCTGATTGTGCGTTTGCATAAGGGTAATCTGGTGTTGCCCCTCAACTTGATGGCGGAACTGGTGACAGGCAGCGAGCTGGCCCCATCCATGCATCCGGGGGTGGAGGGTTGGCTGCACTGGCGTAACCGGCAGATTCCGGTGGTGTCGCTGGAGTCCCTGTGCATGGCGGAGGAGGCGGGGGAGTCGGATGAGGGCAAGTGCCTGATCCTGCATACGGTGTCAGCCTTGCCGGGTCTGCCTTTCATCGCCTTGCGGGTACAGGGTGGGCTGAATACGCTGGAAATCCTGCCTGATACCTTGCGTGATGACCACAGTGGCAATGTGCAACGCTGCCCTTACGTAGCGAGGCAAGTGAGGGCTTCGCATCTGCTGTGCTTTATTCCGGATTTGCCCGCGATTGAGGCGGCGGTGGCGGAAGTGCTGCAACTGACGGCGGAACAGCGGGAGCCGTTGCTGTCAGAGTAACACCAGCGCCAGTAGCACTATCAGGATAAAGCTCATAGCGACGCCGGTGTGGAAGCTGTTGTGGGTGGAAAGCTGATCCATGAACGCGCTTTTTTCGGCGATGTTGCGCATCAGTTCCACCCGGGTCTGGACATTGAGGGTTTCGGGCTTTTCAAAGTGGGCTTCACCACCTTTCAGGTTGATCAGCGGGATCAGCATATTGATGTTGAGGTGAGCCTGGATGGCGTCCTGGGTAGGGCTATCGTAATTGAGTAACCAGGGGGCGGCGTATTCAAAAGCTTCCTTGATAAAATTTTCGCGTAGTTTTTCTTGGCAGGTCTTGAGGATGGCACGGTTGGTTTCGAGGGCTTTCAGCAAATCATCCAGCGGCATCATCGGCATCGGGGCGCTGGAATGGACATAATAGTCCCTGTCACGCACGGTGACCTTGACAGTGCCAGCGTAATTACCCGGAAGGCTTGTTTCTTTCTTCTCGCCCATAGTCGTCACATTCAATACAGATAAGTTGGTTGTTATTGCTATCGATTCTGAAGGCGCTTAACTGGCCACCCCATACACAGCCAGTATCCAGCGCAATGACTTGATTTGCCTGATAATAACCCAATGTAGACCAATGTCCAAAGATTGTGGTCAAATTTAAGTCGTATCGGTTTGGATACTGGAACCAGGGAATAAGTTCCGTGGCGGGTATGGCATGGCCTTCTTGGGCAGGTGGCCTGCCCTTGGCCTGGAATTCCAGGCTGCCATCCGGGCGGCAGTAGCGCATACGGGTAAAGGCGTTGAGGATGTAGCGGTGGCGGTCATGGCCAGACAGGTTTGGGCTCCAGTCATCTGGCTGGTCGCCGTAAACCTGGGGCAGCCAGGTGGCGACAGTGGGGCTGCGGAGTTCCTGCTCGACTTCCCGTGCACAGGCTTGTGCGGTGGCCAAATCCCACACGGGTGGAATGCCGGCATGGCTCATGGCATAGCCCAGCGTCTGGTCGACGTAAAAGATGGGCTGTTGGCGCAGCCACTGGATCAGGTCGGCGTAATCGGGGGCTTCCACCAGCGTTTGCATACTTCTGTGTGGTTTGCGCAAGCCGTAAAAGGCGGCAATCAGGCTGATGTCGTGGTTGCCTAGCACACAGATGGCGGCATCGCGCAGGGAGCGTACAAAACGCAAGGTTTCCAGCGATTGCTTGCCACGGTTGACCAGATCGCCGCAGATCCACAGGGTGTCGCGGAAGGGGTCGAAGCGCAGCTTGTCCAGCAGGCGCATGAAGGGGTCGTAACAGCCTTGCAGGTCGCCAATTGCGTAAATCGCCATAGTGCTTTTCCAAATAAAAAAGGCATCCCGAAGGATGCCTGTCAATCAATAAATGTCCAATGGAGAATATTTATTCTTGGCCTGTCAGGCTCATCAGGAACTGGACAATATACCAGAACATCAAACCGACGCTGGAGAACAGCGCCAGCGAAGCGGCCACGTGTTGCCCGCTATTGTATTCATGGATGATGTTGGAGGTGGTGTACAGCACCGATGCAGCGGCAAATATAATCATGATGCCGGAGAATAGCGCGCCGAGGGTGAAACCAAACAGGATGCTGGTGGCAATGACACCCAGCGCAATCCAGCCGCCGATACTGAGGGCCGGCCCCAGGAACGAGAAGTTCTTGCGGGTGGTGAAAGCGGTGAAGGTGAGGCCGCCGACCAGCATCAGCGTCAGCAAGCCGGCATGGCTCAGCACATCAGGCGCTCTGGCGAGGGCGATGTAAATCAGCGGCATGAAGACAACGGCTTCCGCCACCACGAACAGACCCAGCCCGGCGTACTGCATTTCTTTGGAGATGGCGGAATGTGCCCAGTTATTGGCGACGTAGGAAACCGCCATAAACAACCCCATTACCACTAGCCACATCCACATGCTGCCACTCAGCAGGTGCGTGAAGGATTCGGCGATGCCGGACTGGATCAGCAGGGTTTCGACCCCGACAAATGCCAGGATGGCACCGCCCAGGTGCAGATAGGTGCGGCGGATGAAGCCCGCGCGTTCGCTTTCGCTTGCATTGGCGACCACTACGCCAGAATGGATGTCCAAATGCGCCATTGTTTGACTCCCTTGAAGTTGTTCAAATCACGGGTAACATGATTACATACGCACGGCCATCGGGCTAATTCCCATTCCAGACAGGGTTTGTTGCCATTTCTGCATCATGTCAGGCGAACTGGCGGGGCCAAGGCGTACCCGGAACCAGACAGTGCCATTCACGCTGGCTTGTTCCACGCGGGTAGTGAGGCCGCTGCGTTTCAGGCGTTTTTGTATGTCGCTGGCTTGATCAGCGGTTTTGTAGGAGCCGATCTGGAAGCCGTTGAAGCCGGTCGGAACTGCCGGGGCAGGCTGGTTTTCCGCTTTTTTATCCGCCTTGCTGCTGGCCTGTTTGGCGGCAGCCTGTTGTTCGGCCTGCACGGACGCGGGAATGTCAATTTCCAGCTGCGGCAGCACGGCATGGTAGCTGAAACCGGGGATTTCATCTGTGGTTGCTTCGTCAGCAGTGGCAGGTGTGTCCATCTGGCTGGTTTCACCAGGCTGGGCAGGTTGTATCCCGGAACCCGCGTCAGCGGCGGCGATACTCATATCGGCGCTGGGTTGTAATGCGGTTGTGGTGGGCGCATCTTCTTTATGGGCAAGGGCATACATGCCTGCGCCAACCAGCAGGCCGATGGCTATGCCGCCTGCCATCCAGCCCATGCCGTATTGTCCAAAAACGCTTTCGGATACCGCCTGTTTTTTGAAATCTTTGGTCATCGTCGGAGCCTCGATCGTTGGAGTATATTTGCCAGTATAGCAAAAACTCTAAGTATTAATAACTTAAGTGATAACTTTTAAGTAATATCTAGCTAAAATCAATGGGGTCAACGTCTACAGACCAGCGCACACTGGAACGGCCCGGAATATTGCCTTCTGCGTGTAGCAGGTGCTGCAAGGCCGTATGTAGCCGCGCCCGCTGGCGGCTGGTGAGCAGTAACTGGGCGCGATAGCGGTTGGCGCGTTTCTCGACCGGAGCAGGTATTGGCCCTAGCCGTTGCACACCTGAAACGTCAGTACCAGTCAGCAACTGGCTGACCCGTTCCAAGAATTGCAAGGCTTTTTCCATGCTGGCAGTGCTGCTGGCGCGGATCAATGCTTGATGGCCGAACGGCGGAAAATGCCAGCGTTTACGGTCTTCCAGCAGTTGCCGGGCGAAAGGCGTGTAACCGTGGCCGATCAGTTGGTGCAACAGGGGGTTGTCCGGCTGGCTGGTTTGTAGGATGACCTTGCCCGGTTTTTGCGCCCGCCCGGCCCGCCCGGCGACTTGTACCAGTAACTGGCCGAGGCGTTCCAGCGCCCGGTAGTCAGTGCTGAGCAACGAATGGTCGATGTCGAGGATCACCACCAGGGTCAGGTTGGGGAAATCATGCCCCTTGGCCAGCATCTGGGTTCCCACCAGGATCAGCGGTTCATTGCCGCGCACGGTGGCGAGCTTGTCTTCGAGTTCGCCCTTGCGGCTGGTGGTGTCGCGGTCGATGCGTACCACTTGGAATTCCGGGAACGTGCTTTGCAGGCTCAGTTCCAGCCGTTCGGTGCCTTGCCCCTGGGTGGTGAGCTTGGGGTTGTGGCAGGTCGGGCATTGCGCCGGGGTGGCTTGTTCCGCGCCACAATGGTGACAAACCAGCTTGTTGCGGCGGGCGTGCCAGGTCATGTTGACGCTGCAATGTTTGCAACTGGCCTGCCAGCCGCAGGCGGGGCAGAACAGCGCGGGGGCGAAACCGCGCCGGTTGAGGAACACCATGGCTTGCTCACCGCGTGCCAGGGTTTGGCGGATGGCCTGCAAGCTGGCTGGCGTCAGCCCAGCCTGTAGTTCAAACGGGCGCGTGTCCTGGATTTGCAGTTCCGGTGTGAGCGTGGCTCCGGGGCGTTGGTTGAGGCGGATGTAATGGAAGCGCCCCGCCTGGGCATTGTAAAGCGTTTCCAGCGCGGGGGTGGCACTACCGAGAATGATGGGGATGCCGAGCATTTGCGCCCGCTTGATGGCGAGGTCGCGGCCATGATAGCGGAAGCCTTCCTGTTGTTTGAGGGAGGTGTCGTGTTCCTCATCAATCACGATCAGGCCGAGTTGGGGCGCTGGGGTGAAAATGGCTGAGCGTGTGCCGATGATGATGCGTGCTTGCCCGCTGCGCGCTTGCAGCCAGGCTTGCAGGCGCTCGCCGTCACTGAGGCCGGAATGCAGGCAAACCAGTGGCAGCGTACCGAAAAATTGCCGGAAGCGTAGCAGCAGCTGTGGGGTCAGGCCGATTTCCGGCACGATTACCAGCGCTTGCTGGCCGGCGGTGACCAGGGGCGCGATCAGGCGCAGGTAGATTTCGGTCTTGCCGCTACCGGTGATGCCGTGTAACAGAACGGGGTACGGCTTTTTGTGTTGGTTCCATTGCTGGATGCTGAGCAGGCACTGTTCTTGTTCATTGGTGAGGGGGAAAACGCTTTCCGGCACGGCGATGGCTGTCGGCTTTTGTGCGGCGGGGAGCAGGAGTTTCTGCATCCGGCTGGACAGCGGCTTGGGCTTGCGCAAGGCAACTGGCAGGGCGTTGAAGATCACTTCGCCTGGCGGGTGATGGTAATAACGGGTAGCCCATTGCAGCAATTCCAGCAAGTGTGTGTCGGGTAAGGGGAGCTGGTCAAGGGTGGCGGTGATGGGCTTAAGTGCGAAAGCGTTGTCGGTTGGTTCCTCCCATGTTTCTGTCTTGATGACCATGCCAACGACCTGTTGCTTTCCCAGTGGCACAACTGTGCGGATGCCGGGAGCCAGGGTTTGCCCGTCTGGGAGCGAATACGTGAGCAGGGAGGGCAGTGGGCGCGGGATAGCAATTTGTGCAACAAGGTGGTTTTGGTTCATGCCTCAAGTGTAACGGAATTGCCAATGGGAGGGGCGGGGGTTTTGTGGGTAGAAGTTGCCGCGTTTTAGGCAAAACCTTAACAAACCCTTGCTGTATCAGTAGAAATTCCGGTTATACACAGAACCTGTGGATAACTCTGTGGAAGAACTGCGGAAAGATGCCTGTAGCCCTTGTGTGGCAAGCACTTTTCCGAATTGATTAATTATTAATCAGTTACTATTTATATTTTAAAATCAATAATTTATTTATTAATGCCCGGGTGTGTATGAATGGCTATAAGAAAAATATGAATATACGGTTATGGTGTGGACAACTCATAAAAAAGCCCGGATAAACCGGGCTTTTTTCCTGATTGTCAAGACTTGACGTTCATAATTCCTTAATATTTGTAATCAATTCGTTCGCAACTGCTTGGCCATCACCATACAGCATCCGGCAGTTGTCGGCGAAGAACAGGTGGTTCTCAATGCCGGAGAAACCAGCCCCCTGGCCACGCTTGACCACGATCACGTTTTTGGCGTAATCAGCGTTGAGGATCGGCATCCCGTAAATCGGGCTGCTGGGGTCGGTACGTGCTACCGGGTTCACCACGTCGTTCGCGCCGATGACCAGTGCCACATCAGCAGTCTTGAACTCTTCGTTGATTTCGTCGAGGTCATAGATGATGTCATACGGCACACCCGCTTCCGCCAGCAATACGTTCATATGACCCGGCATACGGCCTGCGACCGGGTGGATGGCGAATTTGACCGTGACGCCGCGTTCCTGCAACTGCTTGGTCATTTCCCAAATCTTGTGCTGGGCTTGCGCGACCGCCATGCCGTAGCCAGGAATGATGATGACTTTTTCAGAGAACGCCATCATGATGGCGGCATCCGGCGCTTCGATGGCTTTCATGCTGCCGGTGACTTCCTGGGCTTCGCCGCCGCCTTCGCCAAAGTTGCTGAACAGCACGTTGGAAATCGGGCGGTTCATGGCTTTGGCCATCAGTTGCGTCAGCAGCGTACCGGCGGAGCCGACCACGATCCCAGCAATCATCATGGCAGGGTTTTCCAGTACGAAGCCTTCAAAGCCAACCGCAAGGCCGGTGAAGGCGTTGTAGAGGGAAATGACCACCGGCATATCCGCGCCCCCGATGGGCAGCGTCATCATTACGCCGAAAGCCAGTGCCAGCGCGAAGAACAGGAACAGGGTGAACATGCCATAATCCGTGCCGCTGGTGGCAATGCCTAAACCCATCCACGCGACTACCACGAATATGGCGGCATTGATACGCTGCTGGTTTTTGAAGCGGATAGCGCCACGCAACTGTTTGATACCTTGCAGTTTACCAAATGCGATCAGCGAGCCGGAGAAGGCCACCGAACCGATCAGCGCGCCGAAAATGGCCAGCAGTTGCACCAGCGGATCCATCGGTTCGCGCTTGATCAGTTCCACCGCCGCAATCGCTGCCGCCGCGCCGCCGCCCATGCCGTTGTAGAGCGCAATCATCTGCGGCATGTCGGTCATGGCGACTTCCTTGCCGGTTTTCCATGCCAGCCCGCCACCAATGGCGATGCCGAGGAAAATCAGCAGGTAGTTGCTGTTGACATGTGGGTGGGCGAAGGTAATCAAGGTGGCCAGCACCATGCCCACGCCTGCCCAGACGATGCCGCGCCGCGCCGTAACCGGTGAGGACATTTGCTTCAGGCCGATAATAAACAACACCGCAGCGGCGAAATAAAAGATTTCCACAAACAGGTTCATGGCTTATTTCTCCCCCTTGCTGCTTTTGAACATGTCCAGCATCCGCTCGGTGACGACGTAGCCACCGACGGCGTTGCCTGCCGCCAGCACCACGGCGATGAAACCGACCAGTTGCTCCATGCCATCTTCTGCTTGCCCCAGCACTACCATTGCGCCGACCAGCACGATGCCGTGGACAAAGTTGGAACCCGACATCAGCGGGGTGTGCAGGATGACCGGTACTTTGGAAATCACTTCATAGCCGGTGAAAGCCGCCAGCATGAAGATGTAAAGCGCGATAAAACCGTCCATTATGCTGCTCCTTCAACCAGTTGGCGGATGGATTCGTTCATGATTTTGCCCCCATGCGTCAGCAGTGCGCCTGCAATGACCTCATCCTCGAAATCCGGCTGGTATTGGCCGTCTTTCAGCATCGGGCTGAGGAAATTGAACAGGTTTTTGGCGTACATTTCGGAAGCATGTACCGGCACCTGACTGGGTACGTTCAAGGGGGCATGGATGGTGACGCCGTTATGGACAATGGTTTGTCCCGGCTGGGTCAGGGTGCAGTTACCGCCACCTTCTGCCGCCAGGTCAATGATGATCGCGCCGGATTTCATGCCGTCAACGGTAGATTCCGGAATGATTTTCGGCGAAGGGCGGCCCGGCACGGCAGCCGTGGTGATCAGCACGTCGGCAGTGGCAATGTGTTTCGCCAGTTCATCCTGCTGCTGCTGTTTTTCTTCGGCGGTCAGTTCGCGGGCGTAACCGCCTGCACCTTCGGCCTTGATGCCCAGTTCGATGAATTTTGCGCCGAGCGATTGCACCTGTTCCTTGGTGGCGGAACGCACGTCATAGCCTTCCACCACTGCGCCCAGACGACGGGCGGTGGCGATGGCCTGCAAGCCTGCCACGCCTGCCCCGATCACGATCACCTTGGATGGGCGGATGGTGCCGGCAGCGGTCGTCAGCATCGGGAAAAAGCGTGGGCACAGGTCTGAACCCATGATGGCCGCTTTGTAACCGGCGACGGCAGCCTGGGAAGACAACACATCCATCGCCTGCGCGCGGGAAATACGCGGGATCAGTTCCATAGCGTAGGCAGTAATGTTTTTGGCTTTGAGCGCCGCTACCAGTTCCGGGAACTTGTACGGCTGCAAGGAACCGATCAGCACATCGCCTTCTTTCAGTAGGGCGATTTCCTCGGCGGAAGGTGGTTGTACTTTTAGCACGATGTCCGCCTGTTGGTAGAGTTCCGCAGCGGAAGGGACAATGGTTGCGCCCGTGAAGGCAGCATCAGGAATGTGCGCCGCACTGCCTGCCCCGGCTTCGACCAGGACTTCCGCCCCCAGTTTGCCGAGCTTGGCGATGACACTGGATTCCATGGCAACCCGGCGCTCGCCCTCGGCAGTTTCCCTGGGCACAGCCACTTTGATTGACATAATGTATCTTCTCCAGAAGGATGTGGTGAACATGCGGACGGGAAAAAGCGCGACCCGGCCAAAAAATAAAGGCAAGTATATTAGCTGAATATTAGAAAAGAATGAAATGTTTCATGCGGGCGCAAAAAAGCCGGGTCAAGCCCGACTTTTTTGCATCAATGCAGCTTCATATAGAAACTGATTGATGATGGTGCTTAGCGAGTACCGGAAGCAGTCACGTCAACACGGCGGTTGGCAGCGCGGCCAGCCTTGGTGCTGTTGTCCGCAATTGGCTGGGATTCGCCACGGCCAGATGCCTGGATGGCAGCAGCCGGAACACCTTTGCTAACCAGATAGTTGGCGACAGAAGCAGCGCGCTTTTCAGACAGGGTCTGGTTGTAAGCGTCGGAACCAACGCTGTCAGTGTGGCCGACCACGCTGATACCGGTCACTTTCGCGCCTGCCAGGCTACCGAGGAACTGATCCAAGCTGGCTTTACCGGCTGGTTTCAGGTCTGCCTTGTCGAAGTCGAAGTTGGTGTCAGCGCTCAGGCTCAAACGCTGGATTGGCGCAGGAGCCGGGGCAGGAGGTGGGGGGGGCGGAGGAGCTGGGGCTGGCTCAGGAGCCGCTTCGCAGCCTTCTGGCATACTGCCGTATTGAGCCTTGACGCAAGTGCCTTCAACGCTGTTCTTGACGGCTTCGCCGGAACCGTTCTGGACGTATTTGCCGTCTTCTGCGTATGCAGTGGTGGCCATCATGGCTGCCATCAGGGCAGCAATGCTGATGCCTGCAACTTTCTTCAGAGTCATTGTGATCTCCTTAAGCCTAATTATGGTTTACATTGTTGAGTCTTAATGCTTCCGCAAGCCCGGAATATTGATTCTGATTGCAGGAAGCTAATTCGTGACAGAGTGTCTTAAATATACAACAACCGCCCCGATTATAGGTTACTTTGGTGTTAAGTGACCATAGTTTGGCAGGATTTTTCTTGGAACAGGTAAACAGCCCCTCCCCCTGTGCGGTGGAGAGGGGCTGGAACCCTGCGTAAATAACGGAATATCCGACAGGTTTATTACTTCTGGTACTGTTGCATGGTGGCACGGGAAGCCGGATCCATCTGTACCCTGCCTTTGTAGTTGCCTTTTGCCTTGACTTTAGGGACTACAGGCACATGCGCGCGCGGGGTTGGCACTGGCGCTGGCGCGGCCACAGGTGCTGGGGCTGCTGGGGCGGCTTCGCAGCCGTCTACCATGTTGCCATACATGGCCAATACGCAGCTTTCTTCCACGCTGTTTTTGACGGCTTGGCCATCACCGTTCTGGAGGTATTTGCCATCGTGAGCCTGGGCAGTTGTTGTCATCATCATAGCAACCATGCTGCTGCCAATAATTGTTTTCAGAGTCATGTTGAGCTCCTTCAAGTCTGTTTTGAGTTCAATAAGTCGGGTTGTGCTTTATCTTTAAGCGTAGCATTCATACCACAATTGTGTATATTGCACGACAAACGCACAATACGCTACAGGTTAATGTGATGCAAGGCAAAAACGGATGAAGTTATATGGGTATCAATGAATTGCTGAATCTTATGGTACGTTTGCGCGACCCTCAGACGGGTTGCCCATGGGACATTAAGCAAACTTGGCAGACCATTTTGCCGCATACGCTGGAGGAGGTGTATGAGGTGGCGGATGCGGTGGATCGGGGTGATGCTGCCGCCTTGCGCGACGAGTTGGGCGATTTGCTGTTCCAGGTCGTGTTCATGGCACAAATTGCCAGCGAGCAGGGTTTATTTGATTTCAACGATGTGGCGCAAGGGATTACGGACAAGATGATCCGGCGTCATCCGCATGTTTTTGGCAATGCGGTGTTTGCCGATGAAGGCGAGCAGAAGCAGGCGTGGGAAAGCATCAAGCAGGATGAGCGCTCCGGCAAAGAGTCGGAATCCGGTTTTTTTGCCGGTATCCCGGCAGCCATGCCAGCCTTGCGTCGTAGCCAGAAAATCCAGCAGCGGGCTGCCAGGGTGGGTTTCGACTGGGATGATTGGCGGCAGGTAATCCCCAAAATTCATGAGGAACTCGATGAAGTCGTGGATGCTGTGGACACCGGCGATCCTTTCAGCCGCATTGAGGAAGAAGTGGGTGATGTACTGATGGGGGCAACCAATCTGGCGCGCCTGTTGGGGGTAAATGCGGAAAATGCCTTGCGCCTTTCCAACCGTAAGTTCGAGCAGCGTTTCCAGCGGGTGGAAAGCCTGTTGTTGGCGCAGGGGTTTACCCTTGAGGATGCGCGTCTGGAACAAATGGAAAGTGCGTGGAATATGGCCAAGCTGGAAGAAAAGCGACAAGCGGCGGGTAAAACCGCATGAAAAACAACGCCCCCGATGAACGGGGGCAGTCAACACGGGCTAAAATTATTATTATGGATTTATTGTTATTATTGTTCTCAACCACCTGACTCCGGATAAAGCGCCCCGCGTTATCCGCGGGGGGCAGAAGAGTCGAGGTATGGCCAGGCGCTTTATTGTTGTTAATGCTTATGCCTGCTCTCTACCTCTTGGGGCTTGCTGGTAAATGCTTTCCTTAACCCTTTCTTGTTGTTTTTGTCGTCCCTTGCAGACATTCAGGTCTTCATGCCGTCTCAGCCTGTGCTATGGTAGTTGCAACCCCTGTGCCAAACGATTAATCGTGCCTCTATATAATTAATTTTATTAATTAATATCGAGTGTTTGCTAATGGGACGAACCGGGGTAATAACTGGCTAGGCTGTCAAAAAGTGACAGTATTGACAGTTTGGGCGTGACAGGCGGGGGGGGCAGGTGACAATCTTGGGGCGGTCGGTTGTCACTTGAGGCTGGCACGCAGTGCCTGGCGGATCATCTCTTCCACGCCTAACCCTTGGTTCTCGTAAGCCGCAATCATCTGGCTGGCTTGCGCGGGTTTGTAGCCAAGCGCCAATAGCGCGTTGATGGCCTCGTCGCTGGCGGAGGTTGCAGGGGCGCTGGTGGCTGCCGGGATGCTGGCGGTGTTGCCGCCTTCGCTTTTAGGCAGGCGGTCACGCAATTCGATGACCAAGCGTTCGGCGGTTTTCTTGCCAACACCGGGGATGCGGCTCAGGCGGGCAATGTCGCTGGCGTGGATGACCTGACGGAATTCCAGCGGGTTCATGCCGGAAACAATCGCTAGCGCCATCTTGGGGCCGACCCCGTTCACTTTCAGCAGGTGACGGAATAGTTCGCGCTCGGTCTGGGAACTGAAGCCGAACAGCAGTTGAGCGTCTTCCCGCACCACAAAATGGGTGTAGAGGGTTACGTCTGCCTGCAATTCCGGCAGGTCGTAAAACGTGGTCATGGACGCTTGCACTTCATAACCGACGCCATTCACATCCAGCATCAGGTCGGGGGGCTGTTTAACCAGCAGTTTGCCACGCAGCAGTCCAATCATGGTGGATTCCTCTGACTCCCTCCCAGGGGGGGGGCGGGGGAAAATTCTATCGCCCGCGCAATCCGGCTCTGCAAATGGCTGGCGTGCGCATGGCACAGCGCCACCGCCAACGCATCCGCCGTATCAGCTTGCAAGCGCCCGTGCAGCCCCAGCAGGATTTTTACCATGTGCTGTACCTGGGTCTTGTCAGCACCACCTTTGCCGACGGTGGCCTGCTTGACTTCCTTGGGGCTGTATTCGGCAACCGGCAGGCCGCAGGTAACACCCGCGCAAATGGCTGCACCGCGCGCCTGCCCCAATTTTAGCGCGGAAGCGGCATTATTGGAGACGAAGACGTCTTCAACCGCCATTTCCACCGGTTGGTGTTGGCAGATGATGTGGGTCAGTTCGCGGAAAATGACGCCGAGGCGTTCGGGTAGGGGGGCATCGCCCAAGCGCAGGCAAGTGCTGAAAACATGCCGGGTGTGCTGGCCATCGGTTTCGATCACCCCAACGCCCGTCTGGCGGGAGCCGGGGTCTATGCCGAGGATGCGGCGCAGCGCCACCTTAACCGTGCGCCTCCAGGGCTTCATCGCTGAAATCGGCATTGGTGAAGACTTCCTGCACGTCGTCGAGGTCTTCCAGCATGTCGATCATTTTCAGCAATTTTTCGGCTACTTCGCCTTCCACTTCCGTCAGGTTGTCTGCGCGCATGGTGACTTCATCCAGATCCGGGGTGAAACCGGCGGCGATCAGGGCATCCTTGACTGCGGTGAAATCTTCCGGCGCGGTGATGATTTCAGCGGAACCGTCATCATCCATCTGGATGTCTTCCGCGCCAGCTTCGAGGGCGGCTTCCATCAGCTTTTCCTCATCAATGCCGGGGGCGAAGTTCATTACGCCTATTTTTTTGAACTGGAATGCGACCGAGCCGTTGGTGCCGAGGTTGCCGCCATGTTTGGTGAGGGCGTGGCGCACTTCACCGACAGTGCGGTTGACGTTATCGGTCATGGTTTCGATGATGACCGCAATGCCGCCGGGGCCGTAACCTTCATAACGCACTTCGGAGTAGTTTTCCGCACCGGTTTCGCCTGCGCCGCGCTTGCACGCCTTGTCAATGGTGTCTTTCGGCATGTTCGCGCCGAGCGCCTTGTCGACCGCCAGGCGCAGGCGCGGGTGGGCGTTGGGGTCGGAAGTTTTGCCTTCCTTCGCCGCCACCGTGATTTCACGGATCAGTTTAGTCCAGATTTTGCCCCGTTTTTTGTCAACAGCAGCTTTCTTGTGTTTGATGTTTGCCCATTTACTATGACCGGCCATGTCGAACTCTCGTCAGTTTATCCTGAAAAATGCGGCGTAGTTTAGCATGGAAAAAAGCTGCCTGTCCTGATACGTCCAGCCCCTTTTTTCTTGCCCCAATTTTGCTTTATGCTCTGATATGGCTGGAGATTACCGTATGATGAGCACGCCATACACGCACCACGTTTTTTTGAGGAGAAACACAGATGTCGGCAGAATATCCCATTGTTGCTATTACAGGTTCTTCGGGGGCAGGGTCTTCTGCCGTCATCACGGCGCTGGAACACATTTTCTGGCGCGAACGGGTCAAGGCAGTGTATGTCGAGGGCAGCGCCTTCCACCGTTACGACCGCAAAACCATGCGGGAGGAGGTGCGCAAGGCACAAGAGGCGGGGCGCAACCTGACCCATTTCGGCCCAGAGGGCAATCATCTCGACAAGCTGGAAACGCTGTTTTTCCAGTACGGCGCTACCGGTACTGGCTTGTCGCGCCATTACCTGCATACCTGTGAACAGGCAGGGCATTGGGGGCAGGAGCCGGGTACTTTCACCGCCTGGGAGCCAATGGACAGCGACAGCGACCTGCTGTTGTACCGTGGCCTGCATGGCGCGGTGCTGGCCGGGGACATCAACATCGCCCAGTACCCGGATCTGCATATCGGCATGGCACCCAACGCCAACCTGGAGTGGATGCGCAAAATTGACCGCGACAGCCAGTTGCGCGGGTATTCGCGGGAAGAGGTCATGCAAATGATCCTCAGCCGTCTGCGTGATTACGTGGATTACATTACCCCGCAGTTCAGCCGCACCCATATCAATTTCCAGATGATCCCATTGGTGGATACGTCAGACCCTTTCGGGGCGGAACTAACCCCCAGCGTGGATGAGTGTTCGCTGGTCATCCACTTCCAGCAGGGGGTGAAGTTGCCTCATTTCCCGAGTCTGCTGGAAGTGATCCCCGGGGCGGTGATGTCACGCCGCAGCACCCTGATCGTGCCGGGAAAGAAAATGCTGCTGGCGGTTGAGACCATCCTGCTGCCGCTGATCCATGACCTGATCCAGCGTAGCCGCCAGTTGCGCAATATCACCGACGTACCCAAAGAGCGGGGCGCGGGCGTGCTGGGGGTGCTGGCGTAAGCCTTGCCTGGCAGTTAAACTTCGATCATCTCGAAATCCTGTTTGCTGACCCCGCATTCGGGGCAGCGCCAGCCGTCGGGTATATCCTCCCAGCGCGTGCCTGGGGGGATGCCTTCTTCCGGCCAGCCCTGTTCCTCGTCGTAAATCCAGCCACATACCAGGCACATCCACTGTTTCATGAGACGGTTGACTCCTCTTGTTGAGCATGAAGGGTTCTTAATTATCCGATCAGCCGGTTTTCCTGCTCAATCAATGCCAGTAATCCTGCGGGTATTGGCCACCAGTAATCAGAAACAGGGTGCTTGCTGATTAATTACTGGGGCGCGTGGACGGGCGTTTGTTAAAATCGCGGTATAGCAGCAAGCGTGTCAGGGCGTAGCATGGGAAGTATCTTGTTAATATTCGCAATGGTGGTGGTGTTCGTTGGCTGGGCGGCCTTTAAGCTCGGTTTCAGCAAGGGTTGGCAGGAGGGTTACGACACTGGCGAAAAAGCCGGGCTGAAACAGGGCAAGGAGGACGGCATGAAAGCGGGCCTCAAGGCAGGCATCAAGGAGCACATGATCAGCACGCTGGCAGAAATTCCCGAAGTCCCCGGCATCCACGCCGACCTGCACCAGCAGGCACGTGAGGAAATCCTCAAGGTACTCAATACCAAACCGGCGGCGAAACCCTCGGCTCTGCCCAAGACCAGTTTTATGTCGACGATGTGGCAGGAGTACGGCGGTTGGGTATTGGTGCTCGGGTTCGTATTGCTGCTTGTATACCTGTTCCGATCAGGGTAAAAAAGCTGTGGTATTTTCCTTCCCACAACACCAACAGAAGCTAGCCCCATGAAAACAGCACCACGCGAAATCGCTACCCCTTGCCCGCAAATGTCGCTGAAGGTTCCCGAAGGCATGACCCAGGTGGAATTCTTCAACAGCCCGGCCAACCTGAAAAACCTGGCGGAAGAAAACGGCCTGTTCCGCACCCCCGAAGACTTGCTGATGTACCGCAAGCTGGTCGGGCATAGCGTGGAATTCGACACCTCCATCATCCTCGACACTTCGCGGCGCATCCTTGATCCTCTAGGCCGCCCGGTGCGCCGTGACCAGATGAAGCGGCAGGAAAAGAAAACCTGGTCGAAAATGACCCAAATCCTGTGCGATTACATGTTTGAAAAATACCCCGACCCGGCGGATCACCTGATCCTGTGCGGGGAGGCCAGCCTCGATTCCACTTGGCCGCTGAACAAACCGGGCGTGCCCAGTATCCGCATGATCCACAACCATTTCATGGCCTTCCCGATGGAATTGCTGCGTGATGCCAAAGAGGCCGACCCCAGTAACCCGAACCTGACTGACAGCGGCCACAACACCCTGTTCCTGCGCCAGTTGAGCGAGTCTTACCGCAAGTTTCTGGAAGTGCTGGATTTGCAGATTCTCCAGTTGCTGCCAGCGGAAGAGGCGGCGCTGAATCTGACCGGCTACCCGCAAGGCTTGCCGTGCTGGGAAGTGTTGGGTGGGGCGGAGCGCCTGAAAGACCAGTATTTCTGGTACGAATACGAGCAGGTGTTGCGTGGTTTCCTGGATTTCTACCAGACCTTCTTCTCGCTGGTGGCGACCGGGGAAGCGCGGGTGCCGGGAAGCGCCAATTTCCCCAATCAGATTGACGATGTGCTACTGGGCAATCAGCGCTTCCAGCGGGTAGCGCGGGATTTGCGGGAAAAAGTCATTCAAGACCCGCAGTTTGCCAATGACATCCGTTGGCGGCCTGCCTACAAGCAAATCCTGTTCCGTGACGACAAGGGGCGTCTGGTGGTGACGATTTCTCAGAACTCGGTGGGTAACGCCATCACCGAGTTGCTGGGGATCGTGGTCAAGCGTCAGGTGGATTCCGATGCCTATGCTGCGGTGGAAGAGGGGCTGGTCAGCCGTTTGCTGGAAGCGCGCGCGCGTTTGCAGGCGGCCAATCTGGGTGAGTCGCTGTCAGCGCCGTGCTGGCCGAACGGGCGTTACCAGTCCTGCCGTTAAACCTTATCCCTCTGTTTCTGTGCCCTCTGCGTCTGTAACAGCGTGGAGGGGCATAGCCAGCACCTTGTCGATGCGGGTTCCATCCATGTCCACCACTTCCAGCCGCCAGTTTTCCCATTCGCAGGTGTCGGCGGTTTCCGGCAAGCGCCCCAGCAGTAGCATCAACATGCCGCTGAGGGTGTGGTAACGGCCTTTGTCTTCTTCGGGGACGGTGCGTAAACCCAGCCGGTCTTTCAGTTCGGGGACAGGGATTAGCCCATCCAGCAGCCAGCTGCCGTCATCCCGCCTGACTGCCCAGGCGTCTTCTTGGCGTTGTGGCTTGAACTCACCAGTAATCGCTTCCATCAGGTCATACAGGGTGACGATGCCTTGCACTTCGCCGTATTCGTCGATCACGAACACCATTTGCCCGCCGGAGTCCTTGAGGTTTTCCAGCAGTTCCATGCCAGTGAGGGATTCGGGCACGAATACCGCCGGTTTGAGGGTTGCTGTCAGGTTGGGTTTTTCATCCCGCAGCATCTGGTTGAGCAGGTGGCTGGTGCTGACGACGCCCAGCACTTCCTTCCAGTTGCCGCGCACTACCGGGAAGCGCGAATGGCGGTGGTTTTCGATGTGGCTAAGGTTGTCTTCCAGCGATTTTTCCACATCCAGATAGGCCACATCGCTACGTGGAACCATGAAGGAGGCAATCTGGCGGTCGTCGAGGCGGAAGACGTTGCGTACCATCTGGTGTTCCTGTGCTTCGATCACGCCAGCTTCGGAACTTTCGTTCAGCAATAGGTGGATGTCTTCCTCGGTGACGCTCACCAGCTTGTCGTTTTTTATGCCCAGCAAGCGCAGCAACAGGCGGGTGGAGGCGGCCAGCAGCACCACAAACGGTTTGGCGATCACGGCTAACCACAGCATCGGGCGGGCGGCCAGTCGGGCAATGGTTTCGGGGTGGATTTGCCCCATGCGCTTGGGTACGAGTTCGCCCAACACGATGGAAAAATAGGTGATGCTGACCACGACCAGTCCAGTGGCAAGCAGGTCTGCGTAATGGGTTTCCATACCCCAGCTTTGCAGCCAGACGCTCAAGGGCGGGCTGAGAGCCGCTTCACCCACGATGCCGTTGAGGATGCTGATGGAGGTGATGCCAATCTGGATGGCGGACATGAAAAAGGTCGGGTCTTCACGCAGGCGGATGGCCGTGGCAGCGGCGCTATCCCCCTGTTCGGCCAGGTTTTGCAGGCGCGCCTTGCGGGCGGCAACCAGCGCAATTTCCGACATGGCGAAAAATCCGTTAAGCAAAATCAGGCCAAACAGTATGGCAATATCCACGCTTGAAAAATCCTGTTATTGAAAAACACGCGAGCATTGTACTATCAGTAGCCGCGCTATTGAGGAGTTACCTTGCCATTACCCGTTTTGAGGAACGTATGAAACTTGGAACCTGTTTGTATAACGACCAAACCTATGTCTGTATCGCTGAAGGTGACGGGGTATTGATCCCGGCGCTGGAACCGGGTTTTGACCAACCGGCATGGCGTGACATGCTGACGCTGATCGATAGCGGAACCGATCTTACTGTCGTGCAGGCTGCTGCAACGGATGCCATGCGGGTGGATGCCGCCAACATTACCCTGCTTGCCCCGATTCCGCGCCCGCGCAAAAACGTTATGTGCCTCGGCCTCAACTATCTGGAACATGCGGAAGAAACTGCCAACCAGATTGGGCGCACCGGCAAGGCGCCGCAATACCCGATTGTTTTCACCAAATGCCCCACCAGCGTCACCGGGCATGAAACTGAAATCCCGTTTGACCCGGACACCTGTTCGCAATTGGACTGGGAAGCGGAACTCGGCCTAGTGTTGGGCAAGGGCGGCAAGAAAATTTCCCGCGATCAGGCGCTGTCACACGTATTCGGCTATACCGTGATCAACGACCTGAGCGCGCGCGACATCCAGCTCAACCACAAGCAGTATTTTCTGGGAAAAAGCCTGGATGGTGGCTGCCCAATGGGGCCGTGGATTGTGACGGCGGATGAAATCGCTGATCCGCAGAATCTCGATATTAGCTGTCGGGTGAATGGTGTGACCAAGCAGGCTTCCAACACCTGCAACATGATTTTCGACGTTAGTACCATTATCGAATGGTTATCGCGCGGGATGACGCTGGAAGCGGGGGACGTGATTGCTACCGGCACGCCCAGCGGGGTTGGCTTTGTGCGGGAACCGCCGGAATTCCTGTTGCCGGGGGATGTGGTGGAGTGCGAGGTGAAAAGCGTTGGTGTGTTACGCAACAAAATCGTCTGATCGCCCAGCCTTACTCGCGGCCATCGCGGTAATAGCCGTCATCCTCCTCCTCCATCACTGGGCGCTCACTTTCACGGGCGGGGTTAGGGGAGGGTTTGCTGCTGGATGCGGCCTGCTTGCGCTGCTCCTCGCTGCGGATGTCGTCACGCAATTCGCGGGTCATGTCGTGGATGGAGCCACCTTTTAAACCGACTTCACCCAGCAGGGTTTCAATCAGTGGCACTTGCGCACGGTAACGCAAGGCGCTGTCCACCACCTGATCCGCCAGGCTGCTACCACCGCCGTTGCCGCCACCAGCAGATGATGTGCCGCCATTGCCGCCGGAACCGTTGCGCCCACCACCCATGGCGTTGTTGAGGCCGTCGATGTGCATGATCTTGATGCCTTCGATGTTTTCGATCGGGCGCACGCTTTCGCGGATGATGTTGGGCAGTTGCTTGACGATTTCCAGCTTAACCTGCATGGCGATCTGTTCGTTGGAAAGCAGGTTGGAGGCTTGGTTGAGCGCCTTCTTGCCTGCCGCTTCGATTTCGTAGCGGATTTGCGCGGCCTGCGCGGCCAGTTTTTCCACATCGGCATTGGCTTCGGCGATGATGCGCTGGCGGCGGGCTTCCTTTTCGGCGCTGATCAGCTCGACAATGCGGGCGCGTTCGGCTTCGGCGCGTTCGCGGGCGGTGCGGATTTCTTCGGAAATCTTCTCGAATTCAGCCTTGACCTTGTTGGTTTCGATCCAGGCTTGCGAGACTTCGCGTTCCATCGATGCCTGCTGGATGTTCATGGACTGCTGGGCGCGTTCGATCAGCAGTTCCTTTTCGATGTTGATTTCTTCGATTTTGCGCTGGGTTTCGGCTTCGTTTTCGGCTTTCTGGCGCTTGCGCTCGTTTTGGGCGACGGTTTCCTTGTATTCCATCTCCTCTTTCTTGATGGTGGTTTCCAGGTTTTTTTGCTTGATAGCGATCGAGGTTTCCTGGGCGACGTTGTTGCGGCGCTTTTCGTTTTCGGAAACGATCTGCTCCAGGATGGTCAGGCCGCGCGAGTCGAACGAGTTGTTGGGGTCGAAATAGCTTTTGTCGGTCTGGTCAAGGCGGGTCAGGGAAACGGATACCAGTTCCAAGCCGTTTTTGCGGAATTCGGCGTTGACGGCTTCTTCCACGTTGTGCTCGAAATCGGCGCGTTTCTGGTGCAGTTCGTCCAGTTCCATGCCGGACGCCACCGAACGCAGGGCGGCCACGCAGGGGGCTTCAAACAATTCTTTGATCTGGTCTTGCCCCATGGTGCGTCGGCCCAAGGCGCGGGCAGCGGTGCTGATGGCGTTTCCGTCCGGCGCGACCCGCAGGAAAAACTCTGCCGTGACATCCACCCGCAACGGGTCTTTTGTCACCAGCGCCAGTTCCTGTTCGCGGGCGATTTCGATTTTCATGGTCTGCATGTTGATGGGCAAGGCTTCATGCAGGATGGGCAGGACAAAAGCACCACCCCCCATGATGACCTTTTCCCCGCCAAAACCGGTGCGGACGTAGGAAGTATCCTTCTGCGCCCGCTTGTAAAAGGCGGAAAACAGGAAGCCCCCCAGCAGCACCAGCGCCAGAATGCCAATGGACAGGTAGATATAAAGGTTCAACGGCATGAATTTACCCCATGCGAAACGTGTATAGGGGTGATTATACGCAAAATTTTGCGAGTACGCTTAAAGCCCTCTTCCCTGTCCAGCCAAGCGTGCGGCCAACAGGGTCACAAAGCACTGGCCGTAAACATAAGTACCCCCGTATAGGAACCGGCAGTTGAATCACTGCTGTCGGCATAGGAGAACGTCCAGTCAGCCGCCCTTTCCGTTACCAAGTTGGCGAACGCTGTCCCCGTTACATTGACGGCTGCGCCAGTGCCGTTATCTGGCACCGGCGGCGCAGGCAAATTGCTGTCACTGGAAACAATATGGATAGCAGAGAACGGTATGCTTGCCGAGCCATTGCTTAGGGGGCTGACAACTGTAGTGCGTAAGGCTATTTGCCCGGCATTGCTCCTGACTTCCACTGGCAGCGTCGCATTTGCCGTGGAGGCAAAGAGCGGCACGCTGCCATCCCAGCTTAGCGGCATGGCAGCGCCATTCGTCACGCTGGCGGGAAACGAGGCTGAAGTATCGAGCGTCACAGTATCGACTGTACCGCTGGCGACGGGAAAAGCGCCGGAACCGACCCGAAAAAAGATGAACTTGCCGATATTGATGTTGAAGTCAAGTGCGGCACTGGCCGAAACCGTTTGTTCCGGGGCAGAAAGCGGTGCTGTGGTTGTCTGGCTATCAGCCATGGCTGGCCTTGTGCCTGCTGCAACAGCAAGCGCGCAAGACAGCACCATGCCCACCCGCAGGCTAGGGGACGGCATCACCGGAACTCCGCGTTCACTTTGAAACTGCCCTTTTCCCAATCAATAGCGCCTGTCGCCTTGACCGGAAAAGCCATGAGTGGCGTTTTCCCCCCACCAATCGCGCGGGCGGAAAGTGGTAAAACACGGGTTTGCCCAGGCATGATTGGTGTACCCTCCGGAACCAATTCGAATGCCTGCCCGTTGCTGTCTACCGCCTCCAGGCTACCCCCCAAACGCCCATGGGCATCGCCGGTATTGTTGACTGTGACAACTGGCGTGCGCTTTCCACCCACATCCTGCATCGCAACCTGGGTCATGCCCAGCTTGGGTTCAGCCCCATTAACAGCCAGGTAGACCGCGACTGCAATACGCCCACTGACGGGTAGGCTCAGACTTGCCCCGCCGGATTCGACAATGGTTTTGTGGGCTGGCTCAATTCCCTCAACTGCCAGCATGAAACGGCACTCGGTACGTGGCGTGTTGGGGGGGGATTTCCGCCTGAAACCGGAAAGACTTCTTGCCTTTGGCGCCAATCTTGACGGAACTGCGTTCCAGTGTAATCCAGGGGCGGCAGCTGCCCGGGCGTAGCTCATCGTAATAGGTAATGCGGCCATCTGGCGTATAACTCCAGTCCAGTGTCCGCAAAGTTACTTCCGTGGCGGTAGAACCAACATTCTGGATCTCGATGGACTGGCCAATCCGCTTGCCGCCATCCCCTGAAATTTCAAATCGTGACGGGCTGACCGCAATTTCAAAAGATTTCGCCATTGCTGTTGTGGAAGCCAAGCCCGCCAGCAATAGCAGGCATGACCATAGCCATTTATTTTTATATTTCACGGTAACACCTCAATTTCAAACCATGATTCAAAGCCAAAACTTTCCCCCGGTGACAAGCGGATGGAAGCCAGTTCAACATAGAGCGTCAAATCCAGCCCCTCACTCATCCAGGCGTCATCAACCTTGCCAGACCAGACCAGTACCCGCTCGCCAGGGCGGGCGCTTCCATCAGAAAATAGCCCGTTACCGCGCCATTCCAGCCGCAGCCCACTCGGCGACACCAGACCGGGGATAGCAGCAGGCGCCACATAATAAATACGCGCCTGTTTACCCACATACGGTGCGGTCGCCAAGCGGTAATCAACCCGGCCAAATTTCACAATTGCCTGGGTTGCATCCGGGCTGTCCGCCAGTAAGCCACCGTTATTGCCCAACACTACCGGAGCCTCGACCCGGCTGCTCGGTGATGTTGAATCATCCAGGCGCTCACTCCCTGCATGCACAGGGCAAGCCTGCGCGGATATGCACAATGCCAGCCAGAGCAACAACCTGCGTCGTGTAAATGTATCGTTCATGGGATAGTCGCTGTAAAAGTAACCCGCCCGCTGTATTGTCCTGCCGGATACAGGGTGGCGTTGTCATAACTGAACACCAGGATGTTGGACAGGGTGGCGCTTCCCTTGCTGTTGGAGGAGGAGCCATTGCCATTATTGCCGGGCGTACCTGTCTGGAATTGGGCCAACAGTTGGGAACCGGAACCCGTAAAAGCCCCATCCTGAATATCCTGGCCCGCCAGTGAGCTGGTTTCCTGCAAATAGGACACCCAACTGACGCTGGTAGCCGGAATGATGGTTGCGCCACAGCCACTGCCAGCGACGCAGGTAAATCCTGCTGATGAATTAGCCACCAGCGTAACCGTTACCCCACTTCCCCCGCCACCGCCCGTTACCTTGGGGGACAAGGTAGCCACTTCGACCAGCACGCCATCGGCCACCGAAGTGGCAGGGGCGTCTGTTGACCCTGTTATGGATGAGCTGCTGGAACTGACATTGCTGCCAGAAACATCGAATGTCACCCGGTTGACAACCCCAGACAAGGGGGAGCCAACGGTCATGGTGATAACTCGTGGGTCGTTATTGCCCAGATTACTGGTAAAAGTGAAAACGGCGCTGGCCCCTCCACTGGAGGAGGCCAGCACCGCTCCTAGCAATACACGCCACTTCAACTTTGTGGAAAACCAACTGATGTAGGGTAAGTGACGTGTACGCTGTTTCATCATAATCCCGGTATTACAGGGTAGTTGCCGTATAGGTGGTTGTCTGTGTATGGACGCCTGCCGCCGCCTGGGCCAAGGTAGTGCCCTTAATGGAGTATGTCCAAGTGGCAGTCATCAGGGTATTTCTGGTGACAGGGACTGTTGTTCCACAGGCAGTAGTTGCGCCCGGATGATTCAGGGTACCGGCACTACGGGCAACTTCCACATTAGAGGATGTCAAGCCTTCACCTGCGGTAAACATGGCGTCTGCTGTTGTCGCGCATGTCAGGTTGGCGCCATTTAAGGCATTAGTCCAGACAAAGGCGTTCAAATCCTGGCCTCCGGTATCCGCAAATAATGGGGCTACGCCATCCCACGTGGCTTCCTGATTACTGCCATCCGCCAGCGTGCTGCCGGGAGCCGAGTTGACGGTGGGGGAGGCATCAAATGTCAATTGGTCAACCGTTGTACCCGCCGTACCTACCCGCAGAAGAATAAGCTTGGGGACAGTGACCTGCACTTTAGCTTGTGCTGTCGCTGTTACGTTACCAGTGGCGTCATCCTTGTAACCGTATTGGCTTTCAGCCAAGACGCCACTGCCGATGAATAAAAGGCCAATTGCCGTAGCAATTGTTATTTTTCTGACCATCATAATAATAGACCTCTTTTTTTATGATTAAATGGATCAACCAAGTTGGTATTATCATAGATTTCATTTATCGATAATAGTTCCAAAGTCAACCATTTATCAATTTATTTTAATTAGGGGGATATTTGACCTGGCTTGTCCACGCAAAGGTACATTTACCTCCTGCCCCGCTGTATCCGATACGCCCCATGGCAAAGGAATGCTATCCAGGTTAAGCCCTAACTGATGGGAGCCTGTAGCCACCTGGGCAAAACGGAATTCCCCTTTGGCTCCGGTTGCCATCTGGTAATGCCCATCCAGCAACACTTCTACACTGGGGGCGCCCGCTTCACTGGCTTGTTGTACTCCATCCCGGTTTTCATCAAAGAATACCACCCCGCTGATGTCACCGCTGCCAGCAACCCCCGGTGTTTTGTTTCCCAATACGCTATAAGGTTTGCCGCTGGTTTTTTGCCAACGGAGATAGGCATACATATGTTTATCCTGAGTCCGGAACAATTCCGGCTCCATAAGTGAGCTTCCCTGGTAGTTTACCTGGGCCTCATTGACACTCGCGGAAGCCCCCAACTGCCACTCTTTGCCAAGCTTGTATTCAGTCGCTACGGTGCCTGCCAACCCCTGGCTGGTGGACAGGTTGCCATCACGTGAGGTGTAGCGCAGGTTACCGCTGATGTTCCAGTCGGCATCCAGCCAGTAAAGGGCATTAATGGCCGCTGTCGGGTAAGTCTGTGTGTTTCCGGCGCTACGGTCATGGGCAACACCCAGCGTGGTTGTCAGCTCCGGACGCATGGTTTCGTATTTGCCGGTGACCCACTCCTGCTCCCACTGGATTTCGTCGCCTGTTGCAGTCACCCCGTTGCTTACCAGGGATTCATTACGCCGCAAAATGGCATTGAAGCGGCTGTGCCCCATGTTGCTAAAACGTGTCTGGTAATTGAGGCTGGCGGTAGTGCTACGGGATTTACTTGTTTTTTCATCAGAGGCTGGGTTCGTGGAAGTACCAGTATGGCTCACGTGGATGTTGCCGCCCAATTGCCTGTCAGCGTTGAACTGGTAAAGGGCATTGGCATTCATGCCAATACGTTTGGAGGCAATCTCCCCTGAGCTTTCTGACGGATTGGTTTGTTCAATGTCCACGCCCCCACCGGCATTGAAGCGGGAGCCTTCCCGGTCGATGCGCCAGTATGCTCCCCGGTTGTTGGCCAGTAACAAACCGTCACCAAAATGCAAACCGGGTTCAGCAGCATACGTACCCAGCTCGTTACGGTAACGCCCCTTGCGAAAACCAGCCTCAAGGAATACCCCGTTTGCATTCTGCCCATGCTCGGCTGACTTGCCTGAAACCTTGCTGCCAATGGCGGTTGCCCGCACTTTCAAGCCATCGTGATCCAGTTGTTCCTGCCCATATCCCAATGATGCGGCCAAACTGGTGATATTTTCCGTTTCACCCGAAAAAGCATCATCATCCAAGTTCAGCACCGGGACATCCTGCGCCTGGTTGAGCTGGATGCCCGCCTGCATGTTGTCGCCAATTTTATGGCTATAACCCAACCAGGACAGCTTGCCCCCCGTCGCTTCAAATCCGGGGTAAGGGCTGCCCCTTAGTTCCCCCAGTTGCCCGTAACCCGCCCGTAAATCAAAGCCCTTGCTGTAAACCCGCGTTCCCACGCCCTGTACTGGGCTGGTTCCCAAGGCGAGACGGTAACTCCGCCCCAGAGAATTCGTTATCTCGCTGTTAATGACGCCTGCGGAAGTATCTGCCTGGATCTCGGTTGTGACGGGTAAACCCAGGTTGCGGACGGTAGCCTTGGCATTTTTTTGCTTACCTTCCGTTTCAAGAACGGTGAAGCTGCCTGGTGTGTCCGTCGTGTTCCGCCCTCTGGCGTCCAATTGAAAGATAATTTCACCATGATTGGCGGTCTCCAACCGGTATTCGGTACGGATGCCGCCAGTGGAAACCTTGCTCCCTTCTGTATTGGTGGCCGTGGAATCAGCAACATCTACCCGGCTTTCCAGGGAGAAAGTCCTTAAGCCCTCAGGTTCTGGTTCAGGATTTTCTTCGCGGATAAAATCTATAGCCGGAGCTTGGTTGGTGTCCATGAATTTGTCCTGATAGGCTTTCGGCTTATCCGCCAACAGGCGTTTCAGGCGCTCCTGCTCAGCCTGAAAGGAATCAAGCCCCTCAATTTCAGCGCTTACGGATTCCTGTTCTACCACAAGCTTGCCGTCACCCGGCGGCTTGGCAATGGCTGGCAGCGACAATAAAAAAATGCCGGACGCAAGGAAACAATCCCCCCGCGCATACCGGCGGGCGTCGCCCCTGAAATGCTTGTAGCCCCATGTGAACATTTTGAATTCACTTGATTTTAACCAGTCAAGGCAGCCATTCTAGCGATTAATACTTAATGGCAGCTTAGTCACCCTAACGGCAAAAAACATCACCCCATCAGGCAGGTAGAGGTAACCAACGGATTTTATAATGCGGTTGCGGTAACGGTATCTGTTCCCGCGCAGGCATAATTTATTTGCTCATCATCACAACTGGTTAGGTCAACAAAGGCTCCGCTTTCAACATTGGCCTGACTGGAAACGCCGTCGGCAGTTATACTCAGGGAGATGCTGACGGGAATCATAACTTTAATTTTGACACTCGCGGCAGTACTGGCTTTATCCTCTCTCAGGCTGTGCTTACCTGAACTTTCCGCCATCAAATTTGTACTACCAAGCAGAAACGTAACAACAAAAATACTCGAAAGGAAATTTTGAAAACTGCTGTTCATTTCGCAATTCCTCTATATTAATGAGCCCTTCACGCCCCTCTTTGGAATTGTCTAATATATGTTACCATTAAATAGAGCGGATGTCATTTTTTAGTAAATGTGGGTTTACCCTTTCTTGACATGGGTCAATCCTAATAAAGCTGCATAGCCAGCAAAGACCTGTACGGACAAACGCCTGATACAAATGGACGAAATCAGGCATATAATGTGTCGACAATCCACCAGAAGAGACACAATGCCGATTATGGAACGCAGAGAACCCGGTCACAAAGAACGCGGCGCGGACAAAGTAGCGCGCATCCCCATCAAGGTCGAGCCGACCACCGAATTCCGCCGCAAACCTGCCTGGATCAAGGCCAAAGCGCCCACCACGCCGGAAGTCAAACGCCTCAAAGCCATTCTACGCGAACAAAAACTACACACGGTGTGTGAGGAGGCCGCCTGCCCCAATCTTGGCGAATGCTTCACCCACGGTACTGCCACTTTTATGATCATGGGCGACATTTGTACCCGCCGCTGCCCGTTCTGTGACGTATCCCACGGCAAGCCGCTGCCGCTGGATGAAAACGAGCCGATCAACATGGCCGAAACCATCCGTGCCATGGGGCTGAGGTACGTCGTCATTACCTCGGTTGACCGCGATGATTTGCGCGACGGCGGCGCAGAACATTTCGTCAAATGCATTCAGCAAGCCCGTGCGCTCAACCCTGACCTCAAGATCGAAATCCTTACCCCCGACTTCCGTGGCCGTATGGAAATTGCCCTGCAAATCCTCGAAACCGCGCCGCCAGACGTGTTCAACCACAACCTGGAAACCGTGCCACGCCTCTACAAACAGTCCCGCCCCGGCGCAGATTACCAGTATTCGCTCAACCTGATCCGCGAATTCAAACAGCTGTTTCCGGCCATTCCCAGCAAATCTGGCTTGATGCTGGGGCTGGGCGAAACCAAGGAAGAAGTTATCGCCACCATGCGGGACTTGCGCGGCCATGACTGCGATATGCTGACGCTGGGGCAATACCTGCAACCCAGCCGCCACCACTTGCCGGTAGACCGTTTCGTGACCCCGGATGAGTTTGCCGAACTGGCGGAAATTGGCAAGGCCATGGGCTTTACCCAGGTGGCCAGTGGGCCGATGGTGCGCTCTTCCTACCACGCTGACCAGCAGGCGGCAGGCGTGTTGTCCGGCGAATGAGCGCTGCACTCAGCCGCACGCTCGAATTCCTGCTGTTCCCGCCCGGCAACCTGCTGGCATTCCTGCTGTTGGCATTGTTGCTGTACCGATGGCGCGGCGCCATGTTGGCCATCTTGGTCATGGGAATTTTGCAAGGTGCTGCCTTCAGCCTGCCGGTGGTGGCGGAAAAACTGATGGGCGGGTTGGGGCGGCAATATCCCCCGGTTCCCAATCTCTGGCTTCAGCAGCCGCTGCCCGAAGCCATCGTGGTGCTGGGGGCAGGGCGTAACCCAGAGGCAGTGGAGTATGAAGGCAGGATGAGCGCCAGCGTCGAACTGGAACGCCTCAATTACGCCGCTTTCCTGCACCGCAAAACCGGTTTGCCCATCCTGGTGTCAGGCACTGACCGGGAGGCGGCCTTCATGCTGGAAGTGATGCAGAATACCTTTCAGGTTCCGGTACGCTGGCAGGATAGCGACAGCCACACAACTTGGGAAAACGCGCAGTTTTCCGACCGGATTCTGACGCGGGCAGGTATCCGTTCCGCCTGGGTGGTGACGCAGGCGTGGCACATGCCGCGTGCCATGCAGGCTTTCAGCAACCGGCAGGTGCAGTATTTTCCTGCCTCCACCACCTACGGCTGCTGCAATTTCTGGCGGCATGAATGGATGTGGTGGGTTCCGCAAGCGACCGCGCTTTCACGCAGCCAGACAGCCCTGCACGAATGGTTGGGGCTGTTGGCGTATGAGTGGCGGCATTGAGGCAGGGCGTATGCAATACGCCCCTACAGGATCACGCCAAAGCCTGGCGCTGTTCCGGGCTGAGCAGGAAAGCTGCTGGCGACAGCAGGTCTTCCGGGCTATTACGCAAGCCCATGCGGATGAAAACCATGACTTTCTGTGCCATGTTTTCCGCCGGATTCAGCACGTAGCAGTCGGCATCGCGCCGATGCAGCAGTACCCCGCTCTGGATCAGCATCGCCAGCAAGGTTTTGAGGCGGGACTCTTCCTCAACCACGGTGAACGGGATACCAACCTGATGTTCTTCGCCTTCCATATGCAAGGGCTGGATGTGGCTGATCAGGGTGCGCAAGGGTTCGGCAGGGTCTGCATCATCCTGTGAGGCCATCTGGCTGCCGACCAGCAAGCGGGTGGCAAAGGTCTGCATTTCCGGCGAATTGAGCGGGATCTCATGCTTGTGCTGCTGGTAACCGGGCGCTTTGTTGAACTGGAAGGCCGCTTCCTTGCGCAGGTGGAGCAGTTTCATCACAAATACGGCACTGCCCAGCAAGCCGTCGTAAATGCTCTGGAAAAACGGCTTGCCGGGGCGCAGCAAGTAGTAACGCACGATACCGAGGAACAGCGCCACCAGGTCAAATACTGCCGCCCAGATCACGCCAACAATCACGGAAATGGAATAATCCCCGTGGTTCAGCAGGGTCGCCATGGCTTTTTCCACCGGATTTTGCAGGTCGCCCAGATCGTGCTTGATCAGGCTGGTTAGCGCCTCACGGCTGTTTTCCGTGTTGGTGAATGAGCGCAGTTTGGATAATTCCACCAGCAGGCTGTCACGCAACTGCTCGTCACTGGCAGTCGCCAGCTGATGGTTGACCGCTGCCAATTGTGTTTGTAATGCTTGGAAATTTTCCTGCGCCACGCCGTTAGCAGCCAGTGCTTGTTCGTAAGCGTCGACCTTGCGGTAATATTCCGCCCCTTTGCCTGGCCCCAGACCAGAGCGCCCGCCGCTGCTGGCCTCCTCATCCATCAAGCGTTTGGTGTCAGCTATTTTGGTATCGGAATCACGTAAAAACTGCTGTTCCGCTGCCAGCACGTCGCTTAGGCCGGTGCCCAGGGTCGCCTTCATGCCGGTGTCGACCGTGAAGGCGGTGTTGTACCCCGGCAAACTGCTGTTGTAGATATAGGTGTAGGCGCTCAGGGTCGACAGCAGCAAGGCAGCTGCATACACAATCGCCAGCGACAGCTTGCCGATGCCATGAACATAGGGCAGGGCGATCAGGGAAATGGCGATTGCAAACTGGACAGCCACTGCGAACAGGATGGCGTAGAGCTGTTCTTCCAGATACAGGTAAGCGCCCGAGTAGGTAAAAATACCGTTGGCCGCTGCCAGAAAAATGATGAAGACGCCAATCAGCAGGCTGATGGCCTTAAGCTTGAAACTCGCCTCAGGTGTGGTGCTTTGTTTCATGGTTGCAAACCTTCCTCGCGTATTACTATTCAGCTTTGAATATTAGTATTTTCTAATAATCGAATTAGCTTATTTACCACAGCCTTAAGCGAATAGATAGAATCAGGTTAAATATTGATCATATTTCGCGCTAGGGTCAACCAGCATCCCGTGTTCTGGTCGGGTAGAGGGGCCTGCCGTCACAAAGCAGCGGAAAATTTTTGCGGAACCGGCTAAACTCGGTGAGTCTAGCAGACTTGCGAGCACAACGACCCAAGGGAGAAACAATGGCTTTTGGCAAACTGACGATTGACTGGCGTAGCACCATCGCGGCGGTATGGCGTTCCAACCGGCATTTTCTGAAGCCGATCCGTAACGTGGATCTGGTCAACCCGGATACCCTGTTGGGTATCGATGAGCAAAAAGACGCCATCTTCCGCAATACCGAACATTTCCTGCGCGGTAAGCCGGCCAGCCATGTATTGCTGTGGGGTGCGCGCGGTGTTGGCAAGTCATCCCTGATCAAGGCCGTCCTTAGCCGTTACCACACTTATGGTTTGCGCATGATCCAGATTTCCAAGGATGACCTGGGCGTATTGGTCGACATCACCGATGAAATTGTCGATTCCCACCACCGTTTCATTATTTATTGCGACGACCTGACGTTTGAGGAAGGCAAGGGCGAATACCGCCTGTTGAAAAGCACTATGGAAGGCACGCTGGAAAAGCCGCCGGAAAACGTGCTGATTTACGCCACCTCCAACCGCCGCCACCTGATGCCGGAACGCATGTCCGATAACCTCGCCACCAACTACATAGACGGTGAAATCCACCCCGGCGAAGCGGTTGAGGACAAGCTTTCGTTGGCTGACCGCTTCGGCCTGTCGCTGTCTTTCCGCCCCATGCATAAGGATACTTATCTCGACATCGTGGACAAGCTGTTCAAGGGGCGGGTACAAGACCAGGAACTGCTGCACCAGGAGGCGCTGACCTTCGCCATTGAACGTGGCGGCACCAGTGGGCGTACAGCGCGGCACTTTTTTAACCATTGTCAAACTGGTCTGAACTAATGACAACATACCAAAGCAAGACCATGGGCATTGCCATGCCCGGCCCATTACCCCACATTTTGCTGGCAGGTTTGCTGGGTCTGGCTGTTGGTGGCTGCGGTGCCAGTACACCAGCAAAGGAAAGCAGTCTGGCGGAGAAACCAGCTGCCAGCGCAGAAGCCACTGCTGTGACAGCCACGCAGGCGGAAGCGGCAGAACTGCCCGCTACTGCGGTGGCTACGCTGGGGTCGGATGTAATCACAGCGGAAGCCCCACGACAGGAAGCAGCATCTATTGCCCCAGCTGAAACAACAGATACACCGGCAACCGCTAGCGAAATACCGGAGGCATCGGCTGAAACTGCGCCAGCTCCCTCCCAGGCCGAGCTGAACTCACAACTGTGGGACGCCGCCCGCGCCGGTGATGCCACCACGGCTGCCAGTCTGCTGCTACAAGGCGCTGATGCCCAGACAGCAACGGTTTCTGGGGAAACAGCCCTGCACGCTGCCGTTGCGGCGGGTTCCCTGGCGACGGTCAACCAGCTGGTTAGCCACGGTGCCAATGTCAACGCCGCTACCAGCAGTGGCTGGAGGCCCTTGCACCATGCCGCCCGTTTCAGCCGCCCGGATATTGCCAACTTCTTGTTGCAGAAAGGTGCTGACCCCAAAGCGGCCACCAGCGGGGCATCGCCTAAAACGCCAGTGCAGATGGCACTGGATCAGGGTGACTTGCGCACGGCGCGTATCCTGGGTTATTGATAAATTTTGAGGATCAAGCATGAAATGGACGACTCTTTTTCTGGCATTCGCCCTGCTGATGGGGTTGGGTGCCTGCACACAGGAAACCCAAAACAAGATCGGGCGCGAAATCAATAACTGGACGGGCGTCAATGGCGTACTGGAAGTCTACGCTGGCGACAAGTTGGTCAGGCGTTTCATCAGGGTTGATAAACTGACTACCGCATCTGGCACTGGCAGCAATGCCGAGCGGCCTTACCGTTTCGGCTATGGCGTGCTTGATGCCAACCTGAACGGCGTTGTGGATGCGGGTGAAAAGAAAGTCTATTTCGAATTCAGTGATTACTCGACACCGTATGTGTTCTTTGAAAATCCGGCCTGAGCAAACGGGCGGCGGGAGCAGCCGCCAGCAGCACATCGGTAAAAGGAGGGAGGACATGCTACGCACAGGATTATGCGTTGGTATTTTACTGTTGCCCTTGTGGCTGATGGGGTGCGGTGACAGGGATGGCAGTGCCAATAAACAGCCGCCTCTAGCCGAGCAGGCAGCGCCAGCCCTGAGCAATTACACCATTACCTCTGGTTCGGCTGGCCCGGTGCAACTCGGGATGCCTTCGCCTGAAATCTTGGCCGCCATGCCGGGAGTCACTGCGGGGGTCGAGCTGGATGGTGAAGGCATCGAATGGATGACCCTGCGCCTGAACGGTGAAACGCTGATGAACGTCATGCTGGACAAGAATACCCACGCTGCCAGCCTGATCCGCGTCCTTAGCCCGCGTTTCACCACGGAAGAGGGCGTCAAGGTGGGCGAAAACCTGCAAAGCGCGGGGGAAAAGCTGGGTGGCCTGACTGAAATTCAGTGGACTGAAATCGAGTCCCGCGAATTCGCCACTTTCGCCAACGCGCCGGCTTCTATGGTGTTTCAGGTTATTGGGGGCGACGGTACGGCGGGTGTTTACAGTAACAGCGAAACCACCACGACTATCGCGTCGGCTTCCGCCACTATCCATTCCATCTGGCTGATGGCGGAGTGATTATTTCTTCCGCGCGCGCGGGTGCGCTTGGTCGTATACGCTAGCCAAATGCTGAAAATCCAGATGGGTGTAAATCTGAGTGGTGCTGATGTCGGCATGACCGAGCATTTCCTGCACCGCGCGTAAATCCCCCGATGATTCCAGCATGTGGCTGGCGCAGGAGTGGCGTAACTTGTGCGGGTGCACGTGCTGTTCCAGCCCCTGCTGTAATCGCCAGTGGCTGAGGCGGAACTGGATGCTGCGTGGGTGCAGGCGGGTTCCGCGCTTGCTGACGAACAAGGCCGTTTCACCATACGCTGCCAGTAAGCCGCGTTGCTTTAGCCATACTTGCAGGGCGTCCAGCGCCATCCGGCCTACCGGCACGTCGCGTTGCTTGTTGCCCTTACCCAGTACCCGCACCTGTTGCTGGCGGTAGTCCACATCCTGCACATCCAGCCCTGCCAGTTCCGACAGGCGCAGGCCGGAAGAATACAGCAGTTCCATCAGCGCCCGGTCGCGTACCGCCAGCGTATCATCGGCATCAATGTCCAGCAGGCGGTCGAGGGTTTCGGCATCCAGCGTATCCGGCAGCTTGCGTGCCTGTTTGGGGGATTGCACATCCACCACCGGGTTGTGTTCAACCAGCCCTTCACGTAGCAGGAAACGGTAACAGCGGCGGATGGAAGACAGCTTGCGTTGCAGGCTTTTGCCGGATAATCCTTTGCGGTGTAACTGGCTGATCCAGTGGCGGATTTGCCAGGTTTGTACGCTGTCGAGGGAAATATCGGCGTCTGCTGCCTGCTTTTCCAGCCACTGGATGAAGTCGTGCAGGTCGCGTTCGTAGCTGGTGACCGTGCGCGGCGAGTAGCGTTTTTCGCTGGCCAGATGGTAGTGGTAGCGGGACAGGATGGAATCGAGGGTATCCATCAACTCAGGCGCCAGCCTCATCCACCGAATGCAGTGGCGGCTCCAGGTAGCGCGCCAGCGCCCGCGCCACCAGATCGCCAAGCTGGCCGATGAACAGCGTACCCATGCCCGGATAAAAACGCGCTTCGTTTTCGCTGCCCAGTGCCAGCACGCCAATTTCGCGCGCTTCGTACAGTGGGATCAGTACGGCGGACTTGATGGAAGCCCCATCCTCACCAAACAAAAACATCTGCTGGCGTGGGCGCAACCTGCCGCACACTGGCAGGCGCTTGCGGAACAGGGTGGCCAGCTGCTTGAGGGATTTGTCATCCGGGTCAATGAAATGCAGCCCGTCACGTGAGCGCCCCCGCCCGATCAGGCGCAGCACCACGCTATCGGCCTTGAAATCGCCGCGCAACATGTTGTTGCAGGTTCCCACCACGTCATCCAGGCTGTCGCAGGTCATCAGCTCCAGTGCCAGATGGTGCAGGCGGGCGATCACATGTTCGCTGTCACGCGCGGCTTTCAGCATGTCGCTTTGGCGTTCCTGCAATTCCTGGTAACGGTCGCGCTGGCGCTGCACCAGCCGTTCCAGCAGGGAAACCGCTCCCCCCGTATTAGGGTGTGGCAGGGTTAAATGATCCAGCAAATCCTCATGCTTGCGGAAAAAGTCAGGGTGAGTCCGCAACCACGCAGCCACCTGCTCCGCGCTGATGTCTTTGCTGCCCTGTCCGTCTTGTGTGCTCATATCGTGAGTGTACCCCTGAATACCGTTTCTGCCGGGCCGGTCATCCACACCGGCTGCCCTTCACCCTGCCATTCGATCTGTAAACAGCCGCCCGCCAACGTGACTGTTGCCTGCCCGTCCAGCAAGCCCTGAATCCGGCCTGCCACCACGGCGGCGCAAGCACCCGTGCCGCAGGCCAGCGTTTCACCCGAACCGCGCTCAAACACCCGCAAACGTATGCTGTCGCGCCCCATGACCTGCATGAAACCGACATTGACCCGCCTGGGAAATGCCGGGTGTGATTCCAGTTGGGAGCCAAGCATGGTAACTGGTGCTATATCAACATTTTCAACTTGCAGCACGGCATGTGGGTTGCCCATCGAAACTGCCGCAAATGACACTGTTTTTCCAGCCATTTCCAGATTATAGAGCGTTTGCCGCCGTTCGGAAATGAACGGGATGCGCGCAGGCTCCAGTTCCGGCACACCCATGTTGACCGTGACCTGCCCATCGGGTTGGATTTGCAGCAGGATACGCCCCGCCGCCGTCATCACCGGGATGGTGGTTTTGTGCGTCAAACCCTGATCATACACGAATCTGGCGAAACAGCGCGCGCCATTGCCGCATTGTTCCACCTCGCCACCATCGGCATTGAAAATACGGTAGCGAAAATCAGCATCCTCACCCGCATATGCTTCCACCAGCAACACCTGATCACAGCCCACCCCGAAATGGCGGTCGGCAATCCAGCGGATTTGTGCCGCATCCAGCCGGACTTGCTGGCGGATGCCGTCCAGCACCACGAAATCGTTGCCGATACCCTGCATCTTGGTGAAATGAAGCTCACTGCCCGTCATACCCGAAATCCTGTCAAGCAAAGACGCCAGTATACAAAGATATGGCGATTCAGCAATTTTGATGATATGTTACAGCCCTTCACATTTTTGGATCGCATCACATTAATCTGAGATCAGGAGAGGAAACATGTCTGATTTTAAACAGGAACTGGACGCACGTGGCCTAAATTGCCCACTGCCAATCCTTCGCACCAAGAAGGCCATCAATGGTCTGGCTTCCGGCGAAGTGCTGAAAGTCATCGCCACTGACCCAGGTTCCGTCAAGGATATGGAAGCTTTCTGCAAGCAGACTGGCAATGAAATGGTCAGCAGCGCTGAAGCGGGCGGCGAATACACTTTCATGATCAAGAAAGCGTAATATCCGGCGGGGGCGAAAATACCCTCTTTCGCCCCCGTGTAAATGCCCTGCATGGCTTCCGAACGCAAATTTTCCCGCATCCTCACTGAACTCGATTCCCGCCGCTCCCGGCATCTTTACCGCCACACCCGCGTAGCCGATTCCCCGCAACAACCGCATATGACCATCGACGGCAAGCCGATGCTGGTGTTTTGCAGCAACGACTATCTCGGGCTGGCCAACCATCCGGACATGATCCGCGCTTTTCAGCAGGCTGCCAATACTTACGGTGTTGGCAGTGGGGCGGCGCACCTGGTTAATGGGCATTCGCGCCCACACCAGCAACTGGAGGAAGCGCTGGCGGAATTTACCGGGCGGGAACGGGCGTTGCTGTTTTCCACCGGTTACATGGCCAACCTAGGGGTGGCGAATGCGCTGTTGGCCAGCCGTCATGATGTGGTTTATGCAGACCGGCTTAACCATGCTTCTCTGGTGGATGCGGGTTTGCTTGCGGGGGCGAAACTGGTGCGTTATCCGCATAATGACACCTCCTCGCTGGGCAAGCGGTTGAAAGAAACCCCTCCTAACCTCCCCTTATCAGGGGAGGGACAAGAAGGCAGTGCTGCGCGCACGCGGCTGATCATGACGGATGGCGTGTTCAGCATGGATGGGGATGTTGCGCCGGTGCGTGAATTGGCGCGGCTGGCGCGGGAGCATGATGCGTGGCTGATGGTGGATGATGCGCATGGCATTGGTGTGCTGGGGGAAACCGGTGCTGGCTTGTTGGAAGCCGAAGGTCTTAACCAAATGGATGTGCCGATCCTGATGGGTACGCTGGGCAAGGCGCTGGGTACGGCAGGCGCGTTTGTGGCGGGTAGCCATGACCTGATCGAATACCTGATCCAGACAGCGCGGACGTGGATTTACACCACGGCGCAACCGCCTGCTGTAGCCGCCGCCACGCTGGCTAGCCTGCATCTGGTGCAGACGGAAAGCTGGCGGCGGGAACATTTGCAGGTGCTGATCCGGCAATTCCGGCAGGGGGCGGAACAGCTGGGTTTGCCGCTGATGGCATCTGATACGCCTATCCAGCCCATTTTGGTCGGCAGCAGTGAACAGGCGATGGCCATGAGCAGCAGATTAGAAAAGAGTGGCATTTTGGTTACCGCCATACGCCCACCGACGGTTCCGGCGGATACGGCGCGGTTACGGGTTACGTTATCGGCTGCGCATACGGTTGAGGATGTAGAGCGGTTGTTGGAAGCGCTGGGAAGAAACCCCTCCTAACCTCCCCTTGTCAGGGGAGGAACAAGAAATGTCCCCAGTTGATCCAGCAATACGGTGGCGTAGGCTCCCGGTGGCAGTTCAAACGCCAGTCGCAATGTGCTGTTGTCCACCACTTCAAAGCCGATTTCCCCGACCTTGATGCGCAGGGCGCGGCGTTCCTGCTTCAACCCCTGCTTTTCCAGCCCGGCGCAGAAGATCGGAAATAGCGCTGCTTGTTCTGCTTCCAGCTCGCCTGTTTGTGCTTGCGTCGCCAGCTCACCCCTGCCCCACAATGCGCCGGTTGGATGAATATCCTGCACTGCCAACCGCTGTTCCAGTGCCGGACTGGCATCGTCGGCAAACCAGCTATTGCCGTCAGAGAAGGTGAACACGTCGCCGGGCAAGCGCTGGTTCCAGTTACCTTGCCGCACCCTTTCAGAAAGGATGTGGTTGAAAATCCACGAACGGGCAGCGGAGAGGTAGAGGCTACGCTGATTACGCTGTTTGGGTTTGGATTCACCCTTGAACCAGCTTGCCGCTTTTTTCAGGTTGCCGAAGTTGTGGCCGAAACGCTGTGCGCCGTAGTAGTTGGGGATGCCGTGTTGGGCGATCTGCTGGCAAATAGTTTGCGCCTCAACGAAATCACCGCTGCATTCGCGCAAGGTGAGGATGAAACGGTTGGCCGCCAGCGCGCCGCGCCGCAACTTCTTGTCGTGGCGCTGCTGTTGGAGGATTTCGATTTCCGGCGGCAGGCTGGAAAAATCCGGGTCGGCCATACCGGGCAGTTGCAGGCTGAACCATTGGGTGGTGATGGCATGACGATCCTTGAGGCCAGCATAACCCACCTCCTTGGCCGGGATACCTGCGCAACGGGCAAGCTGGCCTGCCACCCAGTCGGTGTTCGCGCCAGTTTTGCGCACTTGCAGCCACAGATGTTCGCCAGTGCCGCTCAGAGCTATTTCCATCTGCTCATCGACAATGAAATCTTCCGGCAGGGTGCGGAACTGGCCTGTCAGCGGCGCGGGGTAGGCTTGGGCGAAGCGGGTGCTGGCGTAATCGGTCATGGGGTTTCCGGGCAAATACCGGATTATACGGTAGGGGCAGGCCCCTGTGCCTGCCCTGTTTTGCCGATACCCCGAAAAAAGGGCAAGCACGGGGGCTTGCCCCTACGGGCATTTCCGTTATCATCCTGCCCATGAAATACCACGACCTGCGCGACTTTATCCAGCAACTGGAAAAAATGGGCGAGCTGAAACGCATCAGCATCGAAGTCGACCCGTATCTGGAAATGACCGAAATTGCCGACCGCGTGCTGCGCGCCGGTGGCCCTGCGTTGCTGTTTGAAAAGCCGAAGGGGCATGGTGTGCCGGTGCTGGCCAACCTGTTCGGCACGCCGCGCCGGGTGGCATTGGGGATGGGTGAGGAATCGACTGAAGCGCTACGTGAAGTCGGCAAGCTGCTGGCATTGCTGAAACAGCCCGACCCGCCGAAAGGTTTCAAGGATGCCATGAGTGCCCTGCCGATTTTCCGCAAGGTGCTGGACATGGCTCCCAAGGTGGTGAGCAAGGCAGCCTGCCAGCAGGTGGTGGTGGAAGGCGACAAGGTGGATTTAAGCAGGCTACCGATCCAGCATTGCTGGCCAGGGGATGCAGCGCCGCTGATTACCTGGGGTCTGGTCATCACCAAAGGGCCGAACCAGAAACGGCAGAATCTGGGCATTTACCGCCAGCAGGTGATCGGCAAAAACCGCGTGATCATGCGCTGGCTGTCGCATCGCGGCGGGGCGTTGGATTTCCGCGAGTTCCAGCAGGCGCATCCGGGCAGGCCGTTTCCGGTGGCGGTGGCGATTGGCACTGACCCGGCGACGATCCTGGGGGCGGTGACGCCGGTTCCCGATACGCTGTCCGAATATGCGTTTGCCGGGCTGTTGCGCGGTTCGCGGACGGAACTGGTGCAAGCCATCGGCGTGGATTTGCAAGTTCCGGCGTCGGCGGAATTTGTGCTGGAAGGGCATATTTACCCGGATGACATGGCTCCCGAAGGGCCTTACGGCGATCACACCGGTTACTACAACGAGATCGACAGCTTCCCGGTTTTCACCATCGAGCGCATTACCCACCGCAAAGACCCGATTTACCATAGCACTTACACCGGGCGTCCGCCGGATGAACCGGCGATTCTGGGCGTGGCGCTGAACGAGGTGTTCGTGCCGATCCTGCAGAAGCAGTTCCCTGAGATTGTCGATTTCTACCTGCCACCGGAAGGCTGCTCCTACCGCATGGCTGTGGTCAGCATCAAAAAGCAGTATCCGGGGCACGCCAAGCGGGTGATGATGGGCGTGTGGTCGTTCCTGCGCCAGTTCATGTACACCAAGTTTATCATCGTGGTGGACGACGACGTGGATACCCGCAAGTGGGAGGATGTGATCTGGGCAATGACCACCCGCATGGATCCGGCGCGGGATACCACGCTGGTGGAGCATACGCCGATTGACTATCTGGATTTCGCCTCGCCGGTATCGGGGCTGGGGTCGAAGATGGGGCTGGATGCGACCAACAAGTGGCCGGGGGAAACCACGCGGGAATGGGGGACGCCGATTGTGATGGATGCGGCGGTCAAAGAAAAGGTCGATACCATGTGGAAAAAGCTCGGTCTATAGGAAAATATACCCAAGGCAATTCAAGAATCGATCGATTCTACTAAAATGCACAAGCCATTGATGTCAAAATTTTTTGAACAATTGAATAACCGAAAACTGAATTGCCAACGGTATAGAGCAAAAGATAATAGCTCTTGTAAAGTCGCTTCCCAATACAGAGACTCCTCCACTGATAACTTGCATTAGCCCACAATTCTATGGCTAACACTTGCTGTAAAAAATGGCAACTATTAAAGCAAGCCATAATTAATAGAACTCGAATTACTTTCAATTAAGATTTGAATTTCTTTTCCTTTTCAACTTTTTCTGCATGGAACCGCCCAGGAGCAGGAATGCTATTAAGTCCAAGACGCACCCCAATAAAATGTGCAATTAATAAACCCAACCATTCAAGACGTGGCCTTAACCATATAGCTTGTTTAGCACTACTTAAGTCGCCAAGTTCTAATACTAATTCCGCATCAGAAGTCACTGTATAATAATATCCATAATAATTTTTTAAATTATTTGTAAAATTATCCTCCATAAATCCGAAGGGGCAATATTGCTCATAAAGCTTTTTCCAGGCATCGGCAGCTGGCTTGTCAGTCTCATCATTATAACCAATTGATGGGCCACTCCTTCCAGGAGGGTTTGAGCCATCAAAATGTATAAATATAGCAATTTTTACTTGATATTTACTTTCATCCAAATAAGCATCCTCTCTAATTACATTAACACCAACTCCTCTTAAAATTTTTGTAGCAGAATCTGCAACTATAGGAGTCCACTTCAATTCACTACCCCAGTTTGATGACGCCCCAGTTGCACCGGTTGTTCGTCCTTCATGTCCTGCCTGAATTAGAACATCAGCTTTTTTCATTGTCATGACAACTCTCCTATTCCTTATCCGAATAAAACACGAAAAAAATCATTCTGGGCGATAAATATACTACACTTCTTCAAGCACAGAATAATAGCTTTGTAAAAAATCATCCCATTTAAATTTATCCACAAACTCAACGGGATACTCAGGATTGCCATTTAAATATCCTGTACTATATTTATCTTGCAAAAACAAGGCATGGGTTTCAGGGAAATAAATGGCAATTCCCTTTGAACCAAAATCACCTTGCAAATACTTCGATGCATAATTATCAATTATCAACAAGTCGATCAATTTACAAACCAATTTGGCTTTTTTCTTAATTATCAAAAAACTCGTGGTGTTTTGTAAATTCTCACAAAATTTCGACAAATCAATACTATGTACATCAGCCTCCCCCATTGCATATTTATAACAACTTGCACGAGCCTTTTGAATATTCAATATATCTTTCTTTAAATGGCGAATCATTTCCTCCGAAAGATCATGAACCACAAATGCCAAATCATTCATTTTAGAAAGCTGTATTGCGGAAAGTGTCATTGCAAATGTTGCGCGAAACTCCTCATCATGTTCAGATGTATTTCTGTATGAGTCCACTAACATTTTTCCCAGCGCTACCGCATCCATTGATGGGTCATCAACCAACAGTTGCAGCCAATGATTATAACGCCAACCAGAAAGAGGCTCTATTTCCTCACTTGCCACCATCACATGCGCAATATTTCGCATCGCAAAACCGGTTTCTATCGTTGCCATTAAGCAGGCATCAAAGCCTATAACATCTAACTTTTCACCTTTTAACACATTGAATAGGCTATCTTGAAGTTCACGATTATACATTATATCACCTTGAGTGGAATCGGAAGAGATGTACTTATACCTTCCTGACACTGAGATCCCTGTATCTGTGGCCAGACGCCAACCTTGACCATGATTCCAAACATCCAGCATATAATGCTTTGCAGGGTAATTTTGCCTACTCCACTGAACAAAGTCACCAAGTACCTTACCACTCCCCATATTTAACTCACCCATATTTTGAACAGCAAACGTTGGAAGTGGCTCTATTCCCTTGAACATTTTAAAGCGCAAACATCCTGTCCATTGAGGATTTGTTGATATATAATCGCCTATCCTGTCAAACTGAACAACGACATTAACCATGCTGCCAAAATCAACTTTAGCGATTTCATTAAAATCCATTACAGCCCATCTTTCTAAGTCATTATCACCATTCATGAATATCATTATAGTCCATTCTGCCATGTGATTATTCATTACCAGAACCCTCCGTTAAAATTCTGCAATGCACTTTTCAAGATCAGATTCAAATTCAGATCTTGCTTTCTCATCACTTATACTCCTGCCACCTGATTTTTTAGTTAACTTTTCCATTATGGCAGATTCAATTTTTGCAATATCAGGCTTGGCTAATGTGACCGAGTTTTGTACATTTCTTAACTTTTGCTTAACATCGTTAATTTTTTTATTTAAAAAGCTCACATCTGGCACATCAAGCCACTCATTAAAATTATTTTCTTTTTGTAACTTTTTAGACATTGTTGGTTTCAGGGACTGATACATGCACAACATGGCATCTGATGCTTTTTCATAGTTGGTTGACTGTACTTCAATTTGATAACGTGAACTTGGAATATCTAACATATTACTTAAGAAAATTGCCTCTGCCGCACCCTTTGGTTTATCTGCAAAGCCAGCAGCCAACCCTGCAATTGTCATTCCCAAACTGCCATCACTAAATCTGAAAGATGCTTTTTTTAAGTCATTTGATTTTAACAAGTACCAATCTGCATATGTTTTCATATTTTCCATTGCTTGATATTGTGTTTCAGCAACGGGAATCCCTTGAAATTCAGACTTCTCGAGTCTCTGTTTAATATTTGATTCGTCAACAGAAATAGGATAGTAGGCAGAACACCCCGATAAGACAGCAGTTAAGCAAATAGTAAAGATTTCTCGATTAACACGTTTCATAAAAGCCACCCTTAGCCATTCATGAAAAAACTTTAATCTAAAAATATCATAAATCATTGAATAAAAAATATAGGAGGATATACATAGCTATTTCGCATAGAAATTGAGGACATGGCTTCCTATCTCATAAAAGCCTCCATTTAGCCCAATAGCTATTGCCATTTTCCAATAACAACGTAGGCAATCCAGAAATCATGCTTATATAGTGTCTCGGCAAGCAATGGCTACAATTATTTTGAATTCCATCATTTAATTATCAATAAGTTATGAATTATTAAGTCGTAGTCATTGATCACGAAAAGACTATAGAGTCAAATAGTTAAAGGATTATTTACCATCAACTCTATCCCCGCACCCGTCATATTCGGTTGTGGCTGATTCTGGACGGTTCCCCGTCATGGCTAGAGCTAGTTTGCTCCCAATCGGGAAGCCGCCAGCACCGCCTCGGTGCGATTACGCACATGTAACGCCCGCAAAATCGCGCTGACATGCAACTTGACAGTACCATCCGAGCAGTGAAGTTCCCTGGCAATAGACTTATTGGGTAGACCTTTGGCCATCAACCGCAAAACCGCCTGCTGGCGTGGTGTCAGACTCGCTACTCCCGGCAAATCGTCAACTTCTGGCTCTGCTGCTGCGGCTTCATCTTCCGGTGCAACGACAATCCGGTTTCCATTTCCAGCCAGCAGGGAAGGGGAAATGTAGATTTCGCCTGCCAGAATCAGGTGCAATGCATTTTTCACCTCCCCTGCCCCGGCAGATTTGGCGATATAGCCGCGCGCGCCCTGCTCAATTAGTTTGTGGGCAATATCGGCATCATCCGCACCCGACATGATGACAACGGGCGTTTGCGGCGTCTTTTCACGAATCAGGGCAAGCCCCGTTGCACCATCGTCACCCGGCAAAAAGACATCCAGCATAATCAGATCGAATTGCACATATTGGGTCAGGACACCTACAGCTTCCTCCACTGAACCCACTTCAAACACGGCTGCACCGGGATAAAATCGCTCCAGCAAACTGCCCAACGCCTCACGGAATATTGGATGGTCATCCACAATCAAAATACGCATAAAAAAGCCCCCGCTACTCACTCTCGACACTCCAAAAACCATATCAATAGTATAGGTATACAGAAGAATAATTCGACAAGTGATATAGACTTAAACAAGTATTATTTATGGAAATTTGATATAGAGCATATATTCGGCAATAGGTATGTAAAGCAGTATTGTCGAATCAGAAATCACTAGCTAATACGGGTCGATGGGATGCGGCAGGCATTGGGGCTATAATCCCCCTATCACCCAAGACAAGTGCGGCACATGAAAAAGCTACCCATCGGCATCAGCACCCTCGCAAACTTCATCGCAGACGGCTACGTTTATGTGGACAAAACCCCGTATGTGCAAATGATGGCCGACAGGGGCAAATATTACTTCCTCTCACGTCCGCGCCGTTTTGGCAAGTCACTGCTGGTCGATACCTTGCATCAGTTGTTTGCAGGCAATGAAACCCTGTTTCGCGGTTTGCACATCCACCCGCACTGGGATTGGGCAGTGCAATATCCCGTCATTTCCATCAGTTTCGCCGAGGGTCTATTGGAAAGCCGTGCTGCCTTGGAACGGCGTATCCAGCAAATCCTGGAACTGAACCAAGAACAATTGGGGGTCAGTTGCCGCCACCATCAAGACCCTGCCGCCTGCTTCGGTGAACTGATCCGCAATGCCAAAGCCAAATACGGGCGCGACGTGGTGGTGTTGGTGGATGAATACGACAAGCCCATCCTTGACAATATCACCCATCCAGAGGTTGCGGCTGACATGCGCAACGGGCTACGCGACCTATATTCGGTGATCAAGGGGCAGGATGCCAATATCCGCTTTGCCTTCCTCACCGGGGTCAGCAAGTTTTCCAAGGTCTCACTGTTCAGCGGCCTGAACAACCTGGAAGACATCACCCTTGACCCGCGTTATAGCGCCCTATGTGGTTATACCCAAACCGAACTGGAATACCATTTTGCTGAACATCTGCAAGGCGCAGACATGGCAATGGTGCGGTCATGGTACAACGGCTACAACTGGCTGGGGGAAAGTGTTTACAACCCGTTTGATGTACTGCTGTTTATTGCCAAAGGGAAAGAATTTCTGCCGTATTGGTTTGAAACCGCCACCCCGTCATTCTTAGTGCATATTTTGCGCAAACGCCCTTTCTATTTGCCCGACCTCGAAGCCGTGCGCATGGATTATAAAGCTTTGGGGGATTTTGACGTTGACCGTATCCATCTGGAAACCTTGTTATTCCAGACGGGCTATTTGACCATCAAGGAAAAAATTGTGGATGTGCCGGGCAGTTTGCCGGAATACGCGCTAACTTACCCCAACAATGAAGTGCGTTACAGCCTGATGGGTTATTTGCTGGATAACTACCTCACCGATACCCGCCCGGAACGCAGCGCCATTCGCCAGGCCCTGATCCGTAATGATTTTGCCGCGCTGGAACGGCATTTCCGCGCCCTGTTCGACAATATTGCCCACCAGAATTACACCAACAACCCGATAGCCAGCTATGAAGGTTATTATGCCTCCGTGATGTACGCTTTCCTGTGTTCCCTCAGCCTGGACACACGCGCCGAGGAAAGCAGCAATAAGGGGCGGGTGGATATGACCTTGCGCTTACCCTTTATCAACGAGGCAAAGCGGGTGTATATCTTTGAATTCAAGCTGGTGGATGGTGCGGAAGGCGATGGCGGCGCACTGGTGCAGATCAAGCAGCAGGATTACGCCGCGCCTTACCGCGATGGGCAGCACTGTATCTTTTTGGTGGGGATGGAGTTTAGTGCGCAGGTGCGAAATTTTGTGCGGTTTGAGTGGGAGGAGGATGGCCTGCAAGGGTGAATTGCAGGCACATGCCACTGATAGCGCCAGCCTGCGGCCATTCAAGCCGCTGATTTCAGTTCGGCCCGATAGCTCTCCCCTTCCAGCGCCGCCGCCAGCACATCCTCCACCTTTTCCAGCCACACCACCTGCAACTGCCCGCGCGCATTTTCCGGCACATCTTCCCAATCCTTGCGGTTGCGGGCAGGCAGCAGCACGGTGTGGATACCAGCGCGTAACGCCGCCAGACATTTTTCCTTCACCCCGCCGATCGGTAGCACCAGCCCGCGCAGGCTGATTTCGCCGGTCATGGCGACATCGCTACGCACCTTCTGGTCGGTGAGCAGCGACACCAGTGCGGTGAAGATGGAAACGCCTGCACTTGGCCCGTCCTTCGGGATCGCTCCGGCGGGGACGTGCAGGTGGATGTCGTTTTCCTCGAAAACCTGCTGGCTGATGCCCAGTTGTTTGGCGCGTGACTTGATCAGGCTAAGGGCGGCCTGGGCACTTTCCTTCATCACGTCACCAAGTTGGCCGGTAATGCTCAGGCGGCCTTTGCCGGGCATTTTGGTGGTTTCGATGAAAAGGATGTCGCCACCGACCGGTGTCCAGGCCATGCCGGTGGCAACACCCGGTTCGCTGGTGCGCATCGCCACTTCGCTCTCGAAGCGTTGCGGGCCGAGGATGGCGGGAATGTCTTCCGCGTCGATGTCGACTGTTTCCGCCTTGCCTTCGGCGACTTGCATGGTGGCGTAGCGCATGACTGCGCCGACTTCGCGGTCGAGGTTGCGCACCCCAGCTTCACGGGTGTAGTCGGCGACGATGCTGCGCAAGGCTTCCTCACTCATGCTGACCTGCTCTGCGCTCAAACCGTGGTCTTCGCGTTGGCGCTTGACCAGATAGCGCTTGGCGATTTCGACCTTTTCGTCCTCGGTGTAGCCGGGCAGGCTGATGATTTCCATACGGTCGCGCAGCGGCCCCGGAATGGAATCAAGCACGTTGGCGGTGGCGATGAACACCACTTTGCTGAGATCGAACGGCAGCGCCAGATAGTTGTCGCGGAAGGTTCCGTTCTGCGCCGGGTCAAGCACTTCCAGCAGCGCCGAGGCGGGGTCGCCGTGGAAACCGCCACCGCCGAGCTTGTCGATTTCATCCAGCATGAACACCGGGTTGCGGGTGCCGGCCTTGCGCAGTTCCTGGATGATGTTGCCGGGTAGCGCGCCCATATAAGTGCGACGGTGGCCACGGATTTCGGCTTCGTCATGCACGCCGCCGAGGCTGGCGCGCACGAATTGCAGCCCCAAAGCGTGGGCGATGCTTTGCCCCAGCGAGGTTTTGCCGACGCCGGGCGGGCCGACGAAGCACAGGATCGGGCTGCGGCCTTGCGGGTTGAGCTTGCGCACGGCGAGGTATTCGAGGATACGTTTTTTGATCTTGTCGAGACCGTAGTGGTCGGCGTCGAGCACGGCGCGCGCCTTGGCGATGTCGATGTTTTCCGCGTCCAGCTTGCTCCACGGCAGGCTGGTCAGCCAGTCGAGGTAGGTGCGGATCATGGAATATTCGCCCGAGGAATCCGGCATTTTTTGCAGGCGCTTGAGTTCCTTTTGCGCCTGCTCGGCGGCTTCCTGCGGCATGTCGGCGTCGGCGATGGCCTGACGCAGTTCCTCGATTTCGGCGTCGTTGCCGTCGTCTTCGCCCAGCTCTTTCTGGATGGCCTTGAGGCGTTCGCGCAGCATGAATTCGCGCTGGCGGGCGTCCATCGACTGCTTGGTCTGCTGGTCGATTTCGCGGGTCAGTTTCAGCACTTCGAGCTGCTGGCGCACGTGGTCGGCTACCTTGTCGAGGCGTTCGCGCAGGTCGGTGGTTTCCAGAATCTTCTGCTTTTCCTGCGGGCTGATGTCGAGGAAATTGCTGACCAGATCGGCCAGCGCGCCAGCCCCTTCCATGCTCTGGATGGCGGCGGTGACTTCCGGCGGCGCTTGCGGCAGCAGTTGCACGGTTTCGATGGCTTTTTCCTGCAAATGCCGCATCCGCGCCTGGATGTCGGGGTCGCTGTCGTCGGCTTCGGGCAGGGCTTCGATGCGCGCGACCAGATAGGGCTGGCTGCTGACGTAATCAAGTACGCGGAAACGTTCCTCACCCTGCACGACCAGATGGTGCGCGCCGCCGGGGGTGGTGACGTAGCGCAGGATGTTGGCGATGGTGCCGGTAGCGTACAGGTCGCTGCCTTGCGGTTCGTCGACTTCGGGGTGGCTTTGCAGCAGCAAGCCGATCTTGCGGCCACTGTTGACGGCTGCCTGCGCGGCGGCCAGCGACTGTTCGCGCCCGATGGTGATGGGGATCGCCATGCCGGGGAACAGCACCACGTTGCGCATCGGGGTGAGGATCAGGCTGTCATCGGCAGGTGCTTCTTCGCTGCTGGTTTCAGCCCAGTCGGGTATTTGCAGGGTTTGCTTGTCGGTGTCGTTCATCATCTTTCCTCAAAGCTTGCGCAGGTTCAGTTGCAGGCAGCCGTGTTTCATGGCATGGCTGCTGAGTTCGTAGTGGCCAGTTGGGAGTGGGATGCGGCGCTCGAAGCGTCCGTAGGGGAGTTCCAGCCGGTGGATGCGCGCGCCCTGCATGTGTTGTGGCAAGGGGCGCACGCCGCTGACCATGAGCTGGCCGCTGTTGATGTGGACTTCCACCCGTTCGGGCGCGACGTCGGGCAGGGCGATTGTCACCAGCACCGCGTCGCGGGTTTCGATCAGGTCGACGGGCGGCTCCCAGGTCGGCGTTTGTGCGGGCACTGGGCGGAAACACTGGCGTTGCAGGCGTTCGGCCTCGGCCAGCAGCTCGAAGGCTTCACTCCATATTCGGTTGTTGGGACGAAATGGCATGGTTTTGACCTATCGCATGGTTAATGTTCATGGGAGGAAGATCGGGGTGAGGCGCAGTATTTCAATACTGGATGACAATAGTTGAGTAAAAAAGTATGGTTTATTAGTGCTTGCTTATTACTACCCAGCCCTTTTTGCTGTATTTCAGCTAGGTAGTCGAGCACCCAGTGCAGGTTATTCTCAATGCCCCAATGCGCCCGCACGACTTGCCCCGGCCGTTCCGGGTTGGAAGCGTTTATGCTACTGATGAAGTAACGGGTTTCTTCCGTGGTCTTGTCCTTGCTTCGCGGATGGCAGTGACCGCGATGATGCTGGTCAGCTTTGGCCAATGGGGATGGTCTTTCTTCAACCAGCCGATGTCGGAAGTGACCCTGACAGAGCGAAAATTCTGTGTGGTCAGGGTATTAGCAGGAAGCTGTGAACAGTTGATTTGTCTTTACCCTTGAAACAAAAAAAGCAAGAGAGCCATCCCGAAGAACGGCTCCCTTGCTAGGAGTGTGTGGGGGAAGCCGGGCAGGCAGCACCGAAGCACTACCCGTCGGCAGTTTCCCCACCTTGGAAATTACTTGGCAGCAGCAGGTGCAGCTTGTGCTGGCGCTTGTGGGGCAGCAGGCATCTGCTGAGGCATCATCGGGAAGCCGTTGCCATCTTTGGCGAAGTTGTTGTAGCCGTAGCCGTTGCCAGCACCGTTGCCGTAGCCATAGCCGTTACCAGCGCCGTACCAGTCACCATTGCCTTTACCGTTGGCAGCCATGTCGGTATCCATGTTGGTGCGGCCCTTGCCTTTGAAAGTGATGCTGAAATCAACTTCACCGTCTGCGTCGCCTTTGCCACGGCCCCAGCCGTTGACATCGCCAGCACCGTTGCCGTAGCCATTGCCGTAAGCGTTGGAAGCGGCAGTACCGTTGCCGTAGCCGTTGCCAGCGCCGGAACCGTTGTCAAAACCGTCGAAGAACTCGGCGGAAGCAGCAGTGGACAGGGCGATCAGGGAAGCGAATGCGATAGCTTGCAGTTTCATGTTTAAGTCTCCTAGCAAATTGGTGTAAAGTTTCAATATGAGATAATTCTAATATTAGACTTTTCTAATGTAAAGGGCTTTTTTACGATTTCGGGAACTTTTTGCAAATTGTCTGACAAACGGGCGGAATGCTGGGAAAATACTATGCTTTGCGTCATGAGAAATACCATGTCCGACATGTTGCAGCGCCTGCGTGACGAATTGATCGTTGCGGGGCAGTTTTTCCATTCCAGAGGTTGGGTTCCTGCCACCAGCAGCAATTTTTCCGCGCGTTTGGGCGCAGAAACGCTGCTGATCACCAGTTCTGGCCAGCACAAGGGCAGGCTGGATGCGGAAAGCGGTTTCCTGCGGGTGGATTTGCAGGGTGTTTCGCTGGATGCAGATAAGCGCCCATCGGCGGAAACCGGCCTTCATACCCTGATGTACCAGCGTGACCCGGCTATGGGTTGTGTGTTACATACTCATTCTGTCAATGCGACGGTGCTGTCGATGCGGCAGTCGCAAGTCGTGCTGGAAGGTTATGAGGTGCAAAAAGCTTTTCCCAGCGTGGATACCCATGACAGTTGTCTGGTTATTCCAGTGTTTCCCAACAGTCAGGATATTCCTGCTTTAGCGCAAGCAGTCGGTCTTTATCTGGATGCCAACCCGCAAACCGTTGGTTACCTGATCCGAGGGCATGGCTTGTATACGTGGGGCGTGACGGTGGCTGATGCCCAACGGCATGTTGAGGCGTTAGAATTCCTGTTCGAGTGTTATTACCGGCAGTTGTTGCTGGATAGGTAGAGGGTGATGAGCGAATTGAAGATTTATGCGGACGATAATCCGCAACAGGCGCAAGCCTATACGGATTATGATGCCATTAGCGGGCTGTTGCAGGCGCAGGGCGTGCGTTTCGAGCGCTGGCAGGCAAATGCGCCGTTGACGGATGTTTCCACCCAAGGTGAAGTGATTGCCGCTTATCGCGCTGACATCGACCGTTTGATGGCGGAAAACGGCTTTCAGAGTGTGGATGTGGTCAGCTTGACTCCAGCTCATCCCGACAAGCTTGCGCTGCGGCAGAAATTTCTTAATGAGCATACCCATTCTGAGTTTGAGGTACGTTTTTTTGTCGATGGGCAAGGCTTGTTCTACCTGCATATAGGCGATAAGGTATACACGGTGTTGTGCGAAAAAGGCGACCTGATCAGCGTACCGGCGGGGGTTCCCCATTGGTTCGATATGGGGGAAAACCCGCATTTCAGGGCTATTCGTTTGTTTACCAACCCGGACGGCTGGGTGGCTAATTTTACCGGTAACGACATCGCCGAACGTTTCCCGCGGCTGGAAAACTGATGACCATCAAGGCCATACTCACCGACATTGAGGGTACCACGACCAGCCTGTCATTCGTCAAGGATGTGCTGTTCCCTTATGCCGACCAGCACATGCAGGCATTTGTGGTAGAACACCGGCAAGACCCCGCAGTCGCCCAACTGGTTGATGACGTGCGCATGGAGGTCGGTACAGCCAACTTGTCGTTGGCAGATGCAATAGCGCAACTGCGGCAGTGGATTGCTGAAGACAAAAAAGTTACCCCGTTGAAGGCCATCCAGGGCTTGATGTGGGAAGAGGGCTACCGCAAGGGCGATTTCACCGGCCATGTGTATGAGGATGCTGTGCGTAACCTGTTACACTGGCACGATCTTGGGCTGAAGTTGTATGTCTATTCCTCCGGCTCGGTACATGCGCAGAAATTGCTGTTCGGCTATTCTGATGCGGGCGACCTGACACCTTTGTTCAGCGGTTATTTCGACACGCAAATTGGCCACAAACGTGAGGCGGATGCTTATCGGCGGATTGTGGATGTGATTGGCTTGCCAGCACAGGAAATCCTGTTCCTGTCTGATATTCGTGAGGAGCTGGATGCGGCACAGCAAGCAGGGCTGAAAACCTGCTGCCTTGTCCGCGAAAATCAGCCAACTGACGGCTTGCAGCACCCATGGATTAACAATTTTGATGAAATGGATGTGACGGCCATCAACTAGTGGTTAAATATCTGTTGACTATACTTTCGGGCAATAATTTAAACGGCTTAGGCTTCATTTGAATGAATATTTTTCCAATTATCCTCGCAGCGGGTCAAGGTACCCGGATGCGTTCCTCTCTGCCAAAAGTGCTGCATCCAGTTGCTGGCAGGCCAATGTTACAACATGTGGTTGATGCCTGTTCTGCTTTGCAAAGCCGCAACGTGGCTTGCCACATGGCGATTGTTTACGGTCATGGCGGTGACCTCGTGCGTGAACGCATTCAGGGCGAAAACCTCAATTGGGTGGTGCAATCGGTGCAAAAAGGCACTGGCCATGCGGTCAGCCAGGCTATCCACTTGGTGGATGCTGATGATGTCGTGTTGGTTGCCTACGGCGATGTCCCGTTGATCCGCTCTGCCACTTTGCAGGGGCTGGCACAGGGTTTGCAGGATTCCTCTTTGTGCATCCTGACCACCGGGTTGGCGGAACCCAAAGGCTACGGGCGCATCGTGCGCAATGCTGAAGGGCAGGTACAGGCAATTGTGGAAGAGAAGGACGCTACCGACGAGCAACGTTTGATCCGTGAAGTGAATACCGGTTTTATCGCCGCGCGTGGCAGGGATCTGAAACGCTGGTTGCAACACATTACCCCACAAAATGCCCAGGGCGAATACTACCTGACCGATTGCGTCGGCTTGGCAGTAGCGGAAGGCGGCAGCATCAATACGGTGTCATGCGCTGACCCGGTGGAAGTGGAGGGTGCTAACAACCGCGTGCAGCTTGCCCGATTGGAACGCGCATGCCAGCAACGTCAGGTCGAAAAGCTGATGCTGGATGGCGCGACGGTTGCTGACCCTGCCCGTTTGGACATCCGTGGCGAAGTGGAAGTCGGCCAGGACGTTTTTCTGGACATTAACGTCGTCCTGATTGGCAAGGTCAAGCTTGGCAATAACGTGGTGATTGACGCCAACTGCGTGATCGAGAATGCGGAGATCGGTGATAACACCCACGTGAAGTCTCATTCGGTGATTGAAAATACCGTGATTGCGGAAAACTGCGACATTGGCCCATTTGCCCGCCTGCGCCCCGGAACTGTGCTGGCAGCCAAGGCCAAAATCGGCAATTTCGTTGAAACCAAGAAAGCCCATATCGGCAAGGGTAGCAAGGTCAATCACCTGAGCTACATCGGCGACACCGAGATGGGAGATGATGTCAATATTGGTGCAGGTACGATTACCTGTAACTATGATGGTGCCAACAAGCACAAGACCATCATCGGCGATAAGGTGTTTGTCGGTTCCTGCACCCAACTGGTTGCGCCTGTCACTGTTGGCGAGGGAGCCACCATCGGCGCAGGCTCGACCATCACCAAAGATGCCCCGGCAGGCGAGCTTACCCTGTCCCGCGCCAAACAAATGACCTTGAAAGGCTGGCAGCGCCCAGTCAAGGAGAAAAAATAATGTGTGGAATCGTTGGAGCCATCGCGCAACGCCCGGTGGTGGAAATCCTGCTGGAAGGGCTGCGTCGGCTGGAATACCGGGGGTATGACTCGGCAGGCGTTGCAGTTGTACGCGACACGGGTGATCTGGTGCGTAGCCGGGCGCTGGGTAAAGTGGCCGCGCTAACCGACCGGCTGGCTGATGAACCCATCGACGGCAAATTGGGCATTGCCCATACCCGTTGGGCTACCCATGGCGTGCCTGCCGAGCGCAACGCCCACCCACATTTCAGTGGCGAATGGGTTGGTATCGTGCACAATGGCATCATTGAAAACCATGTGGAATTGCGCGAGCGCCTGAAAAACGACGGCTACCGTTTCGACTCCGACACCGATACCGAAGTGGTTGCTCACCTGATCGATGTATTCCGTCGCAAGGGTATCAGTTTGCTGGATGCCGTGATGGCGGCGCGCTGTGAACTACAAGGTGCGTATGCGCTGGCAGTCATTTCCCCCGATGAAACCGATACGCTGATCGTGGCGCGCCACGGTAGCCCGCTGGTCATCGGTTTGGGTATCGGTGAGAATTTCATCGGTTCCGACATCCAGGCATTGCTGCCGGTCACCAGCCGTTTCATTTATCTGGAAAACGGCGATGTGGCGAAAATCAATCGCCACAAGATCGACATTTACGATGCCAATGGTGAGCGCGTCAGCCGCCCGGTCAAGGAGTCCAGCGCGGCCATGTGTTCCGCCGAGCTGGGTGAATACCGCCATTTCATGCTCAAGGAAATTTTCGAGCAGCCACAATCGGTTGCAGCCACACTGGAAAACCGTCTGGCGGGCGATCATGTGCTGCCTTCCCTGCTGGGCGCACCGGATGCGCTGGAAAAACTGGCGCAGGTGGAAGAAATCCAGATCATTGCCTGTGGCACCAGCTACCACGCCGGTTTGGTCGGGCGTTACTGGATTGAAGCCAACACCGATATTCCCTGCCATGTGGAAGTGGCCAGCGAATACCGCTACCGCCGCCAGCCGCCGCGCAAGAACATGTTGTTCGTGACCATTTCCCAGTCCGGTGAAACCGCCGATACTCTGGCAGCGCTGGAAAAAATCAAGGAAAACCACGGCTGCATGGCAACCCTGACCATTTGCAATGTAGCGGAAAGCTCCCTGACCCGCGAATCCGACATGTCGCTGATGACCATGGCCGGGCCGGAAATTGGGGTGGCTTCCACCAAGGCGTTTACCACCCAGTTGGTTGCGCTTCAGTTGCTGATGGTACTGTTGATGCAGGCGAAAGGCGCAGACAAAGCCAGGGTTGAGCAGATTACGGCAGATTTGCGTAAGCTGCCCGCCTTGATAGAACAAGCGCTGGATCTGAACCCTAAAATTGAGGTGTTGTCAGAACGCTTCATCGAAAAACACCATTCCCTGTTCCTCGGGCGCGGCGAACTCTACCCAGTGGCGATGGAAGGCGCACTCAAGCTCAAGGAAATTTCCTACATCCACGCCGAAGCCTATCCGGCTGGTGAACTCAAGCACGGCCCGCTGGCATTGGTGGATAGCGAGATGCCGATCGTGACAGTTGCGCCGAGCACTGGTCTTTTGGAAAAGCTCAAGTCCAATCTGGAAGAAGTCCGTTCCCGTGGCGGCGAGTTGTATGTGTTTGCCGACCGGGAAGCGCATATTAAGGCCGATGACAGCCTGCATGTGCTGGAAGTGCCGCATGTGCCGGAATTACTGGCTCCAATTGTCTATACTGTCCCGCTGCAACTGCTGTCCTACCACGTCGCAGTACAAAAGGGGACGGATGTGGACAAGCCGCGCAACCTGGCCAAGTCGGTAACAGTGGAGTAAGCGGCAGGCCATTCTCCGGCGGGTAACACCATATCCCCGTCACTGCAAACTGGGGTATCCTAAAAGGCCGCAAGCAAGCGGCCTTTTTTATGCTGTTGTCATGGAGCCTTGTTATGTCAGTGAAGGTATTGTTCTTTGCCAGTTTGCGCGAACGTTTAGGAAAAAGCCATGTGTTGCTGGATGTGGCAGAGTCTCTGAGCGTGCGGGATGTCTGGTTGCGTAGCAGTGGGGAAAGCGCATTGCCTGAGAATGTGCTGGCTGCCATCAACCATGAGTATGCCGAGGCTGAATCGCTGGTTCAGTCGGGCGACGAAGTGGCTTTCTTCCCACCTGTGACAGGAGGTTGAGCAATGCACATTGAATTGCTGACGGATCGGTTTGACCCGTGGCGTTATCTGGCTGATTGGCAGGCGCAGCAGCAACAGGATGATAGTGTCCGTTCTGGCGCAACTGCGGTGTTTGTTGGCACCATGCGTGATTTCAATGAAGGGGATGCCGTGCGGGAAATGTATCTGGAATATTACCCCGGCATGACCGAGCGTCAGCTAGTGCAACTGGCTGGCAACGCACAGCAGGAATGGTCGTTGGATAATGTATTGATCGTGCATCGGGTGGGGAAAATTACGCCCTCCCAAGCCATTGTGCTAGTAGCGGTGTGGTCAGCCCACCGGGCTGAAGCCTTTGAGGCCTGCCGCCACATGATGGAGGTGCTTAAGCATACAGCGCCCTTCTGGAAGCGGGAAACGCTGGCAGACGGTTCAGAGCGTTGGGTAGAAAAGAATACGCCCGGTTAAGGCCGTTGTTGCTTAATCGAGGGGGATGCTGACAACCTTGTCCACGCCGGATTCCACCCAAAACTCGGCTTCCCCGCTTTTATGTTGCATCTGGACTTTAGCGCAATAAAAGCCATTCGGGAGGTTGACTGTCCCGCTATGGCGGGGCAGGGTGGCAATCGGGGATTTTTGCTCTTTGTCCTTGATGGAGAAAACCGTCCAGGATGCGGGGGCAAGCACGGGTTGTTCCTTGATGGTTGCTACCAGCGTCACGGTCGTGGCGGCGGTGCTGGTGGAGGCTGCCAGCAAGGCAATAGAGCCAGTCAACAGCAGGTATTGTTTGGCACGCGGGTAAAAAAAAGCAGAATACAATTTCATGTCGCCCTTCCTTGAGAATTCATTGTTGCTTTAAGGGATTGTGCAAAAAAGACACGCGATTATAAGTGTAGTGCAGATTTTTGGCAAAAATATTACTCTCTTGGGGGAGGGCGATTTAGGGATTTTCTTAATTTGAGTCAGCTGTTCTTTTCCAATTGTCTGATTTTCCACCTGTTTTTTGTAGAAGGCAAATGCCTTCCATCGACATTCCCTTATCGACAGCCTTGCACATGTCGTAAATGGTTAGCAGGCTAATCTGGACGGCGGTCAGTGCTTCCATTTCCACGCCAGTCTGGCCGTGGGTTTCCACAGTGGCACGGCAGTGGATGGCGTTAGCTTCAGCCAGGGGGGTGAGTGCGATGTCTACCCGGGTGAGGGCGAGCGGGTGGCAGAGGGGGATCAGGTCAGCCGTTTTTTTCGCCGCCATGATGCCCGCAATCCTGGCAATACCCAGCACGTCGCCTTTTTTGTGGTTGCCTTGCAGCACTTTGGCTAGGGTATCGGGTTGCATTTCAATACGCCCTTCGGCAACTGCAACCCGGTGGGTGGTGCTTTTGTTGCCTACGTCCACCATGTGGGCTTGGCCTTGGGCATTAAAATGGGTCAGTTCGTTCATGGGCGTTGCAGGGGGGCTTCCACCTGATCCCGTGCTGCTTTGCCCAAGAGGGTTTCGATCAGTTGCAGGCTGAAATCCATGGCAGTGCCGGGGCCGCGCGAGGTAATGAATTTGTTGTCCACTTCGACGGGTTGGCCGGTGAGCTGTACCTGTGAGGTGTCAAGGGCATCGAGTGCGCCGGGGAAAGCCGTCAGCCGGTGGCCATTGGCCACGCCGTTTCCCACCAGCACTTTGGGGGCCGCGCAGATGGCGGCGACGTGTTTGTCTGCGGCTGCCAAGCGGTTGATCAGGCGATGAATACGTGGGTCGGCGTTCAGGTGGTCGGCTCCCGGCAGGCCGCCGGGTAGCGCTATCATGTCAAAGTCTTCATCCGCGATCTCATCCAGCAGGCGGTCAGCCAGCAGGACAGTGCCGCGGGAGCAATGCACTGGCCCAGCTGTCAGGCTGGCGGTTACCACATCAATGCGCGCCCGTCTAAGCAGGTCAATGATGGTGACGGCTTCCAGTTCTTCGCAGCCTGCGGCCAGTGGTATCAGTACCCTAGGCATTACATCACCTTTTTATTGGCGGCAGTGGGCGGCGCTTCCGGTTTAACACGGTTTTGCACCAGATCCATGCCTTTGAGGATGTTGAGGGCTTCAAACAGCTGGTAATCCTCTTCTGCCAGCGGGGATTTGGCCTTATCGGATTCCACTTCCTGGTCGGTTTTCTCGTCTTTCGTGGGGGCTTCTTCTTTCTCTGGCGCTTGCCCGTTTTTGCCGTTGGGGTTGCTGAGGTGTTTGCTCAGGTTGGCTTCAGACAATGGGTCGAAGGCGTTTTCATCTTCTTCTTCCCCCTTGACCTTGAGTGGCTTGAGTTCGATGTCAGGGACAATGCCCTCCGCCTGGATAGAGCGGCCAGATGGGGTGAAATAGCGGGCGGTGGTCAGTTTGACGGCGGTCTTTTCATCCAGAGGCAAGACGGTCTGGACAGACCCTTTGCCGAAGGTTTTTTGACCAACAATCAGGGCGCGCTTGTGGTCTTTGAGTGCGCCCGCGACGATTTCCGAGGCGGAGGCTGACCCCTGGTTGACCAGCACGACGATGGGGGCGTTTTCGATGATGTCACCTTTGTTGGCGGTGTATTCCATCTTGGCGTCTTCTACCCGACCTTCGGTGTAAACGATTTTGCCGGATTCAAGGAATGCGTCGGAGACACCTACAGCAGCGTTGAGCACACCGCCGGGGTTGTTGCGCAAATCCAGTACCAGGCCGCGTAATTTGCCTTTGTTCTCTTTTTTCAGGGTTTCGGCGGCCTCCATCAGGGCTTCAGTGGTTTTGGCCTGGAAACTGGTGACGCGGATGTAGCCGTAACCAGGCTCCAGCATCCGTTGTTTGACGCTTTTGACCTGAATGATGGCGCGTTTGATACTGACCTTGAAGGGTTTGTCCTTGCCTTCGCGTACCACCATCAGGTCAATGTTGGTGTCGGGTTTGCCACGCATGACCTTGACGGCTTCATTCAGGGTCATGCCTTTGACGGGAGTTTCGTCCAGGCGGATGATCAGGTCGCCTGCCTGCAAGCCTGCCTTTTGCGCGGGGGTGTCATCAATCGGGGAGATGACCTTGACGAAGCCGTCTTCCATGCCAACTTCGATGCCCAGTCCGCCAAATTCGCCGCTGGTGCCGACTTGCAGTTCTTTGAATTCTTCTTCATCCAGGTAGGCGGAATGGGGGTCAAGGCCGCTAAGCATCCCGCGGATGGCATTGGTCATCAGATCCTTATCCTTGACATCCTCAACATAGTTTTCCTTAATGCGGGAATAGACTTCCGAGAATTGTTGAAGATCATCGAGGGAGGGCTGGTTTTCAATGGTTTGCCTGAAAGCAAAGACATTCAGGCTGACGCTTGCGGTAGCGCCTACCAGTACCCCGGCAATGGCACCTGCCAGAACGCGGTAACGTGTATGCATGATCATTTATCTCCAGTAATGTGGCTGCCCGGGTCCTTAAGTAACAGGATGCTCTTTTGGTGGCTCTGCAAAAGTTTCCCATCTTACCATTGTGTGGCAAAAATGCACTTTAGTTGTTGTAAAAATGGTGCAATCGGCGGCTTTTTCAAGCGTAAACCCTGATTTTAGGGTCAGGCTGTTTATCGGCACCAGCGTGCCGGGTTTTGGGGCGTTGTACCTTGCCGGATTTCAAAATACAGCGCATCTTGGCTTTGCCCGCTGGAATTCCCTACTGCGGCAATCGTTTCATTGGCATTGACAATAGTGCCTTCTTTTTTATACACCGCACGGTTGTAACCATATAGGCTCATGTAGTTGTTGTCATGTTCAATGATGAGCAAGTGACCGTAGCCATCCATCCAGCCGGAAAAGGCTACCCGCCCCTTGGCCACAGCCTTGACTTTGGAGCCGCCCGCAGCGGCAATGACGACCCCTTTCCAGCGTTGTTTTTCATTCCGTGAAGAACCATAGCTGTGGATGATTTTGCCTTTGACTGGCCAGGATAGCTTGCCGCGCAAGGTGGAGAAAGGCCGGTCGGGGGTGAAGCTGGTGCTGACCGGTCTGCCGCCGCTGACCGGTTTTTTCTCTTCCTTGGCGGGCAGGGGCTGGCGTGACACGGTGGCGGTTTCCTGTGCTTTTGCCGCTTGGCTTGCTGCCAGGCGGTCAAGCATGGCCTGAAACTTGGCGTCTTCCGCTTTCAGCTTGTCAAGACGCTTTTGGTTGCTGCGGATGTCAGTTTTGAGGTTGGCCAATGCGGTGGAGCGTGCTTTCAGGGTGCTTTCAATGTCGGCTTTCTGTTGCTCCAGCGTTTGGGTGAGTTCCTGAAGGCTAATGCGGTCTTTTTCGATGCTGGTGCGTACCGCGTCGATTTCCCCGAGGGTTTTCTGGATGCCTTGGATGCGTTCTACCCGGTTTTCATTCAGGTATTCGAAGTAACGGATGGTGCGGCTGATGTCGGAAGGTTCATCCTGCCGCAGCAGCAGGCGCAGGTGGGATTGTTCGCCCGCTGAATACAATGCTTGTAACTGTTGGGCAAGGCCGGATTTTTGTGTTGTCAGCTCCACATCCAGTTTGACTTTTTTCTGGTTGGCTTCTGCCAGCTTGGTGATGGTGGTTTCGATTTTTTTTTCAGTCTCATAATTTTTGTTGGAAATATTACCCAGTTTTTGTTCCAGTCGGGTGACCTCATCCTGCAACGCCTGCGATTCGTTCTTCTGCGAACTCAAGTTGGTGGAAAGCTGGCGGATTTCATGTTGCAACTGTTGTTGCTTCTGGGTGTCTGCGGCATTGGGTGATGCCCAGGGCAGCAGCAGGAGAATGAACAAATATGGATAGAGTTTCACCGTTTGTCAGAATTCCGGAGTATTTGTAATGCCACAGAGTCTACCATAAGAAAAAGAATGGGCGTGAATAGTTCACCGGGGTCTGGAAAGCATTGTCGAATGGCTAAATCCCTAAAAACTGCGGGAATTGTAAGGTTACGGGGTGACATGCGGTTTAATAGGATATATTATTGTATCTATCTATACTAATATACTAAGTTGCTTGCTGAGTGAGTTCGTCAAGAGTAAGTGCTTGGGAATAATTATTTTCGATGAGGAAACCTATGGGTAGCATTGCGTTCGGTGGTAGTTGTGATTTCACTATTGATGACATGCTGGTCAAGGAAGAGGATATTGACCGTGCTTCCCGTTCATTAAAGGCCATTTCGCATCCATTAAGGTTGAAGATTCTGTGTGTCTTGGGGGATAAGGAAGTCAGCGTGCAGGATATTGTTGATAATGTGGGTACTTCCCAAAGCAATATTTCCCAGCATCTGGCGATTCTGCGTGACAAAGGCATTCTCGCTTCCCGCAAGGATGCCAACCGGGTTTATTACCGGGTTGGCGACTACCGTACCTTGCGTCTGATTAGCATGATGCAGGAAGTTTTCTGCAGCGCGCCACACTGAACATTACTGGGCGGATCACAAAAAACGGGTAGGTAGGGGTTTACGTTATTCTTCCTGATGTATATCTTTAGCTCCTGCTTACAGCGAAAAGGTCTAATGTGGAAGAGTATCTTGTTTTTGCCCGCAATCATCCCGTCCTGATCCTGGGCTTGGTCGCCATCCTGGGAATGATTATCTGGACTGAAATCGGTCGTTTTACCCGCAAGTATAAACAGGTCAACAGTGCCGAAGCGGTGCAGATCCTCAACAGGGATGGTTCCTTGGTGTTGGACGTGCGTGAAGACAATGAACTGCGTGGTGGTAAAATCAAGGGGGCGCGTCACATACCCCTAGGGCAGTTGAAAAACCGTTTGGGTGAGTTGGAGCAGGCCAGGGAAAAGCCTGTGCTGGTGTATTGCCGTAGTGGCAACCGCTCCGCTTATGCTTGCCATCTGATGACCAAAGCAGGCTTTCAGGATGTAAGTAATCTGGCCGGTGGCATCGTGGCTTGGGAGTCGGCGAATTTGCCGGTCAGCAAGCGATGAAGCAGGCCAGTGTTTCCATGTACTCGACGCGATTTTGTCCGTATTGCCTGCGGGCGCGGGCGCTGCTCCAGCGCAAGGGCGTTGAATATACAGAGGTCGATGTCGGTGGTGATCCGGCATTGTGGGAAGAGATGGAGCGCTTGAGTGGCCGGGAAACCGTGCCGCAAATCTTCATTGGTGGCCTTTCCATCGGTGGCTATGACGATATGGCCGCGCTGGATCGGGCGGGCAAACTGGATGCCCTGCTGTTTGAATCTTAAAAATCATGTAAAAGGGGTTATAGCGTATGAGTCAAGGACAACAACAAGAACAACAATTCATTATCCAGCGTGTTTATATCAAGGATGTATCCTTTGAAGCACCTAATTCGCCAGCGATTTTTACCCAGGACTGGCAGCCGGATACCAATCTCGACCTGAATACCAAAGTCAACAACCTGGCCAATGACAATTTTGAGGTTGAGCTGTTTATCACCATCACAGTCCAAAGTGCAGGTAAGACCGCGTTCCTGGTCGAGGTTAAGCAGGCTGGGGTGTTCTTCATTCAGGGGTATGCAGAGGAGCAGCTCAATCATCTGCTGGCAGCTTATTGCCCCAATATCCTGTTCCCGTATGCGCGGGAAGTGATTGCTAGCTTGGTGTCGAAAGGCAGCTTCCCTGAGTTGCATTTGTCACCCATCAATTTTGATGCCCTGTATGCCCGCCGTTTGCAGGAAGAACAGGCGAAAGTCGCCGCCGCATGATGACAGAACACATCCAGTCCATCGCTGTTTACGGGGCCGGTTCGTGGGGAACTGCGCTGGCTCTGCAACTGGCGCGCAATGGGTTGGATGTGCTGTTGTGGGACATCAATCCCGTCCAGGTGGAAACCCTAAATCGGGAGCGTGAAAACACGTATTACCTGCCGGGCATCGCGTTCCCCGACAAATTGGTCTGCTCCAGTGATTTGCAGGCAGTGGCGGCGTTTGCTGATTACCACCTTATCGTCGTGCCAAGTCATGGTTTCCGCAGTTTGCTGCAAAAGCTTTCCCTCTCGCTGACTGAGCGGGATGCAGTGCTTTGGGCTACCAAGGGTCTGGAGCTGGATACGGGGAAGCTGCTGCATCAGGTACTGGAAGAAGAACTGCCGCAATGTAAATCATACGGCGTTGTTTCCGGGCCGACATTTGCAGGTGAAGTGGCAAGTGGTTTGCCAACGGCCATGACAGTTGCTGCAACAAATGCAGGGCTGGCGCAGGCTGTGGCGGAAGCGTTTCAGGCTCCCAACTACCGTGTCTATTTCAGTCAGGATATTCTCGGTGTTGAGTTGGGTGGTGCTATCAAAAATGTGCTTGCCATTGCTGCCGGGATTTCCGATGGCCTCGGCTTCGGAGCCAATGCGCGTGTTGCCATTGTGACCCGTGGGCTGGCGGAAATCATGCGTCTGGGTACGAAACTGGGGGCGCAGCCTGAAACCCTGATGGGGCTGGCGGGTGTTGGTGATCTGGTGCTGACCTGTACCGACAACCAGTCACGTAACCGCCGCCTGGGTCTGGCATTGGGGCAGGGTAAAGATATGGAAACAGCCATCGCTGAAATCGGGCAGGCTGTAGAAGGTGCCAAGTCCGCCCGTTCCATCGGCAAGCTGGCCGCAACGGCGGGTGTGGAAATGCCTATCTGCGACGTTGTATACCGCATTCTTTATGAGCAGCTTCCTCCCCGTCAGGCGGTGCAGGAGCTGATTTCCCGCGATCTTAAGGCGGAATTCTGATACGGGGGTTGTTGCCCATGCAGCAAGCAAATCCTTATGCAATCGGTGTCGTCATGGACCCGATCAGTACCATCAACATCAAGAAAGACAGCACTTTCGCCATGATGCTGGAGGCTCAGCGGCGTGGGTGTCCGTTATTTCATATTTTGCAAGGCGACATATACGCTGATGATGGTGTGGCGTATGCCAGGATGAATCCGGTAACGGTTAAGGATGACCCCAAAGGTTGGTATGAATTTGGTGAGGCGCTCGTAAAACCCTTGCATGAATTGCCGGTCATCCTGATGCGCAAAGACCCGCCTTTCGATATGGAATACATCTACAGTACTTATTTGCTGGAGTTGGCGCAGAAGCGCGGGACGTTGGTGATAAACCGTCCGGAAAGTATCCGTGCAGCCAATGAGAAGCTGTTTACTGCCTGGTTCCCGGAATTTTCCCCGCCAACCCGTGTAACCCGCGACATGGCGCGTATCCGCGAGTTTTTGCAAGAGCAGCAGCATATTGTGGTCAAGCCGCTGGATGGGATGGGTGGTGCCATGATCTTTCAGGTGCGGCAGAATGATCCCAATCGTAATGTTATTCTGGAAACGATTACCGCGCATGGTCAGCGTAGCGTTATGGCGCAACGTTTTCTGCCGGAATTCAGGCAGGGTGACAAACGCATTCTGTTGATTGATGGTGTTCCGTTTCCTCATGCGTTGGCGAGGATTCCGGCAGAGGGTGAGGGGAGGGCAAATCTTGCCGCTGGCGGAACGGGCATCGGGGTGGATTTAACTGAGCGTGAATTTGCCATCTGTGCCGCTATCGGGCCGGTATTGCGGGAAATGGGGCTGGTGTTTGTCGGGCTGGATGTTATCGGTGATTATGTCACCGAGATTAATGTTACCAGCCCCACCTGTATCCGGGAGCTGGATGCCATTTACTCGGCCAACATCGCCAGCCTGTTATGGGATGCGGTTGACAACAGGCTGGCGTAGCTTGCCTGATCAGGCTTGGTTGGTGGCCTGTTTGACCAGCCCATACAACTCATCCTTGAGGTGCAATCGGCGCAGCTTGAGGCTTTCGACAAACTCATCCGCATGGGCTTCAATGCCCTGCTCAATCCGGTTCAGTTGAGCATCCACCTCCTCATGTTCGTCAAACAGACGCGCGAAGTGCCTGTCATTCATCTTCAGATCGTGGATGATTTCTTTGTACTTGGGAAATTCAATAGCCAAGTCGTGGGATTCACCAAACATTTACTACTCTCCTTCATTAGGTTATTGATTAAGCTTACCTCCAGAGTTTGATGGTTGGCGTGCGCTAAGTCAAAACCATTGTATGTTAACATCAGCCTTTTTCCATGACGGGAGCGTAGCGTGAAAGCCAGGGTCAAGTGGTTGGATAACATGAGTTTCGTTGGTGAGTCTGGTAGTGGCCATTCAGTTGTCATGGATGGCCCGCCGGAGCTGGGTGGGCGCAATCTGGGTGTGCGCCCGATGGAAATGCTGTTGCTGGGGCTGGGCGGCTGTTCCGCCTTTGATGTGGTGCTGATCCTACAAAAATCCAAGCAGCAGGTTGTGGATTGTGAAGTACAGATCGAAGCCGAGCGGGCGGAAAAGGAACCCAAGGTGTTTACCCGTATCCATCTGCATTTTATTGTCACGGGGAGAAGCTTGGCAGAAGACAAGGTTGAGCGTGCCATCAAGCTGTCGGCAGAGAAATATTGTTCCGCTTCCATCATGCTGGCGAAAACGGCAGAGGTCACCCACGACTTTGAAATGCGCGAAGCCGCTTGAAGCATTAATTTCACTTGCACGCAAAGGCATAGTTTTGCATAGTTCACTCCCATGCTGGTTGCTGGTCAACCGGCTGTTTTTTACGCCTTTGATCTAGAGGATGATGAAAATTGGTTGAGCGTCACCAGAAGCAGATTCGCCTGCACGGGTTCAACAACCTGACCAAAACCCTGAGTTTCAATATTTATGACATCTGTTACGCAAGGAGCCCGGCACACCGGGAGGAATATCTTGCCTATATTGATGAAGAATATAACGCAGACCGGTTGACCAAAATTCTCACGGATGTGGCGGACATCATTGGTGCTAATATCCTCAACGTGGCGCGGCAGGATTATGACCCCCAAGGGGCCAGCGTTACCATCCTGGTATCCGAGGAGCCGGTCATTCCAGAGGAGAAGCTTTCCAATTCCGCGCGCCCGGGGCCTTATCCAGAGGACGTAGTGGCGCATCTGGATAAAAGCCACCTGACAGTGCATACCTATCCTGAGAGCCATCCCGATAACGGGATCAGCACTTTCCGTGCGGATATTGATGTTTCTACCTGTGGACGCATCTCACCGCTGAAAGCATTGAATTATTTAATACATAGTTTCGAGTCCGATATTGTAATTACGGACTATCGTGTGCGTGGTTTTACCCGCGACGTGAAGGGCAAGAAGCACTTCATTGACCACAAGATAAACTCCATCCAGAACTTCCTGTCGCCTGAAACCAAGCGCAACTATTCCATGCTGGATGTGAATGTTTATCAGGAAAATATTTTTCACACCAAAATGATGCTGAAAGAATTTGAGTTGGATAACTACCTGTTTGGTCTAGGTAAAAATGACTATTTCGAAAAAGATTTGAAGCAGATCGAAATGCAGTTGCGCAAGGAAATGAAAGAAATTTTCTACGGGCGCAATACGGGCAGCCTGTGAGCCATGGTGCAATTGAGTGCCCTGGCCAGTAATGGGTGGCAGGGCTTCAGCCGTGTTGTGATGGATGCTGATGCATGATTGGTGCTAGTTGTAAGTGTTGCTAGAAAACCACAAATACCTGTAAATTGGCGTAATTAAAACAATTGAAATATTCAATAAAAAAAATGATTAAATTTCGTTCGTTTGTGTTGTGCATTACTGTAAATATGGTTAACGTTCTCTTCGGTATCGCTTGATGATTAATCTTTGGGCGATCTTGAGGGAAGATAATTATGTCATGGAATGGACAATCAAAATCCTTAAATTAAAGAGAGTTGAGTATGAGTAGTGTTGGTACGAAGCCGCTGGCCCTGTGCGTTGTGGGTGCGGTGGTCATGTTACTAGCAGGCTGTAATTCAGAAACTGTCAAAACTTCAGACGCTAAAGAAAATAATCATTACAAGGTGCAACTGGCTCACGCCAAAAACATTGAAGCCAAGCCGGCTCGCATTCCAGTAGAGAAACAATCCAACGATGTCACCTTGCTTGACCGCGCTGCTTGGGTTGCACAAAAGCAGCAGGGCAAAATGTACCGTTTTGGTGGCGAAAGCCCTAAAACCGGTTTTGATTGCAGTGGCCTGACCCAGTTCGCTTTCGGGCAGGGGGCGGGTGTGAGCTTGCCACGGACTGCCGCCGAGCAGTATTCCGCCTCGGTCAGGGTTTCCAAGGATCAGGCTGCTAAAGGCGATCTGGTGTTTTTCAATACCAGTGGCAAGCGCATCAGCCACGTAGGTATCTATCTGGGCGACAACAAGTTTGTCCATGCACCGCGCACGGGCAAGGCGATTACAACGGATACGCTGACAGGTTACTGGGCGCGCAAGCTGATCGGCTTTGGGCGTATTCCGGGCGCTTGCAAGCCGGCTTATTCCTGAATCGGTTTGCCATGAAAAAGGCCGCGTTAGCGGCTTTTTTCGGTTTGATGACCAGGCCGGGGCTTAAAGTGGCAGGCTGTTAAGCCAAGTGCTGACAACAGCGGTCAGTTCTTCCCCCTTATCCTTGAAATAGTGGTCGGCAACCGGTAACACCATTTGTTTGGAGTTCGGGTTGCCTGCTTTCTGCATTAGCGCCTGGCGTTCGGGTGCCATGCTGATGACCTGTGGGTATTCCTTTTCGCCGTACACATCCAGTACCGGCACTTGCATTTTGTCGAGCGGGAACGGTTGGGTCATGTCCTGTTGATAGTCCGTAGCGCCCATTCCCAACCCAACGTAGGCGGCTATGTCGCCATCCCCCTTGTTTTCAATCCAGTGCATGGCCATGTGAGCACCGCAACTGTGCGCCGCCAGCACGATCGGTTTGATGCCTTTTTGTTTCAGGAAGGCGATGCCTGCATCAATACGTTTGTCAGCATTGGGGAACAATGGGACGTAATCATAGTATTTGGCGTCTTTCTCCAGTACGGGCATTTGCAGGGAAAGCGTTGTCCAGCCCTTCGTGGCCAAGCCGGTACGCAAGGGGTGGGCGACATCTTCCCAGTCCGGGTTGACGCCGCGCCCATGCAGGATGATCACTGCACCACGCGGCTGTTCCGCATTCGTCAGAATGCCCATGAAATCATGGTTGCCATCATTTAGCGTCAACACTTCACCATCGAGGATGGAGTCGTGGATTTCGCTGGCTATGCGTTGTTCGCGCGCATAGTCAGGTGTGGCGTTGGTCGTCGGGGCTGGTTTGGCTACAGATCCTGCATCATTTTTTTTTTCGTCCGGTAACGCTTCTCCGGCAGGCGCTGGCGCTGTCTGATTGGCGTCAGGCGATGGGGGCTGTGGTGTTATAGAGGCTGGCGCAGGCGCTTGTTCTGGCTGTGCAGGGCTGGGGCTGGCAGACGCTGGTGCCGCAGTGGCTGGCGCAGTCATCTGCATTGGTGTAGGCGCTTGCTCTGGGGGTGGAGGGCTGGGGCTGGCAGGCGCTGGTGGCACAGCAGCTGGCGCAGTCATCTGCATTGGCGTAGGCGCTTGCTCTGGAGGCGCAGGCATCACGGCTGTCGGGGCAGGTACAGCGGCGTCGGCAGCAGGGGGGGGTGTTTGTGTGGGCGCAGGCATCTGTACCGGCTGCTGAGCCGTTGGTTCGGTGCTGGCAGGCGTAGGTGCTGCTGGCATGGGGGCATTTGTTTCTGCTGGCTCCTGGCTAGCTGGCGGTGCTGCACTGGTGGTTTCCGGCGCGGGCGAGGTTTCTACCGGGCTGGACACTTCGACGGGTGGGCGCATGATCATCAGCGCCAGCACTGCAACCGAGGCGACCGTGTATAAGGCTGCGGCAGCTTTCATTTTCCTCTCCTTAGAAATGGTACATTTGTTAAAATCGAATGAAACATTCAAAATATACGATTGGAAGCGCGTCGTGCTTTTGCTTAGAGTACAATGCTCCAAACAGTTTAATCAACCACACAACCGAGGAGTCCATACATGGAACTGAAGGGAAGTAAAACAGAACAGCATCTGAAAGATGCTTTCGCAGGTGAATCCCAAGCCAACCGCCGCTACCTCTACTTCGCAGCCAAAGCTGACGTTGAAGGCTACAACGACGTTGCAACTGTATTCCGTTCCACTGCGGAAGGTGAAACCGGTCACGCGCACGGTCATCTGGAATATCTGGAAGCTTCCGGCGACCCGGCAACCGGTTTGCCAATCGGTGCTACTTCCGACAACCTGAAAGCTTCCATCGCGGGCGAAACCCACGAGTACACTGACATGTACCCTGGTATGGCGAAAGACGCGCGCGATGAAGGTTTCGACGAAATCGCTGACTGGTTTGAAACCCTGGCCAAGGCTGAGCGTTCGCACGCCAACCGTTTCCAGAAAGCGCTGGATAACCTGGACGCTTAATCGAAGAAAAATCCCCCTCAGTCCCCCTTTTTCAAAGGGGGAGGCATAGAGTCGGAGGCTCTTCGCTCCTCCCCTGATAAGGGGAGGCTGGGAGGGGTTTCTTTCACAGGAGAATAACAAAGATGGCAACCCCGAAACGCGAAGGCAGCCTCGAAGCACCTACCCGTCACCCACTTGACTGGAAAAACCCCGATTTCTATAACGAAGATGCGGTCATGCACGAAATGGAACGCGTCTTCGATCTCTGTCATGGTTGCCGCCGCTGCGTCAGCCTGTGTAATTCTTTTCCTACCCTGTTCGATCTGGTCGATGAATCTGAAAGCATGGAGGTGGATGGGGTCAAGAAGGAAGATTACTGGAAGGTTGTAGATCATTGTTATCTCTGCGATCTGTGTTACATGACCAAGTGCCCGTACATTCCGCCGCATGAGTGGAATCTCGACTTCCCGCACCTGATGCTGCGCGCTAAGGCGGTCAAGTTCAAGAAGGGTGAAACCAAGTTCCGCGACAAGGTGCTGAGTTCAACGGATAGGGTGGGCAAGCTGGCAGGCATTCCGGTGGTTGCCGATGTGGTCAATAAAATGAACCAGAATCCGGCCTTCCGTGCGCAACTGGACAAGGTGCTGGGCGTGCATCCAAACGCCAAGATTCCGTCCTACCACAGCGACAAGGGCCGTGACCGTGTGGTTCGCCACAAGGTGCTGGATGAGTCCAAAGCTGTTGCAGCAGGGCGTACTACTGGCAAGGTGGCCATTTTTGCCACTTGCTACGGCAACTATAACGAGCCGCATATCGTCGAAGATTTACGCAAGGTATTCGAGCATAACGGTATTCCGGTGACTTTGCTGGATAAGGAACAGTGCTGTGGTATGCCCAAGCTGGAACTGGGCGATTTGGAAGCGGTCGCTGCGGCCAAGGATGTGAATGTTCCAGCCATGATGAAACTGATCAACGACGGTTGGGATATTGTCGGGCCAGTACCGTCCTGCGTACTGATGTTCAAGCAGGAATTGCCGTTGATGTTCCCGGATGATGCCGATGTGCAAACCGTCAAGGGGCGTATTTTCGACCCGTTTGAATACCTGATGCTGCGCCACAAGGAAAGCAAGCTGAATACCAACTTCAAGAAATCGTTGGGGAATGTCAGCTACCACACTGCCTGCCATTTGCGCGTACAGAATATTGGTTACAAGACCCGCGAATTGCTGGAACTGATTCCGGATACCAAGCTGGAGTTGCTGGAACGCTGTTCCGGCCATGATGGCACGTATGCGGTGAAAAGCGAGTTCCACGATATTTCGATGAAAATCTGCCGCCCGGTATTCAACAAGGTCAAGCAGGGTAAGCCGGATTACTATGGTAGCGACTGCCCGATGGCGGGGCATCAGATTGAAAACGGGCTGGATGACGGGGCGCCAGAGCCGACTCATCCGCTAACGATGTTGCGGATTGCTTACGGGCTGTAGGAGGATGTGAAATGGATAAGTTGACACGGGCAGACCTGATGAGTCTGGAGCAGTATTCAGTGGAGCGTAAAGCTTTCCGCGAGAAGGTGATTGCGCACAAGGCTGCCCGCAAGGTGCATATCGGCCCGAATGCCACGCTGTATTTTGAAGACCGCCTGACCATGCAATACCAGATTCAGGAAATGCTGCGTATCGAAAAGATTTTCGAGGCAGCAGGCATTGCGGAAGAGTTGGAAGCCTACAACCCGTTGATTCCGGATGGCTCCAACTGGAAAGCGACTTTTATGGTGGAATTCCCGGATGTGGAAGAACGCAAGGTGTGGCTGGCGAAACTGATCGGTATCGAGAAGAAAACCTGGGTGCAGGTTGATGGTTTCGACAAGGTTTACCCGATTGCCAATGAAGATTTGGAGCGGGAAACGGATGAGAAGACCTCTTCCGTGCATTTCCTACGCTTTGAGTTGACGCCGGATATGGTGGCGGCTGCGCGTGACCGGGTGTCGCTGCGGATGGGGATTGAGCATCCGAATTACAGCTATGAATTGGAAGTGCCGGAAGCTACCCGCGATTCGCTGGCGGCTGATTTGGCTTGAATCTGGATTAGTGGCTGCGGTTAATCGCAAACCAGGCCAGTGATTCCAGTGCTTGCCGGTAATCGCTTTCCGGCAGGCATTGCAGGCTGGTAATGGCAGCCTCGGTTTCGCCTTGCGCCCGTTCCAGGGTGTAGTCAATGGCTTTAGTGTCAGCGATAGCCTGCATAATGGTGTCGATTTGCTCCAGCCCGCCTTCTTCGATGGATTTGCGTAAGATAGCCGAGGTTTCTGCCGGGCTGCGCTGCATGGCAATGATCAGTGGCAGGGTGGGCTTGCCTTCGGCGAGGTCGTCGCCGACGTTTTTACCCATTTCTTCGGCATCTGCGGTGTAATCCAATACGTCATCTACCAACTGAAACGCCGTGCCCAAGTGCATACCGAAGTGCGCCATGGCCTGTTCTTGTTCAGTATCCAGCCCTGCCAGCACTGCACCTAATTGGCAGGCAGCCTCGAACAGCTTGGCAGTCTTGGAATGGATGACCTCCATGTAGCGTTCTTCGCTAGTATCCGGGTCATGGCAGTTGAGCAATTGCAGGACTTCGCCTTCGGCAATGGTGTTGGTGGTGGTGGAAAGGATTTCCATCACGCGCATACTGCCGACATCCACCATCATTTCAAATGAACGTGAATACAGGAAATCACCGACTAATACGGCAGCCTGGTTGCCCCAGACGTTGTTGGCGGTTTCCTTGCCCCGGCGCATGTTGGATTCGTCGACCACATCGTCGTGCAGCAGGGTGGCGGTATGGATGAATTCCACAATCGCAGCAACGTCCACATGCTTTTCGCCCTGATAGCCGCAGGCGCGGGCAACCAGTAGCGCCAGCAACGGGCGCAGGCGTTTGCCGCCACTGCCGATAATGTAGTGGCTGAGCTGGTTGATCAGCACGACTTCGGAATGCAGACGGCGCTGGATCAGCGCGTTGACAGCCTGCATGTCGGCGTCGGCGAGTTGGCGAATTGCGTTGAAATCCATGATAATGCTGGGTGCTGAAAGTCCCGAATGCTAGGAACAGCACCCCTGCATGTCAAGCGATACCCTCAAACAGCGCTAATATTTTATTTCCTGTTTGCTTTTGACGGGTGGTGCAGGTAAAATTCTGCGGCTCTTTAACAGGACATTTTTTGGAGAATCGTTAATCATGTATGCGGTCATCGTAACAGGCGGTAAGCAATACCGCGTCGCTCAAGGCGATACCCTTCTGGTTGAAAAACTGGATGTGGAAGAAGGCGCAAGCATTGATTTCGATAATGTCCTGATGGTCGGGGAAGGTGATTCCGTGCAAATCGGCGCACCTTACGTTGCAGGCGGAAAGGTGACTGCAACTGTAAAGGCCCAGACTCGCGGCGAAAAAGTGCGGATCATGAAATTCCGCCGCCGTAAGCACCATCAGAAATGTACTGGTCACCGCCAGTACCTGACACAGATCGAAATCACTGGCATTTCAGCGTAAGGTAAGGGGATACAGCAATGGCACACAAAAAGGCAGGCGGTAGTACCCGCAACGGTCGCGACTCAGAATCCAAACGACTGGGTGTGAAGCGCTTTGGTGGTCAGTTTGTACTGGCTGGCAACATTTTGGTACGTCAGCGCGGCACCAAGTTCCATGCAGGCGAAAACGTCGGTATCGGTAAAGACCATACCCTGTTCGCCAAGGCAGACGGTGTAGTGGTTTTCCAGCAAAAAGGTGAGAAAAACCGCAAGTACATCAGTATCCAGCCAGTTGAAGGCTGCGCCCACTGATAAGCGCCCGTTCAAGCGAATAGCTGAAAGCCCCGCCTGTCGGGGCTTTTTGCGTATCTGGTTCTGAGGTTTGGTTGTGGATGGAGGGTGGCGGGGATAATGCAGCCTCTAAGTCCATAAGGTATGATCAGGCAATGAAAAACGTTCCTCACCCCGTTCAATATCAAGGCAGCAAGCGTAATCTGGCAGCCGCTATCCTGCGCTACTTTCCTAAGGATATTGGTTGTTTGGTGGAGCCTTTTGCAGGTTCCGCCGCCATCAGTATTGCTGCATCGGCTTACCAAAGGACGGAAGCCTTCTGGATTAATGACCTGAACAAACCATTGGTGGAACTGCTCCGCTTGATGGTGGAACAACCTGATGAGGTGGCTAGTGCTTATGCAGAGGTCTGGGATGGGCAGCATCAAAAAGATGGAGCTGATCATTACTATCAGGTAAGGGATGCGTTTAACCAAACGCAAGACCCGTATCTTTTTCTGTATTTGCTGGCGCGTTGTGTCAAGGGCGCTGTGCGTTACAATGCAGATGGTATGTTCAACCAAAGCCCGGATAAGCGTCGTCAAGGAACCCGCCCTGCGACTATGCGTGGCAACATATTTGGTGTATCTGCTTTGTTGAAAGGAAAAACCCGTTTTTCCGCTCTTGATTACAGTGAAGTCTTGCGGAATGTAACGGGAGACGATTTGGTGTATATGGACCCTCCTTATCAGGGGGTTTGTGGTGAGCGGGATTCCCGCTATCTTTCGGGTATCGTCCATGCTGGGTTTGTCGAAATGCTGGAAGAACTGAATAATCGCGGCATTGCCTATATTGTCAGTTATGATGGCCGCAGGGGTGATAAGACGTTTGGTAAATTGCTGCCTGATTATCTGGAACTGTCCAGAGTGGAGTTGGAAGCAGGGCGATCCAGTCAATCAACCCTGTTGGGGCGTGATGAAACGACTTACGAGTCGCTATACCTTTCACCTGCGTTGATGCAAAAACAGGCGCGATCATCGGTTATGCCTAGGCATGTGCCGAAATCACCCCAGTATCCCTTGTTTGGGGTGGATTCTTACCATGCCTGATATTCCGGCAGAATGGCTGGAGCGATGCCAGTCTGTCACGGCCAAACGCCCACGAACCGTTATTGACCATATTCTGGAGCATGGTTTTATTACCACTGAGGAATTGAAAGACAAATACGGTTACAACCATCCTCCTCGCGCTGTGCGGGATGTACGTGAACAGGGTATTCCTCTCGAAACCTTTCGGGTAACGGGTTCCGATGGGCGCAAGATTGCAGCGTATCGTTTTGGTGATTTCCAACCTTTGCGCATCCGTAAATTATCAGGGCGTACAGGTTTGTCCAAGCGGCTCAAGGATGCCCTGATCGCGCAATACGGTTGCCGGTGTTTCATTTATCGGGAAGTGATGGATGAGCGTGAGTTGCAAATCGACCATCGCGTACCGTATGAGGTTGGTGGGGATGGTGATGGACAGGAGTTGAATCCAGAAGATTTCATGCTGCTGTCTGCTTCTGCCAATCGGGCGAAGTCATGGTCGTGTGAGCATTGTGAAAACTGGAATAGCCTCAAGGACAGGAAAGTTTGTCTCACCTGTTATTGGGCTTTTCCCGAAAATTATATGCATGTTGCAACCAGACAAATCCGCCGGATTGATTTGGTATGGCAGGGTGATGAGGCTGCTGTTTATGAGAAACTCAAATCAGTCGCCCATGACTTGGGTAAAGAAATCCCTGAATTTGTTAAAGAAGTGCTTGAGCGGGAAGCCAAGTTGCTGGAATAAAAGTTATGCAGTTTGTTGATGAAGTAATGATCCGCGTCAAGGCGGGCGATGGCGGTAACGGATGCGTCAGCTTCCGCCGTGAAAAGTACATCGAATACGGTGGCCCCAACGGTGGCGACGGTGGCGATGGCGGCGATGTGTATCTGGTGGCGGAGCGTAACCTGAACACGCTGGTCGATTTCCGGCATGAGCGTTATTACGAAGCCCAGCGCGGCGAGAACGGCATGGGTAACAACATGACCGGCAAGCGCGGCGATGACAAGGAAATCAAGGTGCCGGTCGGCACAGTTGCTTACGATGAAGAAACCGGTGAACTAATCGGCGACCTGACCGAAGAGGGGCAGCGTTTGATGGTGGCGAAAGGTGGTTGGCACGGCCTTGGCAACCTGCGCTACAAGAGTTCGGTCAACCGTGCGCCACGCCAGTCTAAGCCGGGTACGCCGGGTGAATTGCGCGTCCTGCGGCTAGAGTTGAAGCTGCTGGCGGATGTGGGCCTGTTGGGTCTGCCGAATGCCGGTAAGTCCACTTTGATCAGTGCTGTTTCCGCCGCCCGCCCCAAAATTGCCGATTATCCATTCACCACGCTTTACCCCAACCTGGGTGTAGTGCGGGTCGGTGAGCTGCAAAGTTTCGTGATGGCTGATATTCCCGGCCTGATCGAAGGTGCGGCGGAAGGTGCCGGTTTGGGTATCCAGTTCCTGCGCCATCTTTCCCGCACCAGCTTGTTACTGCATGTTGTGGACGTGGCTCCGCTGGCGGAGGAGAATGAGCCAGTACAGGCTGTGCGCACCATCGAAAACGAGCTGGAAAAGTACAGCGACGAGCTGGCCAATTACCCGCGCTGGTTAGTGCTGAACAAGATCGACGTGCTGCCGCCGGAAGAACGCGAACCGCGTTGCCAGGAAATCGTCGATGCATTGGGCTGGGAAGGCCCGGTATTCCGCATTTCCGCCGCCACCGGTGAAGGCACGCAAAACCTGTGTTTCCACATCATGCAGTATCTGGATGAACATGCAGAGTAACTACCGCAGTGAATTCATGCCCAAGACCCAGCGTTGGGTCGTCAAAATTGGCAGCGCTCTGCTGACCCGCGATGGGCAAGGGCTGGATCGTGAGGCGCTGGCCGATTGGGCCGGGCAGATGGCGCGCCTGCACCAGCAGGGCATCGAAATCGTGCTGGTATCTTCCGGCGCGGTGGCCGAAGGCATGAGCCGCATGGGCTGGAAAACCAAGCCCAAAGCGTTGTTTGAGAAGCAGGCTGCTGCTGCTATCGGGCAAATGGGGCTGATCCATGCCTATGAAACAGTATTCCAGCAACACGGTTTCCACTCCGCGCAAGTGCTGCTCACCCATGATGATCTTGCCAACCGCCGCCGTTACCTGAATGCCCGCAGCACCCTGACTACCCTGATTGAACTTAAAGTCATTCCGGTAATCAATGAAAATGATACGGTTGCTTTTGATGAGATCCGTTTGGGAGACAATGATACTTTGGGGGCGCTGGTGGCGAATCTGGTGGAGGCGGATGTGCTGGTGATTCTCACCGACCAATCCGGTCTGTACGACAAGGATCCGCGTAAATTTGCCGATGCCCAACTGATCCATGAAGGTCGTGCCAATAATCCCGATTACGTGGAATTTGCCGGTGGTGCTGGTACCCTGATTGGCAGTGGCGGGATGCGCACCAAAGTGCTGGCGGCGCAACGCGCTTCCCGTTCTGGTTGTGCCACCGTGATTGCTTCCGGGCGTGAACCGCTGGTGCTGGAGAGGCTGCGTGCCGGGGAAATGCTTGGAACCCTGTTATTGCCAGATGCCGCTCCTCTCGCCGCCCGCAAGCAGTGGATTGCCGGGCAGCTGGCTGCCAAGGGAACCTTGTGGCTGGATTCAGGTGCTGCGGATGCTATCCTTAAAACCGGTAAAAGCCTGTTGCCAATCGGCGTGACCAGGGTGGAAGGAGTGTTTGACCGGGGTGAGGTGGTCAGTTGCGTTAGCGAAGATGGCCGCCTGATCGCCAAGGGTTTGGTGAATTATTCCAGTGAAGAGGCTATCCGCATCAAACGCCAGCCCAGTAAGTCAATCGAGCAGGTTTTGGGCTATGTGGATGCGCCGGAATTGATCCATCGCGATAATTTGGTGTTATTGTAGAAAATATCCCGCATTGGTCGGAATTAATTGTGATGTGCGCTATAAGTGCTATATGTTCTGGCGCAGAGTGTGTGTATGGAGGAACAGGAAATGGATGGCGAACGTTACAATATCCAAGTGTCGGTCGAAACCCAGTTTATTGAGAAAGAATCAGATCCGGAACAGGCACGTTATGTATTTGCCTATACCGTGACCATCGTGAACCAGGGCAGTATTCCGGCGAAACTACTGACCCGGCACTGGATCATTTCCGATGCGGAAGGGCGCACCCAAGAGGTACGGGGCGAAGGCGTGGTGGGTGAGCAACCGTATTTGCAGCCGGGTGAGGGCTTCCGTTACACCAGTGGCACCATTCTGGATACGCCGCTGGGTGTCATGCATGGTTCATACCAGATGCTGGCGGATGATGGGGAACGCTTTGATGCGGAGATTTCCCCCTTCCGTCTGGCTGATCCGCGAGTTCTGCATTAATAACCGCTATTGTAGCTTCTGGATGAAAAGGTTCGCGCACAAGGTACGCGAACCCACCATGCGGCATCACTATCCTTATGAATACCCGCAAAACTTTAAGGAAATTGCTGCCTTTGAGTGTAGAATAGTCCGGCAAAAAATCAACTGACCATTCATCACCGCCTGCTGGACAATCCCCAAAATACCGGGATATAGTCTTTATAGATTAATTTTATTAATTCATGTTTTGATACGATGGCGCGCTATCTGCGAGAGGTCGTGCCCGCCTATAAAGTCGGTCATTATAAGAACAAAAAAACGGTAAAAAAAATGGAAACCCCAAACAAACCAGATCATGCAAAAAGTTTGCTGGCGGTGGCGATGCTGTGCGGTGGTGCGGTTTATAGTCAGTCGGCGCAAGCGGCGATCTATACCTATGTCGACAAGGATGGCACACGTTGGTTGACCAACACACCCAAGAAGGGTAACAAATACAAACTGGTCGCCAAATATGGTGCGCCACAGAAGCAAAAACAGCCCAAAGCCGTTGCACCGGCTCCAGCCTCGCGGTCACAACCAGCCAGTGGTGGTGTCCCCCGTTTTCATTGTGGCGGGCAAACCCAGGCGCAACTGGAGCGTAAGCTTGCCCCCCATCTGAATTCCATCCGTATGCACGCCCAACGCTATGGTGTGGATGAAAACCTGGTACGTGCGGTCATGAAACAGGAATCCTGCTTTAACCCAAGCGCCCAATCAAGGGCCGGAGCTATGGGCTTGATGCAGTTGATGCCGGGTACTGCCGACATGATGGGCGTCAATAATGCCTGGGATCCGCATGAGAATATCATGGGGGGTGTTAAATACTTGGGGCAGATGTTGCGTGAGTTCAATGGTGACAAGCAGTTGGCGCTGGCAGCTTACAATGCCGGGCCGGGGGCGGTACGCAAATACAACGGCATTCCGCCTTACCGGGAAACCCAGGCTTATGTGTCCAGAATCATGGGCGAATACAATCGCCTGCAACAGGCACCTGTTGCCCAGGCCAGCGGTTTCCAGCGTAATGCGCGGGTGACGCCAGCCGCAGCGCGTGGTTCCGGGTGGGCAAAACCGGTGCAGGCATTTACGGTGTTCCGTGGTCTTGAGTAATTTTCTCCAGCCCTGTTGATGGTTCGCAGGGCTTTTTTTAGCCGCTACTGCGCCCTTTTAACGGTTTTTTCCAAGCTTGCGGACAATCGCCTACACTGTGTTTTCATGCACAAACAGTTGCAAGGCAAAACACATGAACGCCACGTTTGAAATCTGGGCATCACCAATAGGCCACTTGTCTATTGCTGCGGACGAAAGCGCTGTGCTGGCGCTGGCGTTTACCGGCAACTGGCCGCGAATTCTCGCCGCGTTCGGCAGCATCAGGGAAGGTGGCAACCACCTCACCCGGCAAACCGTGGTGCAATTGCAGGAATATTTCGCTGGAACCCGGCAAGTCTTCGACCTGCCATTGCGCCCGGCAGGCTCTGATTTCCAGCGCCGCGCGTGGCAGGCGTTGCAAGCAATCCCCTACGGCGAAACGCGCAATTACGCGCAACAGGCTGAAGCACTCGGTCAGCCGCAGGCCGCGCGCGCTATCGGCACTGCCAACGGTCAGAACCCCATCAGCATCCTCATTCCCTGCCACCGCGTGATCGCCAAATCAGGCAAGCTGGCTGGCTACGCAGGCGGAATTGCCGCTAAACACTACCTGTTGCAACTGGAAAGCAAAGCGCCGGAATTACGGTTGCTCTAGCCTTTGCTGACTGGCTTGGGTCAACAAAATGCCCAAAATTTCAGACAAATGGAGTAAAGTCTACTAGAATAGACAGTGGGCATCAGCAAGGAGGGGGAGCAATGGCTAACATCTTCATCAGCTATAACCGCAAATCGGAAAGCACGGTCAGGGTATTGGCCGACGATATTGAAGCACTGGGGCATACCGTCTGGTTTGACCAGGAATTGAGTGGCGGCCATGCCTGGTGGGATAAAATTCTGGAAACCATCCGCAACTGCGATGTATTCGTGTTCGCGCTCAGCCCGGAGGCGCTGGAGTCAGTCGCCTGTAACCGCGAGTACCACTATGCCGCTGCACTGGGTAAAGCCATTTTGCCCGTGCAAATAAGCGACGGCATGTCGACCAACCTGTTACCGCCGCTGCTGTCGCAAATCCAGTTCGTGGACTACCGCAAGCAGGATCGTGAAACCGCTTTTAGTTTGGGCAGGGCGTTGACAAACATTCCGCCTCCCCAAGCCTTGCCCGATCCGCTGCCTGATCCACCCCCTGTACCCATTTCTTACTTGGGGGGAATTACCGAGCAGCTTGAGAGCGATGGCATCTTGAGCTATGAGGCGCAAAGTGCGTTGCTGCTGGATCTTAAGCGTGGCTTACGTGACCCCGAAACACAGGATGACGCACGTACCCTGCTGGAAAAAATGCGTTGCCGCCGTGACATCCTCTCCTCCATTGCCGAAGAAGTGGATGAACTACTGGCCACCAACCGGAAATCAAAGGTTGCTGGCCAGCGCATCCCCCATGCTGAACAAGTGGGTGAGGATTCCGCCGCTGCCAAAAGACCCGCACCTCAAGCACTGGCAGACATCGGGCAGGTAAACCGCCATTCCAGCCGTGCGCCTCTCATGATCGGTGCAGTCGGGGTAATGGTGCTGGCGGCAGTGATCGCTTTCATGCAAATGTCTCCGGGTCTGGTTATACCATCCTCCAACCAGGATGAGGCTATTGCCGAAGCGCAACGTCGGGCAGAGGCGATAACCCGCCAGGCCGAGCAGGACGCGCAGCAACAACTGGAAGCCGCCCAGCAAAAAATCGCGGAAATGACCCGCCAGGCCGCCACCGAAAGGGAGCTGCAAGCCCAGCGTGAGAAATTGCAACGGCTGGAGGAACAGCTCCGGCTTGCCCAACAACAAGCCACCAGCGCATCCCGCACCGCCACATCATCGTCAGCTGCGACCAGCACCAGTAGTGGCACCGCCAGCCATTGGCATCAGGTCAACGCCAAGCCTCACCTTAACGTCCGTTCCGCTGCCAGTGAGCGCGCGGGGGTGGTGGGCACGGTTCCCGATGGTGGCAAGGTCAACGTGCTCAGGGTGGTGAGTGCCGCCACCGTGGCGGGCGGGCACAGCGGCCAATGGGTGGAAATCGACTACCAGGGCAGGGCAGGTTACGCCTTCGACGCCTTCCTGATCCCGCTGGATGATTGGAGGCGGGTCACGGCTCAGCCGCATTTGAATGTGCGTTCCGCCCCCGACGTGACTGGTGGGGTAGCATTCACCGTCAAGAACGGCGAGCAGGTGAAAGTGCTGGAGCGGGTCAGCTCCCTGCAATCTGTTAGCGGTGAGCGCGGCTATTGGGTGAAAATTGATTCAGCAGGCAAAACCGGATTTGTATTTGATGCCTATCTGGCAAAATAATGGCTACGGATAACCATGTATGGGAATGCTATCAATGAATGGAACAATCAATGGCTTGGTGATGCTGGCATTGTGGCTGTCGGCCAGCGCCTGCACCGGCGACAGCGCGGAACAACAGGAAAACATGCCTATCCCCGGCCTGGCGGAGCAGGCAGCCCAGTCATCTGCCAGCGTTCAGGATACCGCGCCACCACCCGCCAGCATTACCGTGACGGCTGAGTCTGATCCGGAAGCCGTGGTAAAAGGCTTCTACGCCGCGCTGGAAGAGCGGGATTGCCAACAAGCCCAAACTTTCCGCCCCGCCTATACAGCGGCGCGTTGTCAGGGCGTCAGCAAGACTACCCTGAACTCCTTGCGTATCGAGTCCAATGACGGTGACAAGGCTGTTGCCTACCTGAATTTTTCCTATGCCCGGGATGGCAAGACCCAGGACTTCGTTGGTTACCTGTGGCTGAAAAAAAATGCAGGGCGTTGGGAAATCCAGGAAGATTTCGCGCCAGTTGACCAGATGGGGCTGGAGAAGTTTACTGCTACCTATCTTGGCGGCAAGCAGCCAACGGCTGAGGCCACGCTTGCAGCAACAGCGCAACCAGCAACCGCAACCGCTCCCGTAACGGCCAACAGCGACATTATCGACGATCGCGGCGACTACCAGCAGTTGCTGACTGACCTGCGCAAACGCTTCGCCCAGTACGCAGGGAAAGGCATTATCCTGGTGGACATCAGCCAGCAAAAGCTGTTCCAGTACGGCCAGGGTGGCGAGTTACTGGGAACCTACCGGGTATCCACTGCCACCAAAGGCGCGGGCAGTAACAGCGGCAGCGACCAAACCCCGCTGGGTGCGCACCGCGTCAGTGATCGTTTTGGGGATGGCGCAAAACTGGGAACCATTTTTACCGGCAGGCAAAACACCGGCAAGCTGGCTGAGATCATTACCGACCCGGTAGATGTGCCGGAAGACTTGGTGACAACCCGCATTCTTTGGCTGGATGGCCTGGAGCCGGGCAAAAACAAAGGTGGCAAGGTGGATTCGCACAGCCGCTATATCTACATCCACGGCACGCCGGAAGAGGGCCTGATCGGCAAGCCCGCTTCCCATGGCTGCATCCGTATGTTCAACCAGGATGTGATCAACGTGTTCCGGCAAGCGCCTGAAAACACACTGGTTTATATCGGTGAATGACAAGGGTTACCCGTATGCCTGATCCCACTCCAGCCCCATCCTCACCCTTGCAGTTCCGTTTGCCTGCCGTCGCTGGTACGGGGAGTGCGGCTGCGCAGCCACCGCCTGCGATCCTGCGGGAAACCAGCCGTTCCACCACCCTGGCGCAAGATCCGTTCATCAATGACGCGGTGGTCAGTGTCGCGGCGGTGTATGAATTGCTGTCACCCAGCCGCAGCGATGCGACGCCCGCCATGGCTTCAGCCAAACAGGGGCAGTTGCTGGCGCTGGAAACGGAAGACGGTTCCACCCTGTTCATCAGTGCTGCCAGGTTGCAAGAGCGCCTGCAAACCCTGTACCCGGAAGCCATTGGCGCGGATGGCGTCATCGACCTGGGCAAGCTGCGTGACCGCGAAGGTGCAAACCGTGGGTTGGGCGATTGGGTGTGGTCGAAACTTTCCATCCTCAACCTTAGCCCTGACAGGATTGTCGAGGAAGCCCAGAAGCAACTGCTGAAACTGGCAGAGGACGCCTTGCAAGACCAGCTGGGGAAAAAATACCGCGCCGAACTGGATCTCAGCCTGTCCTGGGTGGGGGCAAAGGCACTGATGTGGGCGGTCGAGTCGCGCCTGACTGGCGATGATGACCGGCAAGGTTTGTACCGCTGGCACGATCAGGAACTGGCGACAACGGATTACATCCGCCCGGACGACCCCGCACTGCAACAGGCTGTCAGGGAAAACAAGCCCATCCTGTTGTTCATCCACGGCACGGCTTCCAGCACCATGGGCAGTTTCGGTGGCTTGAGCAAGCACGGCGGGCAGGACTGGGAAGCGCTGCAACGGCAGTTTGGTGGGCACGTTTACGGTTTTGAACACCGCACCTTTTCCGCCAGCCCGATTGACAATGCCCTGCTGCTGGCCAATAGCTTGCCTGCGGGGGCGCGGCTGGCCATCGTGACGCATTCACGCGGCGGCCTGGTTGGCGACCTGCTGTGTACCGGCAGGCTGGATGAGCGGCTAATCCAGCAGTACCAGCGTATTCCGCGCCCGGACAAAAAAGAAATCAACGTCACCCAACGGGAACTGAACCAGCAGTTCGCACGCCAGCGGGACAGTCAGGAACAGCAGCAATTGCGTGAGCTATCCGCCCTGCTGGAACAGAAAAATTTCCGCATCGAACGTTACCTGCGGGTGGCCTGCCCGGCGGGTGGCACGCCATTACTGTCGGATAACCTGGATTTGTTCCTCTCCGGCCTACTGTCACTGATGAACTGGCTGGTCGGCTCTTTTACCGGCGCTCTGGGCAACGCGATGTTGTCTGCGTTCAAACGCATTGTGCTGGAAATTGCCAACCGGCGTTACGAGGCGCACATGGTTCCGGGGATCGAGGCTATGCTGGTAGATGCGCCCATGGGCAAGCTGCTGGCCACCGCGCCGCGCCGCCCCGGCGTCAAGATGGCGGTGATTGCGGGTGACATGAATGGGGGGCATCCGCTCAAACGGCTGGCGCTAATGTTTACTAACTGGATGTTCTTTGATCAGCAGAAAAACGATCTGGTGGTGGATACCCGTTCCATGTTCGCTGGCCTGGCGCGCCAGACGGATACGCTGGCATTGCTGGATCAGGGGCAGGAAGTCAATCATTTCCGCTATTTCAACAACCCCTTCACCCGCAAAGCACTGCATGACTGGCTGGCGGAAAGCAATCCCCAACGCAGTGCCGGGTTTGGCCCATTGAACACGGTGCAGGAACTCGGCCAGCTTGGGCGTTCCGCTACCGGGCAGGGACATGCACCGGCAGGTAAACGCCCGGTGGTGGTGATCCTGCCCGATTTCATGGGCAGCCATCTGGCCACGCAGGGCGGGCAACGCCTGTGGCTGGATATGGAGGTATTGACGGTAAACGGCATCGAAAACATCCGTCTGGAACGCAAGGGTGTGGTGGCGGAAGCCGTTGTCGGGCTGTTTTACGGCCAGTTGATCGCCGACCTGCAAGCCACCCATGATGTGGTTGCTTTCTCTTATGACTGGCGGCAACCGCTTGCGAACAGCGCCGCCGCGTTGGCTGAAAAGCTGGCGGAAACCCTGACCTCTAGCGGGCAGCAGCCGGTGCATCTGCTGGCGCACGGCATGGGCGGGCTGGTGGCGCGCGCGACGCTATCTGGAACGCAGGGCTTGTGGGAGCGTCTGGTCAGCCGCGGCGGGCGTTTGCTGATGCTGGGTGTTCCCCAGCAGGGCTGTTATCTGCCGGTAAGCACCCTGCTGGGTAAATCCAGCGTGAGCCGCAAACTGGCGCGGCTGGCTGGCGAGCATTTGCTACCGGACATGTTGGCGGTGTTGGGCGCTTATCCTGGTTTACTGGCGCTGCTGCCACGCAACGGGGTGGGTGGGAGTGCGCCTGACTATTCCGACCCCGCCACATGGCGCGGCTTGCTCAGCCATAACCGCGACCCGTGGTTTGGTGATGGTTTGGGTGTGGAACTGGATGCACAAACCCTGCAAGCAGCCAGCCACGATGCCAGCCTGTCGGCCAGCGCTTTGCCTCATTCCGGCCAGATGATTTGCATTGTTGGCCAGGCGGCGGCGACCGATTGCGGTATCAGGGAACAGGGCGGGCGTTTACAACTACTTGCCACCGATGGCGGTGATGGCGTTGTTACCTGGCAATCGGCGACACTGGCAGGGCTGCCGGATTCCTGCTACTGGCTGATGCCGGTGGAACACGGGGCATTGACTGATACGCCGGAATATTTCCCGGCTATCCGCGAGTTGCTGGAAAGCGGGGAAACCGACAGGCTGGTGCGTGGCTTGCCGGGCAGTAGCCGGGGCAACATAGCCACCCACGCCTATGAGCCGGGGCCGGAAGCCTACCCCAGCGCGGAGGAATTCATGCGCGGCGTTTACAACGGCGAGCCGCGCTACCAGCCTGCGGCGGGCAAGCTGCCGGGGCTGGAAATCAGCGTGCGGGCGATGGATTTGCGTTTCGCCCAGTTGCCGGTGATGTGCGGGCATTACGCAGTGGATGCGATTTCCGGCGCGGAAAGCATTATTGATGAATACATCGTTAATGGAGCCTTGCGCCAGCGCGAACGCTTGGGGGTGTATGCCGATGATGTCGGTTCCAGCACCATTGTCCTCAACCAGCGCAGTGATGAGGAAAAGCACCGGGGTACTGGCAAGGGCGCGGTGATTATCGGGCTGGGCGACTGGAGCAAGATTTCCACCCAGCGCATTACCGAAGCCGTGGCGGAAGGTGTGCTGAATTTCCTGCTGCACAATCTGGAAAATGGGCTGGTGGAAGATGGGGGCGAAGCCACCGTGCTCAGCCTCAACAGCCTGCTGATCGGGCATAATTCCACCACCCACATCAGTGTAGAAGCCTCGGTTGATGCGATTGTGCGCGGGGTATGCGAAGCCAACCAGCGTTTCAACCGCAATACCCGCAGCAAGCTGTGGGTGGGCAGGCTGGAGTTCGTTGAACTGTACCGCGACACGGCCATCACCGCCGCCTATGCGGTGCGGCATTTGCCGGGGCGGATGGAAAAAGAGTTCCAGCGTTACCAGATTGCGGTCAGGGTGACGGATACGCTGAGTAGGGGCAAGGGAATGCGCGCTTGCCTGGGTGGCCATATGGCAAGCGGCTATTGGCCGCGCCTGATTGTGACCAACGACCGCCCGGAGCAGCGCGACACAAGCGCCAGGAAACCGGCTGAATTCATCAAGTATGTGTTCCTGTCCGAACGCGCGCGTGCTGAGGGCGTGGTGCAACAACGCCAGCCCGACCTGATCGAGCGGCTGATCGCGCAAAGCCTGTGCAGCAGCCGCTATAACCGCGATGTGGCGCGTACCTTGTTCCAGTTGATGATACCGCTGGATTTCAAGGCAGTGGCGCGCGAAACCAACCATTTGCTGCTGGTGGTGGATGCGGATACCGCCAACCTGCCGTGGGAAATGATACAGGCGGATGATGAGCCGCTGGTGCTGCGCGTTTCCATGGTGCGGCAACTGGTGTCGATGCGCTTCCGCCGCTCCGTGACCAGCACGGTGCAACGTTCGGCCTGCGTGATTGGTAACCCTTCCAGTGCCGGTTTTTACGTGCATTTCCACACGGATGACTCGGCCTTGCGTGGCCAGGGCTTGCAGCCTTTGCCGGGGGCAGCGCGGGAAGCTGCCGCTATCCGCACCATCCTCAACAGCGCACCGCAGGGGTATGAGGTAGAGGCGTTGTACCCACACCCGGCCACTGCCGAGCCGCATCATCAGGCACTGGATGTGTTCAACGCGCTCTACAAGCGCCCTTACCGTATCCTGACAATAGCTGCCCACGGGGTCGTTGATGCCCAACATCAGGATGGCAGGAAACGCACCGGCGTGGTGTTGTCAGATGGCTTGCTGCTGACGGCTGCTGAAATCGGCCAGATGGAGGTGGTGCCGGAACTGGTGTTCCTGAACTGTTGCCATCTGGCTGTCATCAGCGGCGGCGAAGATGGCAAGCTGTCGGAACTGGCGGGCAGTGCGGCAGCAGGAACCCAGTCGCAGCCGGTTGCTTATAACCGGCTGGCTTACAGTCTGGCGCAGGAATTGATTGAAATCGGCGTGCGCTGCGTGGTGGCGGCAGGCTGGGCGGTCAATGACGGGGCGGCCACCACCTTTGCCGAAACCTTTTTCCACGCCTTCGTCAATGAGCAGCGGGCGTTTGGTGAAGCTGTCCATCAGGCGCGCAAAAAAACCTACGAACTGGACCAAAACTGCAATACCTGGGGGGCGTATCAGGCTTATGGCGACCCGGCCTATGTGCTGGATGCGCAGATTAGCCGGGCGGATGATGAACGTGCCTGGAACCCGGTCGACCCCGAGGAACTGGTGCTCAAGCTGGAAAAACTGCGCATGGATGCCAACCGCAAGTTTTTCCGCCCGACCGAGGATGCTTACCGCAAAACGTGCACCAGCGTGCGGGGCTTGTTGCAGCGTTCCCCGCCTGCATGGCAGAAGCTGGCTGCTGTCCAGTTTGCGATCGGTAATTTGTATGCGGAATATGTGCCTAATCCAGAAAGCTTCCAACAGGCGCAAGCTGCCTATCAGGCCGCTATCAATGGTGTGGATAGCCATGGTGGCATTCCGGTCAAGGCGTTGGAACAATTGGCAAACCTGGAAGCCCGCGCCAGCGTGGAGGTGAGTGGCGTTGATGCCCACCGGTTGGTGGAAAGTGCTATTAATCGCGTGACTGGTCTGCTGGAAGTCACTGAAGGCATTCAGGTCAAACAGGTAAATGGCCTTAAACAGGTGGTTGGTGGGGATGAGGCTAACGGGGGCGCGAATGCCGAACGCTGGGCCTTGCTGGGCAGTGCCTGGAAGCGCAAGGCTGTGTTACGGCAACGCTCCGGCTCAAGCTGGCCGCAAATCGCCAAGGCATTGCAACAAAGCCGCGATGCCTATTTGCGGGTCGAGGGCAATATTGACGACCCTGATTGTAATTTCTACGCTATGATCAACCGCTTGCAACTGGATGGCTTGCTGCTGGGCGATGCGGACGGTGATGAATGCCGCAATCTGGGGCAGCAGGCGAGCCGCTGTCTGGAGCTGGCACGCAAGCGTTTCGCCCATTCCTACGATTTCTTCGATGCGGTCATGCCGGTGGATGCGCAGGTGGCGGTGCATTTGCTGATTCGCCCTTTGGCAGTTCCACGGATTGGGGCGTTGGCGAACCTTTACCGGGATGCTGTCCGTTCCGTCCATTCCAGCGATCGCCAGTTTGATTCGGTCGTGCGGCAATTGAAATTGTTTGCGGAACTGTTGCCTGCCCGTAAAGGGGTGGGGGATAGGGAACTGGCCAGGGTGTTGGCAGAAGCGGTCATGGCGTTGGAGCAGGAGGTATAACGCGGCAGGGGCAGGGGGGACGCCAGGGTGTGGATGTCCCGCCAGCTGCGGCGTTTGTTATTTGTGCGTGGTTGCAGGTTCTGCTTCTGAGCTTGCCTTTACGCCGTCATCACTTTGGTAGTCGCTCAGGAACTGGTGCGGGTTGACGTAGAACACCTGTTCCAGCCCCAAAGGTTGCTCGGGTTTCCATTCACTAACCTGCGGTGGCAGGCTGCGGATGGAGTAGTATAGGTTGGGTGTGCGTGCTGCCGTATTGGTGGGGACACCGATAGTGCCAATTTGTTCACCTGTTTTTACCCAGTTTGCCGGTTTGACTTCTACTTTGTCCAGATTGGCGTAATGGTGCAGACGCCATTTCGCACCGAGCACCCATACGGAGTTGTCGCCGCTGGGGGCGTTTTCACTGTAAAGTACCAGCCCGCTGGTGGAGGCAACGACGGGCGTGCCTTTATTGGCAAAAATGTTGATGCCTTTCTGGGCGTTCATGCCGCCGATCTTGTAACCGTAAGCCGTTGGACTCCTGTCATACAGTTTGCCCCCTTCGACGGGCGCGTGGCGGTCTTCCGGTATCCAGTAACCGATCATGAAAATCATAAGTGCTAACAAAAGTAGCAGAGGTTTTTTGTTCATAATGTACACCCTATTTCCCTATCCGCTGTTATTATTTTTATGACGGATGTTTTGCGAGGAAGTTCATCTTTTTGTATAGGGCATTATAAATTTCTTTTGTGATTTAAAAAACCATTTCCCGAAGAAAGGTTATCCAGCGGTATTGAGCAGTTTTTGTTTGATCTCTTGGACTGTGGGTGTCCATTGTGTTGGGGCATATTGTTCCCAATCTGTTAAATATTTATCCAATGATTTGTCGTCGGTGTCCTCGCCCAGGTTGAGGTAGTTGATGCTGCTCCAAGTGTCCGGTTGTTTGTCAAAAATAGGCAGTAGCTGGTTGGCGACCAGTTCGTTGAGGTTACGCCCTTGCGCGTAGGGGTCAGCATTGAGGGTTTTCTGATATTCCTGATACCAGCGCGGCAGTTTCATGCCCTTGGGCAGTTTGCGGTGTGCCTGTTTGAGGTTGTCCTGCTCGTATTCGAGGAACTTGGGGGCGTATTCCTGCCATTGGGGGTAGGGTGGGTTATCTTCCCAGTGTTGCGCCATTTTTTCCAGCGCAAACAGGCTAAAGGCTTCACACAGGGATTCTTCGAACCATTGCTGGTGGGACATGTTATTGGGGGCGAGGTCGTAATTCGACATCAAGTGGCACATTTCGTGGGAAAACTGGTAAGTCAGTTGCGCCCAGTAGCGGCCATGCACGTTAAGCATGATGATGTATTCGCCATTGGGGCCTTTTTCATAGGTGGAAATGGGGCCGGTCTTGTCATTGTGGATCAGGATGTTGCCGAACTGACGCCCTGCTGTATAAGGGGAAATCACTTCGATCACCGATTCCAGCACAGTCTGGATGTCATCGGGCTTGGCTTCACCCCAGTCCTGGCTTTCCAGCTGGATGTGTGCAGGCGGGGCGAAGGCCGCCGCGTAAAACGGGATGAAGCACAGGAGCGCAAGTAACAGGAATTTTAGGTAACGCATGGCATCACTCGGCAGTGGCCTGCCGGTGATGCGGCAGGCGGTTAACCGGATTGACCGGGTTTGGAACCAGCAGGTTGTTTCCCGTTATTCTGGCCTTCCATCCAGTTTTGGAAAGATCTCAGCATGTCGATCGGTAGCGGAAACACGATAGTCGTGGTGTTCTCGGTGGAGATGTCATTGAGCGTTTGCAGGTAACGCAATTGCAGCGTTTGCGGGTTGGCCGACATGACATTGGCGGCGGCCAGCAGTTTTTCGGATGCCTGCAATTCGCCTTCCGCATGGATGACTTTGGCGCGGCGTTCGCGCTCGGCCTCGGCCTGTTTGGCGATGGCGCGGATCATGCTTTCGTCGAGGTCGATGTGCTTGATTTCCACATTCGTTACCTTGATGCCCCAGGCAGCAGTCTGGTCTTCGAGGCTGGCCTGGATGTCGAGGTTGAGCTTTTCGCGCTGGGAAAGCATTTCATCCAGATCGTGCTGGCCGAGTACCGAACGCAGGGTGGTCTGCGCCAATTGGCTGGTGGCCATGTAGTAATCTTCCACCTGAATGATGGCGCGTTCCGGGTCGACCACGCGGAAATACAGCACCGCGCTGACATGCACGGTCACATTGTCGCGCGAAATCACGTCCTGTTTGGGGATGTCCATCGTCACCACGCGCAGGTCAACTTTGACCATTTTCTGGATGCCGGGAATGATGATGATCAGCCCCGGCCCCTTGACCGCCTGGAAGCGCCCGAGGAAAAACACCACGCCGCGCTCGTATTCGTTGAGGATCTTGATTGCGGAGAACAGGATTGCGCCCAGCAACACCAGCGGGGCAAGGTATTCGACAAACATCAGTTTTTCTCCTTGGCTTTGACTTCCAGTACCATGTCGCGCGCCGCCAGCACTTCCACCGGTTGACCGGCACTGAGCGGCGTGGCGCTGTGCGCGGCCCAGTATTCGCCGTTGACAAAAACGTGGCCGCTGTTGCTGAAGGTTTCGGCAGTCTTGCCTATCTGGCCAATCATGTGTTCCAGCCCGCTGACCACCGGCTTGTGGCGCAGGCTGGCGAAACGGTTCAGCATCCACAACAGGAATCCGCCCGCCACCAGCGCGATGCCGCCAAACAGGGGCAGGGATATGGCGAGGTATTTGTCATCGAACAAAATCACCGAACCGATCACGAAAGCAATCAGCCCACCCACGCCCAGCACCCCGCTGCTGGCGATAAAGAATTCCATCACCATGAAGGTCAAACCGACCATGATCAAACCTAGTCCGACATAATTGACCGGCAGCATCTGGAAAGCGTAAGCGGCCAGCAGCAGGCAGATCGCCCCGGTTACGCCGGGCAGGATGAAACCGGGGTTGGAAAATTCGATGATCAGGCCGTAAATGCCGATCATCAGCAGCACCAGCGCGATATTGGGGTTGGTAATCACTGCCAGCAAATCGGAACGCCAGTCGGGTTCGATGTGTTCAACGCTCAGGTTTTGGGTATTGAGGAACACTTTGCCTGCGGTGGTGGCGATTTCCCTGCCATTCACCTGTCGTAAAAAATCGTCGAGATCGGTGGCGACCAGATCAATTACACCCTTGTCCAACGCTTCGCTGGCGGTGATATTGACGGCTTCGCGCACGGCCTGTTCCGCCCACTCGCCATTGCGCCCGCGCAGTTCGGCCAGGCTGCGGATGTAAGCGGCGGCGTCATTGACGATCTTTTTTTCCAATGGGCTGTCAGGCTCCAATGCTTTCGGGGCGGTTTCTTCCGGCTGCGGTGGGTTGGGCACGCCGGGTAATCCACCGATCTGGATCGGGGTCGCGGAACCGAGGTTGGTGGCAGGAGCCATCGCCGCAAGGTGGCTGGCGTAGAGGATGTAGGTACCGGCACTGGCGGCGCGTGAGCCGGAAGGGGAAACGTAGGTGGCGACCGGCACTTTCGAGGCCAGGATGGCGCTGATGATGGTGCGCATGGAGGTGTCCAGCCCGCCGGGGGTATCCATTTCCAGCACGATCAGGGAAGCGGCTTCAGCCTCGGCGCGTTCGATGCCGCGCACGATCAAGTCCTGCGTGACCGGGCCGATGGCACCTTCCACATGCACGACCAATATCTTACCGTCTGCCTGCACGGTCAGCGGCAGCAACAGCAAGGCTGCCCAAAGCACGATCAGCCGTATGCAGTAACGCATGACCTGTCTCCTTGTGCTGTTAGTGGATACCTTGAGCATAGCAACCCGCAGGCAGGGCTGCCAAAAACGGCAGGGAAAACAGGTTTGTATGGCTAATTATTGCGCCAGCCGGCTTTCTACCGGCAACTCCAGCACAAACTCTGCCCCCCGCTCAGCCTCGCCCAGCCGGACGCTGCCACCATAAGCCTTGAGGATGGAAGCAATGATTTCCAGCCCGAGGCCAGTGCCGCCTTTGCTGCGCTTGGTGGTGAAAAACGGGGTGAAAATCTTGTCACGGTTGGCGGGGGAAATGCCTTCGCCATTGTCGTGCAGGCGTACTTCCAGCTTATCCTTACGCTGGCAGGTGCGGATGTTGATGTGGGTAGCGCCGTGTTGCAGGCTGTTGTCGAACAAGTTAGTGAACACCACTTCCAACGCATCCGGGGCGATGCCCAGTAAGGCATTGGGCAGTTCGCTTACATGCAGTTCCAGCCCGCGTTCCCGGTAGCGGTTGTGCAACGCTTTGAGGGTGGCGGGCAGGGTGGTGGTCTGGTTGCTGGGTTCCAGGGCATCGGCGCGTGCCAGTTCCAGCAGGCGGTTGACCAGTTGCTTGAGGCGCTGGGTGTCAGCCAGCAGGTTGTTAATGAATTGCGCGCTCTTTTCCGGCGGCATGGAGTCCAGATGGTCGTGAAGCAGTTCCAGCGCGCCTTGCATGGCGGTCAGCGGGGTCTTGAATTCGTGCGAGACGTGGGTGGCGAAGCGGCGGATGTAGTCGGAACGTTCCGCCAGCGCGTGCGACATGCCCGCAAAACTGTCGGAAAGCTGTGCCACTTCGCGGGTAACAGGGTTGCGCAAGGGTTCCACCACGCGCTGCTCCCCCTGCCGTACCCGTTCGGTTTGTTGCAGCAGTTCGCGGATTGGGCGCGAAATGGTGGAGGAGACAAACAGCACCAGCAACACCGATAGCGACATCAGGATCAGGGAGGAGAGGAACACCTTTTCGCGCTCTTCATACAGGTGCTTGATGATATTTTTGGGGGTGCGGGACAGGTAGATGACACCTTGCAAGCGCCCGTTTTCAATGACCGGGAAGGCAGTAAAGACGCGGATATTGGTTCCCCGGCTGATCGAGTACAGGGGCGGGGGCGGCTCATCGGAAAGGCGCTGGCGGATGACGCTGGCGTAATGGCCTTGCAGCGCTTCCTTGACCTCGGGAATGTGCGCCAGTGACAGGCCAATCTCTTCACGCCCGGCGATGACCGTGCCGTTCATGTCCAGCAGGCGCACGCCAGAGAGGGTGATTTGTTGCGTATCACGGATGATGTGGCTCATGTATTCGCCGATTTGGTGCGCCAGCGGGTCGGTGGCCTGGGTACTGGGGCGTGCATCGGGGCGCGGCGGCAGGATCGGGTCGATCAGGTCAACCTTGGGGCTAATGGGCGTGTAGTAGTCGTCAATCGGTTGGTAGCCTTCCAGATTGAAACCGGGCGGGGCGGTCAGTGAACGTGAAAAATGGATGTAACCATAATCATCCTCTTGCTTGTCACGCACAAATTGGCGGATGGTGGCGGCAAAGGCGGCGGATTGGGAAATCAGCTCCAACTCGGTCTGCTGCACCAGTTCGTTTTCATAAATGCGGAAAAAATACAGCCCGCCCAACGGTAATAGCAAAATGGTCAGCATCACGATCAGCAAGATGCTGCGCAGGCGGAATAGCGTTTTGCGGGGCAGCGGCAGGCGGGCGTTTATTGGCATGAAGCAAGTTTATACCCAACCCCGTGCACGGTTTCAATCACGTTATCACAGCCCGTTTCGGCGAATTTCTGGCGGATATGACGGATATGGCTGTCGATGGTGCGGTCGCTGACGTACACATTGCCATCGTAGGCGCTGTTCATGATGCTGTCGCGGCTGAACACGCGGGCGGGCTGGCGCACAAACATTTGCAACATGGCGAATTCGGTGGCGGTCAGGCTGATGGCTTGGGCATTCCAGCTTGCCGAGTGCTGTTCCGGCTGGATACTGAGCCTGCCATGGCGCAATTCGCCTGCGGCGGGTTCTGCTGCCCGGGGTAGGGCTTGCGTGCGTTTGAGGATGACGTTGATGCGCGCCACCAGTTCACGTGGGCTGAAGGGTTTGGTGACGTAATCATCGCCACCGATTTCCAGCCCCAGAATGCGGTCGATTTCATCATCGCGGGAGGACAGGAACAGGATCGGCGCTTCCGAAAACTTACGGATTTCGCGGCAGACTTCCAGCCCGTCGAGTTCCGGCATATTGATGTCGAGCACGATCAGGTCGGTGGGGTGGGTGCGGAACAGCTCCAGCGCCTGCCGCCCGTCTTCGGCTTGCGTGACCTGCATATTGGCCTTTTCCAGCGCGAAACTGATCACGTCGCGTATGTGCGGGTCGTCGTCTGCAATCAGAATGTGTTTGTTCATGTTGATCCTCCATTGCCTGTAGACAAGGATGGGGGCATCACGCTAGAACAATCAACAGGGTAATGGCAGAAAGATGCGGAATTCCGGCCAGCGGGTGTCGTGCCGCCGACCGGATTCCGGGGAGTCTTCGGGTTTTTAAAACCCACCGGGACAACTGACGTTAACGATAGGCAGATTATTTTTTTCATCGTCAGCACCCGGTTCGGTGAGTAGTGTCAGGTACATATGCTACCCAGGCGTTGTGCAGCGAATATTTCAATTCCGTGGAGATATGCAGGAAAAGTTTTGCAGATTGTGTGCAGATACACGGGTTAGCCCTTGCGCATTTTGGCGAAATCCAGCATCCGCTGGGTGGACTGCAAGGCTTTCACGCGGATGCTTTCCTCGACGAAAATCTCGTTTTTGCCGGTTTCCAGCACCTCCAGCAGGTTGTGCAAACCATTCATCGCCATCCACGGGCAGTGCGCGCAACTGCGGCAGGTCGCGCCTTCACCCATGGTAGGGGCTTCGATGAATTCCTTGTCGGGGGCGGCTTGCTGCATCTTGTAGAAAATGCCGTGGTCGGTGGCGACAATGAAGCGCTTGTTGGGCAGGTTTTTGGCCGCATTGATGATTTGGGTGGTGGAGCCGACCGCATCCGCCAGTTTGATGATTTCTTCCGGTGATTCCGGGTGCACCAGCACGGCGGCGTCGGGGTATTTCCCGATCAGCTCGCCGAGCGCGCGCGACTTGAATTCGTCATGCACCACGCAGGCTGCCTGCCACAGCAACATATCCGCCCCGGTGACGCGCTTGATGTAGTTGCCGAGGTGGCGGTCGGGTGCCCAGATGATTTTCTTGCCCTGTTCGTCCAGCCAGGAAACCAGGTCGACCGCGATGCTGGAGGTGACGACGTAATCGGCGCGTGCTTTCACTTCCGCGCTGGTATTGGAATACACCACCACGGTGTGGTCGGGGTGCTGGTCGCAGAAGGCGATGAATTCAGGCGCAGGGCATTCCAGATCCAGCGAACATTCGGCTTCCAGGGTGGGCATCAGCACGCGCTTTTCCGGGTTGAGGATTTTGGCAGTTTCGCCCATGAAACGTACCCCGGCGACGATCAGGGTGGTGGCGGGGTGTTCATTGCCGAAACGCGCCATGTCCAGCGAGTCGGAGACGTAGCCGCCGGTGGCTTCCGCTAGTTCCTGCAAATCCCGGTCGACGTAGTAGTGCGCGACCAGCACGGCGTCCTGCTCCTTGAGTTTTTGTGCGATGTTGGTTTTGACCTGTTCTTTCTGTTCCGGCGTGTAATGTGGGCGCAGCGATTCGATGCGGGCAGTCAGGGGAGCCTGGATGACGGGGATATTGGGGAATTTGGCAGTCATGGCAAGTGCTTAACCTTTATATAAATAATGGCTCAAGCATGGGGCAGAATCGGGGAAGATTCAAGGTTGCCGGTCAGGAAGAGCCATTAAGCTGCGGGGAAGAAGACAGCCATGCTGTTGCGCCAGACCTGCGGCAGCAATTCGTCTGGCGTTATGCCTTTCACTTGCGCGACTTGTTCGGCGATGAAGGGCAGGTATTTTGGCTCGTTCTTGTGGCCACGGTAGGGAACGGGGGTGAGGTAGGGGGCGTCGGTTTCCAGCAGGATTTGCTCCAGCGGGGTCAGGGCGATGATGTCACGCACGTTGTCTGCCGCCTTGAAGGTGCTGATGCCGTTGAAACCGATGCAGAAGCCTTCGCCGAGGCAGTATTCCGCCAGTGCCTGCCCGGAGGTGAAGCTGTGGATGACGCCGCGTTTGGGCATCTGGCCGACGAAATTGGCGAGGATGGCTTGCGTATCCGCATCTGCCTCACGGGTATGCACCACGATCGGCAAATCGAGGTCGATGGCAATCTGTAACTGGCGCTCGAATGCGGTGCGCTGTTTGGTGCGGTCGGAATAGTCGTAATGGTAATCCAGCCCGATTTCGCCGATTGCCACGATCTTGTCATGCAAGGCATTGGCGCGGATTTGCGTTTCCACCGCGTTGTTGTAGTCGTTGGCATCATGTGGGTGGATGCCTTGCGTTCCCCATACTTGCGGGTATTGTTGCGCCAGCGCCATGACCGCTTCCAGGTTGTCGGGTGATACGCCAATGGTGATGATACGCTCGACGTTCACAGCTTGCGCGGCTTGTAGGGCGGTTTCCAGCGCTTCGCCTTCCAGATAGTCCAGATGGCAGTGGGTTTCGATGATCGGGTGGCTGAAGATGGGGATGGCGCGTTTTTTGCTCATTGGGGGTGCTTGCGTTTACTGCTGGAGGCGTGAATTTTGGGTTGTTAGGCAGGAAAACTCAAGTTTAGGGGAATGTCTGAACCGGGATTACGCAGATTGGCGTGATTAACTGTGATTTTGACGGTGGCACACCCAAAAATCACAGTTAATCTGCCACATCATACGAGTCCCGGTTCAGACAATTTTCTCAGGCGTTACTTTACGTGCGTCCAGTTCCGCAGCAGTGAAGCCCGGCATCCGTGCAGCCATAATGGCCTCAACGAAGGTCGCACTTGGGCGCATCGCCGCTTTGGTCATTTCGGAATCAGCGAAGAAGTAACCGCCAATATCCACCGGCTGCCCCTGGACAGCACTGATTTCACCGATGATCTTTTCCTCATTTTCCTCCAGGACTTTGGCCAGCTTGCCGAAGTGTTCCGCCATTTCAGGCTCTCCGGTTTGTTTGGCCAGTTCCTGCGCCCAGTACATCGCCAGATAGAAGTGATTGCCGCGCGTATCCAGCTCGCCGGTGCGAGGCTTGGGTGACTTGTCGTTCAGCAAGACATCGCCGATGGCCTGATCCAGCGTTTCAGCCAGCACTTTGGCCTTGTTGCTGCCGTATTGTCTGGCGACCTGCTCGAAGGAAACGGTCAGTGCCAGGAACTCGCCGAGGGAATCCCAGCTCAGGTGGTTTTCTTCCAGCAATTGCTTCACCAGTACCGGAGCCGTACCGCCCGCGCCGGTTTCATACAAACCGCCGCCGCTCATCAGCGGGACGACGGACAGCATTTTGGCGCTGGTGCCCACTTCCATAATCGGGAACAGGTCAGTCAGGTAGTCGCGCAGGATGTTGCCGGTGACGGAAATGGTGCTCTTGCCACGGATAATACGTTCCAGACTGAAACGCATCGCGCGCAGTGGCGACATGATGCAAATATCAACGTCGGTCAGGTCGTGATCTTGCAGGTAGGTTTTCACCTTCTTGATCAGTTCGGCTTCATGCGGGCGGTATTCATCCAGCCAGAACACGGCGGGCAGTTGGGATTCACGCGCGCGGCGGACAGCCAGTGCAACCCAGTCACGTACCGGCAGGTCTTTGGTCTGGCACATGCGCCAGATGTCACCGGCTTCCACGTTTTGCTCGATCAGCACCTTGCCCTGATCATCCACAATACGCGCCACGCCGTCTTCAGGGATTTCAAAGGTCTTGTCGTGGGAGCCGTATTCTTCCGCCTTTTGCGCCATCAGGCCGACGTTGGGCACAGTACCCAGCGTTCTGGGGTCGAACGAGCCATTGGTTTTGCAGAAGTTGATCATTTCCTGATAAATACGCGCGAAGGTACTTTCCGGCATGACTGCTTTGGTGTCTTTCAAACGGCCATCCGGGCCGTACATTTTGCCACCGTTGCGGATCATGGCAGGCATGGAGGCATCGACGATCACGTAGTTCGGGGAATGCAGGTTGGAAATGCCCTTGGCAGAATCCACCATTGCCAGTTCCGGGCGGTGTTCGTAGCAGGAGTGAATATCCTGCTCGATTTCTTCGCGCAGTGAGGTCGGCAGGGTGGCAATCTTTTCGTACACGCTGCTCATGCCGTTGTTCGGGTTGACACCGATCTCCTTGAACAGTTCACCGTGTTTATCGAACAGTTCCTTGTAGAAAATCTTCACGCAGTGGCCGAACACGATCGGGTGCGAGACTTTCATCATGGTGGCTTTGACGTGCAGCGAGAACATGACGCCGGTCTTCTGCGCATCCTCAATCTGCTTTTCATAGAACTCGCACAGGGCTTTTTTGCTCATGAACATGCTGTCGATGATTTCGCCTTCCAGCAGGGAAACCTTCGGCTTGAGCAGGATGGTTTTGCCGCTCTTTGTGACCAGATCCATGCTGACATCGCAGGCGCGATCCAGAGTCAGGCATTTTTCGCTGTGGTAGAAGTCGCCATCCTTCATGTGGGAAACGTGGGTGCGTGATGCCTGGCTCCATTCCTTCATTTCATGCGGGTAGGTTTGCGCGTAACGCTTGACCGCAGCCGGTACGCGGCGGTCAGAGTTGCCTTCACGCAGCACCGGATTGACCGCACTCCCCAGCACTTTGGAGTAACGGCGCAGCAGTTCCTTGTCTGCCTCGGTTTGCGGATCTTCCGGATAATCCGGCAGTGGGTAACCTGCTGCCTGTAATTCTTTGACGGTTGCGATCAGTTGCGGGACGGATGCGCTGATGTTGGGCAGCTTGATGATGTTGCTGTCAGCCTTCTGTGTCAGTTCAGCCAGTACCCCCAGGTCGTCAGAAACCTTTTGTTCTTCCGTCAGGTAGTCGGCGAATTCGGCAAGGGTACGGGCAGGCAGCGACAGGTCGTTTTTGATGATCTTGATGCCAGCGCCAGAGGCGAAGGTACGGATGATAGGGAGCAGGGAACACGTCGCCAGCAGCGGCGCTTCATCCGTCAGCGTGTAAATGACCTTGGGTGTTTCATTATTCATATGGAATGGTTCCTGATAGCGGTATTGTACGACAATATTATAAAATATATTCGTAAATCGCTACCAAATCCATCTATCAAAATAATTATTGTCGACAATTTGCATCTTCTCGCTTCAGGTAGACAACAAAGCCTGCAAGATGATCCGAATGGCCAGCAACGTCAGCAACCACTTGAGCGCAAGCTTGAACTGCTCGTTGGGAACCCGACGCCGCAGTCGCGTCCCCACCCAGGTTCCGGCAATTACCGCCACCATCATCGCCAGCATCACCGGCCAGTATTCCGCAAAATTGAATCCAATAACCCCAAACAAGGCCAGCTTGATGAGGTGCGAAATGCTCATGAAAACGGCGGAAGTCACCACGATTTCATCCCGTTCCAGCCCTTTGCGCACCAGCGTCGACTGCGCCAATGGCCCGGTTGTGCCTGACAGCATCCCCATGCCGGTCTGCACGAAACCAATGGTCAGGAATTCACCCCTGGGGCTTTCCCGGAAACGGATGCCGCCGCCCCACACGTTGAACAGGATGAAAGCCGCAATCAGCAACGGCAGGTAGTCCAGATTGATCAGGGTAGCGATTCTGGCCGCCAGCAACCCGCCAGCCATGGAGCCGATCAGGAAGGACAGCACAAATTCCCAGCGGATGTCATGCCACCCAAACAATGCCCGACTGGTGTTGGAAACTAGCTGTGTCGCGGCATGTACCGGAATCACCGCCACTGCTGGCAGCAGCCCCGGCATCAACGCAATCAGGATCAGCCCGCCCCCCAGCCCCATCACCGCTGTCAGCAGGGAGGTAAGGAAGGCGAACAGCATCAACAGCAAATCATTAACAATACCTTCGCCAAACCGGTGGTAAGTTCATAGGTTAAAAAGAGAGCAGTCATTGTTACCATGGGCAATCACAACAAAGTCCAAAGAATAACAACAACTGCTCATGAACGAACTTACCATGCTTCTTGGCTGCCTGTCTTGCCTACTGGATAGCAGCACCCTGCGCCAACTGACTGCCATCAGTGAGGCATTGCTCACGATGACAGGGCGTATCACCTTGTTGGGGATCAGCCGCTGGACAGGCAAAGGTGGCAGCTACCGGACGATCCAGCGCTTTTTCGTGAAGCCCCTGCCGTGGGGCAAGTTGAACTGGACGTTGGCCAAGGCATCGGTGAAAGCCTCAACCGGAGCCATCCTGATAGCTGGTGATGCCACCACCGTCACCAAATCCGGGAAGGAGACCTTTGGCCTGGGACGCTTTTTCTCTTCCATTTACTCCCGCGCGGTTCCCGGCATTGCGTTCCAGACACTATCGTTGGTGGATACCGCAACACGGAAGTCCTGGCCCATCCTGATGGAGCAAATCCAACCCCCACCCAAACCGGAAACGCCAGCCCAACCCAAGGTAGCCAAAACCCACCAGCGCAGGGGACGGCCCAAAGGCTCGAAAAACCGTAACAGCCGTGATGTCCAACCCAATGCAGAAATGCTCCAGGTGCAGACGATGCTGAAAACACTGCTTGGGCTGGTCGGGGATACCGTGCAACCGGCTTACTTCGTCTACGATGGCGCGTTTGGCAACCCTGCCGCCGTACAGATGACACGGCAAACCGGCTTGCACCTTATTTCCAAGCTGCGCAGCAACTCTGCGCTGCACTTCCAATGGGAAGGCGTTTATTCCGGCAAGGGGCGGCGGCGCACCTATGGGGAGCGGGTGGATTATGACAACCTGCCCGCCACCCACCTGAAGTCCGAACAAACCCATCACAACATCCGCACCCGTACCTACCCGTTCAAGGCCATCCACAAAAAATTTGCCGACCCTTTGAATGTGGCCATCATCCACAAGGAAAACCTCAAAACCGGCAAAACGGCCAAGGTCATCTTGTTCAGCACTGACCTGGAACTGGAAGCAGATGACCTGGTGGATGACTACCGCCTGAGATTCCAGATCGAGTTCAACTTCCGCGACGCCAAACAACACTGGGGGCTGGAAGATTTCATGGTGACACGACAACAGGCGGTCTTCAATTCCGCCAATTTGTCCCTGTTCATGGTCAATGTCTCCCAGACATTATTGGCTGCCTCGGATGAGGCGGGCATCCTTGACCTGAAGGCACGCTACCACGGCCTCTGTTACGCCCGCGAGGCATTTAAAATACTTCCTGAAACCGCCAAAGTGATTAATTTAGGACTTACGCATTGACGAAGCAGCCCTGTCTGTGTCAGGAATAAGTTTTTCACGCGACATAAAAGCCAATGATAAGAAGGCCCAAACGCCCACCGACAGCCAATTGCACCCTGCCAATGTACATGGGGTTTCTGATGAGTGAACCGAAATCAAGCACCTGCACCCGCCTGTCGGAAGTGATGGGCATCTCGCATGACAGTGTAAACCGCTTCCTGTTGCGGGAAGCCTATGAGCCAAAAGACCTGTTCAACGAAGCATCGCGGCTGCTGAACCTGGTGGGCGGGACATTGAATGTGGATGACAGCACGCTGGACAAACCCTACAGCCAGCATATGGAGCTGGTTGGACACTTCTGGTCAGGCAAGCACCACCGGGTGGTCAAGGGGCTGAACCTGATCACGTTGTATTACAGTGACCCGCAAGGGCGCAGCCTGCCGGTCAACTACCGGGTGTATGACAAGGCAGAGGGCAAGACCAAGAATGATTATTTCCTCGACATGCTGGAGGACGTGTTGGCATGGGGGCTGCAACCCGCCTTCATGACCGGGGATAGCTGGTATTCCTGTGTGGGCAACCTCAAAACGGTAAGAAACCACCGCATGGGGTTCCTGTTCGCTGTGGAAAGCAACCGCCGGGTATCCACCGAAAAGGGGTCATGGGTGCAGGTACAGAAACTGGACATCCCTGCTGACGGGCTGAGGGTCTGGTTACGCGAATTTGGCGAGGTAAAGCTGTTTCGGACGCAGTTAAAAGACCAACTGCGCCATTACGTGGTTTTCCTCCCGAATGCTGACGCCTATGACACCTTCCAGCAAGCGGATTTCCAGACCCTGCATGACCAGCATTGGCAGATTGAGCAATACCACCGCATGATCAAGCAGGTCTGCCATATCGAGAAATTCCAGGTACGCGGCAACGTCCCGATACGTAACCATATCTTTGCCGCCTTGTGCAGCTATGTCCACCTGCAACAGATGCAGTTTGTTGACATCATCAGCAACGCCTACCAATGGCAACACGACTTGTACACGGATGCTGTGGCTGCTTTTGTCAGCCGCTTCATGCAAGGCAAGCAGCACCTCAACCCACAATTTCAGGCCGCCGTCAATGCGTAAGTCCTATAATTTTGAGGACTGGATCAGGAATGTTCCCATCCTGGGGCGGGTTCATGAACGTAAAATGGCGGCTTAGTGGCGAAGGTATTGATTAAATGGCATGTAGATTTCTTCAGCTCCATTGGACGGCATCATGATGGATTAACCACCTTGCTCGCTGATAATTTCAGGGCGGCTAAAATATGAGAAACCGAATTTTCAATTGCCGACGGTATATTTCACGCCAATGGATTCACAACATCCAAAAACTCGAAGCACACAAAATCTTTGACATTGAGCGTATATAACCCGGCAATTCCATTGTCGCGTAATGTCGCAGCCAACGAGGTATCGAACACTTTTTTACGGGTATGGATGTCTGCAAACAATTTCAGAAATGTGTCCAGTTGAGTGGGAAGTGGGTGCACGATCGTTACACCGGTATCCATGTACTGCTGCACAACTTGCAAAGCTTCAGGCAATGGTAACGGCGAGCCGAGCTTTGTCCAGGTGATGACATTGAGAAACTCTATCAAAACTTGTGCCGGAATACAGACGGACAGCTTACCTTCGCCATCCCGTTCATTCAGGGCTTTTTCAATAAAGGCTTTGGCGGCCTTGTGGAATGGTGCGTCGATATTGTGCGCATACACTAGCAGGTTGGTATCCAGTGCGTACATGCGACTTACATACCACGTTCTGCATACAGCTCATCCCGGTCAGGCATGACATCGCTGCCCAGACTGAATGTTTCAACCCTGAATGGCTTGTGAGTCTGGGTGTTTTGTGCAGGTAAGCGCGGGGTGAAGGGTAGGCCGCGCTGCAATTCAATCTGTTTCAGGAACATGGTGATTGCCTGGGCTGTGGTCATGCCGAGTTGCGCGAGTACCTGTTCTGCACTGGCTTTCAGCTCAGGATCGATGCGAGTGGTGATGATGGCGCTTTTGCTCATGATGCTGCCTCCTATGAGGTCATGAATGTATTCATATGTAATACATTTAATTGTATTCGGCAAGTGATAACAAGTTTGTCGCTCAATACGATTTTATACGTGGAACAAATCGCAATTAGCGGATACCGGAAACCCTTCGGCGGAGTTTGTTCTTGTTGTCCTGAGTCTTGTCATGTAATACTGAGGTTGTACCTCGATTTTGTACGGTTAGGTATTCGCAGATGATTATTCCCCGCCATCTTTTGCCGATTGTGAAAAACCGTGCGGAGCAATACCCCGTGATTACGGTGACGGGGCCGCGACAGTCCGGCAAGACGACCCTGTGCAAGCAGGCTTTCCCTGACAAGCCTTACGCCAATCTGGAGCGACCAGATACGCGGGATTTTGCCCGTTCTGATCCAAGGGGATTTCTGGCGCAATTCGGTGATGGGGTCGTACTCGACGAGATTCAGCGTGTACCTGAGTTGTTGTCCTGGATACAGGTTGAAGTCGATGAAAAGAAACAGATGGGGCAGTTCGTGCTGACCGGAAGTCATCAGTTCGAGTTGTCGCGGGAAATTTCACAGTCGTTGGCCGGGCGTACCGCTTTATTGAAGTTGCTACCGTTGTCGATGGCGGAATTGCAGGATGCCGGGCTGCCGGTAGCGGCGGATAGCCTGTTGTACAAAGGCGGGTATCCGCGTATTTACGAGCAGGCGCTAGACCCGGCGATGGTGTTGGGTGATTACTTCGAGACTTATGTACAGCGTGATTTGCGTGAGTTGTTGCAGCTGAAGAACCTGCAATTGTTCGAGAAATTTGTACGGCTGACAGCAGGACGTAGCGGGCAACTGCTCAATATGCAGAGTTTGGCCAATGACGTTGGAGTGTCAGGCTATACGATCAACGAGTGGATCAACCTGCTGGAAGCCTCCTACATCGTATTTCGTCTGCCGCCGTGGTTCGCCAATGTCGGCAAGCGTCTGATCAAGTCGCCCAAACTGTATTTTTACGATGTCGGGTTGGCGGCCTGGCTGATGGGTATTACCCGCGAGGAGCATCTGGCGACGCATCCGTTGCGTGGAAATCTGTTTGAAAATCTGGTGGTGCTGGAAGTTTTCAAGACTTTTTATAATCGTGGCGAACGCCCGAATGCTTATTTCTACCGGGATTCCGCAAAGAATGAAGCCGATCTGGTGCTGGAAGCGGGTGATGGCCTACGACTGCTGGAAGTCAAGGCGGCACAAACTGTGGCGAGCGACGCGATGCGTCCGGCGCAGAAAGTGGCGGGGTTCCTGGGTGAGCGCGTGAGGCAACTGGTGCTGGTTTACGGCGGCGAGATGCCACAACAGCGTTCCGAATTTACCGTGCTACCGTATTTCTCTGTTGGGGGTTGGGTGTAGGCAAGTGCCTACACCCTTTATTGTTACCCCTTCACGCACAACACCTGCTTCAGCGTATGCACAATCTCCACCAGATCGCTCTGCGCTTCCATCACCGCTTCGATCGGCTTGTAGGCGGATGGCGTTTCGTCGATCACGTCGGCGTCAGTACGGCATTCCACGCCCGCGACGGCCTTGAGGTGCTCTTCCATCGAGACGCGGCGTTTGGCTTCGGTGCGTGACATCACGCGGCCTGCGCCGTGGCTGCAACTGCAAAAGCTTTCCGCGTTACCCAAGCCCCGCACGATGTAGGATTTTGCCCCCATGCTGCCGGGGATGATGCCCATTTCGCCTATCTTCGCGCTCACCGCACCTTTGCGCGTTACCCACACATTTTCGCCGTAGTGGTTTTCGCGGCTGATGTAGTTGTGGTGGCAATTGACCGCTTCCACATCGGCGGAAAACGCTTTCGGCAACACTGTGCGGATCGCTTGCAGGGTACGCGCCATCATTACTTCGCGATTGACCTGCGCGAAATCCTGCGCCCACGCTACCGCTTCGACGTAATCGCGGAAGTGCTGGCTGCCTTCCGGGAGGTAGGCCAGATCCTTGTCGGGCAGGTGGATGAACCAGCGTTCCATCTCCTTCTTCGCCTGCGCGATGAAGTGCGAACCAATCTTGTTGCCGACCCCGCGTGAACCGCTGTGTAGCATCACCCACACGGCCTGATCTTCATCCAGACACACTTCGATGAAATGGTTGCCGGTTCCCAGCGTTCCCAAATGTTTTAGGTTGTTGCTGTTTTTCAGGAACGGATGCTTGTCGCACAGGCGCTGGAAACCTTCGCTGAGTTGCAGCCATTTTTCCAGTACGTCAGCGGGCGGTTCACCCCAGCTACCTTTATCGCGGCCACCACGGGTACGCGACATACCATGTGGAACAGCTTTTTCGATGGCGCTACGCATCAGCTCCAGCGAATCAGGCAGGTCGGAAGCGGTCAGGGTGGTTTTCGCCGCCATCATTCCACAGCCAAGGTCGACTCCGACCGCCGCCGGGATCACCGCGCCAATGGTGGGAATCACGCTGCCGATGGTCGCGCCTTTACCCATGTGTACGTCGGGCATGATCGCCACCCATTTGTGGATGAAGGGCATCTGCGCCATGTTCAGCACTTGACGCTTGGCGTTGTCGTCAAAGGGTACGCCGCGTGTCCAGGATTTGATGGGGGCGTGGCCTTGTTCGTGCAGGACTTCGTAGTTACCGGTAATGGTCATGCTGCTTTCCTTGTTTCCTTTTTGTTGCTTACAGGTATTACATGGCAATAGCTGTGCCAAATTTTACTTTATTAATGTAAATTATTGAAAATAAATATATAAGTATCAATCATGTTCAGTCTAATGATAATTTGTCTTGGAGCTGAATTTATTTTTCTGGATAGAGTTTTAATTTTTAAGATAATTACGATAAATGCAAAAATCATCAGTCATGCTACACTGCTGTCATTATTCATTCTGACGAGAGACGCGCATGAAAACCGGAATTTTACCTCTGCTGCTGTTGTTGCCATCTGCTGCATTCGCAGATACGGACTCCCTGTTACCTGTCGATTTGGGTTTGGGCGTTTCAGTCAGGCAGTCGCCATTTGTCGGGGGTGATACTGATGTGGGTGCCACATGGACTACGCCTGATCGGGAGGGTTTTGACATCAAAGGAGCTACCTGGTCATTCAACAAAACGGATAGTCATCAGGTATACATCGGCGCAGGGTTGGATGAATGGGATCATGAACGTGGCGACAGCCCGCAATTACAGGACATGAACAAGCTTGACCGTGCCATCAACCTGAAACTGGGCGCTGCCTGGAAACTTCCTTCCGGCGTCGTCAATGCCGAAGTCGCCAAGGATGTTGCTGCCCACAAAGGCACGCAGGCACATTTGCGCTATACCCTGAATTCGCTCACCGATGCGGCAGTGGTGCGCCCTTACGTGGAAGGTCAATGGCTGTCGTCTGACATGGCGGATTACTACGTCGGCGTGGATGCCAGTGAGGTCAAGGCTAGCCGCCCTGCATATCAGGCTGGCGACTCGCTGGCATTGAAAGCCGGTGTGCGGCTGGAAAAGCCCCTCAACAACAAATGGACGTTGATAGGTGGGGTGGACGCTACCCACTACAACGCAGAAATTACCGATAGCCCGATTGTGGATAAAAGCACGGTCTGGGGTGGGCAAGTGGGTGTGGCGTACAAGTGGCGCTAATGGCTGATGGTGCAAGCTAATACCGTCATCGGCATCCTAGGTTCCCGCCTCGACCATCAGGGGCTGGGTAAGCGTCGCCACTCACGCTGGCGGCCTACTGTCGGTATCCTCATGCACCCCGAATTTCCGGTTGATGAATTTGTGCTGATTCATCATGCAGAGGAGGCGGAACTGGCAGGTATTACCCTGCGTGACATGCGCGGACTCTCTCCTCAGACCCGCTTCAGTGCGTATGTGGTCGATTATGCAAATCCGTGGGATTTCGGTGAAGTTTACAGCCAGCTGCATGACTTCACCCGCCAGTACCGTTTTGACCCGGAACAGAATAATTACTATGTGCATATCACTACCGGTACGCATGTGGCACAGATTTGCCTGTTCCTGCTCACTGAAGCCAACTACATTCCTGGCAAGTTGTTGCAAACTTCACCCAGTCAGGAAGGCGTGCAGGGAACCTATCAGATTATCGATCTTGATCTGTCGCGTTACGACCAGATTGCCTCGCGTTTCGAGCATGAAGCGCAGGAGGGTATTGCCTATCTGAAAAGCGGTATCGAAACCCGTAACCCCGCTTTCAATGCCCTGATTGCGCAACTGGAACAGGTGTCGATCCGTTCCGCTGCCCCCATCCTGCTGACCGGGCCGACCGGCGCGGGCAAGTCGAGACTGGCCAAGCGCATTTTCGAGCTGAAAAAGCAACGCGGACAGGTCAGCGGCAAACTGGTGGAAACCAACTGCGCCACCCTGCGCGGCGACAACGCGATGTCGGCACTGTTTGGTCATGTAAAAGGCGCTTTCACCGGTGCATTGACTAATCGCACGGGTCTACTGCGCGAAGCCGACAAGGGCTTGCTGTTTCTGGATGAAATCGGCGAGTTGGGGCTGGATGAACAGGCCATGCTGCTGCGAGCCATTGAAGACAAGGTATTCACCCCGTTCGGTAGCGACAAGGAAACCAGCAGCGACTTCCAGCTGATTGCCGGAACCAACCGCGACCTGTTCTGGCAGGTGCGTGAAGGCAAATTTCGCGAAGACCTGCTGGCGCGTATCAATTTGTGGACGTATGAGCTGCCCGGTTTGCGCAACCGTCTCGAAGATCTGGAGCCGAATATCGAATACGAACTCCAGCAATTCACCCGTAAGGTTGGCCACAAGGTCAGCTTCAACAAGACGGCACGGGAACAGTACCTCGCTTTCACATATTCGCCGGAAGCTATATGGCGGGCCAATTTCCGCGACCTCAATTCCAGCATTACCCGCATGGCGACACTGGCCAGCGGTGGGCGCATTACCGAGGAGCTTGTGGTTGGGGAAATCGGGCGGTTGCGCTACGACTGGGGCAGTTTCAAGGAAGAGGCGCGAGCTATCAGTGCCGATTCCTTGTTACGTGAAGTGCTAACGGAAGAGGTATTGGCTGAGATTGACCATTTCGACAAAGTACAACTGGCGGAAGTGATCCGCGTATGCCGCACCAGCAAAAGTCTGGCGGAAGCGGGGCGCACGCTGTTCAACGTCAGCCGTACCCAACGCGCCAGCAACAATGATTCGCACCGCTTGCGCGTGTATTTACAGAAGTACGGGCTAACGTTCGCCGATTTGGCGTAGGGGCAGGCGGCGGAAACCGCTATACTCAGGCTTTTACACAGCCCTGCCAGCCCCATGACCGATAATACTACCAAGCCGCTTGTCCTCGTTGACGGTTCTTCCTACCTGTTCCGTGCTTTTCATGCCCTGCCACCGCTGACCAATTCGCACGGCGAACCCACCGGCGCTATGCACGGCGTGCTCAATATGCTCGACAAGCTGCGCAAGGATTATGACCCCGAACACATGGCGGTGATTTTCGACGCACCGGGGAAAACTTTCCGCGACGACATGTACCCTGAATACAAGGCCAACCGCCCGCCGATGCCGGACGATTTGCGCTGCCAGATCGAACCACTGCTGGACATCATCCGTGCGCAAGGCTACCCGTTGCTGATCATTCCTGATGTGGAAGCCGATGATGTAATCGGTACGCTGGCGCAGGCATACGACGGTAAGGTGATCATTTCCACCGGCGACAAGGACATGGCGCAACTGGTCGATGAGCGCGTCCACCTGATCAACACCATGAGCGGCCTGTATTCCGACCCGGCAGGCGTGGTGGAAAAGTTTGGCGTCGCACCGGAGCGTATCCGCGATTACCTTGCCCTGATCGGCGATACGGTGGATAACGTTCCCGGCGTGAACAAGGTCGGCCCCAAAACAGCGGTGAAATGGCTACAGGAATACGGTTCACTGGAAAACATCATGGCGCACGCCAGCGAGTTCAAAGGCAAGATCGGCGAGTACCTGCGTGAAGCGCTGGCGCATCTGCCGCTTTCCTACGATCTGGTGACGATCAAATGCGATGTGGAACTGGATTTGCAGCCGGAAACGCTGGCGTTTGCTCTGCCGGATGCCGATAAATTGCGCGAGTTGTATGAGCGGTATGAGTTCCGGACACGGTTGGCGGCGTTGGGGAAAGAAACCCCTCCCAACCTCCCCTTAGCAGGGGAGGAACAAGACGGTGGCACGCCCGGCTCTCCCCCTGATAAGGGGGAGTTGGAGGGGGTTTCTTCGGCGGAGCCGGGGGAGTCTTCCGTTGAAGGCGCTTCCTACCAAACCATCCTAACCCAACCCGGCCTCGACATTTGGCTCCAGCGCCTACAGGATTCCGGTGAATTCGCCTTCGACACCGAAACCACCAGCCTCAACTACATGGATGCCGAAATCGTTGGCGTCTCCTTCGCCATCCAGCAGGGTGAAGCCGCCTACCTGCCGCTGGCGCATGATTACCTTGGCGTTCCCGAACAACTCAACCGCGAAGCTGCTCTCGCCCAACTCAAGCCTCTGCTGGAAGATGCCAGCCTGCGCAAGATCGGCCAAAACCTGAAATACGACCGCAGTGTCCTGCTCAACCACGGCATTGAACTACGTGGTATCGCCCACGACACCATGCTTGAATCCTACGTGCTCGATTCCACCGCCAACCGTCACGACATGGATACGCTGTGCGAAAAATACCTCAACCACACCAACATCAGTTTCACCGACATCGCGGGTAAAGGTAAAAATCAGCTCACTTTCAACCAGATTGCGTTGGAACAGGCCACCCCTTATGCTGCCGAAGACGCTGACATGACGCTGCAACTACACCAGCATTTCTGGCCGCAACTGCAAGCCCTCGACGGCCAGCGCAGGTTATACACAGAGGTGGAAGTGCCGCTGGTGAGCGTGCTTTCCACCATCGAGCGCAACGGCGTGAAAGTCGACGCGATGATGCTGGCCAAGCAGAGTAAGGAGCTGGACGGGCGAATGCAAACGGTGATGGAACACGCCTATTCTGTTGCGGGTCAAGAGTTCAACCTCGCTTCCCCCAAGCAGATTCAGGAAATCTTTTTCGACAAGCTGGGGTTGCCGGTGATCCGCAAGACGCCGAAGGGGCAGCCTTCCACTGCTGAAGATGTGCTGGAAGAGCTTTCCGCCATGGGGCATGAACTGCCGACCCTGATCCTGGAACACCGGGGTTTGGCGAAACTCAAATCCACCTACACCGACAAGCTGCCAGAACAGATCAACCCGCGTACCGGGCGCGTGCATACCTCCTACCATCAGGCGGTGGCGTCGACCGGGCGGCTGTCATCCACTGACCCGAATTTGCAGAACATTCCGGTACGCAATGAGGAGGGGCGGCGTATCCGTCAGGCTTTCATTGCGGAAAAGGGCTGCAAGCTGTTGGCGGCGGATTATTCCCAAATCGAACTGCGCATCATGGCACACCTCTCCGGCGACAAAGGCTTGCTGGATGCGTTCGCGCACGGGCTGGATGTGCACCGCGCCACCGCAGCGGAAGTCTTCGGCACGCCATTGGATGAAGTCAGCACGGAACAGCGCCGTGCCGCCAAGGCAATCAACTTCGGGCTGATTTATGGCATGTCAGCCTTCGGCCTCGCCAAGCAATTAGGTGTTGACCGCCGGGATGCGCAGGATTACGTCAACCTGTATTTTGCCCGCTACCCGGGTGTCAAACAGTACATGGACGACACCCGCGAACAGGCGCGCGCGCAAGGTTTCGTTGAAACGCTGTTTGGCCGCCGCCTGTTCCTGCCCGACATCAAATCGAAAAACGCCGCCACCCGCCAGTATGCGGAACGTACCGCCATCAACGCGCCGATGCAGGGCACGGCTGCCGACATCATCAAGAAAGCGATGATCGCGGTGGATGCGTGGCTACGTGACAGTGGCTTGCAAACCCGCATGATCATGCAGGTGCATGACGAACTGGTGTTTGAAGTGCCGGAAGCGGAACTGGATGCCGTGCGGGCAAAGATTACCGCCCTGATGACCAACGCGGCCAAGCTGGATGTGCCGCTGGTGGTGGATAGCGGGATTGGTGATAACTGGGATGAGGCGCATTGAACCCAAATAGAAAATGCCCTGGCGTTTTAACTGCCAGGGCAAAGTTTCAACTTAGGCATGGTTGTAATTAATCACCGAACACCATAACCGGGCCGACACGGCAGAAACCCGCGATACCGATAGGTTTCTTGTCGCACTTATCCAGGGCTACCACGGTAACCACCATATAAAATACCCTGCCGCACTTGACGTCGCCTTCACCCAGCCATTCGCCAGGCACCTCGATATCAATGCAATCAGGCTCGGGGTTGCAGTTGTCCATGCAAAGCGTTTCGCAAATTTCGCCTTCCTGGCCGATGCCAATGGATTCCGCCGCAACGCAGATGCACCAGTCGGCGCAGATCAGTTTCTTGATCTGGGCATTCAGTTCGACGCAGACACGGACAACGTACTTCTGCCCCTTCTTGATGATATTGACCGGTGCATATTCAGGCGCTTCCAACAGGTCAACACCGATAGTTGCCGTCAGTTGATCCTTGAACGCGGGAGGGAATTCCATTACGCATTTGTGGGTACATTCATGAGACATAACATAAACCTCCATAGTTTGTTACTTACCTAGCCCTTTCCGTCAGGTCGGTTAAAGGCGTTTAACCGTCGACACATTGTCATCGACTTGGGAACAAGCTTAGGGAGATGCACTTAGGTGGCCGCTTAGGCAGGTATTGCCGTTGGGCTATGTGTAACCTAAGTGACGCTTAATTGCCGGGTACTACGCTCCAAAGCTATACATCATGTCAGTGAGGAGTACGGCCATGAGTGACGCAAACCATGCAGATGATCTAACCCTGATCAAGGGGATAGGCCCAGTCAGGCAGCAGTGGCTGCTCGAACATTTCAATGCAGACAGCTTTCAGGCGCTGGCGGCGTTAAACCCGTTGGAGGTGGAACGCTTACTGTCATTGGAAAAGGCAGCCCCGTCCCTGAAAGAAATTACCCGCTGGATTCAGGAGGCGGGTGAACTGGCCAGCCAGGTCGCTGGCAACGGTAATGGCAACTGCCATGAGTGCAGGTCATTGGCTACGTTCATCGTTGATTACCTGACCTATCTCGATGACGGTGGCGAACGGCAGTTTAAGACCCTGGTGACCCAGATGGATGTGGAAACGGATAGCGCCGTTTCAGAAGAATGGCCGAGCCTAAAGCAACACCAGCCATGCGAGTGGATGAAACAGCGTCTGGATGCAGCGTTACTAAGCCAGCAGATTGCCCCACATGATGAATCACCAACCGCAACGGATCACGTTCAGCCGGAACCGGGTAAGTTGCCTGCCAATTTGCGTGCCCGCATTCTTGCTTATGAGATGCACTGGCCAACCGGATCATTCCAGGTGCAATCACCCTTCAGTGCGGAAAAGCAAGTGACACTGGAGGCCGGAAGCCATTTTGGTCTCGACATCCGTTTCAGCTTGCAAGGCTTGCCTGAAGGGCTTGGGCAGGCAGTTGGCTACCACGCAGCCTGCCATGTTATCCCTGTCGGCAAACACAGTGAAAGTGCCTGCTTGCAAGGTAATGTGCTCCGTCAGCTGGAGCCGGGGGAGACCGCAGGCGTTGCGCGGATGCAGGCGCTAAGCTTGCCAGCCGGGCATTATGAAGCCTGGTTGTCGGTAACGCCTGACACAGCTGGCAGCCGCCCTGACCTGGCGCAAGGGCCACGCCTAATGGTTATCTAACTGGCAATCAAGCCCCCGCCTGACGGATTTGTTCCAGGACTTCCTGGGTTTTGGCGGAAGGCTCCAGCCCCAATTCCTTATGCAGGCTTTCCACGCAGAGATGGTATTGGCGCAAAGCCAGCTGTCGGTGGCCAGCTTTCAGGTAGCATTGCATGATGTGGCGGTGCGCCCGTTCGTCGCAGTTATCGAAGGCGATGGCTTTTTGCCACCATTCCGCACACCCTTGATAATCGCCATCCGCAAACAGTTGCTCCCCCAGATGGTTGATGATTTCCAGATAGCGTGTCCGGTATGCCTGGGTGGTCAGGGTTGCCCAGTCGGTGGTTTCACCTTGCAGGCAATCCCCCTTGTACAGGGCTTCCGCATCCCGGTAGGCTGCCGTTGCCAGGGCCGTTTCGTGCTTGGCAAGATGCCGGTGCGCCTGACGGATGGCCTTATCAAAGGCTTCCGCATCCGCCCACAACGAGAGTTCGGGGTTCAGCAGGTAGCAATCATCCTGATACAACACAAACTGGAAACGTTTATGGTAGCGGGATAAATCCTGCCGCAAATAATAAATGGAAACATTCAGGTTGTTACGGGCGGCGCGGATGTCTATGTCCGGCCAGAAGGTTTCCATCAAACGTTCCTTGCGGACGGGGGTGGAGCGGTGCAACAACAGGTATTTGAATATCTGTTGGCCTTTGCCATGTGGCCAGCGTTTGATTGGTTTGCCATTCAGGCTGGCCCTGAATTCGCCAAACAGGTAAACATCCAGCCTTAAACCCGCCTGTTGCGGCACGTCGTGGACTGTAATAGGCGTCATCAGCTTGGGAATGGGGAGCGTTATAGCTTTGGCGGCTAAGTGCCGGGTCTGCAAGTTTTGTCCAAGAGCCTCAGTCGGCGGTGGGTTAGGGGAAGCCTTGCAGGGTATTTTCAGCACAGACTGTATCTTTCCCCCTTGCTGCAAGGACTGTTGGATATGGCCAGCAAGGGCGCTGATTGGCTCAGGGTGGTGCTCACCCAGCGATTCTTCCTGAGCCGGTGATTGCAAGGTGTTGAGCAAGGTTATCAGTTGGCCACCCAGACTGGCTTCTTGGCTGGAACCCTGTTGTAAGCGTTGCAAGACATCCTGCATGTCCAGCAGGTTTTGCAGATAACGGCGGTATAGCAGCGCCGTATGCCGAAGCAACACATTGTCTGCTTCCGCATGGATCATGTGCTGTACTAATTGCTCAGTTTCAATCATGTGGCTGATTAATGTATCGAATTCAGGCAGGACAGCATCAATCGTTGTTGCTGATCGCTGATTGGTTTCAGTCCCGTTTGCTTTTGCCTGTTGGATTGCCATGATTACTCCCCGCACAAACCACGGTCGCTGGGATGGAAATGCCGTCAAGCGATTTCCATGCATTAATTAGCGATAAATTATCCCTTCCTGATTAATTAATTGATTAAAAAACTTGCAGGGCAAATTTATGTGAAGGTTAATTGCCGTTTAATTGCGATGATTTAGCATTCACCGTATGGATGATCTGAATACTGATTTATCAAAGTGAGGCGTTGTATGAACGGTAATGATCAAGCTAACCCTTCAGGGGATATGCTCACGGGCAATGATGAATGGGAATCCGTAGCGACCTTCATTGTCGAGTACCAGTCCCGCTGTGGTGACGAGGGCGGTAAGGAGTACCAGACGTTGATAACCCAGATGGATGCAGACGATGAGAAAGGCATTTCCGAAGAGGCCTGGTCAGGTTTGCAGGAAGATGCCCCCTGTTCGTGGATGGGGGGGCGGTTGTCGGGCATCCTGAGGGCACTGGGCTTGCTCAGTCGGGAAGATGAGCATGGGTAATCCCAACTTCTATTACCCGTGTCAGCGGCTGGCGTGGCGAATTTGCTCCAGCAATTGCCGGGTCTGCGGCGTAGGTTCCAGACCCAGTTCCTTCTTCAGGCTTTCGGCACACAATTGGTACTGGCGCAAGGCCATCTGCCGTTGCCCCATTTGCAGGTAGCAGTGCATGATGCGCCGGTGTGCTTGCTCGTTACAGCTATCCAGCGTCACAGCCTTGTGCCACAGGGTGACGCATTCCTGATAGTCACCGTTTTCCAACATGTGCTTACCCAGGTAATCCAGCGCACTCAGGTATTTCATCCGGTATGCCTGGCTGATCAGCGCAGCCCATTCCTCATGCGTATCCTCTTGCAGGCAATCCCCTTGGTATAACCCTTCAGCATTACGGTAGGCAGTAATGGCCAGCGCGGTTTCGTGGCGGGCGTCATGTTGCTGGCCGCTGTGGATAGCGTGGTCGAAAGCTTCCACATCCACCCAGATGGCAAGCTCGGTATTGAGCTGGTAGTAGCCGTCGTGGTGGCTCACGAATGGGAAAGTCTTGTGGTAACGGGAAAGGTCTTGCCGCAGGTGGTAAAGGGCGACGTTGAGGTTGTTGCGGGCGGCACGGGCCTCGGTATCCCGCCAGAAGGTTTCCATCAGCCGTTCGCGGGAAACGGGGGAAGCCCTATGCAGGAGCAGGAATTTGAATATTTTTAGCCCCTTGCCTCGTGGCCAGCGGCGCATGTCACGCCCGCCGAGGCTGGCTTTGAATTTGCCGAACAGGTGGGCGGTTAGTTGCAACGCAGTTTGCTGCTCAGGGAATGGTGATGGTGCTTCGGGGACTAATGTTGCGCTGGCAGGTTCGCAGTGGCCGTCTTGCACCCTTGTTGTTGGTGCGGGTTCCGGGTCTTCAGGTGTTCGCCTGGTAGGGGGCGAAATCGGGGTTTGTTGGCGCGAAAGCCGCAATACCTCGTCGATCAGGCCACCGACTGTATTCCAGTAGCGTGCTTGCGCTTCCTTGTTTTGGTCACGGTGGGCGTTGCGGCTGGCCTGCTGCGAGACTTCCTGCAACACGGTTTGCATTTTTTCGAGCTGGGCTTTCAGGTCGCAGCCTTGTTCCTGCGCGCGTTGCAGGCGCTGCCAGACGTGGTGCATGTCCAACATGGTTTTCAGGTAGCCTTCGCACAATGCAACAGCATGTTCCATCAGGGCGCTGTTGGGGGCGGCGCTGACCATGCCCTGCGCCAGTGACTCGCATTCAAACAGGAACGCCAGCAATTCCTGCCGCCGTTCGCGGGTGACATCAGCCCCGGTCTTGTCATGTTGTTGTCCGACGTCCACCCGGACGCCACTGCGAGTACTTTCCACCCCATATCTCCCGTGATAGTGCGGCGGCTGACCCATGTCTCCCTCGCGCTGGCACTACAGATTACGGTTGCCATCGGGACACGGGTGTGGTTGCCGGGTTTGCACCGGCAACCTGTCTGGAAAGCTCTCACTGAGCCGAGAAAATTCACCCGCAAAATGGAATGATGTGTTTTTATTGTTGACTGTTGTTATTAATGGAGTTTAAGTCCCAGAAAATTTATATGAAACAGATGCCGCTCTGCTTTATTTGTTAGCAAAGAGAAATATATTTCAGCATATTGTCAATAAAGTAATCCATTTACTGTTGAGATGCTAATCGAAATTATTGCTGCAATAAATAATATTGCGGCATAACTCAGGCGGCATCCAGCGCCTGCGCCACATCCCGCAGCAAATCTGCCGTATCCTCCAACCCCGCAGACGCACGCACCAGCCCTTCGCTGATCATGTGTTCTGCGCGCTCTTCCAGTGAATAAGTGGAATGCGTCATGCTGGCCGGATGCTGCGCCAGACTCTCCGCATCACCCAGACTCACCGCGCGGGTAATCAGGTTCAGCGCATTCATGAAACGGCAACCTGCCTCAAAGCCACCTTTGAGTTCAAACGCGACCATGCCGCCCGGCAACGCCATCTGCCGCCGCGCCAGCGCGTATTGCGGGAAGCTTGCCAGTCCGGGGTAATGGCAAACGTCAACCTTGGGATGCGTGGAAAGGTATTCGGCAATCGCCTGCGCGTTCTGGCTGTGGCGTTCCATGCGCAGCGCGAGGGTTTTCAAGCCACGTAACACCAGAAAGGCATCCTGCGACGACATCACCGCGCCGGTCATATCCTTGACGCCGTAGAAACGTACCTGTGTCAGGGTTTCCGCATCGCCGACAATGGCACCTGCAATCAGGTCGCCGTGCCCGCCGAGGTATTTGGTGGCGGAATGCACCACGTAATCCGCGCCCAGTTCCAGCGGGCGTTGCAGGTAGGGCGTGCAATAGGTGTTGTCGACCACCACCTTGCAGTTTTCGTACTGGTGGGCAATGTCGGAAACCGCAGCAATATCCACCAGCCGCATATTGGGATTAGCGGGGGACTCGAAAAACACGATACGGGTTTTCGCGCTAATAGCGGCGGCAAGATTAGCCGGGTCAGCCATATCGACATGGGTAATCGTGACGCCGAACTTGTGCAAGCCGTGATTGAAGAAAGAGTAAGTGCAACCGTATAACGTCTTGTCAGCAATCACTTCATCACCCGGTTGCAACAATGTCCATAACAGTGAAGTTGTCGCGCCCATGCCGGAAGCCGTTACCAGCGCGGCTTCCCCGCCTTCCAGGTCGGCAAGGCGCTGTTCCAGTAATACCGTGGTCGGGTTGCCGACGCGCGAATAGACGTAGCCTTCCTGCTCACCCAGGAAACGCTGCATCCCGTCTTCCACTGTCGGGAAGGTGTAGGTGGAACTCATGTGCACCGGCGGGTTCAGATCGCCGGTTCCGGCATACGGGTTCCAGGCGTGGTGAATGGCGCGGGTGGAAAACCCCTGTTTTTCGTTGGTTGGCTTGCTCATGACTTCCTCTAAAGCGTATTTCCGATATAGTGGGAAGGATACTATCAGAGGAGGGTAACAAGATGCAGAACAATCCACTGCCAGTACCGTTGCAGCAATTTGTGGATGAGGTGACCACGCTGCTGGATACTGAAAACGACGAAAGCGGCGCTACCAACGCCCTTACGAAGGTACTGATGCCCCTCCGGAAGTCATGCAAGCCTATCTGGACTGGGAGTTTGGGCTGATTGAACAGTTACGGCGGGATGGCACGCATCATTTGTTTTGGCTGGTTGCCGCATTTCAGCCAGATAACCTTGGGTGGATGCCCATACAGTACCGACATTTCGTTAAAGTCGCTGTCTTGTGTTACCAGCATGTAGCCGTTCTGCTGCGCATACGCCCACACTTGCCGGTCATTGGCTGAATCCATGCCCAGCAAGGCGATTTGTGAGGAATCCGGGTAGGCGTCCAGAATCTGCGGAATGATGCGCCGCGAAAGGTTTTCATCCAGCAACAGCTTCATGCCGCAACCAGCACTTGCAGGGTGTGTTCACGGTTAGCCGCAAATTGCAGGGAAGCGGTAATGTCTGCGGCTTCCAGTTCCGGGAAGTCGTCAATGATTTCCTGTGTATCCATGCCCGCCGCCAGCCAGCCCAGCACATCATAAACCGTAATCCGCAATCCACGGATGCATGGCTTGCCGCCGCGCTTGCCTGCTTCGATCGTGATCCTGTTATTGGTAGGTATGCCCATGGTAAAGCCTCATGGTTTGTAATCGCTTTCATTGTAGGTTCAATCTGCTGTTTATGCTGCCTTGCGGTGTTCTGCAATGTAGGTTTGCAAGGCTTCCTCCAGACGGGTTTGCCAACCTTCACCGCCCTGCTTGAAGTAATCCACCACCTCGGCGCTAAGCCGAATGGAAACGGGGATTTTTACCGGCTTTTTCTGTTTGCCGCGTTGCCCTGGCATCCGTACTTCAGCATTTTCCCAAAACGCATTGACCGCCGCTTCGTCATTGGGGTCATACGGGGTATCAGGGTCTTCTACTTTGTAGGGCGCAGCATCCAAAGCCGCTGCGATTTGCTCAGGGCTAAAGCCCCAAGGCTTTGAAGTATTGTCGTGTTTCATGCTTGTTACCATAGCGGCAGGATATGAGGTGCGCATCTTCGCCGCGTTCTGTCCATACCAGGAAGACAACCCGCCCACGATACCAGCAAAGGCTTTGCAGCCGCTCTTCCCCGTAGGCTTCCCGCGCATCTTCCACCGTCACCATGGGCGCATCAAACAAACACTCAAGTTCGGCAAAGTCTATGCCGTCATGCCGTTCCATGTTTTCGGTGCGTTTGTTTTCATCCCATGTATTCATGATTTAATTGTATATACAGAAAGCTGGATAAGCGAGAAGAAACATTCAGCCCTTCGGTGCTTGCCGTTTGGTGAGGGTTTCCGCCGCAAGTTGCTGCTGGTAGGCGGTAATGTCGCCCTCTTCCGTGCCGTCCAGGCGGTAACGCGCCTCGCCCTGGGTGACTGCTTGCAGGTAGCACCCATGGTTGGCGTGCATGGCCAGCGTTTTGCGGACAACTTTCTTGGATGCGCCGGGGAAGTGTTCCTCATTCACCAGGCGGAACACGTCCTTGTCGATACCGATAGCCAACGGCAGGTAATCGCGCCAGACGGTGAAGGCGTTCAGGCGGTCGTTCAGTTCGCGGGCTTTCAGGTCGCTGGGTGGGGTAACGGGTGGCTTGATGGCAGGCTTGCGGGCGGGCTTCTTTTTCGGGTCTTTGCCCTTCCCTCCCCTTGCTGGCTGCGGGTTTGGCTTTGTTGACGGTTTGTTGATTCCGGGGATGTCTTCGCGCCGGATGATGCGCTTGCCGGATCGTTTCACCTGGCCCAGTGCGGGTGCTTCGCCGCTGGCTGGCTGGCTGGCGGGTGAGGGTCAAAGTCTTTTTGGGTGTGTCGTTCATGGTTTCCTGTACCCGTTGGGTGGTTCCGGGGTTTCCCGCGTGGCGGTGTTGTATGGCGGGAAGTGTAGCATGGCAAACCATGCAGGGAAGCATATCCCCTGCCTTAATTATTGAAAAAACCAATAGTAGAATTTTCAACGATAAAAAAGGACGCCACGGACACCAGCACTTTTGCATGGTGTCCCGCTGGTGTCCCGAAAAAATACCCATAGAAACAACAAAATAAACCCTTCGGGACACCAAGGACACGTAAAAAGTAACGCTTCCGAAAACGAAACTTCATGTTCACTGCACAAAAAAGCCGGGGATTCCCGGCTAAGTGTTTGTTTCCATGGTTGTCTGGCGTGGTTATCTTGCCTTGGCCTTGAATGCCAGAACCTGCCCGCCTGCTTTCAGTTCGTCCAGGTAGTCCGCCCATGCCTGCATCATGCGGGTGCGTTCCTCCTGGTATTCCGCCCGGTTGTATGCCGCCCTGATCTTGTTGGGTTCCTTGTGTGCGAGCTGCCGTTCTATCGCGTCCGCAGCGGTTTCAGAATGATTCTTGTGTCTATGTCCGTCGCCGGGTTGCGGTCGGTCAGTTCCATGGTTACTGCGTATTTGTATATCTGGCTGATTATCTGCCTTACACGTCTGGCGGTGTCACCCGCCCCTCTGGATTCTACCCGCTGAAGAATCTTGATGATGTTGCTTGGTGTTACCGCACCCACCTCCATTTTCCCGATCCATGGGAATACATCGCGCCGTAAGCAGCTTTCTGTCCGTGTTGTGTGGCTTTCAGACCACCCTGGCTTGCTACGGTTGAACCATTCCAGGGCTACGGTCTGGAAGGTGTCCGCAGTGCTTTCTGTGTGCCTTGGGTTGCTTGGCTTGATGCCCCTGGCCAGTTGCGCCCGCGCTTTCCGGTGCAATTCCCGCGCCTGTTCCAGGGTGATTTCCGGGTAACTGCCGATGGATAGCGTTTGGCGCTTCCCGCCCAACCGGTAGGAATAGCGCCAGTATTTCCCCAGGGTGGTGACGTACAGAAAAAGCCCTCCCCCATCTGTCAGGATGGCGGGTTTCCCGCCCGGTTTGGTTTTTCCGTTCTTAGCCTTTGTATTTGTTAACTTTCTTTCCATTTTGGTTGCATCCTCAGCTTGTTGTTGAAGGTATGCAGACAATAATGCAGCCAATCGCGCGGGATGATATGGCAGGGTGTGAGAGGGTGTGACACGGAAAAAGCCCCTGCAAGGCGCATTCCATAAGGGTGAGTGAGAGATTCTGAGAGGGTATGGAAGGAAGGCTTGGCGCACCCGGCTGGAATCGAACCAGCGACCCTCGGCTTCGGAGTGAGAATCAATCTCATACAGCTTGCATCATCTGGCTACAAGTCGTTACATTTAAAAGCATTGTTGTTTTTACCAAACTACACCTAAATGCACATGAATTCAGCTATCATGGTGACTTATAGGTGACTCAAAAATGGTGACTCAGTGCAGACCGAAAAAAAGGCCAGACTAACCGAAACCCTTATAAAGTCATTAGCTTATAGTGGTGACAAGACCAAGAATGAACGTGATGTGTGGTGGGATACGGAGCTTTCCGGCTTCGGTATCCGCATTTATCCGACTGGCAAAAAGTCATTCATCATCATGTATTGGCACAACCGGCGCAAACGTCTTAAAACCATTGGTCAGCATGGCACACTGACCTTGGTGCAGGCGCGTGAACGGGCGCAACGTGACCTTGTTGGGCTGCTGGATGATATTGACCCATTGGCGGCGCGTGACCTGAAACGTGAATCCGGCACATTTGCAGAGTTTGCAGATTCATTCGTGGAACGCTATCTGAAACCGCATAATCCCGGCTCTTGGGATTCATCCTACTCCCGTATTCACAAATACCTGATACCGCGTTTCGGTAAGCGTTTGATGATCAGCATTACCCATGATGATGTTGCCCAACTGCATCTGGATATTGGCAAGACGCAGCAACCTACCGCCAACCGTCTGGTTAAATTACTGTCGGTCATGTTCCGTGAAGCCAAAAAGTGGGGGGTAGTTCCCAAAACCTTCGAGAATCCAGCGCGTGAAATCAGCTTCTACAAAGAAGAAGGGCGGGATCGTTACGTCACCCCGGAAGAACTGCCCAAACTGATAGCGGCGATTGAGCAGGAAGAGATTCATGTCAGTTCCGCCTTCTGGCTTTACCTGCTGACGGGCTTGCGCAAGAGTGAACTGAGAACGGCAAAGTGGGAACAGATCGACTTCAATACCAAGCAGATTGTTTTACCCAAAACCAAAAATGGCAAACCTCACTACTTGCCACTCACTACCGAAGCAATGGCGGTACTGGAAAATATCCCGCGTTTGGAAGGCAACCCGCACATTTTCCCCGGTCAAAAGGAAGGCCAACCACTCTATGACCTGAAAAAGCCCTGGGAACGCATCAGGGCGCGTTCAGGGCTGACTGACATACGCATCCATGACTTGCGCCACACTATCGCTTCATGGCTGGTGCAGGGCGGTAATTCGCTGTATCTGGTGGGCAAGATACTGAACCACAAAGACTTGCGCACTACAGAGCGTTATGCGCGGTTTGCGCAAGACAATTTGCGGGAGGCGCTGGAAGCGACCGGCAAACGCATCACGGGTGTGGCGGGCAAGTCTGCTGGTGCAGAGATACTGCCGATTCACAAAACCAACGCCAAATGATGATACTGGCTAAATATGCCAAATTTTATATAATGGACAAACAAGCATGAAAGACATCCGCTGGATGGGGAGAAGTTACCGCGATTTATGCGAATTTCCCGAAGATGCACGGCGGGAAGCAGGTTATCAGCTTCATTTGCTGCAATTGGGCGATGAACCAGACGATTGGAAGCCCATGATAGGAATCGGGCATGGCGTGCAGGAAATCCGCATACATGAGGCATCCGGGGCATTCCGGGTGATCTATGTGGCGAAGTTTGCTGATGCGGTCTACGTGCTGTATTCCTTCCAGAAAAAGACGCAAAAGACCGCACAACACGACATCGACCTTGCACGGGAACGGTTCAAGGCAATGATTAAGGAGCGTACAGAATGAGCGTGGAACACATCACTCCGGCAGGCGGCAATATCTTTGCTGATTTGGGGTTTGCGCCAGAGGAAGCGGCTAACCTGCTGGTCAGGGCGCAATTGATGCGGGAATTGTCCAGTATCCTGAAAACACGGTTCAGCACACAGGAAGAGGCCGCTACCGCGCTAGACGTATCACAGGCGCGTATCAGCGACCTTTACCGGGGCAAGATCGGGCGGTTTACCGTGGATATGCTGATCAACCTGCTGTCGCGTGTCGGGCGATCTGTTGAGGTTCATATCAAGGCGGCAGCATGACCAGGTTCCAATTTTCTGAATTGACCGAGGAAGAGATTCAGCTTGTTAAGCAAAAAAGCAGGGAAATCATAGATGATATAAAATTAAACGAAGGATGGACATTGAAGGAAATCTTCAAGGAGGGTGATGATGGTGACGCCTTCATTGAAGAAGTGGCGAATGAATTGGCCGATATAGAGTTTTTTGAAGAAAGGCGTCAGAAACAGCCGGTTATGGTAGGCATCTCAAAGAGTATTCCTGCGTCGCAATATAAAATAATAGATGATTTCTACACTGCTCTTGATAATCTTGAGTCCTCTCTTTCAGCACTCCTTGCTAACCAAGAGTCTGTTAGCAAAATTAATGGGGTAATCCAGGCTTCAAACTCACCAGAGGCAATTCATGAAATTGGATTTCATAAAAATGGAAAGAAGCTGAATCAATTGGTGTCAGCCATGAAGGCATTGAATAATCAAAAAATAAGAAGAACCTTGCTTTCTCATAAGAAAGGACGGGGGAAACCTGCTAGTAGCTGGTTCGAGATAAGAAAGTGCCAAAAAGTTATTGAGGGAATAAAAAAATATCTGCCTAGTGTGGAGGTATCTGCAAATTCAGTAACGCATTGCAATACACTGGTGTCGATTTTTGTTAAAAGATCATCTCAAGTAGATTCAAAACGACTGATTGAACTAGCACTTAAGGAGATAGAATCTCCATCCACTTCACCCTGGCGAATGCTAAGGTAAGCTGGACAATAAAAATTAATATTGATTATTACTGTCCTGTTGCCCAATTTGGACGGACATCAGAATACGCCTATCGACATAACACGATAGGTAACATCAAATGCAATCAAATCAAACCCTTGAGCAACTACTGACCCCTGCGCAATTCGCCGAAAAGTTTAACGTTAGTGAGCGGTTCCTGCAAAACGATAGAGTAACAAAGCGTAGAATTCCATATATCAAGGTCGGGCGTTTTGTCCGATACAGGGCATCCGATGGTGCAGAATTTGTCACTGCAAACCGCATTGGGGGTTAACCATCATGCTGTCTTACATAGCGCACGACAAATCTTGCGGAACTGTCCACCAGGGTGGATTACATGCCTGTTTAAACTGGGCGCTCTCCCGTGTTCAGAACCATCCAAAAGCTATTATTGCAATTCTCCGGCTGCGTCCTAGTGAAGATGGGCGAGTCATTGCGGAAGTCGATAATACAGGGGGGCGCTGGATTTTTGGTGGGCGGTATCTGCCAAAACGTGAAGTCTCCAGACTGACAAGGAGGGCTGCACATGGTTAAACCTGTAGTAGTGATGGCAAAAGAATACGTTGCCAGATTGCCAAATTCATTATTAAACAGCCCTGCTTACCTTGATTTAAAACCGCCTGCACGGGCTTTATTGGTGGAGTTCTTGCGGATTTATAGGCCAAGTCGAAACGGGGAATTATCAATATCCTTGCGCACGGCAACCGAAAGACTGAACGTGACAGAGCCGGTAGCAATGAATGCTTTCGTTGAACTTGCAGAACATGGCTTTATTCGCCTCAGGAATCTGGAAAGCTGGCAAGAGCGTAAAGCCCGCCAATGGGAACTGACCATGCACAAGGTTGGCAATCGTGAAGCATGGAATGATTGGATGCAATGGCAACCCGGCGCGAACCTCTGCCCATTGCCCCCGAAAAAGAAAAAAGCCCGACCTATGAAAACAGGGGCAGTGTTGCCCATGAAAGCAAGGGCAGTCTGTCAGTGAAATCAGGGGCAAGCCATCAAAAGTTAAGCAACATAGAACATGAGAAACAATGGTAAATTATTGATTCTTTTGTTTTGCACATCAATCTCTGCCCCTGATTTCAGGGGCGTATATAGTTACCATCGGTAACGCCTAGATGGATACACGAATGAGTAGACCACGAATTAACCTTTCAGGAAAAAAAGCGCTGATTGCTGAGTTATGCGAGCAAGGCTTGCCGGATTCACTGATTGCTCAAGCTGTAGGAGTCAGTCCTCGCTCATTCACTAAGTTGAGGCAACGCCATAAATGGCTAAATGCACTGACTAAGAATAAAAATCGGAGGAACTACAGGGTTTATGTCAAGCGTGACGCTGAATATTGGCAGACAAAGCGAACATGGCGTTTTTGCTAGTATTTTCATATTTTGTTACCCCTATACGCGCGCGTAAGAAGCTGGATGTTGTGTTAAGCTGTTGGCGATACAACACCGCTTCAACGGAAAATCTTGCTGATCCACTGCGAGTCCATCATGACCGACGAAAAACCGCGTAAAACGCTTTCTATCACGCGCAAGCCTGCTGATGTTGCATCACAAGCGGAAAAGGAAGCTAACCCGCCTACGGGCATCAGGCGCACGGGAAAGCGCATCATTACCCGTGAGCAATTGCCGGATGTGCAGAAACCCGGCATACCCAAGAAACCGCCTAAAAAGCCCAAGAAGCCAACGCAGGGCAAACGCCCCCGGCAACCACCAAAACCCAAGAAAACGCCGCCTAGCGAATTGCGGGCGCGTGAATTGAATGATTCGCTGAATGGGTTTGCGGTGTGGCTTCAGCGTCAACCGTTGGCGTTGGGGATCGAAAAGCAGGTATTCCGCTACATTGCCGATCATCATTTGAGTGCATCCAAACGGGTGGTGCAACGTTTGCTGTATGCCCATACGCACCGACGTGACTACTTGCAAGCGGTGGCAGCGGGCGGGATGCGTTACGGGCTGGATGGGCAGGAAGCGGAAGCGATTACGCCAGCAGAACGCAATTATGCAGCAAGTGTACTGTCCTTGAAAAAATGCAGTGAGTAAAAATATAAGCTATTGTATGGCAAGCAATAATGTGTACAAGGTGTTGTTATGATCCAGCAAATTAGCATCAACGGTTTTAAATCCATCCCTGATATGACCTTAGCGTTAGGTCGGGTGAATTGCTTTATCGGTGCTAACGGGGTGGGCAAGAGCAATATTCTGGAAGCTATTGGGGTGTTGGGTGCTGCTGCCAATGGCATTGTGGATGATGAGGCATTGTTGCGGCGTGGTGTGCGTCCCGGTTTGCCTCGCTTGTATAAAGCCTCCTTTGAGGATCAGCGCACGCCTGCCCACATTGGCCTTAGTGCAAGCACAGCGCAAGGGGCGGAATACCGGATTTCCATTCTGAACCCGTTGGAGAATCCTAAACCCGCGTGGGCATTCAAGACAGAATACCTGTTTGATGGTGTTGTGCCGATTCTTTCCGATGGTGTCAGAAACAAAAAGAATCTTAATCCGATGGCGGGATTGGCGGCGCTAAAGTTGGTAGAACTGGATGAAAACAACCCTGCTTTCACCTTGATGCAGAGCTTGAAAAACTATTCCATTTATTGCCCCAACACGCCGACCTTGCGCGGCATGGTCAGTGACCAACAATCACGCGAACCCTTGGGTTTATCGGGTGGGCGCTTGGCAGAAGCCTTTTTTCAATTCAGAAAACAGGCGGATGATATTGATTTCGATAGTGTGCTGGCGTTGATAGATTGGGTTGCCGATATTGATACTTCCCCGATGGTGGGGGAATTGCTTTCCCCTTCGGTTGCCCGCTCCAAGCAAGTGCTGAAATTCACTGACCGCTTTATGAAGCAAAACCGCAATACCTTGACGGCTTATGATGCCAGTGAAGGGGCTTTGTATATCCTGTTTTGCGCGATCCTTTGCCTTTCGCCCCATGCGCCGCGCTTGTTTGCTATCGACAATCTCGACCAAGCCTTGAATCCAAGGCTGGTAACACGTTTGGTCAGTCATTTGGCGGGGTGGTTAGCCAAAACCGATACCGAACGCCAATTATTGTTTACTGCCCACAATCCGGCGGTGCTGGATGGGTTGGATTTGCAAGATGATGCGGTGCGTTTATTTGCGGTTGACCGCAACAGCGATGGGCATACGCGGGTAACGCGCATCCAGCTAACCGATCAGTTGGCAACGCTGAATGCGGAATACCCGCTTTCCCGTTTGTGGCTGATGGGGCATTTGGGGGCTGTACCGAATGTCTGAATTACGGATTGCGTTGGTGGCAGAGGGGCTGACGGATTTTATTGTGATTGAAGCCGCGTTAAAGGCGATTTTGCCCGAACCGTTCATTTTGACGCTGTTGCAGCCGGAAGCTACCCGCCCTGATTTGGGTGGTGGTTGGGGCGGTGTGCTGAAATGGTGTCGAGAATTTCAGTCCAGAGGGGCGGCTACGCTGGAAAGTGACCCGACATTGGCACGGTTTGACGTGTTCATTATCCATTTGGATGCGGATGTAGCGGGCAAGTCTTATGCTGATTTAGCGGTGACGGCGCGGGCGGATTGGGGACATTTGCCTTGTCAGAGGGAATGCCCGCCGCCTGACAATACGGTTGAGGCATTGCGGGCGGTGTTGTGTTCATGGTTGGGGAATGTTCAGCCCACACACACGACGGTGTTATGTATGCCTGCCCAATCAACAGAGGCATGGTTAGCAGCGGGCGTATACCCGGACAATGCAACCTTGCTGGCTGATGTGGAATGTTCCGCGAATATGGAAAGCAGGCTGGGCAGTTTGCCCAAGCGGACGCGCATTAAGAAAAGCGGGCGGGAATACCGGATACATGCCCGAACGCTGGCGACCAACTGGGCAAGCGTTAGGAACATCTGTTCTCAAGCGGATGTGTTTCATTGCAGCGTTTTGGATGCAATTCAAAGGGTTGACTGAACGTTAGCAGAGGATTATGAGTCCCCTGTGTTGAATAGTTGCGATTCTGTGACAAGTCACGCACCATACAGCGCACATTCTGCACAACCCCACACACTACTGAGAAGCGACCACTAGCACATGGATTTGATCAAGCAAGGCATTGAAAAGGGCTTAATCAGCTTTGATGATGACAAAAAGTACATCACCTACTTACATCAGAACAAGCGTCGTAACTACGAAAAGCCAGAAGAGAAGGTACAGGCTGAAACCTATTGCGCCTTGATTTTGGAGTATGGTTATCCCAAGCATCGAGTGCAGTGTTTTGTAACCGTGCCGATGGGGGTTGACCGAAAGGAGGCTGACATTGTTGTTTACAACGATGATGCTTGCCAAGAGCCGCATATTTTGGTCGAGTGTAAGAAAGAAGATATTAGCGAGCCTGAGTTCAAAGAGGCAATCAATCAAGCCTACTCCTATGCTTTTGCGATGGCACGGGATATTAAGTGGGTTTGGGTTACATCCAAGATTAAAAACACCTTTTTTCAGGTTGATAAAAATAAGCAAAGCCGTGAAATTGAAACCGATATTCCCGCCTATGGTGTAGACAGAATTGCACCTTATAAATTTGTCAAAGGTGCAGATACTCAAGTACGAAAGCAAGGGCAACAAAAATTCTCTGAATTACAGATAGTATCAGAGGATGAGCTTACTCGCCGTTTCAAACAGGCACATAATGCGCTTTGGGGCGGTGGGCAACTGAACCCCTCCGAAGCGTTTGATGAATTGGATAAGCTGATTTTTTGTAAAATTTGGGATGAACGAAAACCACGAAAAATAGACACGCCTTACGATTTTCAAATTATTAAAGAACAAGGTGTAGGTAAAACGCCACAAGAAGTTGAAGCGGATGCCCTAAAGAAAACCAATGCCAAATTATTTGAACGTATTACTGAGTTATATGAAGAGGGCAGAAAAAAAGACCCTGAAGTATTCCGTGACAATATCCGACTTACGCCAGAACGTGCGCGTACTATCGTTGAATACTTGCAAGATATTAACCTCAATAAGACTGATCTTGATAGCAAAGGTCGGGCGTTTGAAACTTTCATGGATTCTTTCTTTCGTGGCAGTTTTGGGCAATATTTCACGCCCCGCCCTATCGTCAAATTTATTGTTGATGTTTTACCGATTACCCATGATTCACTGGTTTTAGATACTTCATGTGGCAGTGGTGGTTTCTTGCTACATGCACTTGAAAAAGTTCGCCAAGAAGCCAGTGAATTTTATGAGCCTACCAGTACAGAGCATTGGAAGCATTGGCATGAGTTTGCTGAGAAAAAACTCTATGGCATTGAAATAAATGAGCAAATCAGCCGCGCAGCTAAGATGAATATGATTATTCACGATGATGGGCATACCAATGTCATTACAGCAGATGGATTATTAACAGATACAAGATTACAAGCAATTTCTAAGAATCTTGGTTTTCAATACGGTCGTTTTGATTTCATCATCACGAACCCGCCGTTTGGTAGCGCGGTAAAATTGACAGAGCAAGCCTATTTGCAGACTTATAGCTTTGGGCAGAAAGATACTACGTGGCTTGACCTAAAAAACAGTGGCGTTAAAAACCGTGACACACAAAGCACGGAGGTACTCTTTATCGAGCAATGCCACCAGTTTCTAACGGAAGGCGGCTATCTTGCCATTGTTATTCCTGATGGTGTGTTGACGAATAGTAGCCTGCAATACGTGCGTGATCAAATTGAAGATTGGTATCGTATTGTTGCTGTTGTCAGTTTACCGCAAACCGCTTTTACGCATACGGGAGCAGGTGTAAAAAGTTCCGTGCTATTTTTGCGTAAAAACAGTGCTAAAACCACGGAGAAATTACAAACGCTAAAACGTCAACTGCAAGATGCTATTAAAAGAGAAAATCGCTATCAAGTTGAATCAGCGTCAATAGAGAAAACAAAAAAACACGTCTTGGATAATGCGATTGGTGCTGAATTTAGTGGTGACTTGAAAGAATTTAAGAAAACAGAGCAATACAAACAATGGAAATCGGAAAAAACCGCAGAATTTACCGAGCAACTTAATGAGCTAAAAGAACGCCTTGAAGAAATGTATATGCAGCGCAAACAAGGCGCGTTACCCGATTACAGTATCTTTATGGCGATTGCGGAAGACATCGGCTATGACGCAACGAATAAACCGACTGGCACAAATGAGTTAGAGGTGATTGGTGCAGAATTGGCACGCTTTATTCGTGAAGAGGTGAGCCATGAGTCCATTTGATCTTAGTCCAGAAGTAAGCGACTTAAAGGTATTTTTCACAAACTTCTCTGATCTTGATGGGCGGCTTGACCCGTTGTATTACTTTTCTGTCAATAACTTGGATATTGTGAACGCTACCGTGTATCCAGTTAAGAAATTATCCGATGTGATTGCAATGACCCGTGGGCGTTTTGGGCATCGCCCGCGCAATGATCCACGATTTTATGGTGGAGAATACCCTTTTATACAAACGGGTGATATTGTTCGAGCCAGCCAATCCAATGGCAAAATCACTTATTCACAAACATTGAACGAGTTGGGCTTGAAAACCAGTCGTTTATTTGATAAGCCTGTTGTTGTTATTACAATAGCGGCTAATATTGGCGATACTGCTATTTTGGACTATCCCGCTTGTTTTCCTGATAGTTTGATTGGGATGCAGCCTAAAAATAATGAGTTAATGCTGGAGTACATTAGTCTTTATTTTAAGTTTATCAAAAGCTATTTGAATGATCTCGCGCCGCAGTCTGCCCAGAAAAATATTAATTATCAACAGTTGTCACCTATACCCATTGTCATTCCTCCTTTGTCAGTGCAAAAAAAGGCAGTGGATTTATATGAATCGGCTTTAATAAACAAAGCAGAAAAAGAACAAAAAGCCAAATCCTTATTAGCGGGGATTGATGCATATTTATTGGGAGAATTGGGTGTTACCTTACCTAAACAAGACAATAGCATTGGAAAGCGTGTATTTTTTGTTCCTTCGAGTGAAGTATTTGGAGGTCGCTTCGATCCTAAACTGTATGATAGTTGCACTAAAGGCTTAAAAAGTGCTTTGTACCAATCTGCTTTTGAAAAACGATCATTGCGAACTTTACTTATCCAAAGTATTTCCGGTGATTGGGGGAAAGATATTGATGATGAAATTTGTGATGGTTTTCAGAAATGTTTGGTGATCCGTTCTACTGAATTTGATAATCAATACAATCTTAATTTAGATGGAAGTCGTACAAAGTATCGTTTAATTGCTGATGAAAAATTACGAAAAATTGATATTCAAGTTAATGATTTGTTAATTGAAAAATCGGGTGGAAGCCCTGATCAACCAGTTGGACGTGTAGCAATCATTACTAATGATAATTTAAGTAAAACACTTTGCTATAGTAACTTTATTCATAAAATTCGAGTAGATAATTCATTAATTAATTCTGAATATTTGTTCAATTATTTAAAAGTTATGCATCAAATTAGGCTAACTGATGCGATGCAAAGTCAAACAAATGGCATTAGGAATTTGATTATGAGTAGCTTTTTAAGTCAGCAAATTGTTATGCCGCCAATGATTAAACAAATACGTATCGCCCAACACATCCAAACTATTCGCAATCAAGCAGCAGAATTGCAGCGTGAGGCTGCGCAAACTTTGGCAGATGCTAAAGTGCAGGTAGAACGTATGATTTTGGGCGAGTAAGGGGGATTAAGATAGCTGCTCTCGCTCAAACTTATATTTACGATTGTTGGGAACATGCCGCATTGCCCAAATAGAACCTCTACCTGTCCGTATGGCTTCGGCAATAGCGGGTTCGGCATGATTCAGTATGGCACTTGTCCATTCCAAAATGGACAGGTTCTTTTCCAGCAGTTTCAGTCTGCCCCATTGCTTGCCAGAAAGCCAAAATACGACTAATCCCGATTCAGCCAATGCCTTGCGTTCGGCAACATATTCTTTGAAGCTGTCATTAGTCAGGATGATGCAGTTTCCCTGTTCTTTTAAGGCTGCGATCCATTCAAGATCAGATGTATTGGTTGGGAATTCTTCACTTAAATGAACGGCTTGATGATAGTAAGGTTCAAGCAAGGCATTGAGGGCTTTTGCCAAGGCTGGCGGCAGATTGTTATCCAGAAATAACTTCAAGCGACATCCTGCAACTGTAATTCATACAACACGGCTTGTTTGACGGCTTCGGGCGTGATGGCGTAATTGGCGGCAATGACTTCCACGGGTTCAGACAGTCGATAAGCATCATACAGTACCCGTGTTGATACGCCGGATTCTGTCAAAATCGGCTTACCGAAGGCGCGTTTCGGGTCAAGCACAATGGATTTGTCGGGGTGATGGTCATCATTCATCGGATACCAGCGTTCTGCATCGCCAATACTGGAATAATCAATGCTTGCCAGAAATGACGAACGGTAAACCTGTTCCATCACATACTGTTTGCTGATGACATCCACCAGATGCGTATCACCTACCTGTTCAGCAGCTTCCAGAAACACCTTTTTGCCATCGGTGTGGAAGTGTTGACGGGCGAAGGGGTAAGACGTGCCGAATTCTTCCCGCGCAATGCGTGCGGCTTCGCGGATGACTGCCAGACTCAAACCATGTTGACGGAATTCATGTACCAGCTTCAATTCCAGCAAATCATGGAAGCCAATCACACCCGGTTCGTGGATTTCCCGCTCCCACAAGCCGTCATATTCAACACCCTTGCTTTGGTAGCCAAACATCCAGCGGCGCAAGGTGGCAGCAGGCACGCGGATGATGTGCGCGGCTTCGCGGGCTGAATACAAGCCCTTCCCCACCAGTTCACTCATTGCCATTGCTTACCTCTCTTGCGTTTGTGCGCGGTTGTGCCGTCACCGTCATAACAAGATATAACAGAATTTGCCTGAATTCAGCCATTGGGTGATTGCAGGGTGTGAATTTCTGCCTTATCCTAAAAAAGCAGTCCGGGCAACCGGGCAGCAAATGCAAAATTCTGGGACTCTAATCCCCATCTTTGGCGGCAACACCGCCCAAGCGTCGCAGGCGGTTTTTTTACGCCTGTAGACTACGCAACATCGGTTTTGCCGGGTATGCGTGGACTACAAGACTGCTTCGGCAGAAACAAGCGCGTCGCTTTCCAAAGAGGCGATTAGAGTACCCGGCAACTTTGCCCAATCTAAAAACTTTCTTTGGAGAATCAGCGATGAACGCTATCACGACGGGCGCATTGCGTCCTGCACATGGCTATCCGCCACCTTTGGCGCGTCTGCCACTATCAGCACAACCCACCAGAAACCGCCCCCTCACCTTCCGCCGTACCTATACGGGCTGGATGGTCTACCGCCAACGCCAACCACTTGCATGGATCGTTCAAGGCCATCATTCCGGGCGCTTGAACAAGAAACCCAAGACCTGCTGTTTTGTGGATGTGGTTTTTCTTCGCGAAACACATCACGGCATCAACCTTGAAACCGCCGATTTCGAGACGGCTGCACAAGCTATCCAGTTCATCCGGCAAACGTTCGGGGGTGCAGCATGAGCCTTGCCCGTGACCTGATTGATGCGGCTTTGGCTGCTGACCTGACGCAAAACGAACTGCGGGTATTCCTTGCCCTGTTTCGGCAAACCCTATGCTATGGCAAGACGGCTGATCCCCTCACATTGAAACGGCTGGCAAGCCTGACCCACATCCGCAAGGATAGGCTTGCCCCCGCTATCGCCAGCGTGACCGGCAAGGGCTTGTTTACCGCGCAACCTCACCCCGTCTTTGAATTCGAGTATCGCATCCCGGCGGATTTTCTGGCGTCCTACCCTGACGGCTTCTTTGTGCCTACCCTTCCAAAAAATGGGGAAAATTTCCGCTTAACGGAAGCGCTTTCCGAAAAACGGGAACATACATCTATTAACCTTACTGCATCTAACCCTACACCTACCACCACACCGCCCCCGCCAACGGCAGACAGTCGCCGTAGTGCTGTTGCTGACAGTGAACAGGGATTGCCCTATCCCTCTGCTTTCGGCAAGCAAGGGCGCAAATCCGCCGCCCGCATTCTGGATGGCCTGACCCCGGACAATGCACGGGATTGCCTGCTGTTGCTGACGGCTGGCATGGAGGCAGGCAAGGTGAAATCACCGCTTGGCTACCTGCACCAACTGGCACAAGCCGCACGGCAAGGCACACTTGACCGCAGCACCTTGCAGGCGCAACAGCAAGCCGAGCAAGAGCGTACCGATACAGCCAGACAAACACGCTTGCGCACCTTGGTGGATGACATTCGCGGCCTTGATACGCTGTTTGCCCGTGCCGGTATCCCGATGGATGACCTGACCGCAGCGAAGCGGGCGGCATGGGTGACGGAATACAACGCCATCCGTGGGGCGGACATCGCTAACCACCACAGTTTCAACGGTAACGGAGGGGCGAAGTCATGAAGCTTGAACTAGCGGCAATCGGGCATTTCCTCGCTACCCGTGACTATGCCCTGCTGTTCCGTATTGCATCCCGCCTGCTGGCGCTGGCTGGGCTTACCCTGCTGACCTACACCCTTTACCGCTACGCGCAAGCCGACGGGCTGGGGGCTATGGGCGGCGCTGGGCATTACGCAATGGGCGCATTTTTCACTTTCATGACCTTCGCCACCGGCAAGCATCACAGCGGGTTCAATTTCCTGTTCCTGCTGGGCTTGCTGGGCATCGTGGCGACTTTCTGAGGATAACAACATGGATATTTCAACCGCATACAAACAACACCAACACATAAGGCTGATGCAGGAAGACATAGCCGAAACCCAACAGGAAGTTAAATTCACCGAAACCGCCTACAAGCTGGCGTTTGTCGCCACCTTCCTTGTCTACTTCATTTTCGTCTGGATGATGTACGTGTCTGACCTGTGGGGCTTTACCACTTGGCTGGTGCAAAACCTCTCCGAAGTGGCGGCGCTGGTGGTCTATTCCGTGCTGGCGCTGACCCTGCCCCTTGCGATGGCGATGATTAAGGAAATTGGTTACAAGCATTTTGCCAAGTATCCAAACCCTACCAGCGTCATTGTGTTGATCGTGGGCATACTGGCGCTGGCGGGCGTGGTCTATGAATCCATATCATCCAGTTCGCAGCAACAACACATCAGCACCAGCGCGGCGGAAGGCAGCAAAACCTTTCAGGCTTTGACCAACACACAAATAACCGTGATGGGTTCCTCGGGTTCCGAAGTGGCGGCGGCATCCCAAAAGCTGGCGCGATGTGAGGAAAACTTGAAGCGTGGCAGGGAAAAGCACTGCGAAGGCGACCGGGCGCGGCTGAATGCCCTGAAAGCCGCACAAGCTGACAATGCCGCGAATCAGGCGGCGGCATCCGTGGCGGCGCTGGAAGCCAAAACCAAAGCCATGCAGGACTTGAAGGAAGACGCCTACAAACCGGTATTCAAAAGCATTCGGGATTCATTCGGCGTGTCGATCAGTACCGGCGTGATGATTGTCACCCTGTTTGTCAGCGTCATTTTTGAAATCAGCCACCTGCTGTTAATCCTGTTCCTCGGCCAAAAGCTGAAACGGCTGGAAGGTTTGAAACATGCCCTTGTCCAGTATCAGGCGGATTACCTGAAAAGCACCGGCAAGGCGTTTGACGCTGGTGATTTTGCCGAGTTTGAAAGCGGCGCAATCCCCAAACCGGAACCGCAGGCAAACCGCCAGGATTACAAACAGACAAAACCGGACTTCGGGTTCATCCCGCAAACCGCGCAACTGGACGGCTACGGCGGCGCTGTCGGCAACGGCGGCATGGTAGCGCCTGCCCCACTGTTCAAGTACCAGCAGGCAGGCCAGCAGGAAGCCAAGGCCAACGGGCTGGGTTTTGTGGGCTTTGTTGACCCGAACCGCCAGCCAAAACGCGAAGGCAAACAGGATGACCGGCCTTTCTATGGCTTCACTGACCCGGCAAAACAGGCGGTGCTGGATGCACTGAACCTTGCCGATGGCAGCGAAGACCGCAAGACGCTGGACGCCAGGACAGCCAATCAGACCTACCGGCAGGAATTGCGCGGCGGTTCCAAACAGTTCCGCGATATGTCACTGGACAAGCCAGCACCGGCACTGCCAGCCAACCAGAAAAACGGCGGAACTGGTTTGCAGAATCCGGCTTTGGGTACGGCAGAGGAACACTATTCCCTACCCCTTGAAGCCTCTCCGAAGGTTCCCGAAGGTCGGCAGGATAGCCACCCTTCCAGACCTTCAGCCGAAGGTATCCAGACCCTTCAGCCGAAGGGTACAGAGGAGAGTGCAATCCCGAAGGTTCCCGAAGGTCAGGAGGCCGAAAAAGCCACCCTCACCGACGGGCTGTATGAACGCTGGGTAAGCGCGATCCGGGCGGGGCAGTGTGCGGCATCCGTCAAGCAATCATGGGGCTGGGTGCAAAAGCAGATTGCAGGCAACCAGGCCGAAAAGCTGACCTTCAACAACCGGGAGATAACCGCAGTCGTGCAACTGTTCTTCGCCAGAGCAATCCGTGACGGCTACGCACGGCTTAACCCGAAGTACACCAGCCCTAAATGCGGCCTGCCAAAATACCAATGGATTGCCTGAACCATCCGGGGGCGTGGATAGCGCCCCACTCTGAAACCGAATCGAGGAAAAACACATGGATACCATGAACACCGAAACCACTACCAAGAAAGTTGCCTATTGGCGTGATGGGTTTTGGACAGACCCGGAAAGCGCAAACCTTGCCGTTCAGGTGGGGGCGTTTTCTGCTGATTACAGGATAGCGGAATTTCCGGCGGATGCTGACCCGGCATTGATCGACAAGGAAGTGTTGTTACTGGTGCAGGCCACCACCTGACAACCTGCAACCATCACCAGGAAGCCGGGGCAAGCTCCCGGCTTTTTCATATTTTGTTATCACAAATAGGGTATACCCATATTAGAGGATCAAGCACCCCTCAAAAACCATCTAAATAGGGTTGATTTCAGTGTTTTTAGAAGATATTCTAGCAACATCTAAATCCTATTTAGAACATTTAACGACATCTAGCTACACAAGGGGAAGAATCATGGCGCTGGTAGGATATGCACGGGTAAGCACTCTTGACCAAGACCACACTACGCAGATTGACCGTCTGAAAGTAGCGGGTTGCAAAAAGATTTTCAGTGAGAAGAAATCTGGAACCAGCAAGAAAGGGCGTACCGCACTGGATGAATGCCTGAACTACCTACGGGAAGGTGACACGCTGGTATTTACTAAAATTGACCGGCTGGCGCGTTCATCCCGTGACCTGCACAACCTTGTTCATGATCTGGAAGACAAGGGCGTAACCATCATGGCGCTGGATCAGGCCATTGATACCAGAACACCGCACGGCAAGGCATTTTTGGGAATGCTGGCGGTTTTTGCTGAATTTGAAACCAACATTCGTAAAGAGCGCCAGCTTGAAGGTATCGCCAAAGCGAAGCAGGAGGGCGCTTACACCGGGCGCAAACCAACAGCGCAAGCGAAGCGGCAAGAAATGGAAAAACTGCTGGCTGAAGGCATGAGCAAACCAAAGATTGCTAAGGCGTTAGGGGTATCGGTGGCAAGTGTTTACAACGTTCTGAAGTCTGCTGCTTAACTGAGTCACACAAGCAAAAACAGTGGCTTCAGGCCAAGAATGAAAGAATCCATTGGTGACTTATCGGTGACTCAAGATTTTTTGCAGATTTTTATTTTTATGTAAGTGATTGAAAATATTGGCGCACCCGGCTGGAATCGAACCAGCGACCCTCGGCTTCGGAGGCCGATACTCTATCCCCTGAGCTACGGGTGCGTCGTGGAAAACGCATCATACCCAACCCTTGGCTTCGCGTCCATCCTGGCTTTCATACACAAAATCCAGGATTTTTAGCATGATTCACATCAAGTTTTCCTCCGGATGGATAGCGAATATTAGGGATATTGAATATAATCCGTCGGTTTACGAATTTTCTGGTTTCTTGGATTCACTGATCGTCGGGCGGGTAAATGCCCGGTTCACAGGAGGAAAACGTGGCTCACTCAACACCTAAAGACCCTATGGCAAAACCGGTTTTGCTTATTGGTCTGTTACTGATCGTCGCTGCTGTAGGCGTTCTGGTTAACAATCTGTTCAACACAATTGCGAAAAACTCTACCAAAGGCGCTGAAGACACTACCATGCAGGCAGCAGCCGCAGACGCTAACCTCACGCCTATCGGCACGGTCACTGCTGTTGACAAATCCATTGTCAAAGAAGCCCGTTCTGGCGAAGCGGTCTTCAATGCCGTTTGTACTTCTTGCCATACGGCTGGCGTACTCGGCGCACCCAAGATTGACGACAAAGGTGCCTGGGAAGGACGTCTGGGCAATGGCCTGGACGGATTGATGAACAATGCCATCAACGGCCTGAACTCCATGCCGGCGCGTGGTGGTGACCCATCCATTACCGACGAAGAACTGAGCAACGCGATTGTTTACATGACTGGCAAGGCTGGCATCGACCTGTCAAGCCAGACGAAAACAGCTGCTCCGGCAGCGGGTACTGAGCAAGCCGCCGCCGCTCCAGCTGAACAAGCTGCCCCGGCTGAACAGGCCGCCGCCGCTCCAGCTGAGCAAGCTGCCCCGGCTGAGCAGGCCGCCGCCGCTCCAGCTGAACAAGCTGCCCCGGCTGAACAGGCCGCCGCCGCTCCAGCTGAACAAGCTGCTGCCCCAGCCCCGGCTGCCGCCATTGATGGTGAAAAGGTCTACAAGGGCATCTGCTTCTCCTGCCACGACGTAGGCGTTGCCGGTTCCCCGAAACTGGGTGACAAGGAAGCCTGGGCACCGCGCATCGCGGCAGGCAACGACGCTATGTACAACAATGCCATCAACGGCAAGGGTGCGATGCCTGCCAAAGGCGGCAACCCGGCGCTGTCTGACGACGAAATCAAGGCGGCGGTTGACTACATGGCCAACAGTTCCAAGTAAGGCTATCGGCTAAACCCGCTACAGGAAAGGCGCTCAAGAGCGCCTTTCTTTTTGTGCGACGCACGCAATTCCGGGTAGTATTGCGCCATGAATGCCGCCACCGAATACACTTGGAATGACCTGTTCCGACAGGCGCTGACCCACCGCAAGGAATTGCTCATCGCTAACGCTGTCGCGATACTGGCGGCGCTGATCAGCGTGCCGGTTCCGTTGCTGATTCCCCTGCTGGTCGATGAAGTCTTGCTGCACAAGCCAGCCGCCATGACCCACTTCATGGATAGCCTGTTCCCCGCCGCGTGGCATGGGCCGGTGCTGTACATTACCGGCATCACCCTGCTTACCATGCTGTTGCGCCTGCTATGGCTGGTGATGACGGTGTGGCAAACCCGTGAATTTACCCTGATCAGCAAGGATCTGACTTACCGCATCCGTCGCCGCCTGTTACAACACATCGAAACCATTTCCATGACCGAGTACGAAACCCTCGGCAGCGGCACGGTCAGCTCGCGGCTGGTGGTGGACGTGGAAACCATCGACGCCTTTCTGGGTGCAAGCATCAGCAAGTTCATCGTCGCGGCGCTGTCGCTGGTGGGCGTCACGGCTGTACTGCTGTGGCTACATTGGCAACTGGCGCTGTTTATCCTGTTGCTCAACCCACTGGTGATCATGCTCACCACCAAACTCGGCAAATACGTCAAGGAACTGAAAAAGCAGGAAAACAGTGCGTTTGAGCTGTTCCAGCAGGCGCTGACCGAAACCCTAGACACTATCCAGCAAATCCGCGCCAGCAACCGCGCGGGCAGCTTTTTCGGGCGGGTGGCGGAGCAGGCCGCCGAGGTCAGGCAACATGCAGGGCGTTTCGCCTGGCGCAGCGACGCCGCCAACCGGCTGTCGTTTACCGTGTTCATTTCCGGCTTTGACGTATTCCGTGCTGTCAGCATGTTGATGGTGGTGTTTTCCGACCTTAGCATTGGCGAAATGCTGGCAGTGTTCAGCTACCTGTGGTTCATGATGGGGCCGGTGCAGGAAGTGTTGGCCATCCAGTACGGCTGGTACGGGGCGAAAGCGGCTTTGCAGCGCATCAATACCCTGCTGGCGATGCAGCCGGAGCCGCATTATCCGCATCACCACAACCCGTTTGCGGGCAAAACCACGGTCAGCGTGCGTGCCGAAAGCATCACCTTCGCCTATGGCAGCAAGCCGCCGGTGTTGAAGGATGTAAACCTGACCATTCGCGCCGGGCAGAAAATTGCCCTGGTGGGAGCCAGTGGCGGCGGCAAGTCCACCTTCGTGCAAGTGCTGTTGGGGCTTTACCAGCCGCAGCAGGGGCAATTGTATTTCGATGATGTGCCCGTAACCAAAATCGGCCTCGACGTGGTGCGCGAACACGTCGCTACCGTGCTGCAACAGCCAGCGCTGTTCAACGACAGCATCCGCGCCAACCTGACGTTGGGTCGCCAGCAGGCGGATGAAAAGCTGTGGGAAGCGCTGCGCATCGCCCAACTGGAAGATGTGATCCGCGAACAGCCGCAAGGTCTGGAAACCATCGTCGGGCGGCAGGGAATGCGCTTGTCCGGCGGCCAACGGCAACGGCTGGCGATTGCGCGCATGATCCTCTCCGAACCCAGTGTGGTGATCCTCGACGAAGCCACCTCGGCGCTGGATATGGAAACCGAACAGAAACTGCACACCGCCATGAGCGAATTCCTCAAGGGGCGCACCACCCTGATCGTGGCTCACCGCCTGAGCGCCGTGCGTCAGGCGGATCACATTTTCGTGTTCGAGGATGGCTGCATCAGCGAGCAGGGGAGTCATCAGCAACTGCTGTCGCAGGATGGCCTGTACCGGAAGTTGTACGGGGAAGCCTGAATAAACTATACTATCCATATCTTTGAAAATCGAAAAATGGTTAGTTGGCGACAGGCAAAGACATGGAAACCCAGGTTATCGCGGCAAATCTGCTCCGTCTCCGCAAGGATCGCGGCTTGACCCAGGAACAGCTTGCAGAAGCTGCCAGCCTGTCACGTCCTGCTTTTCGCAACTTGGAAAAAGGCCGCGCCCAGCCTCGTGCTGAAACCCTGCATCGGCTCGCCGCCGCACTCAATGTCAGTCTGTTCGAGTTGCTTGCCAGCACTAGTCCCCTGCAAAAAGTCCGCTTCCGTTCCCTCAAGCGGATGAAAAGCCGTACCCAGATACTGGTGGAGGTTGGTCGGTGGCTGGATGATTTTGCGGAACTGGAAAAACTATTGGGTGAAACCTCACCCTGTACTTTGCCCCCTGTGGTCGGCAAGCACGCAATTCCCGACCTTGCAGGGCAGGTACGCCAGCATTTTGGTTTGAAACCGGATGAGCCCGTGCATGATATTTGTGGGCTGTTGGAAGCGCATGGTGTCAAGGTTTATTCCCTGTCTGTTGCCAGTGATGCATTCATGGGTTTGTCGGTAGCTGAAGGGGATGGTGGCCCGGCAGTCATCGTCAATACCTGGGAACGTTTTCCTGTCGAGGGCTGGATTTTCAGCGCAGCCCATGAACTGGGTCATCTGCTGCTGCATCTGTCCGCCTACGACGTGGAATGTGAAGATGAAAGTCAGGAGCAGGAACAGCAGGCGAATGAATTTGCCTCCCATTTCCTGATGCCGGAGGCTGGTTTTTGTCAGGAGTGGGAAGAAACTGCGGGATTACCGCTGGTAGATCGTGTGCTGAAGGTCAAGCGGGTATTCAAGGTCGGCTGGCGTACTGTGCTGTACCGGGTATCCCTGCGCTACAAGAAAAGTTTACGCCAACAACTTTGGCAGCAATTTAATCTGGAATATCAGCGTAAATACCAACGTACCCTGTTGAAGCATGACGAACCGGATGGTATCAGTCCGCTGGTTTACCACGACACTTTTACCGGAATCGAACCGGAAGGTCTGCGTGACCACGACTTCCAGCAGGATCGCCTGTCCCGTTTGGTGCGCAGGGTAGTGGAGCAGGAGGCGATTACCTTGTCCCGTGCCGCCGAAATTTTGCGCCTGTCTTTGTATGAAATGCGTGAGCTGTCGGCTTCCTGGGAAAAGTGGGGCTGTTGACGGATGCTGTTAATCGTCGACGCCAATGTGCTGATTGATTATGCATTGGCTGATCCCTCGATATTGGGGCTGGCCAGCCGTTGTCTGGGCAATGTCTTTATACCGCGCGTCATTTTACGGGAAGTGAAGCAGTTGGACGCCGACGACTGTGAGCGTTATGGCTTGACCATTGTGGATGAGCCGCTGGAAATACTGATGCAGGCAGCCAACAGTAGGCTCGGCCCGTTATCAAACCCGGACAAGGTATGCTTGCTGCTGGCAAAGGCCAATCAATGGATATGCGTGACCAATGAAAAACCCCTGCATAAGTTTTGTAAGCTCGAAAATGTTGAAACCCTGTGGGGCTTGCGGCTGATGTTGGAGCTGGTTGCCTGTCAATGCTTGGCGTCGGACACGGCCAAACGGGTGGCTCTGGAAATCCACCGGAACAACCCGCGTTACATTACGGAGGCCATTTATGCCGAATTCTGCCGCAAACTGGCGGGACGTTAATTCACCGCCAGCTTTCCGAACCAATGGCTATGCGAGTGCAGTCTGCGTGATATTCATTCCGTTTCGGTAGTGGTGGCAATATGGGGGACTGGTGTCCCAACATTGGTATTCCCCGTCAGCGCATACCAGTCGAAGTGGCGGGTCGCCAGCATCAGCACCGCCAGTACCGCGAAGATCAGCACGCTACCCATCAGCAGGGCGTTTTCCTCAGCTTGCAGGATCACGTACAGCAGTGCGTACAATCCCGCCAACCCTGCACCCAGCAGTAGCCCCAGCTTACGGCTGTGCAATATCGCGCCGAAATACAGCGTCAGCAAACCGGTGCTGGCCAACGCTGCCACCGTGTATGCGCGCAAGAAGTCGACATGTTCCGACAGCGAAATCAGCAGCAGGTAGAACACCAGCAGCGCCATCCCCACCAGCGTGTATTGCACCGGATGCACCCGCAATTTCTTCAGCAGTTCAAACAGGATCAGCACCACGAAGGTGAGGATGATGAACAGCGCGGCGTATTTGATGCTGCGTTCCGACTGCTGGTAGACATCCACCGGCTGGATCAGGTCGAAACCGACCGCGCGCTCCAGCAACCCGGCGCATTCGCCCTGACGGCACTGTTCCAACGCGCCGCTGACGTTGTAGGAAAACGACGACGCCCGCCAGTGGGCGTTGAAACCGGCATCGCTGACTTCGCGGGTTTCCGGCAGCAGTTCGCCGCTGAAGCTGGGGTGCGGCCAGTTGGAGCTCAGTTGTACGTTGCTGTTCTCGGCCAGCAGGGCGAAATTCATCGCGCGCATCCCGCGCAGTTCCAGGTCGAAGGCGAACGGCAGGCGGTTGGCTTGCGTCAGGTCGATGGTGGGTAGTTTGGCGTGCATCCCGGCGCTGGCATTGCCGGGCAGGTTGTTGCCGGGTTTGAAAGCCTGTTCCGCGCCGATCCATTGCAGGGCGGGTGGGCTGGCGATACCGCGCTGGTCGCGCACCATCACCGACAGTTGCGGCGTTTCCCAGCGGATTTGCTTGCCCTTGTTGTCGGCCAGCAGATCCAGCAGCGGCTGAGTGTTGAATTCGCCCGTGACCTGCAAGCCGCTGGCGTAGACCGGTACTTCGTAAATGCCCCGGTAGCGTAGCGAACTCTGTAATTTGCTGCGGATATTCAACTGGCTGGGCAGCAGGTAGAGGATGTCTTTGTCGGTGACTTCGCGCAGCACTTCGCGTTCCTTGCCACCCTTGTCCTTGACGGTTTCCTTGCTGTTGTAGGTGCGTTGGTAGGGCACGGCCAGCACCGGCCCGGCGAGGGTTTGCGCCCCCGGCCAGCTCTGGCCGATGCTCTGGTAGGCTTGCTCACGCCAACTGGCGCGTTCCCCCACCAGCCCCAGCATGAAGGCTTGCGGGATCAGCAACAGCAGGATCAGGGCGGCGATGATGGTGAGTTTGAGGTAGAAACGCTGGTTTGGCACGGGAGGCTCCTTGTTCTTGGTGACGGGTTGCCTCAATCATAAAAAATGATTATTGAAAATCAGTGGGGCGGATGTGGAAAAAGGGTGGAGCGAAGTGCAGGTTTGGTGCAGGGGGAATCCCTCTCACCCCCCAAAGCAAAATGGATTAAACACCGCCCGTTGCCACAAGCGTCCACGTTCTGCTGCCGCCAATCCTGCCGCATCGCAGGCGCTATCCCAGTGCTGCCGGATCATGGCGACTTGCTGTTCAATCAATTCACGGGCGCTGGCTGGCGTCAACTGGAAGGCCGTACACACCGACAAAGCATTTTCCAGCGTCGAAAAGTTACCCTGTACCCCACCGATCTGCATCGCCTGAGTCGCCTCGCGCCCCGCCCGCAATTGTGGACACAGGTCATAAGCCGGGGTCAGGCGCAAGTGCTTGCCATCCCAAAACGCCGCGTGGTTACGCGCATGGTCATCCGTGTTGCCGATCAGGATATTGAACACCAGCCGCTGGAACAGCTCGCGCAAGCTGGCCTGCGGGTCAGCAAAATGCTGGCGGATCACATCAGCCAGATCGCGGTAACTGGCATAACGCGCTTCCATTTCATTCAAGCCCAACAGGCTCAAACCACTGAGCAGCAAACGGCGGCTGCTTTGGCCTGCTGGTAATGGCGCACGGTCAAAGCGCCCCACCAGCAGCACATCCTTGCCCAGCACCGAAAGCAGCGAGGTTTCCGCCACCGCCAGCCCCGCCAGTTTTGCCAGTTGCATGGCGACATACTCGGCTTTCACGATGTCGTAATTGTCGGTTGAGGAACTGAATTTGGCGATGTAACTGCGCTGCCCATCCTGAATCAGGGCTTTGGGACGTGCGCCGCCGACACTGGTTCCGTGCAGCAGGGCAAAGTCCAGTTCTGGCGGCAAAGGCTGGCGTTGTTCCACCAACTCAGCAGCGGTGAGCAAGTCCTGCAAACGTGGCGGCTGGCTTTGCCGGGGCTGGTATTCGCTTCCGCTGGCTTGAAAATCCAGCGCCCCGATACGGTCACTGCCGGACAGCAGCAGGTAATCCAGCTCATCCGGGGTGAAATGCGCGTACTGGTAGCTGATGACCCGTCGCCCCCACGCATCCGGCGCGGCATCCCGCAGGCAGGAGTGCAAGGTATTCATGCCTTCCGGGGTGAACGTGCCGCTACGCAACGGCAACTCGAACGGCGATAAGGCAATGGCATCTTCCCGCTCGCGGTAACGGCGGCCATAGGTGAAGCGGTGCAACGCCCCCTGTTTGACCACTTGCCCCGCCACCACCGGCTGGCTTTGCCCCGGTAGCCACACCCAAACATAAGCACTGTTGGCTGGGGTTGGTTTAGAAGTCATCATTCAGTTCCTCTTGTGAATGCCGGGCGCGTTCCGGCAACAGGCTGGCGAACCCCGCCACGGTGGTGGCAAGGCGCTGCAAATCGCGGCTGTTATCCGCCAGCAGCGGAATGCCGACGATGGCAGCGGCTTCAAACACCGTGCCGATGGCGACTTTGGCAGCGCCTTTTTCCAGCGCACTGACGGTTTGGCGGCTGACGCCGAGGCGTTCCGCCAGCTCCTGTTGCGGCATCCCGCGTTCCAGCCGTGCAGCACGGATCATGCCGCCAAAGGTTTGCAAGGTCAGAAGGGTGCGGGTTGACAGAGTGGAGGACGCTTTTGCCATTTAAAATCATCACAAGGTCAGATAATGTTAATTATAGTATAGGTGTTGGCTGTGTTGGTACGCCAATAGCTTGTGATCCAGTTTAGTGCAGAACTTTTTACATGTGGTAGACTCTTAAGCAAATATTCATCTGGGGCTTATTGGGGAACTTGCATGGGAATCCTTGTATCCGGGCAGGCGGATAAAATCGCTAGACAATACCGTTGGTTGAACTTTCACCCCGCAACAGAAACGCAGGCGGTGCAGGACTGGTTTGCCGCCAGCAAAACCAAATTCCGTGAGCACCAGCAGGTCTACCCGTTGGTACTGCAAGGCGATGTTGGTTCAGGCAGGCGTTATCTGCTAGAGGCGGCGCATTTCCGGCAAACCTATGCGGGCTTGCCGGTGGTGGTGTTTCACTGGGATATGGAATTGCGGGACGCGCCCGATCCTGAAGCGCAGTTTGAGCATATGCAGGCAAGGCTGGAGGATTTCGAACAGCAGCTTGAAATGCAAAATCCATCCTTGTGGGGGCGGCTGCAAACATTGGGGGATGCAGTAGATGCAAAACTGTCCACCAAGTTTGGACCGGCTGACATGTCCGTAAACCTGAAAAAGGTCTTTGCAGCACTTTTTTGGCCCACTGCAAAGCCGGATAGTGGTGATGAGAATGCTAATGTTTTTGATCAGGCGGAAGCATTATTTAGGCAGTTGCTGCAAGACAGTAACGTCATCCTGCATGTGCGCAATGCCGAACTGCTGGACATGGGGCTGCTGGAAAAGCTGTGGCATACGGTTCGCTGGCTGAATGATGATGCTGACGCGGGCAGAGGGTTCATGGGCTTGGCTTTTTCCTTTCCGCCTGCGTTTCCTTTGGCTGAATTGCTGGGCGACCGGGCGCGTTATGTACTTGCCTCGGTCATGCCGTTATCACCCCAACGGGCGTTGATCGCGTTGCGTGAAACTTTCGGCAAACGGATTGCTGACGATGAATTCATGCGTTGGTTGTTGACGCATACAGCCCTCCACAGTGGTGTGGTTGACGCCGAGCATCTGGGAGAGTTGCTGGATAAGCTGATGGATGAAGGCTTGCTGACGCAGCAGGAAGGGAGCTGGTTCTTTGCGCCTGCCGATGATCTGGAACGCTGGCGCAAGGTTGTCGGCAGGAATATCGAGGAACTTTGGCAGTCCCGTCGGAAACTCGTGCCCGCCGACCAGCAATCTCTGCTACGGCGACTGTTCGGTTTGGCTGCCTTGGGCGGGGAATGGATTCCTGTCGACGTGCTGCTGGATTATCTGGGCGTCAATGACAGGAATGCCCGCGATGACCTGATTGATGTGCTGGATGATGTTTACGTCAATGCCAGCCCGGCGTTGCTGCATTGCGCGGACTGGCATTTTGCCGGGATGCAGGATCAGGGGCTGGTATACCGTTTCCAAAGTCCGTTATTGACTGCCTTGCTCATTGATCCCGCCACCCGGCAGGAGCAAGCGCACAAGTTGCTGGACTGGCTGCAAAAACGCTGGTCTCCACCCAGCCGCAATCAGGCGGCGTATTTGCTGCGGCTGGCGAACCATGCCGCCCGCGCCGTCGCCCATACCTTGCGGGAACGCCTGGCATGGCAGGTCGAAAGCGAGTTTGCGGCGGAATTGCAGCAGCATGTGCGGGACAAATTGGAAAGTGGCGAGTTGTCGGTCGCAACACTCACGCGCATTATGTCGGAGCATCATCTTGTCTGGCCGATGCCGCGCCGCCGCGCCATTTGCAGGGCATGGTTCAGTTATTACCAACGGGATTTACGGGATGTGACTGCCGACATTGCCTATGCGGGTGAAGAGTGGGGCGCGCTCTGGGAGGCGGTAGATGACTCTCCCATTCCTGCCACTCAAGAGGGAGTCTCGCTTTGCTATTTTTACGGATATATACAGACCGAGGCTGGAGAATATACTAAAGCAGAACAACTGTTTCATGGGGGGGGGGGCTTATGCAAGAAACGACCAAATATGGATATGGAAGCTCGTTTTCATTCAATTTTGGCACACGTAGACTATCTCAAAGGTGAGATGGATTCATCTGAAAAACGTTTGCGAGACTTCGCATTACCCATGTTCCAAAAAGTCGGTAATACAAGGTCAATTGCGGTTGCTTATGGCCGAATTGCCGACATCCTGCAAGCACGCGGGCAACTCGACGAGGCGCTCAACATTCTTGAGAACCATGAGCTACCCGTCTATGAGAAGCTCGGCGATGTCCGATCCAAAGCCGTGACCATGGGTAATATCGCCGACATCCTGCAAGCACGCGGGCAACTCGACGAGGCGCTCAACATTCGCCAGACAGAGCAGCTACCCGTCTATGAGAAGCTCGGCGATGTCCGATCCAAAGCGGTGACTATGGGTAAGATCGCCGACATCCTGCAAGCACGCGGGCAACTCGACGAGGCACTCAACATTCGTGAGAACCATGAGCTACCCGTCTATGAGAAGCTCGGCGATGTCCGAGAAAAAGCCGTGACCATGGGTAAGATCGCCGACATCCTGCAATCCCGGAATAAACTGGATAGCCTATGGCAATTTATCTGGGACAAGAAAACAGTTCCTCCTACTGAGGTGCTGGAAAAATCGTTCCAGACGCTCTCTGAAATTTTCATCATTTTCCAGTCTTTGCAGAATGCCATGCAGATTGGTCGCACCCACAGCCAGATGGCAGACATCTATCAGGTTTCCGGCCAACTCGACAAGGCGCTGGAGCTTCGGGAAAGGGAAATCGCTGTCTTCGAAAAATCAGGCTATACGCATGAGTTACTGGTAAGCCGAGCCAAGCTTGCCATCCTGCTGTGGCAGATGGATGCAGCCCGTAATTCTGAGCGGATAAGTGAGTTGTTCAGCATGTCGCTGGCGGACGCCCGCAGGATGAAAATTCCTGAAGCCGGACAGATTGAAGAAATACTGAAAAAGATCGGTTTGTCATGTGATGTCCATGTGTAGGGTCGCACCTACTACTTGAAATGATGGATATATTCATCATGCTCGAAACCATCGGTGAAACCATTCGCACTGCCCGCAAAGCTCGCGGCTGGAGCCAGCAACAGCTTGCCGACCTGTGCCATCTCGACCGCACCACCATCGGCGCGCTGGAACGCAACGCTTACAACGACATTGGTATCCGCAAGGTTGACCGTGTGCTGATGGTGCTGGGTAAAATCCTCACGACAAAAAATGCTAGCCTGCCCACCCTGGACGACCTGAAAGCGCAACATGGTTGATGTCGACGTTTACACCGGACATGACAGCCCTTCCATCGCCGGACGGTTCCACGAGCTACTGGCAAATCCCCTTCCAAAATAAGCACTTGCTAATATACAAGTTTACATGGGATATGGCTTTCTGCGCCGCTTGTCGGTAACCTTTGCCCCAATCACTACAGTTAGTCCACCACAGAGAGTTAGCCCGGCATGAACATGGAACAATCGCTGGGTCTGGGAAACACGCGCCCTGACCCCGAGGCGGAACGCCGCCGCCTGCAACTTTACATCAACCTCAAGCTTTCCTCCTCCGGCCAACCCGCAGCCCAAGCCGGAGACAACGAATTCCTCACTGTCGCCCACGATCTTCTGGCCAGTTACCGCGAAAAAAACCGTCTGCTGATGAATTACCTGTGCCCGGTTGACCGCCGCATCCAGGATTTCCTCGACAGCTATCTGGAAGAGTGCGGGGAAGACGGCAAGGTACGCCTGCCCTGCAACAGCGTAGTGCTTGACCGCTACGGGGTGGCGCGGGAACTGTCCCTGCCTGCCGATGGCGACGAATTCAAATCCGATATCGTGTCCAGCTACCGGGTGAAGCAGGGCATCCTGCACAATCCGGCCAATGACCGCCGCACCACCAAGGGTTCCTTCCATATTGCCGAAGGTGGCTTGCCGGTTCCCGGTGACAAGAAGGCCGTGCCGAAAATTGCCTATGCGCGGATGCTGGCTCATGCCCTCAATCCGCCGGAGGATTTGCTGGCGCTGCCCTTCACCGCCAACGAGGAGCAGAAAGCGCGCCTGTTCGTCTCGCTGCTGCTGCGCCCGGTGGTATGCCCGGCCATTCCCGGCATGGAAGCGGAAAAGAGCATGGAAATCCGCTTCTTCGCCCCCGGTAACCTGGTTAGCAACCTGGATTTCGTTGAAAGCATTTTCGGCAACGCGGGCAACCCCTACCTGCCGGTCAATGATTCCGCGCTGGATGTGGAGCACTGGACTGGCCATACCGGCTGTGTCATCCTCGCCCCGCACCTGACGCAATTGACCAAGAAAGAATTGGGTCTGCCACACTACGACCATGCCACCGAGCGCCATCGGAAAGACGGCATGTGCTGGCAGGATGAAAACGAGCGTTACAACGATGGCAACGCCTTCAAGATTACTGCCCGCGACAAGCGCGGCGTGATTGTCACCATCCTGGCCGACAACTACTACGGTTATTGCAAGAAGGAAGTCAAAACCCAGATCAGCTATTCCACCAACCTGTTCGGGCTGGCGGAGGAGGAACACGCTGGGGGTGCGCTCGCGTTCCAGCGCCGCAACCACGGCGAGGAATACGGCGCGGACAGCCGCACCCGCAAGCACCCCGACATCTACACCTTCGACAATATGCTGGCACAATTCGGGGACATCATGGATGTGCAGCCGCAAGGCTACGCCATCGACAAGCGTTTCCCCGATTTGGTTTACATCCCGCTGGATGTGCGCATGGATTTGCGTAGCCAGACCATCCGCTGGAAAAACGCTGATGGCGAGCACACCATCAAGTTGCGCCCCGGCAAGATTTACATGCAGCCCAACGGTTACAAGACCGAAATGCAGAAACACCCGTCTGCGCCCAGCTGGCGTATTCTTGGTACCGATGCGGAAGGCACTTTCTGTCACAAGCCGTGTACCGTGTCTGGTGGTGGTAAGTCAGAAATCTCCAAGTCGCTGGATGATGCCGTGATCTACGGGCCGGTATTCGTGCAGGATTTTGAGGAGGATATGGATCAGGTCGCAGCCATTTTCAACCACGATTACAGCAGCCGCCTGAAGCCGGAGTTCGCCGCCGAAGACCGTGACTCCAGCCGCCAGCCGCTCAGTGAGGAGCGCAGCCTGGGTTCCGTGATCAAGCTGCTGACGCCTTCGCCCAGTAATACCGACGCTTACAATGAATGGTTGGCGTGCATTCCGCCACGTATTTTTTCGCAAGCCTTCATCATCAAGCGTATGTACGAGCCGGACTGGGGCAACAACTGGCGCAGCCATTTCTCGGTGGATGTGATCAACGGTATGCCGGGGCACGCGCTGAAATATGAGGGACGCGAACTGGTGGCGTCTTACCTGCGGGTAGGCTTGTGCGAGACCGGTGCGTGGCGCACCTACAAGGTTCGGCAGGATTTCATCGCCACCGAAAAAGTGCAGATGGAAGACGACATCACTGCTTCGGTCGTGGTCAGGGCTGACATGCTGCCCAACCATTCCCCCAAGTGCCCCAACCCCAGCGTCAAGTTGGCCAAGAACTGTGAATACCGTTTGTTCCAGCGCCCGGACGAGGCTATCCATCGTGGTTTCGATAAACAGACCGAGTTTGACATGGCGCAGCCGGGCAACTTCATTGCCAACTTCGAGCCGCTGCATGGTGATAGCCTGAGCGAAATCGTTGACGATGTGGTTGAATTCCAGAAGTACACCAAGCCGATGCGCAAGTTGCTGAAAACGGCCAGCAAGTCAGGCGAATACGCGGTGTCTTCCGCCAACCCGCGTTTGGTCGGTGGCAAACCGAGCAAGAATCCGCGCTATCTGCAAATCCGCCCTGACCTGCAACGCCCGCTGCGTACTTATGCGGCGGAAATGGGCGCACGTTTCCTGCGGCGCGTGCCGCTGGAGCAACCGCTGATGAACCCGGTCAATGCGGTACTGACCGGGCGGCGTAACAATCCGCCGGAGCCAGGCATCCGCCCGCTGGCGGTGTTCAACCCGATCCATTATCAGGAGCTGCCGGAACTGTTCATGGATTTCATTTGCAGCGTTACCGGCAAGTCGCCATCGACCACCGGAGCGGGCAGCGAGGGGGCGCTGACCAAGGGGCCGTTCAACGCCCTGCGCACGACCGCCGACCTGAACAACACGCTGGTGTCGTTCCTGATCAGCGGCTATGCTGGTTTTTCCAGCGCGGCGGGCTACATCGGTTCCCGGCTGCGGGTTGATCACGACATCAGTTTGCTGATCCCGGAAATCTGGTCACGGCTGCGCGTGCATGAACGCGACCCAGGCTACATGATCGAAAATGGCTATCTGGAGAAGCTGAAAGACTTTGAGCACAATGGCAAGCCCGTGTTGGCCAGCCGCCTCGGCTATCGCATTACCGACCGCTTTGTTGCCACTTTTATGGGCAAGATTTTCGACAATCCGGCGGTGGTGTTTGGTGAAGACATCCTCAAGCCGGAAACGCAGGGGCTGGAGGTGTATGTCGATGGCATCAACAATATCGTCGAAGCCCAGCAGAAGGTTGCCCAATGTTACCTTGACGACGGCAGCATTGAAGATGCCTGCCCACCGATTAAGGCATTGCTCCACATCATGGCGACCGGCAGTTACGGGGGCAAGGATGCGCACCACCCTGACATCCGCGCCATGTTCACCCGTGATTACCTGTTGAATTCGCACTGGTATCAGCAACGTCTGGAAGCCAAACAGCAGCGTGACGTGGAGTTATGGGAACGGCATTGCCGCTACCTGCAACATTTCCTGGTAAAAGAAACGCACCACGACGTGGCCGAGCGTATGGATATTGCGGGCAGGTTGCAACAGGCACAGGCCAAACTGGCTGACATCCGCAAGCCGGAATACCTGCATAATCTGCGCGGCACTATCGGGGCGGATTTGCTGGGGGCGTATTAATTCCTCATCCTCATAGCCCATCCCAACCTTCCCCCGCAAGAGGGGAAGGAGTGGGAGGCGCTCCTTTTGGGTGCAAAATAAGCACGCTGGCTGTGCCGAACCCTTTCTCCGCCCTAAACCTAGTGCAGACCCTTGAAAAATATTGGTTTTACCCTTGCTGTTGGGGTAGTATAAAAACCCTTATTATTTGGGAAAATATAACCGCTAGGATGAATGCTCACAGGAGAAGCCGCCATGATTTCCTACATGGAATTGAACGAACAAAACCATAAGATTACCGAACTTTCCAACGTACTGACTTACTTGATCAACGAACGATCCATTTGTGATTCCGAAGTATCCTGTGAGCTGTTTTTCCGTTACATGAACATGGTGCGCGAGCATCTGGAAGTGGAAGAACGCGAGTTGTACCAGGCACTGCTGGTTGATAGCGACAATGACGTGCGCAATATTGGCAGAAAATTCCTCTCCGGTTCCGGCGAGATCAAGCGCATCATCAACCAGTACCAAAAACGCTGGTGCAAGGGCAAAGCGCTGCGTATCCGCGACCATACCGCCTTCGTCGATGACACGCGCGAACTCTTTACCCTGATGATCCGCCGGATTGATGACGAGATTGTCCATCTGTACCCGACCCTGATGGAAACAGGACAGTTGCCGATGCACATTGAGGCGGCATAAGCGCTAACGCCACAGTTGGGGTATAATGGTGTCTTTGCACATAACGGCATCATATTAAACATGCTCATTTCGTTACCCAGGGGCTGGCGCTATCCTCGCGCCATGCTCCCAATCATTTTGTCGGCAGCAGCGTTTGCCAGTAGTAGCCAAAGTCTTGCTGATTCCAGCGTGCGTAACGCCCTGATGCAGGCCGCAGACCGTGAAACCAGCAGCCAGTACGTCCGCAAGCGTTTCCTTGAACTGTTGAAAAAACCGTTCCAGCCCGATGGCGGGAAAAAGGTGCTGATCCTCGGCGATAGTCATGCACAGGATTTCACCAATATGGTATTTGAAGGCGGGCACTGGCAGGATGGCTACCAGATCAGGACGCGCGACATCCCCACCCGCTGCCAGCCAGCGCTGGGCGAAAATGCCACCAAATTCAGCGCAAGGCAGGATCAGGAATTCTGTGAAAAAGCGGATAGCCTGGAAGAGGCCAAGCCGCAGATTGCCGAAGCCGACATCATCGTGCTGGTAGCCAATTGGAAGGAATGGTCTGCCCGTGAACTACCCACCACCATCAGCCATTTGAACCTGACGTCACAACAAAAACTGTTCGTCGTTGGCCGCAAAAGTTTCGGCAAAATATCCGTCAACAACTACCTGCGCATGACGGAGGAAGAACTGCGTGCCTTGCGCAACAAACCCGACAGTGACCAGGAAAAAATCAATGGCATCCTCAAGTCCAGCCTCGACGCAAATGCCTTCGTCGACGTGCAGCCGCTGGTCTGCGAAGCCCCTGCGAGCTGCCTGGTGTTTACCGACGACCTGAAGCTGATTTCCTACGACGGTGGCCACCTGACCCAGGATGGCGCGCGTTATATCGGGGATTTGCTGTTCCAGCGCACCTCTCTTAGCCGGTATTGAGCCTCACACACGCGGCCTGTTTCTTTAATCCTGATGCAGCTGCTTGTAGACTGTCAGGGCAACCTGAGCCAACTCGGCCTTGTCCGTGCCCGCAGAAATGGCGTAGCCCATGTCTTCGTCAACCCAGAAGAACACACTGATGGGGCCTTCCTTGACGAACTGAAAGGCTGTGGTCGAGGGTGTATCCGCTTCATGGGAAACATACAATGTCAGACGTTTGCCCGAAGCATCATGGTACATGAACTGGGCAACCGGCCCTGCTGCACCGGGCAATAGTCGCCCACCAATCAGCTCGTATCCCAAGGCCCCCAGGCTGGGTGGTTTAAGCTTGATTCCCAGACGGTTGGAAAGCCAGGCCACCAGTTGTGACTCCTGATCTGCGCCGATTTCCACCGGGCGACGGATGTCTGGGCTATAGACAGCGTGGGCAATGGCAGCCCTGTGCGCCAACCCTGAATCTGCCACTGCCAGGGCCGTTACGGGTGGGGTACTGTCAGCTACCGTAACCGGTTCCTGTAACAGCAGACCACCCCGCCCGAACCAGCCCAGTATGACCCCCACGCCCAGTGCTGACAGCATGGCTGCCATGCGCATCAAGTTTGGGGCAAGCCTGTTGCGTGGCTTGGGCAATGCCCATTGCGGTGGCAACGGTTCCTCCAGCATAGGGTCAAACAGTTTGCGCAGTGCTTCGTTCTGACGCTGGAAATCCTGTACACGGGCAGCGTCTGTCGGGTGGCGGTGCAGCCATGCATCCACTTCCGCCCTGCGTGCCGGTTCCAGTTGCTCGTCAACGTAAGCCTGCAAGTCAGTTTCGGTTATTGGGGTTTGAGTCATTTCACCACCTTCAGGGATGTTTTGCCGCCAGTACCTTCCAGTAATTCCCGCAGACGATCCCGGCCGCGTGACAGGCGGGACATGACGGTTCCCTGGGGAATGCCGAGGGTCGCGGCGACATCCCGGTATTTCATTTGTTCAACCGCCACCAGTAACAGGACTTCGCGCTGTTCCACCGGTAATAGCTGTAAAGCCTCTTGTAGGTCGCGTGCAGCAATCAGGCTTTCCTGGGGTGCTCTGATTACAGCTTCCGGCAGGCTGTCTTCCAAAGGCAAGGTTTCCATGTAAGGTTTGCGTCGCTGGTCAATGTGCAGATTATGCATGATGCTGAACAGCCAGGGGCAGATGGTTCTGCCCCTGTCCCATTGGTGAGACTTACGCCAGGCACGCTCCAGCGTATCCTGTACCAGATCATCCGCCGCGTCGCCATGCAATGCGCGTGCATAGCGGCGCAGGCGGGGAATGCAAGCCGTCAGAGCCTCACCCAGATTCACCCTGTCCTCCTTAGCGTGTTGCCAGCGACCAGTTGGGAACCAGTGTCCCCAGCGTGTCGCCCGGTTGCAGATCCTGATACCAGAAATACAGTGGCTTGCCACGGTAAGCCCACTGGAGCGTACCATTATCACGGGTGATGATGGTGAAATCCGTACCAGGTGGAATGCTGAACAGGTCTGCATACAACGGTGGCCATTTGCGAGCGCATTCACCGTTGCAGACAGATGTGCCATTACCGGGGTCATTATTGAAGGTGTAAAGCGTCAGGCCATCCACGGAACGGCGGCGGGTGGAGTCCAGCTCTGTCAGCGGATCCTTGATGCTGACATCGGCATCAGCTCCAACATCCAGGATGCTGCCTTTCCCGACCCAAATATCAGTGCCATTCACTGTTGCTGCCGCGAAAGGGTCGGGTCGCACGACAAACCATACGCCCCCGACCAGAAAACCGTTGGTATCGCCCGGTATCAGGTCAGGCAACTGGCTGACGTTGCCGTTGAAAAAGTACAGCGGCAGGCCCCGATACGCCCACTGCCGCGAGCCATCCGCGCGCGAGATAATGGTGTAGTCGCCTTGCGGTTGCGCTGTTTCTGCGGCAAATAACGGCGGCCAGACATTGGCACATTGCGAGCTGTCTGACACCTCGCAAACCGATACGTCGGGGGAATCTTTGGCAAAGACATACAAGGTCAGATCATCTGCTTTGTCGGTCAGGATGTCACCCAACTCATTATCCGTGCGTATATCTGCATCGCTGGGGGCGCTTTCCTGTACAACAACACGGTTGTAAGGCTGGCTGGTTTCAAGGGTTGTACCCGGTGGCACAGCCGCTCCCGTAGTCAGGGTTGGCGTCGGTTCTGGCAGCAATGTTTGATTGTCATCGCCATTACAGGCTGCCAGTGAAACCAGCAGGCTGGTAGCCGCCAACCAGCGGAAATGCCGGGAAAGATTATTCTGAGACATAAGAAAGCTCCTGTAGATTTTAACGTTTCCAGCCATGTTGTTTGAAGACAGCTTCACCTTGGGCTGACTTGACGTAAGCAACAAATTCGCTGGCGGCAGGCAGTTTTTCTCCCCTGTCAGTCAGGGCAACGCCCGTGGCTCGCCAGATGGTGAGTTCCGGCTCTACGGCTACGGCATCCGCAATTTCGGGGTTGTCAATCTGCCAGTGGTTCCAGATCAGCCAGGCATCCAGTTCAGGCTTTTCCAGCCAGGATTTTTTCGCCAGCCCGCTGTTGGCCGCAAACTCGGCAATATTGCCGCGAAAACCTTTCAGCAAGTTGATATCGCCACTACGCCCGGCAGCGTCTTCCCACATGCCAACCTGACCGGCTCCTTCTGTTACCAGAATGTTCATGCCGGGCTTGGCAAGGTCGCGCAGACCCTGAATCTTCTTGGGGTTGCCTTTTCTGACCAGAATGGTGGATGGGCGCAGGTAGATGGGTTCGATGGTATTTTCATCAATCTGCCCGTCCAGAGCCTTGATGAAACCCAGCATCATGTTTTCCGAGCCGGAGTAGATGACGTGGGCATCCTGTTTTGCCTGATCCATCCACTTGCTGGAAGGGCCTGCGACCACTTCCACGTCAATGCCTTTTTCCTTGGAAAAAGCACTGGCCAAGGCTTTCATGGCGGGAGCAGGGCCGCCCGGCCCGTAAACATGCAGGGTTTCTGCCTGCGCCAGACCGGAAGCTGTTAGTGAGGCCATCAGGAACAGGCCGGTAAGGATTCGCTGAAAAAAGGGGGGCGAGGTTGTGCTAGTGAGGGTAGTGTCGATATTCACGGATAGTGCTCCTGTTATTGGATTGGTGTATCTGGCGGCAAAAATGACCGCTACATACCCGTATACGAGAGCACAGCTTTTTTTATTCCCGAGCCAAAGAAAATTTTGTGGTTGGTTTGTTTCTGCAAGCGTGTTGATGCACTAAAACTTCTCACACCGCGATTGCATCAGGTGGATGAAGTCGGCCAGCGTTTGCCCCGGCATTTCCTCGAACGTTTTGTCCAGGGTTTTGAGCTGGCGCACACGGTCGAGCCGGAAGGTGCGGAAGTCGTTACGCAGTACGCACCATGCTGTCAGCGTCCATACGTTCCCCCAGAAAAACAGCCCCAGCGGTTTGACTTCGCGCTGGCTGAATTCGTGGTCGGCTCGTTGGTATTCCATGTGCAGGTAACGGTGTTTGGCAATAGCATGGCGGCAGGTGTCGAGGGTGGTTTCGAGGTCTTCGCGCGCGCCGAAACGCATGGCATAGACACGGCTTTCTTCCAGGTGACGGTGCAGCTCGGCGGGGATGACGGCGTGTACCTTGTCGAGGACGGATTGTGCACTGCTACCGAGTTCGCTGCCACCCCAGGCTTTCAGCATCCGCGTGCCCAACAGCAGCGCTTCGATTTCGGCAGCGGTGAACATCAGTGGTGGAATGTCGAGGGAATAGCGCAGGTGGTAGCCAACCCCGGCTTCGCCTTCCACTGGCACGCCGGATACGCTCAGATCCTGAATGTCACGGTAAATGGTGCGTTCGGAAACTTCCAGCCGTTCGGCCAGTTCACGCGCCGTGACGAAACGCTTGTTGCGCAGGATTTGCACAAGCTGAAACAAACGGTCGGCACGGCGCATGGTAGGACGGTTCCTTACTTCATGGAATGCAGGCCGATCATGTTGCCTTCGGTGTCGAACACCAGTGCAATGAAACCGTGTTCGCCGATGGAGATTTTTTCCTTGAAAATACTGCCGCCATTGGCTGCGGCACGGGCAGCATCCACCGCGCAATCTTCACAACTGAAATACACTAATGTGCCACCAGCAACGGATGGGCAACTGCCCATTTTGACCAGTGCGCCCGCAGCACCATAAGTGGGTTCGGAACAGTCAGACATCGGGAATGTCCACATTTCCAGGTCAGGCCATGTTTCCGGATCAGATGTGGGCAGCTTTTCCAGCTTGGTTGCAAGCATGGCTTCATAGAAAGCAATAGCGCGGGGCATGTCTTGTACGTAAATTTCAAACCAGCCTACTGGATTGGGTTTCATGGTGTTTCTCCTTGGTAGTAATTGATAGTTTTTGTAGTCTAACGGCAGTCTACTGACAGCATCATGTCAGTAGTGTTTCATCCATTCGGAATTTCCGCTTCGACCAGTTGTGCCAGCAACACCCGGCGCAGGCATCCTGATGATGCATGTTGCCAGTGAAACCGTGTGGCGGTATCCATTTGACCATGGCGTCGGGGTCAAGGAAGGCGCGGTAAACCTGCTCTGCTGGTGCGCGTAATACGCGGTGCAGTTTGACAGTGTTGGGCATGATCTTACTCCCTGGTGTCGACGTGGCGTTTGAAATTGTCGAGAATCGCCTGCCAACCGTCACGTTGAACGTTGAAAAGCTGATATGCTTTGGAAGCATTTTCAACAGTATTTTAACGGCGATTAAGCAGGGCAGGTGCATGACAAAAGAGAGCCAGATTGAGCAAGGTCTTATCGCTAAACTTACCGGCCTCAAGTACACCTACCGCCCTGACATACGCGATAAAGCCGCGCTGGAAAACAACTTCCGCCAGAAATTCGAGGCACTGAACTGGGTCAGCCTGACCGATGCCGAATTTGCCCGTTTACGTGATGAAATCATTACCAGTGACGTATTCACTGCCTCCCAATCCCTGCGCGAAAAGGGCAAATTCACCCGCGAAGACGGCACGCCGCTGGAATACATGCTGGTCAATCTGCGCGACTGGTGCAAAAACGATTTTGAAGTCATCAATCAGCTACGCCTCAATACTGATAGCAGTTACCACCGCTATGATGTGATCCTGCTGATTAATGGCCTACCGCTGGTGCAGATTGAGCTGAAAACCCTGCAAATCAGCCCGCGCCGCGCGATGGAGCAGATCGTCGAGTACCGTAACGACCCCGGCAACGGCTATACCCATTCGCTGCTGTGCTTCATGCAGTTGTTCATCGTCAGCAACGAAAGCGACACCCGCTACTTCGCCAATAACCGCGACCAGCATTTCAGCTTCAATGCCGACGAGCGCTTTTTGCCCATCTACCAGCACGCCGATGAGAACAACAACAAAATTGGCCACTTGCACGCCTTTGCCGACGAATTCCTTGAAAAATGCAGCCTCGGCCAGTTGATCAGCCGCTACATGGTGCTGGTGCAGAGCGAACAGAAAATCCTCATCATGCGCCCCTACCAAATCTATGCGGTGCAAGCTATCGTCGACTGTATCCACCAAAACCGGGGCAACGGTTATATCTGGCACACCACCGGCAGCGGCAAGACGCTGACTTCGTTCAAGGCATCCACCTTGCTGAAAGACAATCCCGACATCCAAAAATGCCTGTTCGTGGTTGACCGCAAAGACCTCGACCGCCAGACCCGCGAGGAATTCAACAAGTTTCAGGAAGGCTGCGTTGAGCAGAACACCAACACCGAAGCACTGGTGCGGCGGATGCTGTCAGACGACTACGCCGACAAGGTAATCGTCACTACCATCCAGAAACTGGGGCTGGCGCTGGATGAAAACAGCAAGCGCAACAAGCAAAAACAGCAACAAGGCCAGCAGACCTACAAGCAACGGCTGGAACCGCTGCGCGACAAGCGTGTGGTGTTCATCTTCGACGAATGCCACCGCTCCCAGTTTGGTGAGAACCATAAAGCCATCAAAGAATTCTTCCCCAAGGCGCAACTGTTCGGCTTTACCGGCACGCCGATCTTTGAGGAAAACGCCACCTATCTGCAAATTGACGGCAATGTCGGCTCTTTCAAAACCACGGCGGATATTTTCGAGAAGGAACTGCACGCCTACACCATCACCAACGCCATCGACGACAAGAATGTGCTGAGCTTCCACATCGACTACTTTGGCAAGGATGGCGCAAAACCGAAAAAAGGCCAGACCCCGCCGCCGGAAGCCGTCATTAAAGCCATACTGGACAAGCACGACAGCGCCACCGACCAGCGCCGGTTTAACGCCATCCTCGCTACTGCTTCCATCAATGATGCGATTGAATATTACCGGGCTTTTCAGTGCATTCAGGGGCAAGGGGAAACCACCCCACCCCTTCGGGGCACCCCTCCAAGGGAGGGGAATTGCGGGCTTGATTCCCCTCCGTTGGAGGGGTGGCAGGCGAAGCCTGACGGGGTGGTTACAGGCGTGGGAGAAACCACCCCACCCCTTCGGGGCACCCCTCCACAGGAGGGGAATTGGGCAGATTTCAGGCCGCTGAACATCGCCTGTGTGTTCTCGCCCCCGGCGGAAGGCAACAAGGATGTGATCCAGCTACAGGAAGATTTGGCCACGGAAAAGGAAGACAACCAACACGAACCGGAGCAAAAGAAAGCGGCGCTCAAGGCCATCATTGACGACTATAACCGGCAATACGGCACGAACCACAGCATCAACGAATTCGACCTGTACTATCAGGATGTGCAGCAGCGCATCAAAGACCAGAAGTACAGCAATGCCGACTACCCGCACAAAAACAAGATCGACATCACCATCGTGGTGGATATGCTGCTGACCGGTTTCGACTCCAAATACCTCAATACCCTGTATGTGGATAAAAACCTCAAGCACCACGGCCTGATCCAGGCATTTTCGCGCACCAACCGCGTGCTCAACGACACCAAGCCGTGGGGCAATATCCTCGATTTCCGCTATCAGGAAACCGAAGTCGATGCTGCCATCCGCCTGTTTTCCGGCAAGGATAAGGAGAGGGCGAGGGAAATCTGGCTGGTTGACCCTGCGCCCAAGGTGGTTGAGCAGTACACGCAAGCCGTCACCCAGCTGGAAACTTTCATGGCTGACAACGGGCTGGCGTGTGAGCCTGCGCAAGTGGTCAACCTCAAGGGCGACACCGCCAAGGCCAGTTTCATCACTCATTTCAAGGAAGTGCAAAAGCTCAAGACCCAACTGGAGCAATACACCGACCTTGACGACCAGAGCAGACAGACGATTGAAAGCAAGCTGCCCACCGATACCCTGCGCGGTTTCAAAGCCATGTATCTTGACACCGCGCTGGAATTGCGGCGCAAGCAGGGCAAGACTGAAAACCCCAATCCGGTGGTTGAACAACTGGAATTTGACCTGGTGCTGTTTGCTTCCTCGCTGGTCGACTACGATTACATCATGGGGTTGATTGCGGAATCGACTGTGCAGGCGGGCAAGGCGAAAATGTCACGCGAGCAGTTGATCGACATGATCAGCTCCAACGCCAGCCTGATGGACGAGCGCGACGACATCATCCCCTATATTTACAGCCTGCCGACGGATAGTCCTTTGAAAGAAAACGAAATCCGGGAAGGTTATCAGGGTTACAAGGCGCAGAAAGCGGCTGATGAGTTGGCGGGTATTGCAGGCAAACATGGGCTGCAAACGGTAGCTTTACAGGCTTTTGTTGATACCGTGATGGGGCGCATGATTTTTGATGGGGAACAATTGACCGACCTGCTCGCCCCCCTGGAGCTTGGCTGGAAACAGCGGCGCGTGGCGGAACTGGCGCTGATGGAAGAGCTGGTTCCTTATTTGAACAAGCTCGCGGGCGGGCGTGAAATTTCGGGGTTGAATGTGTATGAGTAAAACCACCCCCCGCCTTCGGCGTACCCCTCCACGGGAGGGGAATTTAGGCCGGTGTCATCCCCCCAATTCCTCTCCGTTGGAGGGGTGGCAGGCGTAGCCTGACGGGGTGGTTATGCGTAATAACAGGAACGGTACAGTATGACGCTAGAAAACAAACTGGGCATCACCGACCAGATTGAACTGAGCAAAACCGAGGAACGCATCAGCAAGCAAAAAGCCAAACAGCTTTTTGATAGCGGCGACATCCACCACATCGAGGTGGGGACGTTTCAAGGGCTTGCCCAGATTCACGCCTATCTGTTTGATGATATTTACGAATTTGCGGGAAAAGTCCGCACGGTGAATATTGCCAAGGGTAATTTTCGCTTTGCACCGCTGATGTATCTGGAGCCTTCGCTGGTGCATATTACGCAAATGCCGCAGGATGATTTTGACGCTATTATCGAGAAGTACGTTGAAATGAATGTGGCGCATCCGTTTCGGGAAGGGAGCGGGCGTGCTACGCGGATTTGGCTGGATTTGATGTTGAAGCACGGTGTCCAGCAGGTGATTGACTGGAATGCAGTGGATAAAGCGGATTATCTCTCGGCGATGGAGCGCAGCGTGGTGAAGGATGTGGAGATCAAGGTGCTGCTGAAAGCTGCCTTGACCGATAAAATCGACGACCGGGAACTGTTTATGAAAGGCATTGATGTCAGCTATTACTATGAAGGGTATAGCGAGTTCAGGACGCGGGATGTGTAGGGGATGAGCAAACCAGAAAAAAAGGCATTAGTGCCAGCGTTGCGGTTTCCTGAGTTTCAGGATGCAGGGGGGTGGGAGGAAAAAAAATTAGGTGAATTTCTGACAGAAAGCCGCGTATTGGGTAACAAAGGTGATGTTGCGAAAAAAATCACTGTAAAACTATGGGGAAAAGGTGTTTATGAAAAAAATGAGGTAATCGAAGGTAGTATCAACACACAGTATTACTATAGAAAGGCTGGGCAGTTTATCTATAGCAAGCTTGATTTCCTCAATCAAGCTTTTGGCATTATTCCTAATCACTTAGATGGATATGAATCTACCGTAGACCTTCCATGTTTTGACATCAATGGAAATTTGAATCCTATTTTTTTACTCGAATATGTAAAGCAGAAAGGATTTTATGAAAAGCAGGGCGAAGCGGCAGACGGAAGCAGAAAAGCAAAACGAATCCATGCAGATACCTTTCTTTTATTTCCGATTCTTATTCCTATCAAGAAGGAACAACAAAAAATCGCCGATTGCCTTTCCTCCATCGACGATCTGATCACCGCCCAAACCCAAAAACTCGCCGCCCTCAAGGCGCATAAAAAAGGGCTGATGCAGCAACTCTTCCCCGCCGAAGGTGAGACTGTGCCGAGGTTGCGGTTTCCTGAGTTTCGGGATGGGGGGGAGTGGGATGAGGTATTATTCGGAAGTATTATAAAAATAAATTCAGGAAAGGGGTTTAAAGCATCTGAATATTCTAAAAATGGAATTCGCTTGCTCCAGATTGAAAATGTTGGCTATGGAATAGTGAAATGGAGTGATAATGCAGTTTATCTCCCACAGAATTACACGATTAAATATTCTGGATTGGTATTGCATGAAGGCGATATAGTACTAGCTTTAAATCGTCCAGTTACTAATGGCGAATTAAAAATTGCTCGATTAAAAAAGAATGATGATCCATCTTTGCTATATCAACGTGTTGGGAAGTTAGAACTGCTTTCTGATGATATAAATGAAGATTTTGCATTTCACTTGTGCCAAATATTTGTGAAGGACTTTGTAATTAAACAATCAATTGGCAGTGATCAACCATTTATTTCTATAACAACATTATATGCTCAGGTAATTACAATTCCATCTTCTTCTCTTGAGCAGCAAAAAATCGCCGATTGTCTTTCCACTATCGACGAGCTGATTACCGCACAAAGCCAGAAAATTGAGGCGCTCAAGAGTCACAAAAAAGGGCTGATGCAGCAGCTTTTCCCGGCGGTGGATAACCACCCCACCCCTTCGGGGCACCCCTCCACAGGAGGGGAATTAAGGCAGCAGCATTCCCCTCCTGTGGAGGGGTGGACAGCGAAGCTGGACGGGGTGGTTTCTCCCACAGCGGAGGACAGTTAATGCGCCACACCCAACGCTACCAAGCCTTACCCTACAACCCGAAGCTCAAGGAGCGCGCCAAAGAATTGCGGCGTGCAGGCAACCTGTCTGAAGTATTACTGTGGAATCAACTCAAGCGAGGCCAGTTCAAAGGGCTGGATTTTGACCGACAAAAGATTATCGGTAACTTCATTGTCGATTTTTACTGCGCTGAAAAGCATACCGTCCTCGAAGTTGACGGCAGCAGCCACGATGACAAAGCAGACTATGATGCAGAGCGCGATGCCTATTTATCGGGCTTGGGCTTGAACGTCATCCGTATTCGGGATAAGGATGTAAAACAGAATCTGGCAGCGGTGACGGCTTTCTTATTGCACCATCCTGCATTTGAAGACAACCACCCCACCCCTTCGGGGCACCCCTCCACAGGAGGGGAATCAAGACAGCACCATTCCCCTCCTATGGAGGGGTGGACAGCGAAGCTGGACGGGGTGGTTCTCCCTCCTCTAGAGGGGGCAGCGAAGCTGGACAGGGGTAGTCAAACATTGTCACCCATAACGAAGAGGTTCTGACCAAGAGTGCTGAAATCATGAAAAAACAGCAGGCATTAAAATTATTGACCGAACAGTTCTCAGAGGTTCATAAACGCTTCGGCGTCCAGCGGCTGGCATTGTTCGGCTCAACCGCCCGCGACGAGGCACAAGCGGATAGCGATGTGGATGTCCTCGTGGAGTTTGAAGGCAAAGCCGATTCCAGCCGTTATTTCGGTTTATTGTTTTATCTGGAAGACAAACTGGGTTGTCCGCTGGACTTGGTGACAGACAAGGCGTTGCGCCCTGAACTTCGCCCCTATGTGGAAAAGGATGCTATCTATGTCCCGTGAATGGCGTTTTTACCTGGATGACATGATCGAGTTTGCCGAACTGGTGCTTGAATACACGGAAGGTTACTCCCAGGAGCAATTCGAGCAAGACCGGCGCACTTATGACGCAACCCTGCGGAATATGGAATTAATCGGTGAGGCAGCCACCCACATTCCCGATGAAATCCGCGAACAGGCTCCAAGCATTCCGTGGCGGCAGTTGATTGCTACCCGTAACCGTATTATTCACGCTTATCTTGGACTGGATAACGACATTTTGTGGAGCATCGTCCAGACGGACATCCCACAGTTACTTAACGACCTACGGCAGTTGAAATGACCCAAGAACAACTCAACCAACTCGGCAAAACCCTGTGGGACATCGCCGACCAGCTACGCGGCGCGATGAATGCCGACGACTTCCGCGACTACATGCTGTCGTTCCTGTTTTTGCGCTACCTCTCCGACAACTACGAAGCGTCAGCCAAAAAGGAATTGGGGTCGGACTACCCGGATACCTCCGACCTGCCCGGCGTCACGCCGCTGAGCCTGTGGTATCAGGATTACCCGGAAGACGTAGCGGATTTTGAAAAACAGATGCGCCTCAAGGTGCATTACGTAATTGAGCCGCAATACCTGTGGAGCAACATCGCTGAACTGGCACGCACCCAAAATACAGAACTGCTATCGACGCTGTACAACGGTTTCAAGTACATCGAAGAAAAATCCTTTGGTGGCAATTTTCAGGGGCTGTTCTCCGAGATCAACCTGCATTCCGAAAAGCTGGGCAGGAAGCCGTCAGACCGTAATGCCAAACTCTGCACCATCATCCAGAAAATCGCTGAAGGCATTTCCCAGTTCAGCACCGACACTGACATTCTGGGCGATGCCTACGAATACCTGATCGGCCAGTTCGCGGCAGGCAGCGGCAAGAAGGCAGGCGAGTTCTACACCCCGCAGCAGATTTCCACCATCCTGTCTGAAATCGTCACGCTGGACAGCCAGGAACCCGCCACTGGCAAAAAGTCCAAACTCACCAAGGTGCTGGACTTCGCCTGCGGTTCCGGCTCGCTGCTGCTGAATGTGCGCAAACAGCTTGGCGCACACGGCATCGGCAAAATCTACGGGCAGGAAAAGAACATCACCACTTACAACCTCGCGCGCATGAACATGCTGCTGCACGGGGTGAAGGATACCGAATTCGAGATTCACCACGGCGATTCCCTGCTGAATGACTGGGGCATCCTCAACGAGATGAACCCGGCGAAGAAGCTGAAATTCGATGCGGTGGTTGCCAATCCGCCGTTCAGCTATCGCTGGGAGCCTACCGATACGCTAGGCGAAGATTTTCGCTTTAAGAACTATGGTCTTGCACCCAAATCCGCCGCCGACTTCGCGTTTTTGCTGCATGGCTTCCACTTTCTCGGCGACAGTGGCGTAATGGCGATTATCCTGCCGCATGGCGTGTTGTTCCGTGGCGGCGCAGAACAGCGCATCCGTACCAAACTGCTGAAAGACGGCCACATCGACACGGTAATCGGCCTGCCACCCAACCTGTTTTTCTCCACCGGCATCCCGGTCTGCATTCTGGTGCTGAAACGCTGCAAAAAGCCCGATGACGTGCTGTTCATCAACGCTGCTGAACACTTCGAGAAAGGCAAGCGGCAAAACCGCCTGCTGCCGGAGCATATCGACAAAATCGTCGATACTTATCAGTTCCGCAAGGAAGAAGCCCGCTACGCCCGCCGGGTGAAAATGGATGAAATCGAGAAGAACGATTACAACCTGAATATTTCACGTTATGTCAGTACAGCTCAGGCAGAGGAGCAGGTCGATTTAAAAGCCCTGAATGTAGAATTGGTGAGTTTGGAACAGAGTATTGCTGAAAGTGCCGGGAAGCATAATGGATTTCTAAAGGAGCTGGGGCTGCCACCTTTACCTTGCTGACAATGTGGCCGCGCATGGCGGGAATAATGCACGAACTGTTGAAAATCCTGCACGTGCAGCCACAACCGGAGTCATAAATTCCGGAAACCCAAACACTGAGGTTTGATTCATGGCAAAAAAACAAAGCGCGGTTGCTGCCGGGGATCATCCGGCAGACCTTTTCATGGAAAATCTTGAGCACCCGCACAAAGCTGCCATCGCAGTGCTACGGCAGGCAATCAGGGCGGCAGATTCCCGCATCAGCGAAGAGATCAAATGGAATGCGCCAAGTTTCAAACTGGAAGAGCATTTTGCGACGTTTAAACTGCATCCGCCGAAAAACATCCAGTTGGTGCTGCATCGCGGAGCCAAGCCCAAGCCGGTGGAGAAACCCTTCGTGCTCGACGACCCGCATGGCCTAGCAAACTGGAAAGCACCCGACAGGTGTGTGTTGGTGATTCAGTCGTCGGATCAGGCATTCTCGTTGAAAAATGAAATCGTCAGTCTCGTCCAGCAATGGATCAGCCAGCTTTAATGGTTCCCTCGCGAATAGTTGCAAGTGATTTCCTGTACTGACTGGGTGGGTTATTTTCCGAACATTATTACGGGCGGGAATGCTGGCGAATGAGTTTGATTTCCTCCCTATCAGACGCAGGCGGCTGATTTCGATTTCCTTAGTTTCGGATCAGGCCATATGGTATAGTTAATTGTGTTTCCGCCCACTATCAAAAGGAGGTTGTCCATGATTGTCCACCACGCTGCGCAGGCCGCCCAACGCTGATCTTCTGATCCTGTCCCGGTCTGTGCCGGGGTTCCATCGAATCCCCAATAATGTCGCGCTTGGCATAAGCGCATACCCTGCTTTTGTTTATTGGGAATACAGTCATGCAAATCACACATCTCCAGGAACTGGGGTGGACACATTTCTTCCAGTCACAACTGACACTGGAAACCCTCGAAACTGCTGTGCCCTTCCGGGTAACTGGCGTACAACGCAACCTGATCGAATGTCTGGGGCTGGATACGCACGGGCAGGCGCAATCCCTCCCGCTTTCCACCTACCCGTGGCGCAACGAAGCGCCGGAAAATCACCCCACCGTCGGTGACTGGCTGCTGCTGGATCGGGATTTGCAACCGCTTTACCTGTTGGAGCGCAAAACCCTGCTCAAACGCCGCAGCGCAGGCAGTGAAGCCATGCTGCAACTGATTGCCGCCAATATCGACACGCTGTTTGTGGTGACTTCCTGCAATGAGGAATTCAACCTCAACCGGATCGAGCGCTATCTGGTGCTGGCTGCCGAGGCTGGTATTGATGCGGTGGTGGTGCTGACCAAAAAAGACCTGTGCGCGGATACGTCGGTTTACGTGGATATGTTACGCAAAAACTACCCCAACCTCTCGGTTGAAGTTATCAACGCAACCGACGCGCAGGACGTAACAACACTGGAAATGTGGTGTACCAGCGGCCAGACCATCGCCTTGCTGGGTTCCTCCGGTGTTGGCAAATCGACCCTGCTCAACTCGCTGAAAGGTGAGGAAGAACAGGCAACCGGCCCCATTCGGGAAAAGGACAGCAAAGGGCGGCACACCACCACCGCCCGCAGCCTGCACCGTTTGCGTGGTGGTGGCATCCTGCTGGATACGCCGGGAATGCGCGAACTGCAAATGGTGGATTGTGAGGAAGGGATTCACGCTACCTTCGCTGACATCGAGCAATTGTCGGAACAATGCCGCTTCCACGACTGCCAGCATCTCAACGAACCGGGCTGTGCCGTCCGTAAAGCAGTCGAAAATGGTGAACTGGAACAGCGTCGCCTCGACAATTACCACAAGCTGATGGCCGAACAGGCGCGCAACAGCGAGACGCTGGCCGAGCGCCGTCAACATGAGCGGGCGCTGGGGCGTTTCTACAAACAGGCCAAGGCCAGTGCGCAGCGCTTCAAAGGGAATGTCTGAACCTGGATTACGCAGATTATTGTGATTAACTGTGATTTTGGGGTGTGCCGCCGTCAAAATCACAGTTAATCTGGTAAATCATGTGAACCCCGTTTGAGACATTTTACGGCATTATTCTCAAGCCCCCTCATACCTAGTATCCTGCACACCTTGAACCGCACATCAACGCGCAGCAGGAACACCATGACGAATACCGTTACCCATCCAACCTGGAACCTCGACGCCGCCCGCCGCCTGTACAGCATCCAGCACTGGGGCGATGGCTATTTCGACATCAATCTGGCAGGCAACGCGTCGATGCGCCTGCCCGACCAGTCTGACCGACAACTGGATTTGCACGCATTGGCAATGCGCGTCCATAACGAAGACGGAATGCGCTTTCCGCTGCTGGTGCGCTTCGTCGACGTGCTGCACGACCGGGTGCAGCGCCTGCAAGCCGCTTTCAACCACGCCATTGCTGCTTGCGGGCAAAGCAGCCGCTATACCGCCATTTACCCGATCAAGGTCAACCAGCAACGCAGCGTGGTGCAGGAAATCCTCAAAGGCGGTGGCACACAGGTTGGCCTCGAAGCAGGCAGCAAACCGGAGCTGATGGCAGTCCTCGGTTCCGCACCCGCTGGAAGCACCATCATCTGCAACGGCTACAAAGACCGTGAATACCTGCGTCTCGCCCTGATCGGCAGGCAGATGGGCCACCGCATTTTCATCGTGGTGGAAAAACCTTCCGAACTGCTGGAAACGCTGGAAGAGGCGGAAAAACTCGGCATCGAACCGCTGCTCGGCATCCGCGTGCGCCTGTATTCGCTCGGCAAGGGCAAATGGCAGAACACTGGCGGGGAAAAATCCAAGTTCGGCCTGTCCGCCGCGCAGGCTCTGCACATGCTGGAGCAACTGCAACAGGCGGGCAAACTCGACTGCCTGCAACTGCTGCATTTTCACATGGGTTCACAAATCGCCAATATTCAGGACATCCAGCGCGGGATGCGCGAAGCCAGCCGCTATTTCGCCGAATTGCACCGCTTGGGCGCGAACATCCGCGTAGTCGACGTAGGCGGTGGCTTGGGCGTGGATTACGACGGTTCACGCTCGCGCAATGACTGTTCCATCAATTACAGCTTGCAGGAATACGCCAACACCATCGTGCGCAGCGTGCAGGATGTGTGCGAGGAATACGCATTGCCGTTCCCCGATTTCGTCAGCGAATCCGGGCGCGGCCTGACCGCCCACCACGCCGTGCTGATCACCAACGTCATCGATACCGATCCGGAACAGCCGGAAGCGGAACCCGACCTGTACGAGCCTGAGGATGACGCCCCCGCCATCCTGCACAACCTGTTCCGCCTGTACGAGAACCGCCGTAGCCTGCCGCCGTCGGAAATTTACCACGACGCGGCCTACTGGCTGGGCGAAGCGCACGGCATGTACGCGCATGGTTCCATCGACCTCAACCAGCGCGCGCGCGCGGAAGAGTTCCACCGAGCCATCTGCCAGAAACTGCTGCGCCAGCCGGAACTGTTTGCCGAGCTTGACCCTGAAATCCAGGCCGGTTTACGTGACAAGCTGGCGGACAAATATTTCTGCAATTTCTCGCTGTTCCAGTCGATGCCGGATGTATGGGCGATTGAGCAAATCTTTCCGATCATGCCGCTGCACCGTTTGCAGGAGCAACCCGACCGGCGCGTGACCATGCAGGATTTGACCTGCGATTCCGACGGCACGGTAGCGCGTTATGTGGAAAGTGGGCGGCTGGAAAGCACCCTGCCGTTGCATTCACTGAAAAAGGGCGAACCCTACCTGCTGGGTATTTTCATGGTTGGAGCGTATCAGGAAATCCTCGGCGACTTGCACAACCTGTTTGGCGACACCGATTCCATCAACGTGGAGCTGTTGCCGGAGGGGGGGTATGCGCTGTCAGAGCCGGAACGCGGCGACACCATCGACGAGTTGTTGCGTTACGTCCATTTCGAGCCGAAAGACCTGCTGGCGCAGTGCCGCCGCAAGCTGGCAGCTGCTGTTGACGATAGTGAACGGCAAAAAATGCTGCTGCGGGAAATCGAAGCCGGTTTGATCGGTTATACTTACCTGGAAGATTAACGCGAAAGACGGCAGAAAAGCATGGAATATGTATTGTTGGGCACTTTTATACTGGGTTTGCTCCTGTTCGTGATAGCCTGGTTGTTTGTGGTGGTATCAGGATTCCAGCGCCATCCGGTCACGGGACTGGTTGCGCTGGTTCCGGGTCTGAATGTGTTGGCGCTGCCTTCCCTCTGGCACAAGGTGTCAGGCTGGGTCATTACCGGTTTCATTGGGGTATTGTTGGCGCTGGTGGCCTGGTTTGCAGGTGCCAGTACGCATGTGTATGCACGTGCGCAAGTACTGGGTGTAGATGCGCCTGCTCCGACAGTGGCATCAGCCACAGGGGAAACAGCTGTGCCGCCAGCGGAAGCGGTTACCCACACCATTGAAATTCCCGCGCAGGCGCGTACTCCGGCAGCCCCTGAAGCCGCCACGGCGCCGCCAGCGGTTGCATCCGCCCCCAGTACGCCTGAGCCGCAACCTGCGTTGCCAGCCGTCACCAAGGATTTGCCTGCTACTGCCTTGTACCACGTAGGCTTTCAGGATATTGCCGTCGGTCAGCTGGCAGACCATGCCGGTCAGTACGTGCGCATTACCCAGCATGACGGGCGTCGCCGCGAAGGCAAGGTGCTCAGCGCCACCGCTGATGCCATTGAGCTGGAAGAGCGTGTTGGCAGCGGTTCCGTCACCCTGGTGCTCAAGCTGGCCGACATCCGTTCCGCCGCCGTCATGGCCCGTAAGGGGGAAAACTGAAACCATGCAGTGCTACGTTTACCGCAGCCGCAGAAAACCCGGTTCCTTCCTGTTTCTGCCGGAAAAGGGCAACTTTGAACGGGTGCCTGGGGTGTTGCTGAAAATTTTTGGTGAGCCGGAGTTTTCCTTCGACTTTGAACTGGGCGCGGAACGCAAGCTAATGCTGGCAGTGGAAGCGCCTGAAATCCGCCGGGTGATGCAGGAAAACGGCTTCTTCCTGCAACTGCCGCCCAGCGAGGAGGATAAGACAGCCGCCTGCTAACAATGCGCTAAACCCAGGGAGGCACACATGGGTCAGGAAATCGCCACAGACCATTTCACGCCAGCAGACTGGCGCGAATATGCTGCCCGCTTGCGCACCGAAACCCGTCTGCTGGTTGACATGCTGGCTGATGGCGGGTTTTCCAGTCAGGCTGCCGTGGGTGGTTTTGAGCTGGAAGGCTGGCTGACCGATGCGCGTTTCCGCCCTGCGCCGCTGAATACCCGTTTCCTGCACGCCCTGCATAACCCGCTGGCCACCACCGAGCTGGCGAAATTCAATATTGAGCTGAACACACCACCGCGCCCGCTGACGGCTTCTGCCCTGCGTGATTTCGGGCAGGCGCTGCAAACACTGCTGGAACAGGCTTACGTCGCGGCGGGGCAAGTGGGGGCGCAACTGCTGCTGATTGGTATCCTGCCCAGTTGCAGGCAGGGTGATTTTTGCCTGCAAACCATGACCGATTCCAACCGCTATCACGCGCTTAACGCTGAAATCCTCAAGGCGCGCCACGGGCGTCCGCTGCGGCTGGCAATCGATGGTCGCGAATCCTTGTACATCCAGCATGACAGCGTGATGCTGGAGGCAGCCACCACCTCGTTCCAGGTACACATGCAGGTGGCGGCGGCAACGGCGCACCATTTCTACAATGCCGCCATGATTGTCTCCGGGCCGATCATGGCGGTGGCGGGCAATTCGCCGTTCCTGTTCGGGCATTCGCTGTGGCAGGAAACCCGCATCCCGGTGTTTGAGCAAGCCGTTGATGCGGGGCGTGAATACCCGGCAAGGGTCAGTTTCGGCTCCGGTTTCGCCGACAACAGCATTGCCGAATGCTTTCAGGAAAATCTCGACATTTACCCGGTGCTATTGCCGATGTTGTTGGACAAGCCCGCCGACCGCTTCGCCCATTTGCGCCTGCACAACGGCGTCACCTGGCGCTGGAACCGCCCGCTGGTCGGTTTCGACCCGGATGGCACGCCGCATATCCGTATCGAACACCGTAGCCTGCCCGCAGGCCCCAGCGTGCCGGATATGCTGGCCAACGCGGCGCTGTTTTACGGCCTGACCCAATATCTGGGGGCGCAACTGTGCACAGGCGAACCGTTACCGATGGCTTTCGCCACCGCGCGGGAAAACTTCTACAACGCCGCCCGCCTGGGGCTGGAAACCGCACTGCGCTGGAACCAGCAGGAGTGGCAAGCCCCCAGGCTGATACTGGATGAGTTGCTGCCCATCGCGGCGGAAGGGTTGGAACAACTCGGTATTGATGAAACCGACATCCGCCATTACCTCGGCATTATCGCTGCCCGCATTGAAACCGGGCAAACCGGCGCGGTGTGGCAGCAACGCCATTTGCAACGCACGCAAGGCGATATTGGGCGCCTGTTGCTGGATTACGCCCGTTTGCAGCATACTCATACGCCTGTCCACACCTGGACGCTGTAGGGGCAACCCCCTGTGGTTGCCCTCTTTCAGGCAGGAAGGGCAGGCACGGGGGCCTGCCCCTGCGGATAAACCAATGGATACCTGCATGTTGAAACTGACTGAAATTGACACCCTCCCGGCGGGTTTTTTCGGGCTGAAAAGCCCCTACGGACTGCATGCCCTGATGCCGAACCCGACCCTGCTGCACTTGCAGGGCAAACGCGCACCGCCCCTGTTTGTTTCCATCCTGCTACATGGCAATGAAGACACCGGCTTTTTTGCCATCCAGCAACTGCTGCGTAAGTATCAGGAGCAGCCGTTACCGCGTTCGTTGTCAGTATTTTTCGGCAATATAGAAGCGGCGACCTTCGGGATGCGGCGGCTGGAAGGCCAGCCTGATTACAATCGCGTGTGGCCGGGTGGCGACCTGGATGATTGCGAGGAAGCTGAACTGATGCGGCAAGTGACTGACAGCATGGCGGACAAGGGGCTGTTCGCTAGCATCGACGTGCACAACAATACCGGCCAGAACCCGCATTACGGTTGCATCAACGTGCTTGACAACCGTTCATTACAACTGGCGCGGCTGTTTTCCAACATCGTGGTGTTCTTTGAAACGCCACGTGGTGTGCAGTCGATGGCAATGGCGCAATATTGCCCTTCTGTCACGGTGGAATGCGGTAAACCCGGCGTGGCGCAAGGCGTTGAACATGTGCTGGAGTTCCTTGACGCTGCTTTGCATTTACAGGAACTGCCCGATCATCCGCTACCACCGCAGGATGTGAACATCTACCAGACTGTGGCGCGTGTCACCTTGCCGGAAGCACACAGTTTCAGTTTCAGCAACCCGGAGGCCGACATCCACCTGCTGCCTGCGCTCGACCGCTACAATTTTTCGGAATTGTCGGCGGGAACCGCATTTGCCAGCACCTGTCACCCTGATGCAAGCCTGCAAGCCTGGGACGATGAAGACGTTGACGTTAGCGAGCATTTTTTCATCCGCACAAACGACAGTATCGAACTCAAACAAGCATTGATGCCAGCCATGCTGACGCTGGATGAAACCATCATCCGCCAGGATTGCCTGTGCTACCTGATGAAACGCCTGCCTTTGGAGCCGCAATATGACCGTTAAAGCATTTGAAGAGCATATTCCCGATATTCATCCCGACGCTTATGTCGACCCAATGGCGTATGTCAGCGGGCAAACCACGCTGGGGGAAGGCTCCTCGGTGTGGCCGATGGCAGTGGTGCGCGGCGACATCAACCACATCCGCATCGGCAAGCTGACCAATGTGCAGGACGGGGCGGTGTTGCACGTTACCCACGGCGGTGAATACTCCACCCCGGAAGGCCGCCCGCTGCTCATCGGCGATGAAGTCACCATTGGCCACCGTGCGGTACTGCACGCCTGCACCATCGGCAACCGTTGCCTGGTCGGCATGGGCGCAATCGTGCTGGATGGTGCGGTGGTGGAAGATGAAGTCATGATCGGCGCGGGCAGCCTGGTTCCCCCCGGCAAGGTGCTGGCAAGCGGGCATCTGTACGTGGGTAGCCCGGTGAAAATGGCGCGCCCGCTGACGGATAAGGAAAAAGCCTACTTCAGCTATTCCGCCAACTATTACGGCAAGCTGGCGGGGCGGACGCGGGATTCGGGTTCGGATTAAAGCCAGATTGATTGCCTGCAAAATAAAAACCCCCGCTTTGTGGGCGGGGGTTAGAGGAGTCGAGGTATGGTCAGGCATTTTATTGTTATGTATGGTTAAGCCTGCTCTCTACCTCTTGGGGCTTGCTGATAAATTCTTGTTGTTTCGCTGTTTCTGACAAGAATAATAGTGCAACGGCTATGCCAAGCAGGGTGATTGTTGTTTATCCTATTGAAATTAAAATAAAATATTTGGATTTCTGGCTGGGGTGACAAATTGAGAAATGTCAGTTTGCGACAGCTTGGGCGTCAGGTGCTGACAGTTTCATCAGGTGTTCAGCGTTGGCCTGACAATTGTGGCAAGTTGGGCAATGCCATGACATGCGGGTAAACTCTCTGCTTAACATTGCAAACCCGGATGTGCCGCCATGATCGACTCCAGCCAGCTATTTCCCATCCACGCCAATTTGATCCACCTCAACCACGCTGCGGTTGCCCCCTGGCCGCAAGTGACGGTGGATGCCATCAAGACGTTTGCCGAAGAAAATGCCCGCCAGGGTTCGCTGCGTTACCCGCAATGGCTGGCGGTGGAACAGGATTTGCGGCAAAAAGCACAACGCTTGCTCAATGCCCCCTCGCCCGACGATATTGCACTGGTGAAAAATACTTCGGAAGGGTTGTCGTTCGTTGCCTACGGTCTGGGCTGGCGGACAGGGGATAACGTGGTCGGTATCCGTCAGGAATTCCCTTCCAACCGTTTCGTCTGGTCTTCGCTGGCCAGCAAAGGGGTGGAATTCCGCCAGCTTGACCTCGCTACCTGCGCAGGCGAGCCGGAAGACGCACTGCTGGCGCTATGCGATGGGCGTACCCGCCTGCTCAGCATCAGTGCCGTGCAATACGCCGACGGCTTGCGCATGGATTTGGCAAAAGTTGGCCGTTTTTGCCACCAGCATGGCATCCTGTTTTGCGTCGATGCCATCCAGCAACTGGGGATGATGCCGTTTGATGTGCAAGCCATCTACGCCGATTTCGTCGCTGCCGACGGGCACAAATGGATGTTGGCATCGGAAGGGCTAGGCTTGCTCTACGTGCGCCGCGAACTGGCCGACACCCTTACCCTGGGCCAATACGGCTGGCACATGGCGGCAGGCATGACGGATTACAGCGCGGAAAGTTACACGCCGTACCCGCACGCCCGCCGTTTCGAGTGCGGCAGCCCCAATATGTTGGGCATCCATGCCCTCAATGCCAGCCTTGGTTTGCTGCTGGACATGGGCATGGAAGAAGTCTGGCGGCAGCTTGCCAGCAATATGGATTACCTGCTGGCGGGTTTGCGGGCAATATCGGGAATCGAAATCCTCAGTGATCTGCGCCCGCAACGGCGTTCGGGGATTCTCACCCTGCGCCCGGTCAGCGGGGATGCCGATGGATTGTTCCGATATTTGCAGGAAAAGGGGGTATTTTGCGCACTGCGAGGTGGGGGTGTCCGTTTATCGCCACATTTCCACACTCCGCAGGGTCAACTGGAGACAGTGTTGCGCCTTATCAGGCAATATTCACGCGTGGCTTGCAAATAAAAACCCCCGCCTTTGTGGGGCGAGGGCTAGAGGAGTCGAGGCATGGTCAGGCATTTTATTGTTATGTATGGTTAAGCCTACTCTCTACCTCTTGGGGCTTGCTGATAAATTCTTGTTGTTACGCTGTTCTGACGCTAAGGGAGTTTGCAACGCTTGTGCCAACTCCTGAAAATAATTCCAAGCCACTGATTCATCTGTTTATTTATCTTATTGCGCGAGTGGCGCTCTAGATAACGTCAATGTCAATGCTGTCAGAAACCGACAGCCATGGCGGCAAAGGCTGACAAAGCCGCGCAAAAGTCACTATTTTTGCCCTTAAATTGCTGATCACGATTATTTCTGCCGATTGCCCTAATGGGGTAGTGCCGCGTACTGGCAACAATTCAGCACTGCGTGTATGCTTTCCGTTTCGTTTTGATCAGTGGAGATAAGCAATGTCAATGTCTGACCGCGATGGCCTGATCTGGCTGGACGGCGAACTGGTTCCATGGCGCGATGCCAAGACACACGTTCTGACCCATACCTTGCATTACGGCATGGGCGTGTTTGAAGGTGTGCGGGCATACAAGACCGACCAGGGCACTGCTATTTTCCGCTTGCAGGAACATACCGACCGTTTGTTCAATTCTGCCAAAATCCTGCGCATGAACATCCCTTACAGCAAGGCGCAGCTGAATGAAGCCCAGCGTGCGGCAGTGCGGGAAAACAAGCTGGATTCTGCCTACATCCGCCCGATGTGTTTCTACGGCTCCGAAGGCATGGGGCTGCGTGCTGATAATCTTGAAGTGCACGCCATGGTCGCGGCCTGGACGTGGGGCGCTTATCTGGGGGCGGAAAACATGGAAAAGGGTATCCGCATCAAGACTTCTTCTTACACCCGTCACCACGTCAACATCACCATGTGCAAGGCCAAGGCGAACGGCAATTACATGAATTCCATGCTGGCGCTGCGTGAGGCGCTGGAAGATGGCTACGACGAAGCCCTGTTGCTGGATGCGGAAGGCTATGTGGCCGAAGGCAGCGGCGAAAACTTCTTCCTGGTGAAGGATGGGGTCATTTACACGCCTGACCTGACGTCGGCGCTGGATGGCATTACCCGCAAGACCCTGATGTACCTGGCCAATGAGCTGGGCATCGAGATCCGTGAAAAGCGCATCACCCGCGACGAAGTGTACATCGCTGACGAAGCTTTTTTCAGCGGCACAGCGGCGGAAGTTACCCCGATCCGCGAACTGGATCGCCGCCCGATCGGCGCAGGTGCGCGCGGCCCGGTGACCGAAAAGCTGCAATCCCTGTACTTTGACATTGTGCATGGCCGTGTTGAAAAATACCGTCATTGGCTGACTTACGTCTAACGCTAAAACGAGGGAGGCATCATGTCCGCACCTGCACCCAGTATTGCTGATTACAAACGGTTGGGCGAAAGCCGCGAAGTGGTGGTAAAACGGCAAGCTTTGCCGTTGCATTGCCCCACGGATGAAACGGCCTTGTGGTGTTCGCATCCACGGGTTTTCCTGGCAATTGACAGCAGTGCGGACAAGACAGCCCGCTGCCCTTACTGCGGCACGCTTTACCGGCTGATTGACTGACGCAATGCCGTTTGCCCCCCGGCGCTGCCTGGTTGTCGGCCCTTCTTGGGTCGGCGATATGGTGATGGCGCAAAGCCTGTTCATGGCGCTGAAGCAACGTTTCCCCGCTTTGCAAATTGATGTACTTGCCCCAGCCTGGAGCAAGCCGATTCTGGCCGCCATGCCGGAAGTCAGTTTCGCCATCACGATGCCCCTGCAACACGGCGAGCTGGCACTGAAAACCCGCTATCGGTTGGGTGAATCACTGCGCGCAACGGCCTACGACTGGGCGATTGTGCTACCGCGCTCCCTCAAGTCTGCGCTGATACCGTTCTGGGCGCAGGCAACGCTGCGGACTGGCTACCGGGGGGAAATGCGCTACGGTTTGTTGAATGATCTGCGCCCACTGGACAAATCAGTACTGACCATGACTGTACAGCGCTTTGTCGCGCTGGGTTTGCCAGCGGATGCGCAACTGCCGCCTGAGATTTCCCCGCCGCGCCTGCGGGTGACCGAGAAACAAAAAGCAGACACGCGGCAAAAGTTTTTGCGCAGAAACCCCTCCCCAGCCCTCCCCTTATCAGGGGAGGGAGCCAAAGATGGCGTGCTGCTCGGTTCCCCTCCTGATAAGGGGAGGTTAGGAGGGGTTTCTTCTCTTTTGGCCCTATGCCCAGGTGCTGAATATGGCGGAGCCAAACGCTGGCCCGCCGAGTATTTCGCCGAAGTTGCCAGCCATCACATTGCGCAGGGTGGGGAAGTCATTTTGTTGGGTTCCGGGAAGGATGCGCCTGTTACCGCGCAGATTGCCAGTACGGTTAATTCACCGGCATGTCTTGATCTGGCGGGCAAAACCAGTTTGCAGGAAGTGCTTGCCCTGCTGGCGCTGGCCGATCAGGTGGTCAGCAATGATTCCGGCTTGATGCATGTGGCTGCTGCTGTTGGCGCGCCTGTGGTTGCCTTGTATGGCTCTTCAGACCCAACCTATACGCCGCCGCTGAGCGCCAACGCCCAAATCCTGTATCTTGGTCTGCAATGCAGCCCCTGTTTCAAGCGGGAATGTCCGCTGGGGCATCTGGATTGCTTGCGGAAAATCACTCCGGATCAGGTTATTGATTGCTTGTAATGTTGTTTCAAGCCGCTTGGCTCAAGGATTTTGTCTGGCGGTTGATTTGGTGGCCTGCACCCCGGAATAAATCCAGCAGGACTTCCTTGATGACGGGTACGGATACTGAGTTTCCAAATTGCCGGTAGGCATTGGTATCTTGCGGGTGCAAGATGAAACTGTCTGGGAAGCCCTGCAAGCGGGCGCATTCGCGGGGGGTAATTCGCCGTATCCGGCCATTGTGTACTATCCCCAGTTTATGGGCGTCACTGCTGACCAAGGTGATGGAAATGCTGTCCGGATCAAGGAATTTGAATACTTCAAATGACATATTGCCAGCCACCGGGTTGAATTTGCCACCATGGTCTTTCAGGTAGCCCTTGTCCAACAATCCGCGCATGATACTGTGTAGGTTAGGGGGGTTAAAGAACGTTTTGATCTGATCCAGTGTCAGTTTTTTACCGTCCTGCTCCGTACCAAAGTGTTTTTTGCGGCGGTTGGCAATCAGGGCATTCATAAAGGCAATTTCATCGTCGCTGCATTCCCCCTTGATGCCCAGTTCCCATGAGTGGATGGAATTGCCATTGCGGTGGTCAATCATGCGGATGCCGTGCAGATTCTCCGCTTTGCCATCGACCATGCGTAACAGGCGTGTTGTAAAATCTTCGGAGCAATCGTATTTGCGGTCAGGGTTAGGCTCAAGGATGTTACGCACGACCTGTAGAGGGTAATGGCTGTCAAACAGGCTGGATTGGGTCAGTTTGTCCTTGAATTTGTGGGAGTCTGCTGCCCCTAAATCCGACTGTAGAGATAGGCGTGGTTTTCCCTGATAAACACCGACAATATAAACTCTTACCCGGTTTTGCGGTATGCCGAAACTGGAGCCATTCAATAACAGGTATTCCACCCCGTAACCTAGTGCCTCCAAGTGTTGGAGGATAGTTTTAAATGTCCGCCCCTTGTCATGGGTGGTTAAGCCGCGCACATTCTCCAGCAGGAATCCTTTGGGTTGATGCTCACGTAATATTCGCTCAACTTCAAAAAACAGCGTACCGCGAGTATCGCCAAAGCCTTGTTGTTTGCCTGCGTAAGAAAACGGTTGGCAAGGGAAGCCAGCCAACAGGAAATCAAATTCAGGGAATTGGCGGATGCCGTAAATGTCGCCTTGTGGCATTTCGCCAAAGTTCAGGGCGTAAGTTTCCTGGGCAAACTTGTCGATCTCGGAAGATAACACGCATTGGTGGGGAATCCCCAGTTCCTGCATGGTCTGTTCAAAACCAAGGCGGATTCCTCCAACGCCGGCGAACAAATCTACAAACCGCATCATGCCACCGTCTCCCGGATAAAATCCGCCAAAACTGCCATTTCAGCTTCTGAATAAGCAACCGTGCAATCACTGAACTGACAGATAGTTCCTACTGCCGATGAACGTTGGAAGTTGCCCGCTCCATCCAATACGTAAGCAATCTTGTGCCCATTTTGGTGCATGAGTTGCTGACGGGTATCAGCTTGCCCGGATTTACGTTCAATGACACTGTTGGTGGTGACCTGAAAGCTGACTTCAACACCAACACTTTTGCCGTTCAGGCTGATGACAACATCGAACGGCATCCCATCAGGTTTTTCATAACCTCTCAGTGGGATTTTGCCATTGCGGGTAATGTTGTAGTGGCTTGGGAGGTATTGCGTAAGCAAGTCTGCTACGTAGCGTTGGGCAATCTGCCCTAGCGTGTTGGTGTTTGCACCTGTCGTAATGCGGCTTACATGGATATATTTTTCACGTACATATTTGTCGAGGGCAGCATCATCGCCCAACAACATACCAATTTCACACTTTTCCAATGCTGCCAGATGCGATTGTTCGGATGTGGCGGCGTACAGCAAGAGCATGGTCATGTCTTGGTACAGTGGGTTCAGCCCTACAGGTTTGGCAATGGCAACGCCATCAAGGTAAAGCTTGCTGTTGCCCAAGCCTTTGAGTGGGAGTGCTGCGAAGGTATGGCGATAGCTTTTACCGTTGCGGAAGTATTCAAAGTAGTGCCGACCACTGGCATCCATAGGAAAAATGGTGGTGAATTCACGCCCTAGCCGTTGAATGGCCTCCCCACCATAATCGGCCAGTGTTACAAGATGTTTCAGGAACAGGTTGGCGGGCATCCCTGATGCTTCCAGTACGGAGAAAATCTGCTCAGGCGTATTGCCCGACAGCTTGAGGATGCTTAGGAATTTGTCCTGGGTTGCCAGTAGCAGTTGGATAGCACTTTGGCTGGCGACTTCTGCTTCCAGTGCTTTAGGCCACCATTTTACAGCTTGCGATTCCAGTTCCGCCAATGTCCTGCGGTAATCCATCTTTTCTCCGTGTAGGTCAAGGTATGCTTCAGCGTCTGATTTTGGCTGTTTCTTTGTTACAAAGCAAAAATTGTGGCAAGCCCGGTCTTTGTGGTGATTGTTTTTTCCTAAACATAATGGTCTGATTTCCCTGCCGGATCGTGTATGCTGTCATGCACAAGAATAGCGTGGAGAGAGAGTGTTGGTATGTTGAAATGGTTCTTCGGCCTGAGCCTGCATAGCCGTATTGCGATCATGGTTGCCCCGTTCATGCTGATTGGCGGTTGGGGGATGATGGATTTGTGGTTGAACAAGGACAAGCCCACCCAGAAAAAAGATGTTGCTATGCAGCAATTAGTTGCCGAAGGTCAATGTTTGCTGGCGACCAACCAGTGTAAGCTTTCCTATAAAGACATGCAGGTTTCCATGATGCGTGGGGAGGCCAGCGCACCCGATCTGGTGCGTATTGATATCCGTGCCAACCAACCCCTCAGGGGGGTGCAACTCGCGCTGGTTTACGGCGAAGAGGAGCAGCATGTCGTCATCGACCGTCCAGCCGGTGGGGAGACATGGTTTGGGGAATTCCCCGCCAAGTTGTTGCAGCCTCACCCGACCGCCGTGCGCATGGCGCTGGCGCAGACCGGGCGGGTTTCCTACGCCGAAATTCCGGCCCAGTTTTGAAGGTTGAATGCTGATGGAAGTTGAGCAGCTTGAGATTCGTGATTACCTTGCCAAATGCCCGCCACTGACGGAGTTGCCGCTGGATTGCCTCAATGAGGTCACCATGGGGCTAGAAATTGAGTATGCCCGCCGTGGCTCTGAGGTGCTGAAAATTGGTGAACGCAATGAACGTGTGTTGCTGATCCGCAGTGGCGCGGTGGAGGTGTTGCTGGAAAATGGGCAGCTCTACGGGCGTTTTTCCGAGGGCGACTGGGTGGGTTACCGTTCCATTATTCGCGGCGGCACTGTCAGCATGACGGTCAAGGCGATTGAGGATACGCTGTTTTACGCGGTTCCTGCCGAGCTGTTCCAGAGGGTGATGGAACGTTTCGAGAAGGTACGCAAATACTTCTCCGACCGCAAACCGGAACGCCTGCGCAGCGCCATCCAGGAAATCCGTGGTGGTGACAGTTTCGCCCTGGTGGCCATGCATGTGCGTGACCTGATGAAACTGCCGATGCTGGTGGGCAAGGATGACAGCATCCGTCAGGTTGCTTGCCAGATGAACGAATTCAATGCCCAGACCGCGATGGTGACCGAAGCTGACGGCAGCTTGTGCGGGATTGTTACCGATGTGGATTTCCGCAAGCGCGTGGTGGCAGAAGGCCGTAATGTCGAAGAGCCGGTATCCGGCATCATGACGCCCAAACCGCTGACCCTGACGCCACGCGATCAGGCGTCCGAAGCCTTGCTGCTGATGGCGCGCCGCAATATCCGCCATTTGCCAGTGGTGGAAAACGCTGATGTGGTGGGGGTGGTTTCCGCTACCGACCTGTTGCGCAGCCAGAGCCACAATGCCATTTATCTGGTCGGCGACGTGTTTGCCGCCAAGAGCGTTGAGCGTTTGGCGGAACTCAGCCAGACCTTGCCGAAAGTGCTGGTGAGCCTGGTCAGGCAAAGCCTGCCCGCTAATGACATCGGCCAAGCGGTGACTTCCATCGGCCAGGCCATCGTCCGCCGTTTGCTGGTGCTGGCGGAAGAAAAGTTTGGCGCACCGCCTATCCCATATGCTTTCATCGTCGCCGGTTCAATGGCACGGCGGGAGCAAACCGCGCATTCGGATCAGGATAACGGCATGATCCTGTCGGATGACTACAACGAGGCCGAACACGGCGCGTATTTCCGTCATGTAGCCAAATATGTCAGCGATGGGCTGGATGCGTGTGGGTATGTGTATTGCCCCGGTGATGTGATGGCGACCAACGACCAGTGGCGGCAACCGTTATCGGTGTGGCGTGGTTATTTCACCGACTGGATTGAGAACCCGAAACCGAAGGCGCTGATGTATGCCAGCATTTTCTTCGACCTGCGTTGCCTGCATGGTGATAAGGGCTTGCTGGCTACCTTGCAGGCGGAAGTGCTGTCGATGACTAAAGTGCAAACCCTGTTCCAGGCATTCATGGCCGGTAATGTGCTGAGCCACAAACCGCCACTGGGTTTCTTCCGTGGTTTTGTGCTGGACAAAGATAGCCATGATGAAGGCGCAGAAAAAGGCATGGACATGAAAAAACGCGGCGTGGTGCCGGTCATCGACATGGCGCGCCTGTATGCGCTGGCGGGCGGGTTGGAGCCGATCAATACCTGGGAGCGGCTGGACGCGATTGGCGCGGCGGGTGTCCTGACGGAAGGGACTATCAACGACTTGCGCGATGCCTTTGAATTCATCAGCATGGTACGCCTGCAACATCAGGCCAAGCAAATTGAAAATGGCCAGAAGCCGAACAACTACGTGCCCCCGGAAGAGCTTTCCGCGCTGGAACGCCGCCATCTGAAAGATGCCTTTGAAGTGGTGTCGACCATGCAGGAAAGCATGGCTACCCGCTATCAGGCTGACCGGTTCCGCTGATGCTGTGGCGTTGGTTTTCCCCCGAAGCCCAGAAACAGCGCCTGCTGCCGAAGGTGGAACACCCGGTCGCCCGCCATTACCTGCAAACCCCTTTCGCCGACAAAAAGCAGTCGGCATGGGATGTGGATTATCTGGTGCTGGATTTTGAAACCACCGGGCTGGATGCGCGTAAGGATGCCATCCTCAGTATGGGTTACACGGAAATCCGCCAGGGGCGCGTGCAGATGGGGCGCTGTATCCACCGTATCGTCAAGCTGAATTTTCCGTTGCCGCCTGAAACCGTGGTGGTGCACAAGATCACTGACGACCGGATGAATGAGGGCATTCATCTGCACGATGCCCTGCATGAGCTGGTGGAGCGCATGACCGGCAAGGTGCTGATTGCGCATTTCGAGCATATCGAGCGCACGTTCCTGCAAGCAGCGATGGAACGTGTCTATGGGCGGAAGTTGCCGCTGCTGATGCTGGATACGCTGGCAATCGAAAAGCGCCTGCGTGAGCGTGCCCAGCAGGTTATTATCCCCAACCAGTTCCGCTTGGGGAATTTGCGCCAGCATTACAACCTGCCGCGTTACGGGGCGCATGATGCCTTGCAGGATGCCATTGCCACTGCGGAACTTTTCCTCGCCGAAATAAGCCATATACAAGGGGATGGCAAAAGCCTTAGACTGGCAGATTTGCTAGGTTAACGGTTTGGGTCGGGGTTGACCTCGGTCATAATCCGGCTTAATGTAATTCAATTGATTTTCAAAAGCGGAACAACGATGGCACGTATTACGGTAGAAGATTGCTTGCAGAATGTGGAAAACCATTTTGAACTGGTATTGAAAGCGGCGAAGCGCGCCCGCGATATTTCCCACGGTGCCCAGCCGTTGCTGGATGAAGAGGGTGACAAGCCGACCGTGATTGCCCTGCGCGAAATTGCTGACGGTCTGTTAAACCAGAAGCCTGTCGTGATTACCACCCACATGCCCGAAGACTGATGCAGATGAAAATGCCCGCTAGTAAACAGCGGGCATTTTTCGTTACGCAGACAGCGTTTTGTTGTGGCTAGTCCTGATCCGCTTGGAAGGAGGTTATTAATATGTCAGAAGACAATTTTTACCACGGGCTGCCTCCGGACGATTGTGGACACGGGTCGCCGTGGTCGGGGCATGGTCAGGTAAGCGGCCATGTGAATATTGACGATCAGGGTTTTCAGGATTCTTCAGTCATGCCGCCTTCCAAACCGCCGCCCATTTTCCGTTCCAACGACCTGATGCAGCTGGTCGAGCGTTATATGCCATCAGCAGAGGATCACCGCAAGGTTTATGACGCCTTCCTGTTTGCTGCTGAGGCGCATGGTGACCAGAAACGTGCTGACCAGACCCCGTATATTACCCATCCGCTGGAAGTTGCCCGCTTCTTGGCGGAATTGCATCTGGACGCCGATACCATCTGCGCCGCTCTGCTGCATGATGTGCCAGAAGATACTGAGCGCACGGTTGCGGAGGTTGTTGAGCGTTTTGGCCTGGCGGTAGGCCGGATGGTGGATGGCGTTACCAAGCTGAAACGCGATGATAGCCTGCCGACCAAACAGGCGGTGGCGATTGCCAGTTACCAGAAGATGATGAAGGCCATGACCGGCGATTTCCGTGTGGTCGTGGTCAAGTTGGCGGATCGCTTGCACAACATGAAAACCTTGGGGAATGTGTTGCCTGACAAGCGCCGCCGGGTGGCAGAAGAAACTTCCCGGATTTATGTATCGCTGGCACGCCGCCTGGGGATGAACAAGATCCGCCGTGAGCTGCAATGGTTGTGTTTCCAGAACCTTTACCCGTGGCGCAGCCGTATCATGGAAGCCGCACTGGAAAAGTATTTGACGGAAAACGAGGAAAAGCACCAGCAAGTGTATTACAGCATCTCGGGCGCGTTGGAGGCGGCGATTCCCGGCAGTAATGTGGTGTTTTGGGAAAAGAACCTGTTTCGGGTTTATGAGCAGTGCCGCCAGCGTAAAGTGGATTTCAAACAACAATGTGATTTGCTGGAAATCAGCGTGCAGGTTGGTGAGCGGGCGCAATGTTACCAAGCGTTGGGTATCATCCACGAGATTTTCAAACCACGTATGGGCATGGTCAGGGATTTCATTGCCGCCCCCCGCGCTTATGGCTTCCAGTCCCTACAGACCGTAGTGACGGCTTCCAGCGGGCAACTGGTGCGTTTCCAGATCCAAACGCGGGAAATGTTCGATATGGCGCAATTTGGTTTGGCGTCACAGTGGAGCAGGCCGGAAACCCGCGCCTACACCCAGGCTGTTTTTGACGAGTGGTCGGAGCAGATCAAGGCGTTCGACAGCCAGGCGCAGAATCCGGATGAGTTTTACGCCGACATGCAGGCGGACATGTTCCAGACCGAAATCTACGCCTATACCCCGGAAGGCGATGTCAAGGAGCTGCCGCGTGGGGCGACGTTGCTGGATTTTGCCTACGCGGTACACACCGAAATCGGGCATCATTGCAAGGGTGGTACAGTCGATGGGCGCAAGCTAACACCCCGCAGCCGCTTGCCCAATACCATGGCGAAGATTGAAGTCCTGACTGGCAAGGGGGCGACTCCCCATGTGTCATGGCTGAATTTCGTCAAGACCAGCCGGGCGCGTTCCAATATCCGCTCCTGGTTGCGCCAGCACGATGCCTTGCCGGAACGCGGTGAGGGTGGCGATGGCGAGAAAATTTCGGTGGGCATCGTGGTGGACGTCAGGGACATCAAGGGGATGTTGCGCCAGATTACCAAACACCTCGACAGTCTGGACGTGAACATTGTCGACCTGAAAATCAGCGGGGAAGGCCGGGTCAAGCAGGATGCCTTTACCTTGCAGGTTGATGATATGGAGCATTTACAAGAAGTCATCCGTCAGCTAAAACGTATACCCAATGTGTTGAATGTAAGCAAATTGACGAAATAAGGACCCCAATGACCAAGACCATCATTTCCACGCCTGACGCCCCCCAGGCGATTGGCACGTATTCGCAGGCCGTGCGGGTAGATCACACTGTATACCTTTCCGGACAGATTCCGCTGGTTCCGGCGACCATGCAGATGGTGGAGGGGGATATTGCCGGACAGGTACGGCAGGTGTTCCGCAATCTGGCTGCTGTTGCCAAGGCGGCGGGCGGGACGCTGGATGATTGCGTGAAAGTGCATGTTTTCTTGACTGACCTGGGCAACTTCCCGATCGTTAATCAGGTGATGGCCGAGTTTTTTGCCGAGCCGTATCCGGCGCGCGCAGCCATTGGGGTTGCTGCACTGCCGCGTGGCGCAGAAGTGGAAGTCGACGCCATTATGGCGCTGGGTTAAGTTCCCAGGGGGTAAACATGACAGACGGGCAAGCACCGTACAAGCTGGCGGCGATTGACCTCGGCTCCAACAGTTTCCACATGATTGTCGCGCAGATTGACGCTTTCGGGCAGGTCAATGTGCTGGATCGCCTGCGTGAATCCGTGCGCCTGGGCGGCGGGCTGGATGCGAAAGGCAATCTCGGCAAAGCTGCACAACAGCGGGCGGTTGATTGCCTGCGCCGTTTTGGCGAGCGCATCCGTGATTTCCCTTCCGACAATGTGGCTGCGGTTGGCACCAATACCTTGCGGCAGAGCAGGAATGCGCGTGATTTCCTGCATTTGGCTGAGGCGGCGCTGGGGCATCCCATTGCTGTCATCAGTGGCCGCGAAGAGGCGCGCCTGATCTACCTCGGGGTGGCGCATTCGCTGGCCAGGGATCAGCAAGGCAAACGTTTCGTGATGGACATAGGTGGCGGCAGTACCGAGCTGATCATTGGGCAAGGTTTCGAGCCGCTGCATCTGGAAAGCCTGCGCATGGGTTGCGTCAGCAGCAGCCGCGCGTTTTTCCCTGATGGCAAGTTGGGTAAAGCTTGCTGGGACAAGGCCATCACGGCGGCGCAACTGGAACTGCGCCCCATCAAGGCGTCTTACCGGGAAATTGGTTGGGAATCGGCCACGGGTGCGTCTGGCACTATCCGCGCGGTGAAAAAGGTTATCCAGCAAACTGGCCTCGCGCCCTACGGCATCACCTTGGAACACATGTACAAGGTGCGCGACATGATGATCGATGCCGGGCATGTCGACAAGCTCAAGCTGGCCGGGTTAAGCGATGAACGCAAGCCGGTGTTTGCCGGTGGGCTGGCTGTGTTGATTGCTACCTTTGAGGCGCTGAAAATCGACCGTATGTATGTGTCGGATGGCGCTTTACGTGAAGGCTTGATCTATGACCGGTTGGAGCGTTACCAGCACGACGACATCCGTGACAAGACCGTGCGTGCTTTACAACAGCGCTTCCAGGTCAATCAGGCGTATGCGGAAGCGGTGCAGAAAACTGCACACAAATTATTTAACCGCTGCCGGGATGACTGGAAACTGCCTGGTCACCTGAGCCAGTTACTGTGCTGGGCTGCCGATTTGCACGAGGTGGGGCTGGCGATTTCCCACAGCAGCTACCACAAGCACGGCGGCTACCTGCTGGCGAATGCGGATTTGCCAGGGTTTTCCACCGAGGAACAGCGCTGGCTGAGCGTGCTGGTGCGCACCCACCGGCAGAAACTTTCCAGCAAGCTGTTTGAGTTGCTGGATGCGGAACATTATCAGAATGCGTTGTACCTGAGCGTGTTGCTGCGGCTGGCTGTGTTGTTGCACCGTTCCCACAAGGAAGCCGCCCCGCGCATCGAGCGCCTCAAGCTAGGCAAGAACCGCATGGAGGTGCAGTTTCTGGATGATGTGCGTGGGAAAAAGCCGCTGTTGCTGGCCGATCTGGAACGTGAACAGGCATTCCTGAAAGCGGTGAAATTTGAATTGGTGTTCTAGCATTGCTACGGCTTGCGGTATTTGTGGTCGATGTCCGGGTTGTAGCTGTAAGCGGCGGTTTTGCGTTCCTCATCTGCATCCGTCACCACTTGCGGGGCAAGCTCGCGCAGCTGGTTGAGCAGCCGGGCGTAATCGCGGCTTTCCGGGGAAATGCCCAGCCGTTCGAGGATGTCCAGCGTTTCGACGCCAAACAGGACGCGGTACTGCGCGTATTGGGCATAAATCAGCGCTTCGTTCCAGATGCGGATCAGGTCATTGACTTCACTCAGCAGGTCAGTGTTGACCTTGCGGTATTGCAGCATGTAAGCGAGTTTGTCGCGGATCTGGTTTTCAAGGTTGTGCAATTGCGTCACATTGGCGAGGATGCCGTTTTCCTGCTTGCGGGTGAGGATGTCCACCAATACTTGGCGGTTTTGTTCTGTGTATGGCAGGAAATCGTAAGCCTGGCCTTTTTTGGGCTTGGCCAGTTTGGTGGCTTTCAGCAAATCCACGCAGGCTCGTACCTGTTTGCTGATGGCGTCGGCTTCCTCCGCTTGGAACTTGTGGCTGTCGCCCAAGCCGTTCTGGATGCGCTTTTGCAGGCGCACGGCTTCCTCGTCGAACATTTCCCGCACGTAGCGGTCTTCGCCGGTGCGGTAATGCAACCAGAATTCGCGGCGGCTGCGGTCGATTTCCTGGTATGCCTTGCGCAGTTGCTGGTTGCGTTCCCAGCGGATGTTGATGATTGTTTGCAGGAAAGGGCGTTGGGCGGGCATTGTCTTTGCCCATGACCTGACGTTGGCGAAGAAGGTGTGCAGTTCATCCAGTTGTTTGATCATGTCTTGGCGCAGGCCGTACAGGTCGGGGTAGGCGGTGCTTTCGTAGGTGTCGAGGTCGGTTTCCTTGGCGGGTTGTTGGGACGTTGGGTCGTGCTTGTCGGTATTGGGGGGCGGCTCGGGTTGGCGGCTGGCGCTTTTCTGCCAGAGGAAATTCAGGCTGGCGACCAGGATCACACCGACGAAAGAAATCAGGATCAGCAGGCGGGTATCCGGCGGCAATTCAAAACGCAGCAGGAAACGGCTCAGCCAGCGGGCGAAGAAAACAATGCCGACAATCGTCGCCAGGGTGAAAAGAAATAAAACCAGACCGTGGGAGTCCATGTGTTCAGGGTCGCTGTTCTTACCAGTGGATAATCAAGCTGGATTGTAGCAGACACAAATCTGACACATTAGTTCTTGACAACATTCGGCCAAAACGCTGTAATAGCGCCCTCAGTTGGCCGGGTAGCTCAGTTGGTAGAGCAGGGGATTGAAAATCCCCGTGTCGGCGGTTCGATTCCGTCCCCGGCCACCACCGCATTTATGGTTACCCCCTTTAGCCCACCTGTTAAGTGGGCTTCCTTTTGCAGCCGCTCCCTCCCCCTACAATCCTCTCCTTGGTGTATAGTTGTGCCTTGCCGTAGCCAAAGGAGGTTTTCCCATGTCCCAACCCAACAAGCTGGAACTGGTCAGTTTCAAAGTCTGCCCGTTTGTGCAGCGTTCGGTCATTGCCCTGAATGAAAAGGGCGTTGCGTATACGCTTACCCATATCAACCCGCATGAGCCGCCCGACTGGTTCAGCGCCATTTCCCCGCTGGGCAAGGTGCCGGTGTTGCTGGTGGATGGTAAGCCGTTGTTTGAGTCCGCCGTTATCCTCGAATACCTGGATGAGGTATATCCGCCCTCCTTGCACCCGGCTGATCCGCTGCAAAAGGCACAGCACCGTGCCTGGGTCGAGTTCTGCTCCGAACTGGTGACGCGCCAGTTCCACATGCTGAGTGCCAAGGACGCGGCTGCGTTTGACGAAGCCTATGATTCATTACGGAACGGTTTGCAGCGGGTGGGTGGGGAGCTGGCGGCAGCAGGCCCGTTCTTCGCCGGTTCCTCCCTGCAACTGGTGGATTGTGTGTACGCGCCGTTGTTCATGCGTCTGGCGCTGGTGAAGAAACATTTCGGCGTCGACCTGCAAATGAGCGAACGGATGCAGGTGTGGAGCGATGCCTTGCTGGCGCAGGAGGCGGTCAAAACCTCGGTGGTGGAGGATTTTGAAGACGTGTTCCTGAATTTTGTGAAAATGCGCGAAGGTTATTTGCTGGAGCGTTGACAGGAGCCGGGCAGGGCAGACACGGAGGTCTGCCCCTACGGTGGGAACAAGATTACCTTGCCAGCCCGTTGAAGGTATCGGCGATGGATTGGAGTTTGCCTGCGAGGGTTGCCTTCTGCCCGGCGCTCAGGCTGGCGATGAGGTCTTCCAGCATGGCCAGTACGCGCTGACGGCTTTCCTGCGCGGTGGCAGGCGCATATTGCCGCAAGCGTCGGGCGTCGTTGTCATCCAACATGTGGCGGGCGAATTGCGCGGGGAAGTCGGGTTGGTTGCGCTTTTCCAGCAAGGCAAGCAAACCTTCCGTCCATTGCCGGTTGGTGGTGATGGCATCGGTACGCTGATCCGGCAGGTCGGCAAAATGGCGTTCCACCAGCGCTAGTTGTTCCGGGGTCAGTTCCACGCCGACGAAAGCGGCAAAGTTGTTTACGGCTTTGACCCGTTGGCGTAGCAGTTTCTGTGGGCTCAGTGCTTGCAGGGATTCTTCCTGATCTGCCCGGTCTTCCCGTAATTGGGCGGCAATCTGGGCGTATTGTGGTTCCCTCAATTGTCTTGCCAGCTCTGCCAGGTGCAGGTTGACCTCGCGGGCTTCGTTGAAATGCGGGTAACCTTCCAGCAAATCCATAAAATTCGCCAGCTGGTTACGGGGGATTGCGCCTTGCGTCTTCAATGAAGTGGCTAGTTCCTGCATGGTGTTGGCGTAACCCGGCAGTTTCTGTTGCTTGTGCCATTGCTGGATTTGCATGCCGAAGTCGTCAATCTGCGCCTGTTCTTGTGCTGTGAAGCTGCTCATTTGCTTGAGTTCCCTGGCGTAATCCTTGCCCAGGTTGTGGTAGGCATTGCGCAGGGTTTCGGGGGTATAGCTGCACGCGCTCAGCGTTAACATCGCTAACAATAGAAATACATATCGCATGGTGTTGTCCTCGTTTGTTTAATGACAGGAACCATGCTAAAGCGCTGCGATGTCGGCGTCTGTTGGTGAAATGTTGCTGGTTTGTAGCTTACCAGCGCAACACGAATTGCGCCCCACCCAGCGGTGAATGCCCCACGGTCACGTTGCCCTGGTGCATGTGCATGACTTGCCGGACTATCGCCAGACCCAGCCCATAGCCGCCGGAACGTCGGTCACGGCTGGCATCCACACGGGTGAATGGATCGAAAATGCTGTCGTGATGTTTCTCCGGAATACCGCAACCGTCATCTTCCACCCGTAATTCATGTTTGCCGTCACGATACGCAAACACCACCTGAATCTGCTGGTTGGCGTAGCGGCAGGCGTTTTGCAGCAAATTACGCAGGGCATGGGTCATCAGCCTTGCATCCATGGCCGTCACGGGGGCTGTGGGCAAACCCACGCCTTCAGCATGGATGCGGATAGCTTGGCAATCCTGCTGGTTGCGGTGGATTTGTTCTTCCAACCATTCGCCTAACACCAACGGCGTCTTGTTCAGGCTGATGCCTTGCCGATCCATGCGTGCATAGGTCAGCAGCTCGGCCAGCATTTCCTCCAGCTCATCAATGTCTGTATTCATGGCCTGCAAATGCCGCTGGCGATCGGTTTCGTCGTGGGTGCTGCCCAGCATTTCCAGACTGAAACGCAGGCGGGAAACGGGTGTGCGCAATTCATGCGACACGGCATTGGTCAGCGTCTGGTGGGAAGTCACCAGTTGCTCGATGCGTCTGGCCATGCTGTTGAAGGCTTCCAGTATGCTTTTCACGAATGAGAAGCGGGAAATGTCGATACGGGTCGCCAGATTGCCTTGCCCAAAGCCGTCAGCAGCCTGCCTGAGTTTGCGCAAATCCTGCCACAGCGGATGTAGCCATAGCCAGATGGCGGTTCCCAGCAACATGGATAGCAGGGCGACCAGAAAATAGATGGAGTTATCCAGCATCCAAGGCACTTCGATCCTGCCGATTTGCAGCACCTGATCACTGTCCAGCAGGCGTTTGAAGGCGTATTCCAGGTTGTTGTGGCGAAAGCGCATGGCTATTTCCCCGGCTTGTAACTGCGCCAGTTGTTTCTCATCCAGCAACTGGTTTTCCTGCACCGCCTGTACGGTCAGTAACTGGATAGGAATACCGAAATGTTGGGCATTTTCCGCCACGACTGCCGACCATTGCGCAGGTGGCGCAGCAGCCAGCAGTTTTTCCACCAACGCCAGCGGGCCGACCAGAAAATCCCTGTCACCTTCGCTCAGGGTGTAATCCAATTGCAAGCGCCAGGCCATGCCGGGCAAATGGGCAGGGTGGTAACTGAATTCGGCCTGATCGTGTGACCTGTTGACGAATTCGCCATTCCGTAAACGCTGCTGTTCACTGGCGGACAACTCCATTTCAGCAATGGGCAACAGGGAAACCTCATAGCGGAACATGGCTTGTATATCAGCCAGGCGTTGCTGGCGTTGAGGGGCATCCAGCCCGCGTATTTCATTTTCCAGCAGGCTGATCACGCCCCCCATTTGCTGTTCGCGTAGTGCTTCCAGCGTGCCATTGAACAGATACTTCGCAACACCATTGATGTTCATGCCGAAGCCAATCACGACCAGCAGCATCAGCAGAAACAAGGTGAGGAACAGGCGACTCATGTCAGGAACAAATACCCCTGGTTGCGCACTGTCTTGATATAGCGCGGTTGCGCCGGGTTATCCCCTAGACGCTTGCGCAGACGGGCGATGCGGATGTCGACCGAGCGGTCTAGCCCGTCGTAGTCGATGCCGGACAGGCCATTGAGGATGGCGTCACGGTTCAGGATTGTGCCCGCCTGGCTGGCCAGCAGGTAAAGCAGGTCGAATTCCTGTGTGGTCAATACCAGTGGTTCACCGGCCAGGGTCGCATCACGGCTTTGCAGGTCAATGCTCAAGTCGCCGAAACACAGGCGTTGGCCGGTTTGCGCCAGCAGCTTTTCCTGGCGGCGTAGCAGGTTTTGGATTCGTGCCAGCAGTACGCGCGGTTTCACCGGTTTGACCACGTAATCATCCGCGCCCAGCTCCAAACCCAGTACCTGGTCGATGTCTTCATCCCGCGCGGTCAGCATCAGGATTGGGTTGTCGTAAGCAGTGCGCACCTGACGGCACACCGACATGCCGTCCAGCCCCGGCAACATGACATCCAGCACCACCAGGTCGGGCTGTTCGGCGGGGATGCGGTTCGCAGCCGTGTCGCCGCGCGCTTCCACCGTGACATGGAAGCCTTCCTGTTGCAGATATTCCTGCATCAGGGCAGCCAGGCGGGCGTCATCTTCGACCAGAAGCAATACGGGGGTGTTATTGGCAGGCATTGCAGTTGCGATAAGGGTTTCTGTTGCGGGCAAATCAGGCCAGCATAAGCAGAACCACCGCAAAAGTCCGCAGTTTTTTTGTTATGGATTTGTAGCGCCGCCCACCAGAAGTCAGGTTGGTAAGCGTCCGTTGGCGCGCTGGTTGAGCACGGCAATCGCTTGCTCGGCGGCATACATCGCCTGCGCGGTTTCGGCCTCGCTGCCCATCATGATCAGCCGCCCGAACGGGCCGAAGGCTTTCATGTCCACCAGTGTCACATGCGCGGCTTTTTCGGCTTCATTCGCCGCATACACAATATAACCGGCAGGCTCGGTTTCCAGAATGAACATGCTTTTACCGGGCAGCAACATGGAACCCATGCGCAACTGGCGGTTGATCAGGGTGGCATGATCCGGCGCGATGGCGCGGATGATCTCTTTCCAGGCAATCCGGCAGGGCGCACGATCCTCGATGGAATGGTGAATTTCGGACAGGATCGCATCGCCCGCCGTCAGCACTTCGCTCTGGTTGCGGAAGTGGATTTCCATGCTGCCGAACGCGCGTTCCACCACCTGCTGGCCGAGGCGCACGTTGGTCGCCTTGAGGGCGATGTCGCTGAGGCGATGCACCGACATACCGGGCGCGACTTCCACCCACAAACAGGCATCGCCGGGGATCGGCAGAAAACCCTGCGAAGAGGTTGCCAGATAAGAAGCCAGCTGCGGTTGCAGCGAGTCGATGAAGGAATACACACGTAGTTTGACATTATCCATCAGTTCAACGCCCGGTCAGAGAGTGAGGAAAGGGTGTAGGTCGTTTTGTAAGCGGCATTATCTGCCACCTTGGCCAGTTTGCTGGCGCATACCAGCTGGGTTTCATTGATTTCCTCCCACAAACGCGCCCCGTCGTGCAGCAGAAAATCGAGGAAACGACGCGAGGTGTTGGAAAGCTTTTTGCTCTTCAGGTGCACCGCATACCATTTGCGCACCAGTGGGAAGTGTTGCACATCCAGCACGGCGACCAGCCCGGCTTCCAGCTCTAGCCGCAGGTTGTGGATCGACAGCACGGAAATACCCAGCCCTGCCATGACGGCCTGCTTGATGGCTTCGCCGCTGCCCAGTTCCATATACGCCTTGCTTTCCAGCCCGTGTTCGGCGAACAGGCGGCGACGGGCTTCGCGGGTGCCGGAACCCAGTTCACGGGAAATGAAGCGTTCCTCGGCAATGCGTTCCAGCGGGATGTTTTTCCGGCCAACCAGCGGATGATCAGGCGGTGCGACCACTACCAGCGGGTTGTCGAGAAAGTATTCCGCCTCCAGCTCCATGTTTTCCGGAATGGTGCCCATGATGACCAGATCGTCCATGTTTTCTTCCAGCCGCCCGACCACTTTGGCCTGATTGGTGATGGTCAGGTTCGGCTCCACACCGGGGTAGTCGCGCATGAAAGCACCCAGCAGGTGTGGCATGAAATACTTGGCGGTGGTAATGGCCGCCAGATTGAGCGGGCCTTTCACACCTTCTTCCATGCCGATCATGTCTTCGTTGAGGACTTTGAGACGATCCAGCACATCGCGTGAGGCTTCGAACAGTTCGCGCCCGGCTTCGGTGAGGAACAGGCGCTTGCCCATCTTTTCCACCAGCGGCATCCCCACGCTTTCTTCCAGCCGCTTGATCTGGATCGACATGGCCGGTTGCGACAAATGCATCTCCTCTGCCGCGCGGGTGAACGACAGGTGCTTGCCCAGGCTGTGGAACAGGCGGAGCTGATGGAGGGTGATGTGGCGCAGGTTCATCGGAAAACCTATAAACAGTTAATTTCGTTTTGACAATGTATCTTAATTGGAGGGGGATTACAAAAAAGATAGGTATTTTTGTTTTTTCATAAACTTAAGTAAATTAAATGTATTTACTACAAATAGCCTGCCGGTATCGCATCCACCTCCCGCGACAATGGTACATCTACCTCCTTCAAACACACCACAGCGCCATGCCCAACCTCAATCCCTAGTTTTTCCAGCACGGAGAAATGTTTGCTCGCTGACTGACCAGGGCTGGCCGTTTTCTTGAATTCCACCGGGTGCAGTTTGCCATCCTGCTCCAGCAGCAGGTCAATTTCACGCTTGTCCTTATCACGGTAAAACCAGACGCTGGGTTGCAAACCGTTATGCCAGTAGCTTTTGAGGATTTCCATCAGTATCCAGTTTTCCAGCATGGCTCCATTCATCGCACCCGCCTCCAGGGTTTCCGGCGATGACCATTGGGTCAGGTAGGCGCACAGTCCCGCATCCAGAAAATACAGCTTGGGGGTTTTGAGCAGGCGCTTGCTGACGTTGTTATGCCAGGGTTGCAACAGGAAAATGATGCCCGAGGTTTCCAGAATCGACAGCCAGGTTTTCGCCGTTTTCTGGTCAATATCCACGTCCCGCGCCAAATCCGCATAGTTGAGTAATTGGGAGGTGCGGGCGGCCACGGCGCGCAGGAATTGCAGAAAAGCGCGTTCATCGCCGACACGGGTCAAATCGCGTACATCGCGTTGCAGATAGGTCTGGATATAGGCGTTATAGAACAGGTCGCGCGGCGTTTCGGGGTCAAGCGCAATCCGTGGGTAGCTGCCGCGCCAGATCAACCGGTAAACATCCGGCAAGGTCAAAGGCTTGTCTGCCCGCTTCCGCGCGGCATCCAGCCAGTGCTGACCCGGCAGGAAGGGAAGAACTTTTTCGGCGCGTTGGCTGATTTCCGCATACGACAAGCCTGTCAAATCCAGCACCGCCACGCGCCCGGCCAGACTTTCGGTAACGCCTTGCATCAGATGGAATTTCTGCGAGCCGGTCAGCCATAACTGCCCCGGCTTTTTGTCGCGATCCACGATCAGTTTGATGGCGCGGAACAACTCAGGAGCATACTGGATTTCATCGACAATCACTGGCGGCGGGTGACGTTGGAAGAACAAAGCCGGGTCAGTTTTCGCCAAGGCAGCCTGCTCGGGGTCATCCAGGGTGACGTAGCGGTAGCCTTCCGGTGCACAGTTTTCCAGTAGCGTGGTTTTGCCGACCTGCCTTGCGCCCGTGAGCAGCAGGGCGGGAAAGGTCTTGCTGACTTGTTGGATGGTTTGTTCGAGGGTGCGATGTATGTACATGAAATCCGACCAATCTGGAATTTAAATCCATTTTAGTCGGATTTTGCAACGTAGACAAACTGTTACTTTTTCGAATGGATACCAAACGCGACTGACCACGCCCGCACAAAACCCATCCCAATCCTAATGTTTTTGTCCGAAAAGGATAACAAGGATGGTAAAGATTACACAAAATTGCTATAAAAGTGGTTTGGGCTACATGCTTAATTTGTAACGGGGTTGATCCCCGACAAGGGACTTGCTTAATGACCCCAGAGCAAAACCGCAACACAATGGATTGCGACGCCATCAGCGAGGCTTTTCTCAGTCTTCATGCGCAAGACGGTTTTTCCCGTTTACCGCCTTCCTCCCTGTTGCACGATTCGGTGCCCATGTCTTTTGTCATGAGTGCCGGTTTGATTCAGGTGGAAAATGATCTGGAAAAAATCGTCGAGCAAACCGGCGGCAAATTCGCATTTACCCAGCCCTGTTTCCGGCATTTCGACATGAAGCAGGTGGGAACAGACCCGACGCGCCTGAGCCTGTTTCATATGTCGGCTGCATTTCATATTGGCTGTAGTGAACGGGAAACGGTATTACCCCGCTTATGGCATTTTCTAACCGATGTATTGGGGCTGGAAAAGGAACGCTTGTGGGTTACTTATCTGGATGATGGCGAGTTCGGGCGGGATGAAGCGAGCTACCGATGTTGGCGTGAACTGGGCGTGGATACCTCACGACTGGTGGGGCTGGATCAGGAGCACTGCTTCTGGCGACAACGCTCCACCGGACAGATCGCCAGCGATGGCAAGAAATGTGGGCCACATACTGAAGTGTTCTATGAGCGACCTGAAGTCGTCTGCGCTGCTTGCGAAAATCGGGAGAAAGCACCCGGAACCTGCCGTTGCGGGCGCTTTGTTGAGATTTCCAATTCGCTATTTATCGAAAACTATATTGGCGATGACGGCAAATTGATTCCGGCAGAGACAGTATTTGCTGAGTGTGTGCTGGGGTTAGAACGGGTTGAAATGGTCTTGCGTGAGTTACCTAGCGTTTATCATGCGCACCGCTTCTCAACATGGCAGGAACAACTGTCAGACATTGGCGTTACTAGTGCCGGATACACCACCCAAAAAGACATCCATACCATTTTTGACCACCTTTACGCTTTCTTAAAACTCACCGCAGATGGTGCACCAGCACCGGGAAAAGGTGGGCGTAAATACATTATGCGAAAACTGGCGCGGGAAGCCATGGAGCGTACTGAAGACAATCACTGGGATACTCTGAAGTTTTTGGCTCTTGTTGCATCCGACCAACCAACTGCTTTGGAACATCTGCTAGAAGAATACCAACGTTTTATAAAAAACCGGCGTACTCAGACCCAGCAAAAATCAAACAAACAGCATCGAATGGTAAAGACAATATGAGTGAATTATCCCATCCTTTAGATAACGCCTTAGCTCTCTGGGAAACTGTCGCCACTGTAGTGGATCATTTACAAGATGCCGTTAGCAAAGTCGATCATATCAGTGGATTGATCGAAGCATTGTTAGAGGTTGACCAGCTACCAGGTATTGATAAGGATGAACTGAGCATTGTGTACCGGGACGATAGTGGTAAGTATCAGTTAGCTGTGGATGGCGGACAGCCGACTGGAGACAAGTCAGAAACCCATGCATTGCTGACCAACCCTGATGTATTGAAAGTGGCTTCCCAACGACTGGAGCGAGATGCTTACCCCATGTTTCATGTTGAAGGTGGCGCAGAAACAGCTACTTTTCCTGGAGTTGTGAGTGCTTTCGCGGTTCCTATGCATTTGTCACGAGAGAAGAGCCCTATCGGGGCATTCATTGTTCAACGCAAGACAGGTAAATCGCCCTATACCTCCACAACTGTGAAAATAGTGGATGTATTGAGCGACCGCTTTGCCAAATTCCTCACAGTTTTGCACGATCGAGAAAAATATGATCAGATTTTCAACCAGCTACGGAATAACCTGCAACGGAGTTTGGCAAACAACCAAATTCAGAGAGAGTGCGGGATTCTTTCCTGTGTTTTGGACAGCTTACAAGAGCGTTATCATAACAATGATCGCCCGCATATCCTGATTAAAAACCCTTTGGAAACCGATCGCTATTACCTCGCCAACAGCGAACATGCAGGCATTATTCCTGGCTTCCGTTCGCCTGAAAACAATGCCGCTCTCGATAATGATTATTTATTGCGCATTGTTGGTGGTCAGCAGAATCTTGCTGCTATGATTGGCGACAAGGAGAAGGGGCAACTCTATCACGGCAGTTTTGAGCTTACCCCACAGGAAAAACTACTCGGTGTGGATGGAAACTGCCAGTCTTGGTTAGGAGCCACCATCTATCACCCAACTGGTTTTGTATTTGGACATATCGTGTTGCATAACCGCACAGCAAACGCCTATAACGTGCGGGATATGCATTTTTTAGATGCTGTTGCTGATTTTACAGGTTTGTTACTGGCAACATTCCGTACCCAGAAAAAGCAGGCATTCATTACTGATATGGATGCGAGCAAAGAAACAAATCCGACTGTATTGTATCAAGATGCCGCAAATTATCTGAAAGAAGCCTACGGCATTAATGATTTGGAAATATGGACAATTAATAATTCTAATTTTGCTTGGAATCGACGTTGGCCTCATGACATCAGGCACAAGAATTTGGTAGGGGAGGAAGCGGGATGGCAGAATGAAATCGCCCAATGGGCACACGGTCATCGTGTTTTACCGAGGGATTATACAACAGACCCGTTACGGATGGAATTTGGCGGCAAATCATATCTTGTAGCCCCTATGCGTTGTGGTTATTCAGATGAAGATCGTCACGTTGTTGGCTGTTTCGTTATTCCTTCCAATAAACCTGGCTCGATCAGTACACGTATTATTGACGAAGTGTCGGATGCTGTGGGGCGACGAGTTAACAGTATCCATAACGGGAAACGCTATGACAGATTGGCAGTCTTTGCAAAGCGTGTTAGTCAGCAGCACGCCGACCAAAGTCTAACCCTTGATGGCCTGTTAAAACTTGCACGTAAATATATCCGGAAGGTCATGTATTCGGATAACCTATATATCGCTTTGCATGACCGCGAACAAAACAGCATCAGATTTCCCCTAATTTATAAAGACGGACAACCATGGCTGTATAAAGACAATGACCCGGACAAACCTATATGGGACTCAACACGCTCTATTGATCTTGAGAGGCAGGGGCGTACTGAGAACATCATTATTGAAGGGCAACCAATCTTTATCAAAACACTGAAAGACTCAGTAGAATGGTATAGTCTTTTCATTTTAGTCGGCTACACTTTGTCTGTTGAATGCGTAATCAATCGCGTCGTCCAGGGTGCTACCTTTTCCCATGGCCAGACGCGCATAATGTTTCAAGGTTGCCCAGCATTGCTCGATGGGGTTGAGATCAGGCGAATAAGCGGGTAACTGAATGATACGAATCTGGTATTTCATGGCAATCGCCTCCAGGTCACCGCCTAAATGGAAGCTCGCATTGTCCCAGACAAGCACATAAGGTTTGGGCTTTTCCTGACCTTGCTGCAACGATTTTCCCAAGGCTTCCAACCATTGTTCAACAATCATCCGGTTGTAAGCGTTCACGCCATTTGTAGCGGTTTGCGGGTACAGACCTGCCCCAAGGGGAAGCGCACGGCGACCGGCTTATGAGCCAAGCCTTGGGAGCACACATAGCGCATCAGGGTTGCCATATCCATCCCCAATTGCCGGGCAGTCCCCAACACGGTCAGCACGGTTGGCCGGAACCTGTCCCCTTGTGCCGACTGGCTGGCAAAACTGGTCTTACGCCATTGCACGTAGGGGCGGATCACCCGTTCAGCGCGGTTATTGGTGAGGGGAATGCGTGTATCCTTGAGGAAAGTCCAGCACATGGCCTCATCTTTACGGAGATGTTTGCATTGGTTGCGGGTGCGTTTGCAGTTATCCAATGCTTCGCCCAGGCTGAGGGTGGCCTGGAAGCTGCGGCGCAGGCGCAGTATCCGCCGCCGGTAGCGTGCCGCCCCTTCGGGGTGCTGTTGCCAGCGGTGATGGGTGCGGACGGTGGCGCAGGCAATCAGCAGCAGGCGTTTGCCAACCATTCCCCCTCCGCCACAACGCCCGGCCATCTTGCGGAAGTGCCGGATCAGGTGTGCCCAGCACAGTTGCCGCCGTTCGGGCGGGACATTGCCGTAACCGCTGAAGTGGTCTGTCACCAGATAACCGGTAAAACTGCCCAACAAGGCATCGGCGGCAGCCTTGCCGCGTGAGTAATGGGTCATGAAGTACGTGACGGTGTTGTCCGCCAATGCCCATAACCAGTAGGTGTTCGTGCCACGGTAATGGCGGGTTTCATCGGCATGGCAGACCGCCTGCCCACGCACATGCTCACCGACCTGACGGTACAGCGGCCCCATCCACGGGATGGATTTGCCTTGCGCTTTGCTGATCGCCCCGGTGCTGAAGCGCACCTGCCAGACTTCCCACAACAGGAGCTGGGTTTGGCGCATCGACAGGCGAAACTGTCCGGCCAGCACCACAATCCAGGCAATCACACCCGCACCCATTTGCCCGCTGGGGACCCAGTCCGGCCACTGGCTGTGGTGTTGGTTGCCGCAGGATTGGCAGACACCGTGGTAAAACTGGTGCTCCGTCACCTCGGGTGGCGGCGGAGGGGCGATGTCCGTGACCTGATGGCGGTAAGGGTTTTCCCAGTCAACCGCCACTGCCCCACCACAGGCGCAGGTGCTTTCCGGGAAATACTGTTCAGTGCGGGTCACTTGTTCGGGGGGATATAACGCCCGTTCGTGGCGTGGATGGCCGGGTTGCCCGCCATGCGGGCGGCCACTCCCCTTGCGTTTTGGACGGGCTGCCCGTTGTTCCGGGCTGTCTGAGGACGGCGGTTTGGAGCTGTTGCGGGAACTGCTGCCCAGTTTGGCCACCAGTTCTTCGAGCTGTTTTTGCAGCGTTTCGACTTGCTGTTCCAACACCACTACCCGTGCCGCTTGCTTCTCCAACCCGGCTATCCGTTCCTGTTGGCGCACGATCAGCTGATGTGCTTCATCAAGGGTGGTCGGCAGTGGGTGGGCTAGGGCTGGCAAGGGGATAATGGCTCGTTATTGGGATGGGGTGAATTTACTATAAAATCGCTGCAATGCCTATCAGAGGGCGTGAACGCTTACCATCCGGTTAATGTTGCCGGTCACTACCCACGGCATTTGCCAGCTTTGATCAGAGGCGCGGATAGCGCTGATCCAGTTGCGTTTATGTCCCCGGCCTCCAGGGCGGGGGATGTCACAAGGCTCCCCTTTTTTTGCCCAGCCCCACTCATAGCGTTCGGTACTGTAGAATCCTGCCTCGTCCGCAAACAGGATATGATCCTGACCGTATTTTTTCTCCAGATGCCCAAGTAGCCACAGGAAAACCCAGCGGTCTAGCGGTTTGGCTTGCTGGTAGAAAGAACGTTTTTTTTATGGCTCCAACCGATCCGTTGCAGCCATTTATGCAGGCCACGATAAGAAATGGCCTTGCCATAATGCGCTTCAAAGCGTGGCAGCAAATCCTCGATGCGTTCAAACGGGGTTTCGCTCTCCACCCATTGCCGAAAAGCTTCAACGTCTTTCACCTTATGGCTGTGCCCAGGGCGGGGATGTGTCCGGGGTTGGAGGCTGCCGGTTTCTTCCCTCAGGGCCAACCATTTGTCCAGGGTGCTGCGGGCTATGGAAAACGTCCCACAAACGTGGGATTTATGTTTGCTCTTGTCATAGGCAGCAACAACACGTTCACGGAGATCCTTAGAGTAGTAAGTCGGCATGATGAAGGATGGGGAAGTTGATCATCCGTCCTATTGTAGCTGACTAAAATGAAAAGACTATATGCTCAGCCTCAGCGGGGTGAGTTTGCCGGGAACCCATTAGCATCTTGGTTGGGTGTCCCTATTTTTTGCCCTAAAGCGAAAGATATGCCAGTCTCTCAAGGCGTGTTAGGAGTCATTGCGGTTTATCATCCTACTCTGGAATACGTCTATTCGATTCGCGACCTTTTTTTCTTACAAGCAGTGGCGGCACACATTAGCGGACTGTTTCGGATTCTAGAAAATACTGATCTGAAAGAATCGAATCGAAAGTTGGAAGAGGCGAAACAGCTTGAACAAAAGCTACTATTGGAAGAAAGCGCTCGCCAAGAAGAATTGGCAAAAACATTTATTTTAATACAATTAAAAAATAAAGTAGCTGACTCAATTCTTGATCTTGAGCGTGCTATTAACTTTAGCATAGACGATATTGGTAATTATCAACGTTTCAAGGAAGACACATCCCTTCTTAGAGATACTCTCTTGTTACAGAAAGATGCAATGCAAAGTGTTACTGAGATCAAGCAAGCGATTAAAGATACATCCTTATTAGATATAAGCATCAAAGAACCAATCAATATCTCTTCTTTGTTTGAAAATATTATTCAAGAGCTAGACGGATATCAATATCTTATTGGGAATATCGAACAGTCGATTGAATTTTTAGCCAATAGGGAAAACTGCTATATCGCAATATTCAACTTCCTAAGAAGTATAATTGGATTTTTACAAAAAGTTGAGGGCCAGGCCGAGTACAAAATATATAAATACAAAAAAGGAAATTCTATTTTTATTGATATAGATATTAATGAACCGGAAGCTCTTTTCAATGAATTGAAATCATCAATTATTATTGTTAAAAGAAGAATTGGTGCGGATATTTTCTTGCATGAAAAGAACACAATTAGATTCTCTATAGATTTAAATGGCCATGAAGAGCGCATCTCAATAATTGGCGGTAAAACCGTTGACAAAAGAACCTTGCAAGATACGTTATCTAAGTTAGGAGAAAAATCAAAATCAGAAGATGATATTAATAGCGAAAGTCATTCTAAAGTTATTTTTATTCTTGATAATAGGAAAATTGACAATAAATTCCATAATAATGCAAAAATAGTTTCTTTTTCTAAAGAAAATGGCGCGGACAAAGTTATTGATAAAACAAGATTAGATAATGAAGATTATTTGCGAAGCTTGTTGAAAGATATTAAATATTATGACTAAAGAGTTACTTTTTTTCTTTGCCAACTGGAATGAGGAAAGCTCAGAACGATCAATAGCTAGCTTATTTTCTGGCTATAATATTAGGCTCAATATGCGTTTCAGGGTCTTATCCCAACAGCAGCGAAAGCAAGGACTGTAAGGCAGCTTGCCCCCGTTTCCTGATGTTGTGAAGAGACTCGAAGAATGCAAGGTAACACGGTAGCTTTTCTTGTGAGATCCCCCGATGAGGTCGTAACCATGAGCGTAACAGTGACCAAAAACCTTCCATCGTATTGACGTGGACTTCATGGAAACCGTCACCATCTTCGTCACGGGCATATTCGCCTGCGCCATGGTTGACGGTTTTGTGGGCATAGCCCCATTCTTCCAATCGGCTGTAAATGTTGTACTCATCGGTGTAGACCAGCGTGCCTGCTGCCACCGTTTCCACAATCAACGGCTTGATCGTCGTCTGTTTCACATTCGCCAGCATACGGATCACGACCTCCCCGGAACGCTGGATCATGCCGAAAATGGGTGGTTTGTCCTTTTCCAGTGTCCCACGCCCCGGCGCACCTTTCAGGGCGCGGCGGCGACCTTCACGCCCAGCATCCGCGACGGCTTCGGGGTTTCCCTTGTGTCCAGCCTTGACATAAACCTCATCAAATTCAACATTCCCAAACAGGTTTACTGGCGTTTTTTTCTCGACACCACGCCGTAACTGTTCCGTCATCGCCTGAACATCATCCTTGTTCAACCCCAATTCGCGGGCGATTTGTTGGTTGGACAGGTTCAACGACATCAGGTACAGGCACAACACCCACACCTTCAGCGGCTGGTGGTGGCCTTCAAACACCGTTCCCGTCAGGTCATCAAAACGCTTTTGGCAATCCTTACACTGGTAACGCTGGCGTTCCTGCTGGGTGTCATCCTTGCCTCGACGGATAGTGTCCTGTGAACCGCAGTGCGGACAAATCACCCCATTAGGCCAACGCACGGAACGGACTTGCTCGAAACAGGCGGCATCACTGGTCAGGCTGGAAATACTGATGAGCGAGGTCATAAAGCCTCTCCTTGGCTATCGGAAATGACTAACTTTACCGCTATCCATCACGTTTGCAATGCCGGGGAAAACAAGACCCTGAAACGCATATTGAGCCTTGGGTAATTTGCCATTCACCCGTACCCGATACAGTTCGCTGGCTTGCAGGCTACCGCTGTGCAGTGCATCCAGAAAGTTGTTGTAAGCAAACCTGAATTGTTTCTCTAATGCCAGGTAGTAAGCATCCAAGAGGCAGAATAAAATTACCGGCACAATCACTAGAGCGGCAGCTTGCTCAATGCCTTTCTCAGCTACTAAAACCAAAATAGCTGAAACCAAGCCCAACGCCCATTTCTTGCACTCGGCACTGTTGGCCGCCATACGATTGATCAGCCCTTGATAAATATCTACATGCTCCATAACCGCGTTGGAATCTGCTTTCAATTTTTCATGTTGCTCAGTCATGGCATATAACCTTCTGTTTCAGGATTGGACATATTGTAGCACGGGTAAAACATACCTCGTCATTGTCCGCGAATGACTGATATTTCCGCAGAACCTACCAAACTTAATCCAGACTAGGGGACAACCCAATTTTTCATTTACTCCAGTAAATTGTCATTATTTACATTTACTTTTATATATGAAAACCATTTTTACAATTAACTTTAGTTCATAATTCACCTTGCTTATAGTCGTCCCATCTGGCGCAAATCAGCCAGAACAAGATTTCAGACAGCGACTTCTGCAAGGAGAAGATGATGGCAAAGAAATACGAGGCCGGGGTCAAGGAATACCGGCAAACCTACTGGCAGCCGGATTACGTTCCATTGGACACCGACTTGCTGGCCTGTTTCAAGATCACCCCGCAACCGGGTGTTGACCGCGAAGAAGCTGCTGCGGCAGTGGCTGCGGAATCTTCCACCGGTACCTGGACTACGGTCTGGACTGACCTCCTCACCGACATGGACTACTACCGTGGCCGCGCCTATGCGATCGAGGACGTGCCGGGCGACGATTCCTGTTACTACGCTTTCATCGCCTACCCCATCGACCTGTTCGAAGAAGGCTCCGTTGTCAACGTCTTCACCTCACTGGTGGGTAACGTCTTCGGCTTCAAGGCAGTACGCGCCCTGCGTCTGGAAGACGTGCGCTTCCCGATCGCCTACGTCAAGACCTGTAACGGCCCGCCACACGGCATCCAGGTCGAACGCGACCACATGAACAAGTATGGCCGCCCGATGCTGGGTTGTACCATCAAGCCGAAACTGGGTCTGTCCGCCAAGAACTATGGCCGCGCCGTCTACGAGTGTTTGCGCGGTGGTCTGGACTTCACCAAGGACGACGAAAACATCAACTCGCAGCCATTCATGCGCTGGCGTGACCGCTTCCTGTTCGTGCAGGACGCGATTGAAACCGCCGAAGCCCATACCGGCGAACGCAAAGGCCACTACCTGAACGTGACCGCGCCTTCCCCGGAAGAAATGTATGAGCGTGCTGAATTCGCCAAGGAAATCGGCTCCCCCATCATCATGCACGACTTCCTGACCGGCGGTTTCTGCTCCAACACCGGTTTGGCGCGCTGGTGCCGCAAGAACGGCGTGCTGCTGCACATCCACCGCGCGATGCACGCCGTACTCGACCGTAACCCGCACCACGGCATCCACTTCCGCGTACTGGCGAAAGCCCTGCGCCTGTCCGGTGGCGACCACCTGCATACCGGTACGGTTGTCGGCAAGCTGGAAGGCGACCGCGAAGCGACCCTCGGCTGGATCGACCTGCTGCGCGAATCCTTCGTTCCTGAAGACCGTTCACGCGGCATCTTCTTCGATCAGGACTGGGGTTCCATGCCGGGCGTATTTGCAGTTGCCTCCGGTGGTATCCACGTCTGGCACATGCCTGCGCTCGTGACCATTTTCGGCGACGACTCCGTACTGCAATTCGGTGGCGGTACTTTGGGTCACCCATGGGGCAACGCAGCGGGTGCAGCAGCCAACCGTGTCGCGCTGGAAGCCTGCGTGGAAGCCCGCAACCGTGGTGTCGACCTGGAGCGCAACGGCAAGGAAATCCTCACCAAGGCGGCCCAGTCCAGCCCCGAGCTGAAGATTGCGATGGAAACCTGGAAGGAAATCAAGTTCGAATTCGACACTGTCGACAAGCTTGATACCCAGAACCGCTAATTAAGGAGTTGACGACATGGCAACTGTTGCTGACTACAAACAGTCACTGAAATACGAAACCTTTTCCTACCTGCCGCAACTGTCGGCGGAGGAAATCCGCACCCAGATCCAGTACGTCATCGCGCAGGGCTGGAACCCGGCGGTCGAGCACGTCGAGCCTTCCGGCGCGGCGCGCAACTACTGGTTCATGTGGAAGCTGCCGATGTTCGGCGAGCAAAGCGTGGATGTGGTACTGGCGGAACTCGACGCCTGCCGTCGTGAATACCCCAACCACCACGTGCGCCTGATCGGCTACGACAACTACACCCAAAGCCAGGGCACTGCCTTTATCGTGTACCGGGGTTAATCCAACGTTAGCGGAGGACTACCATGCCTGCACAAACTGCAACCAGCGCGGATAAATCCCGCGCAGCGCAAGCGGCGCGAAGACAGGCCGCTCAGCGCAGCGCCGCCGACCGGCGTTCCAGACCGTCGCCTTCCGCGCCTGTTGCGGTAGCGGCGCAGGCTCGCCCGGTTTCGTCTGCACCCACGGCCAGCTCACAGCCTGCCGACCGCTTGGCTGATCTGTGTTCCATGGTTGAGAGCGATCCCTCAGCTTTGGGGCCGGATACCAGCAGCGTGCGCCAGCTGTGCCGCAACCGTCGGCAGAATATGGCCTCGCAGGGCAAGACCGCTGTGGCCGGGCAGACTTCCTCTGCACGTCCGACACGCCCGCAACGGCCTGCTCCGATGATGGCTCCCAACCCGGCCACGCTGGATCAATCCGCTGACGATGCTTCCCCGGAAGCTACCGCCGAGCTGGACATGATCTGCGAACTGGTGGAAGCCAACCCCGGCGCACTGGGTCAGGACGCCAATAGCATCCGCCAGATCTGCCGTAATCGTCGGCAGGCGCTGGCCAACAAGGGCAAGGCAGCGATGTCCGGCAAACGCCGCACCGCCAGCCGCGCCAGTGTTGCCGCCAGCTTCCTGAATCCGGACGTTGACGGACGCGAAGCAGCCCGCAAGCACCGCCAAGCCATGGCGATGAAAGGCCGTGGCAACAGCAAGGCCGCCCGCCCGAGCGGACGGGTTCGCCCCAGCGCCGCGCCACCGAAAGTGGAAACCGGCACTACGCTGTCCGGCAGCCCGGTCACAGGTACGCAAGTTGAGCGTAAGGCGACCGTTACCGGCAATGAACCCGGCACCTGCCGCACCGTTACCGGCACCGAGTACATCGGCACGGAACAGTTCGCCTCTTTCTGCGGCAGCAAACCGAAGCCTACGGAGCCGCCCAAGGTCGGTTTCAGCGTCACCAGCGGTGGCCTGGGCGTTTCCGGCACGGAAGTGGGTCGTTCCGCCAAAGTGACCGGCGACGAGCAAGGCGCTTGCCGCAGCGTTACCGGTACGGAATACCTGGGCGCGGAACGTTTCGCTGAATTCTGTGAAAACAAGGGGCTGGCAGGCAAGCCACCCAAAGTGATGAGCAGCATGACCGAACGCAAGCAAATCAGTGTAACCGGTGCGGACGAAGCCCGCTTCAACCGCACTACCGGTACCGAAGCAGGCGCAAAACGCAGCATCACTGGCTCGCAGTACGCGGATACCGGCATGGCCAAAATGACCATCAACGGGCCTGCCAAGGTCGCGCTGACCCATACCATCGCAGGTCGCCCTGTGACCGGTACGGAAGTCGGGCGCTCTTCCAGGGTCACCGGTGATGAGCAAGGCAGTTGCCGCACCATTACCGGCACGGAATACATTTCCAACGAACAGTTCGCCTCGATCTGCCAGACCATGCCGCAGCCGAGTCCGGCCAAGGTGGGTATCGACCGCACCCGCAGGGATCAGGTCATCACCGGCAATCTGGTTGACCGCAGCAGCAAGGTAACGGGTAACGAACCGGGTTCCTGCAAGCGGGTTACCGGTGCGCAATATGACAGTGCCAGCAGAAAACTGTGTGGTGGCGCGCCACCCAAGGCGCACAGCATGCACACCTTGGCAGGTCGTGAGCTGACCGGTACACGGGTTGATCACGGCCCAAAGCTTAGCGGTGACGAGCACGGGGGGTGCCTGCCCGTCACCGGGACTGAATACTACGGCCAGGAACAATTCGCCGGGTATTGCGCGAGCACCCCACCCGCAACGCCAGCCAAGGTTGGTGTAGAGCATACGCCGAACGGCCAGCACGTTTCCGGCACCCTGCTGAGCAACACGGCCAGCGTGACCGGTAACGAAGCGGGCAGTCACTTACCAGTGAGCGGAACACCGTATGCGGGCATCCAGGTGCCGGAAAATCACGGAGCCTGTTGCAGCGCTTGCGCCGCACGGGATCTGGCGATAGCTGCCGGGCTGATTGCACCCGAGCAGGACAGCCATCAGCACACACCGGCTCCAGCGATGCAGCAGCCGGAACCGCAACCGATGCCGATCAGTGCGCCAGCAGCCCTGCACGGGCAGTACCCGCAAGCGTACTACCCGCAACAGCAGGTAGCGCCGCAACCGGCACCGATGATGATGGCCCAGCCTCAGTACCCGGTGTATGCCGCGCAACCGCAGCCTGAGCCAACCGCGCCAACGGACTTCAGCATTGTGTCACCGGCACGGGCAGCGCAGAAACGCGGATCGCAGAGCGCGATTACCGGTAACTCTTACGACGGCAACAGCCGCGTAACCGGCCCGGTGAATCTGGGTGGTCAGTGGGTTTCCGGCACGCCCGAGTTCCGTCATACCCACATGACGCAACCGCAGCAGGTCATGATCCAGCCGCAACCGGCAGCGCCAGCGCCGATGCAGGCTCCGGCCACTGCGCCGACACCGGTACAGGCTTCCCTGCAACATCCGGCGGAAGGCATGGCTCCTGCACCCGTGCAGCGCATCACCGGCGAAGGTCGTGACGGTGGCATCAGCATTACCGGCGACAACTGGGCGCGTGGTCACCAGATCACCGGCACGGAAGGCCGCTCGGCACAGGGACGCAACCCGACCCTGCGCTGTGAGGCACGCGGTGCGGCATTCAATGCCCATGTCAACCGCAACATGGAACGGGTATCAGCAGCCATGTCGGCGATTACCGGCAGCAGCGGCAACACCCATCAGGGCGCAGTCATCACCGTATCCGGTGGGGCGCGTGGTTAAACGTGGCTTTAAACAGCAGATTGATTAACGGCAAGGAATGAAAGGCAACACGCGATGAACACACGTAATGCTTACAACATTCGCTCTGGCAACACGCAGGCTAACCGCAACATCCTGCGCCGTACTGGAGCAACAGCTCCGGTCGGCCTGGCCGTTGCCAAGCTTGCGCCGCTGCCGGTTGCCAGCGATGCACCTGCCAAGCCGCATCCGGCCTGCGCTTCGCTGCCTGCCGCTGTCTGCCGCCACCCGTTGACCGACGGCCACATGAACGCCCGTCTGGCGCATTGCGAAGATTCGGTCAAAGGCCGTTTCGACATGATCGCGCCGACCCTGAAGAACATTGCCGGGATTCCGCGCGGGGCAGGTTTCGCTGCCCAGGCGCGGGAGATCGCCGCGCAGTGGCTGGATTACGAACTGCCGGAAAGCCTGCTGGATGATGCGTGGATTTCCGGCCCGGACATGAAGGCGCTGTATGCCCACTGCGTGTTTTCCGCGCTGAAGACATCCGCCGCCCAGTTTGTGGACGACATCCGCCGTCAGGTCGAAAGCGTGCAGGACACACGCAATTTCTTCCTCGATTGCGGCTTCCACGCGGTCGACATCAGCGCCTGCTCGGATGGACGCTTGAAAGGCATGAGCCGCTACATCCTGCGCCTGCCGATTTCATCGTTCACCCGCCGCAAGTCATATGCAGGCACGCTGTTCGATGTGGAAACCGATGTCCACCACTGGGAAGAAACCGAATTACGCCGCTTCCGCGAAGGTGTTCCGACCACCGTGGATGCAGGCACCCGTTATTTAAAGATTGCGGTGTATCACACCAGCACCAGTTCCTCCTGCCATGAGGGATGTGCTGCCCACGGCAGTAACGAGCGCAAGGCCATGGAAGCCGCACTGGAACGTTTGTACCAGTTCCGTGAAGCCATTGAAAACTCGTTCTGCTGTGGGGCCAGCACAGATTTATTACTGATCGGCGTCGATACCGACACCGATGCGATCCGGGTACACGTGCCGGACGCCAACGGCGATCTGTCGACCCATCGCCTGATCGACAACGCCGAACTGTACCGCGACACCCTGCACCTGTCGGCAGATGAAGCACGACTGGCGGTGTACGAAGCGATCCGCAAGACCGCGCTGGAAACCGACGGCTGGGGCGCAGGCAAGGGCGAACCGCACGACGGAATGCGCCGCCTGGTCGCCAACCTGCTGATCAACAATTTGTCGCAGATTGAATACGTCGCCGATGTATACGGCGGACGCTACCCCGACATCGGTCATGCCGAACGCTTCATCAGCGTCGGCGACAGTTTCGAGGAAGTGCAGATGCGCAACGTGGCCTACTACGCGCGCATGGAAACGCTGGAAGAAGGCGTGGCGGACATGGATGTAGGCATCAAGATTTTCAAGGGACTCAACGTCAAGCACGGGTTGCCGGTTCCGGTGGCGATCCACTTCCGCTACAACGCCAAAGTCCCCGGTTCCCGCGAACGCGCGGTAGCCAAGGCGCAACGGGTACGCGATGCGATCAAGACCCGTTACGCCGAACTGGACAAAAACGGTTTACTGTTCTGCCACCTCTCGGTGCAGAACCAGCCAACCGGCAGCCCGATCGAAACGGTGGAGGACGGTTTATGAGAATCATGCGGGTCGAAAAGACGCTGGTTTCCACCAACCGTCAGGCTGAACTGGGTCATCGCCCGCTGCTGGTGGTGCGTGACAAACCGGGTGCTGTGCCGCTGGTAGCGGTGGACGCGATCGGTTGCATCCCCGGTGACTGGGTGATCTGCGTGAGTTCCTCGGCAGCGAGGGAAGCGGCGGGTAGCAAGTCCTACCCCTCCGACCTGACGATTGTGGGGATTATCGACAACTGGAACCCGGAAGGCTGAGCCATGGAAATCATGCGCGTTGAACGCGATCTGGTTGCCACTCGCCGGGTTCCGGGTTTGAAAAGCGCCTCCCTGCGGGTTCTGAAGGGCCTCAAGGGCGGGCTGCTGGTAGCGACCGATCCGATTGGCGTACCAGCAGGAAAATGGGTTTTTACCTCCAGTGGTTCAGCGGCACGCTTCGGCATGGGCGACGCCGACATCCAGACGGATCTAACCATACTGGGCATTATTGATTACTGGGATGAAGAATAATTTTTCCTCCCGTTTGTTGAAAAAAGGAGCACGAAAATGGCTGAAGTGACGGGCATTGCCCTTGGCATGATTGAAACTCGCGGTCTGGTGCCTGCCATCGAAGCGGCGGACGCCATGACCAAAGCAGCAGAAGTACGTCTGGTAGGACGGCAGTTTGTCGGCGGCGGTTACGTAACCGTGCTGGTACGCGGCGAAACCGGTGCGGTCAACGCAGCGGTACGCGCCGGAGCCGACGCCTGCGAACGGGTTGGTGACGGCATCGTGGCGGCGCACATCATTGCGCGTGTCCATTCCGAAGTGGAAAGCATCCTCCCCAAGCCGGGCGAGACCGCTGACCAGGCAGTTATCGGTTAATTACACAGATTAAATTGAACTCTCAAGGAGAATCACAATGGCACAGGTAACAGGTATTGCACTTGGCATGATCGAAACACGCGGTCTGGTTCCGGCTATCGAAGCAGCGGACGCCATGACCAAAGCAGCAGAAGTCAAACTGATCGGACGCCAGTTCGTCGGCGGCGGCTACGTCACCGTACTGGTACGTGGCGAAACCGGCGCGGTCAACGCCGCAGTCCGTGCGGGCGCTGACGCTTGCGAACGGGTCGGCGACGGCATCGTGGCGGCGCACATCATTGCGCGTGTCCACTCTGAAGTGGAAACGATTTTGCCTACGGCTGAATAAGCGTTTTACCCCCCCATCCCCAACCCTTCCCCCGCAAGGGGGGCAGGGAGTAAGAGGGGAGAAGGGGGAATCTTCAACACAGGAGCACCATCATGGCAGATATACGCACACTGAATAACTGGGACACCCACAAACTTCCGGTCGGCATGTCCCGCCGCTACGAGTTCGGTTCCTATGAGGAAACCCGCCAGTTTCTTGACGATCTGGCCAGCCTTTCTGAACGCACGGGTTACTACCCCAGTCTGAATTTTAACCGCACCCAGGTGACTGTCCGCATCCAGGCCGAAGCTGATGATCTGGGCATGGTCGAATACGGTTTCGCCGCTGAAACCGACGCGATCCTGTCGCACAAAGTGGCAGCCTGAGGACGGGACGTTCGCATGACTGAACCAGAAGACAAAATGGTCACTACAGCCAGCCCGCCGGAGGAAACGGCTCCAGCCGCTACTCCGGCGGCACCTGCTGAGGCAGACAAGCCAGCGGTAGCAACGGCGCAGAAAAGCAGCCCGCCTGCACCTAAAGCTAAGCCCAAGCCAGCCGCAAAAAAACCGGCTCCCAGGAAACCGGCATCCAAGCCAAAAGCGGGCAGTAACAGCCGCAACAAACCGGCAGCGCAAGCTAGGTCAGTCGCTGCCGATTCCGCACCGGATCTGAATACCAAAGATTTTCCGCTGCATCCGGAGCGAATCTGGCCTGATTAAAAGACGGTAACGGCACAAGGAATGACACCATGGCGATTCAACTCAGTGACTATCAGGATGTCCTGGACGAATTGGGCGAAACCGCCAATGCCGTCCTCGAATCCAACTGGCACGACGCCGCGCGCGTGTTCACCCCGCGTGGGCTGGACACTTACCTGCGCGGCGCGGCTGGTCTGAATTCACTGGGGCGCGGCACCGATCTGGTCGAAGCATTCCTCGAAGCTGCCCCGCAGGTAGCGCGAGAAATCGGTGAGGAAGCGGTTTCCGAGCTGCTTTCCGCCGCCATCAAAATGTATTCCCGCACCAGCGCTGCTGTTCTGGTGCTGCTGTTTTCCACTGCCCCGACTGCCGCCACCCGCATGGGTGAGCTGGAACTGTTCAAGGGCTATCTCGGCCTGCTGAATACCCTGCTGGCGCAGGCTCCACGCAGCTTGCGCCCGATGCTGTCGAAGCTGGATGTGTTGCTGACCCACCTGACCCTGGGCGGTTTGCGCCGCTGGGCCATGTGGGGTGTTGCCGCCTACCGCAACAAGTTTGACGAACAGACGGCCTATTTCGGGCTGGACAGCGACGACTCCCGCACCATCATGAAAAAGGAACAGCGCGGGGTACTGTTCGTCGATGTACAACGTCGCCTGATCATGTATTTGCGGGCGCTGTGGGGTCAGGATTTTTTCCTGCGCCCTACCTCCGGTGACTTTGAAACGCGCGAAGGTTATCGCCCTTATATCGAACATTATTTCATCCACTTGCCGGACGCTTTCGATGACTTCAGCGAGCAGGAAAATGCTGCTGCCGAAGACAAGATTGCTGGCATGGAACTCTACCGCGCAGCCGCCGCGCACGCTTCCGCGCACATCATGCATTCGCGCTACGACCCGCTGGCCGAAGACCTGAGTTCGCTGCAAAAAGCCATGATCGGGCTGGTGGAAGATGCGCGGGTGGAAGCACTCGCGATCAAGGCTTTCCCCGGCCTCAAGCAAATCTGGCTCAACCTGCTGCCTACTGATCAAAGCAAAACGGATAGCACCGGCGCACTGCTCGACCGCATGGCTCGCGCGATGGCTGATGAAAACTACTGCAACGACGATCACCCGCTGGTGGAAGCCGCACGTGCGTTGTTCCAGCAAGCTTCCGACCGTCTGAGCGAGCAACGTCTGGCGTGGGAAATCGGGCGCGAACTGGCCAAACAGGCCGAGTCGCTCGGTATCCGCTTCAACCCCAACAAGGATTTGCCCGCCAACCCCTACCGTGATGACAACCGCTACCTGTGGGTAGACCAGACTGAAGAGGCCGACGGCATACTGCTGCCCGGCCAGACCAAACAGGTACGCAAATACGTCAGCGTCATGGAAATGTGGAACAACCTCGACGTTGAATTCGCGGGTGATGACGCGCAGGAAGTCTGGGTGCTGGCGACCGAATGGTTCCATGACGACGGCAAGTCCCTCAACGAGAAGGAAGGCAAGCCGCCGATGGCTTCGCCGGTGCACTACCCGGAATGGGATTACCAGACCCAGTTAGAGCGCCCCAACTGGACGACGGTACTGGAAAAGCGCCCGAAACTGGGCGAAGTCGCCGAAATCGACGCCGCCATCGAACGCAACAAACCGATCATATCGCGCCTCAAACACCTGATCGAAGCGGTACAGCCACAAGGCGTGGTACGTCAGCGCAAACAGGAAGACGGCGACACCATCGACATCAATGCGGCGGTGGATGCGATGGTCAGTATTCGCATGGGTTCGCAGCCCGACCCGCGCATCAACATCCGCACCCACTTGCAAATCCGCGATTTGTCGGTAGTGCTGCTGATCGACCTGTCGGAATCGACCAACGATCAGGTACGCGACGCCGAGGAAGGCGTAACGGTGCTGGACATGGCGCGCGAAGCCGCCGCCCTGCTGGCCGAAGCGCTCAACAAGGTGGGCGACCCGTTCGCCATCCACGGTTTCGACTCCAACGGGCGGCACGATGTCGAGTACTACCGCATCAAGGATTTCGACGCGCCCTACAGCGATGTGACCAAGGGGCGTTTGGCAGGTATGAAGGGGCAGCTTTCCACCCGCATGGGCGCGGCCTTGCGTCATGCCGGTTCCTTATTGGCGCAACGAGCCAGCCAAAAGAAACTGGTGATCCTGCTGACCGATGGCGAGCCTGCCGACAATGACGTGCGCGATCCGCAATACCTGCGTTTCGACACCAAGAAGGCGGTGGAAGAGCTAGGGCGTAGCGGCATCCGCACCTTCTGCCTGAGCCTCGACCCTTACGCCGATCAGTATGTTTCCAACATCTTCGGCGCGAAAAACTATCTGGTGCTGGATCACGTCACGCGCCTGCCGGAAAAACTGCCTGCGCTCTACCTGAGCATGACCCGGTGAGTCTATGATTAACTGGCTACGATCCCTCAGCAATAATTTCACCCCTTACCGGCAATGGGCGGGGGAGCTGAAAAATCCTACAACCCTGAAATCCGATGCGATGGCGGGGCTTACCGTCGCCATGATTGCGATTCCACAGGCCATGGCTTACGCGCAACTGGCGGGGCTGCCTGCGTATGTTGGCTTGTATGCCTCCTTCCTGCCGGTGATCGTGGCGGCGCTGTTCGGTTCTTCACGCCAGTTGAGCACTGGCCCGGTGGCACTGGCTTCGCTGATGTCGGCAACTGCCATCCAGCCCTACGTCTCACTGGGCATTGAAATGATGATGGTTTATGCGGCGCTGCTGGCCTTCATGATCGGCGTGTTCCGTCTGTCACTGGGGTTGCTGCGGCTCGGGATCGTGGTCGACTTCCTGTCCAATCCGGTGGTCTTGGGCTTTACCAATGGCGCGGCGCTGATTATCGGCACTTCGCAATTGCCGAAAGTGTTTGGCCTCGACATCAAGGCTGACCAGTTCGAGCATTATTACGAGTATTTGTGGGCAGTAGTCACTTCACTGGGTGACACGCAACTGGTCATTTTCCTGATGGGGGCGGTTGCGTTGACTTCACTGCTGATGCTGAAACGCTATGCGCCGCGTTTGCCGGGTATCCTGCTTACAGTCGTGCTGACCACGGTGATTGCTTGGTTTTTCCATTACGAGGAGCGCGGCGGCAGTGTGGTGGGGGCGATTCCGCAAGGCTTACCGGCATTTTCCTTCCCGGTGGTTACGTTCAATTTCGACCAGCTTGGCGGGCTGATGATCTCGGCCATCGTGATCGGCCTGATGGGGCTGGTGGAAGCCATTTCCATCTCCAAGGCGATTGCCTCGCAAACCCGCCAGCCGTGGTCGGTGAATCAGGAACTGGTCGGGCAGGGCATGGCGAATATCGCCTCCGGTTTGTCGCAGGGGTATGTGGTGTCGGGTTCGTTTTCGCGTTCTGCGGTGAATTTTGCCTCCGGCGCGCGTACCGGGCTGGCCTCGATCATTACCGGATTGCTGATCGGCATTACCTTGCTGTTCCTGACTGACCTGCTTTATCACCTGCCGCAGGCGACCCTGGGTGCGGTCATCATTATGGCGGTGCTCAACCTGTTTTCACTGGAGCCGATCGTGCGGGCGTGGAAGGTGGAACGGCATGATGGTATTGCCGCCATCATCACCTTCGCTGCCACGCTGATGTTCGCGCCGCATCTGGAAGTGGGCATCCTGACGGGTATCCTGCTCTCGCTCGGCCTGTTCCTGTACCGCACCATGACGCCGAATTTCGTGGAACTGGCACGTGACCCCAGCGACGGCATCCTGCGTGACGCCGAACTGCACGACCTGCCGACCAGCGACAGCGTGGCGATCTTCGGCTTTGACGGCGATCTCTATTTCGCCAACGCCGGGTATCTGGAAGGCAAGCTGCTGAACAGCATTGCCCGCAAGCCTGCCCTCAAGGCAGTGATTTTGGATCTGGAAGGCGTCGGCCAGGTAGATGCGACCGGTGAGAACATGCTGGAAAAGATGGTCGACCGCTTACGCGCCAAGGGCATCGACCTGTATATCGCCCGCAGCAAGGCGCAGGTTTATGCCGCTTTTGATCGCTCCGGCCTGGTCAGGCATATCGGCACCGGGCATTTCTTCAAGGAACGCAAAGACGCCCTGCAATACGCCAAACAGGTCTTTGCCGATGCCGTTGACATCACCCCTTTGCAGTTGCCGATCGTGAACCGGGCTGGAGGTATTTATGGATAAGCTCATGTTACTGCTACCGGCACTGCCGCTGCTGTCGGCCTTGCTGACCCGGCTGCTGTCGGGTTTGCTGGGGCGCGGCGTGGTGCGGATCGGACTGGCGGGTAGCGTACTGACATTGCTGCTGGCCGGTTTCCTGTTATGGCTGAAATTGTCAGGGCAGGCTTCCGATTTACATAGTGTTGGTACGGTATGGGGCAGTCTGCTGTTCGATCCGCTGAGCCTGCTGATGGCTTTTGTCATTGCTGTCATCAGCCTGATCGTGCGGGTCTATTCCGTGCGTTACATGGTGGAAGAAGCCGGTTATGTGCGCTTTTTCATCCTGCTGGATCTGATGGTTGCCGCCCTGCTGGTGATGGTAGCGGCGGGCGACCTGATCACGTTGCTGATTGCGTGGCAACTGATCGGGGTATTGCTGTATTTCCTGTTGGGGCAGGATATGCGCAGCAAATCGGCACACCGCTACGGCTTCTGGACGCTGATTACCTACCGGTTTGGCGATTTGCCGCTGCTGCTGGCGGCGGTGCTGCTGTTCCATGCGTATGGAACCTGGTCATTACCCGCCATTTTCGAGCAGGTGAAAGCTGATCCGCACGTGACAACCTTCCTGGGGCTGGCAGTGGTTGAGGTGGTGGGTGCGCTGATTGCGCTGGCGGCGTTTGCCCGTTCCGCCCAGTTCCTGCTGCATACCTGGCTGCCGTATACGATGGAAGGGCCTACCCCGGTATCCGCCCTGATGCACGCAGGTATCGTGAATGCGGGCGGTTTCCTGATCAACCGCTTTGCGCCGGTTTTCGTTGAGACGCATGATGTGCTGCACTGGGTGTTTGTCGTGGGGCTGATGACCTCACTGATTGGCTCGGTGCTGATGCTGACCCAGAATGACATCAAGAAATCGCTGGGCTATTCCACCATGGGGCAGATGGGTTTCATGATCATGGAATGCGGGGTGGGTGCGTTTTCGCTGGCGATATTCCACCTGATTGCACACGGGCTGTTCAAGGGGACGTTGTTCCTGAATGCAGGCGGGGTCATTGGGCAGGCACGCCAGCACGATGGTATACCCAAGGATGAGCTGTATACCTTCATTATCGAAAAGCAGCCGCAGGGCAACCGTTACCCGTGGCTGTTGATGGCGGCGCTGACCATGCTGGTGCCACTGGGCGTGTTGGGTCTATCGCATCTGGTGGTTGACCCCGGCGTGTTCCACAAGCAGGGCGCGATTGTGCTGCTATTCTTTGGCTGGGTGACGGGCGTGCAGTTGCTGTTTGCGACCTACAACATGCGTTCGCAGAATCCGTGGCGACTGGTAACGCTGATTATCTTCTCGTTTACCGTGGTGGTGATTGGTTACACGCTGGTCAGCCATGCCTTTACCCTGTTCCTTTACCCTGAAGCAGGCTTTATCGAAAGGCTGTATGACTCAGCCCGCATTGATTTTACCTGGTTCAATGCGCTGATTGTGTTGGTGGCGCTGGTGATCGTGGTTGGCTGGCTCAGTGCTTATTACGCCGACCGCAATGCTGCGCCGGGGAAAAGTTTCGCCACCCGCATGTGGATGGGCTTCTATGCCCTGCTGATGCGGGAACTGTATATCGCGGAATTGTACACGACCCTGACCCGTGGCTTGCTGGCCGGGTCTGCGCGGATCAACAGCTGGCTGAGGTGGGGGTAAGTATGTCTGTATTCACGTTATTGTTGATCGGTTTGTTCCTGCCGCTGTTTCCGCTCAGCATGGTGTTCAATTATTTGCTGGAACGGTTTAGTCACCCCTTGCTCAGGATCGGTTTGTTGTTGTGCTGGCCGCAAATGGGGGTGGCACTGTTCTTTCTGCTGGGTGAGGAACTGCCCGGCTGGGTACTGCTGTGGGCGGCACTGACAGCCTTGCTGTACGGCTTCCGCCTGATTACGCAGCGGGATGTGAACGGCTGGGTGGGCTTTCTGGCGACTTCAGCATGGAGTCTGTTGTGGTTTCCGCTATTGGCTAACGGAGAACAGGCATTACTGATGGCGGATGCGTTGGGTTTCAGTATTCCACTGACCTTGATTGCGCTGCTGGCGGTAGGGCTGGAACAGCGCTTCGGTGCAGCCTACACCCATTTGTACGGCGGGCTGGCCAGCATCATGCCACGTTTTTCCGGATTGCTGGTGTTCAGTACGTTGGCGGCTATCGCTACGCCGGTGTTCCCCACATTTTTCACCATGCTGCACATGTTGTTGCTGGCCAGCCCGTTCATCGCCGTGCTGATGTTGCTGACCTGGCTGAGCTGGAGCTGGGCGGGGGTGCGCCTGTTGCAAGGCTTGCTGGTCGGGCCTGAACAGCAGGCCGGGCAAGTCAGCGATTTGCAGTCGGGGCTGAGTTGGGCGTTTGCGCTGATTCTGGCGGTGCTGGCGCTGGCAGGCTTGCTGGTAACGGGAGGTTTAGCATGAACAACTTTCTGGGCATGAGCCTGAAAATCCGTTCCATGATTCACATGGCGGCGGAACCGATCCCGTTTTTCTGGCCGATGCGCACCTTCATTCACCACAACCCCCTGCACGGGCTGGAACACTTGCCTTTTCCCGAAGCGGTGGAACAAGGCAGCAAGCTGTTTCACGGGCGGGCTTATTTGCCGCGCAGCCTCTATCAGGCTTATCTGGACGAAGGCAAGGTAGACAGGAACGCGCTGGCGGCTGAAATCAGTGCATTTCTGGCCGGGCGGGAAAATACCACCGGGCTGGCATTACCGCGCTGGCTGCTGGCCTTGCTCACCGAAACCCGCCAGCCGGTTAGCCCCGCTGTCACCTTGCCGGATGCTGCCGACATCCACACCGTACTGACGGGTAAGGAGCCTGACGCGAACGCAGGCATTGATCTGAAGAAGCTGACAACCCGGCTGCGCCAGCGCCTGCTTGCAGACTGCCCGGTGTACGAAGCCGTCGATGCCTTGTACGGTACTCAGCTTGGCGAGGAGCTTGATACCCTGCTGATCAAAAGCTGCCTCGACTTTTTCGATGAAGGCCAGTCAGCGTGGGGAATGCCGGGGCGCGAACACGGTTTCTTCCAGGCATGGCGGGAATTGGCGTTGCACAATATTCCGCTGGTGCAACGTACCCGCCAGGTGCGCCGCATTCTGGGGGAAGCCGACACGCCGGAAGGTATTATTGCCTACGTGCTGGCACAGCTGGGTATTCCCGAAGCGCGTTGGATGGCCTATTTCACCCGCGAACTGGCGCGGCTGCACGGCTGGGTCGGTTTCATCCGCTGGCGTTCCAGCGCCAAGCGCTACCACTGGAACCAGAAATACCCCGGCGACCTGATCGACTTCATGGCGATCCGCCTGACGCTGGCGCTGGCTTTGCTCAATTCCGGCAAGCTACAACGCCGGTTGAATACCCGCACAGCGCTGGAAGCCATGATTACCGAACGCCCGCAGGAGACCTGGTTACGGCTGGAGCTGTACAGCGGGCAGATTCTGCCTGTGATGGCGAATACGGTGGAACGCGCCCTGCTGCGTAACAAGCCTGTCGACATTGCTGCTGTATTTACCACCTACACCCGGAAAAAACGCCAGCACGAAGCCCGCCAGCAAGCCGCACATTTGCAGGAACTGGCGCAACTGGCCGGTGATGACGACAAGCTGGCAACGATGGCGGTGGACGAAATACAAACCCTGCTCGACACCCTGTCGGCCTGTGAGCAGCGTGAAGGCATGATGTGGCTGCGTGCGATGGAAGCCAAAGCTATTACCCGGTTGCTGGATGGCGTGACCCTGCGCCCCTGTGCCACCACTAGCAAACGCCCGTTTGCACAGGCGCTGTTCTGCATCGATACCCGTTCCGAGCGCATCCGTCGCCATCTGGAAAGTGTCGGCGATTACCAGACCTTCGGCATCGCCGGATTCTTCGGCGTTCCGCTCAGTTTTATGGAACTGGGTAAGGGCAGCGAATTGCATCTATGCCCGGTCATCCTCACCCCGCAAAATCTGGTGCTGGAAATTGCCGCGACCGGCGTGCAGGACGACCCGGCCATGACTGCGCTGGAACATGCCGTGCATGAGCTGAAGGAATCCGTACTGACGCCATTCGTCACGGTGGAAGCCATCGGCCTGCTGTTCGGCTTCGACATGATCGGCAAGACCCTTGCCCCCAGGGGCTACCACAACTGGCGTAAGCGCCTGCACGCGGAACATCCGCATACCCACTTGCTGCTGGACAAACTCAGTCGTACCGAGGCTGATTCCATCGTGCGCACGGTACAACGGGCGGTTATCGTCAAGGCGATTGAGCAGGAATTTGGGCTGGCACCGGAAAAAGTCACCGATGCCGTTATCCGCGAACTCCGCGAAGCCGCCCTCGACCACCAGACCGATCTCGGCGAATGCCTGCAACATCTGGGTCTGGGCGAAGGCAAGTTGCGCACGTTTATCAAGCGTCTGCAAACCGATTACCGCATCAACGCCTCCTCCGCCCAGTGGCAACTGGAACGGCTGGGGCGGATCGGCTTCACCCTCGACGAGCAGACCAACTACGTCGGCACGGCACTGCGGGCAATTGGCCTGACGGAAAATTTCTCGCGCTTTGTCCTGCTGGTCGGGCACGGCAGCACCTCTGCCAACAACCCGTATGAATCCGCGCTGGATTGCGGCGCGTGTGGCGGCAATCACGGGCAGGTCAGCGGGCGCGTACTGGCGCAGATGGCCAACAAGCCGCAGGTACGCCGACGCTTGCATGAGCAGGGCATCGACATTCCCGATGACACCTGGTTCGTGCCTGCCCTGCACAACACTACCACCGACGAGGTGCAGTTGATTGATCTGGAGCTGGTGCCTTCTGCCCACCTGATGTATCTGGATCGGCTGCGCAAGGGCCTGACCGCCGCTTCCCGCCTGTGTGCGCAGGAACGCATACCGACGCTGGGGCTGGAATTTTACAGCAGCTGCGAACCGGCTTCTGCGTTTTCATGCGCCCAACGCAATGCGGTGGACTGGTCACAGGTACGCCCGGAATGGGGGCTGTCGCGCAACGCCTACTTCATCATCGGGCGGCGCGGGCTGACCAGCGACGCAACGCTGGACGGGCGTGCCTTTCTGCATTCCTACGATTACCGGGTTGACCCCAAACGGCGCTTGCTGGAAAACATCCTCACCGGCCCGCTGGTGGTGGGGCAGTGGATCAACATGGAACACTACTTTTCCACCGTCGATAACGACCGTTTCGGCAGCGGCAGCAAGGTCAACCATAACGTGGCGGGGCGCTTCGGCGTGATGACCGGCAATATCAGCGACCTGCGTACCGGCCTGCCCGCCCAGACCGTGCTCAAGAAAGGCAAGCCCTACCACGAGCCGGTACGCCTGGTCACCCTGATCGAAGCCCCGTTTGAACATGCGAGACAGGCGGTGGAGCGGGTCATTTCCGTCAAACGTCTGGTGAAAAACGCCTGGATCAGGCTGCTGGTTATCGACCCCGAAACCCACACCGTACACCTGTTCGAGGATGGCAGCTGGCAAACCCACCAACAGCTTTCCGCCCCCGAACCTGCCCTGTTAGAGGAAGCACTGGCATGAACGACATCACACTCAGTCCGCTGAAAAAGCTCGAAATTATCCTGGAAGGCGAATATCAGGAATTTGCCACCGACCTGCTCGACCATGCCGGAGTGAAGGGTTACACCATCATCAATAACCTTTCCGGCAAGGGGCGGCAGGGGTTTCACGAAGGCCATCTGATGTTCAACGAGGAAGACTTGTTGATCATGATCGTCGCTGCCGTTCCGCCGGAACTGGTGGAACCGATATTGGGTGGTTTCACCCCGTTTTTCAGTCGCCATTCCGGGGTGGTGTTTGTTTCCGACATACAGGTCATGCGGATGGTGAAATTCAAAGGCGGGGAATAGGCGAATTTATTTAAAAGGTAATATAATATCCTTTGTAAGAGAAAAATTTGCAATGGGGTTAATATATTGCCTATTACATTTCAAACGCCAGAATCGCTGCTGGCAACAGTTGCCGCGCAAGCCAGGGCGCAACGTCTGGCCGCCAACCTGACCCGGCGCACGCTGGCAGAAAAATCCGGTGTTGCCGAAGGTAGCATCAAGCGCTTTGAAACCAGCGGACAGATCAGTTTTCATAGCCTGCTGAAACTGGCGTTTGCGCTGGATTGCATGGATGCGTTCCAGCCCCTGTTCGCGGCAAAACCGCCGCAATCCATTGCCGAGTTGCAAGCCAGGCCACGCCAGCGGGGGAGCTTATGAAACACATCACCCGATTGCGCGTTCACAGCGCGGGAACAACGGTTGGTGAACTCGGTACGGATGCGCGTGGGCGGATTTATTTTCAGTACGCCTCCTCATGGCTCCAGTCCGGCTTTGACCTGTCGCCCGGCACCTTGCCTTTCCAAGCCGAACCTCAACTCTCCCCGCAACCGCAGGAGTTTGGCGGCGTGCATGGCGTGTTCCACGACTCCCTGCCGGATGGCTGGGGTCTGTTGCTGATGGATCGGGCATTCCGCCAGCAAACCGGCTGGCAGGCGCATGAAATCACCCCGCTGGATCGGCTCGCCTACATCGGCTCACGGGCAATGGGGGCGCTGGAATATGAACCGGAAATCCATAGCAGGGATGTCTCCGCCACGGTGGACATAGCGCGTTTGGCGCAATCCGCCGAACAATTGCTGCGTGGGGAAACGCCGGAAGTTTTACAGCAGTTGCAGGTACAAGGCGGTTCGCCGGGTGGCGCGCGCCCCAAGGTAACGGTCGCGCTGTCGGAACAGGCGGATGAATGCCTGTCGGGTTTCCAGCCTTTACCCGCAGGTTATACGCACTGGATGGTCAAGTTCCGGGCGCGGGAAGACCCAGCCGAAATGGGGCGCATCGAGCTGGCTTACGCCCGCATGGCGCAACTGGCTGGGCTGGAAATGCCGGAATGTCGTCTGCTGCGGGTCGGGCAAGGCGCTGCTGCCGACGAGTTTTTTGCCGTGTGTCGTTTTGACCGGGACGGCAACCAGCGGCATCACGTCATCAGCTTGTCGGGCTATATTTACGCCAGCCACCGTTTGCCGTGCATCAGTTACGAAACCGTCATCAACGCGACCCGGAACATCACCCGTAGTGTTAGGGAGGCGGAAAAAGCCTTCCGACTGATGCTGTTCAACGTCTTCGCCCACAACAAGGATGATCACGCCAAAAATTTTGCCTTCATCCGCCGGGAACACGGCTGGGAATTGTCACCGGCATTTGACCTCACGTTCAGCAGCGGCATCAACAACCAGCACACCACCGTAAGCGTTCACGCCATTTGTAGCGGTTTGCGGGTACAGACCTGCCCCAAGGGGAAGCGCACGGCGACCGGCTTATGAGCCAAGCCTTGGGAGCACACATAGCGCATCAGGGTTGCCATATCCATCCCCAATTGCCGGGCAGTCCCCAACACGGTCAGCACGGTTGGCCGGAACCTGTCCCCTTGTGCCGACTGGCTGGCAAAACTGGTCTTACGCCATTGCACGTAGGGGCGGATCACCCGTTCAGCGCGGTTATTGGTGAGGGGAATGCGTGTATCCTTGAGGAAAGTCCAGCACATGGCCTCATCTTTACGGAGATGTTTGCATTGGTTGCGGGTGCGTTTGCAGTTATCCAATGCTTCGCCCAGGCTGAGGGTGGCCTGGAAGCTGCGGCGCAGGCGCAGTATCCGCCGCCGGTAGCGTGCCGCCCCTTCGGGGTGCTGTTGCCAGCGGTGATGGGTGCGGACGGTGGCGCAGGCAATCAGCAGCAGGCGTTTGCCAACCATTCCCCCTCCGCCACAACGCCCGGCCATCTTGCGGAAGTGCCGGATCAGGTGTGCCCAGCACAGTTGCCGCCGTTCGGGCGGGACATTGCCGTAACCGCTGAAGTGGTCTGTCACCAGATAACCGGTAAAACTGCCCAACAAGGCATCGGCGGCAGCCTTGCCGCGTGAGTAATGGGTCATGAAGTACGTGACGGTGTTGTCCGCCAATGCCCATAACCAGTAGGTGTTCGTGCCACGGTAATGGCGGGTTTCATCGGCATGGCAGACCGCCTGCCCACGCACATGCTCACCGACCTGACGGTACAGCGGCCCCATCCACGGGATGGATTTGCCTTGCGCTTTGCTGATCGCCCCGGTGCTGAAGCGCACCTGCCAGACTTCCCACAACAGGAGCTGGGTTTGGCGCATCGACAGGCGAAACTGTCCGGCCAGCACCACAATCCAGGCAATCACACCCGCACCCATTTGCCCGCTGGGGACCCAGTCCGGCCACTGGCTGTGGTGTTGGTTGCCGCAGGATTGGCAGACACCGTGGTAAAACTGGTGCTCCGTCACCTCGGGTGGCGGCGGAGGGGCGATGTCCGTGACCTGATGGCGGTAAGGGTTTTCCCAGTCAACCGCCACTGCCCCACCACAGGCGCAGGTGCTTTCCGGGAAATACTGTTCAGTGCGGGTCACTTGTTCGGGGGGATATAACGCCCGTTCGTGGCGTGGATGGCCGGGTTGCCCGCCATGCGGGCGGCCACTCCCCTTGCGTTTTGGACGGGCTGCCCGTTGTTCCGGGCTGTCTGAGGACGGCGGTTTGGAGCTGTTGCGGGAACTGCTGCCCAGTTTGGCCACCAGTTCTTCGAGCTGTTTTTGCAGCGTTTCGACTTGCTGTTCCAACACCACTACCCGTGCCGCTTGCTTCTCCAACCCGGCTATCCGTTCCTGTTGGCGCACGATCAGCTGATGTGCTTCATCAAGGGTGGTCGGCAGTGGGTGGGCTAGGGCTGGCAAGGGGATAATGGCTCGTTATTGGGATGGGGTGAATTTACTATAAAATCGCTGCAATGCCTATCAGAGGGCGTGAACGCTTACCACACCACCGATATTGCAGGCAGCGGCAACCCGCAATTGAAAGACATCCGGCGGGTGGCGGAAAGCTGCGGAATCAAGGGCTGGCGGGACATGCTGGAGGAAGTGCGCTCAGCGACCCGGCAGTGGGGGCGGATTGCGGGGGAGGTGGGGATTGCATCGAGTGAGGAAAGCCGGAGGATTGGCAAAACGTTGGCTGAAATTGGGCAACACTTGCGCTGATGCCAACTTTCGTGCCCAGCGACAGCAACAAATAAACCCAAGTTGGGCATTGCTATGAGTCCCGCTCATTCAGTCGCCCATATATCTTTTTCATCATCAGTTCTTTCACCAAACCACCAAAGGACTGATCCTCAAGAATTTTCTCGAAAATCTCCTGATTCTGATCCATCCGTTCAATCAGTTTATCAATGAACAGTTCTTCAAAGGCGTATTTGAAAGTATCCAGCTTATTGACTCTTGCCTGTACTTTTAGCGTGGCATCCTGCATCAACTCCGTTTCAATTTGTTCAAAGAAAAGCCGGTCGGCCTCTTCAAATTCAGTGCCAAAACGCTCGTTTAATACGTCGATGATTTCTGACAGGGCAATCTTTTCATCTTTTGTGCATTTGATACCGGCTTCCGTCAGGCCGTCGAGTTCACCATCTTCACCCGTTATCAGGTCAATGGAACCCTCTTTGATCTTTTCCAGCCGGTAGTATTCCAAAGCCACTTCATCGCTCAGTTTCATGCTCTCGGCCAAATCACGCTTGGGCAGTTTGGTCAACAGCAGCTTGGCATAGGCGTAGAATTTCTCAAACTCAGGTTCACGGAAAGGCATGATTTGCGCCATAAAGGCGTATAGATTCGTCCAGGTTCGCAGGCTCTTTTTGAATTCATCCTGAGAATCTTCGCTATCAATGGCCTTGTAACGATCCACAGCCGGATCAATGTAGCTGTACAACTGTGCCTGTGTGCGGGGAGTCATTTGCGTGGTGGGGTCGAAATAAACCCGAGCCAGCACGTCTACTTCTGACATCAAATAAATCTGCTGCCCGTCGAGCTTGGCTTTCAGGTCATACAGGTGATTCGGTTCTGGTTCGTCGGTAACGGTGGTTAACTCGTAGTAAGGCTGGAATGAATCAAGAATGGTCTGCCGTTCATTAACGAAATCGAGAATAAACGTATCTTCCTTACCCGGTGCGGTACGATTCAGGCGTGACAAGGTTTGGACTGCTTTAACGCCCGATAATGGCTTGTCAACATACATGGTGTGCAACAAGGGCTGGTCGAAGCCAGTCTGGTACTTGTCCGCCACAATCAGGATTTTGTATTCATCGTCGGCAAATTTCTGCGGCAACTCTTTTTCACCAAACCCCGTCAGTTGGGGTTCAGTCACCCCCTCGGGGAAATTGTCATCCACTACCTTGCCAGAAAAAGCCACCAGTATCTTGATGTGCTGCCCGTAGCCTTTGAGCTTGATATAACGTTTGAACTCCTCGAAATAACGTTTGGCGTGCAGGCGTGAACCTGTCACCAACATGGCTTTGGCACGCCCGCCAATCTTAGCCGCAACAACCTGCCGGAAGTGTTCAATGATGATTTCCGTCTTTTGCGCCAGATTATGCGGGTGCAAGGATACAAAACGGCCTATCGCCTGCGCTGCCTTTTTCCTGTTGATTTTCGGGTCGTCTTCTATCGCTTTGCACAGTTTGAAATATAACTGATAGGTCGTGTAGTGCTGCAACACATCCAGAATGAAACCTTCTTCAATGGCTTGTCGCATCGAATAAAGATGGAAGGGTTGGGGCTTGCCTTCTACATCCTTGTATCCGAATACCGCCAACGTCTTGTATTTGGGGGTTGCGGTAAACGCAAAGAACGACAGGTTGGCTTGTCGCCCTCGTGCCGCCGCAGATTGGTCAATTTGCTCGATATAGTCGCTGACCATATCCTGCGAATCCATGACTTCTTCACCGTCACCTTCACCGTATTTGGGGTAAGGCTCCTGCACACTGGTAGCGTTATCGCCTAATACCTGTTTCATCTTTTTGCTGGCTTCGCCGCCTTGTGAGCTGTGCGCCTCATCAATGATCACCGCATAACGGCGATTAGCTAATCCGCCCACTTTGTCGATTACAAACGGGAATTTCTGCAAGGTGGTAATAATGATGTTTGCTCCGCCCTCAATGGCATCCGCCAACTGTTGCGAATCCTTGTCGATACGCTGCACGACACCGGATTTATGTTCAAACTGATAGATGGTGTTTTGTAACTGCGAATCCAGTACGCGCCGATCCGTGACCACAATCACGCTATCAAAAATACGTTGGTTAGCGTCGTTGTGCAGCCCGGATAAACGATAAGAGAGCCACGCAATCGAGTTGCTTTTGCCCGAACCCGCTGAATGCTGCACCAGATAGTTATGCCCCGCCCCGTTGGTTTGCGCATGGTGGGTAATTTTGCGTACTGCATCCAATTGGTGGAAGCGCGGGAATATCAGTTTTTCCTTTTTGCGGGTATAGCCCTCAAATTCAAATTCTTCCACTTGCAGGTGAATGAAACGCCCGATAATTTCCAGCCAGCTATCCTTGGCCAGAATGTCGCGCCACAGGTAATCACTGCGATAACCTGCCGGATTGGGTGGGTTGCCTGCGCCGTTGTTGTGACCTTTATTGAAAGGCAGCCAATATGTCCTGTCACCGTCAATGCGTGTCGCCATGTAGACTTCTTCGTCATCTACCGCGAAATGCACCAGGGCGCGCTTTTTGAAAGCGAACAGTAGTTCCCGATGATCGCGGGAGGTGGCGTACTGACGTTTGGCGTGTGTGATGTTTTGCCCGGTAAAACGGTTTTTAAGTTCCAGCGTTGCCACGGGCAAGCCATTCAGTGACAGCACCAAATCCACCGAGTTCTTGTTTTTCTTGCTGTAGTAGACCTGTCGTGTCACTTTGAGCTGGTTCTGTTCGTACATTGCAAGCGTATCGGGATTTAAGCCTGATTCGGGTTTGAAAAAGGCCATTTTGAAGCGCACGCCATAATCGACAAAACCATTGCGGATCACATCCAGCGCACCGCGCAAATCCATTTCCTTGTAAAGTCTTGCGATGATGCGATTGGAAATATCCTCACCGTGAATGGCGGACAGTCTGTCCCATTGTTTGGCTTGAGTGGTTTGCAAAAACTGCAATACCTCGGCCTTGAACATACCCAGTTCCGCACTGAATTCGCTGGCATCCCCTGCGATATAACCACCAGACTCCAGCAGGCTTGCGACAATCGCAGTTTCAAAGGTGTTTTCTGAGGTGATGTTCATACAGTCACTTCCTCTGCTGCGTCCTGCTGCTGCCGTTCCATGAACTGTCGATAGGCTACTTCTTTCAGAATATTTTTAATTCTATATCTATCTCTCTCTGAAATTGCATCATTAACAACGCCATTGGGATAGCATTCCCTGACAAAATCAATATGAACACCGTAAACTGTTTCATCTGTCATGCAAATTTTGTCTGGCAAATCCATATCCATAACCTCAAACGTATCTGGGTTCAGATAGCGTACGGGTGGCTTGGTGACTTGATTGTACTTTCGACCTTGGAAATATGGTGGTGAATCACTTGAAGGCCAAGCAATGCCAAAGAACTCAGTACGCCCCGATTTGTAGACTTTGGCAATTTGTAAACTACCGCCAACCTCCCGAATAGTGGTATCCAATGCTACTTTACGTAAAAGCTTTAATGGCTCCATATCCAACTTTGAATCAAGTTTATCCTCATCAAATAGCAGTTGCTTAAATTGCTTTTTCGCCTCGGCGCTAAAATCCTCTTGTTTGGCATCACCTACAAATGTATAAAATCTTGTCTTGGAGTTATCATCTGTGACTTCAGTGAAAAGAAAACCCTCTACTTCTTTGGAATAAAATAACTCCCACACACGAAAAATACCTCGTTGCCAATCCCACCCTCCAAAAATAAAACGTGCCCCGCTGCGTAACTCATGTATGTCTTCTGAGTCAACTTCTTTTACGATTTTCTGAATCAACTCACTAAACAGCTCAGCAATATGCTTAAGCACTTCTTCAATGTTGGTAGACGGCGAGTCTAGGTACTTATCAAATGTTATAGAGGAAACGAGGTTTAGTACCAATGGATAAGCTCGCAAAGTGCTGCCCGCAAAGCTTAGCAAGCAGTCTTTACGTGGTAGCTCAAACAGCTTGATGCCATGATCCCACCTTTCCCCACCAGTTAATGTGCTATCGGTAGCAAAGACAAGTTCTTCTGTATCATTAGCTTGACGAATCCACGCAGCACATAAAGTCATTGAGCTACCTCTTTGCTCTCCAGATCAGGAACCTTCACTTTACCAGTTACCACCTCAGAAATCAGTGCAGTCCGGTACTCTTTTTGTAGTTCAATGATGCGTCTAGTTTTACTGATTTTTCTATCAAGGCGAGCAACTTCGGCTTCGATGTATTTGACGATGGCTATTTGTTCGTTTAGATCGAGTGAAACTAATGGAAAGTCAGAAATGAAATCTGTTGGAACGCGCTTTTGACCAGCAGCTCCAGTCATGAAGGCTTCTCCAACCTTCATAAATACTTCTGACTTGGTAATATAGTAAAGAAACTTTCCATTAATAACGGCAGATGGGCGAAGCACATGAAACTCTGTGGAGCCGAAACCGATATCTGTCTCCAAGCTATCTAATAGTGCTCCTTTACCATTTTCAAAACATGGGGTTATTTTTGCAACTATCACATCATTTTTTCGGAAAAAGGTAAATCCACTGAATAGCTCGACTATTGGTTTCTTAATGCTGCAATCAATTCTGCCATCTTCACTAACTTTATCCATCGAAAGAAAAACAACTTCATCACTAGATGCTTTATCAATATTATCTTTAACCGGGTTAACCAAAACAGTATACTTCAGCTTTTTAACTTCCCACCCCTTCGGAATCTCACCCAACCACTCAACGCCACTGTCCACAAGTTCCACATCAGGATCAATGCCTCTAGTAACAGCATGATTGATAATCGCAGCCTTTTCTTCTTCGTACAGTTCAAGTAAACGCTCTTTTTGGCTGATTAGTGCATCAATTTCTACCGTCTTAATGTCGAGGTATTCGGCGATGGCCGTTTGTTCGATTTCTGAAAGAAGAGGAATTGATATTCCACCAACCATTTCCAAATTCAGGCCATCTCTTTTTCCTTCTCCTGCCAGTGCTCTGATATGCAGATAATTACTTTGAAGATAATAAAGCAAAAACTTAGCATTGATGTCTGGCTTTGGCTGAATAACAGAAAGAGATTGATTGCAAGTTGTCCTAAAGGTGACAAGTGCCGACATACCTTTTGTTTTGCCTTGCCCAGCTAAGGCCATTACCACACTATTTTTTTCTATCCATTTCGCGCTAGAATTTTTAAATCCATCTTCCGTAATAAATGCCGAAGGCTCTGTGATAATAGACTGATTAACTGAGCCTGAGTTTAACCAAGGTATGTTTCCATTATACCAGTATTCCGGGCGATTCTTGTCAGGGGTTCCACCAGAAAAAATTGTTGATTTCCATTTTAACGAAGCCATTCCCCATTCAGCAGGAATTTCGCCGATCCATTCAATGCCGCTGTCTTTGTATTGTTCGTAACGTTCCATCAGTGTTCCCGCTTGAGTTGTTCTTCCAGTTGCTGGAGTTCCTGTAAATCATCGGCGTCTGCTTGCCTGGCTGCTTGGGCTTTGCGCTGCTGGTCGAACTGCTGGTAAATTTCGCGGACTTTCTTTTCCATTTGTTCGTTGCTGACCTTGCCCTTGTGGGTCAGGATGGGTTGATCATTGAAGGTTAACAGTTTGTCGACATTTTCCTGCCAGAAACGCATGGTCAAATCATTGCGGTTTTTGGCGCGGAGTTCTGCCGTTTCCAGGAAGATCACGACAAGGCGATTTAGCGTGTCGATCTCATCCTCTGTCAGGTAGTTTTTGGCGATAACAATATCCTGCTTACGCACCACCGCCCCTTTCCATGAGGTCAAGGCCATATTGGGCTGGCTGGCATCCGCCCGCGCCACAATAATCTCAGCTGCCGTTTTCAGGGTAACGGCATACAGCAATTTGTTCTGCGTCTCGGCAAAGAACATCTGTGTTTGCTTGTCTGAGGGGTCGTAGTCGCTGCTCAAGGCAAACAGGTCACGCACTTTCTGGTAAAAACGCTTTTCTGAAGCGCGAATATCACGGATGCGCTCCAGCAATTCATCAAAATAATCCGGTCTGCCATCCGGGTTCTTCAGGCGCTCGTCATCCATGACAAAGCCCTTGATCATGTACTCCTTCAGGTGCCGGTTTGCCCAGATACGGAACTGCGTACCGCGTTTGCTGCGCACCCGGAAACCAATCGCCAGTATCATTTCCAGCGAGTAGTAGGTGATGTCGTATTGTTTGCCATCGGCGGCAGTTGTAAAGTAATTTTTTACAACTGAAATTTCAGATAACTCATTTTCCTTCAATATGTTAGCAATATGCTTGCCGATATTTTGCTTAGAGGTGGCAAAAAGCTCCGCCAACTGGTTCTGGTTCATCCACACCATGCCATCCTGCGCATAAAGCTTGACGCTGGCCTTGCCATCAACCGTGTTGTAGATAATGAAGTCTGCTTGTTCCTTGTCCATTGGTACGCCCTCCATTTATTCCAGCACCTTCTTTTCCAGTTCCAGGCTGCTTTCCTCCAGCGCCAGGATTTCAGCCCTGATCTCCGCCAGTGAGCGCAGCGGTTTGAACTCGTAGAAGTATTTGGTGAAATTGATCTCGTAGCCGATTTTGGTCTTGCTTTCGTCAATCCAGGCATCGGGCAGGTGAGGTTTCACTTCACGCCCGAAATATTCCTCAATGGTTTGCGGGATCAACTGGTTGTGCTTGCCTTTCTGCAAAAACGGAATGTTCTCGTAGTCACGCAAGCTGGTGTCGGCTTTGGGGGAACCATCGCGTCCAGTAACGATATTCCCGTCATCATCTTTTTGTGGCTGTTCGACTGTTACCCGCCAATAACCAAAGAATGCATTGGGCAGGATTTTGACAAATTCGTTTTCGGTGAAATCACCGTACAGCTTGGTGATAAAGCCGATACCTTTGGTCTCACCGTTTTCGGGTATCTGCTTGCGCTTGTTGCCCAACGAGCGCGGCATCTTTTCCCAGAAACGATTGAAATCCCGTTCCCCGACCTTGATCAAATCCTCATCCTTGCTGCCCGTGGCATTGATGAGCTGCACCAAACCTTTGCGCTCAGGGTCTTTATGATTGTTCAGAACCCAGATATAGGTGGAAATACCCGTGTTATAAAATAGCTGATCCGGCAAAGCGATAATCGCCTCCAACCAATCATTTTCAATAATCCACTGGCGGATATTGCTTTCACCACTTCCCGCCTGCCCGGTAAACAGTGGGGAACCATTAAAAACAATACCAATGCGGCTACCACCGACCTGTTCCGGGTCTCTGGGTGGCGTTTTCATCTTGGCAATCATGTGTTGCAAGAACAGCAAGGAACCGTCATTGATACGCGGCAAACCAGCGCCAAAACGCCCGGCATAACCTTGATCCGTGTGTTCGTTGGTTATGATCTTTTGGGCTTTTTTCCAGTCCACCCCAAACGGCGGATTGGAGAGCATGTAATCAAATTTCTCATCCCGCAAACCATCGACCGTAAAGGTATTGCCGAATTTGATATTGGTCGGGTTTTGCCCTTTGATCAGCATATCGGATTTGCAGATGGCGTAGGATTCCGGGTTGATTTCCTGCCCGAACACCTCCAGTTTGGCGCCAGAATTAAAATCCTTAAGATGTTGCTCACCAATCGACAGCATCCCCCCTGTCCCACAAGCCGGGTCGTAGAGGGTTTTGACAATACCGGGCTGGGTCAGAGACTCGCTATCAGCATCAAACAGAATATTAACCATCAACTTAATGACTTCACGCGGGGTAAAATGCTCCCCGGCAGTCTCGTTGGACTGCTCTGCAAACCGCCGGATCAGGTCTTCAAACACGTAGCCCATCTGCATGGAATCCATGTCTGCCAGATTAATGTCGGCAAATTTCTTGACCACCTGAAACAGGATGTCCGCCTTGGGGTCATCCATACGTTCAATTTGGTCATCGAAGTTGAAATACTCAATGATTTCCCTGGCTGAAGCGGAATAACCATTGATGTGGTTACGCAGGTTAGCCGCCACATGATTGGGGTCGGCAATGATTCTGGCAAAATCAAACTGGCTACGGTTGTGGAAATTCACCCCGGCAATTTTGTTTAAGGTCAGGTCTTTGGCGCTATCCGAGAGCTTTGCTACTTTCGGCAGGTAGTCGAGTACTTTTTGCTTGCTGGGAGCCAGCACACAATCAATGCGGCGCAAGACGGTCATGGGCAAAATCACCTTGCCATAATCGGACTGCTTATAGTCGCCGCGTAACAGGTCTGCCACTTCCCAAATCAGATTGGCTTTGTCTTTGAAATTCGTCATTGATTCTCCGGGGTAAAATTTTCCATGTGACACTGTTTGGCATGTCGATATTGTCATCACCATGTCTGTCTATGGGCAACACAATATCCATTGTACTTCAAACGCCGGACAGACTGCCGACACACACCCGTGAATTCAGGCAATACCGCGCATAGCGCAACTCCCCCACCTTGTGCAGTACCCCCAGTTGTACCAGTTCCTGTAAGTCGCGGGTAGCGGTGGCGCGGGAGGCTTTGGTCAGGCTGATGTAATTCTTCGCGCTCAAGCCGCCGTGGAAACCGCCAACCCCTTCCGCGAACAGGCGAGCCAGCGCGCTCAGGGTTATAGAAAAGCCCTGTAACGCTCAGAGCCATACTGTTGCGCGTGCCTGTGTTGATGTATGGCAATGACAAGAGCCGAGGCAGGGACTAAACTAAAAATGGTTACAAGCAATGGAGCAAGATTACCATGCACCATTTTCTTGCGAGGGCAGATTTCCCCGCCATGCTGGAAACACTGGCAGCGGCGGGCTTTACCTGCATCGGCCCGCAGGTACGTCAAGGTTCCATTGTGTTCGACCAGCTGCACGAGGTGGCGCAACTACCGCAGGGCTGGCAGGATGAACAGCAACCCGGCAGTTACCGCCTGCATCAAACCGGTTCCCCTTACTGGTTCGATTGGGCGAACGGTGCGTCCGCCATCAAGCCGTACACTTTCGCGCCGCAGGAAAGTCTGTGGAAAGCGGTGCGCGACGAATCCGGCAGGCTGCATTTCAAGACCATCCTGCCCAAGCCGCAGAAAACCGCCATCCTCGGCGTGCGTGCCTGCGACCTGGCGGCGCTGGCGATTCAGGATCAGCATTTCCTGCACGGAACCTACCCCGACCCGTATTACCAGCAGCGGCGTGAAAACCTGCTGCTGATCGGCGTTAACTGCACCCATGCGGCTGCCACCTGTTTCTGTGTTTCGACTGGCGACGGGCCGGATATTCTCGATGGCTACGACCTGCTGCTAAGCGAAACGGCTGAGGGTTTTGTGCTGCAAACCGGCTCTGAACAAGGCCAGCAGATAGCCGACCAGTTACCGCTGGCCCAAGCCACCCAGGAGCAGTTACTGACTGCACAGGAACGGATGCAGCCCGCCCGCCAGCAACAACGTTCCCTGCCCGACAAGCCGCCACTGTATGACAAACTCCAGCACACACACTGGCAGGAAGTCGGCGCGCGCTGTCTGGCTTGCGGCAACTGCACCAGCGTTTGCCCGACCTGTTTCTGCCATCAGGAAGTGGAACATCCTGCACTGGACGGAACAGGCAGCACCCATGAACGGCTGTGGAATTCCTGTTTCGACCCCAATCACAGCTACATCCATGGCGGTGCAGTGCGGCGCAGCCATGCGGATTACTACCGGCAATGGCTGACCCACAAGCTGGCAGGCTGGCATGAACAATTCGGGCGTAGCGGTTGCACTGGCTGCGGACGTTGCATTACCTGGTGTCCGGTTGGCATCGACCTGACGGAAGAAGTAGGGAGTTTGACCACATGAACAACGCTTACCTCCCGCACGAAGCTGAAATCGTCGAACGTATCCAGGAAGCGCCGGACATTTTCACCCTGCGCCTGCAATTCACCGACCCGTACCAGCAAGCCAGCTACAGCTTCGCGCCGGGGCAGTTCAACATGCTCTACCTGCATGGTGTAGGCGAAGTGCCGATTTCCATCGTCTCCGACCCGGATAATGCCAACCTGTACGACCATACCATCCGCGTGGTTGGGCGCGTTACCCGCGCGATGGCAACGTTGCAGGCAGGCGACTTCATCGGCGTGCGCGGCCCCTACGGGCGCGGCTGGCCGATGGCGGAAGCGGAAGGCCGTGACGTGCTGCTGATTACCGGCGGGCTGGGCTGCGCCCCGGTGGTGTCGGTGATCAATTTCATGCAACAACGCCGTGACCGTTTCGCCCGCCTGATCATCATGCAGGGGGTGAAACACGCCAACGACCTGATCTGGCGCGAACAGTACGAAGGCTGGGCGCAATTGCCCAATACGCAAATCCTGCTGGCGGCGAATGAAACCACGCCACACTGGGCATTCGACAAGGGTTTCGTCACCGATTTGCTGGACAAGGCGATATTTGAACCGGACAACGCCATCGCCATGCTGTGCGGCCCGGAAATCATGATGCAGGTCGCCAGCCAGCGCCTGCTGGAGCACCAGGTGGCGGCGGACGATATCTGGCTGAGCATGGAGCGCAATATGCACTGCGCGGTCGGCCATTGCGGGCACTGCCAGTTCGGCGGGCAATTCATCTGCAAGGATGGCCCGGTGTTTCCACTGCCCGCCATTAGCCGCCTGTTAGGGGTGAAGGGGTTCTGACATGGCAATGAACAACACCAAACCGACGGTCGCCGTACACAAATTTTCCTCCTGCGATGGCTGCCAACTGGCCTTCCTCAATGCCGGGGAAGCGCTGCTGCAATTGGCGGAACGGGTCGAGATACTGCATTTCGCCGAAGCCGGTATGTTGAATGAAGATGTGCAAGTCGACATCGCCTTCGTTGAAGGCAGCGTTAACACCCATCACGACGAAGAACGCATCCGGCAAGTCCGCGCCAACAGCCGTTACCTGATTACCATCGGCGCGTGCGCCACGGCGGGCGGGGTGCAGGCGTTGCGTAACATCCACGACAACGGCGGCTGGCATCAGGCCATTTACGCCCACCCCGAATACCTCGACAGCCTCTCCACAGCCACCACCATCGCCAAACACGTGAAAGTCGACCTGGAGCTGTGGGGCTGCCCGGTCAATACCCAACAGGTCATGCAGGCGGTCGCCACCCTGTTGCACGGCGCAACCCCGGCAGCCAGCCGTGAAAGCGTGTGTGCCGAATGCAAGCGGCGCGGTAACGTCTGCGTGGTGGTAACGCAAGGCCAGCATTGTCTCGGCCCACATACCCACGCCGGTTGCAATGCCATCTGCCCGCACATGGGGCGTGGCTGCTACGGCTGTTATGGCCCGCAAGGAGTGATCTATGCAGGAGCAGCGTAAAGTCAGCGTGCGCGTCCCGGTGCTGGCGCGCGTGGAAGGCGAAGGCGCGCTGGAACTCGACATCGACAACGGCACGATTACCAACCTCAAGTTCAGCATTTTCGAGCCGCCACGCCTGTTTGAGAAACTACTGGAAGGCCGCGACTTTCAGGAAGTGCCGGACATTACCGCCCGTATCTGCGGCATCTGCCCGGTCGCCTACCAGATGAGCGCAGTACATGCGGCGGAAATGGCGTTCGGCGTGCAGATTACGCCGTGGGCAAGGGCTTTGCGCCGCCTGCTGTATTGCGGGGAATGGATACAGAGCCATGCGCTGCACATCCACTTGCTGGCCGCGCCCGATTTCCTCGGCTTTGACAATGCGCTGGCGATGGCGAAAACTTTCCCGCATGTGGTCAGCCGTGGCCTGAAACTGCAAGGTTTGGGCAACCGTATCATGCGCGTGGTTGGTGGGCGTTCGGTGCATCCGGTCAATGCCTGCGTGGGCGGTTTCTACTCCGCCCCAGCGCTGGATGAGATGCGGGCGCTGCAAGCTGAGCTGGAAGCGGCGCGGGCAGACGCCTATGAATTGGTGCGCTGGGTGGTCAACCTGCCGATGCCCGATGACCAGCAGGATTTCGTTTCCGTCGCCCTGCATCACCCTGACGAATACCCGTTCAATGAGGGGCGCATCATTTCCGATAACGGGTTGGATATTGGTATCGGGGAATATGAACAGCATTTCAATGAGTTCCAAATGCCGTATTCCACTGCTTTGCACGCGCATTTGCACGGCAAACCCTATCTGGTGGGGCCGTTGGCGCGGGTGAATTTGTTGCGTGAGCAATTGCCAGCGCAGTTGTTGGAATTGCTGGCAGGCAGCCCGGTGCAGTTCCCCAGCCTCAATATGTTCCACAGCATGGCGGCGCGGGCGCTGGAGATTGCTTACAGCATGGATGAGGCCATCCGTTTGTTGGCGGAATATTCTCTGCCTGACCAGCCGCATGTACCCGTCAACACCCGCGAGGCTGTCGGCTTTGGTTGTACCGAAGCACCGCGTGGGCTGCTCTGGCATCGCTACGCTTTCAATGCTGACGGCACGGTGAAAAACGCGCGGATCGTGCCACCAACTAGCCAGAACCAGGCGCGCATGGAGCAGGATTTACACCAGTCCCTGCACGCCTTCGGGCTGGACAACAGCGATGAAGCGCTGAAGCTGCGGGCAGAACAGGTGATCCGCAATTACGACCCGTGCATTTCCTGCGCCACGCATTTTTTGCGGCTGAAGGTGAATCGTGGCTAATCCTCCTCCTCCCTCCGCCAAAACTGCCATTATCGGCATCGGCTCACCGTTTGAGGATGACATTGCGGGCTGGAGCGCCGTCGATGTGTTGGCGGAAGAAAGCTGGGTAAAAACGCGGCTGGAGGCCGGTACGCTGGTGCTGCACAAGCTTGACCGCCCCGGCCTGGAATTGCTCGAATACATGCGCGGCCATGAGCATGTGATCCTGATCGACGCGGTGGTTTCCGTCAAACATTCGCCGGGCATGATCCTCAAGCTCAAGCCGGAGGAGCTGGAACAGATGCAAGCGCCGGTTTCTTCCCATGGCATTGGCGTGGCGGAAGCGTTGGCGATGGGGAAGGTGCTGGGCACTTTGCCCCAACGGCTGGAGGTATGGGGTGTGGTGATTGCCGGGCTAGCCAGCTAGTCGGGCTTTGAACTTTTCGCGGAACTTGCGCACTTTAGTGCTGGTCACCACCTGGCAATACCCTGTACCGGTGTTCAGGTTGTCATAGCCCTGATGGTAATCTTCCGCCTTGTAGACGTATGATTGATTTTAGATGCGCCCGCCAATAGATGCGGGCAGAATAGCTGAATACCACCACAGGAGTTTCACCATGCGAATCCTTCACACCATGCTGCGCGTCGGCGATCTGGAACGCTCAATCGAGTTCTACACCCATGTGTTGGGCATGAAACTGTTGCGGCGTAAGGATTACCCGGCGGGTGAGTTCACCCTTGCCTTCATCGGTTATGGCGACGAAAGCGACCACACGGTGCTGGAGCTGACCTATAACTGGGGCGTGGACAAGTACGAGTTGGGCACGGCTTTCGGCCATATTGCTTTGGAAGTGCCGGACGTGTACGCAGCCTGCGAAAACATGCGGGCGGCGGGCGGCAAGATTATCCGCGCAGCCGGGCCGATGAATGCCGGTACTACTATCATCGCCTTCCTCGAAGACCCGGATGGCTACCAGATCGAACTGATCGGCGCGGATCACAAGCGCTTCTGAAACAATATGACAATTCAGCAATCAAACACGGGCTTATTGCACATTTTGTTGAAAATGGCCTATCTTACGCCCTGTCCATAAATCTGAAGACCAACTACCAGAGGAGTAACGACCCATGGCTCACACGCTACCCGACCTGCCTTACGCAAAAGACGCACTTGCCCCACACATGTCCGCCGAAACGCTGGAATTCCACCACGATAAGCACCATAACGCTTATGTCACCAACCTGAACAACCTGATCCCAGGCACGCAATTTGAAAGCATGGGTCTGGAAGACATCGTGAAATCCGCGCCTGCCGGTGGTGTTTACAACAACGCAGCCCAGGTCTGGAACCACACATTCTTCTGGAACTGCATGAAACCCAATGGCGGCGGAGAGCCTTCCGGCGCACTGGCTGACGCCATTAACGCCAAGTGGGGTTCTTTCGACGAATTCAAGAAAGCTTTCACTGCATCCGCTGTCGGCAACTTTGGTTCCGGCTGGACCTGGTTGGTGAAAAAGGCTGATGGTTCCGTCGACATCGTGAACATGGGCGCGGCAGGCACGCCGCTGACCACTGGCGACACCGCGCTGCTGTGCGTGGATGTGTGGGAACACGCTTACTATATCGATTACCGCAACCTGCGCCCCAAGTTTGTTGAGACCTTCATCAACAATCTGGCGAACTGGGATTTCGCGGCGGCCAACTACGCAGCGTAAAGCGCACGCTTTCCAGCCATAGCGAAAAAGCCGGGTACGCCCCGGCTTTTTTGTGTCCGTTCCAGGGGTGCGGATAGACCGCCGGATAGTCTAGAATCCTGACGGATGGATAATTTCAGCAGGAGTGGAATATGGGTAAGCGTCGTGCCCTGCAATCCGGAGTGTTGGTGCTGGCGGCTGTTATGGGCGGCTTGCCTGCAAGCTTTGTGTCCGCTGGGGAACCGCTGGTGTTTGGCTACAACCCGGATAGTAGCCCGGTCAGTTCCACTGAAATCATCCGTAACGAAAAAACCGGGGAGATTCTGGGGTATTGCGGTCTATTAGCTGAATTTCTACGCGGGAAGGATTATCAGCTGGAACCGCGTGAATTGCATTTTGAGGAGCGTTTCGTTCCTTTCGCGGAAAAACTGGCGGGGAAACCCGGCATCCAGTGCGGCCCGGACTCCATCACCCGGCAGCGGGTGGAAATTTTACATACACTGGGGAATGGATCTGGCGCTGATTTTTCCACGCCATTCGCGCTGACTTCCACCAAATTGCTGATTCGGCGCGACAAACTGGAGCGGCTCTACACTCAGCCCGGCAAGCTACGGATCGGTTTGCTGGAAGACCCCACGCAACCTATCGCGATTACCACTTCCCTGATCAGAAGCGTTTACCCGATGGCTCATGTGCTCAGGCAAACAAACCGCGCCGAGGCGATCAGGCATTTATTGCTACCTGCTGACCAGCAAGAGGCGATTGACGCTTATGCCAGCGATGAAATCATTCTGGCGGATATGCTGGCGAATGATATTAAACTGGACAAGCAGGCGGATTATGTGATTGCACCGGCTCTGCACGGCTATTCCCGCGAAGAATACGCCGTGGTGGTGTACAACTCCCCCGAATTGCTGAAGGTGGTGAATGGCTGGGTGGTTTCAGACCAGGGCAAAGCGGCTGCCGCAGCCCTGGTCGTGCCGGAGGATAGCTTTATTCGTGCCCTGCGCTGGATCGTGAGGGATGATCATTTGCCTGCCGTGCGCTTGTTCGGCAGCATCTTGTCCGCCTTGCTGGCGTTGCTGATCATGCTGCGGGTGTGGTGGCGCTGGCGTAGCCTGACCAAGAAACCAGCTTTGTCGGTTGCAGGTTTTCTGCCTAACCGGCCTCCCGTAGCGTCTGCGCCGGTTGTAGCGGATGTGGATGGGGAAGAACCAGAATCTGCCAATCCGGACGCCACCAGCTTACTGACCCCCAGACAGCTGGAAGTCGCCCGTCTGTGGGCAGATGGTGACCCGGCTGGCGTGATTGCCCGCAAGCTGGACATTGCATCGCAGCGCACGGTCGAAGCGCATATCCGCGCCATTTACCAGCGCACCGAAACCAACAGCAAGGTCGCCCTGTTCAAGTATTTGCAGGAGCGGAGCTTGTTATAAGCATGAGTTTACTCAGGAGCCATTGACATCGATGGATAGCGAATCGCATAAAAATGCCATCGCAACAGCCGCCAGCGCTGGTGATGCCGCCGCCCAACACCAGCTGGGGTTGCAATACTTTCTGGGCGCAGGCGTGGAGCGGGACTACGCGCAGGCGCTGCAATGGTTCGACCAAGCTGTACTCCGGGGGGTAAACCAAGCCCTGTATGGGTTGCTGCAAATACCGTTGCAATGGTTCAGGAACGCCGCCGTCCAGGGGAATCCCACTGCTCAGTATTACCTGGGCATGATGTATTGCCACGGCGAACATGTGCTGGATGGCTACCCGCTGGTTGGGCTGCATGTGCAGGGAATCGTGCATCAGGGTGAATGCGTGGAGCAGGACTACGCGCAGGCGCTGGAGTGGTTCCACAAGGCTGTCGCCCAGGGGGATGGCCGTGCCCAACTGGCACTGGGTTGGATGTACGCCGAGGGCAAAGGCGTTGCCAAGGACGTTGAGCAGGCACAGCAGTGTTATGCCGAAGCCGCTGCCAAAGGGTTCATTTCTCCAGGGCAACCAGCGCCGCCCCAGCCTGCCTGCCAGACTGATTATGGCTATGAGTCGTTCAGCTTGGGGGAGGCGTATTTTTATGGCGATGGCGTGCAACAGGATTATACGCAAGCTCTGCACTGGTTCGAGCAGGCAGCAGCTCAGGGTTGTAGCGAGGCCATGGATAAGCTGGCGGAGATGTATCGTGAGGGCCAGGGTGTTGGGCAAGACTATCTCCAGGTGCTCCACTGGCGTTACGAAGCGGCGGAGCAATGGGCTAGTAACCCTCTCCACGTCGTGCTGCGGGAGCTGAGGCTGCCTCTGCAATGGTATGTTGATGCGGCGCAGCAAGGGCATTCGGTAGCCCAATATATTCTTGGCTTGATGTATCAGTATGGTGTCAGTGTTAGTTGGGATGATGGTGGTCAGGCCGGGAGCCTCCGTGCAATCGAAGATGAGGAGCAAGCACTGGAATGGTTTTTGAAAGCGGCTGCCCAAGGTCATGCCGATGCGCAGTATGAAACGGGCTGGATGTATTGTGATGGCTTAGGCGGGGTCGATCAGGACTTCACACAGGCGCTACATTGGCTCGAAAAAGCGGCTGCCCAAGGGCGTAGCGATAAAGATGAGTTGACGAAACTCAGGGCTGTCCAACCTGTAGAGGAACTTGCTCGAACAGGCGATGCGACTGGCCAGTACAGCATGGGGATGATTTTACGTCAGGGTTATTTGGATGATGGTTATGTTGCCGACAACGAACAAACGCTGGCATGGTTCGATAAAGCGGCTGCCCAGGGTCATGCCAAGGCTCAGTACAATATGGGCATGTTTCAATATGGTGCAAGTTATCTCCAGCGTGACATTGGTGTGGCGCGGCAATGGTTTGGCAAAGCCGCTGTCGGGGGAAGCGCTGCCGCCCAGGACATGCTGAACTGGTTTGCTGCCGCTGAGCAGATTCAGCAGGATGCACAAGCTGGGAAAGCGGCTGCCCAGAGCCAGCTGGGCTTCATGTATTTACAGGGTCGCTACGTGGAGCAGGATCATGCACAGGCGCTGGCATGGTTCCACAAGGCTGCCGCCCAGGGCGATGCTGCCGCCTACTTTGGCTTGGGCGAAATGTGTGTGGTGACTGACAGGCAACAGGCGCTGGCATGGTTCAGCAAGGCTGCCAAATACGGGTATCTCAAGGTCTTTGGCAAGTTGGGGGAATTGTACCGCTCGGACAGAACCTACGCCGAAGCCTTGCAGTGGTACAGGAAAGCCGCTGCCCAAGGGGATGCTGACGCCATGCTGGCTTTGGGCTGGATGTATACCTGGGGCGAAGGCGTACCGCAAGACAAGGAACTGGCGATGCGCTGGTTTGAAAGGGCTGCTGAACGTGGACACAAGGAAGCTCAGGCCATCTGCCGGAACCGCCGTGCCATCACCTGATAAGGCGTATCGGCTTTAACCCCATTCTGTATTTGTTGACGTAATCCAAGATAAGCGCATTGCGGGAAATACGTAGCCAGCCCAGTATTTTTCCCTATTACTTAGGTTTTTATTTTCATGCGCTTAGGTAATGATCCCGATAGTCCTGCGCCAGTGGTAAGGGTAAAACAGGTGATGTGTCCCTTGCCAACCACGGAGGTTTATCATGAATACTACACTGCCTGCCGCATTGCAGATCCGCCTGGAATGGGCGGATTTATATCAGCGCCTGCAAGCCTTCCAGGTGCACACCTACGAAGATGTGCCGCTGGCCTTTCTGGGCAAGCTGGCGCGCATGAATGGCTGGTCTGCCGCTTATGCACAACGGGTGTTCCGCGAATACCAACGCTACCTGTTCCTGACACAGGCGGCGGGGCATTTTGTGTGCCCGTGTGAAGCGGTTGACCAGACCTGGCATTTCCACCTGATTTACACCGAATCCTACTGGCAGGATTTGTGCGGGACGGTGCTGGGCAAACCGCTGCACCACATCCCTTCGCGCGGTGGTCTGGAGGAAAGCAATGCCTTTCACCGCAGCTATGCGCAAACCCTCGCCAGTTATCAGCGCTGGTTTGGGGAAGTGCCGCCTGCCGACATCTGGGAAACGCCCGGCGAACGGCTGCGCGATACCCCGCATTTGCGTCTGGTGAATACCCGTACCCACTGGCTGCTGCCCCGTCCGCCAGCAGTTTGGGCATGGTTGCGCCAGCGCTGGCTGACCGGGGCAGGCATCAGCGTGGGGTTGGCGGTAACGGATGTGGCGCAGGCCAGCACCGATAGCCAGTCAGGTGATAATGTATTGATATTACTGTTACTAGGGGTGGGGGTGTTGGTCGTTTACGCCATCGTCAACAGGGGCAAGTGCCCTGCCTGCAAGCAGCGCAAGGTCTTCCATTCAACCGGCATCCGTAATGACAAGCATCAGGTTGAACACCGTTGCAGCGCTTGCGGCCACACGGCCTGGGTTACCGCTTCTTCTGGCAATAATGGTGGTGGTTGCGGAGGAGGTGATGGGGGATTCGGAGGGGGCGATGGCGGTTGTGGCGGCAGTGGCGGTAGCGGCGGTGGTTAGTTTTTCTCGCCTATCAGGATTGGATGTTTGGATTGCTGGAGGTTATCAAGATGAAATCACTGGAAATTTTGTTGGGAAGCTTGTTGCTGCTACTGGTTATGGGTGTGGATGTGGCGGCAATCAAAGCGCTGTTTCCCGAGAGTAACGTGACGGTGTTGCTGGTCAGCCTGCTACTGGGGCTGGAGTGCCTGTTCATGCTGAGTTATCACTACCACGCCTTGCGCAAGCCTGTTGTTGTATCCACGCTCATCCGTTGGAACAAAAGGTTTCAAGCCTTTTTTCTGGTGCTGACGCTTTGCAGTGTGGGCGTATTTGCAGTTGATAGCTTGGGCTTGCTGGATGATTACCGGCCTGTCATGCAATTGACATTCTGGGTGCTGTTCGCCGGGCTGGTCATGCTGGGGGCGGGGTTGGCGTTGTATGCGTTGCTGGATGAGCCGGAGTCTGCTGCAATGCAAGGGGATGATACCGCCGCCGAGCCTGCCATCCAGTATGGCAAGGCGGGTTATTCATGAGCTGGCTGCAGCGCAAAACTTCTTTATCCTCCCTTGATGTGGGGAGGATAAAGAGGTTGCGGAAAATTTAGACTAGACTCCTGAGTGTAATTTGCCTTGTGCATGGGAGTGATCAGTGAGTAAACAGTTGGGAATCAAAACAGTTATAGCTGGCATTGCGGTATCGGTGACGATGTTGGCGGCCATGCCCGAAGGAAGGGCGGAAGGAGTGGTGCTGACATTCGGTTACAGTTCTGACGGAAGCCCGGTGAGTTACAAGAAAAGGAGCCTGTTGGGTTTTTGCGGTCGTGTTTATGATTATCTGGCGGAAAAAAGTCAGCAAGACCCAGGTTATAGGTTGGTGTCTGAACCAATCACGCGGGCGGATTGGCGTTTTGATAAGTTTCCGCGAGACCTGAATAAGCAACCGGGGATTTTGTGCGGGCCCAGTTCGGGCACCCAAAGCCGTGTAGAGGGGCTGGAGCCTGAAGATGGGGCATTCAAAGGGGAGTTTACGCAAATATTTTTCACTACTAATGCCAAGGTACTGATCAGGAAAGAGAAAGTTTCTGCCCTGTATGCTGGTGAACCTGTCAGGATAGGCGTGCTGGATTCAAAAATCCAGGACAAGGAAACAAATCCGCAAACCAATTGTAACAGGCCGCTGAAATCGGTTGGCTCTACAGTGACAACTACCAGTGTTTCGGGGTTGTTTCCCCATGCCCGGATGCTTGGTGTCGTTAACCGGGATGAGGCGGTGGAGTGCTTGAAAGAGACGGTTGATAAAGGTTTGGACGCTTATGCGGGGGATGGTGTTGTCCTTGGGGACATGCGGAGTGAGGATCTGAAAGAAATACGTGATAGTTTCAGCATTGAGCCGCCACTGGGCAGTTTTTTGCGCGAAGATTATGTTTTGGCGGTGTATAACGCTCCCGGTCTGGCAGAGCGTTTGAATGAGTGGTTGAACTCAGAGCCAGGGGTGCAGGCAAGGGCGGAACTGGAAAGCAAACGCGATGGCAATTTCCTAACCCAATCCCTGTCGGACTTGCTGGTATGGGCAAACCGTAGCGACCATCTGCCGCAGTTTTATATCAGCTTGTTGCTGACGGCGCTGTTGTTGGCGGGTGTCGGTGCACTGGGCGCATGGCTGCTGTTGCGGCGGCGTGGCGGCTGGCTGGCGGGGCAGGGTGGCAACAGTCTGTTCAGCCCGTTGGAGCAGGATGAACGCCGCCATTTTTCCCGTGAGTTGCATGACAATGTGCTGCAAATGCTGGCGGCGGCCAGACGCCGGATTGAGCTGGCGCAGAAGCAGATTGCCCGCAGTGATGGCGCTTACGAGGATAACCTGAACGTTTCCATGGCGACCTTGGGCGAAACTATTGATGAAGTGCGGCGGATTTCCCACGAAATGCGCAATGAGATGGAAGATGCGCTGGATGCGTTGCTGCGGGATTTCGAGGAGCGCAACGGCATCCAGGTCAACAAAATCTGTTCTGTCCGCTTGCAGGATTTGCCGGAACGCACCTCCCTGATGCTCTACCGGGTGACGCAGGAGGCGCTGATGAACATTGAGCGCCATGCGCAGGCCAGCGAAGTAGAAGTGCGCCTGCACAAGAATAGCAAACAGGTGCGGATGGAAATCCGCGATAACGGGAAGGGTTTCAATCCCGACCAGTTGCCGCCGCAGAAAGGCATTGGCCTGAACAACATGGCCGAGCGGGTCGAGCTGTTGGGCGGCAAACTGCGTATTGATAGTGCGCCGGGGCGCGGCGCGCTGGTGTGGGCAACGGTTCCTTTGGCTTAGTTTTGTGGAGAGTGATGATGGCGCGAACCATTCGTTTATTGCTGGCAGATAATCATCCGGCTTATATGGAAGGGCTGGTCGCCCTGTTTCGGGAGGAACCCGATATTGAAGTCGTCGGTTGCGCCGTCAATGGCCAGGAGGCGCTGGAACTGGCGCTGGAGCTGGAGCCGGATATCGTGCTGATGGACATTTCCATGCCGGTGATGGACGGTCTGGAAGCGACCCGGCGGGTGAAAAAAAGTCTGCCGGGGGTCAAGGTGCTGGTTTGCACCATGCACAATTCGCCGGAGTATGCCGTGCAAGCCACTGAGGCGGGTGCGGTTGGTTTTGTGACCAAGGATTTGCCATTTGCGGCTTTGTTGCCAACCGTCAAGGCAGTGCAGGCGGGCGTCATCGTGTTGCCGCCACCCCCACCACCGCCTCCGCCGCCACCCCAGCCGCCGAAAACGGATCTAACCGAGACGGAAGCCCGGGTGTTCGTGCTGATGGTGCAAGGCGTTGAGCGGAACAGCAGTTACCAGCGCCTGACCAGCAGCGGTGCGATCGCGCGGGCGCTGGGCATGGCGACGCGCACGGTGGAAGCGCACCGCGCCAGTATCCGCGACAAGCTGGGTAACCTTACCCCGGTGGAAATGGTCAGGTACGCACTCAAACACGGCCTAATTGATGATGAGATGATTTGAACCCTACGTATTTCTACGCGCTAGGCATCCGTAGTTTTACGGTTCTGCGGGTGTTTTTGCCAATAGTGACGACGGGTTCCCTGCCTTAAGCTATGTGCTTGTCCAATCCTGCTGTTCCTGCTGCCATGAAACCAGCCTTGTCCCTGAAAACTAAAATCCTGTTGTTGGTAATCCTGCCCTTGCTGTTCCTGTCCGGCTTCATTGCGGTGGTCGGCATGCAGGTGGGGCGTGGGTTTGCGGCGGAACAGCAGCGAATCCTGACGACGGTATTGAATGATCCTGAACTGCATGATGTCCGTGCTGATGTGGGAGATAGCCTGAGGCAAGCCACGCATAAGGTGCAGAGAGCTTTCCGTTACATCCTGATCCTGCTGGCGCTGACGATACTGGCCATCATGCTGCTGGTGTGGTGGGTGAACCTGCACGAAAGCCGTCTTGCCGATCGCCATCTGCGCGAGTTGGTGCACAACTTCATCCGCTTGCAGGTGGAAGAGCGCCGCCGTTTTGCCCATGCGTTGCATGACGGCATCAACCAGCTGATCGGGGCGGCCAAGTTCCGCGTCGAACTGGCGTCACGCCAACTGGCCAAGGGCAAGGGTGATTATCAGGACAGCCTCGGCAAGGCGCAGGAGACGTTGGTGGAATGCATGGGGGAAGTGCGGCGTATTTCCCACGGCCTGCGCCCCGGCCTGCTGGATGAAATGGGTCTGGAAGCGGCGATAAAGCGTCTGCTGGAAGCGTTTGCCGGACGCACCGGTATCCAGATAGACCAACAATTGCGGATTGATCAGGCAGCTATGCCGGATGACGCCGCCATCATGCTCTACCGGGTGTTGCAGGAAGCGCTGACCAATATCGAGCGCCATGCCAATGCCTGTCATGTCGAGGTGCAGTTGCGGCAGGAAAAGCATGAGGCCATGCTGGCAATCAGCGATGATGGCCAAGGCTTTGCCCCGGAGCATTTGCCGCCCGGCAAGGGCATTGGCCTGCAAAACATGCGCGAACGGATGGAACTGCTGGATGGCAGTTTCCAACTGGAAAGCGCCACGGGGCATGGAACCCGCATCCATGCGCAGTTGCCGTTGTCAACACCAGAATAGTGCCATGCCGTAGTTTTACGAATTCACCGGCCATCATTTTTCCTGACTCCCTACGTAATTTTACCGTATCTCATGTGTGTTATTTCCCATGAGCCATGGGTAGAAAAACACGTGAATATGTATTTTTTGTCAATTTATTCATAAAGTTAACTTTGAGATGCTGACTCTGTAACAACGCACAACCAATATTAATGCGAGGAGTAAGCACCATGAAAACTATCCCTTACATGATGTCCAGTTTGTTCCTGACAGTGGCGCTGGTGACGGGAGCCAGTGCAGATGATGTCAAGACGCGCAGCATAGTGACTGTTGGGGGCGCTAGCGCAGCAGAACCGTTGTGCGCAGGGCACGATACGGCTGCCGGGAACGGGGATGCGGTATGCGCCCCTGCTGACAAGGCGGCCGCCGCCAAGCCACGACCCACTGGCGCAGTCACAATAGTACCCAGCACGCTAAGGTTTACGCGCACATGATAACGCAGCCACTGGTGGCGTCAGTGGCTGCGTTGGCGGACATGCCGGAGGCAACTGTCCCGGCATTTTCTATTTTTATTCAGACTAAAAAATTCTAGTGAAACAAGCACTAAAAATATAAGTACCATCTCTGCGGCAGTTGAGGCTAACCCCTGTTTAACACTTAGGACGTATAACCCATGCATAACGACACGGCTTCAATGGAGTACGACCGGCAGTTGTTTGAGCGTTTTTGTGGTCGGGACGTGCGCGCGGGGATTGAAATGGAGAATGCCTATGGCAAACGCCTGTTTCACTATATTCGCCGCAGTTGTATCTACAATGACATTGAGGGTGCGCAGGATTGCCTGCAAAGCACATGGCTCAAACTGATCCGGTATTGTGGCAAGCCTTTGCCGGACTCAGGTTTGTGGGCAATGCTGTGCACAATGGCGAAAAGCCAAGCGTTGGATGACCACCGCAAACTGGTGCGCCAGAAACGCGACCCGGGCACGCTGATGCTCAGGCTGGATCAGTACGATGAGGGTTCCAGACCGCAGGAGCCGGTGGATGACGGCCCCAATCCGGAAGAATGGTTGTTGTTGTTGGAGGAGGCGTTGGCCGACGAGGCGCAACGGGCTGTGTTCAAACGAGCCTTTGCTGCCTTGCCGGAAAAGCAGCGCCAAGCGTTGGAATTACAAATTGGACAAGGTTTATCCATTAAGGCGATTGCAGAACGGATGCAGGAAAAGCACGAAACAGTGCGCTCCCACCTGCGTTATGCAAAAGACAAGTTAAAACGCGATTTATCAGCGACTGATCATAACAGCAAGGATAGCCACAAATTGATGGAGATTGACTGCCATGCAGCATGAGACACCTGATACTCCGGTTGGGGACGACGACCCCGCTGACGCACGCCGGTTGGCGGCTTTGTACCGGGCGGCGTTGCTGGATGAGGATTTCCAGCAGCAAGTGCGCCGCGACATACAGGCATTGCCGCCGGTTTCCGATACCGTGAGTGTGTCAGAAACCGCCTTTGTCGAGGATGGGCCGTTACCGGAAGGCTTGCGCGGGCGCTTGCGTGCCATGCAGGAGGGTGCTCCTGCCGTCAAGCGCTGCGTTGCCGCACTGCCATGGTGGAAGCAGCTGTGGCGCTCTGAAGGTTGGTCACGGCTGTCACTGCCCGCGCCGGGGTTTACCCTGCCCGCTGCCGTGGCGATGGGCTTGCTGTTTGGGGGGGTATTGGTGCCGTTACTGCGGCAGGGGTCGCCGGAGACGCCGGTGCTGCGCGGTTCCGGCTCCGATAGCGCGGTTACTGCTGCCGGGGCAGACAATGCCTGCGCCATCACGGGGGTCGAACGTGCCGACCCGGCACAGTGGTGGGCGGCGATCCAGCGTTGTGAGCAGCAGTCTGCCAAGGAAAAGCAGGCGCTGCGCAAACAGTTCCCTAACTATCAATTGCCCTCGCCGTAAAGGCTAAAGCCGGCCCAGTAAAACGGGTGGGAATGGGTTTCGCCTTGCAGCATTGAACGCATCGCCGCCTGCAAGGCTTGGGCGCGGTGTTGGGTTGGCAGGTGGTCAAACAGGGCTTCCATCAAACGCCGGGTCTGGGCGGAATCAATGTCCCAGTTGGCGGCCAACACGCTGCGGGTTCCGGCGCTGAAAAAAGCTTTGACCAGGGAAGACAGCCCGTCTTCCAACCCGGTCAGTCTGGCGGTGCTACAGGCAGACAGCAGCACCCAATCGGCATTCAGGCGCAGGCTGGCAATTTCACTGGCAGTCAGTTGCCCGTCATCGGTGGCGGAAGCGCCCAGCACCAGGCTGGCTTCCTGGACATTCACGCCATTGGGGATGTTGGCGTGGCTGGCAAAACTGATGGTGCGGAATTGCCGCAATTCACCGCTCTGATCCAGTTGCTTGAGTCGGGTTTCACGGGCCTCGCTACCGGTGAACACGAACGCTGGATCGCCTTGGAGGCGTTGGCATTGGTACGCCAGTTCCTCGGCAGCACCGGGCAGGTTGTTTCCCGGTGCGCCCATGCCCAGAAACGGGCGGCGCTGGTCAGGCTTGGGCAAGGCGGGCAGTTGGCCGCGCAGGTTGGCCAACGCCGCAATCGAGGGCAGGTAGGCAAAGGTGTAAGTGTCCATCAGCCAGTCGGTGTCGCGGTAATCCTGCGGTGGGCGTGGCGCTGTTTTCACCAGCAGGTGCAGGGGCAGACGCAGCAATTCGTCATCGGTGACCGCAATGATGTGGCGGATGCCCTCCAGGTCGGCGGCAGCGAACAGTTCGCGGTAAAGCTGGTGCGCCAGAGTCAGGTCAAAAGGCTCCGGTTTGGGGTTGGCGTTGCTGACCCGGCGCATCGGTTTCAGCAATTCGGTAATCGCTTGTGCGGGGAAATGGGCGGCTAAGCGGTGCAGTTTGGCGGGTTTGTCGGCACGGGCGACAAACAGGTAGGTAGTGCTGTCCTGGGTGTCGGGGTTTTGGTCGATCACCCAGGCCATGAATGCCTCACCGTCGCGCAATAACGGTTGCAGTGATTCCAGCGTCAAGGGTGCGGGGTTGGCCAACTGGCGGTAGGCGGGGAAGCTTGCCAGTAATGCCTGATCCTGTTCCGCAATGTTTTGCCTAATTTCTGTCAGGGTTTGGCCGATACGGGTGGCTTGGGCTGGGTTTGCCACAATGAGTGCCGCGTACTGTTGTTCCAGTTGGGTTTGCGTTTGCCGCCATTGCCACAGTTGCCTGAGTTGGGTGCTTTGCGTGGGGTCGCCGCTGGCACTCAGGCGCAATGCTGCCTGTTGCAGGCTTTGCATCCGCTGCAAGCCGTGCAGTTGCTGGATGGCCCAGAAAGCTTCTTCCAGCCCTTGCGGCTGTTTGTCGGCAGGGGCTTGGGCGTGGAGTTGCAATTGCAGGCGGGCAAAGTGGCGTAGGTCATCCAGGTCTTCCTGACTGGCCAGCAGGGTTCCGGTGGCTACGTTGGCAGGCGTCTGCTGGTGATAGGTGGGCGCGGCCTGCGCCAGTAGCTTGGCAGCCTCGCTGTAATTGTCTTCCCGCAGGGCGATGCTGGCCAATTGCGTCTTGATCCGTGCCAGCGCTTTTTGCTGTAACGGGCTGGGCGGCAGCTCTTGGTAATAACTGAGGCTGGCAGCGTAGAGGCGTTTGGCTTTGGCGTATTGCTGCTGAGCCTGATCATTGCGGGCTAGGTTGTAGCGGTTGGTGGCGTATTCCGTGCTGTTTGTGGTGTAAGTCTGCTGGATTAGCGCGGCACTTTCCTGCAACAGTTTTTCATGTTGCGCATAATCTCGCTGTTGGAAATAGGCATTGGCCAGGTTGTTCAGGATCAAGGCGCGGTATTGGTCGGGGTGCTGGGCGGTGGAAACGTGCTGCAAGGCTTGTTGGTACTTTCCAATGGCTTTATCAAGTTCGCCTGACTGGTAATAAAAATCGCCAAGATGCGTCAACGGCTCAAAGTAACGTGGGTGACGGTCTGGCAGCATGTCGGCAGCGTCCTTGAGCCGCATTTCGGCTTGGTCAGGGTGTTGGCTCCAGTCCATATAAAATTTTGCCAGATTGATGATGGCGAATGCTTTGGCGTCATCAGTTGGGGAGTTTTCGATGCTTTGCTTAAAAGCGCTTTCTGCTTTGGCGTAGTTGAATTCGCATTGGCTGTAATAGCTACCCCAGGCGCTGAGTGAGGCGGCATAGCCGTCAGTATGGGGTGTTGCGGTGGTGGCTGCGGGTGTCGTTTGGCAGTCAACATCAGCATGGGCGCTATGGGGGGCGGCCAAATACAGGCATAGCCCACTGATCATGATGGGTGATAAGTATCCCCGCATGGTTTGTTCCTATCAGTATTGTGCATAAAATTTAACACTATTGCCTTTGTTTCAATGCGAAATAATATTTATATGGGACTGTTAAATATCTATGAGGTTTATTGGATTTATTTTAACCCCTTAGGTGCGGGGGCAGCGTATTCACTGATGTTAGCGTTTGAATAACGGGCTATTGGAACCAGCCTTATACACAACGCTAGCAGAATAATATTTTTTATTGAGGTGAGTATTATGAGAAGCATGAAATGGATGGTGGTTGCATTGTTGGGCAGTACGCTGGCGGCTTGCGGCGGTGGTGGCAGCAGTGGCTCTGCTGTCAATGCCCGCGCCATGTTGAATCCTGAAGCTGGCTCAAGCTACAACCGCAGTTTACCGGATGCGGGGGGCGGTGATGCTACTTATGTGGGTACAGGCGGCAATTACAACGCTGCGCAATTGAGTGAGCTGAACCGACCCAATTTCACGCTTTTGCTCATCCAGTCCATGGTAGAGGCCAATATTTTAGGGAATACTTTCCAGCGTCCTGATACCAGTACTGGTTCGGCTTCTGGCACGACAGTAGGGGACATCAGAAAAATGGAGGAGGCTGTGGTCGCGGAGGCAGAGCGGTCATTTGCCACGAATCCTTACCAAGCTAGGCCAGTCAGTGAGACGGTGGGCTGCTATGGTGGTGGAAATTTAACGATAACGGGAGATTTGGATAACAGTACCGGAACAGGCACGCTGGATGTCAATTACGGCGACTGTATTGTCGGCAATATATTAGTTCGTGGTATTGGTAAGCTGGTCATTAATGCAAAAAACTTGACCTATGACAAGTTTTCTGATTTCACATTCCAATACAACGACCTTTCCATTTATAACTGGGAAACCAATGAATTGCATCTGTATACCGGGGCGCGGCAAGTCACTAAAACCATTGTAAATGGGATAACCACTGATTTTAAGGTTCAGTCTGATCTCCATCGCCTGAATCACGATACACAATTGCATACGTATGATGGCACGCTTTATCAGGCTGCCAGAAGTGGTGAACAGATAAAAGGGACGATGTGCGACAACGTTCATGGTTGCGTTGAAGTCAGCACCAGAATCCAGGTGCCTGCTGACGCAAGCCAGGGTGAGATAACCATGACCGGCCTCAATAATAGCGCTATCCGTATTCGCGTCTACAATGGCGGGTTATATGCTGAAGTAGATGGTGAGGGTGATGGTTCTTATGGGCAAGCTATCCATATATTCAGTTTTTAAATAATATTTTTAATAGTACCCATTCACCCAAACTTATGAGCAAACAAACCATGAACAGTTACACCAAAACACTCGCCACCGTCTTGATCGGCGCTGCCATGCTGGCATCCACGGGTTGCGCGAGTATTACACGCGGTACGGAACAGGATTTGGCGGTGGAATCCAACCCGGCAGGGGCAAGCGTTACTTTGTCCAACAGTATGAAGGGCACAACGCCGACCAGTTTCAAGGTCAAACGCAAAGACAGCCTGACTGTCACCGTACAGAAACCGGGTTACAAAACGGCGCATGTACAAGTGGTTCCCAAGGTTTCTGATAATGGGGCGGCAGGCATGGCGGGCAACCTGCTCTTTGGCGGAATCATTGGCGTGGGTGTGGATGCAGCCAATGGCGCAAACAAGGATTTGCAGCCGAACCCAGTCAAAGTCACGTTGGAAAAGGCCAAGTGATACCTGGGGTTTGCTGATGAGGGGTTTTTCCTCTTGCGGCAACCCGACAGGAGCAAAAAAGCCGGGCACGCCCCCGCTTTTTTGTGCCTACAATAGGGTTAGGCGTAGCGGCTTATTTACCAAAAAATTATTTTATTAACTGCGCTGTGATCTTTATTTAACCTGCTTCTCCGAATGGCGTAGAGTTGCCTCACATAATTTACTTTCATTTCAATAAATGCAGCTTGGGGAGTCAATATCAATGACTGTATTCAATCTTTTTGTTCGTACCACCGTGCTGGCACTGTTGCTGGCGGCTCCGCTCTACGCGGACGAAGTCGTGCAAGTGGAAGGGCAACGTTTCAATGCACCTGCGGGCAGTGCCGCCAAAGAGCCGGTGAAATTGCGTCTGGACCCTGCCAGTCTGCCGGTATTGGCGGCGCGTGGCGCGATTGTGAACGCATCTGACACGGTGTTGCCACCGCTGACGGAAGGGGAACGCACCCACTTGCAACAGCAGGATGAGGGTGGGGAAAAAGCTTTGCGGATCGGGGTTGGCCGCAACTTGCCGGAGACTGCCGCGCCAACAGATTGGGCGTGGCGGCCAGTGGATGACGGGCTGGCCGCGCATGTCGGCTTTGTTTCCAGCGGTGCGCAACGGGTGCGTTTGCAATTGAAAGCGCAAAGCTTGCCAGCCGGAGTGGAACTGCGTTTCTATTCGCCGCAAGAGCCAGCGGTGGTGTACGGCCCCTTTACCCAAGCCGATTTCGTGGCATCAACGGATGGCTCTGCCGGGGCAGGGCAGTTGTGGTCGCCGTCGGTGGCTGGCGATACCCTGAAAATGGAAGTTTTCCTGCCAGCGGGTGTGCAGCCAGCAGCGCTGAATTTGCTGGCTCCCAAACTGTCGCACGTGGCTCTGGATCCCGTGAGCGGGGAGGCAGAAGCGGGTGTGTTCAAGGCAGCTTCTACGGCATGCTATTTTGACCTTGCGTGTAGCCCGACGAATTTGCAGGCGGAAGGCGGGGCAGTCGCAGGCTATCTGTTTACCCATGCGAATGGGGACACCGGATTTTGCTCAGGGGTGCTGGTCAATACCACGGTAGGAACGGGCACACCGTATTTCCTGACCGCCAACCACTGCATCAGTGATGCCACTATGGCGGCGACCATGAACCCGGTGTGGCAATTTGCCAATTCCTCCTGTGGTGGTAACGATGCTTCTGCCCATGCCATTTTTACGACGGGTGGCGGTCAGTTGCTGGTGACAGATGCCACGCTGGATACCACGCTGGTGAAGCTGAATACCTACCCGCCAGAACCCAACTTTTTCGCGGGTTGGCGCACAACACTGTTTCAATATCAGGCAAGCGTAACCGGCATCCATCATGATGTGGTGGATGCGGCGATTTTACCCAAGTTGTATTCCGCCGGGACTTTTCTGGGCTATGCCAATGTACAGGATGGCAGGGTAGTGGGTGACAGCAACGGTAAATTCGCCGTGGTACAGTGGACGCAAGGCGTGACGGAAACGGGTGGTAGTGGCTCCGGCTTGTGGGAATCCGAAGGTGGTTCCCTGTACCTCAAGGGTCTCCTGTCACGGGGCAGCGCTTCGTGCAGCAACCCGACGGGGACGGATTATTACGTGCGGTTGGATCAGTCTTACCCCTTGTTGCAACCGTGGCTGAACCCGGCGCATTAAGGCGGGCGAACGGCCTGTAACAAATCCCTTGACAACGCACTAAATTGGTGATTGACAAGCGGAAACCTATTCCCTATATTGTTCCGCTTTCCGCAAAGGCAGCCTGTCTGGGCTGCCTTTCGCATTTCTGGCTTTATGGCTGATAGTTTGGAGGTAGTGCCGTGACCAACGCAGTAATGCCAACGTATGCACGTTTGCCCGTGACTTTCGCCCGTGGTGAGGGCGCGCTCCTGTGGGATACCGCAGGCAAACAATATCTGGACGCCCTCAGCGGCATTTCGGTATGCAACGTCGGTCATGCGCGCCGCGAGGTGGCGGATGCCATTTGCGCGCAGGCGAATGAGCTGTTGCATACCTCCAACCTGTACCAGATCACCCATCAGGAGGCGTTGGCCGAAAAGCTGTGCGCCCTTGCCGGGCTGGATAATGTGTTTTTCGGCAATTCCGGCGCGGAAGCCAATGAGGCTGCCATCAAGATCGCGCGTTTGTACGGCCATAATAAAGGCATCGAAGTACCAACCATTGTAGTCATGACCAACTCCTTCCACGGACGGACGATGGCAACCGTGACCGCCACCGGCAACCCTAAAGCCCAGGCCGGTTTTGGCCCGTTGGTGGAAGGTTTTGTGCGGGTCGAATACGGCGACGCCGACGCGGTGGAGGCGCTGGCGGCAACTAACCCGAACATCGTCGCGGTGCTGGTCGAGCCGGTGCAGGGCGAAGGCGGCATCCGCATTCCGGCGGATGATTACCTGCCACGCCTACGGGTCATTTGCGACCAGCACGACTGGCTGCTGATGCTGGATGAAATCCAGGCAGGCATGTGCCGTACCGGCCAGTGGTTTGCATTCCAGCATACTACGATTAAACCAGATGTCATGACGTTGGCTAAAGCCTTGGGCAATGGTGTGCCGATTGGCGCGTGTTTGGCGGGCGGCAAGGCGGCGAGCGTGTTCGGCCCCGGCAACCACGGCTCCACTTTCGGCGGTAACCCGCTGGCTTGCCGTGCGGCGCTGGCCGTGATTGGGGTGATGGAAAAGGAAAACCTGGCGGCTTATGCAGCCGAACTGGGTGGCTATTTCCTGTCACAATTCCGCGCCAAACTGGCGGGTGTGGCAGGTGTCCGCGAGATTCGCGGCAAAGGTTTGATGCTGGGCATCGAGCTGGAAAAAGATTGCGGCGAACTGGTCAAACAGGCGCTGGAACAGGGTGCGCTGATCAATGTGACGGCAGGCAATGTTATCCGCCTGTTACCACCATTGGTCATGACGCGCGCCCAGGCTGATCAAATAATAACTATGTTAACGGAGTTGGTGCAGGCATTCCTGCAAGCTGCTGCTGGAGAAAAACCATCCTGAAGAGATGGGCAAATGAGAGGAATCAGAGAGAGATGAACAACGCTGTCAGGCATTTTTTAACCCTAACCGATTTTACGCCTGTTGAGCTGCACGCCGTGATTGGCCGCGCTATCCAGTTGAAAGACATGTGGAAACGTCGCGAAGCACACGAGCCGTTGCATTTGCGCACACTGGCAATGATTTTTGAGAAATCGTCCACCCGTACCCGAGTGTCGTTTGAAGCGGGCATGACGCAACTGGGCGGGCATTCCATGTTCCTGTCGCCCAATGATACCCAGTTGGGGCGTGGTGAGCCGATTGAGGATTCCGCCAGGGTCATTTCGCGTATGGTCGATGTGGTGATGATCCGCACCTTCGAGCAGGCAAAGGTTGAGCTGTTTGCGGCCAATTCGCGTGTGCCGGTGATCAACGCCCTGACCGACAAATTCCACCCTTGTCAGTTGCTGGCCGACATGATGACCTGGATGGAACAGCGCGGCCTGCCGAATGGCAAAACCGTGGCGTGGATCGGCGATGGCAACAACATGTGCCATTCGTGGATGAATGCGGCCAAACTGTTCGGTTTCCACCTGAATGTGGCCTGCCCGGAAGGCTACGACCCGGATCAGGATGTGGTGAATGCGACTGAAGGCTGCGTTACGTTCTTCCGCGACCCGAGTGCGGCGGTCGAGGGCGTTGAAGTCGTCGTGACTGATACCTGGGCGAGCATGGGTCAGGAAGCGGAAAAGAAGGAACGTGAGAAAGCCTTTGCCGGTTACCAGGTCACAACCGAGATGATGGCATTGGCGGCGAAAGATGCGTTGTTTATGCACTGCCTGCCCGCTTATCGCGGTCTGGAAGTTTCCGCTGAAGTTATGGATGGCCCGCAAAGCGTGGTCTGGGATGAGGCGGAAAACCGTTTGCACGCGCAGAAGGCGTTGCTGGAAGTGTTGGTGTGTGGGTTTCCGGAAGGAATGCCGGAAGCGTGAGGATTATCTCCGCCAACACCAACGGCATTCGTTCCGCCGCCAAAAAAGGTTTCTTCGAGTGGATGAAGCAGCAGGATGCAGATGTGGTCTGTATCCAGGAAACCAAGGCGCAGGTTCACCAACTGGAAGAAGACCGCGAAACCTTCTTTCCGGCTGGTTATCACTGCTATTACCACGATGCCGAAAAGAAGGGTTACAGCGGCGTGGCGCTCTACTGCCGCAGCGAGCCGGATGCAGTCATCACCGGTATGGGCAATCCCGAGTTCGATGTGGAAGGGCGCTACATTGAGGCGCGTTTCGGTAATCTGAGCGTGGTGTCGCTGTACCTGCCATCCGGCTCCTCCAGTGAGGAACGCCAGCAGGCCAAGTACCGCTGCATGGAGTTTTTCCTGCCGATTATGCAGGAGATGAAAGCCTCTGGGCGCGATTACATCATCTGTGGTGACTGGAATATCGCCCACAAGAACATCGATCTGAAAAACTGGAAATCCAACCAGAAAAATTCTGGTTTCCTGCCGGAAGAACGTGCCTGGCTGGACAAGCTGTTTGATGAAGTGGCATTCGTCGACGGTTTCCGCGAAGTGAATCAGGAGGCCGACCAGTATACCTGGTGGTCAAACCGGGGGCAGGCGTGGGCGAAGAACGTGGGGTGGCGGATTGATTATCATATCCTCACCCCTTCCATGAAAGGTAAAGTCAAGGCGGCATGGATTTACAAGGATGAGCGCTTTTCGGATCATGCGCCGTTGATTCTGGATTACGATTATGCCATGTAGGGGCGTATTGCATACGCCCTCTGCGGAAAGTTATTTTGGAATAATGGCTTACTGCAAACTGATTGGTGCAGCACACTTTGTCTCCTGCACATCAGGCGTAGCATCCGGGTAAAACGTGCGGATGCCATTATTCCGCCGCACAAACACCGTCGCGAATTGTTTCCCATCATCTGCTATCGGCAGAATACACGCAGTGCTTTCCGCAGAGTTTGTCGGATTTTCGGCAAACGCTCGGGTAGCAGCCTTGAGCATGTCTTCCGCATTCATCGTCAGCCCATAACCCTTGATGGAAGAGCGTGCAATGCCGCCATTGGCCGCTTGCATGGTCACGCCCATTGAATACAGCACGCCCGGTACGACTTCATTCTGGCGGTAGTTGTTCATCCGGCAAGCTTCACCACTAACTTGCAACTGTTCATAGCGCCCGTAGAAATGCAGCCCGCCAATTGGGCCACCCGCTACCGGTTCGCCACAGAAAATGTGGTCAAACGCCTTGATGGTGAACCAGGCGTCGGTCAGGTCTTGCAGAAAAGCTGAGTCAGAAGCTGCGGCAGGGCGGTTGGCGTAAACCTTGTTGCCGGTAAACGCGTGGATGCGTTGCAACACGTCAGGGTAGCTTTTCAGCAGGCTCTGGAATTCCTCGGGGGAAACTACCTTGCCCGCCGCGCCGCAGGTTTCGTTGACTGCCCGATCGAATGCGTTCAGTGGCGGGGCAGGTGGGGTAATATCCACCGTTCCGCCGACATTGACCTTGACGGGATTGTCCACGTCGTCGAAAAACGGCAGGCAGCTGGCCTGGTTATCCGGCGGAGGCGTGGTGGCGGTTGCACCGTCGGTGTAGTGACCGCAGCCGAGTTCCACCCATTTGTTCTCAGAGCCGACCAGGATTAGCGCGTGGGTTGGGTCGGGTTGCCGGTTTTCCGCGACCGCAGTGTAGGTTGCGCCGATTTCCAGTGTCACCGGATCGGTTTGCTTGCGCAGGGATGTGTAGGCTGCACACGCCTGTTCAGCCACGAAGCCGCGTGGTTGTGGGAATGTCACTTGTGCAAATACGTTGCTGCCGATGCCTGCAAGCAGTAGGAGGATGGCGGACATTGTTACCCATAGCCCTTGTTTCATGCTGGCTCCCTTTTTCTGAGTGGACGGGTACTTATAGCACAGTCGTGTGACAAGCGTGTTTACTCGTGGTCTTGGGTAGGTGGCGGGTGTAGATTAGTGCATACCGTTTTATAGGAATGGGTTGTCGACCTGTCCCGTTGGTTTTATTGTAATGCTGGCAGGCAATGCGCCGTTGGCTTGTTCTGCCTGTAACACGGCCACCATACCGTCCACCATCTCTTTCAGCTTCAGGGCCAGTTCCAGCCCGGAAGCATCATGGGTAATGTCGAGGCTGCCGTGCAGCGAAACGCGATCCAGCCGGTTTTCAATGTTCAGTTCATGCAGGAGGCGGGTTTCAGCTTCGTTCCTGAAAAAGTCCATTGTCAGCTCCTCAAGGTTGGGGCAAGGCCATGGTGTTTGTTTTACTGTAGTCGCTGATACTGGGGAACGGGTCAATGCCCGCCAGTTGCGCCAGTTCTGCGGCACTCACCATTTTATAGTTCTTACTGGCGTCATTGACGACCCAGTAAGCCCCGCTTTCGCCAGTATTGGCGTCATACACCGCTTTGAAGTAATGACTGGGAACCAGTACCCGGTTGTTGATGCTGTTCAGGGTGGCACCGGCAAATACCGCACCGGACACCACAAACAGTTCCCCGCGTTGTTGGGCCAGGTCACGGGTTTTGTTCTCGATAGAAGACCATAGTCCACGGTTGTTGGTGGGGTTTTGCGGCGTCATGTTGGCCAGGGAAAAGCTTTCCCGCATCGCCTGTTCGGTCGGCATGTCACCTGCTGGAGCCAGGTGGCCACGGTCATAGCCGGAACCGGCATAATCCGCCAGTTCAGAACGCTCATCTGCCGGTAGGGTTGGTTCAGCATGGAAATTGTCGGTGCGGTCAATGTCCATCAGCAGTTCGGCATAGGTCAGGTGTTCGCTTGCCCACAGCGGGGTACGGGTCAGGCCGGAGTGCAGTATGGAGAATTCCGCAAAGCATAGCGCGCGGGTTTTGCTGGCTAGTTTGGCATTGGTCAGGCGCGGCTGTACGCCATCCACATAATCACCGTAACAACTGCCGCCTTCCGAGCCGGATGTCAGGTTATCCCCTTGCGTGACCGTGCTAGTGGTTGCGCCGCCCAATGTCCCGGAAACAGAAGACGGATCGGTATTGCCTGGGGAAGGGGAGGAACAGGCCACCATACTGGAGGCAATCAGGATGACGGCGATAGTGTGGGTAATCGTATTCAATTTCACAGCAGGCTCCCTGCGGCAGGTTTTCTATGCGTTTGGTTATTGGCAGCATGACCACCAAGAGCCGGATACTGATCCGGCTGTTTTATCGGTTGGCAGGCAGCGAGGATGCAGTGTAGCCATGATGGAAATCTGAGTTAAAAGCTGGGTTCACAAGGCAGAAATGAAAAAGGGTTGCACCTGATAAGGATGCAACCCTTCGTCTATATGGTGGGCCGTGTGCGACTCGAACGCACGACCACCTGATTAAAAGTCAGATGCTCTACCGACTGAGCTAACGGCCCGAAGACGCGCTATTATACGGATGCTGCCTCCGGTTTCAAGCCTTTTTTCAGACTTTTTCCAGCTTGCGCAAGCTTTCCGGCAACAGCTTGAGATCTACCAGCCCGGTCAGCAGCGCTTTGCCGAAACTGGCCTCCTCTTCGTACATCATTGTGTAGAACTGCACTTTCATGGTCAGGGCGCTGCCCAGCACGATGCCAGCGAAAGCGATGAAGGAACCAATCGCCAGCGAGGAAACGCCGGTAATGGCCTGGCCGACCGTGCAGCCCATCGCCAATACGCCGCCCAAGCCCATCAGCGCCGCGCCCAGCACATGGTTGATCACGTCACTGGCGGAGGCGAACCATTCAATACGAAAGGTACGGCTAACCAGCGCCCAAGCCAGTGACCCCGTCAGTACACCGAAGAAAGCCATGATTCCGAACGTCAGCAGGGCGCTGTTGAAACCGCCCACAGCATAGCCGACTGCCTGCCCCATCGGGTTGATGAAGGTGAAGGATTGCGGCCCCAATGCTGCGCCGATGGCGGGTTTGCCTTCCTCGGATTCGGCCAGCATGTCCCATTCCCCGTAATACTGGGTCAGTGGGTACATCTCGCCGTCGACATTGACGCTGATGTTGCTGGTGACATACCACGCTGCCAACACGCACAGCCCGACCGTAATGCCACCCAGCGCAAAGTCGGGACTACTGCGGAAGTCTTTGGACTTGAACGCCAGCCATACCAGGGATAGCCCCAGGAGCAGGCCAATGACCAGCCGCACGCTGACAGCGCTTTCCTCACCGGCAATCACCGTACCCAGATCCTGTGACGTGCCCATGTTGATCGCCAGCGGGCTGATCCACGGGTAGAAGAAAATGGAATACAGCGTCTTGTCGGAGCCAGGGAACGGGTTGAGCATGAAATACGCCACGATGCCGATGACCAGAAACACGAAAATGGATTTCAGGTTGCCGCCGCCGATACGTACCAGGCATTTGTTGCCGCAGCCCCCCGCAATGGTCATGCCGATGCCGAACAGGATGCCACCCAACAGGTTTTCCGCCCAGATCAACTGGCCGTTACGGTAAGGGGGGTAGGTGCTGTTCAGGTTGGCCATGCCCAGCATTTCCAGGATGACCACGCCGAGCAGGGCGATGCCAATCGCCAGGCCCCAGGCGCGGAACCGGCTGGTTTCGCCCATGTTGATCCAGTCGGAAACCGCCCCCATGGTACAAAAGTGTGTCTTGTTGACGATTGCGCCCATGATGAACGCAATCACAAACCCCGCTATCAGTAAAAATGACTGTGCGGACGCGAAATCTTCAAACGCCATAATGCCTCCTCTAACTGTGTGCAGGAGGCATTATAGTTTGAGAAATATCAATCGACAAAGCGTTTACGCCTTGAGCACGGAACTCCCCTGTGGGCAGTGGATGACTTGCGCCAGTTTGATGTCATCCGGTTTGGTCTGCGCCGTCAGCCAGATCTGGCTGAGCGTTCCCTGGCTGGTTTCCAGCAGGCTTTGCAGGGTATCACCAGCACGTTCGGGGTCGAAGAAGGCAAACGGTTCATCTAGGAACAGCATCTGCATGTCGGCCTTGGTGGCATCTGCCATCGCGGTGGCCAGCGCGACCCGCATGGCCAGTGTTACCTGCCGCTGCGTACCGGTGGATATTTCGTTGAAATCCAGGAAGTCACCTTTTTCTTCGGAGAGTATCTTGAGGCTGAAGTCAGGCAGGATTTCCAGCGATTTGTAGTGCGACTGGGTGTAGCGTTGCAGGAATTCGGGGCAGCGGGTTTTCACCAACTGGTTGAAGCGTTCGATTGAATGGCTGGCGTCACGCTGCAACAGGTCAATGGCAGTGGAAGCCACCACCTGTTCGCGGCGTTCGTGTTCCTGCTCCTGCTCCTGCTGATGGAGCAGGTTGCGCAACTGGCTGCGCTGTTGCAGATGCTGCTGTTCGGTCTGGATGTCGGCCCTGATCATGTCCAGATAGTTTGCCAGCTCCTGCCTGCGGTTGCCCAGCCCGATATTAAGGGTGTCAGCAGCACTGTGCACATACAGGGCCTTGGCCTGATAGTGGCTGGCGGCCTGTTGCCAATCGGGTACGGAAGCCATATCGGTGTGGTCGTTACTGGTGTCCGGCAGATCCAGATGTTTCGCCAGCAGGTAATCGGTGCTGTCAGTTTGTAACAGGCGTGAAACCGGCTGGGTACAAATCTGATGGCTGTTATCCATGGCATCGGTCAGGTTTCTGGCCTGTTTCTGCAAGGGGCGCAAGTGGCGCACGTCCACATACCAGCCGTACATCAGCAGGAATGCGCCAATCAGTGCTGTCACAGAGGCCAGGCGGATAGCCCCCTTGCCCAGGAAATCCTGGGTTCCACTACTCAGGGAGGCAGTGACACGGCTGCCCCATGCAGGGGTAAACATCAGGAACAGGCCAGCCAGCAGGGCGAGCACGAAAACCAGCAGGGTGATTTTAGTCCAGCGCGAGATTTTGCGGTTACGCTGGTCGGCTTTCTGGAAGCGTTGCAGGTTGTCAGGGTAGGCCAGGGATTCCTTGTCGAGCTTTTCCCCCAGCAGCAACAGGCGTTGCTGGTGTTCTTCCAAGTCGCTGGCAATGCCATTCAGGTGGGGAAGCTGGTCTTCGTCGATGTGCAGGGCGTCGATGGTGTGCCGGGTGTGCTGGCGTCTGGTTTCCAGTTCTTCCAGCGTGATCAGGCGTTCCTGCTGCTCGCGTTCCAGTTGGCTGCTGATGCGGGCATGTTCCTTCAGCCCGGCCAGTGCGCGCAGGTTATCGTTGTCTTGATCGTGCTTGCCATTGCTTTGCTGGCTCCAATAAAAGGCCTTGGCAAAAGCGGCGTAATGATAGCCGAGCAGGGCCTTGAGTTGGCGTTCCACCCCTTCGGGCGTATCTGCCAGGGTGGTTTCTTCCTCGGTGGAAAACAGGGTGGCGGCAATGTTACCCGCGTTGTCGATGGAGCGCACCAGCCGGTATTCATGCCCACGGTGCTGGAGGCGCAAAGCAACGCTGGCCTTGTCGTCACCCCAGTGGATCAGTTTTGCGGCTTCGTCGGCGGGAACCTTGTCCGTATGCCCGAACAGGCCGAACTGGATGGCGTCGCCGATGCTGCTTTTGCCTGATTCGTTACCGCCCACTAAGGCCAGCAGGCCGCGACCGGGCAGGTTTTCCAGTTGCAACTGGGTGTATTTGCGGAAATTTTCTGCGTGAATGGAGGTGATGATCATGCCGTTTACTCCATGTGGCGGGTGGCTTCAAGGCGGTTGAGCACCAGCTTCACAGCATCAAGGTACACCTGTGGGTCGAAACCATCGGCTTTGGTATGGGTGAGGTAATCCTGCTGGCAAAATTCCAGGAAACGGCGCGCTGCCGCTGTTCTTACCTGCCCCGCCTGTGTGGCTTGCAGAAGGTCGGGAAGAGGGGGGGATTTAGGGGATTTTTTTCCAAACATGCGTATCTCCGCTGTTGTTTATCTTCATCCTTGCCAGATAACTATATGCAAAGAATTGGAATTTTGCAGCGGAAGGTGCGGGGAATGGTGGAAAAACGGGGAGGGGCGTTAATGCCCCTCAGCTTTCATCTTGTCCAGGCGTTCTTGGGCGAGTTTGGTGGTTTCCGCATTGTCCGGGAAGAAAGTGATCACATCTTCCAGGGTTTTGCGGGCTTTTTCCCACTCTTTCAGCTCATAAAAGCTGAAGCCGAGCTTGAGGGCAGCGTCAGGTGCTTTGTCGCTGCCTTTGTGCTCTTTCAGCACCACCAGGAATTCCTCAACCGCGCTTTTGAATTCCTTTTCAGCGTACAGGGCTTCACCTACCCAGTATTGGGCGCTGGGGGCGAGTGAGCTGTTAGGGTAGTCCTTGAGGAAGGCGCGGAACTCAGGGACAGCTTCCTTGGGGTCTTGCAGCAGGGTCTGGAATGCCTGGTCGTAGACGGAGCGTTCCTCTTCTTCCGGCAGCTTGGCCTTGTCAGCAGTTGTAGTGTCAGTTTTTTCAGCCGTGTCAGTGGTGGTTGCGGCGGGCTGGTCAGGTGTGCCTGCCGGTTTGTCCGTATCCGTTGCGGGTTTGTCTATTGGTTTGTCTACCCCCAGGTTTTTGTCATCCAGCTTACCGGTGCCATAGCTGTAGAAGCCGTTCGGGTCGCTTTTGCCAAGTGCATCGGCATCGCCGCCTTTGTCTGGGGTTGGCGCAGGTTTGTCGGTGCTGTCGTCGGCAGCCGCGTTGTCCACGACTGGTTCTTTCAGGTTGTCGATACGTTCGTCAACTTGCTGGAAATTTTCCTGCTGTTTGCTTTTCAGGGTTTCCAGCTCGTTTTGTAGCTTTTCGTTGTCGCCGCGCAGGTTACGAAGTTCCTGTTCCAGTTCATTGACCCGTTGCAGTAACTGGACGGCGGCTTCATCCGGCAGCGGTTCCGCCATTGCTGGCATGGCCAGCGCAGCAGCGGCCAGCACGCCTAGCGCGCGACGGTTCAGTGTGTTTCGCATGATTATTCTCCGGGGTATTTGATTTCAACGCGGCGGTTTTTGCCCCATGCCGCTTCATTATGGCCGAAGTCGGCAGGCACTTCTTCGCCATAGCCGATCACATCCATCTGGTTGGTGCGCACGCCCTTGATCTGCATGTAATCGAGGACGGAATAGCCACGGCGTTCCGACAGGGCGACGTTGTATTCGCGTGAACCGCGCTCGTCGGCATGGCCTTCCAGCCGCACCCGCAGGTTGGGGTAGGCCGCCAGCAGGGAAGCGTGCGCGTTCAGCACGTTCATGTATTCCGGCCTGATGTTGGAGCTGTCGAAATCGAAGTAAATGACCCGTTGTGCGAGGATGCTGCTGGGGTTGTTCAATTCCGCCGGGGTGTAAATGCTGCTGCCGTTGCCAGGGCCGTAATTGACGCCGCCGCCCGCGCCCGTGCCGTAACCGTAGTCAGTTCCGCCAGCCGTGCCATTGCCCGTGCCATAGCCGCTGCCCACGCCGCCGGTGCCAGTCGCCGTGGTTTGAGGGGCGCAGCCGGTTACAACTATGGCCGCTGCCAGTACAGAGGATGCTAATACTTTCATGTTCATGACATTCATCTCGCTGTTTCGTCATCAATCAAGATAGGGGGACCAGGCCGGGTCGCGTACATCGCCTGCCTGGGAATAGAGGCTTTGGTGCGCTTTGCCGTTGTCGCTGGCCACTGCCAGGGAACCGCGCCCACCCGCATCGGTGGCGTACAGCACCATCATGCCGTTGGGGGAAATGGCGGGCGAATCGTCCTGGGTTCCGCGTGAAATGGTGCGCTCCTCTTTGGAGGCCGCATTCATCAGGGTGATTTTGGAAGTACCGCCGCTTTGGCGCACCATTGCCACGGTGTTGCCCGCAACGCTAGACCCGGCGTTATAGCCGCCGCTGAAGGAAATGCGGTTTTCACCGCCGCCATTCGCGGAAGTCTGGTAAAGCTGTGGCTGCCCGCTGCGGTCGGAGGTGAACACCAGGGTGTTGCCGCTGACCCATTGTGGCTCGGTGTTGATGCCACGGGTGTTGGTGATTTGACGCGCGCCGCCGCCGTTGGCGTTGGCCACCACGATGTTGTAATTGCCCCGGTCGGAAACGCTGTAGGCAATGGAGCGGCCATCCGGCGACCATGAAGGGGAGGTGCTGGAACGGTTGGGGTCGGAAATGGCGCGCTTGCCGCCGGAGGCCAGATCCTGCACGTACACCACCGGACGGCCGGTTTCATAGGACACATAGGCCAGCTGGCGCGCATCCGGCGACCAGCTAGGCGACATCACCGGTTTGCGCGAAGACACGATGGTGCGCGGGTTGAAGCCGTCGGAGTCCGACACGATCAATTGGTAGGTCTGGTTGCGAGCTGGGCCGCTGGCGGAAACGTAGGCAATACGGGTGTCGAACGCGCCTTTTACCCCGGTCAGCTTTTCAAACACCAGGTCGGCAGCTTTGTGCGCCATGCGCCGCTGGTTGGGGTGTGTGGGGATGCGGAACGAACCAGCAGATTGCCCACTGCGCAGGTTGATGATCTGGAAATCCAGGCCGCCGTTATGGCTGCCGACGACGGCGTATTCCGCGCCGGTTGCGCGCAGGGCGTCGGGGGAAAAATTGCCGCCCGCCTTGGCGGGATCCATCAGGGCAAAGCGCCCGCTGCGTTGCAAGTCGGCTTCAATGACTTTCGATAGTGGGCTGAACGGGGTGATCAGTATGCTGGTTTCGCCTGCGGTTGCATCAACGTCAATCCGGGAGTGCAATTCTTCCGCAGGGAGGCTCACAGGCAGGCCAAGACCTGCCAGTAATAAAACGGATGCGAATAAGGTTGCTTTCATTTTCATTGCCATTTAATCCATTGTGATTACGTGGGTGTCGCCATATAACTCTTCGTAGCGTGGCCTGGGGAAAGGGGCTGCGCCATGGACGGCGTTCTTGATTGATTCACAGAAAGCCGGGCTGCCATTACAGGACAGGGAGAACCGGCGGATGCCACCGGAACTGCTGATCCCCAGGCGGATGGTGGCCGACATGCCGAAACGCTCTGAAGGTTTGTTCCAGTTGCCCCTGATTTTACGGTTGACGGCGGCTTTCCAGTCAGCGCGGGCGGAACTGAGATCGCGTGCGCTGGGGCCTGCGGCGGCAGCTGCAGCGCGGCGCGCTTCTTCCTCGGCGGCCTTGCGTTTGGCTTCGGCGGCTTTCCAGCGCTCACGGTCGGCGGCCAGTTTGGCTTCTTCCTCGGCAGCTTTCTTGCGTGCAAGGGCTTCGGATTTGGCCTTGGCTTCTGCTTCGGCGGCTGCTTTGGCTTCGGCGAGGGCTTTTGCCTTGGCTTCCGCTTTGGCTTCGGTGGCTGCCTTGGCCTTGGCTTCTGCTTTGGCTTCCGCAGCAGCCTTGGCTTTGGCAGCAGCTTTTTCGCGGGCTTTCTTTTCTGCCAGTTCTTTGGCCGCTGCGTCTGCTTTGGCTTTGGCAGCCTGGGTTTTCTTGCGTTCGGCTTCCAGTTGCTGGCGTTTTTCTTCTGCCAGCGTTTGGCGGCGGGTTTCAGCGCGGGCTTCGGCGCGGCGGCGGGCTTCGGCCTTGGCACGTTCTTCGGCAGCGGCTTCTGCGCGGGCAGTGGCTTTTGCTTTGTCGGTGGCGGCTTCTGCGCGGGCAGCGGCTTTTGCTTTGTCGGCGGCGGCCTTCTGTTGTTCAGCTAGCGCGGCTTTGCGTTCGGCTTCCGCCGCTAGCGTGGCTTTCTGCTGGGCGGCTTCCTCTTCGGCCTGTTGTTGCTGGCGAGCCTGTTCGGCGGCCAGTTCCTGCTCGCTGGGTTGCGGGGGCGAGGTGTCTTTTTCCTTGGCTGTCAGAGCGGTGCGGGCAGGGTCTTGCTCCTGCTCAGTCGGTTCGGGTGAGTCTGCGCCATCCGGGGTGACGACTTGTACAGGTACATTACTTGAGCTGGTATCCGGGCGCTCGGTCAGTTTGAAACTGAGCAGCAGTATCAGCACGATGAAAACGTGCAGCAGGATGGCCCATAGCAGTGCTTGTGGTTTGTTGCGTATCTCTTTAAACATGACCTTTCGTTCAAGCCCTTGTCAGATCATTGTGGTTGTGTGCGTCAGTTCCGGTCGGGAGGCGCTGGGTCAGCCATCAGGCCAATCTTTTTCGCGCCTGCTTTTTGTACGGCTATCATGGCGCTCATCAGGTAACGGTATTCCACGGTGCTGTCCGCCCTGACGTAAATGGGGCGTTCAGCCTTCTCATCCAGTTGCGAACTCACATAGCTGGTGATGCCGTCGGCAGGCACTTCGGAGCCGTCATCCAGAAAATAATGCCCACCCGCATCTACCGAAATGGTCAGCGGTTCCTGCTGGTTGTCGGTTTCCAGTGGTTCGGCCTGTGCGTCTGGCGCATCCACTTCCACGCCGGTTTGCATCATCGGCGCAGTGACCATAAAAATGACCAGCAGCACCAGCATGACGTCAATATAAGGAACCACGTTCATCTGCGACATGGCGCGGCGTTTGCGGCGGCAGGCCGTGCTCATGCGGCTTTCCTTTGCGCCACTGCATGGCGTTCCAGCAGGGCGGTGAATTCTTCGCGGAAGTTGTCGTAGCTGACCACCAGCCGGTCAATCTTGTCGCTGAAGCGGTTGTAGCCGATAACCGCCGGTATCGCGGCGAACAGGCCGATGGCAGTAGCGATCAGCGCTTCGGCGATGCCGGGGGCAACGACCCCGAGGGTTGCCTGCTGCATTTGTCCCAGTGAAATAAATGAGTTCATGATTCCCCACACGGTTCCAAACAGGCCGACGTAGGGGCTGGTGGAGCCTACCGTCGCCAGAAATGCCAGGTTTTGCTCCAAGTCATCGACTTCCTTGGCGGCGGCTACCCGCATCGCGCGCTGTACCGAATCCGTCACTGACAGGCGTGACCCCGGGTCGGTGTTGAGCGCGCGTTTGTATTCGTGGAAGCCGTCGAAAAAGATCCGTTCCAGCCCACGCCGGTTCACTTTCTGGGACAACTCTTCGTACAGGGAGTTCAGGGAAACGCCGCTCCAGAAACGTTCCTCGAATTTGGCCACATTGCGCTGGGTGGAGCTGATGGCACCGGATTTGACTAGCATCAGCGTCCACGACAGCAGCGAGGCCAGCACCAGCAAGGCCATGACAATCTTGACGACCAGGCTGGCGTCCATGATCAGTTTGAAGATGGAAAGGTCAGTAGTCACTGAAGGAGTTCCCTTATCCCTGTTGGAATCGTTGTTGAACGGAATGTGCCCAAGTCGACACAGACTACTTTGACGCTAGCGGTTGTCAATAGTTCAGGTGAATTATCTGTGTTTATACGGGAAATTTTTTGTTCAAACAGGATATGGGTGCGCCCGGTTTTGGCCATGGCTGCGCTGACCAGCAGGGCGTCGTTGAAACGGGCGGGTTTGCGGTAACGGATTTCCAGTCCGGCCACGACGAACACGATGTCCATGTCCCGGGCCAGTTGGTCTTGCTCGAAACCCAGGGTGCGTAGCCATTCGGTGCGGGCGCGTTCCATGAAGCGCAGGTAGTTGGCGTGGTAGACCACGCCGCCTGCGTCCGTATCTTCGTAATAGACCCGAACGGGGAGGGTGAATTCATTCAAACAGGTCAAGGTTGGAGCCTTCCGTATTATTGCTGTCAGCCAAGGATGTGAGGTGGCTCGGCATGGTCAGCCCGAAGTGTTGCCAGGCATGGCGGGTGGCTACCCTGCCGCGGGGTGTGCGCATCAGGAAGCCTTGCTGGATGAGGAAGGGTTCCAGTACGTCTTCAATGGTGCCGCGTTCTTCGCCAATGGCGGCGGCCAGGCTGTCGACGCCGACCGGGCCGCCGTCAAATTTTTCCATGATGGCCAACAGCAGCCGCCTGTCCATGTGGTCAAAGCCCTGGTGGTCGACGTTCAACATGTTGAGGGCTTTGTCCGCCATGTCGGCGTTGATCATGCCGTCGCCCTTGACTTGGGCGTAATCCCGCACCCGCCGCAGCAAGCGGTTGGCTATCCTGGGTGTACCGCGTGAGCGCCGGGCAATTTCGTGCGCGCCGTCAGCGTCCAGTTTGGCACCGATAATGCCGGAGGCGCGCATGACGATGGAGGCGAGGTCGGTTTCGTTGTAAAACTCTAGCCGCTGGACGATGCCGAAACGGTCGCGTAAGGGTGATGTCAGCAGGCCGGCGCGGGTGGTTGCGCCTACCAGGGTGAAGGGAGGCAGATCCAGCTTGATGGAACGGGCGGCGGGGCCTTCGCCGATCATGATGTCCAGCTGGAAGTCTTCCATGGCGGGATACAGGATTTCTTCCACCATCGGGCTGAGGCGGTGGATTTCGTCAATGAACAAGAGGTCGTGGGGTTCGAGGTTGGTCAACAGGGCGGCCAGGTCGCCAGCCTTTTCCAGCACGGGGCCGGATGTCTGGCGCAGGTTGGCGTGCATTTCATGGGCGATGATGTGGGACAGGGTCGTTTTGCCCAGCCCTGGTGGCCCGAAAATAAGAACATGATCCAGCGCGTCGCCACGATGGCGGGCTGCATGGATGAATATTTCCATTTGTTCCCGTACTACCGGCTGGCCTATGTAGTCCTGAAGGCGGCGGGGGCGGATATTGTCGTCTGTGCGCTCTTCCTCCCGGTTACTCTGCGGGGATATGACGCGGGAATCTTGTTTGTCCATGGTTACGCCGTTTTATATGTCTATTCATTGGCCGCATTTTAACGGTATTGTCTGTTGGTGTGCTACTTGGCAGGTGTTTGGGGGTGAGGAGGCTTTGTTAAAACAGCTTGGCGGCGTGTAGGGTAGGTGGCATAAGATAACTGGATAATTAATGAGCAAAGGCATCAGTTTGCTGAGAATTTATAACAAAAATTTATGAATATTGCTATTTTCGCATAATATTACTTGTTTCTGGGCTAATGCAGGTTGTGGGAAGCGTGAACAGGCGAACAGCTGCACTCCTGTTTCTGTTGCAAGAGGTGGGTGCGTCCGTCTGGGTATTAAGGGGAGACAAAAATGCCTGCTTAAGAAACCACCTATAAAATCAATTGTTTTACTTAATGGCATGTTTTCGCACTAATGATTGTTAAAATAATCTAAAAAGTTAAAAAATAAACAGAAATTGTAAGTGTGCAAGCTATAATCAGTCGGAAGGCATTAAGAATATTTATTCTTATACATTTAGCTTATAAAGAATAGAGTAAGTTTTGGCTTTTGTGTGTCTGGTAGCATCCGGAATAATAGTAAAAGTAGCTTCGTAATTAAATTTACTTATATTGATGTTTTTTTGCTACTTGAGTGTTGCTATATGGTTGCCGATAGCTATACTTTATTTATATCAGGATTGATTCGCAGAATTTATCTTGCGTGAAAGGCATGGAAGAATTGCTTTGAGCAAAAAAAAGTGGCTCCTGCCTCTCGGTTGTTTGTTGTTCACTTGACAAGTGGCGTAAGTTGCAGCTGGTATCTGGTGACTCTGAGCTGCGTCGGTGTCAGTCTCCCTTGGTCAGTGATTCGTGTGTCTGTTACTGTCAGTGGCGGGTGCTTATGAGTGTTCGGGTTTTGAAAATGAAATTTTTAAATAATGTCACTATGCCGGGAAATGCCTGGAGGGCGGTAGCGTCCAGTAATTACGCACATTCCCGCCATATGGAATTATGGTGCGCGGTTGTGAACAGGAGGTTCCTATGAGTTTTGCGGGTATTGTTTTGCTGGTTTCAATGATGTCAGCATTGTCAATTCTTTTGTTGACCCCGGTTGCGGAAAGGTTTGGTTTAGTTGATGCGCCGAACAGTCATCGCAAGTTCCATGATGGCCACATTCCCTTGGTAGGGGGGGTGTCGATTTATGTGGGGCTGGTTTTCGGCATCTCCCTGTTTGTGACGCCCAACGATAGCTCAGTGACATATCTTTTGTGTAGTAGCCTCATCGTGGCATTGGGTGTGGCGGATGATGCCGGTGATCTGTCGCCAAAATTCCGTTTGCTGGCCCAAAGCGTTATTGCTGTACTGATGTGTGCGGGCAGCGGCATGTATATTCATCAGCTGGGCAACATCTTTGGGTTTGGTGTTGTTGATTTGGGGGTGGCTGGATATGTGTTGACTGTCCTTGCTGTGATCGGTGCAATCAATGCATTCAACATGATTGATGGGATTGATGGTTTGCTCGGTGTTTCTTCGCTGGTTACTTTTTTGAGCATTGGTCTCCTATTCTACCTCAATTCTGACATAGACAACATGAAGCTGGCCTTAATCATGTCGGTCGCACTAGTCCCTTACCTGATGGCAAACCTTGGGCTTCCCCCGGTCAAGTTTAGAAAAGTTTTCATGGGTGACACGGGTTCCATGCTGATCGGGTTTACGGTCGTATGGTTGTTGATTCAGGGTACCCAGCCTGATAGCAAGGGTTCTGTGAGCTTTTCGCCGTCAACTGCTCTGTGGCTGATCGCATTTCCCTTGATGGATATGGCGCGAGTCATCATTAACAGAGTGTTGGATAAATGTTCTCCGTTTGCCGCAGACCGCACTCATCTGCATCATATTCTCCAGGCCGTTGGCGACAGTAAACAGGTTGTGCTTCTGAAAATCTGCACTTTGTCGGCATTTCTGGCTATTGTGGGGTTGGGTATGGAATTATGGCACTGGAGTGAGGTTATAATTTTCCTGACTTTCATGGTGGGTTTCTTCATCTATGCAGCCAAAGTGAGAAGGCTGCTGCTCCAGTCGGTAAAAAGTTGATTCCTTCCCCGAAGTTATCTCCCGCCAGTTTGCGGGAATGCTCAATATCTGTTGTGTTTATGACAACGGAGGTTAAATGTCGATTTGGTGGTTGTATATAGGAGGCCGCCCCAAAAATGAAGAACCCCAGTGCGTGGCAAATGGGGTGAATCCAAGGAAGATATAATGAAATTATCAGCTTATGCTCAGGGACGTGATAATAATTTTAACCTGATACGCATGGTGGCAGCTTTTTCAGTCCTGCTGACGCATTGTTTTGCCTTGGTGGGTGGATCCAGGGAAAGTGAGCCTCTTTTATCCATGCTAGGCATGACGATAGGTGACATTGCTGTCGATATGTTCTTTGTGACCAGCGGGTTCCTGATTACAGCCAGTTTGTTATCCAGAAAGTCGATGATTGATTTCATTTGGGCGCGAATGTTGAGGATTTATCCTGCATTGATCGTGGCTTTGGTGCTAAGTGCTTTTATCCTAGGGCCTTATTTCACTACCTTGCCCTTGTCAGGCTATTTCCTTGACCCGGATACTTGGTTTTACCTGATGCGTGGGTTGCTGCCGTTTATTGGGTTCAGCTTCCTGTTGCCGGGTGTTTTTGAAGGCAATCCGTATGCGGGTGTTGTAAATGGATCCTTGTGGACTATCACATTCGAAGTCTTGATGTATGCGCAGCTGGCGATTTTCTGGATTATGGTGGGGTGGGGGCGACACTCCTTTCGGAAAACGGATGCTACCGGGAGGAAGAAAAATGTTTGGGTGCCGCTGATGCACTTGCCGGGGCTGCGCGTCGTGTGGATGAAGCGTGTGGTGTTGGCTTATCTCCTGCCTGTAGGTGTGTACGTGTTGGCTGCGCGTTGGTTTGAATTTGAAATGGTTCGTTTTTTTCCTCTGTCCTTCATGTTTTTTACTGGTGCAGCTTTTTATTTGTTCAGGGAGTGCATCCACTTGTCATCGGCACTTTTTGGTGTGGCGCTGGCAATTTTGATTTTTTCCTTGTTCCATGACTCTGTTCCTTTTTCGCTTGTTTATTCGATAGTTTTGGCTTATTGCATATTTTATGTTGCTTACGTGCCTGCTGGCAGTATCCGGCAGTATAACCGCTTGGGGGATTACTCTTACGGCGTTTATGTCTACGCATTTCCCTTACAACAGGCATTGGTTGCCTTGATTCCCAATATTTCGATTTGGCAATTGATGCTGTTGTCCAGTGTGATGGTTGTGCTCCTGGCGGTACTCTCATGGCACTTTTTGGAGAAGAAAGCGTTGGCGTTGAAGATGGCGTTTGCCGACAGGACAAGGGTTTTTTTGCAGGATAACCTGTTGCCTGCGAGTGGGACGAAAGGATGGTGAATGTTTATGCTGAGCGGGCTGGCCTTGTCAGTTTTTATCTACGTTGAAGTTCCAGTGCAGGATATGTTTTAGGTGCTGATACCCTTTGTCGGATTTTTGTCTACTATTGTGCTGTGGTGGGTGTTAGCGTTTTGATGTTCTATTATAATTATTTTTAATCTTTTGATTAATTTAAATTGGGCGGAAAGCGATGATTTTTTCGGAAACAAATTTGGGTGGCGCATATGTCATTGAGCCACAGTTCATTCAGGACGAGCGTGGTTTTTTTGCGCGGGTTTGGTGCAAGCGCGAGATGGGAGAGCTTGGGTTAAGCACAAATCTGGCGCAAAGCAATATTTCATTCAACAAATACCGGGGAACCCTGCGGGGTATGCACCGGCAGATTGAGCCTGCCGCCGAAGTCAAGCTTGTGCGTTGCACCAAGGGTGCCATCTACGATGTGATTGTGGATTTGCGCCCTGATTCTCCCACACACATGCAGTGGTTTGGGGTGGAGTTGACTGAGCAGAATCACAAGATGTTGTATGTCCCGGCTGGCTTCGCCCACGGTTATCAGACACTTGAAGATAATTCTGAAGTTTTTTATCAGGTTTCTGAATTTTATGCCCCGCAGTATGAGCGTGGTGCCCGTTACAATGACCCCGCCTTTGGAATTGTTTGGCCACTTGAGGTTGCTTCCGTTTCGGACAAGGATGGATCTTGGCCTGACTACCTGCCAGCAGGTATGTAAGACGCTTAAACTTTTTTACTAATGTTCGGGAGTGTTCAATGATAATCGTTGATACGGCGTTGGAGCAGCGGCAACAGGAAGGGCGTCCAGTAAGGGTCGCCATTGTCGGGGCTGGTTACATGGGGCGCGGTGTTGCCTTGCAAATCTTGCAGGGGTTGCCGGGCATGAAGCTGGTGGCCGTTGTAAACCGTACCTTGGCTGAGGCGAAGCGGGCTTATCAGCAGGCAGGTGTCGAGGAGGTTTATGTCGGCAATTCCTTTGATGAAGTGGAAACTCTGCTGGCAGCGGGCAAATATGTTGTTACCAGTGACCCTTCGCTGGTCTGTAAGTCCCAGTATGTGGATGCGGTCGTTGAGGCAACAGGCGACGTGGAATTCAGTGCCCATGTCGCGATGGCAGCGATTGAAAACCATAAGCATATCATTTTGATGAATGCTGAGCTGGATGCCACTGTTGGCCCCATCCTGAAAGTGTATGCAGACCGCGCGGGCGTGGTCATGACCAATGTGGATGGGGATCAGCCCGGTGTTGTCATGAATCTGCTCCGCTATGCCAAAAGCATCGGTTGCCGTCCAGTCCTGGCTGGTAATATTAAAGGCTTGCAAGATCCTTACCGGACGCCGGAAACCCAGCGTGCTTATGCGGAGCAGTATAACCAGAAGCCACGGATGGTGACATCATTTGCGGATGGTACTAAAATTTCGATGGAAATGGCGGTAGTAGCCAATGCGACTGGCTTCAAGGTTGGCCAGCGTGGCATGTATGGCCCACCGTGCGCAGAGGTTAACGATGCGGCAGGCTTGTTCCCTCTGGAGCAAATGCTGGAAACCGGGCTGGTGGATTATGTGCTGGGTGCGCAACGCACGCCAGGCGTCTTTGTCCTTGGCTATAATGACAACCCCATCCAGCAGCAATACCTGAAATATTACAAAATGGGCGATGGCCCTCTGTATGTTTTTTATACCCCTTATCATCTGTGCCATCTGGAAGTGCCTTTGACCGTGGCGCGTGCAGTCCTGTTTGGGGATGCGGCAGTGGCTCCTCTTGGTGCACCGGTTGTGGATGTCATTACATTGGCCAAGCGCGACCTGAAAGCAGGTGAAACGCTGGACGGCATCGGTGGTTTTACGTGTTATGGTGCGGCAGAAAATGCCGACATCAGCCGACAGGAAAACCTGCTGCCAATGGGGCTGAGTGATGGTTGCCGTATGCGTAGGGATGTACCGAAAGACTACCCCATTACCTATGCTGACGTTGAGCTTCCAGCAGACCGTCTGTGTGACCGGTTGCGGGCAGAGCAAGACGAGTACTTTTTAACTCATAAACCCTAACTATAAATTCAGGCTTAGAAACGAAAGGAACAATCATGAAAGCAGTCATTCTTGCAGGCGGGCTTGGGACAAGATTATCAGAAGAAACAACCAACAAGCCAAAACCGATGGTTGAAATAGGCGGGATGCCAATCCTTTGGCATATTATGAAAATTTATTCAGCGCATGGGGTTAATGACTTCATTATCTGTTGTGGGTACAAGGGCTATGTGATCAAGGAATATTTTGCCAACTATTTCTTGCACACAGCAGACGTAACCTTTGATATGAGCAATAACCAGATGGAAGTACACCGCCAGACAGCCGAGCCGTGGCGGGTAACGTTGGTGGATACCGGCAAAGAAACCTATACCGGTGGCCGTCTGAAGCGGGTGGCCGAGTATCTCAAGGATGAGGAGGCATTCTGTTTTACCTATGGTGATGGTGTTGGCGATGTGGATATTAGCGCGTCCATCCAGTTCCACAAACAACATGGCCACTGGGTGACCATGACTGCGGTGGAGCGTTCCGGGCGTTATGGGGTATTGCAGCTGGACGGCAATCGCCTAATGAGCTTTGAAGAAAAACCTCACAGCGATGGCTTGGTGAATGGCGGTTTCTTCGTGCTATCACCCAAGTGCCTGGAGGCGGTACATAACGACATGGAGATGTGGGAAGCTGAGCCGATGCAACGTCTGGTGGCGATGGAGCAGGTGATGGCATTCCATCATTCCGGTTTCTGGCAGCCTATGGATACGCTGCGTGAAAAGCATCAACTGGAAAGTTTGTGGTCTTCAGGCAAAGCGCCATGGAAGGTGTGGCATGATGCGTGATTTCTGGCAAGGCAAACGTGTTTTTGTAACCGGCCATACCGGTTTTAAGGGTGGCTGGCTGGCGTTGTGGCTGGCTGACATGGGGGCCGAAGTGCATGGTTATGCGCTGGAACCACCCACCACTCCCAGTTTTTTCTCGGTCTGCAAGGTGGCAGAGCATATCAGCAGCAACGTGGTGGGCGATTTGCGGGATGCCGCAGCCCTGAGCCATGCGGTTGAAAGTTGCCAGCCGGAGATCGTTTTCCATTTGGCTGCCCAGCCACTCGTGCGTTATTCCTACGTGGCTCCGGTTGAAACCTATGCGGTCAATGTGATGGGGACGATCAATCTACTGGAAGCCGTCCGCCAGACACCTAGTGTACGCACGGTGGTCAATATCACGACTGACAAGTGTTATGAAAACCGTGAGTGGGTTTGGCCGTACCGTGAAAATGAGGCAATGGGGGGGCATGATCCTTATTCCAGCAGTAAGGCATGTGCCGAACTGGTGACATCAGCCTACCGCAGCTCGTTTCTTGAGAAGGCTAGCATACATTTGGCCAGTGTCCGTGCCGGGAACGTCATCGGCGGCGGTGACTGGGCAGCTGACCGGCTGATTCCTGATTTCTTGCGGGCAATGGATGCGGGTACACCGATCACCATCCGTTCTCCGGGTGCTGTCCGCCCATGGCAACATGTGCTGGAACCGCTGTCAGGCTATCTGACCCTGGCGGAGAAAATGCATCAAGAGGGTGGGGCATTTGCGGAGGGCTGGAATTTCGGGCCGGATGAAGGTGATGCCCGCCCGGTGAAATGGATCGTTGAGCACCTTTGCTCGCAGACTCCGGGTTCTAGTTGGCAGTGTGATGTCAGTCCGCAGCCGCATGAAGCCAATATGCTGCGGCTGGATAGCTCCAAAGCCAAAGCCCAACTGGGGTGGCATCCACGCTGGCGCTTGCCTGAGGCTCTGCAAAATACCTTGGAATGGCATCATGCCTGGCGGCGGGGTGAAGATATGGCAACGGCCAGTCTGGTGCAAATCCATGCTTATGAACAAGCAGCGGGGGAAGCCGTGGCATGACAACAAGCAAAACGCCATTAGTGAGTATTGGTTTGCCGGTTTATAACCGGGAGGCATTAATCCCCAAAACGTTGGAATCCTTGCTGGCCCAGACCTTTACTGATTTTGAGATCATTATTTCCGATAATGGCTCCACGGATGGGACAGAGGCTGTTTGTCGGCAATATGCCGCGAACGATGCGCGCATCCGCTATATCCGGCAACCCCGTAATCTGGGTTTGTTGGGTAACTTCAACTTTGTGATGAAGGAAGCGCGCGGCAAATATTTCATGTGGACGGCTTCCGATGACATGTGTGAAAAGGAATTTGTCGGCAAGCTGGTGGAACAGCTGGAGCGGGATCCTGAGTTGGCGCTGGTCATGGCTGACCTGAAGTACATTTCAGAGAGTGGCCAGCCGGTCAAGGTTAACAAGCTGGATTCCATCCGCATTGACGATGTTAACGCGGACTGGGAAAGCAAGCGTTTATTGTTCTTCCAGTATCCAGGGCACAAATTGTATGACTGCTTTTACGGCATGTACCGGACGGAAATTGTACAGAGTTGCCATTTGCCGGAGCACATTTGGAAAAATCTGGTGTTTAGCTTGGAAGTGCCTTTTCTTGCCCAGGTTGCTGTCAAAGGTAAAATTGCCTCCATTGACGCCCCGCTCAAGCTTTACCGCTATTATGCCAATTCCAGCTACATGAAAGAGGCGTCCAGCGTTAAGTTGATTGATAAAGTCGTCAGGGGCTCTGAAATTTGGTGGGAGCTGTTTGTTACCGCGATTTCCAGTCGGCTGGACTGGAAAACCCGGGTTGGGTTGGTACTTAAAGCCGCTTACTCATCCGCCAAGTATGCGTTTGCCGCCGTGGTTCCGGGTCATAAACCCGTCGCCGATGTGCCTTCCGCTTGAGATTTTGGCAACTATTTAGATTAAAACTGAATATACATAACAAGAAAAACACGATGTTTGGCCATTCCCGGGACAGCTTTCTGCTTCGGTGATGTGCTAAAAATGTGGTTTGGTGTGGAAGCAAGGTAGGAAACAAAGATGTCATCCAGAATACTCCTGCTGAATGGGGAAATCATGACGGAAGCAGCAGCTTCTGTTGCCGACAAGGTGATCTTGGGGTTGCTGCTGCTTGCCATGTCAGGGTTGTTTTTCCTAAGTGACGACCATCGCTATGGTGTGGTATTTTTTCAGGAAAGCCTTGCAGCAGTTTCCATTGCTAGCTTCTTGTATATCTTGGCCATGCGCCGCCACCTGTTGGGAAATATTGACTGGTCAGTGCTGCTGTTGGCTTTGTTGGTGTTTTTTATACCGATCCTGTCTTCATACCTCTATTTTGCGCAGCCGTTTCAGTTTGGGATTTTGGAAGAACGCCGTAGCCTGCTGTATTTTTCCAGTTTCCTTGCCATGTTGGTGCTTGGGGGGAGACACTACACTTCCATTGATATTGAGAAGGTATTGAAAATCGTTTTTTGGGTTGCCTTGATTTGGGCGACCTTAAATGCATTTGACCTTGTTCCGAGGCATCAGGGGTTCTCTTTTTCCGTCCATAAGGAACAGTTTGCCGAGGGATTCCAGTCACTGGATGAGCGCTTTGAAACCCGCTTTATCAACGGCTCAATTATTGTATTTCTATATCCGTTTTTCCTGCTGGCAAGGAAACAATACCTGAAGGCACTCTTGCCTGTTATATTGCTAGTGCTCTATATGGTGTTTATTAATCAGACCCGTTCCTTGGCGGCGCTGGGTGTCTTGATGTTGGTTTTTATCGGGCTGATGCGTGGGCGTAAGGAGTTTAATCTTATGCTGATGGTGGCTGTGCCAGTTTTCTTTTTATGTGCATATTTTTTGTATTACCTCTACAGCTTCCTGTTTGGGGAGCCTGTCGCATTCTATGATATGTACAGAAACATGGAGTTCCGGCTTGTCTTCAATAAGGTCATTGCCGACTGGTTTATACCGCACGGGCATCTTTCCCTTCAGTTTGACGGTGGCTTCAAGCAATATTTCGGGATCAATATTTACACCTATGACATTGGTCTGGCGGGGAATTTATATAAGTATGGTTTTGTCTATTTATTTTTGTTTGCAATCTTTTTATACGCAGTACTTGCAATCTATCGGCAACATAGAAATGAGTTCAGCATTATCCTCGCGGCAATGTTTGTGTCATCCTGCTTCATGATGCCATTTTATGGTGAATTTGGCCGCATGGGGATCGAGTTTTCAGTTTTGTTGGTATTGGCGAGAATCCGGGGAAACCAGTATGAAACAGGTAAATATATTGCTTGTGTACGGAGAGGGGGGGCATCAGGCCCAAGCTATCCGCCTTATGGAGCAAATGCAGTTGCTTGACAAGAACATTCAGTTTGTTCATCTGACAGACTCAGAGTCCATCAATAAAACAGGTATGCAGGATTTTTACTGGACAACGCCTATGCGTCATAAAAATCATGCATTTAGCCCTGTTGGCTTTCTGTATTCCTATCTGGAAGGGATGTATTTGTCAGCAAAACTGGTCAGGAAGTACAAACCACAAGCGGTGATAGGGTTTGGACCCGGCATATGCATACCCGCTTTTATGGTGTGCAAGTTGCTGAACGTCAAAAAGCGGATATTTTTTGAGGACTGGTGCAGGTTTAGCAGTAAAAGCCTGTCGGGCAAAGCTTGTAAGCCGTTCAGTACAAAGTTTTTTGTGCAAAATGAATCTTTGAAGGAATTGTATCCAAATGCTGAATTCGCAGGGCGTTTATAATAAAAAACGTATATTGGTCATTACCGGCACTACAGGCTTCGATTCCTTGGTGAAAAGCATTGATGCAGCCCGTGAACTGGAAAATGATTACGAAATTGTCCTGCAAACGGGGGAGGGCAAGTATTTACCTTGCCATAAAAAATATTTTGCCTTTGATGCTGACCTGAAGCAAAAACTAGGGGATTACGACTATTTCGTGACCCACGCGGGAGCAGGCACCATTTTTATGCTGCTTGAATACCGGAAGCCTGTGTTAGTGGTGCCTAATACGGAAAGGGCGGATAAACACCAGACGGAATTGGCGGGTTATGTCGGCTCCAACAGCTTGTGCGCGGTGTGCGACAAGGTGGAGCATGTCGCGGATTCAATCCAGAACATTGCCCAGTTGACGGCTAACTTACGGCCTTATGCCAAGGTTGAATTCTTTGCTGCCCGGGACATCCTTGACTATATCTACCATGGGTAAGTGTTTGCCCAATAAGCTATAATCGACTTTTGATGAATATTTAAGGTATAAAATGTCAACCCCCATTGTCCCTGTTGTGCTGTCAGGTGGTTCAGGCTCACGGTTGTGGCCGGTATCGCGCAAGCTGCGCCCCAAACAGTTCCTGCCGCTGGTGGAGACTAATACTACGCTGTTCCAGTCCACGGTGGAGCGGCTCGGAGGGATTCCAGGCAAGCAACCGCTGGTTGTGGTATGCAATGAAAACCACCGTTTCATGGTAGCGGAGCAATTGCATGAAATTGATCATCCGCACCAGGGTATCCTGTTGGAGCCGGTTGGGCGCAATACCGCACCAGCCGTGGCGGTTGCCGCATTACATCTGCTAGATAAGTCTGAGCAATATGGTTCTGGTTGGGATCCGGTCATGCTGGTATTGCCTGCCGATCATGTCATTCCTGGGCAGGATGCTTTCCTGAAAGCGGTCACCCAAGGGCATGCTCTGGCAGAAGCCGGTTATCTGGTGACATTTGGTATCACGCCAGACAGACCCGAGACCGGGTACGGTTATATTGAACAAGGGGAACTGATTGCCGGGTTCACTGCTGCACGACGGGTGGCAGCGTTCGCGGAGAAACCCGACGCGCCAACCGCCCAGCAATACTTGGATGATGGTCGGCATTTGTGGAATTCCGGGATCTTCATGTTCAAGGCCAGTGTTTTCCTGCGGGAACTGGAAACCTACAAGCCCGCTATTCTGGATGCCAGCCGGAAAACCCTCCAGCTGGCGCAACGCGACCTCGATTTCGTGCGTTTGGATGTCGGCGCTTTTGCAGCCTGCCCTTCAGACTCGATTGATTATGCGGTGATGGAGCATACCCACCATGCTGCTACCTTGCCTTTGGATGCGGGCTGGAATGATGTTGGTGCGTGGTCGGCTATCTGGGAAATCAGCGAACGTGACAGCGCAAACAATGTATTGCGTGGCAATGTCATGACTCATGAAGCCCACAATAACTTGGTCTTTGCGGAAGAACGTTTGGTCAGTGTATTGGGCGTAGATGACCTGATCGTGGTAGAAACCCGCGATGCCATGCTGGTTACACACCGGGACAGGGCGCAGGATGTCAAGCACATTGTATCAACCTTGGAAAAAGAAGGGCGGGAAGAGGCCATTGTCCATTGCCTGGTCAACCGTCCGTGGGGATGTTACGACTCACTGGATCTCGGCGATCGTTTCCAGGTCAAGCGCATCACGGTCAACCCAGGCGCAAAACTGTCATTGCAAAAACACCATCACCGGGCGGAACACTGGATTGTGGTAAAAGGTACGGCTGAGGTGACTTGTGATGACAAAACCTTCCTTCTGACTGAAAACCAATCTACCTATATACCGCTGGGCAGTGTCCACCGTTTAGCCAATCCCGGAAAAGTGCCACTTGAGCTGATAGAAGTTCAATCCGGTAGTTATTTGGGGGAAGATGATATTGTGCGCTTTATGGATCAGTATGGGCGTAATGAAGCTTAGGGTTGAAAACGGGCAAGGGAATACCGGGTTTTAATATTTTGTTTATGCAGACTGCCATGGCTTGGCATAAGCCATGGCAGTGGACAAGAATACGGGCAGCAATGCTGTAGGAGCGACCATGGAAAATTACTATATAAGCCAGTCAAAAAATCTTGATGTGAGATCGAATAATGCTCAAATTGTTGAATATATTCCAATCGAAGAGGTGGCTCCCAAGCTCTCACCGGATGAACCTGGGCTAGGCGAACTGTGGCGTCGCCTGATGCGGCGCAAGTGGCTGTTGCTGGGAATTGCCCTGACGACGTTTGCCATTGCTGTGCTAATCACCCTGACAAGCAAGAATGTTTACCGTGCATCCACCACCTTGCAGGTCACGGCGGAAGATGTCCGCTCGCTGGATCTGGGGAGTGCCAACGATACGGCCAGGGTTCCCCTGGATGAAAAAGCCTTTTACCTGACCCAGACTGAATTGCTGCACAGCCAGAGGCTCTCCCGGGATGTCATTGAACAGCTTAACATTGCTGAGAAATTTTCTGATAACGATTCGCTGTCATCAAAAATGCATGTTTGGCTGTCAACCCTTAAGCAAAAGCTAACGAATGGGGGGGAAATATCCCAGCCCAATACGATGGAGGAAAACTTTCAGCGCTTCCTGTCGATTTCGCCGGTGGAAAGTTCGCAGATTTTCCGCATCAGCTATGACCATCAGGATCCGGAGCTGGCTGCCAACATTGTCAATACGTTGGCGGATAGCTACAAGGAGATGAACTTTGAACTGCGCAACGAGCGGGTGGCGCGGGCGAAGAATACCTTGACGGAAAAACTGGCTGAGGCACAAAAGGAACTGGAGGCGTCCGAAGAAAAGCTGGTTAATTACGCCAAGAAAGAAGGTATTGTGATATTGGGTGCCAACCGCTCTTCTGCTGCGGAAGACATTTTGTCTACCCTCAACCGCGCCCTGACTGATGCCAAGGAAGCCAGGATTACTGCTGAAGCGGCCTACCGGCGTTCCCAGAATGTGGCGGGTGCCGACCGTACCCTGGAGAACCCTGCTGTACAAGCACTAAAGGAAGAACTGGCGCGTGCGCAGGCTGAATACCGTGACAAATCCCGCCTGTTCAAGCCTGGTTTCCCGGAAATGCAACAATTGCAGGGGCGTATCAGCGAGCTCAGAAGCGAGATTCAGCGTGAGGCGGCCAGCATTGACTCCGCGACCCGTGGCAGTTTGAAAGCTGCCTATGAGGCTGCCAGCCAGAAGGAAAGCGAGCTGAAGGCGGAAGTCAAAAAGCAGGAAGCGGCTTTGATGGGTGAGCGCGACCGCTCAGTTGACTACAATACCCTGCAACGCAAAGTCGAGGCAGCAAGCCGCAATTACGACGCACTCGAAACACGTCTGAACGAAGTGCGGTTGGCGGAAGACAGTGGCTCGGGGAATGTCGCCATTGTTGACAAGGCCGTTGTTCCCAGCAAGCCTTACAAGCCGAATATCCCTTTGAATCTGGGGATGGGTGCGGTCATCGGATTGCTGCTGGGGCTGCTTGCCACCATTTTGGCGGACTTACTGGACGATCGGGTAAAAGGGGTTGAAGACCTGAAACGCGCGCTGGGTTCCGTGCCTTTGCTGGGTGTTATCCCTTACACCACGGGTCGCAACAACAAGAATGTGCTGGCCTTGCGCGGCAATGTCAGCAGCTCTTCTTTCATGCTGGAAGCTTTCCGCTCATTGCGTGAAAACATCCTGATGATGAAAGCGCCTTCGCATCATGGCCTTGCATTGGTTGTCAATGTGACCAGCCCGGCACCGGGGGAAGGTAAAACCACGACAGCTGCCAATCTGGCGACAGTCTTTGCCTATACCGGCAAAAAGGTGTTGCTGGTTGATTGCGATATGCGCCACCCTCAGGCCCACAACAAGGTGGGCGTGGAAAACACCGTGGGCGTCAGCGATTTCCTGTTGGCTGACAAGGATATCGGCGAGTTTCTCCAGACAACGCCAGTGCAGAACCTTTCCATCATGACGGCAGGTGCCGCCATTCCTAACCCTACCGAGCTGTTGGCGGGTGAACGCTTCCCGGCACTGCTGAGTGAGGCGGAAGGCATGTTTGACTACGTGATTGTCGACGGCCCGCCAGTCATGGGGTTGGCGGATGCGCTGATCATCTCCAACCGCACGGGCAATACCGTCTTCGTCAATTCCTATGGGCAAACCCGCAAGCGTGGCCTAAAAGATGCGTTCGGGCGTTTGAAGCAGGCACAGTGTAATGTGATTGGTTCTGTCCTGACCAAGATGAAGTCAGCGGAGGTTTCCAACAAGTATTACGGTTACCCCAGCCGCTATTCCCGTAGCAGCCAGACGGCGATGGTGGCCACGCCTAGCCAATAAATCAGGGTCAGGCTTTTTTCCACAACTCATCCAGCCGCTTGGCCGATACCGGCCTTGCGGTTCCCAGTTCCTGCGCGAACAGCGAAACCCGAAATTCTTCCAGCAGCCAGCGGTACTCGTACAGTGCCGGGTTGCCCCCGCCTTTTTTCTGCTGTTCCTTCCACTTGTCCCAGTACGGCTGCACTTGCACCCGTAGCCCCCTGTCTTTGGCGGGATTCTCCGCCAGCTTTTGCAAACGTCGTTGAATGCCCTTGAGGTAACGCGGGAAATGCCGTAACTCCTCGGGGGAAATTGCGTCCAGAAACCCTGGGTGCACCAGCTGGCCCAGCTGCTCGCTGATGTCGTTGAGCGCTTCCAGCCAGACAGGTTGTACCTTGCCTTTCAGTTGTTTGCGCAAATCGTGGTACATGGCCAGGGTTGGTGTCAGCAGGCGGGCCGTTTCCTGGGTTTGCGGGAAAATCTGTTTGCGGCATTCCGCCAGCGCGTATGCAAAGCTATCCTGCTTGCGGATGGTGAGATAATCGGCAAAAACTTGGCGGAAGACGTAGCGGGTGATGCTTTCCTTCAGTTCCTCGCATTTGCCGGTAGCGGCGTAATGCAGGCACAGGGTCTGCATCTGGGGCACATGTTTCGGCAGGTCTTTTGCTTCGGTGGGCAAGGCCAATAGGAACAGGCGCAATACGCCTTGCCAGTGCGCTTGGGTGGCTTCGGCTTCATTGTCAAACAGGCGGATGGCAACCTGTTGGTTGGTAGGTGAAGTGCTGGTGTCGACCAGTGCTGGCCAGGTGCGCAATTTGGTTCCGCCTGCTTCCAGCCAGTGGGTTTCCGGCAAGTCCCCGAAATCCCAGGCCGTTATACTGCTGCGCTCGATCGACTGGGTGGGCTGAGCGGCCAATTCTTGGCGGGTTTGCTGGCGTACCTTGCCGCGCAGGGTTTCCAGGTCGCGCCCGCTGCGGATAATGTTGCCGTTTTCGTCCACCACTTCAAACCGCATCAGCAAGTGCGGGTCTAGTATGATGTCTGCCCAGGCTTCAGGGGGAATCTGGCTGCCGGTCATGCGCAAGAGCTGCTTTTCGACAGCAGCTTGCAAAGGGGTGGTGTCGTTGGGCTGGATGGATTCCATGCAGGCACGCGCGTAATCCGGGGCGGGCACGAATTGCTTGCGCACCTGTTTGGGTAGGGCGCGGATCAGTGCGGTGATTTTTTCCTCCAGCATCCCCGGTACCAAATACTCAAAACGGGTGGGGGCAAGCTGGTTCAAACCCAGCAGGGGAACGCGCACGCTGACGCCATCGTCCGCTGCTTTGGGGTCAAAGTGGTAGCGTAATGGCAATTCCAGCCCCTGCACCTGCAAGCTGTCGGGAAACTGGCCGCTAGTTTCGTGCCCGGCTTCGCGCTGCATCAGGTACTCGCGGCTCAGATAAAGCAGGTGTGGGTCTTGTTGCTCGGCTTTCTTGCGCCAGCGCTCGAATGAGTGGCCGTTGACGACATGTGCCGGAATGCGCTGGTCATAGAATTCATACAGGCGTTGCTCGTCGGCGAGGATGTCGCGGCGGCGGCTCTTGGCTTCCAGGGTTTCAATGTCGGCGATCAACTCGGCATTGTGCTGGAAAAAGCGGGCGGAGGTGCGGAATTCGCCGTAGACCAGCGCGTGGCGGATGAACAGTTCGCGGCAAACCGGTGGGTCAATGCGCCCGTAGCTGACCTTGCGGCGCTGGGTGATGGTGATGCCGTACAGGGTGGTGCGTTCAAACGCGGCCACTTGTGCGGGGCGTTGTTCCCAGTGCGGTTCGCTGTAATGGCGGCGCAACAGGTGGTCGGCCAGCTTTTCCACCCATTCCGGCTGGATGCGGGCGATGGTGCGGCCAAACAAGCGTGAAGTTTCCACCAGTTCTGCTGCCATTACCCATGGCGGGGCTTTCTTTTTCAGGCCGGAGGCGGGGAAGATGTGGAACTTGCGTCCGCCCGCGCCCTGGTATTCGCGGTCTTCATCTTTGAGGCCGATATTGCCTAACAGGCCAGTCAGCAAGCTGAGGTGGATAGCGTCGTAGCTGGCTTCCGTCTCATTGAGCTTGCCGCCCATTTCCAGCACCATCTGGTGCAGCTGGGTGTGGATGTCGTGCCATTCGCGCAGGCGGATGAACGACAGGAATTCCTTTTTGCACAGTTCGCGGAACTTGCGCTGCGACAGGTGTTTGCGCTGTTCGTGGAAGTAGTCCCACAGCTTCAGGAAACTGAGGAAATCGGACTGTTCATCCTTGAAGCGGCTGTGTTTTTCATCGGCAGCCTGCTGTTTTTCCAGTGGGCGTTCGCGTGGGTCTTGCAGGGTCAGGGCGCTGACAATGACCAGCACTTCGCGCAACACGCCGTTTTCCTGTGCTGCCAGTAACATGCGCCCGAAACGCGGATCTAGCGGTAGCTTGGCCAACTGGTGGCCACTGCGGGTGACATTGTAGTTCCTGTCCACTGCCCCGAGTTCAAACAGCAGCTTGAAGCCATCACGGATCAGACGGGTGTCGGGTGGTTCGACAAACGGAAACGCTTCGACATCGGCATTCCACAAGGCGGTCAGTTGCAGGATGACGGCGGCCAGGTTAGTGCGCAGGATTTCCGGCTCGGTAAACAGTGGGCGCTTGCTGAAATCGTCTTCGCTGTACAGGCGGATGGCGATGCCGTTGCTGACCCGCCCGCAGCGTCCGGAACGTTGGTTGGCGGATGCTTGCGAGACCTTTTCTATCGGCAGGCGCTGTACCCCGGCACGCCAGGAGTAGCGGGAAATGCGCGCATAGCCACTATCCACCACGTATTTGATACCGGGAACCGTGAGCGAGGTTTCCGCGACGTTGGTTGCCAGCACGATGCGGCGGCGTCCGTGCGGCTCGAAAATGCGGTGTTGTTCTTCACTGGAAAGGCGTGCGTACAGCGGCAGGATTTCGGTGGCAGGTGGATGGTGCTTGCGCAAGGCTTCCGCTGTTTCGCGGATTTCACGTTCGCCTGGCAGGAAGACCAGGATGTCGCCGGGGGCTTCCCGCCCCAATTCATCGACTGCATCGAGAATGGCTTCGGTCTGGTCGCGCTCCAGCTCTTCTTCGCCATCCACATCCACCAGCGGGCGGTAGCGGATTTCCACCGGGTAAGTGCGCCCGGAGACATTGATGATGGGGGCGTTGTTGAAATGGTACGAAAAGCGTTCCGGGTCAATGGTGGCGGAGGTAATGATCACTTTCAGGTCACGCCGTTTCGGCAGCAGCCATTTCAGGTAGCCGAGCAGGAAGTCGATGTTGAGGCTGCGTTCGTGTGCTTCGTCGATGATCAGGGTGTCGTATTGGCGCAGTAAGCGGTCTTGCTGGATTTCGGCCAGCAGGATGCCGTCGGTCATCAGTTTGATGTAACTGTTAGGGGAGCAACGGTCATGGAAGCGCACTTTGTAGCCGACCTGCTGGCCGAGTTGGGTCTTGAGCTCCTCCGCAATCCGTGCCGCGACACTGCGGGCGGCAAGCCTGCGCGGCTGGGTGTGGCCGATGAAGCCGTTGACGCCGCGTTGCAATGCCAAACACATTTTGGGTAACTGGGTGGTTTTGCCGGAGCCGGTTTCGCCGCAGATGATCACCACCTGATGTTTGGCGATGGCCGCCATGATTTCTTCACGGCGGGCCGCTACCGGCAATTCTTCCGGATATTCCGGTTTGGGCAGGTTTTGCAGGCGCAAGGCGCGCCTTTGGTCAGCTTTGCTCACGGTGAAGTCAGGAACATTTCGGCGTTAGGGTACAAGGCGGGCATTGTAACGCGTGGCTTGGCGGGATTCACCTGTCTGGAGGCAGATAGGCTGCCTCAAGCCTCTGGCGTTTTGGCTGGTAAAGGCAGGGCGTGGCGGATTTCCTGTAATACCTCCGCCAGTTTGCGCAATGGGGGGTATGCAAACAGGGCGCTATGTTGATTGCCTTGACCCGGCAACACAATGCCGGGGCGTTGTAACAGTTGCCTGAATTCGGCTAGGCAGCGCTCGTGCTGGCCAAGGCGGAAATAACTCACGCTGCGCGCCATTTCCCCCCAGTAACCAAACTGCTGGATTTGTTCCGCCATGCTCAGGGCTTGTTGGTAATTATCCCGATTGAAAGCGTCGATGAACGGTAGTAAGTGATACCAGTCAGGCTGGGTAAAAGGGATGGCGGTCAGCTCAGTGAACGATTGCATCCCCGCAGCTTCGTCACCCATCAGGTATAGCCCTAGCCCGTACAGGTATTCGATGGATGTGTCAAAAGGGTTGATTTTACGGGCAATCTCGAACTCTGCCCGGCATAGCTCAAAGTCTCCGCGCAGGAAGCTGTTGTGCGCAAACACGGAATGCGATTCCGCCCCGCCCGGATCCAGTTTCATCGCCATGCGGGCTGCATGAGTCCAGAGTGTTTCCATGTCAGGTAGCAGATTGTATTGCAATACATGGTCATAACCACACAAACGCGCCAGGATGACCATTGCGCGGCTATCATCCGGAAAGTGTTCCAGCCTTTGCTGGCAGCTTTCCTGTGCAGTAGTAAAGTTTTCCTGACTGATGTCACGCAGGAATGCCAGGTAATCCACCAGCACTTGCTGATGTGAGGGCAGGGGCAGTTTCAGGCTTTGCTGGTAGGCAGCCCAATGAGACAGTGCCCTACCGGAATGCAGGGTAATGGTATTGGCTGCCACCCGCATACAGAAGGCATCCATATTGGCCTGCGCAGGCTGGGCTGGCAGTGGCAGGATGTCTGTCCAGACCAATTCGTTGCTGGGAATGTGCAAGAGGGTACAAAATACCTCGGTGCTGGCGGCGTGGATCTGGATGTCGCAGTTCAGGAGGTAGTCAACGCGATGCTGCCGCAGATTATCCAGTGAAGGGAGGGCGGCGGCTGAAGGGCAGGTTTCCAGTGATGGCGAAACCAGACGGATATTGCGGAAACGGCTCATCATGAGCAACAAGTCGTTATGGAGCTTGTGGCAAAGGGTCAGCGCCGCGTTGTCGGAGGAGCCTGCGTGCTGGCAGTATGCCGCGATGCGTGGGCCTTCAGTCACGTGGGGCGTCTGGCTGGGCATAGCGGTGTCTGCGCGGGTTGTTGTCCGGTTATTGGCCTTGAAGCTTGCCTGATAGGAGCCTTTGGGGATGCTGATCATGACGGGGCTGTCGTCGCCATTTTCTGTATAGTAATCTTGTAGCAGCTTGCGCAGGCGGCCTGCTTCGATGCGCACGACCGGGTTGTAAACCGGGGAAAAATCCTTCGGTTTGCCCAAGGCATTGACGGCAATGGTGTACTGGTTCAGGTGCTGGCCACGGTCAGCCAGAGTTTCCAGTACGGCGTACTGCAAAAACAGCCTGATCAGTTTTCTGGCCCGGAAGCGTGGGTGATTGAGGATGCGTTCCAGTTCCGCAATGATTTGTTCTTTGTCTGTATTCATGGAAACCAGTGAAATATCCGCGTTCTTGTGTTCTTTTGTAAACATGGTCAGCTATTTTATAGCATGTTTTTTTGTTACGGAAAAACACTATTTTCGGATAATCACTCAGTTTTTGTCAAAAGGTATGATGGGTGTTGCAGCAGCTCAGGCTGCGTGGGTGGTGGCTGCTGAGGGTGGGGCAGACAGCTGGATGATACCATCACCGCAGCTTTCCCGTGCCACCTGGTTGCGCCCGTTGCGTTTGGAACGGTAAAGGGCACGGTCAGCGGCATTCAGCAGCATGGCCGGGTAAACAACGGCTGCCTCTTCTAGTGCGGTGGCGTCGCGGGGCGTATTGGGCGTGCAGCTGGAAACACCGATGCTGACGGTCACAATGCGGGGGATTCCGCCATCAGAATGGGGGATGCGTTGTTCCTCGACATTCTTCCTGACCCGCTCGGCCAGCGTGAAGGCATTTTCCAGGCTAGTGTCGGGCAACAGGATCACGAATTCTTCCCCCCCGTGCCGTGCTACCACGTCGGAAGCCCGCCTGGCTACCGCCTTGATGCATTGGGCAATGATTTGCAGGCACTGGTCGCCCGCATGATGCCCATGACGGTCGTTGTAACGCTTGAAGTGGTCGACATCAATCATCAGCAGGGAAATGGTCTTACCCTCCCGCGCTGCCCGCCGCCATTCCGTCTTGAAAATAGTGTCAAAAAAGCGCCGGTTGGCAATTTGTGTGACCGGGTCGGTATGCGCCTGTTCCTGCATCTGTATCTGCACCGCATGCAGGTCATTCAACAGGCTGGTAATGGCGCGGGATGCCATCGCCAGCAGGATGCCCAACAGGGCGGTCGCCAGTGCCAGTGAATGCTGTGTGCCGTGCCCCAATAAAAACAGATCCAGCGTAATGGGCAGTAAAATGACCCCGATTTGCATGTATAGCGCCAGGGTGGAGAGAGCCAGCACCGGCATGGCGGCGATGACCGCCCCGGCCAGCAGGGTGACGTGCACCGCTTGCACCAGCGGCTCCTGCGAAAACAGGATAAAGCCGGAAACGCCCCACAAGGTGCTGATCAGGGTTGAATAAATCAGGTAACGCTGGCCGAATTCCTGCAATTCTTCTGGTGAATAGTGTTGGGAGGGCAGGAAGCGCTGGCCGAATAGCCATCTGACAATATTGATGCCTACCATGGCACCAAACCAGGCCAGCAACAACGCCATGCTTTCATTACCCTCCACCCAGCGCAGCAAAACAAACAGGCTGGCAGCCAGAATATTGCCCCAAAACCAGATGCTGCCATGGCGGGACAAAAAGGTGATTTGCCCCAACAGGATCAAGGGTGAGGTGTGCAAGGAGGAACTTGCTTTTTTCTTATTCATCGAAATCATTTCGTTGTGTTGCTGCATCGAGTTACCGCGCCTCGGCATGACGACGCCCCTGTCAAAGCCAAGTCTGACTATAGTGCATCCTGCTAGGGATTGCGCTACTTGTTTGAATTTATGCGGACAATAATAGATTTTATTTATAGGTAAGGGCAAGTCTAAAAGCGGGGTATTGATGCGGATTTCCATAAATTGCGGCTATTTTTCTCTACCTTGCAGGGTGTTACAATCGCCCGCTTACCCGCAGGCGTAGCAGTGGGGCGGCCTGTATCCCCTTGATTGACGGAGTTTGTCATGCTCAAAGTAGGTTTTGTCGGTTGGCGTGGAATGGTCGGTTCCGTATTGATGGAACGGATGCGTACCGAGAATGATTTTCAGGGCTTTGAAGCGGTTTTCTTCACCACTTCCCAGTCCGGCCAGGCTGGCCCGGATGTCGGCATGGGTGCGCAACCACTGGAAGACGCCATGAACATCGACAAGCTGGCGGAAATGGACATTATCCTCTCCTGCCAGGGTGGCGATTACACTACCGCAGTCTACGAAAAGCTGCGTGCCAATTGGAATGGCTACTGGATTGATGCCGCTTCCACCCTGCGCATGGCCGATGACGCTATCATCGTGCTCGATCCGGTCAACCGCAACGTGATCGACGCGGGTCTGCAAAGTGGTGTGAAGAACTACATCGGCGGCAACTGTACTGTTTCCCTGATGCTGATGGCGTTGGGTGGCTTGTTTGAAAAAGGGCTGGTCGAGTGGATTTCTTCCATGACTTATCAGGCGGCTTCCGGCGCGGGCGCAAAAAACATGCGCGAACTGCTGACCCAAATGGGTGAGCTGGAAGGTGAAGTCGGCGATTTGCTGGCTAATCCTGCCTCCGCCATTCTCGACATCGACACCAAGGTCACGGCCAAGCTGAATGACGGTACCCTTTCGACCGCCAACTTCGGTGCGCCGCTGGCGGGCAGCCTGATCCCGTGGATTGACAAGGCCATGCCCAACGGCCAGACCAAGGAAGAGTGGAAAGGCGTGGCGGAAACCAACAAGATTCTGGGCAAGACCGAGGCAAGCATCATCCCGGTGGATGGCCAGTGCGTGCGGATCGGCGCAATGCGTTGCCATTCCCAGGGCTTCACCATCAAGCTGAAGCAGGATCTGCCGCTGGAAGAGATCGAGCGCATCATCGCCAGCCACAACGCGTGGGTCACGGTCATCCCGAATGACAAGGAATCCACCCTGCATGGCCTGACGCCGGTGCAGGCTTCCGGTACGCTGAGCATCCCGGTCGGGCGTATCCGCAAGATGAATATCGGGTCGGAATACATCACTGCCTTCACGGTTGGTGACCAGTTGCTGTGGGGTGCTGCCGAGCCGGTGCGGCGTATGCTGAAGATTGCGCTGGAATTTTTGGGCAAGTAATCCACGTACAGGGAGGAGCCGGTTGCGCTTCTCCCTGCTATTCCGCCGTCCACTTGAAGGTGGCTGCGCCTATCAGCAGAAAAATCACCGACATGCCCGCCAGCACCAGCAATTGCGGCGTAATGTCAGCCAACCCCGCCCCATCCAGCATAATGGCACGCGCCGCCGTCAGCATGTGGGTTAGCGGTGAAAGCTGGCTCAGCCATTGCATGATGGGGTTGGTTCCCTCCATCGAAAACCACACGCCCGATAGCACCATCATCGGCCAGGTCAGCAGGTTGAGCAGCCCGCCTGCCAGTTCCTCGCTGCTGACCCTTGCGGCTACCACCAGGCTCAGCGCAATCAGGCAGAAAGCGCCTACCACCAGCACCAGCAGCAAATTCAGATAGCTACCTTCCATGGTGAAATGCATGAACAGGTTGGTGCCGGTAAACACGATGCTGGTGACCACGACCACCAGCAATAAACGGGAAAAAACCTGCGCCAGCAGGAACTCGGTTGCATTCAACGGTGTGGCGTTGAGCCGTTTCAGATAACCGCTCTTGCGGTAACGCACGATCACGAAACCAACCCCGAACAGGCAACTGAACATCAGGTTCATGCCCAGGATGCCGGGAACTACCCAGTCGACGTAGCGGATTTCCTCACCTTGCACGCTCTGTTTCGCCAGCTTCGCGCCACTGTTTTCCGCCAGCAGTTTTTCCAGAAAATAGCCTTTCTGCGAATCACTGTTGACCCAGTAATGCATTTGTCCGGCACGTAAATCCAGCAGCATGTCAGTCTGATGCCGACCCACCTTGCGCACGGCAGTTTCCACCGTATCCGCCGGAACCGTGTAAAAATCCACATGAGCCGTTTGTAGGAAGGGGTGTAGGTTTGCTTCCGGTTTTGCGTCTGCTGTCAGCTTGTCGGCGACTACGCCAACCTTGAACAGGGGTTGCCCATCACCGGAAAACACGAACGCCAGCCCGAACACCAGCGCCACTGGCAGGATGAAATTCCAGCCGAGGGTGGAACGGTCGCGCACAAACTCCAGGGTGCGGGCGTAAAACGTCGCCCAGATGCGTTTGATCATGCCCGCAACTCCTTGCCGGTCAGTTCGAGGAACAGGTCTTCGAGGGTACGTGGGCGTACCTGCAAACCCGCCAGGGATGCGCCATGTTGCATCAGTTGCGCCAGCGTTGCGTTCACATCCTGGGTAATGATTTCCACCGTGCCGGTCACTTTGTCGAGGTGGCGGTGTGGAATGCTGTCTTTGGCGGCTTCCGGGAAATCACGTTGCGGCAGCTCGATGATGACATCCTGGAAATGCGTCGCCAGCAGATCATCCGGCGAGCCGTGCGCAATGATTTTACCGTGATCCATAATGGCGATTTCATCACACAGGTTGTATGCCTCTTCCATATAATGCGTGGTCAGCAGTACGGTCTTGTTGCGTGCCTTGATGCTGTTGACCAGTTCCCAGAAATTCAGCCGCGCTTGCGGGTCAAGGCCGGTGGTGGGTTCGTCGAGGAATACCACATCCGGGTCATTCACCAGCGCCAAGGCCAGCAACATGCGCTGGCGTTGCCCGCCGGACAGCTTGCTGGCGTCGCGGTCGAGGTATTCGCGCAGGCGGCAAATGTCGATCAGCTCTTCCAGTGGCAAGCCAGCGGGATACAGGCTGCTGAAGAACTGGAGGTTTTCCCGCACGGTGAGAAAATCTTGCAGCGAGGTTGACTGGAACTGGATACCGGCTTCGTTGCGGAAGCGCGCGCCCTGTGGTTCACCCTTGTAGAGGATGTCGCCGGAGGTGGGCTTGATGATGCCTTCCATCATTTCGATGGTGGTGGTCTTGCCCGCGCCATTGGGGCCAAGCAGGCCGAAACAGATGCCTTGGCGCACGGCAAAATCGACGCCATCGACGGCTTTTACTCTGGGGTAATGCTTGCGCAGGTTGCGGACTTCGAGGATGGGGGTGGTCATGGTCATGTGTGGATGATGGATAACAGGTAAATGATGGCACAAATTCAGTACATCAGCAGATGAATTGTGCCCCGCACCAACAAGCCGCAGCACGCTCCCAGCAGGGCAGGACGCATGACTTCACCGATGCGCGGGCCAGCGCTGGCGAAAATCGCTACCCCTACAATGTCCAGCGGATTGGTGGCGAAACCCACCATGCGGTTGAGTTCTGTTGCTGTCAGGCTGCCTTGTTGCAGCAAATCCATGCTGACGCCCATGAAGGCAGTGCCGCCAGCAATGAATTTGGTGACTAGTGGCAGTACGGCGGTTTCCGGCAGGTTCAGCCACGCCATCACTGGGGCTAGCAGGCCGCTGAGCAAGGTCATGGCTCCGCTGGCTTTGAGCACATTGACGAAACACAATGCCAGCACCAGCATGGGAATGGAGTTGACGACGATTTTCAACCCTTCCAGGCCACCATCGGAGAGGATGCGGATAGCGTTTTTGTGTGGGTGACTGGTGGAGAGTACTGAGTCAGCGGAGGGCGTTTCTGCATCCCAACCGGGTTTGCGGGCAAACAGGTGGTAGGTGACAGCCGCCGCGATCAGGCCACCAACCATCGATGTGGCTAATGCAGTGGCGACATCCAGACCGAAGACCGCTAGCGGGAACAGGACGTTGGCCTGCGTCATGACCAGAATCATGGCCAGTGAAGCGGCAATGTGGCGGCGGGATGTACCGTTTTGCGCCATCAGGGCGAAGCTGGCTACCGGGGCAGCAAAACTGACCAGCAGGAGTTTGACGGCGGCGAAAATGCCCAGGCCGGGGATGCCGAATGGCTTCAGGATCGGGCTAAGCAGGCGGGTGATGAACATGAGTACGCCCCAGGCGTCCAGTAGTTTCATCAATGCCAGCATCACCACCATGATCGGCATGAGCGTGTAAAGGGCGAGGTCGATGCCGGTGCGGCCTGCTTCGAGAATCACTTGGATAATGGATTCCATGCGGGGTTCCGTGTGGTATTTTGTGCATTGCGTGAATAATGGCATAAAGGAGCCGCCATGTCAGATGATCACAATGTGTGCCGCTGCCCTTGGGTAAACCTCGGCAAGCCCGATTACGTCGCCTATCACGATGAGGAATGGGGCGTGCCGGTACACGATGACCGCAAACTGTTCGAGTTCTTGGTGCTGGAATCGGCGCAGGCGGGGTTAAGCTGGTACACCATCCTGCGCAAGCGTGAAGGCTACCGGCAGGCATTCGCTGGTTTCGACCCGGAACAGGTGGCGCGTTTCGACAGTGCCAAGGTGCAGGAATTGCTGGCCAACCCCGGTATTGTCCGCAACCGCTTGAAAATCCTCGCTACCATCAACAATGCGCAACGCTTCCTCGCCATCCAGCAGGAATTTGGCAGTTTCGACGCCTATGTCTGGCGCTTTGTTGGTGGGCAACCGATCGTCAATGAATTCCGTACCCTGGCCGAGTGTCCCGCCATCACAAAAGAATCGGATGCGCTCAGCAAGGATCTGAAAAAACGCGGCTTCAAGTTCATGGGTTCCACCGTGTGTTACGCGCACATGCAGGCGACCGGGATGGTGAACGACCACCTGCTGGATTGCTTCCGGCGCGCGGAAATACTCGACGGCCAGTCGTAGGCAAGATGCCGCCTCTCCCAATCTGCGTTGAGCTGCCGTACACTGGCATCCTTTACAAAACGGTTAAACACCTGAAGGACACGATTTCCATGATCGACGCATTTCCCGCCCCCAGCATTGTTCCGCTTGAACACATCCTGCCGGATGAGCCGCTGCTGATGATGGGTGCCGGGCCAGTCCCCATCCCGCAAAAAGTCGCCGCCGCCAATTCCATCGTCATCAACCACCTGGGGGAAACCATGAGCCGGGTGATTGAGCAGGTCAAGGATATGGGGCGTTATGTGTTTCAGACCTCCAGCAGCCATGTGCTGGGCGTGAGCGGGCCGGGGTCGGCAGCGATGGAAATGGCGGTTGCCAATCTGGTGACGCCGGGTGCGCGGGTGTTGTGCATTACCAATGGCTATTTCAGCCAGCGGCTGGCGGAGATGGTGCGGCGGGTGCGCGGCGAGCCGACCATCCTGGAATCGTCGCACAATCAGGGCGCGGATGTGGCGACGGTGGAACGCGCCTTGCAACAAGGCAAATACGATGTGGTCACGATGGTGCAGGGGGAAACGTCCAACACCGTCTGCAACACCAACCTTGCGCAAATTTCCCGTCTGGCACGCCGTTATGGCTGCCTGACCATTGTGGATGCGGTGTGCACCCTCAGCACCATGCCGCTGGAAATGGATAACTGGCAGGTCGATGCCATCATCACCGGCGGGCAAAAGGGTCTGTCGTCGATTCCGGGCGTCTCGCTGCTGGCGTTTTCGGAAGAAGCCTGGGCGCGGAAAATCGCCCGCCGCGAGGAACTGCCTTACCATTGGTGTCTGGATGCGCAACTGGCCGACAAGTTCTGGAACCAGAAATCCTACCACTACACCGCGCCGGTTTCCGGCATCCTCGCCCTGCACGAAGCCCTGCGGTTGGTGTGCGAGGAAACCCTGCCGCAGCGTTTCGCCCGCCACCAACGCTGTTCCGAAGCCCTGCAAGCCGGGATCGAGGCGATGGGGCTGGGGCTGCTGGTGGAAAAACAGCACCGGCTGAATTCGGTGGTCGGCATTGTCGTGCCGGATCACGTTTCCGCCGAAGCTGTGCGTACCCATATGTCGAAGGTACACAAGGTGGAAATTTCCGGGGCATTTGGCCTCAACATCCTGCGCATCGGCCAAATGGGGGAACAAAGCCGCGCCCACAACCTGTTCCGCACCCTGCACGCGCTCGGTTCCAGTATGCGCGCGGCGGGCGCAACACTCGACCTGCCAGCGGGCATGGCGGAACTGGAACGCAAACTGTCGGCGCAAAGCTGATATGTGGCACAAAAAACGGTTTCTGGCTGCCCTGTTCGCAGCCATGCTGTTGGCCGGGGTGGTGCACGCTACTGAACCCGCCTGGGTAAAGGTTGCCTATAAAACCACAGCCAAACCATCACTCAACAGTCTGGCGCACAAGCAGCACGCGCTGTTTGAATTCTTCCTCGACAATGCACTGCACGGTAAAGGTGAACAGGATTTCCAGCAGGTTGCCGAACAGGTAAAGAACAACATCGTTTGGCGCACTGATGATGGCAAGAATGCCTATGATGCGGCCTTTGTGCGCTCGTGGCCGTTTGTGCGCAACGTCGACCTGAAGGGGATGCCCGACACCATCCTGCTGATCCCCTACATGGAGTCGCAATGGCACGGCAAAAAGGGGCGCAAATCCGCTGACTACGGCTACTGGCAACTGACGCCGGAGGTGCTGAAGGAAATCCAGTCGCTGGATTACGTCGATGCCGACATCAAGAGCGCCGACATCAACAAGCTACGCGCGGATGCCGATTTGAGCACGCGGGCGGCACAGGCGCATTTGCACCGTTACCATTTCTATTTCGCCAACGTGGCGGGGTTTGCGGAAAGCGACGCCTGGTTGCTGACCTTTACCGCCTTCAACTGGGGGGCGGGCAACGTCAAGCGGATGCTGGCTGACATGGAAGCCGACGGCATCCAGCCGGATTTCGCCAGTTTTTACCATCACCTGTACAGCACCCACCGCAAGCATCCCGGCGACAAGTCGCTCAAGGCGGCGGTGGAGTATGTGCCCAGCCTTTGGAATATTGCGCAACTGATCCGGGATTCCCACTAAATCAAGCTATTGCCGCGCCCACAGCCTTATACTGACAAGAGTGGTTGGAGTGAGGAAACCGGCATGAATACGGAACAAACCATTTTCTTCCAGTTGGGCGTGGCGCTGGTCATTGGCTTGCTGATTGGTGTTGAGCGCGGCTGGCAACGGCGTGAAGCGCGTGAAGGCCAGCGTATTGCCGGGGTGCGCACCTATGGGCTGACGGGTTTGCTGGGTGGCTGTTCGGCCTTGCTGGCGGGGCTGGTCGGCCCGTATGTGATCGGGCTGGTGTTCATCGGCATGGTGGGCGTTTTTACTGCGGTCTACATTGCCAACCTGCGTCAGGGCGAAGGCTTGGATGTGAGCATCACCGGTGTGGTGGCTGCTTTACTGGTGTTCATCCTGGGCGCACTGGCCGTCAGCGGCATGGAGGAAATCGCGGTTGCCGTCGGCGTGGTGGCGCTGTTGCTGCTGGAATACAAGCCCTTGCTGCACCGTTGGGTCAATGCGCTGGAGGAAAGCGAACTGCGGGCGGCCAGTAAGCTGTTGCTGATTTCGGCGGTGGTGTTGCCGCTGTTGCCCGACCGGGGGTTCGGGCCGTGGCAGGCGCTCAACCCTTACGCCATGTGGTGGATGGTAGTGCTGGTCGCGGCGATTTCCTTTATCGGCTATTTCGCCCTCAAACTGGGCGGTGCGCGCAAGGGGGCGGTGCTGACCGGGCTGGCCAGCGGGCTAGTGTCGTCGACGGCGCTGACGCTGAGTTTTTCCCGGTTGGCACGGCATGAAGCGGCGCTGACGCCTGCACTGGCGACCGGCATCCTGCTGGCGTGCGGAACCATGTTGCCGCGCATGTTGCTGGTGGCCAGCCTGATCAACCGTGATATTTTCAATGCCTTGTGGCCAGCGGCGACGGTCATGGCCGTGCTGGTGTATTTGCCCGCGCTGTATTACTGGTTTACCGCAAACTTCAATCAGCCGGAACCACGCACGCAATTGCGTAACCCGCTGGAGCTGAAAACGGCGCTTGGTTTCGGCTTGCTGCTGGCCCTGATCCTGCTGCTGGGGCGGGCGTTGCAGGAATGGCTGGGGGAAACCGGTGTGCTGTTGCTGGCGGCGGCCTCCGGGGTGGCGGATGTGGATGCCATCACCCTGTCGCTGGCGCGTTTGAGCCAGAATGGTCTGGCCTTGCAGGTGGCGGCATACGGCATCGTGATTGCCGCCGCTGTCAACTCGCTGGTGAAAGCGGGTATAGCCACCGCGATTGGTGGCTGGGGAATTGGTTTGCGGGTGGGGGTTCCGTTGCTGCTGTCGGCAGCTGCGGGGATTGGCGTCAGCTTGGGTATAGCATGAAAGGGCGGCGGGCTTCTTCCCACGACTGTTCGTCCGGAATGGTGAGTGCATCCAGATCGGCAGGCGTGGCTTGCGCATCATCCACCCATTCGCGTAGTAGTGGCGAACCGTTGATCACGTCGATCGGCAATTTTCCGAAAGCGTATTCGTAGGGGAAATCACGCCACAATTCGTAGTCGGAATAAAGCTGGCGGATAGCCTTGAACGCCAGTGCCTGTACCCGCCACGGGCGGAATGCGGCATGGTTGTAATGCGGCGCTTCTACATGGATTTGCACGCCGGAACACAGCTTGCCGACATGCTTGTGGAAGGTTGGTTCGAACCAGCATTCGCGCAGGACGCAGCCTTGCAGCCAGTGGGGGTCGAGTGCCTGCATGGTGGCGATGACCTTGCGGGCGTCAATGTCGGGCGCACCGAACAGCTCCAGCGGGCGGGTAGTTCCCCGGCCTTCCGACAGGGTTGCGCCTTCCAGCATCACGGTTCCGGCGTAACAACGCGCCATGGAAAGGTTGGGGGCGTTGGGGCTGGGGTTGATCCATTCCCGCATCCCCAGCGGCCAGCCGTAGCCGGGGGCTGTGTCCGGTTGCCAACCTTCCATTTCGACCACCCGGTAATCAACATCCAATTTGAGCTGGTCGATGAACCACAGGCCGAGTTCGCCCATAGACAGACCATGGCGCATTGGCATCGGGCCTGCGCCGACAAAACTTTCCCAGCCTGCACGCAGGGTCAGCCCTTCGACCGGGCGGCCTGCCGGGTTGGGGCGGTCGAGTACCCATACGGATTTGCCATGTTGCGCGGCTGCTTCCAACACGTAGCGCAAGGTGGTGATGAAGGTATAGATACGGCAGCCCAAATCCTGCAAATCCACCAGCAGCACATCAAAGGTATCCAGCATCGTATCGGTGGGGCGGCGCACTTCCCCGTACAGGCTGAACACCGGAATACCATGCTGCGGATCGGTGAAATCAGGCGATTCCATCATATTATCCTGCTTGTCGCCCTTGATGCCGTGCTGCGGGCCGAAGGCGGCAGAAAGCGTGATGTCGGGTAAGGCGGCAAGTGCATCCAGCGCATGGGTCAGGTCAGGCGTAACGGATGCCGGGTGCGCCAGCAGGGCTACGCGCTTGCCAGCCAGTGGCGCGCGAATGGAGGAATCTTCGAGGAAGCGGTCAAGGCCAAATTTCATGTACAAATCCGTTGAAAGGCTAAACAGGAACGCAAAGTATTGCGTAAGTTTGTGTAAAGGCAATAGCGCCTGAAAAAACGGCATCAACTGTTTTCAGTGCACGCAGTGCTGCTGGCCGTCTGGCAAGACAATCATTGTAATGCGGGTTGTCATAAACATTGACAATCAACATGGCCATTGTTTAGCCTGAATGCCGCCGTTGATTACACCAAAACCCGCTACGGTGCTGAGTTTGTCTATCACCACATAAAACTGATACAAAACGCAAACCATGCAAGAAATACCGAATTATGAGATCGCTCCAACATGGATTGTGGCCGTAAGGATGGAGGAGCGCTGTAACGATTCCTTTGTCAACAATCCCCATCGCCACCAGTTCTATGAGGTACTGTGCTTTGAGAATGCCGGTGACGACCACCACGTCGATTTTGTCACCTACGCGATACCCGGTAACAGCCTTTTCTTTATCTCACCAGGAATGGTGCACAGCTTTAATCCGATGGGCAAACAAGGCTATCTGCTCGCCTTTTCCCCTGAGTTTCTCGCGCAAAGCAGGCTGCCCGGTGACAGCTTTGAATTTGATCTTTTCTGCGACTACCACAACGAACCCTTTATCGTTCCCGCTGAACATGAACGCTTTGCCTTGTGGCGTCTGCTTAGTCTGATGGCGTTTGAGTGCAAAAGTGACAACCCGAACCCACACATACTGCAATCGTATCTGCGTGCCTTCCTGCTTTCTGCCCAGCGTGTCAGGAATGGTTGTACAACACACCCGCAACCGGTCAATGGCGGCTTCAGTCTGACAAAGCTGTTTCAGATGATTGAATCCCATTACCGCTCAAATGAGACCACGGAATTTTATGCCAGCCAACTCTCGTTGAGCGCCAAGCGAATCAATGAAATCCTGCGCCAGCGGATCGGCAAAACACTCACTCAGCTTCAACAGGAACGCTTGCTGCTGGAAGCCCGGCGGGAGTTACGTCTGGGAAATGCCGCCATCACGGAAATTGCCTATCAACTGGGTTTTGAAGACCCGGCCTACTTCAGCCGTTTTTTCAAGCAGCAGACCGGTTTCTCGCCCAGTCAATACCGTAAACACCACGGTCAGCCTTCCGGGTAGCAAACCCTCTGTCATCTATTTAAGACAATAGCGAAAGTCCTCCAGATAGTCCAAATGGATGGGCAATAAATCCATTAACTGCATCCGGCAAATAAACGATCATGGTAATGCAGCATAAGATTGTGCTTATACATAAAGATAGAAGCGAGGGAATATCCATGAAACTGAATACACGGGGATTCATTGCAATCCCGTTGGTGTTAGCTGTGCAAAGCGCACTGGCTGGCAACCTGATCAATGATGGCGGTTTTGAAGGCGGCGTACTGCCGTGGACAAGCACCAAATCCATCCTGACCCTTGACCCGACTGCCGCCTACGCCGGACAGGCGGGTATGAAGGTGGATTCCGCCTATGCGTGGTGCCCCTATGGCGCGCTGTACACGCTGGACACCAGCCAACTCCAGAATGGCACAATGTATGAATTCGGCGCGCGCATCCGTCTGGCCAACAATGCGGATACTTCCGCCAATCATTGGCTGGGGCTGATCAAGAACGGGGCTGACCCCGTTTGGCTGGATGGCGAACAGTCTGCCTACGACGGCGCTGCCTACCCCGATGAATGGACACACTTGTATGGTGTCTACAAGGCCAATTTTGCCCCTACCGATAGCCTTAAAGTCTGCATCAGCGGCGGAGCCAACAAACCTTTCCATGTGGATGACACCTTCGTCAAGCCGCTGACCAGTGCGCAAGTCGGCTACCAGCCGCCTGCCACTCTTGATTCCGCCAATCTGGTGCATGCGGATGGCAACCGTCTGGTCGTCGGTTCCGGCAATACGCCTTTTGTCATGAAGGGTATTAACGTTTACCAGTATGACCCTGGTTATGGCAACCAACATGCTTTGGATAATTTCAAATACAAAAACGCCGATGCGGAGTCCTATCAGGAAATCCGCAGCCTTGGGTTCAATACCGTGCGCCTGAATTTGTCTTACAGCCTGTTTGAAGACGATGCGGCTCCTGGCGTCTATAAGGAAGAAGGCTGGGCAGTAGTTGACAGGAACATCCAATGGGCGCAGCAGAACGGCATACGTCTGATCCTGGACATGCATGTGCCGCCGGGCGGCTACCAGAGCAACGATTATGCTGGGTTCGGCAACCGCCCAGACCTGCAAAAACGGTTGGAAGATCTATGGGTTGCCATTGCCCAGCGCTACCGCAATGAAACCACCATCGTGGCCTATGACCTGATTAACGAACCCAACATCAACAACTGGTTTGCCTACGCCCAGACCGTCATCGACAAAATCCGTGCGGTGGATGCCAACCACCTGATTGACGTGGAAGTATCATTCCATAGCAAAGACATCGGCATGTACAAGCTGGCGGATGACAACATCCTGTACGATGTCCACTGGTATGAGCCTTGGAGTTGGGCAGGTTCCCACACTAACAACACGCCTTACACCGGCACACTGGAAGAATTCAAGCAGCAACTGCGCGAGGGTGAAGGCTTGAGCAACTTCTACGATGAGGCTACTGACAGTTTCACCGTGCCATTCAATATTGGCGAGTACGGGATTACGTTTGAGAAATACGAACTGGCGGGCGTCAACGGCGTGACGTGGCTGCAACATGCCAATGCAGCCTTCGATTATTTCGGTATCAGCCGTGACCTGTTCCACTATAACGAAAGCAATTTCGGCGTTTACCGGAGCTGGAACAGCTATCCGAACGGGCACCTCACAACGACTACTGCCCTCAAGGCTGCTTTACCGGAAGTCAATGGCGCCGATAGCGGCGGCAATGGCGGCGATACCCCTGACACCACACCAGATGCGTTCAGCTTTACTGACCAGAGCGGGGTAGGTTTGTCTGCCACGATCACCTCCAGCCCGATCACGATCAACGACATCGATGCCGCTACGGCTATCAGCGTCAGCGGTGGGGAATATGCTGTCAATGGAGGGGTGTATACCTCCACAGCCGGAACCGTCAGCAACGGCGATACCGTGCAGGTACGGCACACTTCATCTGCTGCTTACGCTACTGCCACGAATACTGTCCTGACCGTTGGCGGCGTCTCCGACACGTTCACTAGTACCACGGCAGCTGAACCGAATGACGCCACGCCTGACCCGTTCAGCTTCACAGACCAAACCAATGTAGGCATCTCTACGTTGGTGGAATCCGGATCGGTCACTGTCAGCGGCATCAATAGCGCGACTTCAGTTTCGGTAACAAGCGGGGAATACCGTATCAATGGAGGGGCATATACCTCAGCCGCCGGAACTGTCAGCAACGGCGATACCGTGCAGGTACGGCACACCTCATCCGCCCTACCTGAAACTACGGTTAGCACTACCTTGACGATCGGGGGGGTATCTGACACATTCAGCAGCACCACAGCCCAGGTCGCCACTGGTGCAAATGCTGATGTGAGTATGCGGACTTTCACGGTAGGGAATACTGCTCCAACTATTGGCGGTAATGCAGTCGAATTCCACTTTGTGCTTGAAAACAAGGGAGCGGATACTGCCACCAATACCCGTTTTGTCATGCCGTTACCAGCAGCCATGACCTGGGCATCCGGTGCATCCGAATGTACACCTTCCGCAACGGAGATCACCTGCAACTTTGGCGATCTGGTGAATGGAGCATCCCGCAACCGCTATTTCTACCTGCATCCCACAGAAGCAGGCCAGTTTACCCTAACGGGTTCCGTTGTATCCGATACTGCGGACAACAACATGGCGAATAACGGTGTCTCCGTGGATATGGCGGTTACTTCCCAGGCCGATATGGCGCTTACCACTTTCCGCACAACCACCAGCACCCCCAAGGTGGGGAAGTCTGTCAGTTTCAACTTCGTGATCAAAAACAAGGGTGACGACGTTGCAACCAATGCGCGTTTCGTGTTGCCAATGCCCGCCAATATGAGCTGGATATCCGGTGCCTCCGAATGCACGCCTTCCGCTACGGAAATCACGTGCAGCTTTGGTGATCTGGCGAATGGCGCATCCCGTAACCGCTATATCTATCTGCGTCCATCCGTGGCAGGCCCTTATACCCTAACGGGTTCAGCCCTGTCAGATACGGATGACGGCCTGATGAGTAATAACAGTAAGGCCATTGACCTGACGGTAAATTAAACTAATTAGCTATCTATAAGCATTGGGGAAACCTGCGGGTTTCCCCTGTTTTCTGTTTATCTTTGGCCAAGTATGTACACGCCCCAACAGATGCAATATGTTGGCGGCATGAGACGCACAAATGAAGACGCTATCCTGACTCGTCAGAAACTTTTAGAAACCGCACTTGAGGAGTTTGTCCGGGTCGGCTATGAGAGGGCAACCCTACAGCAAATTGCACAAAATGCAGGGATGACCCGTGGAGCCGTATACCACCATTTCGCCAGCAAAGCCCAGATATTCAGCGAACTGGTGCATGACACCTCGCAGGAACTGGATGCATTGATCGCCCAACTGCGTGTACAGGGTGTCTCCGCACAGGAGCAGTTGCGGTATGTATTGGTCGGAATCATTCGCCACCTTGCCAAGGATTCCCGTTATGAAGCCATTGCCCGGCTTATCCTGCTGGAAACGGATGGACATTCTGACCTTGAAAATGTCCGGAAAACCCTCGCAGCCAGACGCCAACGACAAAAACAGCAACTGATTCAATTATTCACAAGCAGTCAACAGCGGGGGGAACTTTACCCCGGACTTGAAGCCGCCACAGCCGCTGAAGCCGTGCTGATTTACCAGCAAAACCTACACCGGCACTGGATAAGCTTCCGTTCCTTTTCCACAGGACAACAATTGGAAGATTTGGTAGACATCCTGCTGCGCGGCATCTTTATCTGATAGTTTGATATTTATCATTAGTTTTATAAATAATTCACTTACATACATTTGCGTATGTATATAACATGTTAGCCAACAATTGAACAACCGCGAGCGAGGGAGGTTTTGATATGTTGGCCAGAAAATATCTGTGGACGGTGCTGCTGTGTGGCCTGTCCTGCCTGACTAGCGCCGGAGTAGCCGCTGAACGACCTTTGATCATGGTTGACCAGTTCGGCTATTTACCTGATTCCAGTAAAGTGGCAGTACTGGCGGATCCGCAAAAAGGCTTCAACGCAACCCGCGCCTATACTCCGGGTTCCCAACTGGAGGTACGGCGAGTAGTGGACAATGGGGTTGTCTACACCGGGAACCCCACTGTCTGGAATGGTGGAGCCACCGATGCAAAATCGGGGGATAAGGCATGGTGGTTTGATTTTTCACAGCTACAAACGACGGGGGATTATTACATCTACGATCCGGAAACCACTGGGCGTTCGTATCCCTTCACCATTGGCGGGCATGTTTATGATGCAGTCCTGAAAGCCGCCATGCGGGCTTTCTTCTACCAACGTGTCAATGCGGACAAACTGCCGCCTTACGCTGATGACCGCTATGCCGATGCGGCAAGTCATGGTTATGCGGAACAGGATTTCGATGCCCGCGCCATGAATCCGGCAAACCCGGCAGTATCGGACCCCGCCACATCCCGTGATTTGTCCGGCGGCTGGTATGACGCTGGCGATTTCAACAAATACGTGAATTATGCCGATGGAGCCATCCATGACCTGCTCTATGCCTATCAGGAAAACAGCAGGGCGTGGGGGGATGATTATGCTATTCCGGAATCTGGCAACGGCATACCTGACGTACTGGATGAATTGAAGTGGGAACTGGACTGGCTGTTGCGGATGCAGAACACGGATGGCAGCCTGCTGCATAAAGTGACCTCCATTGACTGGGATGATGTCAGCCCACCCAGTACCGACCTGATTCCGCGCCGCTATGCGCCCGCCACTGCCTCCGCCACCATTTCCGGTGCTGGCGCGTTTGCCCATGCAGCCAAGGTTTTTGGCGCTTTCCCGGAGTTTTCCTCCTATTCCGCCATACTGGAAGAAGCAGCCGGAAAAGCCTGGAACTGGCTGGAAGCTCACCCACAGGCTGTTCCCTCCCTGTATGACAATGCCGGTTTCGTCACTGCCGGAGCAGAAGATTGCCTTTATGGTAGTCTCGACCAGACCAATTGCGGACTCGAACAACACGCCAATCAGGTCAACGCGGCCATCCACCTATGGGTACTGACAGGCGAACAACGCTTTGCCGATTATATTCGGCAACATGCGGAAACCGATACCACCCTGATGGCGCGGGGGGATCTGACCCACAACGGCATGGCTGCGGAATCCCAGGACGCTCTGCTGTATTACGCCGCCCAACCTGGCGCTGACGCCGCCCTGTCAGGCAAAATCCGTTCAGCCTACAAGGATGCCCTGTCATGGCGTTATGCCTGGACGCCATTCTCCCCACTGGCGCGCTTCAAGGAAGGCAAAGACCCTTACCGCGCCTATCTGGATGAATACCTGTGGGGCAGCAACCAATCCAAGTCCATTGCCGGAACCAGTTTGTGGAATGTCCTGCAATACAACGTTCCCGTGCCGGAGGCGGATGTCTCCAACGCCAAAGCAGGAGCCGACGGCTACCTGCACTACCTGCATGGAGTGAACCCTCACGCCATGGTCTTCCTGTCCAACATGGGGGCAGCGGGAGCGGAAGACTCCGTACCGGAGATGTACCACATGTGGTTTGCCGACAATACGCAATGGGACAATATCCAGACATCCAACGGACCAGCCCCCGGTTTCCTGGTTGGCGGGCCAAACCAGTATTGGAGCACGGCCAAAGTCTACATTGACGGTGTGCAGGACAGCGACCACAACTTGAAAAGCCAACCTGCAATGAAACGTTACTGGTCATGGAACAATGCCAGACAGCAGTCTTACGAGATTACTGAACCGGCCATCAATTATCAGGCAGCCTATGTGCGCTTGTTGTCCAAGGCCGTTACTGGTGCTGGCAATGCCGATACCACCCCCGATGCGTTTAGCTTCACTAACCAGGTTGGAGTGGCTTTATCAGCCGCTATCGCTTCTAACCCTGTAACCATCAGTGGTATCAACTCGACCTCTGCCATCAGTATCAGTGGAGGGGAATACCGTATCAACGGCGGGGAGTACACCTCTGCCACCGGAACCATCAACAACGGTGACACAGTGCAGGTGCGGCATACATCTTCCGCCAACTTCCGCACAGCCGTAGTAAGCAGACTGACAATCGGCGGGATCAAGCGAAACTTCAAAAGCATCACGGTGAAGAAGGACGCCAAGCCAGACGCCTTCAGTTTCAGTGCATTGACACATGTGGCCAGATCAACAGTGTTTGAATCAAACACCATCACAGTCAGCGGGATTAACGCGCCTGCGGCCATTCGTATCACCAAGGGAGAGTACCGCATTAATGGCGGGAATTACACCAATGCGGCAGGAACTGTGAACAACGGTGATACCGTGCAGTTGCGGCGTACTTCATCATCCAAAGCCAATACTACGGTTACTACCATCCTAAGAATTGGCGGTGTATCCGGAGCATTCAAAATTACGACAACATTGTAAAGGTTTGTATAATTTTTATACCAAACATTGGTTTATCGTGTATTTCTTGCGAGGTTATTTTCAATGCTAAAGGCAATTAAAATCAGCTTATTATCCCTATCCGTATTGGCCAGCATTGGTTGGAGCCATGCGGTGAAAGCGGAAACTCAGGACATTGACATCCTGGTGGCCTATACACCACTGGCATTAGCCCATCATGATGCTTATTTTCGGGGACTGGGAGTCAACCGCACCCTGGAGGAGTCGTTGAATTTCTCGATGGTCAGTATGAACCATGTCCATCAAAATAGTGGCACTGATGTACGTTACCGAATTGCGCATCTCATGGATCATCCGGTTGATTTTGATGAAGCGACTGTCACCGATGATCCGGGCAACGCAGACGATGATGGAGATTCAGCACAACGAAAAACGCTTGACCACCTGGCAGCCAAAGATGATGGCGTAATGGATGAAGTGCTGGCGCTTCGTGATCAATATGGGGCTGACATGGTGGTCTTGCTCGTTGAGGGGGATGACTGGCCGACCTGGACGGGTGGCAGCTCCAATGTCTTGTCTGCCAACGATCCGGCGCTCAGTGAATCTGCCCCTTTCTATTTGGTCGACTGGAACGGGATCGACTCAAGCGCGTGGCCTCACGAAAACGGCCATGCAATGGGGCTACACCATGACTGGTTCCGCTCCTCCCATAAATATGGGGAACTACCGACTTCGCACTCGTTCGGTTATGTAAGCCCTGACTTCACCTGGCGCACTTTGATGGCTTATGACGAGCACTGTGTGGTTGCTACCGGGATCAGTTGCTACCGTTTACCACTGTTCTCAGATCCGAACCGGATTCACTACGGTGGTTTTGCGATGGGAGTACCAGCAGGCACGGACGTGAGTTGCAAAAACCGGAATCTGGACAATCCTCCCTGTGATGCCGATGCAGTCGCTTCCTTGCATTTGACCGCACCCACTGTGAAAGCATTCCGTGACGAAGTGGTGTCACGCCTGCCAGCGCCGGTAAATTTGCAGCCTCAAGGTACTGTGCCATCCGGTACGGTGGCCTTAAGCTGGAATGAGGTAAATGGTGCAACCCACTATGAAATTTTAGTCGGTCTCGCCCAAAACAATACTGAGGCTGATGCCTTTGTCTACAAATGGCTGCAAGACCAAGATGTCTTGTTCTTCAGTTTGTCAGCAAATCCCTCTAGTTGCCGTAATGGTGTTTGCTCAATCAACATTGATGCAATGCCTGGTTATCATTATTTCTCAGTCAAGGCACATGATGATGTCGGGCATAGCCGTTGGGCAGATGCGCAACCATTCGTTGTCGACCAGCCGATCACCGCCGGTGCCCATGTTGTAACGCAAGTTGCACCGAACGGTACTTATTATTCAGCGGGTGACGCGGTTACTTTGACGTTTGCAGCACTACCGTACCAAACTCAAGAATATAAAGTGTCGGTGTGGGATCGTGACGATGACTACACAGTCCATTCGCAAAAGTATCCGGCGAACAGCATTTGCGACGGTAATCTCTGTACGGTCAGTCTGCCATCCCAATCCTGGGCGGCACATCGCTATCAGTGGAAAGTCCGTGCCGATGATACCCCCTACGGCGACGGCGATTACAGTCCCAAGCTGAGATTCTATATAAGGTGATCAGAAGCATCCGTTAGAAGCTGTCTGGCAAGTAAATCCGCTCCGGAGGTGAAAGTCGGGACGAGCAGCCGGATGTTGCAACGCCCAGTAGGATTTTTCACCGCTTGTAGTTTCGATGACGGCGGTCAGACCCAGTTCAAAAGGGTTGTTGCCGGAGTTGGGGGGTAAGTCGGTTGTAACGATAACCACTTGCAGAAGCAAATCCCCCTCAATTCCCCTTTTGCAAAGGGGGAAGCCAGATTCAACTCCGCAACAACCAACGGAGTCACGATCAAGCTCCCCTCCTTTGAAAAAGGAGGGGCCGGGGGAGGATTTTCTTCCCTCTATCTCCCGATACCCGCTAAAGGTATACGCAGCCCACTGGCCGGAAGGCGAAAAGTTGAATTCGTGATAGCCGCTTTCCCCCCGCACACCAATGAAGGCTTCAAAGCAGGTGTGTTCCCACAGCCCATCGGCAAATACCGGGGTTTGTGGTTCCGGAATACGGATTTGGGTAAGGTCGCCGGAAAGCCGGTATTGCAGACGCAAACCGCCCTCTTCAGTCCGTTCCACCGTGACTTGCAGCGAATGGACGGCGGCACAGGGCGTTGCCGGGTGCGGGTGTAGCGTCAGCAAAACGGCCACTCAGCTAAAGTCGAGTTCACCGCCCTTGTCCTGATACATTTTCAGGAAACGGGCGGTGATCATGTCCATGGTGGCGATGTGCTGCTGCAACCAGGCAGGCAACTCGGTTTCAAGATAGGCGCGTAGCACTTTCAGATTCCGGTTGAGTTTCCATTGATTGATAACGGCTTTCATGGCAGACAGCGCCATATCGTGCTCGTCCTTGTGTACCGGGTACGGGCGAAATTCGATGATCAGCATGTTGCGGTTTTCGCGCTCGAAATGCACTTCGGTGTGGTGCAGCAATGCATCCAGCTTCGTATCGATCAGCTCTGCATCCAGCGGCTCCTGCGCCAACAGCTCATAGATTTCGTTGAGCATGAGCCGCTCTTCTTCATGCGTTTCGGTCATGACGGGCATTTCCATCGGCATGAAGGCATTGGCGTCGATTTTCATGAGCATGAGACATCACTTCCTGACAATAAACAGCCCGGAAGTGTGTCTCAGGGTTGGCGGAAATGCAATTTCCATGTGAGTTGGGACAGGTGGCTGCTTAGGCATCCTGTTCGTACAACACTGCCAGCGTCATGGTGGCATTGTGCAGGCTGCATCCGCCGCCCTGTTCGGTCGGAGCCAGCTCGCCGTAGGTGTAGCAGCCGATTTGCTGGCTGCCGGTGGGTAGTTCATCCATGACGGTTTCCAGCTCCTGGACGGTATCGTCGCCCATGATGAGTTTGTGGACAGTGCAGCTGATGGTGAATGCCAGTACCGGCCTGTCGTCCGGCAGGGCGTCGGCCAGGGTGCGGGCTGCCGTTTCCACGCCTTCCAGCAGGTTATCCATATTGCCGTACATGAGCTGTGCTTTGTGGCCGTCAGGAATATCGGCGACAAAATGCAGGCTCTGGGTGTCTTCGTCAACGGCTATTGGTACGCGGATAGCGTAATGCTGTTTGTTTTCATTCCAGATGGCCAGTGGGAAATTCAGCGCAGACTGGGGAAGGCTGGCTGCGTGTGCACCGAGGTATTCCTTGTAGAGTTGCAGGGCGGGGTGGCCATCAAGTTCATACAGGATGCGGTCATTGGCGCGGGTAATCATGCGTTCGCCACCGAATGGTTTGAAGCCATCCTGGGTGTTGCTGGTGAATACGAGTTTTTCGCCATAAAAGCCGATGCCACACACCATGTGTTCGGCTGGCGTGCCATTGGTCAGTACCCAGGTGGACTGGAACTTGAAGGGGTCGCTGGCCAGCCCGCCGATGATGTTGACCTGATGCGGGTTGATGTAGGAAGCCATGCCCTGGATGAGGTCGGTTCCCTGGGTGTGTAGGCCATCCGTGAGGATGATGATGCCCTTGAGGTCTGGCGCGGCCAGTTGCTTGGCCAGTTGCAGTCCCGCCTGCCAGGAGGTTTCCTTGGAATTCAGCTCTGCATGGGCCAGCAACAGACGGGTGTTGTCAAATCGGGCTATCCCTACCACTAGCGCGTTTTCCAGCAGGTGTTCGTTGAAAATACCTGCGAGGGTGGAGCAGCCTGCGATGACCGAGTTGGGGTACTTGCGCTGTAATTGCGCCAGGGCATGTTTGTAGGGGGCGAAATCAGCGTCGCCGAAGACCATGACCAGCGTTTGTGGTGAGTCCATGTCAGGCAAGGGAATATGCCAGCCGGTGGGCTGGGTGTAGAAAGTGGATACGACGTGCATTGATTAGAACCCGCCTCATTTATGTTGCTTGTGTTTGTTGTGATTAAGCTTGCGTTAATCAATATTAACATACTGCATAGAGTGCTAATGCTGCCGTTTATCAGAAGCAACCCTGAGCGTGCTAGGGGGTAGTGGGTTTGTAACAGGTTTAACCCACTACCCCTTTAGTAAGATACTAACAAATCGCCAATTTCGTTCACTTCCTTGCGGATGCGCCGCATCACCGGCAGCAGTTCCAAAAATAGCTGGAACAGTTCGGGGTCTAGATGGGAATGGGTCATGCTTTGCATCAAGGCCAGCGCTTCTTTCTCGCTCATGGCTTTCTTGTAGACGCGCTCATGCACCAGTGCGTCGTAAATGTCGACGATGCTGGTGATACGGGCGGGTAGGGGGATGTCGGTGCCGGACAAGCCTCTGGGATAGCCGTTGCCGTCCCATTTTTCGTGATGGCAGAGGGCAATTTCTGCTGCCATGTTGAGCACGGGAATATTGGAGTTTTCCAGCATTCGGGCGCCGATTTCGGTGTGGCGCTTCATGATGGCAAATTCGGTGTCAGTCAGTTTGCCCTTTTTCAGCAGAATCTTGTCGGGGACGCCAATCTTGCCAATATCGTGCATGGGGGCGGCAATGCGGATGTCGTCGACTTGTTGGCCTGGCCAGTTCAGCGCTTTGGCCATGGCGGCAGCATACAGGCCGATGCGCTTGACGTGTGCGCCGGTTTCTTCGTCGCGGTAACTGGTCAGGCTGACCAGCTTGATGGCGATTTCTTCTTCGCGTTGCTTGATCTTGAGGGTGCGGCGCAGCACTTCATTTTCGAGTTTTTCCTGTTCCAGCAGGCCGTTGCGCAGGTGTTGCAGGTGGTTGACTGCCTCACGGTATTTTTCGCCCAGGTGTTGGATCAGCAGGACGGCCTGACCGTCAACCCACAAGGCGTTGGCTTCGAGCGCCAGTTCATTGCCGAGCTCGTCCGTTTCGACCCAGATGCCGGAGGGGAGCCGCTGGGTTTGATGCGCTTGCCAGTGTTGTTCGGCATCTTCCATGAAACAACTTAGGTAGGGGAATGTTTGGCTCAGGGAGCAGCCTTCCTGTTCGCTTTGGCGCAGGAAGAACAGCAGCCAAGGCGGTGCTTCGGTATGCAGGCCGAAGGTGTCTGCATCTTGGCGCAGGAATACAGCCATATCCAGTGCGCCGAACAGGTTGGGCAGCGTAAAGTTCATGTCAGATGCCAAATTGTTTGGCCAGATGCAGGAACAGGTCATTGACGCCCTGGTCATGCTTGGCACTGGTTTCGATGAGGGTGTGCCCCTGCTGGCGCAGGGTGTCGAGTTGTGCGTTGTCGAGTTGCCATTGCTGTTGCAGGTCGGCCTTGTTGAGGGCAAATGCAACCGGTAAGTCACCTACGGTTTCCTGCACCATGCGGTGGATGGAAGTGGCGACTTCCAGCGATTGCGGGCGGGTACCGTCAATGACGATGACGTAGCCCGCCATGCCACGCAGGTAAGCAGTGCGGATGCTGGTGAAAGCGTCTTCCCCGGCGATGTCCCAGATCATCAGGGTCATGTCTTGGCCGTTGAGTTGGAGTTGCTTTTTGTCGATTTTGACGCCGACCGTGGTCAGGTAGCGGTCGCTGAACAGGCTGTCGACGTAGCGGCGGATCAGGCTAGTCTTGCCAACCGAGAAGGAGCCTAGCAGGCAGATTTTTTTCTGGATCATGGGTGTTCTACCTCTAATAAAGTTCTACCTTGTAGCGGATGCCGCGTTCGTTTTTATGGGCTTCCGTCGGCGTGCCTGGTTGGTAGGCGGGCTGTGCCAGCAGGATAAAAGCTGGGATGCCGGTTTGGATCAGGGCTTTACGCATGTTGGTTGCGCGGTCTTGTGCCAGGGTTTGGTTGATGGTTTCAGTGCCGCTCGCGTCGGTATTGCCGACCAGGGTGATTTGCGGAATTTTGTTGAGTGACTGGGCCATTTGTAGCAATTGGCGGATGGTCTTGCCCACTTGCTGTACAGCGGGGCTGGTTGGGTCAACATCTGCCTGGGCGTGGGCGAACGGGTAGGCCGAGGCATCCAGTTGCTGGGCAAGGGCTGCCAGTTGCTGCTCGTTGGCGGCAGTTTCCTGCGCCTGTTGTGCTGCGGTTTGGCTGTGTTGTGCACGCAGGTCTTGCAGGCTGGTTTCCAGCTCGGCATTGCGGCTTTGCTGTTCGGTCAGCGCTTGTTGCAAGTGTTGCAGTTTGTCCTGGACGGCCTGTTGCACCTGCCGGGTTGCGGCTTCCTGTTGTGCCTGCCGCTGGTAGTAGGCGTAAAGGCCGTAAGCAGCTGTTGCCAGCAGCGCGCCCAGCAGGACATAGGCCAGCCATGGCCTGCGCCGTTGCTGGGGGCGGGTTTGGCGCTTGAGGCAGGGTTCCAGTAGGGTTTCAACCCCGGCGAGCTGGCTGGCGTCGCCCTGGTAAGCCTGGAGCGCTTGTGCGTAGTGGCTGTGGATGGCGGCGGACGTGTTCGCCAGCAGCGATCGCAATTCTCCCGGAACCGTGCCGCGCACCACCAGCGCGGTAATGGCGTGGGGGCCGTGTTCCACCAATACGGTCAGTTCGCCGAGGCGCAGTGAGTCGAGAGTATCCTCGCTGTTGATGGCGAAAGAGTCCTGGATGAAATCCTGGATGGCGGTCAGCATTCCGGAGACGATTTCCGGGTCTTTGCTAATGGCGTTCTCAGCCACCCGATGGTGCAGCAGCAGGCCGCTGTCGCGGTGGATCAGGAAGACCTGCTCGACCTGGTAGACCAGGTTATGCAGCAGGGCAATCTGGGCGTAGCTGTGCCCCGTGCGCCAGGCGTCGAAACGCCAGCGCAAGGTACGCAGGGAAAAGCTGTGTTCCAGTAGCTGGTTGATGTTTTCCAGCATTTCGCTGAGTGCCTGCTGGATGGATCTGCGGATGGCCGGCCCCATCACCGGGTACAGCACATCGGCAAAGTGTTTGGGCTGGTTGTGGATAGCGCGGGTAATACTTTGCTCCACTACCGGTTCCAGCACGGTGGGCAGGGCGTCGTCCTGTTGCAGACGCAGGCTGATGGCTTCGGCGATGATGCTGGCGACGCTGGCGCTGTAGCGGTCGGAGTTTGCAAACTGTTCCTTCAGCGCCAGCAGCTCATCATAGCCTTTGCCGAACAGCAGATTACGTAACTGGGCAATGTCGGGCGTGCCCTGCATGGCTTACACCGTTTCACTAGCCAGCTGCTGGCTGACATGGCCGAGCAGGGCGGCGACCATGTTGCGGTCAACCTTGTCCTGACGCAGTTGCTCGGTGGCTTGCTTGAGCTGGGCGAGGAGTTCGGTACGTTGTTCGTCCAGCAGGTCGGTCAGTTGGTTGCTTTCCTGCTCCAGGTTATGTTGCAGACGGGTTTCGCTGGCTTGTAGCTGGCGTTGCAGGCTGTCAATGCCTTTGCTGGTCTGGTCAAAATGCTTGCGGGCAATGGCGGTGTCTTCCATGCGCGCTTTGGCTTCCTGATCCAGCAGGTCTTGCAGCATGAGGATTTCGTGGTTGAGGCTGTCCATGTTCTTGCGCATTTCGTCGCGCACGGAATTCGTCCAGACCTTGACGAAACGCTCCAGCGTGGCCAAGCGCTTTTCGTTTTCACGGCTTTGTTCGCCGAACAGGATGTTGCGCACCATGTCGAGGTTTTTGTCCTGCACCGGTGCTGCCAATTCGATGTCTGCTTCTGTTGTGCTCATGGTCGTGATTTTCTTGTTGTTATTATTATTTTGGGTGCGGGTAAATCTATCACCGGGAAAGTTTGTTGGCCACTTTTCCTGACATATGGCGCAGACAATACCCCTGGATGGTTTGTTGCTGCTATGATCCTGCTGTCGAGTTCACCAGCCACAGGAGTATGTAGTGGGAAACATTGCCAGCAACAATAACGCCCTTATCCACGACCCGTCTTCCTACCTGATTGAAAAAGAACCCTATTACGTCGCTGTCGGGGATGAAATTACCCTGTTCGAGGCCGCCTACGCCAGTCATCTGCCCGTGTTGCTGAAGGGGCCGACCGGTTGCGGCAAGACCCGTTTCATGGAATACATGGCGTGGAAACTGCAACGCCCGATGATTACCGTTTCCTGCCACGATGACCTGACTACCTCCGATCTGGTCGGGCGCTATCTGGTGAAAGGCGGCGAAACCGTGTGGGTGGATGGCCCGCTGACCCGTGCGGTGCGTGCTGGCGGCATCTGCTATCTGGATGAAATCGTCGAAGCGCGCAAAGATACCATGGTGGTGATCCACCCGCTGGCCGACGACCGCCGTATCATGCCAATCGAAAAGCTGGGGCAATTGCTGGAAGCGCCGGAAAGTTTCTGTCTGGCCATTTCCTACAACCCCGGTTACCAAAGCGTGTTGAAGGAACTGAAACAGTCCACCCGCCAACGTTTCATTGCCATTGAATTCGACTACCCCAAGGCCGATCTGGAACGCAGGATCATTATGCACGAAACCGGCCTCGACGAAGCCACCACCAATAAACTGCTGAAACTGGCCGACATGACCCGTAACCTCAAGGGCAACGGGCTGGAAGAGGGGGCGTCTACCCGCCTGCTGGTGCATGCAGGCAAGCTGATTGCCCGGGGCGTGGATCAGCGTGCCGCCTGCCAAGGCGCGATTGCGCTGGCGCTGACTGATGACAGCGACATGATTGCCGCCATCAACGAGCTGATCGGGGCGTTGTTTTGAGGTGGGGGGTAAATGATGAAAGCATCCCGCACTCCTTACACCGCAGAATACCTGCTGGAAAAGTTGGAAGAGCTGTACGAAGTCGAGTTCACCTGGCTCAAGGTCGACAAGCTGGTCGATGGCCTGTCTGGCCTGGATCGTGACACGCAGGATTTCATCATCGGCTGGGCAACCCGTTTGCTGACCACCAATATCTACATCAGCCACGAATTCATCATCCGCGTGGTGGAAGCGCTCGACAGTCTGGAGCGGCGCGTCATCGAAGCCTGGGCGGTACACGCGGCGGACACCTTCGACCGTTCCGGTTTGCGTCCGGCGCTGGATGTTATCCAGAAGGTCGACAGTTTCCTCCTCAATGCCCATGCCCATGCAGAAGGTATTACCTTCGATGAAGTCGAACCAGTGCTTTCCACCTTCGTCTGCGGCTTGTCAGGTCGCAGACTCAAGCTGGCGCAGGGGGAACAGGTGTATACCGACAGCGAAACCCTGTTTCTGCCCAATATTTCCGCGCGCATGGAAAAGGCCAAGGACAATTTCCTGCTGTGCAAGGCGCAGGTGGCCTTCATGTGGGCGCAGACGCGGTTTGGCAGTTTCCGGGTGGATTTCGCCACGGCGTTTGCGGCATACCCCGACCCGGAACAGGCGCTGGCGGCGTTTCATGCGCTGGATACGATCCGATTGGAAGCGTGCCTGGAGCGGGAGTTGCCGGGCTTGTGGCGCGATATGCAGCGGTTGGAAGGTTTGCATGGCGGAGAGGGTGTATACAATACGCCCCTACACCCGTCGTGGGAAGCCTGTAGGGGCGTATTGCATATGCCCTCTGCGACTGTCAACGATGTACTGGCACTGGTTCCGGAAGTACTGGGAATGGCATTCCCTCAGCCCGTCTACCAGCCCCGTCTCGACCCCGCAGCCGTCACAGCCTGTATGCAGGCGCGGATGGAGCGGGAAAAAATCCTGTTCCGGGTGAAGCTGGCGGAACTGGTGAAGGAACTGGGTAAGGATAAGGGGGAGGAAGAAACCCCTCCTAACCTCCCCTTATCAGGGGAGGAACAAGAGAAGTCGCCGCCGGAATTTGAGGTGCGCGAGGCGCAACAGGGCGAAGGCGTGGAATTGGTGCTGGAAGACAAGCCGATTGCGCCGCCAGAAGATGTGAAGCAACTGATGTCATCCATCATGCTCGACTGGGGGGATATTCCGCCGGAATTTCTGGTGCCGGCGGGCGATGGCGAATACGACCCTTCGCTCTACCAAAAGGAAGAAAAGGATGTGGAGGATGTCTGGAAAGGGGTCTACCACGAAGAGGGCGCGTTCCTGTATGGCGAATGGGATTACGCCCGCCAGCATTACCGCAAGAACTGGTGCGTGTTGCGCGAAATTGAAATGACCGCAGGCGACCCGGCCTACGTCGACAGGGTGCAGGAAAAATATCAGGGGCTGGTCAAGCATTTGCGCCGCACGTTCGAGGCCATGCGCGATGAAAACCGCTTGTTGAAGCGCCAGTCGCAGGGCGATGACGTGGACATCGACGCACTGGTGGAAGCGCTGGCCGACAGCCGCGACGGCAGCGAAATGAGCGACAAGCTGTTCCAGCACATGCATCGCGCTGACCGCAATCTGGCGGTAATGTTCATGGTCGACATGAGCGGTAGCACCAAGGGCTGGATCAACGAAGCCGAACGCGAAGCGCTGGTGATGTTGTGCGAAGTGCTGGAAACGCTGGGCGACCGTTACGCGATTTACGGCTTTTCCGGCATCGGGCGCAAGCGTTGCGAAATCTACCGCATCAAAAGCTTCGACGATCTTTACAACGCCGACACCAAGGCGCGTATTGCCGGGATTGTGCCGAAAGATTACACCCGTCTGGGGGTGGCGATCCGCCATCTGAGTCAGAAGCTGAATGCTGTGGAAGCGAAAACCCGGCTGTTGATCACGCTTTCCGACGGCAAGCCTGAAGATTATTTCGACATCTACAACACCCAGTACGGGATTGAAGACACCCGCCAAGCGCTGTTTGAGGCGCGCCGCACCGGCATCCACCCGTTTTGCATCACCATTGACAAGCACGGCAAGGATTATTTGCCGCACATGTACGGCCACGCCAACTGGGTGGAGATCGATGATGTGAAAAAGTTACCGCTGAAGGTGGCCGATATTTACCGGCGTTTGACGACATAAGCGTCGGCTCGCTTTCGTTTTGAACAAAGCCGCTGTCTCGAATGTCATAATGGGCATTAAGACATTTTGGAGATATGAATGAAACAACTTCTTGTTTATTCGCTGTCGGCTGTTTTGCTAGGTGCGTGCGCACCCGCAGGCGTCAGGATTGACAACCAGCAACTCAGCATGATCAGGCAGGGCCAAACGACAGAACAGGAAGTTGTCCAGCGCCTGGGGAGGCCGACCTCCCTTACGGTGACGCCGCAGCGCAGGGTACTGGTCTATGCTTACACCATGAACAATAATGTTGAAAAGCAGGTAGTGTCTTCAGGCGCGGCGGCAGTCGGCGGCTACATGGGCGGGCCGCTTGGTTCGCTGGCGGGCAGCCTGATTGGTGGCAACGTCATGCCCACTAACCAGATGCGGGATGAGGTTACTATTGAAGTCGACCCCGTGACCTTTACGGTGATGAACGTCCAGCGCCAGTATACAACCAACTACCAGTAACGTAACGGCTGGTGAACACTGGATGCCTGGTTACAGCTTCGACATCCAGTGTTCGTGGAACTGCGTTTCCGGCAACTGCCAGACCTGTGCATGCAATTGGCAAAGCATGTCGGCGTCTTCCAGAATGACCAAGCGCTCACTGTTGGAAATGGAAACCGGCCCCTGTTCCAGCAGGCGCCTGACCAGATCCTCGCGCTGGTGGCGCGTACCCTCCGGCACATTGGAGCGCTGCGGTATGTAGGTCATGTGTTGCCGGAATGCCAGCGGGTCGACAATCACACGGGTGAACAGGTCGCGGGTCGACATGCAGGGGGTGGATTGCATCCGCGCATGATTTTCTTCAAAGGCTTGCAGGATAAAATCCGGCTCGGCTTCGTCAGGCGTGCGGAACAGCGGGTTTTGCACGCTAGTCTGGAGGCTGGTCAGCATGGCCAGTGGCACCGCCAGCACCAGCCCGGCCAGCACCGGTGACATCCACAGGAAGGTCATCGGGTTGACGGCCAACAGTAATCCCCCCCACGCCAGACCAATCAGGCTGACCCAGCCATATTCCTGCGCCGCATCGTGCCATTCCAGACCGCCGCCGGTACGTTGCTGGGTTCCCCACACGGCCTTTTTGCCGCGCAATACTTGAATGACGAATTGGCTGTAATACATCATCCGTACCGGAGCCGTCACCATGGAAAGCAGGGTTTCGGTGATCACGCTGGCGCTCAGGGCAAGTGTCCCGCCAAATTGTTGGGTGGAATGTTTGCGTGCCGCCTGCACTAGCCCGAATGTCTTGTAGAAAAACAGCAGGATAACGGTCATGACCAGCAAGGCGCTATTGCCTGGTGTCAGTGGAATCAGCGTCAGGTGCGGGTAAGACACGGCAATGGCAGTCAGCACCAGCAGCCAACCCAGCCAGATGGGGGAGCTGACATACGACATGATGCCGCCCAGCAGCAGGAAACGGTGCAGCTGGGGAATGCCATGCGACCAGATGATGCGCCAGTGTTGCAGGTTACCCTGGCACCAGCGGCGGTCGCGCTTGAGTGCATCGGTCAGGGTCGGTGGCGGGCGCTCGAAACTGCCTTCCAGATCATAGGCCAGCCAGGTTTCCCAGCCTGCACGGTTGAGCAGGGCCGCTTCCACAAAATCGTGGCTGAGGATTTCCCCACCCAGCTTGCCGCTTTCTTCCAGCTTGGGCAGGTGGCAATGCGCCATGAAAGCCTGGGTGCGGATGATGACGTTATGCCCCCAGTACTGGCTTTCACCCAGCCACCACCAGTGCAGCCCGGCGAAGAACACCGGCCCGTACAGGCGGTTGACGAATTGCTGGCCACGTGCATACAGGGTATTCAGCCCGACCGTGTATAGCGGGGTCTGGATCAGGCCGACGCGCTCGTTGCGCTCCATGGCGTCGACCAGCCGTACCAGCGTATCGCCAGTCATCAGGCTGTCGGCGTCCAGCACCACCATATAGGGGTGGCGTTTGCCCCAGCGACGGCAGAAATCCATCACGTTGCCGCTTTTCTTCTTGGTACGGTGCTTGCGGCGGCGGTAGTGAATGCGGTCAGTGCTGCCGACTGCCTCGCATAGGGCTGTCCAGGCGGCTTCCTCGCGCAGCCAGTTACTGGCGTCATCCGAGTCCGACAGGATGTAAAACTCGAAATGTTGCAAGTGTCCGGTTTGTTCCAGTGATTGGTAGATGGCCTGCAAGCCGGCATAGACGTAGGCGATGTCTTCGTTGTAGATCGGCAGCAGGATCGCGGTGGTTTCCGTTGATTGCAACTGGGGTAGGGGGGCGGAAGGTGCGCTGGCAACGCGGTTGATGCCGCCGAAATTCAGTACCCACAAACCCGCCAGCGCCGTCATGAAACCCAGCGCCAGCCAGAAAAACAGGATGGCGAAAGGGATAACAACCAGCGCCTGCCAAGCGAATGGCAGCCCCGCTGGCAGGTTTGCGCCCAGCCAGAAAGTTGCCAATGCTGTCAGCAGGCCAATACCGGCAAAAAAGGCTGCCCGACGCCGGGTGGCAAGCGTTTGCCAGGGGCGCTGCCCGCTGTCTGTGTGCATTTAGTGGGAATGGCGCACAGAACGTTGACGTGATGGCAGCAGGGAAATGGCCTGCAAGGGCGCAACCCGGATGCTGCTGCGTTCAAACCGTGGCCCGGTTTGGGTGCGCAGCTCAGGCTTGCCAGATGCGTCATCTTCAACAGCTTGTGCCGCCCCGGTGGGCTTTTTGCATTGGCAGCAGGAGGGATCACGCCCGTTTTGCAGCAAGGCCAGTTCTTCTCTGGCCGTGCTGATGTATAGCTGGATCAGTTCCTGCTCGCTAAAAATGTTGGTCTGCGCTAGCCGGAATGTGATGCGCGCGAGCAGGCGTTCCCGTTCGTAGTCGAGCAAGCCATGCAGTTTCAGGTAGGCGTTGGCGCGTTTTTTTGCCAGTGTCCAGGCGTCCATGGTGTTGTGGGAGTCCATTTGCTGGGTACTGGTCAGGGTTTGTACTAGTTGTTCAGTCATGTGTCAGTCAGTCCATTCAAGGGGTTATTAACTGCCCGGTTGTTACTTGTTTTTGTTCTTGTCTTGCTGCGCTCAAGGCGCGTTGCATAGTGTTTCTGGAATTGGGTAAGACCATATTTCACTCGCCGGGTTTCCACCGTTTGTCAGCTGGATAGTGAGTGTCGCATCTTTTTCACATATCTCCGGAAAAACGGCAGTAATGACCCGCCAACCTTTGGTGTAAGGATTTTCCACTACAACAGGGGGGTTATAGTGGCCTTTGCCGTCAAAGGTGACCTCGGCTTCTGGCGCTTCCTTACCGGAGGGCATGCCTGCAAAATCCACGATGAAACGCATCCGCCCCTTGTGGCCTGGCATACTGTCCACAGCGCGGTTGGTGGCCAGGGTGGAAACGGCCTTGCCGAGGGTATGCGCGGGTGGTTCATCCATGCCCCACGACAAGCGGTAATGCAGGTGGCGGAAATCCTGGCCTGCGTCACTTTTCCAGTATGCCACCACGTTGTCCACGGTATCGGATTCCGTATGCAGGCGTAATAGCTGGATGTTTCCCTTGCCCCAGTCTTCCATTGGTTCGACCCATACACTTGGACGTGCATGATACCATGCTTCCAAATCCTGGTAATGGTCGAAATTGCGGTCGCGCTGCATCAGGCCGAAGCCGCTAATGCCATCCAGCGGCAGTGACTGGAAGTTGAAGTAGGGGACTTCCACCAGCGGTTGCCAGCGCCAGTCTTTGCCTTGCTGGATCAGCAGGCCGTCGGAATCATGCACTTCCGGGCGGTAGTCGCCGTAGCGCTCCTGCGAGTTTTCGCCGTGGAAGAACATGCTGGTCAGGGGGGCAACACCGATTTCGGCCATGCCCTGACGTGGGTATAACTGGGTTTCCACCTCAATACCTGTGGTTTTGCCGGGAGTCAGCACAAAGCGGGTCGCCCCGGTGGTGGAGGGCGAATCCAGCAGGGCGCACAGCACCAGTTGCTCCGCATCCCTGGCAGGCTTTTCCAGCCAGAATTTTGTGTAGTCGGGGAATTCTTCCTGCCCTTCCAGCGAGGTATTGATGCCCAGGCCGCGCGCTGACAGGCCATAGCGGTTATCCAGCCCCAGGGCGCGGAAGTAGCTAGCGCCCTGGAAAACCAGCGTTTCGGTATAGCTGGAATGTTTGCCCCCCAGTTTGGAGAGGATGCGCAGGCCGGTGAAAGCCATCTTGTCTTCATCCCGTTCCAGATGCAGATCCTTGACTTCGCTGTAGTCGTAATACTTGCTGGAAAACTTGATCGGGGTAGCCTGCCCGTCTTTCCACTCAAACAGCTCGATCGGGCGGATGAAGTGCATCCCAGGGTGCATAAATTCCAGCTGGAAGGGCAGCATTTCATCGCGCCAATAGGTTTGGTTGCCCTTGAACTTGATGTGCTGGTAGTGGTCATAGGTAATCCGCCCGGTATCGACCTGCATCATCGGCGTTTTGCTGAAAGGCTGTGCGGAAAGCTGCTCGGCAAGCTGTTGGACATGACCGAAGCACCCGTCAGCAGCCTGCACGGAAGCGCTGGCCATTACCAGGATCAGGGTAGAAAATAGCCACAATGGCAGGTTGGGTTTCATGGTGGGAAGGATACCGCAGAAAGCTGTTGCAGGGTAGGTTGCCAGAATTGACCAAAGGACTTGGGGCGGGAATTCTAGAGCAGAATTCCGGTCGCGTCTAGCGGTATATTGTTGGCAGGGAGCCTGCTTGGCCGTATAGTTCGCTACCACAAATTGTCAAGCCCTGATGGGCAAGGAAACAGGATCAGATGAAGCGTGACATTTCGCTGGACATACTGAGAGGCATCATGCTGATAGTGATGGCCGCTGACCATTTCGGGGAGCCGGTTTTCCAGCATTTGTATGAATTTGCAGGCTATGTCAGCGCGGCGGAAGGGTTTGTGTTCCTGTCCGGAATGCTGGTGGCGCTGGTCTACAGCCGTTACCACACGGCGGGCGGGCATGTGCTGGAAAGCCGTGTATGGCATCGCGCCGGCACCATTTACCTTTATCACCTGATTGTGCTGCTGGCCGTGTTTGTGTTTACGGTGCTGACGGATCTGTCCGGCGCTTACTGGAAAAGTTTCGCCACCGAAATGCAGGCCGAGCCGGTGCGCGGCTTGCTGTCAGGCATGGCGTTGGTGTACCAGCCACCGATGCTGGATGTGTTGCCGCTGTATGTGTTGGTGATGTTGGCGGCTCCGTTTGGTTTGCGTCTGATGTTGCAGTACCGGGGTATTGGCGTGGCCATGCTGCTGTTGGGAAGCGTTGGGTTCTGGCTGGCGGCGCAATACGGTGGCGGGCGGGCGTTGCTTGCCTTGCTGCCCCATGCCGTCATGGTGCGGGTCGGTGCGTTTGATTTCATGGCCTGGCAACTGATTTTTGTGCTGGGTATGGTGCTGGGCTACCTGCGTTTCAGCAGCAAGGATGCATTCCCGCGCGTCAACGGCTGGTTGTTCATGGCGAGCGTGGTGGTGGTGATGTTCCTGTATATGCAACGGCATGGCCATATCCACCATGACTGGTCGCCGCTGATGGCCTGGTTGCAGGAATACCGCCATATCGCCCGGGACAACATGGCGTGGCTGCGTTTGCTGAATTTCCTGGCGATGGTTTATGTGGTAGCGGGCGTGATCGGGTTCCACAAACGTTATGGCCTGTTTAACCTGCTGGCATTGCCGGGACGCTGGCTGGCGTTTCTGGGGCGCAATTCCTTGCAGGTATTCGCCTACCACCTGATTTTCCTGTATTGCTACATCCCGTTCCGTTGGGGTGAATGGGCGCTGACCGACAACCAGAAATGGGTGCTGTTGCCGCTATTTCTCGCCAGCCTGAGCCTGCCTGCATGGTGGTATGAGCAGCGGCAGAAACGTAAGAAGGAGCAGCAATCCCGAAGGTTGGAGCCAGGGCGTATGCAATACGCCCCTACATTAACGGGATGATGCCAGTAAATGGCGTGTAGGGCGTATCGCATACGCCCTGTTTGCTTGTCAGAATTTGAACCCTTTATGCAGTGCTACGATGCCGCCGGTCATGTTGGTGTAAGTGACTTTCTCGAAACCGGCGGCTTCCATCATGCCCTTGAGGGTTTCCTGGTCAGGGTGCATCCGGATGGATTCGGCCAGATAACGGTAACTTTCCGCATCGTTGGCAATCAGCTTGCCCATCATCGGCAGGAACTTGAAGGAGTACTGGTCGTAAACCGGTGACAGCCCCGGCACAATCGGTTTGGAAAATTCCAGCACCAGCAGCCGCCCGCCCGGTTTCAGCACCCGGTACATGGAGCGCAGGGCGGAATCCTTGTCGGTCACATTGCGCAAACCGAAAGCGATGGTGATGATGTCGAAATGGTTGTCGGCAAATGGCAGGCATTCGGCATTGGCCTGCACATAACGCACATTGCCGCCAATCCCCATGTCGGTCAGGCGTTCGCGGCCATTTTCCAGCATCGAGGCATTGATGTCGGACAGCACAACCTCGCCGTCGTCGCCAACAATACGGGCAAACTTTGACGCCAGATCGCCCGTACCGCCCGCCAGATCCAGCACCCGCCCACCGCGTTTCGCGCCTGCTGCATCAATTGTGTAACGTTTCCACAAACGGTGGATGCCAAATGACATTACGTCGTTCATTACGTCGTATTTGTCGGCTACCGAATGAAATACCCCGGCGACCCGGCTAGCTTTCTCCTTAACGGGTACTTGTTGAAAACCGAAATGGGTCGTTTGATCCTGTTCTGTCATGCGGCATGGTTTCCTGTGATTCACATTTACGGGCATTGTAACAGGCTAACGCCATTTCTTCATGGAGTCGGGTTATGAAAAAGTTGATTGCCGGTCTGGGTCTGACAGTGCTGGCTGTTCCCGCCGCACAGGCGTGGACGGGTGGCATTGAGGATATGCGCACCATGCGTGCCAATGAAAGCGGGCCGATTACGCGCATCAAGCGCTATCATGTGGAAACCATCCCGTGCGGCCAGTGTCATGGTGGTTACGCCCGTGCGGTACGCCAGCAACGGCCAAACCACGCACCGCAAGCCAGCGGTTGGCAACGTTCTGCGCGGGTGACCCCGCATATGACACAGCAGCATCGTCAGCCGGTGCGCCCGGTACGGATGTACGCCTATTATGTCCCACAGCGCCAGCCGGTGACGCAAGCCTCGCGCATTCACCGCATTGTCGGGCAGGCGCAGCCGATGTGCCGCTATATCCGCTGACAAGCAGGGCTATCAGAATGGCAGGAAAATCCTGCCCATCCAGGTGAGGATCTCTTCACGCCACACCAGCGCTACGAAACCTGCCATTGCCAGCCATGGGCCAAATGGCATAGGCAGGCTTTCGCGGCTGCGCTTGGCCAGCATCCACACAATGCCAAACACCGAGCCGAATGCGGAAGAAGCAAAAATGACGAATGGCAAAACCTGCCAGCCTCCCCAGGCGCCCAGCGCTGCCAGCAGCTTGAAATCCCCAAAGCCCATGCCTTCCTTCCCGGTCAACAGGCGGAACAGGTGGAACACCGACCACAAGGACAAGTAACCGAAGGCAGCGCCCAGGACGGCATCAGGCAAGGTGACAAACATGCCGTGCATGTTGAGCAGCAGGCCAGCCCATAGCAGGGGGTAGGTCAGGGTGTCCGGCAGCAACATGGTTTTGGCGTCAATCATGAACAAGGCAACCAATGTCCAGGTGAGTACCAGCATCGCCAACAGTTCTATGCCATAGCCGAATTGCCAGGCAACCAGCATGGAAAGCAGGGCAGTGGCGGCTTCCACCATTGGGTACTGCATGGAAATGGGTGTGCGGCAGCCCGAGCATTTGCCCCGCAGGAACAGGTAGCTGATGACCGGGATATTTTCCAGAGCCGTAATCTGATGGCCACAGGTAGGGCATTGGGAACGGGGGATCACCAGGTTGAAGTGGCCTGTATGGAGTTCCGCCGTGTTCTGTTCCAGCCATTCGCTACAGTCGCGTTTCCACTGCCGTTCCAGCATAATGGGCAGGCGGTATATCACCACATTCAGGAAGCTGCCGATCAGCAGGGCAAACAGGCCGACGACGCTGACCAGCCAGGCTTTGCTGGTGCTGAGCAAATAAATGAGTTCCATATCGACGCAGTTCCTAAACGACGGCCCCAAGTTTGAAAATGGGCAGATACATGGCAATTACCAAGCTGCCGACGATGCCGCCCAATACCGCCATAATCAGCGGCTCAATTTGTTTGGCAAGTGTATCAACAAGGTTGTCCACTTGCTCTTCGTAATAATCAGCTACTTTGGCCAGCATTTCTTCCAGACGACCGGACTCTTCACCGATACGGGTCATTTGCACCACCATGTTGGGGAATATCTGGGTGGTTTGCATGGCAGTGTTTAATTGTACGCCACGGGAAGTATCGTCCTGCATACGGCGGGTAGCGTCCTCATACAGGGAGTTGCCGGTTGCGCCAGCTACTGAGTCCATGGCTTCCACCAGTGGCACACCAGCGGCGAACATGGTGGATAAGGTGCGCGAAAAGCGGGCGACAGCGGACAGGTTGAGGATATTGCCGATAATGGGCATTTTCAATGACGCCCTGTCCACAAACCGGTCAAATGCTTTGGAGCGTTGCCTGGCCTGGGTAAAGCTATAACCTGCTGCCACAAAGCTGAGCAGCGGAATCCACCAGTTGGCCTGCAACCAGTCTGACAAGTTGATGACCATCAGGGTGAAAGCAGGCAGGTCGGCACCAAAGCTGCTGAAAACCTCTTTAAACTGCGGGATAACCCAGATCAACAGGATGGCGGAAACCACCACGGCGGCCACGATGACGATGACGGGGTACATCAGGGCTTTTTTGATCTTGGCTTTCAGCGCTTCACTTTTTTCTTTGTAGGTGGCGACCTTTTCGAGCATGGTTTCCAGTGTACCTGCCTGTTCACCGGCTTTGACCAGGTTGACGAACAGTTTGTCGAAATACTTAGGATGCCGGGCCAGCGCATTGCCCAGATTGGCGCCACCTTCAATATCTGTGGTTAGCTTTTTAACCAGTTCACGCACGGCAATGTTGTCGCTGCTGGTGGCGATCAGTTCGAGCGACTGTACCATCGGGACACCAGAACGCATCATGGTGGTTAACTGGCGCGCAAAGTGGGCAATGTCAGCAGGTTTGATGCTGGGTTTGAACAGGGGCTTGGGCTTGCGGTAAATCCGACCGGGGTTGATGCCTTTGCGGCGCAATTCGGCGCGCAGCCAGTTCGGGTTGACCGCCAGGGTTTCGCCGCGCATCTTGACGCCATTGCGGTTGGCACCCTCCCAGACGTACATGAATTGTTGGGCTGATGGTGTGGTGCTGCCGGGTTTGTTCAATGTTTTGCTCTGCATGGGGATAACTTCTTACGTTATTTTTATTATGCCTCATTAGTTTAGCAGCTAACGGGAGGGGATTGGTATGCAAACAGATAACCGGTTGCTTGTATTAATCTGTGGTGACGCGTTCCAGTTCTTCCAGGGAGGTGATGCCTTGACGCACCTTGTTCAGGGCTGAGCGGCGCAAGTCGAGGATACCTTCCTTGTGGGCCTGTTCTGCTATTTCCAGCGAGTTTTTGCCATTCATGATCATGCGCCCCATTTCTGCGGAAATGGGCATGACCTGATAAATGCCGACCCGCCCTTTGTAGCCACGGGAGCAAGCCTCGCAGCCAACAGGTTCATAAATGGTCAGGTTGGGGATTTCTTCCTGGCTAAAGCCCATCGTCTGGAGTGTCTCTGCCGGAATGTGGGTGGGGTGTTTGCATCTCTCGCACAAGCGCCGGGCCAACCGCTGGGCAATGATGAGGTGGACGGAAGAGGCAATATTGAAAGGGGGGACACCCATGTTCAGCAAGCGGGTCAGCGTTTCAGGGGCGCTGTTGGTATGCAGTGTGGACAGTACCAAGTGGCCGGTTTGGGCAGCCTTGATGGCGATTTCCGCCGTTTCCAGGTCACGAATCTCCCCCACCATGATGATGTCAGGGTCTTGGCGCAGGAATGAGCGCAGGGCTTCGGCAAAGGTCAGGCCGACCTTGGCGTTGACGTTGACCTGGTTGACGCCTGGCATGTTGATTTCGGCAGGGTCTTCAGCGGTGGAGATATTTTTTTCTGGCGTGTTGAGGATGCCGAGGCCAGTATAGAGCGTGACGGTTTTACCGCTGCCGGTTGGCCCGGTGACCAGGATCATGCCGTCCGGTTTTTCCAGTGCTTTCATGAAGTCTTTCTGTTGCTTGGGGTCAAACCCCAGTTTTTCCACGCCCAAGGCGGCGTTGGAGGAGTCGAGGATACGCATGACGACCTTTTCGCCATACAGGGTGGGCAGTGTATTGACACGGAAATCGATTTTTTTCTGGTCGCTGAAGTTGAAACGGATGCGGCCATCCTGCGGTATCCGCCGCTCTGAAATGTTCATCCGCGCCATGACCTTGATGCGGGAAATCAGTTGCTGGGCAGCGTCATTCGGTGGGGTGGCGACCACTTGCAGGATGCCGTCTATCCGGTAACGGATGCGCATGTTCTTTTCAAAAATTTCAATGTGGATATCCGACGCCTTGGACTTGATGCCATGAGCCAGCAGTTTGTCAACAAAATCAACGACTGCCGGGTCTTCGTCTTCTTTGCTTTTCAGGTCGCGGGTGTCAAGCGAAATTTCCTGCGGTGACGCGGCCATGGCGGGCGATGCCTTACCGCCATGGGAGGGAGCGCTTTGTACGCTTATTCCGTCAATATGCAAGTGCGCTTGCAACTTGTCGAATTCCACGAAAACGGGTTCGGGAATCAGGCCGGTGGCGAATTTGACATCATCCAGGTTGGTCAGGTAGGTCGGGTCGGCAAGACCTACCATCAGGTTTTTGCCGCGCTGGTAGAGGGGGATCAGGTTCAGCCGCCGCATTTGTTCGGTGTTGAGCAAGGTGGCTACCAGCGGGGTGATGTTGACTTCCCCCAGGTCGACCATGCTTAGCCCGTATTCGAGGCTGGCCGCATAAGCAACATCCTTGGCGGATGCTAGCCGGGAGCGGATAAGCCATTCCACCAGTGACACTTTTTCTGTGCGGGCTTTTTGCACCGCCTGGGCTGCTGCCTCTTTGTCAAGCACATCCTGCACCACCAGTTGTCTGGCTAGCCCCGGCAAAGGTATGGATGATGTCAATGGGATCATGGCTTGGTATTGTTATAACGTTATTTGAATTTGCAACCGACATGATACCCTGCTGAAAATGGCTATAAAATGAATTTTCGCCAACAAAGGGCATTTTTAAGCTGAGCGGTCTAGTTACAAGCGCAGATCCGCACTGTATGGGGGCAGTATGTGCTTCAGGTCGTATACCACATGTTGGGTTCGCCCCAGGCGATGGATTCCATCGCTACCCATTGCCTTGAATTGCGCGTGTGCGACAGCAAGGATAATGCCGTCGTAATGCCCATCCTGTAAGGTGTTGAGCGGGTTAATGGCGTATTCGCGCATGGCTTCGGCGGCGTTAACCCAAGGGTCGTAAACATCGGTTTCAATATTGTATTCACGCAGTTCCTTGATGATGTCGATCACGCGGCTGTTGCGCAAATCCGGGCAGTTTTCCTTGAATGTCAGCCCCATGATGAGCACTTTCGCGCCTTCCACCTGGATGCGCTTTTTGACCATGGCTTTGATGGCTTGGGCGGCTACGTAAGCACCCATGCCATCATTGATGCGGCGTCCGGCGAGGATGACTTCCGGGTGGTAACCCAGTGATTTGGCCTTGTGGGTCAGGTAGTAAGGGTCTACGCCGATGCAGTGCCCGCCGACCAAGCCAGGGCGGAATGGCAGAAAATTCCATTTGGTACCGGCGGCTTGCAGTACCGCTTCGGTGTCGATGCCCATGCGGTTGAAGATGATGGCCAGTTCGTTGATCAGGGCAATGTTCAGGTCGCGCTGAGTGTTTTCGATGACCTTGGCAGCTTCCGCCACCTTGATGCTGGGGGCCAAATGGGTACCGGCAGTAATGACACTGCTGTAAAGCGCATCGACAAACGCCGCAGCCTCGGGGGTGGAGCCTGAGGTAACCTTGCGGATACAGGTAAGGCGGTGTTCCTTGTCACCCGGATTGATACGTTCAGGGGAGTAACCGGCAAAGAAATCCACGTTATAGCGCAGCCCGGAAACCTGCTCGATGACCGGGATGCAGTCTTCCTCCGTTGCGCCGGGGTAGACTGTGGATTCAAAAATGACAATATCACCGGGTTTGATGATGCTGCCAAGGCTCTTGCTGGCCTTGATCAGGGAGGAAAGGTCAGGGCGTTTGTGTTCATCAATGGGGGTGGGGACGGTGACAATGAAAACATTGGCGTCGCGCAAGTCATTCAGCTGGTCGGTGTAATGCAACCGGGTTGCTTGCTGGAGTTCGTCAGGAGTGACTTCCAGCGTGTGGTCTTGGCCTGATTTCAATTCCTGTATGCGTGCGGGGTTGATGTCAAACCCCAGGGTTGGGCAGTGTTTGCCAAATTCGACAGCTAAGGGAAGGCCAACATAGCCCAGACCAATAATTGCCAGCGTGGATTCCTCGAGGGTTTTCATCCCAAAGCCAACCTGATATTGATTGTAGACCTTTATGAGTTTGGGCTTTGTTGGGCAATAGGTCATGTGTCGGGTTTATCCATGTGTTGTTTTTTCGGATAAGTGGAGCCACACAATTCCGAACTGGAATGTAACAGGCATTGTCACAGATATTGGTTTTGTTACGGGCATGTTTGGGCTCCTCATTTCAGTTTTGCAGGCGACTACGGGCAAACTCCAGATTGCTTTTTAGCCGGGGCTTTTGTTCTTCTGGCAAGCTGGGGGAGCGCAGGATTGTTTCCATCATGTTGGCAGCTTCCTTTGGGTGGCTGGCGTATACAGCGCATATGGAAAGCTCATCAAGCAATTCCCACTCATACACGGATTTGCTGAGGAACAATACATCGTCCGGGAGGGGTGTTTGCTTGATCGTGTGGCCAAGTTGGTAGCCGAGCTGGAAATATCGATTCTGGCGGCAGATTCTGATGGCTTCATACAAGGCTTCCAACCGTTGCGGGCGGTATAGGTGGGCTTTGAGATAGGCATCGATGACTTCCAAATTCGAGACTCCTGTTCTACGTTTGTTGTGGGCAACTTCCAGCAGGGAGTAAAAGACTTCTTCCGACCAACCGCCCATGTCAGCGCGTTTCTGGTATTGGATGATGGCTTGCTCAAAGTTGCCATCATCGCGGTAACTTTGGGCAAGATAAAACTGGTAGCGGGCATTGTTTGGCTCTTCCTGTAACCCAGCTTCAAGCACTTTGATGTCGTTTTTGTATTTGTCCGGGTTTTGGCTGCGGGAGCCATCCGTGGTGGACTGGATGGCATAGTCGCCGGGCAACTGCTCGCTTTTGTGGGGTAAGGGGCAGTCGAGGTATTCATGTAAGACGCCATGCCATTTCCAGGGTAGGTTGCCACGGACAAGGCGGTTGTTGTAATAGGAAAAACCATTACGCTGCATTTTCAGCATGTAGCAATCTGCTGACAACTTGTTGAAACGGAAGGTATCACTTTTGGAAAGAAAGTCGTCTGCATCCATGATCAGGATATAATCGGTTTTTCCCAATGCGTGTTCTATCGCCACAGTTCGGTTGTAACCAAAATTTTTCCACTCGTTTTCGATCAGTAGGCCAGGAATGTTGTGCTGTTTGAAATAATCGGTGATGACCTGCTGGGTGCCGTCAGTAGAACCTGTGTCACTGATTACCCAGTAGTCGATGAAATTCTTGATGCTATCAAAGCAACGGGTGATGGTTTCAGATTCGTTTTTGACAATCATGTTCAGGCAAATACTGGGTTTGATTGCATTCATTGTTGATTCCTCCGGTTGTCAAAGAAAAGCGGCAGCCTCCCTAAGGAGAACTGCCACCCGTTATCGGTCGATAAAGGTCTGGGCTGTCAGTGAATTGAGTGCTTCACTAATAAAACCCGGTGTGTGCGTGGTGGTGAAAATACTGAATCGCATGGCGTATCCTCTTGGTTTTGTATGGGTTGTCCTCTTGAACTTGACATTAGCAATTACAAAGAGTTAATACCATTCCAGACATCTGTTATTTGTTTTTGCTTATCGGAAAGATTTTATTTTCCCAAATTAAAAACCCGGCTTCCTGTTACAGAAGCCGGGTTTCCAGATCAGATAAAATATCTAGTCTGTATTGAAGGCGCGGCTATTAATACAGCTTGCCGTCAAAGGTGGCGGATGAAGAGGTATCTGCCCAGAAAGAGAAGCTACCATCTGCATTTTGTGTACCGATTTTCAGTACATAACCATCACCATTCTGGTCGGTTACATTTTTCCAGCTATTAGTGGAGTAGCTCCACTCTTTACCGGCTGATGCAACCCAGGAGCCATCGTCCAGTTTACGGAAGTCGCTGTATACGATGTCACCTTTACCGTCGCCGAAGTTTTTCCAAAGCGTTACGTTTTGGTCATTGGCTCCGCTCCAGTCGGTCAGCTTCACGTCCTTACCATTGTTGGCTTTACCCATGTGGTCGCCAGGTTGGAGCATGGGTGGCATGGTGTTGCCAGTTGCACCAGTTGCACCAGTTGCACCAGTTGCACCAGTTGCACCAGTTGCACCAGTTGCACCAGTTGCACCAGTTGCACCAGTTGCACCAGTTGCACCAGTTGCACCAGTTGCACCAGTTGCACCGTTAGCGCCGGTGGCACCAGTTGCGCCGTCTTTGCCGTCTTTGCCGTCAGCGCCGTTAGCGCCAGTTGCGCCGTCTTTGCCGTCAACGCCGTCTTTGCCATCAGCACCGTTAGCGCCGTCTTTGCCGTCAGCGCCGTCTTTGCCATCAGCACCGTTAGTGCCAGTTGCGCCGGTGGCACCAGTTGCGCCGTCTTTGCCGTCAGCACCGTCTTTGCCATCAGCACCGTTAGCGCCAGTTGCGCCGGTGGCACCAGTTGCGCCGTCTTTGCCGTCAGCACCGTTAGCGCCAGTTGCGCCGTCTTTGCCGTCAGCACCGTTAGCGCCAGTTGCGCCGTCTTTGCCGTCAACGCCGTCTTTGCCGTCTTTGCCATCAGCGCCGTCTTTGCCGTCAGCACCGTCTTTGCCGTCAGCACCGTCTTTGCCGTCAGCACCGTTAGCGCCAGTTGCGCCGTCTTTGCCGTCAACGCCGTCTTTGCCGTCTTTGCCGTCAACGCCGTCTTTGCCGTCTTTGCCATCAGCGCCGTCTTTGCCGTCAGCACCGTCTTTGCCATCAGCACCGTTAGCGCCAGTTGCGCCGTCTTTGCCGTCAACGCCGTCTTTGCCATCAGCACCGTTAGCGCCAGTTGCGCCGGTGGCACCAGTTGCGCCGTCTTTGCCGTCAGCACCGTCTTTGCCATCAGCACCGTTAGCGCCAGTTGCGCCGGTGGCACCAGTTGCGCCGTCTTTGCCGTCAGCACCGTCTTTGCCATCAGCACCGTTAGCGCCAGTTGCGCCAGTGTCGCCCTTGTCACCTTTCAGCCAAGCTTGGACGTCAAGTGCGTCGGTAGAGCCGTTACCGTCAACATCGCCAACATTTTCAGAGAACCAATCAAAGAATCCTTGACCCGCTGTACCTGTTGCGCCGTTGGCACCAGTTGCGCCGGTAGCACCGTCTTTGCCATCAGCACCGTTGGCACCAGTTGCGCCTTGAGCGCCAGTAGCACCGTCTTTGCCGTCAGCACCGTTGGAACCAGTTGCGCCGGTAGCACCGTCTTTGCCGTCCTTACCGTCGACGCCATCTTTGCCGTTGGTGCCGTCCTTACCGTCGACGCCATCTTTGCCGTTGGTGCCATCTTTGCCAGCAGGGCCAGTTGCACCGTCCTTACCGTCGACGCCATCTTTGCCGTTGGTGCCATCTTTGCCAGCAGGGCCAGTTGCACCGTCCTTACCGTCGACGCCATCTTTGCCGTTGGTGCCATCTTTGCCAGCAGGGCCAGTTGCACCGTCCTTACCGTCGACGCCATCTTTGCCGTTGGTGCCATCTTTGCCAGCAGGGCCAGTTGCACCGTCCTTACCGTCGACGCCATCTTTGCCGTTGGTGCCATCTTTGCCAGCAGGGCCAGTTGCACCGTCCTTACCGTCGACGCCATCTTTGCCGTTGGTGCCGTCCTTACCGTCGACGCCATCTTTGCCGTTGGTGCCGTCCTTACCGTCGACGCCATCTTTGCCGTTGGTGCCGTCCTTACCGTCGACGCCATCTTTGCCGTTGGTGCCATCTTTGCCAGCAGGGCCAGTTGCACCGTCCTTACCGTCGACGCCATCTTTGCCGTTGGTGCCGTCCTTACCGTCGACGCCATCTTTGCCGTTGGTGCCGTCCTTACCGTCGACGCCATCTTTGCCGTTGGTGCCATCTTTGCCAGCAGGGCCAGTTGCACCGTCCTTACCGTCGACGCCATCTTTGCCGTTGGTGCCGTCCTTACCGTCGACGCCATCTTTGCCGTTAGTGCCGTCTTTGCCAGCAGGGCCAGTTGCGCCGTCCTTACCGTTAGCGCCATCTTTGCCAGCAGGGCCAGTTGCGCCGTCCTTACCGTTAGCGCCATCTTTGCCAGCAGGGCCAGTTGCGCCATCTTTGCCGTTAGCGCCATCTTTGCCAGCAGGGCCAGTTGCGCCATCTTTGCCGTTAGCGCCATCTTTGCCAGCAGGGCCAGTTGCGCCGTCTTTGCCGTTAGCGCCATCTTTGCCAGCAGGGCCAGTTGCGCCGTCTTTGCCGTTAGCGCCATCTTTGCCAGCAGGGCCAGTTGCGCCGTCTTTGCCGTTAGCGCCATCCTTGCCTGCAGGGCCAGTTGCGCCAGTTGCGCCAGTTGCGCCAGTTGCGCCACCGTGGCCATGACCTACGCCATTGTTGCCACCGTGGCCATGACCTACGCCATTGTTGCCACCGTGGCCATGACCTACGCCATTGTTGCTGCCGTTGGAGCCGCCAGTGCTGCCGCTGCCGTTGGAGCCGCCAGTGCCGCCCATGCCATGACCGTGACCGCTGCCGGTAGAGCCGCCAGTGCTGCCGCTGCCGGTAGAGCCGCCAGTGCTGCCGCTGCCGTTGGAGCCGCCAGTGCCGCCCATGCCATGACCGTGACCGCTGCCGGTAGAGCCGCCAGTGCTGCCGCTGCCGGTAGAGCCGCCAGTGCTGCCGCTGCCGTTGGAGCCGCCAGTGCCGCCCATGCCATGACCGTGACCGCTGCCGGTAGAGCCGCCAGTGCTGCCGCTGCCGGTAGAGCCGCCAGTGCTGCCGCTGCCGTTGGAGCCGCCAGTGCTGCCCATGCCATGACCGTGACCGCTGCCGGTAGAGCCGCCAGTGCTGCCGCTGCCGGTAGAGCCGCCAGTGCTGCCGCTGCCGGTAGAGCCGCCAGTGCTGCCGCTGCCGTTGGAGCCGCCAGTGCTGCCGCTGCCGGTAGAGCCGCCAGTGCTGCCGCTGCCGGTAGAGCCGCCAGTGCTGCCGCTGCCGGTAGAGCCGCCAGTGCTGCCGCTGCCGTTGGAGCCGCCAGTGCTGCCGCTGGAGCCGCCAGTGCCGTTACCGCTACCAGAACCGTTCTGACCGCAGCTGCCATTGTCACCATCTTGGTTGCCTTGGTTGCCGCCCTGGTTACCTTGCATTTGCTGCAATAATTGCAAAATCATGTTCAGGAGATTCATCAAGAGTGCGGTGGTGTCGCCGCTCATCCCTGGCATTCCAGTTGAACCACCGCCCATGCTGGAAGTAGAAGAGCCAGAACCGGATGTTGAACTTGTATTGCTACCTTGCCCGCTGATGATTGAGTTGTTGCTCATCGAATTTGGGCCGTATGTTGTATTAAGCATTTTATGCTCCTTTGCTCATTAAAAAGTCGTGGCTGAAGTCATTTCAGCCGCTCTTTTTATTCCGTAATGACAGTTTGAGAGTCCAAAAAGAGATGCGGGATGTCGGAAATCCATATCCGGCATGTCCGTAGCCATAGCTGTCATCAGGAATAAATCCTTTACGCCCCAGGATTTTTATGTAGCTGTACCGGTGGTGTGCTCAAGAGTATGTATCAAGGTCTGAAAAATGCCGTTTGAGGGAGGATGAGTGTTGCAAACTCACTTACAAGCGGTTTGCCGCAGGGAGTTTTTCGCGTTTACAAGCGGGAACGTTTCGTTGATGATGCAGTCCTTGTCATAAATGCACAACATCAGCAAGGTATCCGTTACATGACTGAAGCTTCCACGACACCGCCGCTGGGGTGGGCTGAATCCCTGCGGTCTTTTCTACATCCGCGCGTTATCACGATGTTGTTCCTGGGTTTTTCGGCAGGTATTCCGATCCTGCTGATTTTTTCTTCTCTGTCGCTGTGGTTGGGGGAGGCGGGGGTCGAGCGCAAAGCGGTGACGTTTTTCAGTTGGGCGGCGCTGGGGTATTCGTTCAAGTTTGTGTGGGCACCGCTGGTCGACAAGTTGCCATTGCCGGTGTTGACCGCAGCACTGGGCAAACGTCGGGCATGGTTGCTGTTGGCGCAGGCATCCATCATGTTGGCGATTGTGTTGATGGGGTCTATTGACCCGGCAGCGGGGCAGCAAAATCTGACGCTGATGGCGCTGGCAGCGGTTTTGTTGGGGTTTTCGTCGGCAACCCAGGATATTGTCATTGATGCTTACCGGATAGAGGCGGTGGAAACCCGTTTGCAGGCGATGATGTCATCGACCTATATCGCGGGTTACCGGCTGGGTATGATCGTGGCGGGGGCAGGGGCTTTGTTCCTGGCTGCTTGGCTGGGGTCTGAGAAAGGGCATTACCTTTATACGGCTTGGCGTTGGACTTATTTCGCCATGGCCGCGACCATGCTGGTAGGCGTTGTGACCACACTGGTTATCCCCGAACCCGAGCACCGGCAGTCAGACCGGCATCATTATGCGGTCATGGATTATTCCCGGCTGGTATTGGTGTTCGCTTGTGCGGCAGGCGGGTTTGTGGCGGCATTTTTTTTCAGCAGTGACTGGTTCGCAGGTTTGCAGGCAGCGGCAGGTGGGGATGCATTCGTCGGTTTTGGGTTGGAGGCGATACACTTTACGCTGGCGATTGCGGTTGCTGCTCTGGTTGGCTGGCTACTGGTATCCATGGGAGTGGTCAATCGGGGAATGGCGCGGGATACTTGGCTGGAGCCGATCAAGGACTTTTTCCAGCGGTATGGAATGAAAACCGCGTTGCTATTACTGGCGCTGATTGGTTTGTACCGTATTACTGACATTGTGCCGGGTGTCATTTCCAATGTGTTTTACCAGGATTTGGGTTTCAGCAAGCCGGAAATCGCTACGGCGGTGAAAACGTTCGGTGTGGTGGTGAGCATCGCAGGTGGTTTTCTGGGTGGTCTGTTTGCCACCCGTTACGGGGTGATGCGCACCCTGATGCTGGGGGCAGTCCTGACTGCTTTCACCAATCTGGTGTTCGTGTGGCTGGCGTATGCGGGGCATGATGTGCCGGTCATGTATACGGCGGTAACGGCAGATAATCTGGCGGCGGGGTTCGCTAGTGCTGCGTTTGTTGCCTTTATGTCATCCCTGACCAGTGTGTCGTTTACGGCAGTACAGTATGCGTTGTTCAGCTCGCTGATGACCCTGTTTCCAAAAACGATTGGTGGTTATTCGGGAACCATTGTGGATGCAATTGGCTACCCAGGCTTTTTCACTTTTACTACCCTGATTGGCATTCCGGTGTTGTGGTTGGTGTGGGTAGCCTCCAGCCATCTGGATGTACCCTAAAACCAAGTTGGTCAGGCTGCTTGTTGCGGATTGTATTTGATTAGCGGGATGTCCAGTTCGGTGTAGTGTTTTTTGGAAATCTGGCGGTGGTTTTTGTTGCGGTCTGCGCTGCTGGAATCGTAAATGCTGTAGATAACGCCCAAGTCATGCTCAATTTCGACCTGACGATAAGGGTGGAGGGGGCGGATGGCTTCAATTGCGAAAGTGTAGGCAAGCGGGCCGGTTGTGCGGATGACCCCTTTGAACCCGACGCCGATAGTGGCTGCTTTGTAGTGCAAAATATTGCGGACGACCTGTTCAAGAACTGCATGCAGGAAGGGGTGGCCAGCTGCCGCTATGACATGCCATTGCTGGAATTCTCCGCGTTCAATCCCGGCCAGTTCCGGGTGTAGCCCCCAGCCGTAATATTTGTTGCCATCCCATTTGGAGAGGATATAGTGGTCATCCGGCCACAACACTTCATCCAGCGGGCGGGTGGTGGTGCTTTTCATGTCAAGGTAAACGCCGCCTTGCGCGTAGATCAGCAGGTATCTGAACAGGTCAGCTCGGGCGGCTCCGTAGGCGGGGTCTATCAGGTGATAGATATCCAGCATATCCTGCCCATAGTGTTGCAGGATGATGCCCTCAATATCCGCATCATCGTAGAGCCGGTGTTCCCAGCCGGGGTTGAGTAACCTGATCCTGTTGATATTCTCTTGCAAGGGAACCGGCAGGTTAGTTTTGGTGTAATACGTTTGGTGTATGACTTTGGGAATGCGTTCGCCCATGGCGATAGTGGTTATATTCGGCATATCTACGTCTACCAATCAAACGGGTTTTATATTTTGCCCTTCCCAGTAACTATTACCGCCATAGGAAGTACACACCTCTTCACCAGCAGTAATATGGCGTTTAGCCACAAAACGAAAAACGTTTTCCAGATGCGGGTGATTGATCCAATAAGCATTATTATCATCAGCGTGATTAAATACCCCCCCCAAACCCATCGTCAGTACCCGTTTTTTGGAGCCTACTCCTTTCGGGTAGTTAAAACGATAATCTGCAAAAGCATTGCCAGCTGATAACTCTTCACCTAAATGCTTAACTGCACAATCCTCAATTACCTCGCCCTCATGAATATCTTCAATGGCAAATACACCAAAACCTTTGTTCGGGCTTTCTCTGACTTCGACTTTGCGCGGTGGAATCAGCTCTTTCAGACCCGTTTTTCCCATTGCGTAGTTAATTCTAATTTCCTCGCCTGGCTCGATGTCGCGCAAAGCGTAAAACTGAAAGGCTCTAGCCGTATCATGCTGTATCCAGGCGGCATTGTATTGATGGCTGCTGTGCCGGTAAATGTTGGCAAAACCTAATGCGACCACCCGTTCCTTTTCGCCATTTTCCAGTCGATAAATAAAACTATCGATAGGGAATGCAGTTGAGCAATTATTGAAATCATCTTGTGTAATGGGGGGCATTAAATGGCACTCTTCAATCAACTCTTTAGCAGAAATTTTGGCTGTTGCGTAAACCCCAAAACCTTGCCCATCACAATCCTTGATGATGCATTTTCTTGCTGGCTTCAAACTAAAAGACTCCTTATTCGAGTGTGCAATTTTATTTTTATCGCTTGGCTCAGTAGACGCTGATATGTTTGCAGGCTTCATTTCCTGTTTTACGTCGTTGTGTATTGATGCAGTATCGTTTCCTGGTAAATTGATGACTGGCCGGGTAATCGAATAGTCTTGGCAGAACCGAAATAATAAATCTGCTTTGTCAGCATGGTACTGCCGAACCCTATTCTTATAAAACCAAATAGATTCACCAATGGCATTAAGACGTTGCTCAAATGTTAAAGGTGCGGATTTATCCGTGTTTAAGTCTGGCCCACTCGCAAAATAAGCCAAATTCTCGGCAGACATGTCTGCATCAGCCCGTGCAAAATCCATCGCTATCGAAATTCGCGGATGTTCAGCGAGTTTACTGCTTTTGGAACCCCAATGAATAATATTAGCGTTCCAAGCCAGTACCGAACCTGCCTTGGCAGGCAAAGCACGTATATCGCTATAATCCGTGATGACTTTCCTGGTTAAATTGTCAGGATAATTGGGATCCAAATGAATCGGTAGCATATACATGCAGCTATTGTGGGGCGTGGCATCAGTAAACGGGATCCAAATGGTCAAATGCGCCGGGCGTCCATCATCGCGGGTATCTTTGGCATAGTTATCCCGATGTATTGAAAAGCCCTCCCCCTTCTTATCAATCCGCCATGCCCACATGCCTGCGATAGTAATCTTATAGTTTTCATCCAGAATAGGCGTGACCAACTGTGATAATCTTTTAAAAATTTGCCAAACCTCGTCGTAGACATAGATAAATATCGGCGGTAAGCCTGACTTAACTATTTTTTCGATTGCTTCTGCAATCAGCTTTGCTTCGATTTCTGGTATTAATGAGTCAGCTCTGAGATACCCTTCTTCTATAATGGAATTTAGATAAGAAATTGCATCATCATCACTGACCTCAAAGTCATTCGGTTGGTTCAAGAACGGTGTTTCGGTGATTGATAAGCCGGGATTCATCTTTTCCCAAGCAGTTTTTTTCGCAATTTCTTCTATAGTATTCATAATATTTTCCGACATAAAAACTATGGATGAGAATGCATCCATTATATGTCTTGATCCAAGGCATTATGGGGTGATTTTGATAAGCGGTCAGTTTTATCAGCTAAGAAGCTATGTAGAAGTTTTCGTCTCATGGTCAGGAGTTTCAGTAAAGCTTGGGTTTTGGGGTGCAGTAGCCTTCCGCCCGTCTGTTTTTAAGACGGAATGGCGGGGGTTATTGCAGGAATTTCTCCGAAAGGGGCTATAATCGGGGCAATTAGGCAAATAATAGATCAGGAGTGAAGCCCCATGAGTGACAATAATAATCCTTACCAACCGCCCAAGGCCGATGTTACCCCGCCGCCCGTGCCTGCCAGCAGCATGATCTTGTTGCCTGAGCCGCGTTCGGTGGCTGCTGGTTCTGCTTTGTCCTGGTTATCCGACAGCTGGCCAATGGTGAAAAATAACCTGGGTGTATGGATATTGATCACCATCGGTTTGTTTGGCATCCAGTTCGTTTTGGGGCTTGTCCCCGGTCTGGGTGATGTTGCTTCAACCTTATTGGGGCCGGTGTTTACGGGGGGGATCCTGATGGGCGCGCGGGCGGTTGCAGGGGGCGAAGCTTTGCGCTTTGACCATCTGTTCGCCGGGTTCAAGGAAAAAGTTGCGCCTTTGTTGGGGCTAGGGGCGCTGACGCTGGGCATCATGTTCCTGTTCGGCATTATTATTGGCGGGGCGTTCGTGGGTATGAACATGGATACCCTGCATGGCGAAACCCTGAAGCCCGAAGATTTGTTAAACGGAATGAATACTGGCCTGATTGCCATTGGCGTTATTTTGTTGATTTTTATCATGATGTTGTTCTGGTTTGCGACCCAGTTGGTGGCGCTCAATAATGTGCCTGTTTTTCAGGCGTTAACCATGAGTTTCAAAGGTTGCCTGCGTAATCCCTTGCCGTTGATATTCTATCTGCTGCTGGCCTTGTTGCTGGTGATTGCTGGAGCCATTTCCCTGTTGTTGGGTTTGCTGGTGGTAGTGCCTTGGCTGTTTGCCAGTGCCTATGTGTCTTACCGGCAAATTTTTATACAGTAACAGATATTTTATTCCCCATTCTTTTTGATTAAATTTATTTATTAAGGATAGGTAAAGTTGCGCGACCTTATTTTGTTAGCCACCAATAAATCAATATTTCAAGGCTGGCAATACGGGGGCGAACAACATGCGCAAGCAAGCGTGGGCAACATTGTGTGCAGTAAGTTTTTTCATGGGGATGTCTGGGTGTAGCCAGACTACCCATTCCGTCAGGGAAGATGAGACTGAGGAGCTGTTGTTTGGCAAAAAAACAACTGTTGCTACCAAGAGCAAGCCCAAATCTTCCCGTGTTGCGCAATCCAGTGGTGGGCGTAATGGTGTCAATACGGCAAGTTATGCTGTTTCCCCACAAGTGTCTGCCCGCGGGCAAATGCCGCAATTATCCAACGCCGAGTTGCATCTGATCGCTGACTGGATTTTCCGCAATGAAAGTGGTGGCGACCCTGGCAAGTTGGTGCACTGGAATGATGGGGAGAACTTTGCTTCCATGGGCTTGGGGCATTTCACTTGGTATCCAGCTGGCAGGGCGCAGCGTTTTGGCAATACCTTCCCCGATATGCTGGGGTACTTGCAAACCAATGGCGTGCAACTGCCGGGCTGGGTGCAACAGGCGCGTTACCAAGGTGCTCCCTGGCGCAGCAAGGCCGAGCTGATGCAGGCCAAGCGCAGCGGTCAGGTGCAGGAACTGCAAAACTTGCTTTACCAGACCCGCATGTTGCAGGCAGCCTACATCGTGGAACGCGCCCGCCGGGCCATGCCGCAACTGGTGGGTACGGCCCCGCAGCATTCGCGTGCACGGGTGGCGCAAAACCTGAACGCGATTGCCAATACCCCCGGTGGCTGGTATGCGCTGGTGGATTACGTCAATTTCAAGGGCGAAGGCTTGAATGTCAACGGTGGTTACAACGGGCAGAACTGGGGCTTGCTGCAAGTGTTGGAGCAAATGCAACCTAGCCAGCCAGGACAGCCAGCCCTGCACGCCTTTGCTGACGCGGCGACCCAAGTGCTGGCGCGTCGGGTGCGTAATTCTCCTCCTGCCCGCAACGAGGCCCGCTGGATGGCGGGCTGGTCAAACCGCGTCAATACTTACCGCTATCCTGGCGTTTGATCCGTTATTAATGGCGAATCTTTTTTCATGCTTTGCTTTTTTGTGGCGCTCGTCGGGTCGTGATTTCCCGACGGGCCAATTTCACTTATAGTCTGATCAAAATAATAAAGCGAATTGTCTTATTGCCTTGATAATCTAGGCAAATAATAAAAATAACGAGGAGACAACCAAGAATGAAAAAAAGAGCCGCCCTTTTGTTCGCGGGCTTTGCCAGTGTCGGCTTGTCTGCGTGCAGCCCTGCTACCCAGTCAGTCCGGGGAGCCAGCACAGCCTCCATTTCCCAGCATAGCACCGGTTACTCTGATTCCAGCGAACCCATCTTTGTGATGCACAACCCAGCAGCGCAGAACGCTTCCTATGGTTCCCATTATGCTTCCCAGAATGTCAGCCGCCCCAGCAATTATGCCCATGGTGGAATGCCGGAGCTGTCACCGGTTGAACTACGGGTGATCGGCGACCAGATTTTCAAAAATGAAGGTGGCGGGGATATTGATAAGTTGGTGCATTGGAATGATGGGGAGGATTTCGCCTCCATGGGGATTGGCCATTTTACCTGGTATCCGGTGGGGCGCAGTGGGCGTTTTGGCAGTACTTTCCCGGAATTGCTGAGCTACATGCAGGAGCGCGGCGTGCGGATTCCTGCCTGGTTGCCACGCAATGGCGCGCCTTGGCATAGCAAGGGGCAGATGATGGTAGCTAAACATACGCCGCAGGTTCAGGAACTGAAAGATTTCCTCTACCAGACCCGCATGTTGCAGGCGCAATTCATTGTTGACCGTACCCGCCGTGCCATGCCCAAACTGATCATGACAACGCCGGATCACCTGCGCTCACATGTTGCCAGGAACCTGAACGCCGTTGCCAATACCCCCGGCGGTTGGTATGCGCTGATTGATTACACCAATTTCAAGGGTGAAGGCTTGAACCGCAGCGGTGGCTACAATGGCCAGAACTGGGGCTTGTTGCAGGTGCTGGAAGAAATGCGCCCCAGCCGCCCTGGCCAACAGGCGTTGCACGAATTTGCCGACGCTGCCATACGGGTACTGGATCGCCGGGTCAGGAATTCGCCGCCTGCACGCAACGAGCGCCGCTGGATGGCGGGCTGGTCAAGCCGGGTGAATACTTACCGGCACATGCTGGTCTAGTCCAGAAAACTTTCCACTAGCGTAATAAATTCAGCAGGCGTCTGCACATGTGGCAGATGCCCTGCTGCCTCAATCACGGCCAGTTCGGCAGCAGGGAAATGCTGCCGGATCAGTTGCCGGTCTGTTTCCGCCACATAATCCGACTGCCCACCGTGGATGAACAGGGCGGGCGCGGCGCATTGCACGTCACTGGCCGGGAAGCCGGAAATTTTCAGGTAATGGCGGGCGATTTCGGGCAGGTTGCATTGCCAGTAAAAACGGCCAGCGCGGTTGCGCCCCAGGTTCTTGAGCAGGAAACCGCGCTCAAACGGGTGTTTGACGGTTGGTGCGAGCCATTCATCTGCCTGTTTGCGGCTGCCGAGTTCCGCCAGCGGCATGGTGAGCATGGCTTGCAGCAATGCCTGATGGCGCGGCGGGTAGGTTTTGGGGGCAATATCCACCACCAGCAGGCGCTGGATCAGGTCGGGTTGTTGCAAGGCCAGTGTCATGGCAGCCTTGCCGCCCATGGAATGCCCCATCAGGTCAAACCGCGCAATCGCTAGCGCATCCAGCAATTCCAGCAGGTCATCCGCCATTTGCCGGTAGGACATGCCTTCCACATGCGGCGAGCCGCCATGGTTGCGCAGGTCTACCGCCAACACGCTGCGTTTGCCCGTTTGGCTGCGGGCAAAGGTATTCCAGTTATCCAGCGAACCCAGCAGGCCATGCAGCACGACCAGTGGCGGCCTGCCATCCGCTTCGCCGTGGAATTGATGGTTCAGCACGCGAAGTCACGCCCCATGCTGGCAATGTTATCCAGAATGCCCGCCCGCTCCGCATCGCTCAGGGCAGGGACATTGTAGTAAATGCTGTGGCGCACATCCTGAAGCCCGCAGAAAGCTAATGTGCCATCCGTTACCGGGCGGTAGATCAGGTGTTCGGCGTCGGTTTTGCGGAAAAAGTCTTCCGAGCCGCCCGCCGTAATCAGCACCAGCGCGCGTTGGTGTTGCAGCAAGCCTTTCACACCTTCCTGCGAATACTCAAACGCGGTGCCATTGGTCAGTACATGGTCAAACCAGCCTTTGAGGATGGCGGGGCGATCAAACCACCATAGCGGGTAAATGAATACCAGCCCATTGGCCCACAGCAGGTCTTCCTGCTCACGGCGGATTTTCTCCGGAATTACGCCGGTTTGCAGGACAGCAAGGTCGGATGCCCGTAATACCGGGTCGAAATCTTCAGCGTACAGGTCTTTGACCCGCACTTCGTGGCCGCCTTCCAAGAGGCCGCGCTGGCAGTATTCCAGCATCGCATGGTTGAAGCTGGCAGGGTTGGGGTGGGCGTAAACGATCAAAACACGCATGAGGTTTCCAGGTTTTCAGTTGTTATTCGGTTAATGGTCAGTGCAGGGTGTCGCTGCCGGGCATTGATGGCTTAAACAACTGCCCGATGTCGACAGCATCCAGCGTATAACTGGCGTTGCAGAATTCGCAAATAATCTCGATTTTTCCCTGCTCTTCCAGCACGTTTTCGGCTTCGGCCTGACCGAGGGAGCGGATCATGCTTTCCACCTTGTCGCGGTTGCAACCGCAATGGAAGCGGATTTCCTTGCCATCAAACAGGCGCACATTTTCTTCGTGGAACAGGCGGAACAGCACGTCTTCCGCCGCCAGGTGCGTCAGTTCGGCGCTGGTCAGGGTGTCGAGCAGCATGGAAACGCGCCCCCAGTCTTCGTCGCTGGCCTGTTCCTGCGGCAGGCGCTGCAACAGGATGCCCGCTGCAATGGCGTCATCCGACATCAGCCACAGGCGGGTGGGGAGTTGTTCGGAACGGGCGAAATAACTTTCCAGCGCCTGGCTTAAGGATTCGCCTTCCAACGGGATCAGGCTTTGGTAACGCTCGTTGCTGTGGCGCGATTCCAGAGTGATGGCCATATTGGCCTCGCCGAACAGGTCGGGCAGGGCGGTCGAGTCAGTTTCCCGGTTCCATTGGGCAAGGCCGCGCACTGTTCCCTGCGCGGTTGCCTGAATGACCAGCAGGTGAATGGGGCCATCACCGCGTATTTGCAGGGTCAGCGCGCCATCATGCTTGATGGTGGCAGCCAGCAGGACGGCGGCGGTCAGGGCTTCACCCAGTACCTTCCTGACAAAGGGCGGGTAGTCCGCGCGGGTTAGCATATCCTGCCAGGTATGGTTCAGGTGCAACCATTCGCCGCGTACATGGGCGTTTTCGAGCATAAACCGTTTTAATGTATCTGCTGACATGTCATCCATTCTACTATAAGTGGGGCAATGGCTTTCTAAACCTTGGCCAATCTGGTAAAAAGTCGCCTGTTTTGGCCGGAACGTGAACTTATCACACAACCCGGCTTGCCCAAAGTGGTCGTGATTGCTACATTTAGCGGATTATTTTGGGGGCCGCCCAAGGGTGGTCTTTTTATGCAAAAACGACAAGCACCCTGGATGTGTTACCGTACCCCATTTATTTAGCTTAAGCCGGATTTACCAAATTATGTTCAGAGCCCTTTCAGGTTTGTTTTCCAATGATATTTCCATTGACCTGGGCACAGCCAATACCCTGATTTACATGCGCGGCAAAGGTATCGTACTGGATGAGCCTTCCGTCGTCGCCATTCGCCAGGATCGCGGCCCCGGCGGCCCCAAGTCGATTGAGGCAGTTGGTGTTGAGGCCAAAAAGATGCTGGGCCGCACCCCGGAAAACATTACCGCGATCCGCCCGATGAAAGACGGGGTGATTGCCGATTTCACCTACACCGAAAAAATGTTGCAACACTTTATCCGCAAGGTGGATGCGGGCCGTATCCTGCGCCCCAGCCCACGGGTGGTGATTTGCGTGCCATGTGGTGCTACCCAGGTGGAACGCCGCGCGATCAAGGATTCAGCCCTCGGGGCAGGCGCGCGCAAGGTTTACCTGATTGAGGAACCGATGGCGGCAGCTATTGGCGCTGGCATCCCGGTGGATGAGGCGGTTGGTTCCATGGTGCTGGATATTGGTGGCGGCACTTCCGAAGTGGCCATTATGTCCCTGCGTGGCATTGTGTATTCCGCTTCTGTACGTATCGGTGGCGACCGTCTGGATGATGCCATCATCAGCTACGTGCGCCGCAACTACGGCATGTTGATCGGTGAGGCGACCGCAGAACGTATCAAATGCGAAATCGGTTCCGCCTACCCCGGCAAGGAACTGCTGGAAATTGAAGTCAAGGGGCGCAACCTGTCCGAAGGCGTGCCGCGCAGTTTCACCCTGACCAGCAATGAAATCCTCGAAGCCTTGCAGGAGCCATTGTTCGGTATCGTCAGCGCTGTCAAGACCGCGCTGGAGCAGACCCCGCCGGAACTGGCTGCCGACGTTGCCGACCGTGGTATTGTCCTGACTGGTGGCGGTGCATTGCTGCGCGACCTGGATCGCCTGTTGATGGAGGAAACCGGTATCCCGGTGGTGATCGCGGACGATCCGCTGACCTGTGTTGCCCGTGGTGGCGGCAAAATTCTGGAAATCATGGAAGAAGAAGGCGTCAACTTCCTCGCCACTGACTGATCAACTGCTCACAAGACTTTGACAGGGCAGCGGAGGCGGCCATTAACGACATTAACTACCACGCTACGCCGGGTTTCTCATTCCGGTTCATGGTGCTGGTTCTCGGAGCGCTGATTTTGATGGCCGTGGATAACCGGAATCCGGCGGCGCTTGCGCCTGTCCGCACGCTGGCCACCATGGTGGTATACCCGATACTGGCCAGTGTCGATTTCCCGCAGCGGTTTTACCAACGTTCTAGCGGTTTCTTTTCCGTGCAAAGCCAGTTGGCCGAGGAAAATGCAGTCCTCAAGCAGCAGGCGCAGGTCTACGCAGCCCAACAGCAGGATATGGCTACCATCCAGGCTGAAAACCAGCGTATGCGTGAAATGCTCAGTGCTGCCCCGCGTGACGCTTATTCCTTTTCCATGGCGGAAGTCCTCAAAGTGGCGAAAGACCCGGTGCGTGGCATGGTGACGCTGAACAAAGGATCCCGCGATGGCGTGTACGAAAGCCAGGTGGTGCTGGATGGTGACAAGATTTATGGGCAGGTGGTGAATGTGACCCCTTTCAGTGCCACAGTCATGCAACTGGCAGACCGCGAGCATTCCATCCCGGTGCAAAACCAGCGCAATGGCGAACGTGGGCTGGTGAATGGGCTTGGGCGGGGTATGCCGCTGGAAATCAAATATTTACCTGCCAATAGTACGGTGGCGGAAGGCGATGTTTTCGTTTCCTCCGGTATGGGCGGGCTGTTTCCGCCAGGACTGAAGGTGGCAAAAGTTTACCCGGGCGGCATCCAGTTCCAACAGGGTGGTGATGCCACCGTGCGGGCGATGCCGCTGGTGGATTACGAAGCCGTGCGGGAAGTGCTGCTGGTGTGGAAAAATCCGGGAGAGGAAGCCGCTGTCCCGTTACCTGCATCAGCAGATGAGGGGGGAAGCAATGCCCGTTAAAGACCCGCGTTTTCCCGGTGCTGTGTTACTGACCCTGCTGATCGCCACTATCCTTGCGGTCATTCCGTTGGGTGAGCATTTGTCTTTCTGGCGTCCTGAATGGATTGCCTTGACCTTGATACATTGGGCGCTGATTATCCGTGACCGTCTGGGTCTCGTCATGGTGTTTGGCGTAGGTCTGGTCATGGATGCCCTGTACGGTTCCCTGCTGGGGCAGCACGCGCTGGGGTATGTATTGGTCACTTATCTGGCAGTCCGCTTGAGCCTGCGCATGACGCCGGAAGCCTTCCTCCAGCAGTTGGCGCTGTTGTTTGCCATTATGGGCTTATACATGCTGGTCAACCTGTGGATACAGGGCGTGACGGGGGGCGGCGGCCAGGGCGGATGGTTGTATTGGGCATCCCTGCCGAGCAGTATCGCCATTTGGCCGGTTTATCATTCCCTGTTGGGATATTTTCATATTCAACGGAAAGCCCTTTAATGGGCGGTTTGTTCGTTCAGTATCAGAAATGCTGCTGAATGGCAGGTAAATTTCCCCACTGCCAGCCGTTCTGCTACGGTGGAGCCATTAAAGCCTGCCCTGAGTGAAGAGGAATACGCATTATGTCTACAATTGCCTGCCAGGAACTGCCATGTGCTGTGATGCCTGACGTTGCCAAACAACCTCATGCAGGCCCCAAAGGTACACTCAACTGGGTCGGCATGAGCCAGATCGAACTGCCGGTATTCCTGCGTGGCCCCAGTGGTGATCGGGTGCAGACGCTGGCGCGGGTGCAGGCGTATGTCAACCTGATCGACCCCAACAGCAAGGGTATCCACATGTCGCGCCTGTATGTGGCGCTGGATAACATCCTCGGGATGCATGACCTGACCCCCGAAGTGCTGCGTGAAACCATTACCCAGTTCGTCGATACCCATGGGGGGCTGAGTGATGCCGCTTACCTGGAATGCCGCTTTGATTATTTCGAGCGCCGTAATTCCCTGCTAAGCGACAACAGCGGCTGGAAAAATTACCCCGTCAAGGTGGCCGCTACCCTGCGCAATGGCCAGATCGACACGGAACTGAGCCTGGAAGTGCCTTATTCCTCAACCTGCCCTTGTTCGGCTGCCTTGGCGCGCCAGTTAATCCAGGAAGGTTTCCGCAAAACCTTTGGTCAGGATGCAGGGGTGGTAGACGCCGATAGTGTATACGAATGGCTAGGGACTACCCATGGCATCCGCGCTACCCCGCATAGCCAGCGCAGTATCGCCCAGGTGCGGATCAAGCTGGCGGAAAAAGTGCGCAACCTGCCCATCACCAGCCTGATTGACCGGGTGGAAGGCGCGCTGCAAACGCCAGTACAAGCCACCGTCAAGCGTGAGGATGAGCAGGAATTTGCCCGTCTGAACGCTGCCAACCTGATGTTCTGTGAAGATGCCGCCCGGCGTTTGAAAAATGCCCTTAACGATGATATTTCCGTGCGTGATTTCTGGCTGCGGGTGAACCATATGGAAAGCCTGCACGCCCACGATGCTGTCGCCATCGTCGTCAAGGGCGTGGAAGGTGGTTATCGTGACGACCCACGGGAATACGTGCACCCGACCTGATTTGTTGTGGAAGAAGTCGTTCTCGTTGATGCGGGCAATGCCGTTCTCGGCACTATGCCCAAGTATCTGGTGCATACCCTGCACACCCCGTTGCACCGGGGCTTTTCAGCCTTTATCTTTAATCCGCAAGGCAAGTTGCTGCTGCAACAGCGCAGCTTCAGCAAACTGACTTGGCCGGGGTTCTGGTCGAATTCCTGCTGCGGGCATCCGGCTCTAGGGGAGTCCGTTACTGAAGCCATTCAGCGGCGGGCGTGGGTTGAGTTGGGTATACATGTCCATGATCTGCAAGAAGCCTTGCCGGATTTTCATTACTGCTGCGAACACCAAGGCGTCGTGGAAAACGAAATTTGCCCTGTGTGGCTGGCGCGTACTGCTGATGAGCCGTACCCTGACCCGCTGGAGGTTGCCACCACCTGCTGGAGTGGGTGGGGTGATTTTATGCAGTTGCTGAAGGCTGATAGCGTTGGGCATTACTCGCCGTGGTGCAAACTGGAATCCGCGTTGCTGGGGGAGGCCGTGAGCCGTTTTCTGGGTGTGCCGATTACGTCTGCCTCATGAGCGCACGCAAATCCTGATCCAGTTCTGTCAGCCGTTCCGGTGTACCGATATCACGCCAGTCACCGCTGAACAGTTCCCCACCAACTTTTTCCTGTGCCATGATTTCCCGCAGCAGCGGAGCCAGCGGGCGTTTGCCGTAAGGCAAGCCTGCAAACAGTTGTGGGCGGTAGTAACCGATGCCGCTGAACGTGTAACGGGGTTCCCCTGCATCCAGTACCCGTTGCCCCGGCAGGGCGAAGTCCCCCTGTGGATGGTGCGTAGGGTTATTGACCAGTACCAGATGGGCGAGGTCATTATTCGCCAGCGTAAGCGGCAGGCAAGGGTAATCACACCAGACATCGCCATTCACCACCAGAAAAGGTTCACTCCCCAGCAGCGGCAGTGCCTTGATAATGCCGCCAGCGGTTTCCAGCGCGCCTTCCTGTTGTTCGTCGGAATAATGCAATCTGACATCCCAGCGGGAGCCATCGCCCAGGGCTTGTGGGATTTTCCAGCCCAGCCAGGCCAGGTTGATCACAATGTCGCGGAAACCGGCACGCGCCAGTTTTTCGATATGCCAGACTATCAGGGGCTTGCCGCCAGCGAGAAGCAACGGTTTGGGGGTGTGGTCGGTGAGCGGGCGCATCCGGGTTCCGTGCCCGGCGGCAAGAATCATGGCTTTCATGGGAATCAGTCGGGAATATACACTGTGCCGATACGGTCAGGGATGCCGACGCTACGCATCCATTCCACCAGTTCGCTGGTTTCGGGGTGGCGGGAGCCGATTTCCAGCACGTAACTGAGTACCAGTGGCAAATCATTCAGGTATCCGGGCTTGCCGTCACGGTGGTTGAGGCGGGCAAAAATGCCCAGTACCTTGAGGTGGCGTTGCAGGCCCATCAGGTCAAACCATTGCAGATAGGTTTGCTGGTCAACCGGGGGCAGGATGCCGGCAGAAATGGCTTCCTTGCGGTAGCAGTCCACCCACCATTCCACCTTGCTTTGTGGCCAGACGATGTAGCAGTCGCGCAGTAGGGAAACCAGGTCGTAAGTGGTAGGGCCAATGACCGCATCCTGATAGTCGATGATGCCGGGGCTATGCTCTTGCGTGATCATCAGGTTGCGGCTGTGGAAATCGCGGTGGACAAAGCTGACCGGTTGGCCGATGGCAGATTCGATCAGGTCTTCAAAGGTCTGCTGAATCAGCTTGTGTGGAATGTCGGCGTCACTGAAGCCCAAATGGGTTTTCAGGAACCATTCCGGCATCAGCCCCATTTCCGTGCGCAGAAGGCGTTCACTGTAGGCGGGCAAGTGGTCGCAATCAGCTTCCTGCAAATGCAATAGGGCTTGCAGGGCGTCAGCATACAAGTCCTTGAAGGTTTCTGGGTTCAGTTGGCTAAGGTAGCTGGTGTTGCCCAGGTCTTCCAACAGCAGGAATCCGTCCAGCAGGTTTTGCGCCAGCAGTTGCGGGACATGCACGCCAGTCAGTTGCAGGCGGTGGGTGACATCGATAAAGGGGCGGATGTCTTCCTTGTCCGGCGGTGCGTCCATGCAGATGACGGTGCCTTCTGCCCCACGGGCGCGGAAGTAACGGCGGAAACTGGCATCGGCGGAAGCAGGTTCCAATAGGGCGTGTTCCCAGCCCGGAAGGCTGTTGACCCACTGGGTTAATTGCTCAAGACGTACATCCTGTGTCATAACTGCTGCCTTTCCTGCCTCGTGTGACTGGGCGTAAAAGCGTATCCTAGCACGACAAGCTTTCTGTGAATTGAACAATAAAGTGGCGAACTTTCATGACCCATGCGGATGACCTGTGGCCAACCCCGGAATACTATCAGCAAGTAGAAAAGTTGCGCAGAATGATTGGGCAACCGGTGTATGTGGTGGAAATCAATTCGACTGAAATCAATGCGGGCGTGCATTTTCCCGGCCAACCGCTGGTGTTGCTGGCGATTGTCGATTTTCCCCGGCCAGACCCTTACCGGCAGCTGTGCCCACACCTGCTGGTGCTGGATGATGGGCGTGGGGTGAATCTGGGGCGGGTGGCGCGGGTTAGCCGTAACAGTGCTTTTACCCCACAGGCGGAGGATGTGCTGTTCATCAACCGGGAGTTTGCGGAGGGGGTGTTGTTTGCGCCACGCAGTTTGAGCCGGGAATCGGTGGCGGCGACCACACGGGCGGCGTTGGGCAGGATGTTGGGGAAGGGGCCGGAGGCGGCGTTGTTGCATCAGAAGCGCGGGGAGGAAGGGGCGTGAACGGAGTTACATCCCGTAGCGGGTCGTATTGCAATACGTATTCAATGAACCCGGTCTGGTGGACTTGCATCCGTTACAGCGAGATCACCCCTTTCCCATTCAAACCCGACGATGTTGCGGGTTTGCTTGCTGAACTCGACCCCCACCAGCCATAACGCCTGCTCCTCCCGGTATTTGTCCGCATAGCCCTTGGCCTTGATTTGCGCCAAAGCACTGCCATCCGCCCGGTCAGTGTTGACTACCTTGAATTCAAACACAAACACGCTGCCTTCCACCATTACCGTCAAGTCAATCTGCCCGACGGAGGTGACATCTTCCGGGATGGTATTTGCCCCGCAGGCGACCATGTGGGCGTAGAACAGGCTGGCGTAATAGCCTTCGTACTGGTCGAGGTGGTTGTTCCTGTACCAGTCGTGCGGGATGCCTGCGAAAAAGCGCTTGAACGTATCGCGCAGCCCTTCCATATCCGTTTTTGCCAGCAGGCGGTAGAGTTGCAGGCTGATTTGGGCGGCGCGGCTGACAGGTGGGGTCAGGTAGCTGAGCAGGTGGGTATTGAGGCTGAGTTTGACCTCCAGGTTGGGGTAGCCGAGTATAAAGCCCAACTGGTTGCCCATTTGCAGGGTTTCGTGGATGGTCAGGTAGCCGGTTTGGAACAGCAGCACTTCGGCTGGCATGTCATCCATGTCGAAACTGCCAAGGCGGGTTTCCTGTACTGCGAACTGTTCCAGTTCCGGCAGGTAGTATTGGCCATCCTTGAGCAGTTTCAGCAGGAAGGTGGGCGTGCCGGTTTCAAACCAGTACGAGCGGTAGGATTTGCCGGTGTCGAGGAACAGCAGGATGTCGAACGGGTTATAAACGCCTTCGCCCAGCCATTGGTAGCCGTTGTACCACTGTTTGAGTTTGGGCAGATCAACGTCGTGCAGGCGTTCGGCGAAACAGTGTTCCAGTTCTGCTTGGGTGTAACCGCACAGGGTGGCGTAGCGCGGGTCGAGGGTGATGTCCTTGAGGTTGTTCAGGCCGCTGAAAATGGAGGCTTTGGAGAACTTGCTGACGCCGGTTAGGAAGACAAAGCGAAGATGGGCATCATGTCCTTTGAGGACGGAATACAGGTTGCGCAGGCCATCACGCATTTCCCCTGCAATGGCCGCATCGGTGAGGTTATCAAGAATGGGCTTGTCGTATTCGTCGATCAGTACGACCACGCGCTGGTTATGGCGCGTATACGCAGTACGGAGCATTTCGCCCAGGCAAGCGGCAATATCACGGTCATTGGCACAGCTTAACTGTAGCTTTTCAGCATTAAGCTGTAACTGGTTACGGATGCTGTTGTCCAGTTGTTCGCGGCTTTGTAGCAAGCCTTCTGCAAAACTGATGGAGATTACCGGGTGCCTGGCCGACCAATCCCATTGCGGGTGAATTGCCAGCCCCTGGAAGAGGGGTTCATTGCCTTCGAACAGTTCCTTGAGGGTATCCACCAGCAGGGACTTGCCGAAACGGCGCGGGCGGGAAAGGAAGTAGTATTGCCCGGCAGTGGCTAGTTGGTGGACGAGGGCGGTTTTGTCCACATAGGTGTAGCCACCCTGAATGATGGTGCTCAGGCTGCTCAGGCCAATAGGTAGTTTTTTCATCTGCTCCTGTCCGTTAACCACGCCTGCCTTGCAGTATAGCGGAAAGCGGTTTTACCCGTCAGAGCGCGATTACCCGCACCAGACAGGAAAGCGGCTCATTTTTGGGGAAACACAGCTCGCCGTTGGCGTCGACCATTTTCCAGCAGGAAATAACCGTGCATGGGTAGCAAGGTGCAGTGAATCTGATAGCAAGTTCAACCCGTTCACCAGGGGTTAAGTCAGGAACCGGATAGCGCTGCTTCGCTGCCCGAAGGCCATGAATGACACGCCTGCCGTCCATTCCACGTACTTCGAGAAGCTCGTTGACACAGATGAGACTGCGGCCTTGCCAGTGGACGGAGCCTGTGTTTTGGATGTTCCAGATTTTCTCAAAAGTAGCGCAAGCTGAAACAGTGCTGCCATCCGGTATGGTCATATCTTCGATAAAACCGATGTCATCACCATTGATGAGGGTATCAGCACGCTCTGAAATGCTGCTGGCATCGTCGTAGGTAAAGTCTATCGATTTGACGTAAAGACTGAGTAGCTCTTGAGGGTGTATGCCGAGAGCGATAGCGAGTTTGAGCAGTGTTTTGAACTTTGCCTCAGCTACGCTGCCATCCAGCAAGTTGTGTAACGTCCGCCGTGATATTTCAGCTTCTTTGGCAAACTGGCTGATCGAGGTTCCTCTGCCAAGTATTTTCTGGCGAAGAAATAGGCTAAATCTAGTATCCACTGTAATCATTCTTCCTATAATTGTGCATCAGGTTGCACAATTATAGGAAGAATGACGCTGTTATATCTATAAAATTAATTTATTATTGTATGATGAAAGTATAGGAGTGCTTGTTAGATTTATGGAGATTTTACGGTTCTGCGTAGCCCTTCCTCAATATGAAATGATTCTTGTTCTTATTTTATTTCTTTATGGGCACATTCATGTTTATGAGTTACATGAAAAATTTAACGGTGGTGATCTATGAGGCTAATTAACAAGATAATCTTGGTTTTTAGTGTTCTTTTAAGTAGTAGCTATGCTAGTGCTAACCCATGTGATGTGGTCGTAGTGGGGGGTACTGCATCAGGTGTAGGAGCGGCTGTGTCCGCTTCGAGAGAAGGAAAAGAGGTTTGTCTGATAACTAGGGTGAAAAAAACTGAAGCAATGGGGGGGATGATTACTAGCGGGTTAAACTTTTCTGATAGTGGGTTGCCTGTATGTAAACCTGATAATGCAGACGTACCAGATTACGAAAAGTGTAGTCATGTTGGGTTAACTTATGATGGTGTTATACCCCATAAAAATGGTTATGAATTAACGTCGGGGTTATTTGATGAGTTTAGAAAGGCTGTTAAAAGTTATTATGATGGGAAAAACTTGGAATCTTGGAATGGTATTCGCCATGAACCAAGTATCGCGAGTAATATTATAGCTGATATGTTAAAGAATACAGGCATTTATTTTTATAAAGGTTATGTTGTTTCTGATGTTGTAATGAGTAATGGGAAAATAGATTCTATTAATATTGAATCCATAGATGACAATGGGCGTCTGTCAGGTGGGGTTAATATAAAAGGTGACTACTTTATAGATGCAACAATTACTGGCGATTTAGCGGAAAAGTCAGGAGTTGGCATGACGATTGGGAGAGAATCAACTGAAACATATAAAGAAGGGTTTGCAGGAGAGTTGTACTGGAATCCTAAAAAAAATAAATTTCTTGATGCTACACCTTTGACATCTAGGAGTGATGAAAAGCTGCAGGCATATTCATATTTTTTAACTGTAAAAAAAGAGAATGCAAAATCTGTTGTTGAAACTGATGTATGGAAAGCCCTAGTGCCGGATTGTTCTATATATAAATTTGACGGCGCTCCTGATTTTTTAGATAGTTGGGCTAAAAATGGATGGTCCCCGGGAGAAAAATATTTTGAAGTTAATGTTCATCCTAAGGGTTCTGATTTGCAAGGGGGAAACTATAATTACCATGCCGCAGATTGGAATGAAAGGGTTGATGTTGAAAATGCACATAAGAAAAGAGCATTGTGTTTTATAAAGTTTTGGCAAGATAAAGGTGAAGGCTCAATATGCGTTTCAGGGTCTTATCCCAACAGCAGCGAAAGCAAGGACTGTAAGGCAGCTTGCCCCCGTTTCCTGATGTTGTGAAGAGACTCGAAGAATGCAAGGTAACACGGTAGCTTTTCTTGTGAGATCCCCCGATGAGGTCGTAACCATGAGCGTAACAGTGACCAAAAACCTTCCATCGTATTGACGTGGACTTCATGGAAACCGTCACCATCTTCGTCACGGGCATATTCGCCTGCGCCATGGTTGACGGTTTTGTGGGCATAGCCCCATTCTTCCAATCGGCTGTAAATGTTGTACTCATCGGTGTAGACCAGCGTGCCTGCTGCCACCGTTTCCACAATCAACGGCTTGATCGTCGTCTGTTTCACATTCGCCAGCATACGGATCACGACCTCCCCGGAACGCTGGATCATGCCGAAAATGGGTGGTTTGTCCTTTTCCAGTGTCCCACGCCCCGGCGCACCTTTCAGGGCGCGGCGGCGACCTTCACGCCCAGCATCCGCGACGGCTTCGGGGTTTCCCTTGTGTCCAGCCTTGACATAAACCTCATCAAATTCAACATTCCCAAACAGGTTTACTGGCGTTTTTTTTCTCGACACCACGCCGTAACTGTTCCGTCATCGCCTGAACATCATCCTTGTTCAACCCCAATTCGCGGGCGATTTGTTGGTTGGACAGTTTCAACGACATCAGGTACAGGCACAACACCCACACCTTCAGCGGCTGGTGGTGGCCTTCAAACACCGTTCCCGTCAGGTCATCAAAACGCTTTTGGCAATCCTTACACTGGTAACGCTGGCGTTCCTGCTGGGTGTCATCCTTGCCTCGACGGATAGTGTCCTGTGAACCGCAGTGCGGACAAATCACCCCATTAGGCCAACGCACGGAACGGACTTGCTCGAAACAGGCGGCATCACTGGTCAGGCTGGAAATACTGATGAGCGAGGTCATAAAGCCTCTCCTTGGCTATCGGAAATGACTAACTTTACCGCTATCCATCACGTTTGCAATGCCGGGGAAAACAAGACCCTGAAACGCATATTGAGCCAAGGTGAAAATATATCATTGGCTACTGAGTTTTTTGAGAAGGGAATGCCTTATCGCATGTATGTGAGGGAAAGTCGAAGAATGAAGGGACAGTATATATTTACTGAAAAAGATTCAACGCCATATGACTTATACAATGCTAGAAAAAATAAAGCAAAAGGGTTTTCTGCTCTTGATCTTAGAGATAAACCTTATAAAAGAGTAACTAATGAAAAGATGAATGCCAGTATTGGATACACTAGTTATCCTATGGATTCTCACGCAGTTAGTAGTTATGATAATTATGATTATTATAGGGATGAAGAAAATGATTTTAATTATTATCATAAAGGGGAAGGTGAGTTTTATTTGCAAAATCTTACAGCCACTGGCGTTATCCCTTTAGGGGTGATTGTTCCAAAAGAAGTAAATAATTTGCTAGTAACCTCCGCAGTTTCTGCAAGTCATGTTGGTTATGGTACCTTGAGAATGGAGCCTGTAAGAATGAACCTAGGGCAAGTGGCGGGCATTGTTTCCTCTTTCTATATAAATAATAAATTGAAAAGTAATGCTGAAATTTTGGAAGAAAAATTAATATGGTCGATACAGAGTAAACTAATAAATATAGGGAAGTTAAGGTTGTATTATTTCTCAGACTTTCCTAAAGGGGATAGGTATGATTATTGGTGGGCGGCTGAGGCAGTTGAGAAGCTGGCTGTGAGAGGATTGTTAAGTGTGCAGCCTCTCTATGATTCTTATGAGTTTAGGCCGAATGATGATATGTCGCGCGGCGATTTTATTGTTATGCTTATGAAGGCGCGTAGGTTTCTAGAAGCTCAAGGGGTCAAGTTGAACAATGACGCCTGTGATAAAGAAGAAAGACAGGCAATGCCATTCTCTGATGTTAGTGCGGATGATGCTAGAACTGAATATATAGAAGAAGCCAGAAGTAAATGTTTTGTTAGCGGCTATAAAGAGGATGGAAAACTTACTGGTTTGTTTAAGCCTGATGTATTTGTTAACCGTGCCGAAGCAACAAAGGTTTTGTTGCTGTCATTTGGTTATTCTATTGATCCTGACTATGATGGTGTCTTTCCAGATGTGTTAGAGAATGAGTGGTTCTCTAGATATGTTGAAACTGCTCATGTGAATGGTTTGGTTACAGGATATGAGAAAGGTGAGTTTGCAGGTCTTTTTAAGCCAGCAAAAACCATTAAGAGAGCTGAGGCTGCTTTGATATTGTATAGAGCAATAAATAATAACTATCCGCTGTTTAAGTAAAAAAGATGTTGTGGGTTTTATATTTGCATTGTGTGGTTACGATTTTTCAAGTGTATTGCCCCGATGGGCTGTTGGTTATTTATTAGGGTGGATCATATGAGAAAGATAATTCTAGGTTTTTTTATTATTCTCGGGATTCTTTCTTGTGGTACTGTTAGTGCAGATACAATTGAAACTTTCAACAATCGGTGGAGACTAAATGATCTTACGCTGAATGGTAATTCTCAATGGATTGTTAAATACAATTCATCCTATGGCGCATATAATATTTGTCAGAAGAGCAATAGCAGTTATTGTCTGAATATTGAGTATGGCTCATTAAGAAGTAGTAGTATTCAGAGCTATTGGCACAGTGCTCTTTGGACTTTCGAATCTGCGGAAAGTGGCTATGTGCGTATCAAGAATAAATGGAAGCCTGACGTATACATCAATGTAGAATCCAGTTCAACACCTCAAGCAACTACCATTCTATCCGGCTGGAGCAGCGCACAATGGAAACGTACAGCAATCAGTACTTCCTCTGATCCGCTTAGTGCCCCCAGCCTCTATTCACCTGGCAATGCAGCGGTTGATGTCGCAAAAAATAACTACAACTTTGACTGGGGCGATGTTTCCGGAGCCACTACTTACCGTATCGTGGTCAGCACCGACAGTGCCTTTTCGGGGTTTTCAGAATCCTCCAGTGCATGTACCAATAGCACCACATGCAAAACGGCCACCACCAGTTCATCCAGTTACTCGGGCTTCAGCCTGAATCCGGGAACCCGCTATTATTGGAAAGTCCGTGCAGGCAATAGCAGTGTTGGTGGCTATTGGGCATCTTACCGTTATTTCACGACGGCTTATGATGCACTGGCTGCCCCCAGCCTTTATTCACCCAGCAATGCAGCGGTTGATGTCACCAAAAACAATTACAACTTTGACTGGAGTAGTGTTTTCGGAGCTACTACCTACCGTATCGTGGTCAGCACGGATAGTACCTTTTCGGGATTTTCGGAATCCTCCAGTGCATGTACCAATAGCACCACATGCAAAACGGCCACCACCAGTTCATCCAGTTACTCGGGCTTCAGCCTGAATCCGGGAACCCGCTATTATTGGAAAGTCCGTGCAGGCAATAGCAGTGTTGGTGGCTATTGGGCATCTTACCGTTATTTCACGACGGCTTATGATGCGTTGAGTGCTCCTGCTTTACAGTCGCCTGGTAATGTTGTTAGTGGGATTGATAAATCCGCCCAGAACTATGACTGGAGCGACGTTAGTAGTGCAAACAGTTACCGGATTGTGGTGAGTGAGACCGCAGACTTTTCCGGGTTTACGGATGCCCAGAGTGGTTCGAATGCGACCTGTGGCAGCACTTGTGAGACAGCGGTGATCACATCATCCCAGTATGCCGGATTTACGCTGAAGGCTGGCACGCAATATTACTGGCGGGTGCGGGCAGGCAATACGGTCACGGGTCAGGGAGGGGTATGGTCTGCACCCCGTTCTTTCACGACGGCTTATGACGCATTTAGTGCTCCTGTTTTACAGGCTCCGAATAATGCTGCGACGGTTGCTAAAGCCACACAGAACTTTGACTGGAGCGATGTTGCGGGCGCAAACAGTTACCGGATTGTAGTGAGTGAGACCGCAGACTTTTCCGGGTTTACGGATGCCCAGAGTGGTTCGAATGCGACCTGTGGCAGCACTTGTGAGACAGCGGTGATCACATCATCCCAGTATGCCGGATTTGCGCTGAAGGCTGGCACGCAATATTACTGGCGGGTGCGGGCAGGCAATACGGTCACGGGTCAGGGAGGGGTATGGTCTGCACCCCGTTCTTTCACGACGCAAGAAAATAAATATATCAACGTTTCAGGTTGGGCGCAGGATGCTGCTGATTACATGGTTCAGCAGGAGATTATTGACGCCCCGGCAAATCATGATCTTCGTGGTACGACTCCTGCCAATCGGGCAGAACTGGCGACTATGATTTACCGTGCATTAGGGGGCGGAAAGTCTAATGCAGATAGCCAGTTCCTCGCATGGGCGGGAACGGATTTCTCTTCAACATTCCTTGATGTCAATGACGCTACCGTCTGGTATTACAATCAAGTAGCGTATTTGTCCCATTTGCTCTTTGATGATGGTGTCGCGGTCTTCGATAGAGGTGCTGGCGATAATATGAACCCGTTATTCCGTCCTGCTACCAATATCAGTCGAGCCTGGACGCTAAAAGCAATTCTGGAAGCGTGGGATCTGGAGCCACTTAAATCGTTCTCAGGTATTACCATGTTCTCAGATGTGCCTGCTTCACATCCGGCAGCAGGTTACATTTACCGGGCTATTCAGGAAGGGTTGGCTAAAGGTGACGAAGGTAAGACGACCTTCCGGCCTGATGATATGGTTAATCGTGAAGATGTCTTTATTATATTGCATCGTTTAATGCTCCAGTCGGCTAATTTGCAAAATAAGTCGTTAAGTAAGCCAACAATTACCCAAAGTGATTTTTCCAGCAATGCCAAAAAAGATGGAACGATTGGAATACGCTATGAGCAGCCTGTCTGTTACGGAGTAACTCCTCCTTCGATTACAATTCAGAAGATTGATGAAGGTGTAGATACTCTGGATGGTGTTGAGCTGCGTACTGTTGATTTAAAAGTCAATATTTCAGGTGGCAGCTCCTCTTGTGTGGACTCAAACAATGTCACCCACACTAAGAATTTATTTGCTGCGTGGCGAGCTGATAGTGGAACCTTTGTAGATATTACGCCTGCTGGGGCTACACCATACAGTCAGGTTCGCTGGATTGCGCCTGATCGTTATTCCTCTGGTGCATCAGGGGATGGTTATCAGGTAATGGTATATGTCGGTGATAATTTGGGAACAGAGGTTTCCGATAAGATTTTCCTGACCATATCTGAAACTTCAGCTTCAACAGATGTACCTAGCGTGACTTTAGACGCCCTTTCTGCCCAATTAACAGGAAGCAGCAAGATTGTATTGTCAGGCACTGCACAGGATGGTGGTGATAGCAGCAGAGCGACTTACGGCATTCGTGAAGTAGAGCTGGAATACTCCATAGATGGGGGTAATTGGGAATCGATAATTAGGAATCTGTCGGTAAATGCTGATGGTAAATGGCAACATGAGTGGTTTGTTCCTGATATTGCAGGTAACCTGACTGTACGTGCTCAAGCCAGAAATGTTGAAGGTAATGTAAATAACGGTTCTGTAACCCGCTCAGCCACCATCACTCCGGAAATGAGCATTACCGGGTATGTTTTGTCTTATGACGGAGCACCTTTGGAGAATGCGGAGGTAACACTGAATGGTTCCTCAACAGCGACTTCATTGACAGATAACAACGGCAGTTTCAGCTTCACAGGTTTATTGGCTGGTTCATATAGCCTACAAGCTCAGAGCAATGGAGTTTTATCCAATAGTGCTGATGCAACAGTTTCAACATCTACACCGAAACAGCAAATAGATCTGGTAATACAAAAAAGCAATACTTCCCCAACAGCAAACACAGATAGCGTAACGACCAATGAAAATACGCCCGTGGAGATTACCTTGTTTGGTTATGATCCAGATGGAGATGTTCTAACTTATAGCATTATTAACCAACCGGCCAATGGTACTGTGACACTCGTCGATAACAAAGCCGTCTATAATCCTAACGTCAACTGGCACGGAACGGATAGCTTCACCTTCACCACTAACGATAGCGAGTTGAGTTCTGATGCTGCCATCATCACTATAACGGTTAATCCAATTAGTAAGGATAGTGATGGTGATGGACTCACTGATGCGGATGAATTAGAAATTGGTACTGACCCGCTGAAACCAGACACAGATGGTGATGGACTTCAAGATAAAGACGAAGTGGACTTATACAAAACTAATCCACTAAAGCAGGATACCGACGGCGATGGCATGAGCGACAAAGCCGAAATCGATGCAGGCCGCGATCCCATCAATCCGATGGATGGAGCCAGCGGCGACGCGACCAAAATCATCCCCATCATCATGCAACTGCTGCTTGAATGATGCTATCTGCGTGCCCAGCCCATGTTTGGCTGGGCACGCACGGCGGGCTTGCCCAAGAGGAGCTACCCCAACTTCCGGTCCATCCGCGATGAAATCGCCAGCTTGCTGACAGGTTCCTTGCTCCCTTAACATATCCCCGGAATTCGCTATACTTACCCCATAACCACGGTAAGCGTTCACGCCATTTGTAGCGGTTTGCGGGTACAGACCTGCCCCAAGGGGAAGCGCACGGCGACCGGCTTATGAGCCAAGCCTTGGGAGCACACATAGCGCATCAGGGTTGCCATATCCATCCCCAATTGCCGGGCAGTCCCCAACACGGTCAGCACGGTTGGCCGGAACCTGTCCCCTTGTGCCGACTGGCTGGCAAAACTGGTCTTACGCCATTGCACGTAGGGGCGGATCACCCGTTCAGCGCGGTTATTGGTGAGGGGAATGCGTGTATCCTTGAGGAAAGTCCAGCACATGGCCTCATCTTTACGGAGATGTTTGCATTGGTTGCGGGTGCGTTTGCAGTTATCCAATGCTTCGCCCAGGCTGAGGGTGGCCTGGAAGCTGCGGCGCAGGCGCAGTATCCGCCGCCGGTAGCGTGCCGCCCCTTCGGGGTGCTGTTGCCAGCGGTGATGGGTGCGGACGGTGGCGCAGGCAATCAGCAGCAGGCGTTTGCCAACCATTCCCCCTCCGCCACAACGCCCGGCCATCTTGCGGAAGTGCCGGATCAGGTGTGCCCAGCACAGTTGCCGCCGTTCGGGCGGGACATTGCCGTAACCGCTGAAGTGGTCTGTCACCAGATAACCGGTAAAACTGCCCAACAAGGCATCGGCGGCAGCCTTGCCGCGTGAGTAATGGGTCATGAAGTACGTGACGGTGTTGTCCGCCAATGCCCATAACCAGTAGGTGTTCGTGCCACGGTAATGGCGGGTTTCATCGGCATGGCAGACCGCCTGCCCACGCACATGCTCACCGACCTGACGGTACAGCGGCCCCATCCACGGGATGGATTTGCCTTGCGCTTTGCTGATCGCCCCGGTGCTGAAGCGCACCTGCCAGACTTCCCACAACAGGAGCTGGGTTTGGCGCATCGACAGGCGAAACTGTCCGGCCAGCACCACAATCCAGGCAATCACACCCGCACCCATTTGCCCGCTGGGGACCCAGTCCGGCCACTGGCTGTGGTGTTGGTTGCCGCAGGATTGGCAGACACCGTGGTAAAACTGGTGCTCCGTCACCTCGGGTGGCGGCGGAGGGGCGATGTCCGTGACCTGATGGCGGTAAGGGTTTTCCCAGTCAACCGCCACTGCCCCACCACAGGCGCAGGTGCTTTCCGGGAAATACTGTTCAGTGCGGGTCACTTGTTCGGGGGGATATAACGCCCGTTCGTGGCGTGGATGGCCGGGTTGCCCGCCATGCGGGCGGCCACTCCCCTTGCGTTTTGGACGGGCTGCCCGTTGTTCCGGGCTGTCTGAGGACGGCGGTTTGGAGCTGTTGCGGGAACTGCTGCCCAGTTTGGCCACCAGTTCTTCGAGCTGTTTTTGCAGCGTTTCGACTTGCTGTTCCAACACCACTACCCGTGCCGCTTGCTTCTCCAACCCGGCTATCCGTTCCTGTTGGCGCACGATCAGCTGATGTGCTTCATCAAGGGTGGTCGGCAGTGGGTGGGCTAGGGCTGGCAAGGGGATAATGGCTCGTTATTGGGATGGGGTGAATTTACTATAAAATCGCTGCAATGCCTATCAGAGGGCGTGAACGCTTACGACTATCATGCAGTGGGCAGATGTGCTGGCAGAGCCTTCCCTGAAAAACCTGCCATTTAAAATCGAGTTAAACGAAAAAGGGCATATCGAAATGTCACCCGCTTCGAACTTTCACGGCTATTTGCAGAGTGAACTGGTTTGGTTGTTGCGTTCCCAACTGGATACTGGCAGGGTGATTACCGAGTGTTCCATTGATACCCCCAAGGGCGTGAAAGTGGCCGATGTTACTTGGTGCAGCCCAGCATTCGTTGCCGAGCAGGGTGACTTGACGCCGTTTACCAAAGCCCCCGAAATTTGTATTGAGGTCGTTTCCCCCTCCAACACCTTTGCCGAAATGCAGGACAAGGTTTTGCTTTATCTGGCCAAGGGCGCAAAAGAGGTCTGGCTGGTCAAGGAGCCAGGTAAAACAGCCATTTACCGCGCCGAAGGTGAGGTAACACAATCCCTGTTTGTTGGCAGGATCGTCGTGTAGGAATCTACCAGCCAAGGGGCAGGCCCGGTGGGTGCAGTATTTCTCTAGAGTGCCCATCAAGCGCGGTTGCTCAATGCCCCCGGACAAACAGCTCATACAGTGTCAGGCCGATTTCCACCACAATCAAAATGACGATGTACCATTCCACCCGCAGGCTGCGGCGGGTATGCAGCAAATCCAGCAGGGTTTCGGCGGTGTTGGAGATAACCTGTAACTTGCGTTCCAGCGCCAGATGCCGGTCGCGCAACTCAAATTCGTCTTCCAGTTGCAGGTACAAGCCTTCCAGTTCCGGGCGTTCCCACAGCAGGTCGGGTTTGTCGGCGACTTCAGCACGGCCCACCATGCGCTGCTGGCTGAGTAGTGAATCACCGATGTAGCTCAGCAGTTCCGGCATTTTCTGGCCGAAACGCCCTTTGCTCAGGTTGTGGGCCAGTGGTTCAATCTGCTCGAACGTCTTGGCGACACGGGCTTCATCGTCCGACAGTACCTCACTACGCGCCAGCATTTCCGCGACCAGTTGCAAACGGTGGACGGAGGTGTCCTGCAACCACAGGCAGCCGTTGGCGTCGATGCCTTCACGGGTGTTGGCGTCGATGCGCAAGTTGAGTTTTTCGTCTTCCGGCCAGGTGCGCGGCTCCCCGGTCAGGGGTAACAGGCGTTCAAGAAAAGAAGTTTCCTGCTCGGCGCTCATGCCAAAGAATACTACCACCCCATAACGGAACAGTACGGCGCAGCCACCGCCCGGAACAGCCAGGGTCAGCGGATTGATGGCGACGGTTTCATCAGCGCGGAAAGGTTTGGTGTCAATGCGGCTGCCAAGCAGCAGGGCGCGCACGCGGATGGGTTCGTTTGCGGAGGGATTGAATTGTAGGGTAGCCATGGCATGTTGTATCGCTTATTTTGATGGCGACAAGTATAAGCTGTATCTGGCTACAAGGGGCAGGTTTCAGGCGGAAAATAAAAGCCCCTCTCCCCTTGAGGGAGAGGGGTTGGAGTGGGGGGGGGGAACGTATTACTTATTCTCGCGGTTGTCGATCAGATTATCAACTACGCTTGGATCGGCCAGTGTGGAAGTGTCACCCAGACCTTCGGTCTCGTTAGCCGCGATCTTGCGCAGGATACGGCGCATGATCTTGCCGGAACGGGTCTTCGGCAGGCCAGGGGCCCATTGGATCAGGTTGATCTTGGCAATCGGGCCGATTTCCTTGCGTACCAAGCCAACCAGCTCATTCTTCAGCTCGTCAGTGCCTTCTTCACCTGCCATCAGGGTGACGTAAGCATAGATACCCTGGCCGGTCAGTTCGTGTGGATAACCAACAACCGCCGCTTCAGCCACTTTCGGATGCAGAACCAGTGCGGATTCGATTTCGGCAGTACCCAGACGGTGGCCGGAAACGTTCAGAACATCATCCACGCGGCCGGTGATCCAGTAGTAGCCATCTTCGTCACGGCGTGCGCCGTCACCGGTGAAGTAGTAGCCAGGGTACATGGCGAAATAGGTTTCAAAGAAACGTTTGTGGTCGCCGAATACGGTGCGCATCATGGAAGGCCATGGGTGCTTGATGGCCAGATTACCTTCCGCCGGGTTGCCTTCGATTTCGATGCCTTTGTCATCGAGCAGTACAGGCTGTACACCAAAGAACGGCGTAGTTGCAGAGCCTGGTTTCAACGCAGTAGCACCCGGTAGCGGGGTCAGCATGTGTGCGCCGGTTTCAGTCTGCCACCAAGTGTCAACGATTGGGCAGCGGCCATCACCAACCACATTGTAGTACCACTCCCAGGCTTCCGGGTTGATTGGCTCGCCTACCGTGCCCAGCAGACGCAGGGAGGAACGGCGGGTTTTCTTGACTGGCTCGTCGCCAGCCCCCATCAGGGAACGGATAGCGGTTGGCGCAGTGTAGAAAATGGAGACATCGTGCTTGTCGCAGACCTGCCAGAAACGGGAAATGTCAGGGTAAGTCGGGATGCCTTCAAACATCAGGGTGGTCGCGCCGTTGGCCAGCGGGCCGTAAACGATGTAGGAGTGGCCTGTTACCCAACCTACGTCAGCAGTACACCAGTAGACTTCGCCGTCCTTATAGTCAAATACGGTCTTGTGGGTCATGGCCGCCTGCAACAGGTAGCCACCGGTGGTGTGCAGCGCGCCTTTGGGTTTGCCGGTGGAGCCGGAGGTGTAGAGGATGAACAGCGGATCATCGGCATCCATTTCTTCAGCCGGGCAGTCAGCAGAAGCCGCAGCAATGGCTTCGTGATACCAGATATCACGACCCTCAGTCCACGCAACCGGGTCACCACCACGCTGTACGATGATGCAGGTGTGGACTTGCGGGCAGGATTCGACTGCCTTGTCAGCGTTCTTCTTGAGTGGAACTTTCTTGCCACCGCGCATGGACTGGTCGGACGTGATGATGACTTCGCAGGACGCATCGTTCACGCGGTCTTTCAGCGCATCAGGCGAGAAGCCGCCGAATACGATGGAGTGGATAGCACCGATACGGGCGCAGGCCAGCATGGCAACAGCCGCTTCCGGAATCATTGGCAGATACAGGGAAACACGATCACCCTTCTTGACGCCACGGGATTTCAATACGTTGGCAAATTTGCTGACTTCTTCATGCAGTTCGCGGTAAGTGATTTTGCGGTCAACGTTTGGATCATCTGCTTCCCAGATGATGGCAACTTGGTCGCCGCGGGTGTCAAGGTGACGGTCAAGGCAGTTGTGGGCAACGTTCAGCGTGCCGCCCTTGAACCAGTTGATGTGCAGGTCTTCCTGGTTGAAGCTCCAATCCAGCACAGTATCCCATTTCTTGAACCAGCTCAGGTATTGCTCGGCCTGTTCACCCCAGAATGCGGCAGGATCATCGACAGAACGTTTATACATGTCAGCGTATTGTTCTGCGTTGATGTTTGCCTGCGCGGCAAATTCAGCGGGGACGGGATAGGTTTTGACATCAGACATTATAGTTGACTCCTCGTTCTAGCTAATCGGTAAGTGACTGTTACCGTGGTGTTTGGGCGCTATGCCCCATTATTATTTGAGGCTCTATCTTTATACAATCTATTGTTTGTGTCTAGACAATCGGCCAAAAAAAGCCAGGATTGTCGACATCTCAGGTTTTTTCCAACCCTTCTTTTATCAAGGGCTGCATGGCGGTGAGCAAACTTTTGAACAGGTTGGTGTGTTGTTGCTCTTCCGCCGCCAGCAATTCCTTCATGTGTTGGCGCTGGGTGGGCATCTCGAAACACATGGGGCAATTTTCGACGATAACGGGTAATGCAGCCGCTTTGGCAAAATCAGCCGTTTGCCGCTCCCGCGCCATTACCAGCGGGCGGATGACTCGTAAATCACCCGCGTCTATCCGGTAGTGTGCCTTCATTGTCTTCAGTTTGCCACCATGAAACGCAGACATCAGGAAACTTTCCGCCAGGTCATCCAGGTGTTGCGCCAAGGCCAGCACGTTGTAGCCGTGTTCACGGGCGGTGCGGTACATCAGGCCGCGTTTCATGCGCGAACAGAAAGCGCAGTAGGAGTCGTTATCCATGTTCGTTTCCGCCAGGCTGACGATGGGTTCGCGCACGTAGTGGTAGGGGATGCCGAGCGCTTCCATGTAAGGGATCAGCGGGGAAGGGTCGAAGCTGTCGGATTGCGGGTCAATGGTGACAGCGGCAAATTCAAAGCGGATCGGCGCATGACGTTGGAAATGGTTGAGGATGTGCAGTAGCGCCAGCGAATCCTTGCCGCCTGACAGGCCCAGCAAGATACGGTCGCCTGCGCGGATCAGCTGGTATTCACCAATGGCTTTACCGACCTGGCGCAGCAAGGATTTGGGGGGGTTGGCGAAAGCGGTAGCGGGTGTTTCCAGCGTAGTGTCCATTAGCGTATCCATCCAGCGAAATATATTCCGCAACATTTTGCATAAATTACCTCTAATTGCCAGCCGGGTGGGTATTCGGGAATACTGATACTTTGGCACTCGTCGTACTCGCCACGGACAGGATCAGGCTGCCATGAAAAAATTGTTGTTGCTGGAGGGGAGCTTTGTCAGTTAGTCCTACATCAGTTCGGGTAGGGGCGGTGTTGCGCAAAAGTGGGCGCGTGCTGTTACTGATAGGGGCGGCCATTGTGTTGTTGTGGGTGCAGCAAGCTGACCCCGGGAATGTCTACAGCAATTGGCAGACTGCGGTGTGGAATGCCTATCAGCGTTGGGGCATAGAAGTAGCTGAGCATCAGCAGCCGATGGTGTTCGTCGTGCAAATTGACAGCAAAAGCATGGAGTTTGTGCGGGAAAAATACGGTGAGGATTGGCCTTGGCCACGCCAGCGTTATGCGGAATTGCTGGAAATTTTGTTTGAGCAATATAAAGTCGGCGTCGTTGGGGTGGATATTGCCATGCCGGATACCCGTGACAGGGAGGGTAATGCAGCCTTGCTGGCACTTTCCCGGCAGTATCCTGTAGTCCTCCCCCAGATTTTTGACTTCACTCCCCCCGATGATGCCATGAAAGCGGGCGTGCTGGCTGGTGGGGTTGACCTTCCCGCTTCCGCTGCCGTCGCCACTTTGCCGCAGGCACATGGTTATGCCGCGCTGAATGCCCAGTTGTCACAAACAGCTTGTGTAGGTCACGTCAATCCGGTTAAGGATGTGCCTTCGGGCATGGTGACCCGTGTGCCTCCACTCATCCGTTACGATGGGCGTTTGTACCCCATGTTGGCGTTGGAAATGCTGCGCTGCAAGGAGCAAGGGCAGTATGCCATCTCCTTTGCATCCACTGCCAATGGCTTGGCAATGGTCTGGCAGGATTTGTTGGGTGAGGGGGGCGCAGTAAATCTGCCACTGGACAGGGAGGGCTTATGGCGGGTTCCCTATCGGCTGGCCCGCGAGGACATCGGCAGTAGCGCCATTTTTGCCAAGGATGTATTGCAGCGCAAGGTTCTGCCCGACATCGCCAACGCATTGCCGAATAGCATGGTTTTACTGGCGGGGACTGCGCCGTTATTGGGGGATCAGCACCCAACGCCGCTGGAAGCAGATGCTTTGGGCATGACCATCCATATGCAAATATTACAGTGGTTGCTACAGAATGATAATGAGTCGCCAGCATTTTCACTGGATTACTGGTCTTGGGTGGCGGGCTTTGCCGGACTGGCGTTGCTCTACCTGTTGCTGATGTCAGGCATTGGCGTGGGTCAGGTAATGCTTGCGCCTTTGTTGATGGCACTGGCGTGGCTGGGGCTGGGCTTCTGGGCGTGGGTGACGCGGCAATGGTTTGTGCCCATGCATCCAGTAGTCTTGTTTCTTGCCTTCCTGGTGATACTGGTACCGCTGGAATGGTGGTTGGCGCAACGCACCACCGGGCATTTGCGTAAATTGTTTCAGGATTACCTGCCAGCGCAACTGGTTGGGCATATCGTTAATGACAACCGTAATGAACTGTTGCAGCCCAGCAAGCGTTGCCTGACCCTGTTGTTTGCGGATATTGCCAATTTCACCCAGCGGGCGGAACGGGTATCGCCCGAAGTATTGGCGGAACTGACCCAGCAAATCCTGGAATGCCTGACCGCCGTAGCGCACCAGCACCAGGGGACGGTCGACAAATACATGGGCGATGCGGTGATGGTGTTTTGGAATGCGCCTTTCCCACAGCCAGACCATGCTGACCGGGGTGTGGCGGCAGCGGTGGACATGATGGCGGCAATCGCCCGTTTCAATGCCATCGGCAGCAACCTATTGCAAGGGGAACCCATTGAGGTGCGTATCGGTGTGCATACCGGGGATGTGGTCGTTGGTGATTTGGGGACTCGTTTTCGCCACGCTTACACCGCGATTGGCGATGCCGTCAACGTTACGGCGCGCTTGCAGACATTGGCGCGTGAGATGCGCGAGCACTTGGTGGTCAGCCAGCAAACCGTAGGACGATTAAAAAAACACTGGTCATTCATAAACCGGGGTAATATTCTCCTAAAAGGTAGGCAGGAAAGCGTTGGGGTGTATACGCTTGCCAGCTTGCCATAAGCAGAATTTAATTCTTATTGATGAATTGCATGGGTATAAGCGAGTGCTTTTACAGGCCATGCTTTAGGTATTAAATAACTTAATTTCCTTATGACTAGCCATTAATAAATAAAAGCAATTGTCTGTTTTGCCAAAATTAACCAATACTAAATTAAGAGATGTTAACTATATAAGCAGGCTTGGGTCGGGAAAAGGGATGAATAATTTGTTGTCATTTATGGTTGGGGCATTGATGATGTTGAACATATTGTTCGTCCAGCCTGCTGTCGCCGATGTTTCCCCAACAGAAGAACCGGTGCTGGCAGAGGGCATGATTGGCAAGGTTACCTATATTCTGGGGCAAGCAGACGTGGTAACGCCTGATGGCGCAGTGTCGCCGCTGGCGCTGCAAATGGAAATTCCGCAAGGCAGTCGTGTGCAAGTCAGGGAACGCAGTCGGGTCAACCTGTTGATGGCCGACGGTGGCATCGAGAAGCTGGGGCCGGACACCATATTTATGTTTGACGAGTATGCCTATGACCCCGACAACGTGCGGGCGACTGAAATCCGCAAGACACTCATTGAAGGCGAAGTCACCAGTGCTACCGGTAAGGGCGGGGAAAGTGCCAAAGACCGTTACCGCCTGAACTCGCCGCTGGCAGCGATAGCCGTGTTGGGCACAGAGTATACTGTCAGGGCTGATGCCGGGGAAACCTGGATTACCGTGCATTCCGGCAAGGTCTCCGTCGCCAAGCTCGGTGGTAGCTGTTTGCGCTCGGGGTTGGGTGCGTGTGCTGGGGGGGAATTCCTGTCGGAAACGCAACGCGGTTTCGCCCTGGTCGTGCGTAGCGGCAGCCCCAAGCCTGAACTCGCGCCGGTGAGCGCCATCCCTGTGAGCCGCGATGCAACAGAAGCTGCGCCAGCAGATCAGGAAAGCAGCACTGCCACAACGGCCACGGCTAACCCGCAAGAGGCTCCGGATACAGCTGGCACAGCCAGTACGGGAACGGGTCAGGTGGCAGTGACAGCGCCAACAGGCAATACCGCTGCCGAGCCAGCTGCCACGGGTAAGGCTACAACAGGCAATACTGCCGCAGTGACAGCGCCAACAACTGGAAGTGGCGGGGAAAGCAAAGTGTCTCCTGTCGGCATGGAGCCAAAAGCCACCACACAAACACCCGCTGTTGCCACTGCCGTGCTTGAAAACAAAACCGGAAGCGTCAGCCAAACGGCGACTGCCACGCAATCGGTGAGTCTGGTCGCAGCGGCCACCAAAGCCGCTAATAGCGTTGTAACTGAAACACCGATTTGGGTTATAGCCACGACAGCCGCCGCCAAAACGGCTGTGCGTGATGAGCGTAATCCGTTGGACAATATTTTTGCGGCGACAGAAACTGCCCCGAAAGAAACCGCTCCCGCGATTAGCGAGCCAGCCGCAGGGGTAGTGGCAGCAGCTTCCGCACCAGCCACAAGCGTTGAAGCTACCGCAGTGGCTACGGTCACGCCAACACCTGTTTCTACGACTCCTGCTCCAGTGCAGGCATTGGCTGATTCAGTGGTGGCGTCTTCAATGACAGCCACAACATCTGACAGTACCCGTGCAGTCGTTACCCAGGAAAATATGCCATCGATTGTCAGTGTCCCTGAAAAGCCCCCTGTGGAAACCCTGGCTGTAGTTAAAACGCCAGATAGGCCAACAATTGCGGTGGTTGAGCCTGTGACACCCCCTGTTTCCGGGGTTGCGGTTAAGCAGGTTGATGATCCGCCATCGATTGTCAGTGTCCCTGAAAAGCCCCCCGTGGGAACCCTGGCCGTAGTTAAAACGCCAGATAGGCCAACAATTGCGGTGGTTGAGCCTGTGACCCCCCCTGTTTCCGGGGTTGCGGTTGAGTGGGTTGATGATCCGCCATCGATTGTCAGTGTCCCTGAAAAGCCCCCTGTGGCAACCTTGGCAGAGGAGTCGACTGCTGCTGTAGTGGCGCCACCGGACTCAGTAAGCCTACTTGCTTCAAGCAGCAGTAATTCGGCAGTTGCAGTGGTTTCCGCCGATAAAGGCGGGACGCCCTCAACGCTGAATAATTCAAGCAAAACGGTTGTGCCTTCCAGGCAAAGAGCTGCAGAACCTATTCCAGACATGAGTAGGGAAACAGCAGCTCCAGTGAAGCCTGAGACTGACTCGTTGAAGCCAGTCACTGCTGCTTCCGTCGCGGCAGCGCCAACGTCGGAGACATCTTTATCCTCTTCCAGACTTGTTTTGCCGACAACGGCTGTTGTTTCTTCGCAAACGGAAGCATCCTCAGCAAGGGCAGTAGAAACCAAATCCGCTGCCAGCGTGCGATGGGGGAAATATGATCCGTCCACCGTTGTGGCGGGCACTACTTCGCTTGGCGAACAAGTTGACAAGGACTACCAGCAGCTAGCGCAACGCCCCAGTGCTAGCACGCCTGACCTCGCAGGCCAACAATTTGCGACGGCTATCCTGCCGGAACAACGGGATGTCAGTTTTGTGCTTGGTTCCTATGATGCACATATCCGTGATGCCGGGACGGGGGCGCAAACAGCGGCAGGCATTGATAATGCCCATTTGCGCGTCAGCCCAGTCCGTAACGCCTATGACACCGGTTTCACCCTGGTTTCGCCAGACTATACTGGCAAGGTGAGTTCGACGGGTTCATTCTCCAACACGACTGGCGTATTGGGTGATGATGGCCGCAACCCGCAAACCCGCTTACAAGGCAACGTCAGCGTGGCAAATGGCGCTGCTGCTGCCAGTTACACGTTTAACCACCAGATAGCCCCCCAGCTCAGCGCAGACGGAACCTTGAACTGGTCTGGTGGGGCGGTAAGCCCACAACCTGCTAGTGTCGCCCCTTGATTACATGATAGCGGTTTTCCTGCGTAAGTCACCATGCAACAGCTGTGTTGCTCAAGCGTTGGCTGTGGTGGGTTTGTGTATGACGCAGGCTGCGGTATGGGCAAATGATAGCCCTGCCATTAACCTGGAAGCCTTGTTGGCGCAGGCCGAAAAGGCTTGTGAGCAAGGGGATGCCGCCCGGTTGGCTGCTTTGAGCCAGCGCATACAGGCATTGACGCAACAACCTGCATTACAGGGACAGGCTGATTTCCTCAGCAAATTGATGGCCTTGTTCAGGCATGGCGTCTGCCACCCCGGGGAGCCGCAGGGTGCAGGCTCACGTACCTTGCTTCCCAGTAAGGAGGCAAAGACAGCGCCAGTCCACTCACGTTCCGTGCAAGTAACAGCAGGCTATCTGGATAATGTCAACCAAGGCAGCCGCCATGAACGCATTATGTTCAATAGTCCCTTTTCCGGGCTGCCCGTCGAAGGTACGTTAGATGAACGGAACCGTCCGTTGTCTTCAGCATTCGTCAGTGCGCAAGGCCTTTATCGGTTAGAGAAAGATGGCGGGCGCAAGGTCACCCAGGCAGGCGTCGCTCATCAGGCTTACACCGATGAGTCGGATTTCAGCACTATCAGCTTTTTTGTCGGCAGGCAGCAAGCTTTGGATGAGGGGCGGGAGTCCAGCGCCTACCTGAATCTGGTACGTGATGAAACGGGTAATGGGGAAGGGCGGCTGGGTGGCGTGTATTACCAGCCCTGGTTGGCGAATACGCAGTCCAAAACCGGTGTACTTAGCAGTCTGGAATATGTCGCTTACCCCAAACAGCGTGCGTATGAATCCGCCGTGGCGAGCGTGGCACTGGAACATCGCAAAGTGTTGGGCGATGGGGATGAGGTGGGGTTACGGGGGCGTCTGGAATACGACCGTGCCCTGGATAACCGGCCGGGTGGTGACCGCCGTGAGCTTGAACTGTCAAGCGAGTGGAAAGGCAAGCCGTTTGCGGGTGGGTGGCAACCCACTGCCGGGTTAAAGCTTGCCCACAAACTGGACGAAAAGCCGTTTGACCCCAAGCTGTACGGCGACAGCAAACGCGACCAGACCCGTGCCCAACTGGATTTGGGTGTGGGCAAGCCGCTCGGCAGCAAGCAAAAGCTTTACATCAATTATCAGTATGGGCGCACGCGGGATGGCGGTGTGCCGCTGTTTGACCAGCCAGCGGGAAGCGTGTTGGGCGTTACGCTTGAAACCCGTTTTTAAGTTGTACCGGCTAGGGTGCATTGTTATAACTTGCGCAATTCTTTGCGCAAAATCTTGCCGACATTGCTTTTCGGCAGTGATTCCACAAACACCACCTGTTTCGGGCATTTGTAGGCGGAAAGCTCATGGCGGCAGTATTCGCGCAATTCTTCCAGTGTCAGGCTGCCATCCTTTTTGACAATAAACGCTTTGACCACTTCGCCGGAATGTTCATCTGCCACACCGATCACGCCTGCTTCGAGGATCTTGGGGTGGCTGGCGAGCACGTCTTCCACCTCGTTGGGGTACACGTTGAAACCGGAAACCAGCACCATGTCCTTGAGCCGGTCGACCAGTTTGATAAAGCCTTGCGCGTCGATCACGGCAATGTCGCCGGTGCGTAACCAGCCATCTGCCGTCATGACTTTGGCGGTTTCATCCGGGCGCTGCCAGTAACCTTGCATCACTTGCGGGCCGCGCACGCACAATTCCCCTGCTTCGCCCACACCCAGTTCGTTGCCATCTAGGTCGCGGATGGAAACTTCGGTGGAAGGGATCGGCAGGCCAATCATGCCGTTGTAATCCGCCAGGTCGACAGGGTTGATGCAGACTGCGGGGGAGGTTTCGGTTAATCCGTAAGCTTCCAACAGGGTCACGCCGGTCAGGGTTTTCCATTGTTCTGCCACCGCTTTTTGCACCGCCATGCCGCCACCGAGGGAGATTTTCAGACGGGAAAAATCCACTTTGCCAATGTCGGCGTGGTTGAGCAGGGCGTTGTACAGAGTGTTGACGCCGGTGATGAAGGTGAAGGGTTCCTGTGCCATATCCTTGATAAAGGCGGGCAAATCACGTGGGTTAGTGATAAGGACATTTTTTGCCCCCAGTTTTAGCGCGAACATGGCGTTGGCAGTCAGTGCGAACACATGGTAAAGGGGCAGGGCGGTAATGAAAATTTCGCCGCCGGATACCAGGTCGGCAGTTGTCCAGGCTTCGGCCTGCAACATGTTGGCAATCATGTTACGGTGGGTCAGTACTGCGCCCTTGGCTACGCCGGTGGTGCCGCCAGTGTATTGCAGGAAAGCGGGGGATTCGTGGTTTGGTTCCGCATCCTGAAACCGCTGCGCATACTGCTTGCCCAATGCCAGTGCCTGATTGAACTTGATGGCTTCCGGTAAATGGAAGGCGGGAACCATCTTTTTCACGTATTTGACCACGCTGTTCACTAGCAGCGATTTGGGGAAGCCCAGCAGGTCGCCTATTTCGGTGGTGATAATGGTTTTGGCGGGTACTGCATCCAGCACATCCTCCAGCGTGTGGGCGAAGTTGGCGAGGATGACGATGGCTTTCGCGCCCGAATCCTTTAACTGGTGTTCGAGTTCGCGGTCGGTGTAAAGCGGGTTGGTGTTGACCACTACCAGCCCGGCACGTAATGCGCCAAACAGGGCGATGGGGTATTGCAGCAGGTTGGGCATCATGATGGCGATGCGGTCGCCGGGCTGCAAGCCCGCGCCGTGGATAAGGTAGGCAGCAAACTGACGGGTCAGCTCATCGGTTTCGGCATAGGTGAGCACCTTGCCCAGATTGCTGAAGGCGGGGCGGGAAGCGTACTGTGCCGCGCTGCTGCGGAACAGATCCACCAGCGAGTGGTACTGGTGGGTGTCAATTTCCGCCGGAACATGCGGCGGGTAGCTTTGCAGCCAGATTTTTTCCATCACTTCCTCCTTGCACCCAGGCTACGGGCTTGTTTTTCTTGCCACCATCTTACGGTCTCATGTGTGTATCTTCCAGAAACAAATCAATCAGTAAGCGGGAGCCGGGGCTTACGGCATATTGCCCGAAATCCTCTCTTCCTGCCGCGGCCAGCACCTCTTCGTCGATGTAGAAATTGCCTGTATGTTGCTTGGCATCCTGTTTGAGGATCAGGCAGGCAGCATCGGCCACAATTTCCGGGTGGCGGCACATCTCCGGTTTCACCAGGCCATCCAGCATCCGGATCGCGGCGGTGAGGATGACAGTGCGCGGCCACAGCGCATTCACAGCCACCCTGCCGCTGAATTCTTCCGCCATGCCGAGTACGCACATGCTCATGCCGTATTTCGCGATAGTGTAGGCAAGGTGTTGCCGGAACCATTGCGGGTTCATTGATAATGGCGGCGAAAGGGTGAGAATGTGTGGATTTGGCGCTTTCAACAAGTGTGGCAAGCAGGCTTGTGAAACGGCGAACGTGCCACGGGCGTTGACCTGCTGCATCAGGTCATAACGCTTCATGGGGGTTTCCAGCGTACCGGTCAGGTTGATGGCACTGGCGTTGTTGATCAGGATGTCGATACCGCCGAATGCCGTCACTGCCTGTTCCACGGCATCGGCAATTTGCCCTTCATCGCGGATATCGGCCTTGATCGGCAGGGCTTTGCCACCGGCGGCTTCGATCTCGGCGGCAGCGGTGTAGAGGGTGCCGGGCAGTTTGGGATGCGGTTCGGCGGTTTTCGCGGCAATCACGATATTCGCGCCTTCGCTGGCGGCTTTCAGCGCAATCGCTAGCCCGATGCCACGGCTGCCGCCGGTGATGAACAAGGTTTTGCCTTGCAGGGTTTCCATATCAGTTCCTCAGCGGTTTGCCGGTTTTGAGCATGTGCTGGACGCGGGCAAGGGTTTCGGGCTTGCGCACCAGTTGGGTGAACTGTGCGTATTCCAACGCCAGCAGGTCGTCTTCGCTCAGGGTTTCGGTCATGTCGGTATCGCCGCCGCTGAGGACGGTTGCCAGCGCGTCGGCGATCACGGCGTCGTAAGACGTGGCTTTGCCTTGGGCACGGAAGTCATTGACGGCCATTTCCATCGCTACTTTCGCGGTTGCACCGGGTAGGTTGAAAACGGGTGGTGCGGGCGGCTGATAACCCTCCACCATCGACAGCGCCCGTGCTTTGGCATCGGCCAGCAGGCGGTCGCGGTTCATGGTGATACCGTCGGTTGGTCGTAAGAATAAATAGTCTTTGGCTTCAAACGCGGATTTGGCGACAGTGGCGACGCTGATGATTTCGAAGCATTTCAGTACGGCAGGCAGCGGGCCGCGCGGAAATCTGGAGTTATTGCCCCAGCGGTGCAGCATTTCCTTGCAGCCGCCCCAGCCGGGGATCAGGCCGACGCCGGTTTCGACCAGCCCGACGTAGGTTTCGGCGTGGGCTTGCAGGGCGTCGCAGTGCAGCAGGATTTCGCAGCCGCCACCCAGGGCTAGTCCAGAAGGTGCGCCGACGACCGGGAAGGGGGCGTACTTGAGTTTTTTGTACGCCTGCTGGCCGCCACTGACTATTTCATCCACTTCATCCCAACCGCCGAGTTTGGCGGCAAACATCAGCAGGCCGAGATTTGCGCCTGCGGAGAAGTTGCTGCCTTCGTTGTAGATGACCAGCGCTTTGTGGTTGTGAGGGATGAAATCGACAGTTTCCCCGATCATTTCGAGGATTTGTGGATCCAGGGAATTCATTTTGCTGTGGAACTCGAAACAGGCTACGCCATCGCCGATGTCCCACAGGCTGGCGGCGTCGTTTTCCAGCAGGGGTTCGGCGTGGCGTTTTATATCGGCTAGCAACATTACGCCTTCGGGGCGTTGCAGGGGAAGGTAAGTGCCGTCGGGTTGGAGGTAGAGGAGGAGAGCCTGCGGCGAAGAAACCCCTCCCGGCCTCCCCTTATCAGGGGAGGAGAAAGAATCTGTTCCACCACCCAGTCCCTCCCCTGATAAGGGGAGGTTAGGAGGGGTTTCTTTATAAAACCCGTAAGCCCGAGCCATCTCCAGCAATGGAGGCACACTCATTCCATCTGCTTCCAACCGCTGCGCAAACGCATCCGTCCCCAATTGGTCAATCAGCTCAAATGGCCCGAATTTCCAGTTGTATCCCAGCTTCATGGCCGTGTTGACGGCGCAAATATCGTCGGCAATTTCCGGCACAAGCGCGGCGGCGTAGCGCAAGGTTTGCGACAGTACCTTCCATGCATATTCCCCGCCTTTATCAGGGTGCGAAACCAGCGCCTGTAAGCCGCCGTCCTTGGCAGCTTTCACGCTCCCCAATTGAGCGGGTTGGGACGGACTGTATTCGCCGGTTTGCAGGTTGATGGATTCCTTGACCTTTTGCCCACTGTCAAGATTGAGGCGGTAGAAACCACCCTTGCCTTTGCGCCCGGTGTAGCCGGTCTTGATCATGTTTTGGATCAACGGCGGAATCGTGGCCTTTTCCAGCAAAGCATCACCTGCTGGCAAACTGCGGTTCATGCTGCGCATCAGATGCGGCATCAGGTCGATGCCTACCAGATCGGAGAGGCCGAACACGCCGGTTTTGGGAATGCCCATCGGTTTACCGACCACGGCATCGGCTTCTTCTACTGTTAGCCCCATGTCGATCGCTTCCTGAATCGCGGTTTGTATCCAGAAAATGCCGATGCGGTTGGCGATGAATCCGGGGGTATCCTTGCAGTCCACCACGCCTTTGCCTAGCTTCCAGTCAGCGTATTCGCGGATTTTGTGGGCTGCGTCCTGATCGGTCTGTTCACTGGTGACGATTTCCAGCAGGCGCATGTAGCGCGGCGGGTTGAAGAAATGGGTGATCATGAAGTGCGCGGCGAAGTCTTCCGGCAAGCCTGACACCAGTTCGTGCAGCGGGATGGAGGAGGTGTTGGAGGAAACGATGGCGTCGGCTTTGCGCACGGTTGCTAGTTTGAGGTAAAGGTCTTGTTTGATGGCGAGGCGTTCGACGATGGCTTCGATAATCCAGTCGCAGTCGCGCAGGGCTTCGAGGTCGTCTTCGATATTGCCGGGGGTGACGAGGCGGGTGTTGCGTTTGTGCATGAAGGGTGTGGGGTCGGCCTTGAGCAGTTTGGCGATGGCGGCTTTGGCAATCTGGCTGCGGTCGGTTGCGCCTTCCGGCACGATGTCGAGCAGCATCACGGGGGTTCCGGCGTTGGCGATGTGGGCGGCGATGCCTGCACCCATCACACCAGCGCCGATGACGGCGACTTTTTGGATGTTCATGACACGGCCTCCAATATGGTGGCGATACCTTGCCCGCCGCCGATGCATTGGGTGGCCAGCGCAAACTGCTTGCCTGTCCGTTTTAGCAGGGCGGCGGCTTTGCCGGTGATGCGTGCGCCGGTTGCGCCTAGCGGGTGGCCGAGGGCAATGGCTCCGCCGTCGAGGTTGATCTTGCTTTCATCCAGCCCGAGGTCGCGGATGCAGGCGATGGATTGGGAGGCGAAGGCTTCGTTGAGTTCGATGATGTCGAGGTCAGCCACGCTGAGTCCGGCGCGTTGCAGGGCTTTCTGGCTGGAAATGATTGGCCCCAGCCCCATGGTTTCGGGGGCGCAGCCGGAAATGGCGATGCTGCGGATGCGGGCGAACATGGGTAGGCCGTGCGCTTTGGCAAAGTCTTCGCTGCATATCAGGGTGGCGGATGCGCCGTCGGTGAGCGGGGAGGCGGTGCCTGCCGTGACCGTGCCGTTGGTATCGAAGGCGGGTTTCAGCCCAGCCAGTATGTCGGCTGTGGTGTCGGGGCGCAGGCAGCCGTCCTGTTTGACTTCGCCGACCATGATGATTTCAGCCGCCAGCTTGCCATCACGCTGGGCGGCGGCGGCTTTTTGCTGGCTGGCAACGGCGAAGGCTTCCTGCTCTTCGCGGGAAATGGCGTACTGCTTCGCCACGTTTTCGGCAGTTTGCCCCATGCTCATGTAGGCGGCGGGCAGGATTTCATACAAGTGCGGATTAGGCGAGGGGTTGAAACCGGTCATGGGGATGCGGGTCATGGATTCCACCCCGGCGCAGATGAAGGCATTGCCCGCGTTCATCTGGATGGCTCCCGCTGCTTGATGGATAGCCTGCATGGAAGAGCCGCAGAAACGATTGACGGTAACGCCACCTATGGACTGTGGCAAACCAGCCATCAGCGCGACCAGCCGTGCCATGTTGAAACCTTGTTCACCTTCAGGGAAGGCGCAGCCGAGGATCAGGTCTTCGATTTCCGTTTTATCGACGCGGGTTTTCGTTAGCAGGCCGAGTACGGCAGCGGTTGCCAGATCGTCGGGGCGGGTTTTAACGAATTCGCCCTTGTTGGCGAGAGTGAACGGGGTGCGGGCGTACCCGGCGATTACGACGTTTTTCATGTGCCTCCTCCATATCGGTTGGTTTCTGTAGGGGCGCACCCCCGTGTGCGCCCTGCGGCGGTCGGGCATCAAGGGCAGACACGGGGGGCTGCCCCTACAGACCTTGGTATGGAACAGGCGTTTGGGTTATGTCTCTTCAGGCATCTTCAGATGTGACAAGCATTCCGTTTCAATCCGCATCAGTTCCCGCAAAGTCTGTTCCAGATCGGCTTGTTGCTGGCGCAGTGCCTTGACCTTGGTCTGCACTTTTTCCAGCAGGTAGCGTAACTGGCTAGCGTGGTCGGGGTCGCATTCGGTGTGGTAGAGGGCGAGGAATTCGCCGATGTCTTCCAGCGAAAAGCCGAGGCGCTTGCCGCGCAGGATCAGGGTCAGGCGGGCGCGATCCTGATAGTTGTAGACGCGGTTGGCTCCGACCCGCTGGGGCTGGATCAGCCCCTTGTCTTCGTAGAAACGGATAGTGCGGGCGGTGACGCCACATTCATCTGCCAGTTCGGAGATACTCCAAAGTTTCTGCTCCATAGTCACTCCTTTGGACTTATGCTAGAACTAGTTAACGTTAACGTCAAATACATGACGTTTTGTGGTATTACCGGGCGGATGGACGCAGCATTTCGATGTGGGGGATGCCTTCTTCGAGGTATTCGTCGCCGACGGTGGCGAAGCCGAGCTTGGCGTAGAAGGGTTGCAGGTGGGATTGGGCGCTGATGCGGATCGGCTGGCCAGGGTAGATTTCGGCAATTTTGTCGATGGCGACTTGCATGATGTGTTTGCCGAGACCAATGCGGCGGTGAGCCTGGGTAGTCAGCACCCTGCCAATGGAAGGTTCGGGGTATTTTTCGCCGGGGTCAACCACGCGCAGGTAGGCAGCGAATTTGCCGTCATGCAGGGCGGTCAGGTGCCAGCAATGCGTGTCGTGGTCGTCGGCGTCAGGGCAGCAGATGTGCTGCTCGCCGATGAAAACGGTCTGGCGGGCGAGCATGATGGCGTGGAATTGGGGGCCGGAGAGGTTTTCTAGTCTGGCCCAGTGGAAGTGGATGTTGGTCATGGCATGAGGATACAACTTGTTTAAATGACAGAAAAGCATGATACTTAAATCATATTTAAATACACATTAGAGTTATCACTATGCAAACCCTGCTTACCCGCAAAACCATCTCCATGACTGAGTTGCGTGAACCGGCCAAAGTTTTCAATCAGGCAGGGGATAGTCCTGTCGCCATTTTGAACCGCAATCAGGTCATTGGTTACTTTGTCCCTGTAGCTGCGGTTGAAAATATCCAGACCCGCCCCGCTGGGCTGGATGCCGCCAAACAGGCTTTTGCCCAACAAAAGGAACGGCTTGCCCCTGCTTTGGCCTATCTGCGGGATAAATGATGGAGTTTGTGCTGCTGAGCGTGGAGGATGTCGAATACCTCCATGAGCAAGTGCTGTATCCGGGTGAATTGGCAGGCTTGGCTGGTGATAAATCCCTGGCAGGCGTCTTGGCGCGGGTGGAAAACCGTCTGGCTTACGGAATGATCAGCGATGCCTATGAACTGGCGGCAACCTATGCTGTGGTATTGGCAGTCGGCCATGTCTTCAACGACGGCAACAAACGGACGGCCTTTACCTGCATGAATATCAGTCTGGTGCTGAACGGCATTGAACCCAACTTTGACGTGATGGAAGCTGCTGACCTGATCATTGAAGCCGCCCAAGGCCGCATGGATGAAACCACTTTAGGTGATTTACCTCAAAGACATTACCCAAAAACAGGGCGAATCAGAATGTCCCATTTTGGTAAAGCAGCATTTCTTTCCAGCCTCGCCTCAACAGCCTCCATAGCTTTTTTGCTGAGGGTCACACCCTTCTCATAAACCTTGCGACTGAATTCGACCATGGGGTTGATGCCTTTCCAGGTCATGGTTTTTGCCCATTCCAGCAGGGTTTCGGCATCCTTGAGCTGGGTGCCGTTCCAGTGTTGTTCCAGAATCCCCCAGCAGCGTTCAATCGGGTTGTACTTGCTGTGGTAAGGCGGGTAGTACAGCAGGTGGACTGTCTTACCGGTATGGTTGGCGAATTCCACCATGCGCTTGAGGAATTGCGTCCTGATCCCGCTGCTTTCCGGGCCATTGTCCGCTTTGATCTGGATGCACTGGCAGGCGTCCTTGTCAGCAGAAGGCATCTGTTCCCATACCCGGCACAGGGAATCCACGATGAAGTCACTGGTTTTGCTGGAACTGCCGAAGGTCAGGTAAACCTGCCCACTGTCCTCATCCAGTACGCCAAAAGGGATGTATTTCTCTTTGCAGCCCATCTCATGGTCAGCGGCTTTATTGTCACCCCGTGTTTTCCCGCCCCGTGAGTAGTCACCGATGTTGACGGTCGCCTTGCAGTCCATGCTCAGGCGTTTGACCGCCCCATCGGCAAACTGCCCATCGTTGGCCTGGATATTGGCGAAGATGGCGTCGGTTTCTGGAATTTTTTTTGCGGCTTGGCTTTCTCCACCTTGCGCAGGCGGTAGCCATTCCGGTTGAGTATCCGCGCCATGGTGCTGGGGGCGGGCACTTGTCCACCGCTGAAACCCATGGCCTGTAACTGCCGGATGGCTTCCGCCGCCGTCAGGCGGGTGTAGGCGATGCTGCTGCGGAATGTCGGGTCTTGCTGGCTATGTGCTTCCGCCAGCGCCAGCAAGGCGGCTGCCGCTTCCGGCTGGGTTTCCTCCCAGCGCTTCTGGCCACAATACGCCGCCTGCGCACCCACGCAAACCATGCCGCTGCGCTGTTCCTCCAAACCCAACTGCACCCCCTCCCGACCCCAGCCAAAACACCTTTCAGTCTGGCGGGCGTTGCCTGCACAATATTTCCGGCTCATGTCCGCCTGGAACGCACGGCGGGTGCTGCCAGACATTTTCGAGGCCGCCAGTTTCAGGTCGGCTATCTGGGATTCACTCAGGATCGGGTTAGCTGTTTGGGGTTCGGGGGGCATGGGGATAGGGACTCCGCTTGTCGATAAGACAAGTGTAGCCATTGCGGGGGAATCTTTCAGGGAAATCCCCTTAGCTGAATGGCTACGCCAAGCAACCACCTGACCCGGCAGGGGCTTCGCCCCTGCACCCCAAAGACCGCACCCAACCGCCCTGCCCTACACCAACCACCCCACCAACCGAAAGGCCGATGCAAAAAGCAAAGTCACTGTCCGCTACGAACTAAACGAACAGAACCACCGCCGTACTCAAAGTTGCTGCCGTCGTAGCCATAGCCGAAGTTGACGCTCCATGCGTTGCCGCCGCCGTAGGCATGAGGAGACGCCGACCAAAACCACGCAGAGGGTGTATTCGGGAAAGCCTGTAAATTAATCGTTGGACGTTGGTAATCCCCCGCTTTCCCTCCATTACTGCAACTATTATCCCAAGCAACGGAAGCTGGCGTGCCATTGCTGCAATACACCAATGAGCGCAGTTCTTCTTTGGTCGGCATCCGCCAGTCGTTATAACCGGCAAAGCTGACACCCCGACCGAAACGTGACATGGCGTCATCTCATTTGTACGTGGCAGCCTCGCTGCTACATGCATTACCGCTTTGGCCTTCGCTGCACTTTTTCCACATCAAGCGGGTTTGGCTATCAGTAATCGTGCCGTTGCCGTGGTCGATATAGCGGCCTGCAATACGGTTTTGTGCGGTAGTCACTGATGGATAGGCTGGTTGCGGCTGGGCAACTGGTGCAGGTGCGGGCGTTACCGGTGCGGCAACAACCGGTTCGGGTGGCGGTGGCAATTTATTGAGAGCAACGGTCATTGTCCTGTTGGCCTTGCCCAGCTCAATCCATTTGTCCTGCGTCTGATAGCCGCTGGCTGATACGCGGATATGATACTTACCCGGTTCAAGCTGGATACCGTCACGGTATTTGGGCTGGATGTTGCGGATGCTGACCGTGGCGTTGGTGGGTTCTGTTTTGACGGTCAGCGCGTAGGTCTGGATGGGTTTGGGCTTTGGTGGTTCAGGTGCTGTTTTTTTGGGTTTAGTCAGGGCATCTTGCTCCTGTTTTTGCTTGATCGCGTCGGCTTCCATTTCTTCGATGGTTTTGGCGTTTACACTGGCGCTACAGACCAGCAAACCAAGCAAAAACAACGATAAAACGCGATGGCTATTTGGAACAAAGTTTTGCATGAATATCTTTCGCCTTTTCATTGCCTGCATCCGCAGCCTCTTTGTACAAAGTGCAGCCGTTAGCCGTATCTGCTTTCATGCCAGCCAAGCCCCTAAAGTGACTGATACCCAGTAGGCGTTTGGCTTCGGCATTACCTGCATCCGCCAGGGGTTGTAATTGCTCCACTGCCTGCTTTTCCTTGGTGGCATCTTCGCTTTCCAGCCATTCGCGGGCCTGTTTGAGCTTTTCTTCGGTGGTTGGCTCGGGAGGTGGCGCAGGTTTTGCTGCCTCTTCCACAACTGCTGGTGGGGTAACAGTTTGTTTGCCAGAAATCCTGTCCAGAAACAGGAAAATGGCGATCGCGACTACTGTGGCAATACCCGCCATCGCCAGCCAACCTGTCATTGACCGTTTTGGTGGGTGTGAATCAGGTTTGGATTCTGGTTTCGGCAGAGGTTCATCAGCAACAATAGATTGAGTTAAAGGACAATGACGCGCTATTGCTCCCAACAAACGCCGGAAAGCTGGATCGTCAGCTTTACCATTCCAGCGTTTCATGTCTTCAGCATGCAACAGGTTGAAGGGCAAAGGAATCTGTACCTCTTCAATCCTGACAGGAACCAGCACTTCACGCTCGTTAGCGCGATAAGCCTCAGCCCGCACCCATTGCCGATCAATCGACACTTTCGACCAGACCACGATCGCGCAACGCGCCTCTTCCAGCACCGCCGGAATGGTACGATGGAAATCATCTCCCGCCAGCAGTTGCGTGTCCCACCACACGGAATAGCCGACATCCTCCAAAGCCTTGGCGAGTTTGGCGACCCACTGTTGGTCGTTGCGGCTGTAGCTGATGAAAATGTCGGTCATTCGGTTGGCGGCGTGTGATTTCGGAATGACGGCAATCATACCGTTTATCGGTAGGAGGGGGGAAGTTTATGAGAGAACCTTGAAACCATTAAACTGACCACAACCCGCCAACATTCAACTCAACCGCCTCAAACGGCTCAACTCTGGCAACATCATTATCTGCCCACGAACCAATATGAAGCCATCGCCCTTCATGCTGCCGGTATGCCTCCAGCGTCCTGCTATCCGGATCAACCAGCCACAAATACTGCACGCCCAAACTGGCGTAGAGCGGCATTTTCTTTACCCGATCCTTGGCGGCTGTCGAGGGGGAAATGATTTCGCATATCCAGTCGGGCACAACTTCGATCCAGGCGGTTTCCGGCAATTGCGGCAGGTTTTCCTTGCGCCATCCGGCAAGGTCGGGAACCAGCGTATGCGGCCTGTCGCCCAGATGGAGTTCCGGCTCGAACAGGATCACCCAACCGCCGGGTTCGTTACTGTCGGTATCGAAAGAGCCGCCTACCTTGCGGTCGATGCGGGAAGCCGCCCAGGCATGGCGCGGCGAAGGGCGTGGCTGGGTGTACAACTCGCCATCAATGATCTCGCCGATCAGATGTTCCGGCAGATTCAGCAGGTCTGCGTAAGTAGCTTCTGCTTTTACACGCGCTGCATTACCCACATCATGCTCCTGGACAGGTTGGAAAACTTAAGGATACTGCAAGTACCAACAGAGTGTGAACAAGCAACAAAACCAGATGTGCAGTCTTCCCATATGATCTAATCGGGGTACGTCCCCGATTTACACTAATTATTCACATGTCGGTTTCGCAGCGCTTTTTGAGATAGACTTCCGGTATCGGTCTTGAAGGAATGGGTTTGGCAATGAGGCGGGATGAATTGCAGGAAATCTTGGCAAATGGTGAAAATTCCGGGGTGGAATTCAAACGTGACGACATCCGCCCGGAACAACTGGCGCGGGAAATTGTGGCGCTGGCGAATTTTCAGGGTGGACGTATCCTGCTGGGGGTTGAAGATGATGGCTCTGTTTCCGGTATCCGCCGCGGGGATATGGAAGAATGGGTAATGAACGTATTCAGGGACAAGGTTCACCCGATGATGTTGCCGTTTTATGAGGAAATTGGCTTGTCCGATGGCAAACGGGTAGCAGTGGTCAGTTTTACCCAGGGCATTTCCAAACCGTATGTAGTGCGCCATGCAGGGCGTGAGGACATTTATCTCAGGGTTGGCAGCACGTCACAACTGGCGACGCGGGAGCAGCAGGCGCGTTTGTATGCACTCGGCGGCATGTTACATACGGAAGTGATGCCGGTGCCGGGTACATCCATGGCAGCGCTCGACAAGGCAAGGCTGCAAAACTATCTGGAAGTGGTGATTGCCGACCCTGAGGTTCCGCAAACTGCACAGGATTGGGAAGAACGCCTGCTGGGCTTGGGGTTTCTGGTCAAATCCCTGCTGGGGGAGGTGCTATGCACCATTGCCGGGCTGGTTTTGTTTGGGGTCAGACCCCGCCGTTACCTGCGGCAGGCCGGTATCCGGGCAATGGTGTTTGAAGGGTCAGACAAGGCTTATCAGGCACGGCTGGATGAGGTGCTGGACATGCCGCTGGTTGGGCGCATTGAGCGGGACAGGGCAGGAAACCGCCTGGTTATTGAGGATGGTTTGGTTGAAAAGCTGGTATCCGTGTTACGCCCATTCATTTTTTATGAAAGTGGCGTTATTGATGAAAACAGCCTGCGGCGCGACCGTGGGTGGATGTATCCACTGAATGCGCTGCGGGAAGTGGTGATCAATGCTTGCGCCCACCGTGACTGGACGCGCTTTGTGGATATTGAGGTTGGCGTTTATGCGGATCGGTTGGAAGTGGTCAGCCCCGGGGCATTGCAAAATTCCATGACTATCGAAAAGATGAAGGCGGGGCAGCGTTCGCCGCGTAACCCGATCATTGTGGAGGTGTTGCGGGATTATGGGTATGTGGATGCGCGGGGGATGGGCATCCGCACCAAGGTGATACCGCAGATGCGGGCATTCAATGGCACGGAACCGGAGTTTGAGGCAACGGAGGATTATTTGAAGACGACGCTGCGTCAGTTTGCTGTCAGTGCAGCTTGAGTTTGCTGACTTCTTCCTCGGGCAGGCCGGTCTTTTCGGCGATGGTTTTGTCATCCAGCAGGCCAATGAGTTGGCGGGCGAGGCGCACACGTTCCATGAGGATGCCTTGTTCCCTGCCTTTTTCTATACCCTTCTCGATACCTTTTTCAAGCCCTTCTTTCAGGCCGTCTTCGCGCCCCCATTGGTAGGAGGCAAACTTGGTAACGTCCACTTGTGTCAGCATGTCTTTGGCCTCTTTGATATTGGGCAGGAGGTTGCGGTTTTCAGCAAGCCGTTCGAGCATGGCGAAGTATTCACCGAAACCGCGTTCGTCTTCATTTAACAGGAATTTTAGCCGACCGGCAATGTAGTTTACCACGTCTTGTACTGGGCGGCTGCCACCTTTCAATCCGCTCGTGAGTGCTAAAACGGTGTGCGCCAGCGTAACCCCGGATAGCGGCTAAAACCCCGGTCGGTTGTTATCCACTCACAACCTGATTCAATCGCAAGCGCCGCATGGTAAGCATCAGGAACCAGATTGCCTTTGGCATTGGTAGTTTCGCATAGAGACTGAAAAATATCCCAGTGCCGCTGACCTGGAGCAACAAGCCTGCAATTGGGCTGCTGGCGAATGCTACTGATGAATGCTAGTGCATCGGCAAGGGGGCTGGGCGGGTTAAAAACCTTGGGGTGGGTCACGATGCGTAAAAAAACACTCAAGACCAGTTCGGATACGGCGAATGATTCGTCTGAATTAATCAAATCCTCCAGCCATTGCAGGTAAGCCGGGTGATTGGGGGCATCTTCACGATGGGCATAAACCAGCACATTCACGTCGCACAGCAACATCAATCCGCCTCCATCAGATCCAGCAAAGCCGCATTGCTGTCTAGGTCGACACCATGACGGATACCCTTGCCCTTCACAGTTGTCAGCTTTACCCGCATCCGGGGTTTCGGGGCTGCCTGTGACATCAGTTTCTCACGCAGTGCCTCTTCCACCAGCGCAGCAAAAGTCTTGCCCGTCGCCAACGCATATTGGCGAGCCATCTCATGAAGGTGATTGTCGAGTTGGATAGTGGTTCGCATATCCATGCCCTTATTAAGCATCAATATGTCCAGTATCCGCATCTTGATGCAAAACTGTCAAGTAGCGACAATGAGTTGTCGTTGGCTTACATAGGCTGGGTGTGGCAAGCAGGGCAGGGGCATTCCAGCCTTGCCCTGCTGAACGGATGCCTTTAACCGTTGGTGGCGATTTTGGGTAAATGCCACGGGTCAATATCGAGAGTCCCGACAGGCTGCGTACTGGCTTTATCCCACACCCACAGCACATCCTTTTCCTTGCCCACCAGCGGCAGGAAAGCGTAATCGGCGGCTGTTTTGCCGTGTTTCTCCAAAAATGCCTCCAGCTTTTGCCGGTTTTCGGGGGTGCTGCCCAATTGCTGTTGCGTCAGCCCTTTTCGCATGGCCTCAGCGGCAAATTTGTCGAATGGCTCGTAATATTCTGGCCGCCGTTCAATATCAGGTTGGCCAGACAATACTTCAAACAATAATTTATTGCGGGTTTCGCTGTCTTCTGGCTTTTTGGCATAAGCCAGTTTAGGAAAGCCTAGCTTGGATATTTTGAATTCATCGTATTTGGCTTTTTCTGGCGCTACATCTTGGGCAGGCACCAGTTCAAAGCGGTCTACAGCATAGACGATATAAGCCGGATGCCCCTGGAAAATGCTGAAAGCCCCATAGATCAGTGCGGCTAGCTGGACGGATGCAATGACGGAAAGGTCAAACTTCAAGGAAGGTTTTTGCTTTTTGAAAATGATGAAGGTCAGTAGTGGGCCAAGCACCAGATCGACACCGATCAATATGGCTAGAATATGGTTTAATCCACTAAGCTCTGGAAAGGGTGCCGGATACCAGACAAGTAATACGATACTTAAAAAACAGGCGATGATAAAAGCACTGATGGCCAAATGAATGGATGCGGCTTTGAGTTTTTCCTGAATCATGGCGAACCTCGCTTGGATTGGATACAAAACAGGAAACCTGTTAACGGCATTCCGCCGGTACATATTTGGGGTTAAGGGGGTGATCTGGCACTACGCTGGGAATCCCCCGGTTTGTAGATGTGGAGCTGCTGCCAGACGCGCAAGCCCATTCGAAAGCGCCGGTTGTGCCGGCGGTAAGGGCAGCGTTTAACAACACTACGCCTGAAGTTGTGTGGATGGAGGGGGTTAATGTGAGTTGATCTTCACCGGAACTGACGCCGATGGTGGTATGATTGAAATCAACGGTGATAACGCCAGTGTCGTCGTCAACTGTGATCAAATCGACATATTTGCTATTGGGTACAGTGCCGTTGTGATTTTCCTGGCTATTCCAATCAGTTGCTGCTACATAAATGTCGGCAATGGTGGCTGCTTGGCTGGTGATGCTGGTTTTGGCGCTGTCTGCTTGTTTGAGTCCCTCCAATATTTTTCCACGGATAAGGTATTCCTGGTAGGCGGGCAGGGCAATGGCAGAAAGGATTCCGATAATGGCGACCACAATCATCAGTTCGATCAAGGTGAAGCCTGTTTGTTTGCTTTTCATTATTTGTCACCTTGTGTGCAGTGAAAAAAGGGTGGCCATTGTTAATGTGGCCACCCTTGCCTTTATGCCTTTAGTTAGGCGGGGAGATTAGCGGCACTCAGCTGGGGCGTATTTGGCCAGCATTGGGTTTGCTGGAGCTGTTACCGCGATGGTACGAGCGTCAGCAGTAGCGTTGGTTTCAGATGCGCAACCCCAATCCAGGGCACCAGTCAGGCCAGCAGCCAATGCGCCCGCCAAAGTGTCGATGCCGCCAGTAGTACGCACGTTTGGACTCAGGGTAATCTGGTCTTGGCTTGCTGCAACACCCAAGGTGGTGTTGTTGAAATCAACAGTAATAACACCTGATGCATTATCAATCTGGATGCTATCGACGAACTTACTGGTAGGTACGGTGCCGTCATGATTTTCGTCATCGTTCCAGTCGTCAGCCATTACTACCAGGTCATTAGCAGTGGTAACTTCAGTGGCGATGGAGAGCTTCAGTGGCTCCAGCATGGTGATACCTTCCATGACGCGGGAGCGGACGGTGTAGTCTTGGTAAGCTGGCAGTGCAATCGCGGCCAGGATGCCGATGATGGCGACCACGATCATCAATTCTATCAAGGTGAAACCTTGTTGTGCTTTTGCTTTCATGCTCATTTTAATGCTCCTTGTTATTAGGATTAGTTGGGGTTGAGTTGTTGTCCTGAGAGACACTAGAGCTATTGCAGCCAGCGTGCCAAATCAAAACCCGGAATGAGCGGCGTGTTTTTGGAGGTAAGCGGTGTTTTTGGATAGATTCCCTGCATTAGTGACAAGCTGAACGCTGTCTGAATCTGACAAAACTGGCAGGGTTGTCAAAGGATAAGAGGCGGTTGCTTGCCCTTGCCTGAGGGTAGATGCTGGCGTTATGATGTAGACATCTTATTAGATGTTTCAGAGAGGCCATGCTGCGATGTGTATTGGATACCGACGTTATCATTGCCGCTCTGCGCAGCCCAGGTGGGGCATCGGCAGCAATTTTGTCAGCAGCATTAGAACGGCAGGTTACACTGTTGGGAAGTGTGCCATTGGCTTTGGAGTACGAGGCGAAGTGTCTGGAGTTTAGGCATTATGACGAGGCTGGACTGGATCAGGAGAGGGCAGGCATCTTTGCCAGTGGGGTGATTGCCTTGCTGGAACCGGTTTACATGGACTTCCACTGGCGGCCACAACTGATTGACCCGGCAGATGAAATGGTATTGGAAACGGCAATCAATGGTCAGGCAGACTTGCTGGTAACATTCAATTTGCGTGATTACGGGGATGCCCCTTGCCGTTTTGGTATTGAAGCTATCCGGCCAGCACAGGCTATCTGGAGAATTCGGACATGAAACAAAACACCGCTTACCCATTACGTCTGCCCCCTTCTTTAAAAGAAGAAGTCAACAAGGCGGCAGCACTGGACAATATCAGCATCAACCAGTTCATCGCCCAGGCCGTTGCAGAAAAGCTTGCCGCGTTGCGAACTTCCCGTTTCTTCGCGGAACGGCGGGAAAGGGCCGATTTTGTGGAATTCCGGCGCATCCTGACCCGTCAGGGTGGTTTGCCTCCCTGCGAAGGTGACAGCTTGTAATCAGGCAGAGGGCGGCACATCAAAACGCACGTCTTCGTACAAATCCAGCAGTGATAATGTCAGGCCGATGCTTTGGAGTATCAGGCTGGTATCCTGCCCCTGGCAAGTCCTCAGCAGCCATTCATCGGCATTCTGGCGGCGGAACACTTCCACATAATAATGGGTGGGGTCAATCAGCACATATTCCTGCAAACTCGCCAACTGGCGGTAGTGCATGAACTTGCTGCCCCTGTCCCTGCTTTCCGTGGAAGGGGATAAAACCTCAATGATAAGTTTGGGGGCATTTTTGGTGTAATCCTGTTCAGGCAGTTGGTCAGCCGGGTCGCACGTCACCATCACATCCGGGTAGAAGAATGCTTCATCCTCACCGATACGCACTTTCATGTCGGCGATATAGGTGCTGCAACCCGAGCCGCGCAGATGTGTCTTGATCATGGCATAGGTATTGCCACTGACCTTCACATGACGGTCAGCCGCCCCGCCATGGCGTAAACTTCGCCGTCGATGTATTCATATTTCTCATCCGCAATCTGTTCACCGGCCAGATACTCATCCGGGCTGATACGGGAGTCTTTCAGTAATGCGTAACCCATGCTGTCATCTCCGTGCTGATGGCCTTGATCTTAGCCTATCATTGCGGGTGCTGCCATCAACCCTCATCCAGCCCGTACTTCTGGATGCGGTAACGCAATTGCCGGAAGGTCATGCCCAGCACTTCCGCCGCCTTGGTGCGGTTCCAGCGGGTCTGTTCCAGCGCCCGCAGGATCAGGTCGCGCTCCGCCTCTTCGTCCACCGGGTTCCAGGCAGGCAGCGGTTCCGGTTCCGTTTTGGCCTTCTTCCCTTCAGGCTCTTCCGCCGTTGTGCCCGGCGCGTGGCTGATAGGTGCAGGGGTGGAAAGGGGGCTGGCAACGGCATCAGCCGTGATGCTTGCCGCTGGCAACTGCAAATCATCCGGCTGGATGGTGTTGTTGTCACATAGCGTGCTGGCGCGCTCCAGAATATTTTCCAGCTCACGCACATTGCCAGGGAAAACATAGCTTTCCAGCTCAGACCGTGCCGCAGGTGACAGGCGGATAGGGGGCATCTGCCAACGTTCCGCTATCTTGCGCAGGAAAAAGTCCGCCAGTGGCAGGATGTCTTCCTGCCGTTCCCGCAGCGGTGGCACTTTCAGCTTGATGACGTTGAGGCGGTAATACAAATCCTGGCGGAAACGGCCAGCGGCGACTTCGTGTTCCAGGCTTTTGTGGGTGGCGCTGAGGATACGCACGTCCACCGGCATTTCCTCCAGCCCGCCTACTGGTTTGACCGCGCCTTCCTGAATCGCGCGCAGCAGTTTGACCTGCATGGTCAGCGGCAGGTCGGCGACTTCATCCAGGAACAGCGTGCCTTTGTGCGCGGCCTGGAACAGCCCCTGCTTGTCGGCGACTGCGCCGGTAAAGCTGCCTTTCTTGTGGCCGAAAAATTCGCTTTCCATCAGGTTTTCAGGAATGGCACCGCAGTTGACCGGGATGAACGGCGCTTTGGTGCGGTTGCCTTGCAGGTGGATCTGGTGCGCTACCAGTTCTTTACCGCTGCCGGATTCGCCGTGGATGTAAACCGGTGCCTGGCTGCGCGCCAGCTTGCCGATGGTGGCCTTGAGCTGGCGCATGGCGGGGGAATCGCCGAGGATGCTGCTGCCGTGGGGGTCGTCGCTGGCGGTGTCTGCTTGTGCATGGGGGCCTTTCTTGCCCGCCGACAGTTTCAGGGCGGTCTGCACCAGGTCGCGCAATTTGGGCAGTTCCACCGGTTTGGAGACGAAATCGTAAGCGCCAGCCTTGAGGGCTTCCACCGCCGTATCCATGCTGCCAAACGCAGTGATGACGGCGACCGGGGTGTGCGGATAGTTTTTTTGCAGGTAACGCACGATGTCGATGCCGTTGCCGTCTGGGAGTTTCATGTCGGTCAGGCACAGGTTGGGCTGATATTGCTCGATTTTTTCCAGTGCGGTCTGTACATCACCGGCGGTGACGGTATCCAGCCCCATGCGCAATAGGGTGATTTCCAGCAGTTCGCGGATGTCGGGTTCGTCGTCGATAATGAGTACGGTTTGGTCAGTCATGTTTCTTGTCTTGTTGTCTTAACGGTGGTGGGCGAACACGATGCGGAAACAACTGCCGCCGGTCGGCTGGGCGATGTATTCCAGGTTCGCGCCATTGGTCAGGCACAGTTCCCGCGACATGAACAGCCCCAGCCCGGTTCCCTGGGTGCTGGTGGTGAAAAAAGGCTCGAACAGGCGTTGGCGCTGCTCTTCGGTCATGCCGCGCCCGTTGTCGATGATGTTGAGCATGATGTCGCGGGTATGGGCCGGATTGCCGCCCTGGATGTCCAGTTGCAGTCGGCGCGGGTCTTCGTGGGCGTATTTGAGTGCGTTGCGGCACAGGTTCCAGATGACCTGGTGTAAGTGCGCGGGGTCGAATTCGATCACGGTGTCGGCAGGTTCGATGAACAGGGTGATTTGTTCGTCTCGCAGTTTGTGTTGCAGGATGAAATCCTTGCGGAATTCGTGCAGCCACAGCTTAAGCGCCAGCCGTTCGCGGTTGGGGGTCTTTTTGCGCGACAGGTTGAGGACGCTTTCGATGGTTAGGTTCATACGCCGTGCGTTGGACTGGATGATTTGCAGCAGGCGGGTGTCGGCCTTGTCGAGGTTGTACGACTCGCCCAGCAATTGCGCAGCGTGGCTGATGGCCCCTAGCGGGTTGCGGATTTCGTGGGCAATACTGGCGGTGAGCTGGCCGAGGGAAGCGAGTTTGGCGTTTTGCAGTTTTTCCCGCTGTTCCGTGGTGTCTTCCAGATAGATCAGGGTAGCGCGGCGTGAGTGCGTACCCAGTTGCGAAAAGCGCGCGCGCATTTCGCTGGTGTGCTGGTGGCGCACGTCGAAGGTGGCAATGCGCGGGCTGACATTGTGCAGCCAGTGCTGCAAATGGTGGTCAAGTTCCGGGGCGAATTGTTGCAGCGGTTTGCTGCGCCAGTTACCGGGCTGGCCGAGCATGTCCCAGGCGGGTTCGTTCATGTGGCGGATGGCGCCGGAACCTTCCACTACCACGATACCGGATTCCAGCTTGTCGAGGATCGACTGGTTGAGTTGCGACATATTGGCCAGGTCGATGCCGCGCCGCTTGGCCAGCAATGCCATGGCGCTGGCCTTGCGGATCCAGCGGTTACTGGACCAGCTGACCAGCAGGATGAACAGCGCAATCAGACCGCTGTGCATGATGCCGGTGTGTTCCGTGATGCCTCGTGATTGCAGCCAGACCTGCATGATGACCAGCGACAGGCCGCTCAGTGCCGCCAGCAGGAGCGACATGTAACCAGGGTGGCTCAAGTGCGGGATCAGGATCGGGATCAGCAACAATATGCCAAAGCCAGCCTCGACCCCACCACTGGAATAAATCAGCCCCAGCAGGATGGCGATGTCCAGCAGCACAAACAGCAGGGTTTGCACCGGCAGGTCAGGCCACTGGAAATAGGAGGCCAAGTTGCTGAGGATGGCGATGATCAAGTAAACGCCGGTCAGCCAGACAAACAGCCCAGGGTCATACTGGCCAAGCTTGACCTTGCCGTATTCCAGCACTAGCGCGACCAAGAGGGCGCTGGCCAGGGTCAGGCGGTAAACGTGATAGAGGCGCAGCAGGTTCCAGGGGTCTTCATGCAGGAAGACCGGGACTAGTTTTTCGTCAAATGATGTTGCGCGTGCTCCAGGCTGCAAAAGTGTTTTCCCCCCTGAGAAATCGCTTCGTCTTCCGGGATGTGCAGGCCGCAATGCAGGCAGCGAACCATGCGGGTATTTTTAGTGATTTTCCCGGACGTTTGTTTGTTGTCGTGTTTCAGTGCTTGTCTACGCTGCCAGGATTTTAACAGTAGAAACCCGACTGCCAGCAAAACAAGGATAAAAAGGATACGGGACATGATGCATTTGGCCCTTTTCAGGTATAGTCTTCGCCTTGTAACAATACCCTTTTATGACACCGTGCAAAAGAAAAATCAGACATTACGCATCGCATTGGCCCAGTTGAACGTCTGCGTGGGCGACGTTCATAACAACCTTCAGCAGGTGAAGCAGGCCATCCGGCAGGCGCGGGAACAGCAAGCCGACCTGGTGGTGTTTCCCGAACTGGTGTTGGCGGGGTATCCGCCGGAAGATCTGGTGTTCCGCCCTGACTTCCTTGCCCAGATGCAGGCAGGGGTGGAAGAAATCGCAGCTGAAACCGATGGCATGACCGTTATCCTCGGCGCGCCTTTGAGACGGGACAATGACTTGCGCAACATGGCTTGTGTGCTGCGTGATGGTGGGATTGTTGCAGAATACGCCAAGCAATGCCTGCCCAACTACCGTGTGTTTGATGAGAAGCGTTACTTTACGCCGGGAACGGAATCGCTGGTGGTGGAGGTGGCGGGCGTCAAACTCGGCATTCTGATTTGCGAGGACATCTGGGAGGACGCTCCGGCGCGGGAAGCGGTGGCGCAGGGAGCGGAAGCCTTGTGTGTGCTGAATGCGTCCCCGTTCAGTACCGAGAAGCAGGAGCAGCGCACGGAATTGCTGCAACGGCAAGCGGCTTCCAACCAATGCCCGATCGCCTATGTCAATCTGGTGGGTGGGCAGGATGAGCTGGTGTTTGATGGTGATTCCATGTTGCTGGATGCGGGCGGGAATATTGTGTTTCGGGCGGAGGCGTTTACGAGTGGGGTGTGGGTGCGGGAATGGGATTTGGGGGAAGAAACCCTTCCCAACCGCCTAGCCGCTTCAACGCGGCGCTTCGCCCCCTTAGGGGAGGGGCAGACCGCGATAATCTATAAGGCTCTCACCACCGGCATCCGCGACTACGTACACAAGAACGGGTTTTCCCGCGTGTTGCTGGGCCTTTCCGGCGGCATAGACTCAGCCCTGGTGCTGGCTTTGGCGGTGGATGCGCTGGGGAGGGAAAATGTCGATGCAGTGATGATGCCGTTCCACTACACTTCCGGCATGAGTGTGGAGGATGCGAAACAGCAGACGGTGTGGCTGGGTGTGCGCTACCGGCAGTTGCCGATTGCCTCTGTGTACGACAGTTTCATGGAATTGCTGGCTCCGGAATTCGGCGGCAAGCCGACGGATGTGACCGAGCAGAACTTGCAGGCGCGTATTCGTGGTGTGTTGCTGATGTCGCTATCCAACAAGCTGGGTGGATTGTTGCTGTCCACCAGTAACAAAAGCGAAAGCGCAGTGGGGTATGCCACGTTGTATGGTGACATGGCTGGTGCGTTTTCCCCACTGAAAGATGTGTACAAGATGCAGGTATACCAGTTGGCGCGTTACCGCAATACGTTGGGGCAGGCAATTCCGCAGCGTGTTATTGACCGCGCGCCGTCGGCAGAGCTGGCTCCGGGGCAGGTGGATCAGGATTCACTGCCGCCTTATCCCGAACTGGACGCCATCCTGCAACGTTTCATCGAAGGCGATCAGGTGCTGGAGGACATCGTGGCGGATGGATTCGACGCAGCAACCGTCCGCCGCGTAGTGAATCTGGTATTATTGAGCGAATATAAACGGCGACAGGCAGCCCCCGGTGTGCGCATTAGTGGGCGTGGCTTCGGCAAGGACTGGCGTTACCCCATCACGTCTGCCTGGCGTAAAAATTTACCCCTGAAACCCCAATAAGGAGCAAGCATGAAACTAATTCAGGCCATCATTAAACCGTTCAAGCTGGATGACGTGCGTGAGGCGTTGACGGAAATTGGCGTAACCGGCATGACAGCCATCGAAGTCAAGGGTTTCGGGCGTCAGAAAGGCCATACCGAGCTGTACCGTGGCGCGGAATACGTGGTCGATTTTCTGCCGAAGGTCAAGCTGGAAATCGTGGTCAAGGAAGAGGATGTTGACCGCTGTATCGAAACTATCCAGAAAGCGGCCCACACCGGCAAGATTGGCGACGGCAAGATTTTCGTGTTCCCGGTCGAACAAGCCATTCGCATCCGTACCGGTGAAAGCGGGCGGGACGCGGTATAAACGACCTCCCGCGTCAACTGCGGGTCATTTCCGGGCAGCAGGCGGAGTGCCTGCAACGGGCGCAAGCCCTGCTGCCTGTTGGTGTTAATGCCATCTGGATTACGACGGCTCCCGTTATTGCCGGGGCGTTGCCTGCCAATAAAGCCCGCGTCATGCTCGGGCAAGAAACCGATGCGGTTGTGTTCGATGCCCATAGCGGTTTCGACGTGAATGCGTTTGCCGCGATCAGTGGAACCTTGCGTGGGGGGGGAACCTTTTACCTGCTAACGCCGCCGCTGGCTGAATGGGCGGGGTTTCCTGACCCGGATTACCGGCGGTTTTTGCCGTATCCTTTCCAGCCTGGGGCGGTGGAAGGGCGGTTTTTACGGCGGTTTGTTGGGTTGTTGGATGCATGGCGAGGAGAAGAGGGCGAATGCAATTCGCCCCTACGGAAGATTGTAGGGGCGAATTGCATTCGCCCTCCTCAAAACGATCAGTGTTCCGCCATTCAGGCCATTCTTCATTCGGTAATGCCGGTGGTATTAATAGCAGACCGAGGGCGGGGTAAATCTGCTGCACTGGGTATGGCTGCCAGCCAGCTAATCGCGGAAGGGAAAGGGGTGCTGCTGACAGCACCTTCCCGCGCCACGGTCGAATCCGTCTTCAAACACGCCGAAAACCCACCGGATTTCTTCGCCCCCGACGACCTGCTGCAAACTCTGCCGCAAGCCGATGTGCTGATGGTGGATGAGGCCGCTGCCATTCCCGTTACCCTGCTGCTACAAATGCTGGAACACTACCCGCGTTGCGTTTTTTCCACCACCTTGCACGGCTACGAAGGCAGCGGGCGCGGCTTCATCCTGCGTTTCCAGAAACGGCTGGATGTGATTGCACCTGGCTGGCAATCCATCCGCCTGTACCAGCCTATCCGTTGGGCCGAAAACGACCCGCTGGAACATTTTATCAATCACGCGCTGCTGCTGGACGTGGATTTGGAAGAGGGCGGCCACAGGGGGCCGCCCCTACGTGCGCCGGTAGGAGCAGACCCCTGTGTCTGCCCTGTTTGCCAATATCGGTTGTTAAACCGCCATGATCTCGCCCAAAACGAACCCCTCCTGCGCCAACTCTTCGGCCTACTGGTGACAGCCCACTACCAGACCCGCCCCTCCGACCTGCGCCAGATGCTTGATGCCCCCGGCATTTCCATCCACATCCTGGAACTGGCGGGTGAAATCGTCGCTGTCGCCCTGCTATCCCGTGAAGGCGGGCTGGATGCCGACCTCACCGCTGCGATCCACGCAGGCAAACGCCGCCCGCACGGCCACCCCATCCCGCAAACCCTGACCTTCCACGCCGGAATTGCCGGGGCTGCGCAACGGGTTTGCGAACGTGTCATGCGCATAGCCGTCCACCCCGGCCTGCAAGGGCAGGGGCTAGGCTCAAAATTGCTGGAACACTTGGTGAAATATGCGGAAAGCAGCGGCGCAGACTACATCGGCGTCAGCTATGCGATGACGTCGGCGTTGTTACGCTTCTGGGAGCGCGCCGGTTTCGTGCTGGCACGGGTCGGCCACCGCAAGGATACTGCCAGCGGCAGCTATTCCGCCGTACAAATCCGTGGATTGACGGCGGCAGGTAAAGGGCTATGTGCGCTTATGCCAGCCACCACAACAACAGCAGACCAAACAGAATCCGGTAAATCCCGAATGTCCGGAATGTGAACTTTTCCAGAAAGCCCAGAAAAATTTTCATGGTCAGGTAGGCGACCACAAACGACACCACAAAGCCCACAATGAGCGGTGCGAAGCTGGTACTGGCAAATTCATCGTAATGTTTCAGCAGCGAGTAAGCGGAACTGGCCCCAAGCACCGGCAGTGCCAGCAGGAAAGAGAACTCGGCGCTAGCTTTGCGGTCAAGTCCCGCCAGCATACCGCCGACAATGGTGGCTCCGGCGCGGCTAGTACCTGGAACGAGGGCGAATATCTGTGCGAAGCCCACCCATGCAGCCTGCTGGAAACTCATGTTTTCCATGTCATGCACGCGGTGCGGGCTGTCACGGTAGAAGTGTTCCAACAGCAGGAAGATGACCCCACCGATAATAAACATCCAGGCCACGATTTTGACATCAAACAGGCTTTCGATCAGGTCAGCAAATAGAAAACCGATGACGGCAATCGGCAGGAAGGCAATTAGCACCTTGACCCATAACTTGAGGTGCCTGGGGTGAAACTTGTCGGTGTAATTGGCGATAACCGCAAAAATGGCGGCAAACTGGATAATGATTTCGAAGGCAGTGTTTTGTGATTCGCGCGGTATCCCTAACCAGTCGGCCACCACGATCATGTGGCCGGTGGAGGAAATGGGCAGGAATTCCGTGATGCCTTCCACAATGCCTAAAATGATGGCATGGATGATGTCCATAAAATTAATCCTTATGGGTTATAAATGTTGTTTCCGGTTGGCGAGTCTAAAGCCGATCAGGGGCGGGGTAAATCCTTTGCTGAGTGCGATGACCTTGAAACGGTCGCCCATTTCCGACGGGAGGCTCAGCGTGCGTACCTGCTGTGCCAATTGGTACTGGTTGTCGGGATTGGCATCCAGCGCGGCAATGAACAGTTCCTCCAGCCCGCTGCTGGCGAGGAAAGCTGCTTGTGTTGTGTAACCGGTCAATTCCAGCCCCGCATCCACGCCTGCTGCGGCCACGGCGGTGAAATCCACACTGGCGGTGATGTCCTGCAAGCCGGGGTATAGTAGCGGGTTGTTATGAACGCGGTGCTGGTAGTGACAGATCAGCGTGCCTTCGTTGCGGTCGGGGTGGTAGTAGTCCTGCTGCTCGTAGCCGTAGTCGATGAGCAGCAATGCTCCAGCCTCCAGCGTGTCGGCCATGCTGCGCATCCAGCCGGGCAGGGCGGGGTTGTATTCGGAGGTGTAGGAAAGAAACCCCTTCCAGCCCCCCCTTGTCAGGGGAGGAGCCAGATGTTCCCCCGCTTTCGTTCCCTCCCCTGATAAGGGGAGGGTTAGGGAGGGGTTTCTTGCTGTGAATGCAAAATTATCCCCTTCAAGTTTCACATGCACAGAATGCATTTCACCTTCCGTAACCTGAAACACCTCCACCGGCATTGCATCCAACACCTCATTTCCCACTATAACCCCGCGTATGGTTTTTTCCGGCAATGCGTCCAGCCATTCCACCCGCGCCAACAAATGCGGCGCTTTCGCCTGCAAGGTCTGCCGCTGCCGGTCACGCAATTCCGGACTCAAATCAAGAATCCGGTAACGCTGCGGCAGGCAACCCAGTTTCTCGAGCCGCAACAACATATCCGCTGCCATCACCCCGCTACCTGCGCCCAGCTCCAGCATGTCGCCGCCCCCCAGTTCTGCCAGCACTTGTGCACACTGGTTGGCGAGGCACTGCGAAAACAGCGGGGAAATCTCCGGTGCGGTGATAAAGTCGCCTTCCACCCCAATCTTGCGCAAGCCCGCCACGTAATACCCCAGCCCCGGTTCATACAGCGCCATGCGCATGAATTCGCGGAACGGAATGCTGCCGCCGTGGCTTGCAATGGCTGCACGAATGTGCTGTGCCAGCTGTTCGCTGTGCGCCAAAGCCTCGGCTGGCGGTGTGGGTAATGTGTCAGTAAAGTGCATGTCGGGTTATCATGAGGAAAAACATAAAGCTTAACAGAAGGTATGGCATGGCGACATTGGCAGGAAAGGTAGCGTTGCTCACAGGCGCTGCCCGACGTATCGGCGCGGCAACCGCCCGCAGTTTGCACGCAGCAGGTGCAAACGTGGTAATCCACTACCGCCGTTCATCACAGGATGCGGAAACACTACAGGCGGAACTGAATGCCATCAGGCATGCTTCCTGTTTCCTGGTGCAGGGGGATTTGCTGGATGTAGCAAACATTCCCCGCATCGTGGCGCAAACGCTGGAACAAACCGGGCAATTGGATGTGCTGGTGAATAACGCATCCTCGTTCTACCCCACGCCGCTGGACACCCTGAGCGAACAGCAATTCGACGACCTGATCGGCACCAACCTGAAAGCGCCGCTGTTCATGGCACAAGCTGCCGCACCGCATTTGCAGGCCAGCCAAGGTTGCATCATCAATATGGTCGATATCCATGGGATGCGCCCGCTAAAAGGTTACACCGCCTATTGCGTGGCGAAAGCGGGTTTGCTGATGCTGACCCAATCCCTCGCCCGCGAACTGGGGCCGGATGTACGGGTCAACGGCGTTGCCCCCGGTGCGATCCTGTGGCCGGAAATGAGCGAAAACCACGCCATGCACACCGACATCATTGCCCGCACTGCCCTGCAACGCGAGGGCAGCCCGGAAGACATTGCCAAAGCCATCCTGTTCCTGGTGCGTGATGCTGGTTACATTACCGGCCAAGTGCTACCTGTGGATGGCGGGCGCTTGCTAAACCATTAAGCTGCCAACAAGTGAGCCGGTGAAATGGCCATTTTGCTGGGGCGCTTGGTATTTAGGAGATGCATCAGGATGTAAACACGGTTATCGCCATCGTATTGCTGGAAAACAGCTTGCAAGCCCTTGAATGGCCCTTCGGTGATAATGACTTTGTCGCCTTTGTGGAAACGGTCAAGGTCAATTGCGCGGTCACCCAATTCATCTTCATTGGCTTTCAGCGACAGGATGAGGGGGGTAGGCACGGGTGGCGGCAGGCATTCCCTGCCGAAACGCACAATGGAGCTGACCCCGGTGGTGCTGCGGATAGGCCCCCAGTTATCTTCGATACCCTGATCCAGATAAATAAACATGTAACGGGGAAACAGCGATTCCGTCATTTTCACCATTTTGCCGCGTTGTTTGCGCAGGCGTTTGGCCAGTGGACGGTAGACTTCGTAATCCTGATTGCGCAGATGCGCTTCCGCCAGTTCATCTTTGTGCGGCTTGCTTTGGAGCAGGAACCAGCTTCGTTCAGTATAGACACCCATGATCGTAGTACCCTTTATGTCAGCCCAAAAAAAGTGCATAAACGGGTGGTTGATTTTTGTGAGATATATCAGCCGCCCGCTTACCAATTCCAGAGTCTATTCGATATACTCGCAAGTTCAACCCTTCCATTCATAGAATATATATTTCATTTTATCAGAAATATTAATGAAAACTGAATAAAATTAGGGCAATTACATGATAAATCATCAGGATAGGCTCATAACCGCAACCGGCTTGTCACGCGACTATGGTGACCACCGTGCAGTAATTAATTTGGACGTTGAGTTACGCAAGGGTGAGGTATTGGGTCTGCTGGGGCCGAATGGCGCGGGTAAATCCACCACCATGCAGATGCTGACCGGTAACCTTGCCCCTACTGCGGGTGAAATCCATATCAATGATGTGGATTTGCTGGATGAGCCGCGCAAGGCCAAGCAGCAGATCGGTTATCTGCCGGAACAGCCACCGGTTTACCGCGACCTGACTGTGAGCGAGTATCTGCATTATTGCGCCCGCCTGCGCAATGTGCCTGCTGCCCAACGTCAGGGTAGCGTGGAACGTGCCAGCGAACGTTGCGGCTTGAAAGATGTCGGCAAACGCCTGATCGGCAACCTCTCCAAGGGCTACCGCCAGCGGGTGGGGATTGCGCAAGCCATCCTGCATAACCCGGCGGTTGTCATCCTCGACGAGCCAACCGTTGGCCTTGACCCGATCCAGATCCGCGAAATCCGTAGCCTGATCCGCGAACTGGGGCAGGAACACGGCATCATCCTTTCCACCCACATCCTGCCGGAAGTGCAGGCGGTGTGCGACCGGGTGCAAATTCTCAATCGTGGCAAAACCGTGTTCAACAATACGCTGGAGGGGGTGGAGTCGCTGGAACAGGTGTTCTTTGACCTGATTTTCCGCGAAGCCGGGGAAGGGCAAACAGAGGAGGCCGCTGCATGAACGCTATCTGGGCTATCGCTAGCATGGAATTCCGCCGCATGTTTGTATCGCCGCTGGCGTGGAGCATCCTCGCCGTGGTGTTGTTCATCCTCGCTTGGGTGTTCCTGCTGGGTTTGAACGAATACCTGACCCTGATCCAGCCGCAAGTGGCCGGGATGCAAGACCCGCCGGGTATCAGCGACATGGTGGTGTCGGCGCTGTACCTGTGGGCGGGTTTCATCATGCTGGCGGTGATGCCGCTGATCACCATGCGCCAGTTTGCCGAAGAACGCATGAACCAGACCCTGCCGTTGCTGACTTCTTCGCCGCTATCCAGTACACAGATTGTGCTGGGAAAATACCTCGGCGTGTTGGGTTTTGTGCTGCTGATGGTCGGTTTGCTCAGCCTGATGCCGCTTTCCCTCTCCATTGGCACGGGGCTGGACTGGGGCAAGCTGGCGGCGGCAGCGTTGGGGCTGGCGTTGTTGCTGGCTTCGTTCGCGGCGGCGGGCTTGTTCCTGTCGGCGCTGGCCAGGCAGCCGGTGATTGCGGCGGTGACGACCTTTGGTTTGCTGCTGTTCCTGGTGGTGTTGTACATTTCCGGTAATTCCCAAGGGGCGGGCAGTGAAGTGTTTGTTTACCTGTCGCACTTCGGGCATTTCCTGTCGTTCCTGGATGGTATGTTTGATAGCAGCGACCTGGTGTATTACCTGCTGTTTATTGGCGGGTTCCTGATCCTGACCATCCGCAAACTCGACAACGACCGCTTGCAGGGGTAGACCAACATGAAAATGAGTAAAAAGACCCACCGCTGGATCGGGCTGCAAAACGGGGTTTTCTATCTGCTGTTTGTACTGGTGATCGGGTTGTTGGGCTATTTCGGGCGCGAATTCAAGTTCGAGTCCGACTGGACTTACGGCGCGCGCAATAGCCTTTCCCTGCCTACCCAAGCCTTGCTGCAAAGTCTGGACAAGCCGCTGACTTTCATCGCCTACATCCCTGACCGCCCCGATCTGGAGGCCGAGTTGCGTAAGATGGCGGGCAAATACCAGCGCATCAAGGCGGATACCAGCATCGAATTCGTCAACCCTGACCTTGACCCGGCGCGGGCGAAGCAGGATGGCATCCAGTACGCCGGGCAGCTTGCCATCCATCTTGGTGACCGCAGCGAGGTGGTGGAAGCGACGGGCGAAGACATCATTGCCAACGCCATCCAGCGCATGAGCCGGGGTGGGGAACGGCTGGTGCTGTTCCTGGAAGGCCACGGCGAACGCAATCCGCTGGCGCAGGAATCGACTGGCATGTCGCAACTGGTCGCCAACCTGCAACGTAATGGCTTCAGCATTCAGCCACACAATCTGGTGCGTACCCAGTCGCTGCCGCAGAATGCCAGTTTCGTCGTCATCGCATCCCCGCAGCAGGATTTACTGCCCGGCGAAGCCGATGTGTTGAAACAGTATGTGGAACAGGGCGGCAATCTGTTGTGGTTGCAAGACCCCGGCGGCCTGCATGGCCTGCAAGCACTGGAAGAGTTGCTGGGGCTGCAAATCTACGACGGCACGGTGGTGGATGCGAACCAGGCGTTGCAGCAGTTGCTGGGCATCAACCATCCGGCAGTGATCCCCATCGTCGATTATGGCAAGTCGGAAGTAGTGCAAAAGCTGACGGGGATGCAAACCGTGTTTCCGTTCGCCACCATGGTCGCGCGCGACCCGCAGGCAGGTGGAAAGGATGGCTCGCTGGCGTGGCAGGCGGATGAGTTCCTCATGACCCTGCCGACCAGTTGGCTGGAAAGCAGCGGTTCGCTGGAAGGCGCGGTGAAGTTCGACGAAGGTAGCGGCGATCAGGCCGGGCCATTGCCGATTGGCGTTGTAGAAACCCGGACGCTGGAGGCATCCGACGGCCAACCTGACGCTAAGCCGCGTGAACAGCGGGTGGCGGTGATCGGCGACAGTGATTTCATGCTCAACAGTTTCATCGGGCAGGGGGCAAACCTCGATCTTGCCACTAGCCTGTTCAACTGGCTGAGTGCCGATGACAAATTGCTGGAAATACCCGTTATCCGCGCCCCCGACACCCAACTGGATATTGGCGAAACCACCGGTTTTGTGTTGGCGGTATTTTTCCTGTTTGTGTTGCCGCTGGGGCTGCTGCTGACCGGTTTGCTGATTTGGTGGCGCAGGAGGAAACGCTGATGGCCATTTCCGCCCAGACACGCCGCCTGTTGCTGAACCTTACCCTGCTGTTGTTGGTGGCGGGGCTGGGGGCGTTGGCCTGGTGGAACTCCAGCCAGCCGCAAAAGCAGCCTGAAACCCTGCTAAGCCTGACGCAGGGGGATGTCACTGAAGTCACCATTACCCGCAATCCGGGGGCTGGGACGCAGGACATCATCCGCCTGCAACGGGAAGGCGAACGCTGGCGGATGCTGGAACCCAAACAGGCGGACGCCAACCCCGCCCGCATCGCCCAGCTTTTCACCCTGCTGGCTGAGCCGGTGGACGCCAGCTATGACGCCGCAGGCAAAAACCTCAAGCAATATGGGCTGGAACCCGGCAGCGTCAGTGTGGTGTTCAACGGCAAGAGCCTGCTGTTCGGCGCGGAAAACCCGGTATCCAACAAGCGTTACATCCTGACTGGAGGCAAGCTCAAGCTGGCGTCGGAAGCGGTGTATGGCCTGCTGACTGGTGAGGCGCTGGAATTGGTGTCCAACAAGCTGGTTCCGGAAGGCGGCAAGCTGAAAAGTGTGGATTTACCGGCAGGTTACACAGCCAAGGCCGAAACCCTGCAAAACTGGCAATCCGCTGACGCCATTCGCCTGGAGCCGTGGGATGGCAAGGGTGACAGCCAAGGCAAAATCACTCTCACGCTGGAAGATGGCGGCAAGGTGGTGCTGGATTTGCTGGCTAGGGAAGGGGATTTGGCGTTGGGGAATGCGGCGCTGGGCATCCGTTATATCCTGCCGGATGTGCAGCGTGGGAATTTGTTGCCGGGTAAGGAACGTGCATGAAATAACACCCCAAAGAGGGCGTATGCGATACGCCCTCTTCACTTCACTGAAACCGTTTCGGCTTGCCCTTGTCCTTGTTTGGGGCTTTTTTCTTGCCTGCTTTGGGCTTGTCGCCACCGAAACGCGGTTTGTCTTTGTCGCGGCCAAACTTGGGTTTTTCCTTGCCGAAACGCGGTTTGCCTGCGCCAGTCGGTTTGTCACTGCGGGGCGGGCGCTCGCTGCGGTCGCGCTCCCGGTGTTCCTTGCGCTTGCCGCTGTTGCTGCGGCTGGGGGAATAGTCGGCGGCGGCTTCGTCGGTCAGGGCAATGTCGAGCATTTGCCCGGCGACCCGCGCCCGTTTGAGGTCGTGGAGGATTTCTTTCGGCATCCCCGCTGGCAGGTCGACCAGGCTGAAATCCTGCTGGATGTCGATGTAGCCGATGTAGCGGCTGTCCAGCCCGGCTTCGTTGGCAATCGCGCCGACAATGTTGCCCGGCTTGACGCCGTGCACGCGCCCCACTGCCAGCCGGTAGCGCTGCATTTCAATGCTGTCTTCGTCGCTGCTGAAGGCTGAGGTGTTGGCGTTGCTTTTCTTTTTGCCCTGTTTGCGTGGCTCGGGGTCGGCGGGGTTGTAGGCCGGGTGTTTCTGTTTTTCTTCCAGCAACATCGGTTCGTCGCCTTGCAGCAGGCGGGCGAGGGCAGCGGCGACTTCGAGGGCGGGGATGTTGTGTTCGCGTTCGTAGTCACTGATCAGTTGCAGGTAGAGGTCGAGGCCGTCTTCGGCTTCCAGCGTGTCGGTGATGCGTTGCTTGAACTGGGCAATGCGCAGGTCGTTGATGGTTTCGGTGGAAGGCAGTTCCATCAGCTCGATCGGCTTGCGGGTGGCGCGTTCGATGGCACGCAGCAAGTAGCGTTCGCGCGGGGAAACGAACAGGATGGCGTCGCCGCTGCGCCCCGCCCGCCCGGTGCGTCCGATACGGTGCACGTAGGATTCAGTGTCAGTGGGGATGTCGTAGTTGATGACGTGGGTGATGCGCTCCACATCCAGCCCGCGCGCGGCTACGTCGGTGGCGATGAGGATGTCGATCTTGCCCTTTTTCAACTGGTCAACAGTGCGTTCGCGCACGTTCTGCGGGATGTCGCCGTTGAGCGCGACCGCGCCGTAGCCTCGGGCTTGCAGCTTTTCTGCCAGTTCCACGGTTTCGGTCTTGGTGCGGACGAAAATAATACATGCGTCAAACGGTTCAGCTTCGAGGATGCGGGTGAGCGCGTCCAGCTTGTGCAGGCCGCTGACCAGCCAGTAACGCTGGCGGATGGTGTCGGCGGTGGTGGTCTTGACCTGGATTTTGACTTCCGCCGGATTGTTCAGGTAGCTCTGCGCAATGCGGTGGATGGCTGGCGGCATGGTGGCGGAAAACAGCGCGATCTGGCGGGTGACCGGGGTCTGTTCCATGATCCATTCGATGTCTTCGATGAAGCCCATGCGCAGCATTTCGTCGGCTTCATCCAGCACCAGCGCTTGCAGGTTGTCGAGCTTGAGGGTTTCGCGGCGCAGGTGATCCATTACCCGGCCCGGTGTGCCGACCACGACGTGGACGCCGCGTTCCAGTTGGCGGAATTGCGTGCGGTAATCCTGCCCGCCGTAGATTGGCATGACATGGAATCCGGGCAGGTGGGCGGCGTATTTCTGGCAAGCTTCGGCCACCTGTATCGCCAGTTCGCGGGTGGGGGCGAGGATCAGGATTTGCGGCCCGGTAGTGCTCAAATCCAGCCGTGACAGCAGCGGTAGGGCGAAGGCGGCGGTTTTGCCGGTGCCGGTTTGCGCCTGACCTAATACGTCACGCCCTTCCAGCAGGTAGGGGATGGTTTCGGCCTGGATGGCGGAAGGGGTTTCGTAACCCAGTTCCTGCACAGCTTGCAGGACGGGGGCGGCGAGGCCGAGTTCGGAAAACGCGGGCAGGGTAGGGGTTTCTGCGGACATTCAGGGCTTCAGGGGTCAGGAGGAAACCGGGCATTATGCGCCAGTTTCCTGCTAAGATAAATGGCTTTCTATAAGTCCGTCGCGAACTGGCCGAAGTATTCCGCCATGAACTGGGCGTAAGGTTTGATGCAGTTGCTGTGGTTGGAAGGCGTGGCAGTGCATTCCGCCAGGTCAATGTTCTGCGTGCCGCGTTTCCGCATGGCGTCCAGGGCGATGGTGGCGTTGCCGAAAGGCACGGTTTCATCATCACGCCCGTGAGTCAGGCGGGTAGGGGTTTTAGCCAGCCAGTCATGCACGCTGTTTGCGGCCATGGTTGCGTCATCGTCGGCCATCCAGTCCATCAGGAAGGTTTTGTCGAAAACGATGTCGCTGTCATCCGGTGTGATCTGCTCCAGTAGCGCATCGACCAGCATTTCGTCGAATTTACCTGGGTATTTGGCCGCGTATCCGGGGCGGAAACTGAAACTGGTCAGTTTCGTGTACAGGGTGTCGAGCAGGCCGTCGTAAAGTTCATCCAGCGTGTACTTCAGGTCATAGGGGCCAGCACCCGCCACGCTGGCGGTAATGGGGATGTTATCGCTTTCCAGCGCTTGCTGGGCTGCGAGGGTCACGTACCCGCCTTCCGAATAGCCGGTCAGGAACAACTGGTTGTTGACGGGAATCTTCTGGTCGGCTAGCCATTGTCTGGCGGCGGTCAGGAAATCAGCCACGGCGATAGCGGAAGGTTTTGCCTGCAAATAGGGATGCGGTTTGCCGCGCGATGCGCCATAGCCAACGTAATCCGCCGCGATCACCACATAACCCAAGGATGCCACGATGTTGGCAGGCGATGCGGCTACCGTCTCGTTGCTGGGGGCTTCCCGGTCATGGAAGATCGTGCCGTGCTGGAAACTTAGCAGCGGGCTTTTGGCTCCCGCCGGTTTCTGGGGCACGGCGACCAGCCCTGATGCTTCAATCAGTTGCCCTGCGCTGTCCATGGTTTGGTAGGTCACGCGATAATGGTTGACGGCATACTGAGGGATGACAGCAGGAACCTTGGAGGTCGGGTCGCTGGCGGCTTCGGTGCTTGCTTCCACGCTGTTGGTGTTGATCAGTTGACCGCCCAGTAACGCACCCCGGGCATTGGTGATACGTGGTGGTTCAGTGGGTTGGGTGGTGGTGTCGGTTCCTGTGGCGGTGTCGGTGGTGCTGCTGCCGGTTCCTGTATTGGCACTGGTGTTGTCAGCAGGGGTGCTTACATTGCCGGTATTGACAGTTGCGTCGCTTTTTCCTGTATCCGCGCTGTCGCTGCCACTGCTTGTGTCGGTAGTAACGCTAGTGGTGTCAGAATTTGCCGTGAGGTTATTGGGGGGATTGTTTCCACCACTACAGGCACTCAACAGCAAGCTGGCGGAGAGCATGAGGCAAGTAAACGCTGTTGTGCGGTGTGATGGATGACGGAACATGACAGCAGACTCCGATAGATTGGATAAGACAGGCATACGAATAAAAAATATTATCTAGCATAAATTTTTTCATGTAAAAAGAGTGTGACGCCGGACACGTAAAAATGTTTATCGTTGGTTGTTGTGTCTCTAGGCAAGCACTGGGTTTGTGCAATGGGTACGTCAGTGCAACCGGGAAGAACCCCGGTTGCCGATAGCGGGAAAGTTACTCTTCCCCCATCCCTGACATGCCGAGGATATTCCACCCGCCATCCACATAAGTGATTTCCCCGGTAATGCCCGAAGCCAGGTCGGAGCACAGGAATGCCGCCGTGTTGCCCACTTCCTCGATGGTCACATTGCGGCGCAGTGGGGCGTATTTCTCGAAAAAGTCGAGCATTTTCTTGAAACCACTGATGCCTGCCGCGGCCAGCGTGCGGATCGGGCCGGCGGAAATGGCATTCACGCGAATACCCTGTGGCCCCAGATCAGCCGCCATGAAGCGCACCGAGGCTTCCAGACTGGCTTTGGCCATGCCCATCACGTTGTAGTTGGGGATGGCGGCGATTGCGCCCAGATAGCTCAATGCCAGCAGGGAACCATTACGGCCTGCCATCATCGGCTTGGCATAACGTGCCAAAGCCAGGAAGCTATAGGCGCTGATGTCGTGGGCAATCTGCGAGCCTTCGCGGGTAGTATTGTCGACGATACTGCCGGAAAGCTGTTCCTTGGGCGCAAACGCAATCGAGTGCACCACGATGTCGAGGCCATCCCAGTGCGTGCCCAGTTCCGTGAACGCGGCTTCGATGCTTTCATCGGTCGCCACATCGCAGTGGATGACGATGCTGGAACCGAATGCCGCCGCAGTCTTTTCCACCCGGCTTTTCAGCTTGTCGTTCTGGTAGGTGAAAGCCAGTTCCGCGCCTTCGCGGTGCATGGCTGCGGCGATGCCGTAGGCGATGGAACGGTCACTTGCGATGCCCGTGATCAGGGCGCGTTTGCCAGCGAGAAAACCCATGTAAACTCCTATTGTGTAAATGCTGCACCCCGGTGGGGTTAGTGTTATGCTGTGAAACCCCTGAATTATGCAGTAAACAATCAAGCGTATGCAAAAACGATCAAGCGCCAGCAACTGGCTGCTGTACCTGTTGGTTGCCCTGGTTATCGTGCTGTTGCTGTTGACCATGTACCAGATCGACCGCCAATGGCTCAAGCTGGCCGAAGTGCAGACGACCCTGTCGGAACAGGCGCGCGACATCCGTGAATTGCGTACCGCCATCAGCAGTGGCGCAATCCGTCAGCAAGCCGCCACCGGTGGCAGTGCCGCACCGGGTATTTCCACTGCTTTCCAACGTGCCTACAATGCGACGCAACAGCCGGATTATGCGCAGGGCGACTGGAGCGTGAATGCATTCGGGACCAACCTCAAGACGATCACGCCACTGGTGTCGACGGATGCCTACGCATCTGAGGTGCAGGGCTACATCCAGGAAAGCCTGATTGCCCGCAACCCCGATACGCTGGAGTGGGAGGGGCTGATCGCCAAAAGCTGGCAGGTCAGCGAAGATGGCCTGACCCTTACTTTCCTGATGCGCGACGACGTAACTTTTTCCGACGGTGTTCCGCTAACGGCGGATGACATCGTGTTCACTTTTAACTTCATCATGACGGAGGCCATTCAGGCACCACGTGAACGCGCTTATTATGAGAAGCTCAAGGGTGTGCAGGCCAACGGCAAATACGAAGTGGTGTTTACGTTTAAGACGCCGTATTTCGAGGCACTGTCGTTGGCGGGTGGGATGCCAATCATGCCGAAACATTTCTATGAGCCGTATCTGCAAACACCGCAGGCGTTCAATGAGTCCAAGGGGTTGCTGCTGGGCAGTGGCCCGTACCGCCTGCTGGACCCGAAAGGCTGGACGCCGGACAAGGGCAATGTGGAACTGGTGCGCAACGAGCGTTACTGGGGTGATGTGCAGCCTTCCTATGAGCGTGTGCTGTGGAAAATTATCCAGAACGACAGCGCCCGTCTGACTACTTACCGCAATGGTGAGCTGGACGATTACCTGGCGCGCCCGGTGGAGTACCAGAAGCTCAAGGATGATAAACAAATCATGGGCAAGAGCCAGAACTTCGAGTATATGCCACCGGTGGCCGGTTACAGCTACATCGGTTGGAACCAGGCGCGCAATGGCAAACCGACCCGTTTCGCCGACCCGCGCGTGCGTCAGGCGATGAGCTACCTGACCGATGTGGAGCGTATCATCAAGGATGTCTACCTCGGTTACGCGGAACCGGCAGTCAGCCCGTTCAACAACAGCAGCAAGCAGCATGATGCCAGCTTGCAACCGTGGCAGTTCAATCTGGAAAAGGCGCAGGCGTTGCTGAAAGAGGCTGGTTACGAAGACCGCAACGGCGATGGTGTGCTGGAAGACGCTAATGGTCAGCCGTTTGCCTTCAAGCTGACCTATTTCGGTGACAATGAGGACACCAAACGCATGGTATTGCTACTGCGGGATCTTTATGCCCGCGCTGGGGTAAAGATGGAGCCGTTTCCGCAAGAGTGGCCAGTGATGATTGAAGCCCTGAACAAGAAGGATTTTGATGCCATTACCCTGGGTTGGACTAGCGGGATTGAAACGGACATTTACCAGATGTTCCATAGCTCGCAAACGATAGCAGATGGTGATAACTTCATCAGTTATAAAAAACCAGAACTGGACAAACTGATTGATGAGGCACGTTCCACGGTGGATGAAGCCAAGCGTATGCCGTTGTGGCAGCAGGCTGAGCGCATCATGTATGAGGATCAGCCTTACACCTTCCTGATGCGTCGCCAGACGCTGGCGTTCATCGACAAGCGTATCCACAACCTGCAAATGACCAAGCTCGGGTTGAACATGGGCAGTTTGCCGGTGGAGACGTATGTGCCGGCGGCCATGCAGAAGTACTCACAATAAAATTCTACTCATTTATTTAGGGATAAATAATGCGGATCGCAATTGATGGTTTTAACCTAGGGCTGAAGCAAGGCACTGGGTTGGCGACGTATGCACGCGAGTTGTCATATGTGTTGAATGATGCAGGTCATGACGTATTTCCAATTTATGGTCTGACCAACCTCAAAAATGATGACGAGTTGAGGTGGCCGAGCTTTATTCAGCGCCTTGCCAACCATGGCGAGGCGGGTAGCGATGATTATCGGAAATGGTTGGCGCGTACAGTTTTGTATGCACCCCATATGTTGTTCCAAACTCGGGGTGTTGGCCTGACTCCCGTGGAGTTAAGTGAACATGTCGAGTCAGCCCCGATAGGCTTCAAGTTGCCTGCTTTTAAAGGAATTTACAATTGCCCGGGCGTTTACCGAGCCTCGCAGGCTTATACCCGCTTTGTTCAACGCCCCTTGAGGGTCAATATTCCTGAGGCTGGAATAGATGCATTGCATCTGACTTGCCCTTTGCCGATCAGTATGCCAGGTGTCAAAACGGTAATGACCGCGCATGACATCATTCCGCTGGTTTTGCCGCATAGTACGGACATGAACCTCAAGCATTACCGGCGATTGATGGCTACGGCGCTAGGTAACAGCGACATGATTTTCTGTATTTCCGAGAAAACCCGCGATGATTTGCGTCAGTGGTTTGGCATACCGGATTCACGTATGCACCTGACTTATCAGGCGGTTAACATCCCTCAAAAATACCGTCAGTTGCAGGAGGCTGAGGTCAGCGTTTTCCTGGAAAACAATTTCGGTCTGGATTATAAAGGTTACTTTTTATTTTTTGGTGCTATCGAGCCAAAAAAGAACGTTAGCCGGGTTATTGATGCCATGCGCATGGCGAGAACAGATTTGCCTTTGGTCATCGCAGGTAAGGATGGGTGGCTATACGACGATGTGCATGAGCGGTTGGCTCAGGCAGCAAAGTTGGCTAAAGCTGTTAAAAAAGAGGGGGAAGAAAAAAGTCGGCCGGAAAAAATTCAACGGGTTGAGTATTTGCCATTTGCACAGCTTATGTATTTGGTCAAGGGGGCAAGAGCCTTGGTATTTCCGTCTTTGTACGAAGGCTTTGGCTTGCCCGTGCTGGAAGCTATGCAGCTTGGGTGCCCGGTTATTACTGCCAACACCACGTCATTGCGGGAGGTTGCGGGCGATGCAGCCTTAACAGTTGATCCGATGGATACGGATGCAATCAAAACTGCGATTGAACGTTTATCAGTCGATGATGGTCTATGTCAGGAGCTTGTGGAAAAAGGTTACCAGCAAGCGGAAAAGTTTTCCCCCGGGAAACATGCCGAGCGTTTGGCTGAGGGCTATGCAAAAGCAGGCTTGCGTTGGTGATGGGGGTGTGGCCTTCTCCTTGCTGCTTTCAGGAACAGATATGAAAAAACGGGTGTTGGTGACTGGTGGGCAAGGGTTTACCGGACGTTATCTAGTTAATCAATTATTGCAGGCAGGTGATGAAGTATTTGTCTTGAAGGCAGATATTTATGATGCTGAAGCTCTGCTTCAGGAAGTCAGGGGTATTCTGCCTACCCATGTTGTGCATCTGGCGGGCATCAGTTTTACGCCTGAAGGGAAAGATATTAATGTTTACAAAGTGCATGTCATAGGCAGTGAGAATTTGTTGAAAGCGTGCCGGGAGCTTGGTTCGTTAGTGCGGAAGGTCATCCTGGTTAGCAGTTCGCACGTATACGGGGATCGCAGTGATGGTGAGCCAATTAATGAACACGTCTGCCCTGCACCTTCTACTCACTATGCAATCAGCAAATATGGCATGGAGTGTGTGGCAATAAAATATGCGGAAATATTACCCATATTGATTGTCCGCCCATTTAATTACACAGGATGTAGGCAGATGGGGCACTTTTTAGTCCCGAAGCTGGTCAGACATTTCAGGTTACGGGAACCCGAAATGGAACTGGGGAATATAGGTGTTGCCAGGGATTTCTCGGATGTGCGTTGGGTTGCCCAAGTTTACAGTGCATTGCTGGACAGCAAGCATGAAGGCATGGTAAACGTTTGTTCGGGGCGGGCAATTTCTATTCGGTATATGTTAGATTATCTAAGTCAAAAAACTGGCCATACCCCCAAGCTTCGTCAAAGGGACGAGCTGATGCGGCAAGAAGGGGGCGTTCAGGTTGGTGACCGTAGCCGGTTGGATAACTGGGTGGGAATTGAACCTTACCGGTTTGAGGATACGCTAGACTGGATGTTGTCTGGCTAGCAATATAATATTTTTATTAAAAGGTATTATAATTAAATCCGAAGAGACTCGGATTCAGAGGGCTGTAAAGCAGTAAAAGATCGAGAGTGGCAAACTGTCCAACAGATGCCAAAGTGTTACACCTAGCAATAAACCATGTGACAAGTCATGAAACTGACAATACGTGCACTCAAACAGATAACCTTGTTGGAAGAACTGGATGATGATTGGCTGGAGAAGTTGACCCATCAGGTTGTTGTCAGGAAGTACCCCAAACGGCAAACTGTTTTACAGAAAGGCTGCTCCAGTGGCGATCTCCTGTTTCTGCTGAATGGCAGCCTACAGGTGGTGGATTATACCGAAGATGGCCGGGAGGTGGTTCTGCATACGGTCTGCCCTGGTGATTACTTTGGGGAGCTGTCGGTCATTGATGGGCAGCCAAGGTCGGCCTCGGTAGTTGCATCAGAGGTGTCAATGGTTGGTTTTTTGCAGAAAAAATATGCATTGGAGCTTTTTTACCATTGTCCGCCAGTTGCCAAAAAAGTTATTGAGCGTTTTGCATACATCATTCGCCAGGCATCCAACCGTCAGGTCTTGCTGAACATATCCAGCGCCTATACCCGCGTTTATGTGATTTTGATGCAAATGGCCGAAAGGTCATCGGAATCGGATAAGATTGAGCATTTGCCTACCCAAAAGGAGTTGGCCAGCATGGTCAACACCAGCCGGGAAACTGTTTCAAGGGCTATACAAGCACTAAAAAAGCAAGGTATAATCAGAACTGATAAGCATCAGCTTATTATCCTGAAGAAAAATGCATTAAGGGCTTTAATTGGACAATCTTCAGAAAAATAGGCCATCAGATGGGAGATGTGCTATGTTCAAGATATTTAATACTATTTTATTTTGTGTTCTTGTCGGGGGCTGGGGGATTTCGTTTGCGTCACCTTCCTTGTCGCCTGTTGAAAATGAGAATGTAGGCAAGATCGTATTCGTGTTGGGTGTTGCCAGCATCGTTGATGCCCAAGGCAATAAAGAACCGGCAACCAGAGGCGCGGCAATCAATGTGGGTAGCCAAGTGATTACGGGTGACCGTAGCCGGGTGGGAATCCGCATGGTGGATGGTGCGCGGGAAGAAGTGTTCGCCAACAGTGAATTTGCTGTTGAGGCATACCACTACGACCCGCTGAATCCGCAAGCATCAGAGGTCAAGTTTTCATTGAAGACAGGGGGCTTACTGAGCGAAACGGGTAAGGCTGGCCATGCTGCCAAGGATAAGTACCGGTTGAATACGCCACTGGCGGCAATCGGTATCCGGGGAACTGAATACATTGTCCAGGTAGGGCAGGATTTTACCCAGGTACAAGTTTTGTCCGGGGGGGTGGTTATGTCTGGTTTTGATGGCCAATGTCGTGCGGAAGGGATAGGCCCGTGCCAAGGTGGCAACGCGACTGTTTTGATGGCTGAGCAGCGTGACAAGGTGATGGTACTGAAAAAAGGTCAGCAACGCCCTGAGCTGGTTCCTGCAGTAAGCAATACGAGCAGCAATACTGCTGCCCCAGCTTCCAACACCAAAGCGGCCGCTTCTGGCGAAAAGGAAAAAGCGGGCAGTGAGGCAAAATCAGAGGAATCTGAAGGCCAAAAGACGCAAGCGAGTACAGATGGTGAGAAGTCTGGTGAGGCAGGGAATACGACGACCAGTAACACTGGGAGCGGTACAACAACGGGTGTTGCCGGTACTGCCAGCAACAGCACGACTGCATCTGGAAGCACCGCAGCTAGTAGTGGTACATCGGCCACCAGTAACAGTGCCTCTGCGTCTGGAGCCACAACTAGTAGTAATGCTGCTTCTACATCGGCCAGCAGCAGCACGTCTACCTCCGGAACCACAGCCAGCTCCTCTTCTGCTACGGCTACCAGCAACAGTGCGTCTACGTCTGGAACTGCAAGTACCACTGCTGCCGCTACCAATATTTCTGCGGGTAACACCACAACAGTGGCAGGTTCTTCAGTCAATACGCAGATGGAACTGGCTGCGTTGGAGCAACGGCCTGAGCTGAAATGGGGGCGTTGGGATCCTGGTCTGGAGAAAGAAGCCTTGGCTTCAGGTTATGAAGTAGTTGCCCAAACTGGTGATTACACGATCATGCGTCAGAAAGATCTTCAACCCGTAATACCGGAAGAGGGTGTGTATCACTTTACTCCAGCCAGCTATGATGCGGTAGTGACGGATCTTTCAAAGTCCCGTTTTGATCAGAGTTCCTATAAATCTGCGGAAATCAAAGATGCTGATTTGCAGATTGACTTTGCTAAGAAAAGCTTTGGTACTAGTTTTGCGGTGGTTAGTCCGGATATTTCCGCAACTATCAAGGCGACAGGTGTATTGGATGACAAAGGTTTATTGAAAGATGATGGCTCTAATCCAAGTACGTTTATTAGTGGTGCAATGGGGGCAGATCAGAATACGGTTTCTACCACTTTCCTCCAGCATATTGATAAGCGTTATGATGCGGCAGGGGGCATTGACTGGGTGACACCAATAACGGCTGCTCAATAACCTTATTCCTAGAATGAAGCAAAAAAAGCCCGAAAGGGCTTTTTTTGCTTCAAGTTAATTATTTAATAATGTAAAATGCATTGATCTGTAAGTTTTTATGGTGCAAGGGGGCTTATTGAACCTACCAGTAAAAAACCTTTCCTATGCCTATCTGTTCAAAGGCGAACGCATCCGCTATGGATTAATGGCAGGTATTTTGTGTTTTTTGGGTATCCTGATATTTTGGTTTAAACCTGCTTGGTTTTCCCATATTGAGGCTGGTGTTTGGAATATTTATCAGCGTTATGGGGTTGCCCACACTAACCAGTCTCCCCCAGTCACGATTGTTGACATTGATGACAAGAGCCTGTTTGAAATAGGTGATTGGCCTTGGTCGCGCCAGCAAATAGCCCAGTTAGTGGAGGTTATGTTCAAGGATTACCATATCGCCGCAGCGGGTCTTGATATTCCGTTTCTTTCTGCACGTGATGCAGAGGGTGACAAAGCCTTATTGGCTTTGTCTAATGAGTATCCTCTTGTTTTTGCCCAACTGTTTGCTTTGGAAGGGCAGGGTAGCACTATAACCAGTGGTGTGTTGGGTGGCGGAAAAGTCGATAATATTCCAGTCGGTTTGCATATTCCCCAGGCCATTGGCTATGTCGCCAATCATGATGGGTTGGCAACAGCTCCTTGCGTCGGCCATATCATCCGGAAGAAAGAAGATGGGGAAATTTCCCAAGTACCGCCACTCATTGCCTGGGATGGAAAGGCATATCCGATGTTCAGTTTGGAGATTCTGCGTTGCTGGATGGAGTCCATCGGCGAACCCGGTGAATATAACTTGAGAGTAAACGCCATCCCATCAGTTAATTACCAGCAAGTGCAAATTTTGCCTGTATTTGGTAAAGAACTGGAACTATTGCTGGACAAGGATGGTTTTATGCGCGTCCCCTATTCCCAGAATGACCTAATCAGCATTTCCGCAGCCGACATCCTTAAACATCGGGTAGACCCTGCATTACTGCAAAACCTGATTGTGGTCGTGGGAAGCTCGGCCATGGGGCTAGTTGATCAGCACAGCACGCCGCTAAGTGATAATAGCATAGGGGCAATTGTGCATTTGCAGTTGCTGGAGTCTTTTCTGGGTGATTCGCCACCCATGCCAATTGTCAAGGTGGAATGGGCTACGGCGGCCTGGGCGGTAGCCAGCTTGCTATTGCTTTACTTTTTGTTGTTAAGGGGGAGTGGTGTCGTAACATTGCTGGCAGCGACGCTAATGTTAACAATAGCCTGGCTTGGGTTGGGATATTGGTTATGGATAAGCTGGCAATGGTGGTTGCCGATGTTGCCGCTGCTAGGTTATGCTTTGTTCGTGGTTTTGCAGGTGCCGGTCGAATGGGCTGTCATGCAACGGAGCGTCAGGCGGCTGCGTTCCTTGTTCCAGGGGTATTTGCCTGCAACCGTGCTGGATTCCCTATTGCGGCAGCCAAAGAATAGCTTATTGGAACCGCGGCGTTGTACCTTGACCATCCTGTTTGCAGATATCGCCAATTTTACCCGGCGGGCGGAAGATTCTGCTTCGCCGGAAGAGCTTGCCCGCCTTACCCAGCAAATTCTGGGGCGTCTGACAGAAGCGGTATACGCCGGAAATGGCACACTGGATAAATATATGGGGGATGCCGTCATGGCTTTCTGGAATGCTCCATTACCGCAGGAAAATCATGCCGATCTAGCCATTCAGGCGGGGCGTGACATGATCGCGGGGATTGCTGCATTTAACCGGGAACGTGAGGGTGATGGATTTGAGCCGGTGGCTATTCGGATAGGCATACATACAGGTGAGGCTATCGTCGGTAATCTGGGAACCCGCTTCCGCCATTCTTACACCGCAATTGGTGACGCTGTTAATGTGGCTGCCCGCCTACAGGAAAAGGCAAAAGATTTGCAGGAGCCGTTAGTTATCAGTGAAACAACGGCGGCCATGGCAAAGCAATGGAATTTAAATGCGGAAACCACGGTTTATCTGCGTGGACGCCGCCAAGAAGTTGGTGTCTTTACATACTCGGGAATCACGCCCAAAAAGGATGCTCCCGGTCAATACGGAACCTTGTAGTGTCAAAAAACAATAATCTACCTACTTTGATCAATGTTGTTTGGAAATGGGGAGTTGCTTGTTCACTGACTGTTTTCTGCTTGCCTGCGGTTGCTGCGGGAGTTATTGACATTGGTGGGTTGCTTGACCAAGCTGCTGTTGCCTGCGCCAAACGGAATGATACGCAATTGGCTGAGTTGAACCAGCAACTCGAAGGCATTATTGATGCTTATCCGGATTTGCCCCAAGAACAAGCGTATGTGCGCAAGTTACTGAATGATTTCAGGCAGGGTAATTGCTATCTGCCAAAACATTCAGGCCGCCAAGGAAATGGCTCGCAGCGCATTACCAACGAGGATGACGTGAATGGGCTGGACGGTGCAACACGGTTGCAAGCCAGTGTTGGTTATGGCAGTAATATCAATCTAGGTGTCAGGAACAGAACCCTAACCATCGATGATTTCAAGGGAACAGGGCCGGTGGAGCTGGAGCTTGGCGAACCTAGCAAGGCGAAGGAGGATGCTTTTACGGATGTGCTGCTTAGCCGCGAGCATCAGTTTGAAACATTGCCGACACTGAAAGCATCGGCAACGTATAACCAGCGTGATTACAAGGACAACTCAGCATTCAGTTACAAGGCATTGGAATTAAGTCTTCAGTACAAGGCAGCGGATGAAAAAAATTATACTATTGGCCGCCAAAATACTTGGATAGAAGGGGATCTGTGGCAGGAGAGCACCCAGGTAAAGGTATTGACGCCACTTCCCGTTGGTGACGGGGAAACCTCACGTCTTTATTGGGAGGCTTCGCTGAATCAGGATGCTTACCCCAGACGCCCGGAATATGATGCTACGGTGGCGCGCAGCAACCTGCGTTACCAACGGGTGGTGTCGGACGCTACCCTGGTGCAGGTAAAAGCTGAGGTTGCCTACGATCATGCCGAAGATCAACGTCCTGGAGGCGACCGCAAGTCTCATGGTGTCAGCGTCGCTGCCCTGAAAGTGTTTGATAGCGGCTGGCAAGCCTTGGCAGAGGTCGGTGTCAAGAAACGCTACGATAGCGAGCCTTATTCGCCGGAGCTGTTTTCGGATAAAAAGAGGGTGCAGACGCTTGGGCAAGCGGGCGTGCGCTTACGCAAACCCCTCCGCAAAGGTTTGTGGCTGGATATAAGCTATGTGCAGAACGCCCAAGGAGACAAAAATATCCCCCTGTTTGATGTTGAGACCAACCGTTCGGGCAGCGTTGGAATAGAATACCGCTGGTAAATGTTTGTTGTTGCTGCGCTGGCAAGCCCCCCATTGAGAGGGGGGACTTAAAATAAACTGTAGGCAACTTGCGGATACGGGGGGTTAAAGAATGAAATGAGTCGCGTCAAGGCTGGATATGTCCACTCCTTGGGCTACTCCCACGAGGGTTATTTCGTCTTTGTCCAATATGCCGCTACTGTTTCCGTCATTCAGATAGAAAATATTGGTGTTGCCCCCGCCATCAGCCGTCAGCAATACAGCCTTGCCAGCCTTGTCAATGTTCAGGCTGAGGGACAGCAGGGCATCTATGTTGGCTGCTTGCGCGATGAAGGGATCCATCAGTGTCAGGCTATTGCCGAGAATGTTGGCCAGTTTGAGGCTAAGCCCAGCTCCCTCATCCAGGAATGCACTGAAATCAAACTTATCACCAGCGTTTGTTGCATCGCCAATGGCAAAGCCAATCACGGTATCAAGGCCGTTGTGGGTAGCGTTGTCGGCGAACACAAATATATCTGGACGGGCGCTGGCGTTCAGGACATCATTACCTTCCGTGCCGATGACTGTATGTGGTGTTTTGAGGAAGGTTGTGATGGCTTGGTCAACTGATGCAGGATCTGAAGTCACCACGGCCAAAATTTGTTTACCCAGCGTAATATTTTCGGTAGGGCTTAAATCAGCACCAAACTGATACTTTTCCACCAATTGCAGCGCTGTAGACATCTTGTTATTGAAGCGGTCTTGGATGGCCTGTATGGCGGGGCTGCTACTGGCGTCAAAGCTGCGGATTTCATCAATCATCTGGATAACCAATGCTCCCTTGTCGCCCCGGAATTCAGACTTTAGCCGAAAAGTCCAGTAATTGACTTCCATGTCGTCAGGTTCCGCGCCGCTGCCGGGGCCGCGCCCCATCAGGCCATCATACAGCTGGCGGATAAAAGCGCTGTCGGTCATCTCGGCAGAATAGCCGGACATCTCCGGAAAGCTAACAGCAGCATTAAAAAATGCATTGGAAATCTCAATGAGTGAAACGCCCTTATTGTTGTACTCGTCCACCCAGTACTGGTAGCCGTGTACATCAGGAGCGCGATTGAACCATGCGACATACAAGTCGACGATAGCTCGGTTCATCTGGTCTGTAGCCATGATGTTTGCTCCACGAAACTCTGTTTTTGGTTAAAAAAAATGCTAAGCACATCTACGTAATCAATAATTATAATTATGTATGGATTCATATATTTTTATGTGATAGGTATCACCCTCTTTTCTGATTACGTTGAATTTTAAACAAATTGTTTGAAAAATATTAATCGACGTAAATATCCGTCGCATTTAACACGTGGTCTGTTACCACACCAATCAGCGTCAGTTCACTGGCGGTCACCAACCCACTGATACCGTCGCCACTGAATTGATAGATGGCTGAGTGGTTACCGTTATTGAAGATGAAAATCCGCTCATCCCCATTCCCCTCATTGACCGTGATAACATTCAATTGCGCAATATCCAGCAGATTATTAGCCCCGGTGCGATCAAACATTGCCACGACGTTAACGCCAGCATTATCCAGATTAACGCTGGAGGCAGCGCCCAGGTTGACAACGCCAGCGGTAATTGTGCCGCGCATGTTGGTTTGGGCGAAATCGCCGCTGAACACCAATGTATCGCTGCCATCAGCATCAAAATTAAGTAATGTATCAGCCTCGGTGGCGTTGAATATGCCGCTGACATTGGCGTGCGAACCGGCTTCAGCAGTCTGGCTGTAGCGGATCAGATCGTTGCCCGCCCCTCCGTCCAAGGTATCAGCACCCGCACCACCTTCCAGAGTGTCATTGCCGACATTACCGTGCAGGATGTCATTGCCGGCTCCGCCCAGCAAATGGTCATTGCCATTGCCGCCTTCCAGCCTGTCAGCGCCATCGTTGCCATGCAGGGTATCATTTCCTTCCTGCCCAGACAGAAAATCGTCACCAACCCCGCCCATCAACTGATCGTCGCCGTAGCCGCCATAGAGGGCATCATTGCCTACCCCAGCCTGGACGGTGTCATTACCTGCACCCAATTCAATATCTAGAATGAAACTGTTGGATACTTGCGAGGCATCAAGGTTAATCTGCGCATTTGCCGTACCATTATCGACAGCCCTGATGGTAACCGTTTCACGTTCTGCGCTGCTGGCCTGATGGGATGTATCAAAACCATCCAGCACGCTATTGTCCAATGTCAGTGACAACGTTTGGGGGCTGTTCTGGTCGGTTCGGAACTCAATCACGCCGATGTTGTAGATATTTTGCAGATCCACAGCCGCCACCTGGGCGGTGTTAAAGATTTGCAGCACATCCCGGTTCTGCACTGCATTATTGGAAAGGTCGGTGTCACCTCCATCAATATGATGCTGGCCATGCAGGCTGGTATCACTAAACTGGAATACATCTAGGCTGTCGCCATAGCCTTCCTCGCCGTCGTAATTGAAGGCGTTGTTACCGCTCAGGCTGCGGGCGTTGATGGTGACGCCATCTTCCTCGATGGAGCCATCCAGGCTGGTGTCATTCGCATCCAGGCTGGTCAGCAAGTCGTGTCCCGAGTCATTGACGATCAGGATACGGTCACCGTTGTCGGTTGAGTCAATCACCGCATTATTGAGGGTCAGGTTGTAAGCGGTAGCGTAATTGTTTCCAGAAACATTGTCATAACCATGGTTACCAACCAAACGGATGGCATCAATGCCGGTGACCTGAGCCAGGCTGCTACTGTTGAGGCTGATGAAAGACTGTACATTGCTGTCATCATCGAAATGGCCGTCAACTGCAAGGGTATCGAAGCCGCCGCCGCCACTGATGGTGTCTGCCATGTCCAGACCGGCCGTGCGGTTTTCCAGCGCGTCAATGATGAAGGTATCGTTGCCGGAACCCCCGCGCACTTGTTGGCCATCTACGCTGCCAGTCCGCGCTATCAGGTTGCCGCTGAAATTGCTGGCGTCGATATTGGCTGTAACCAGCCTTACCACGTCTGTATTGGCCACATCGCGGATGCCACGCAAATCGCCGCTGTTACCGCTGGCATCAAACTGGAACAGGTTGCCATCGGTCGCCATGTTGCTGTTGGAAGATGCGTCCAGATTGAGAAATCGCCCGCTGCTGCCGGCGTTGACGCGGATGACGCCGGTATAATCCGCGAATTCGGCCAGATAGATACTGTTGTCGCTGCTGTCGCTATCAGTCAGGGTGATATTGGTAATGGCTGGAGCCAGGCTGGGGTTTGTTGCAGTGGTTTGTAGGGTAAAGTTGAAGCGTGGGTCAGCGCTATTTCCGGTAATGTTGATGCCCACGTTGTTGACGTCGGCCTGGACGCTGGCGATAGCCAGATAAGTGTCTTCGGTGGCATTGTTGCTGGTGTTGCTGTGGCTGATACTGATGTTGGTTGCTTCAACAGCACTCAGGTTATCCAGTACGAAAATGGCGGGGGTATCGGCCAGATTACCTTGGTTGCTTAGCAGGATGCTTTGGTCGCCGCCCATCTGTGACAAATCCAGCCTCAGCATGTCGACTTGATTCAAGCTGGTGGGAATGCCTGGCTCAGCCAAGCGGAAAACCTGTAACGCTTCAAAGTTGGTTACCCGCTGGGATGATGCACCTGTCAGCAGGTCGCCGCCGCTGTAATTGCCGAGCACTAGTGTGTCCTGACCCGCGCCGCCATCCAGCGTGTCATTGGTTCCGATCGGGCCGGTGATGCGGATGGTGTCATTACCGCTACCGCTGCGCAGAGTAAAGGCGGTGTTGACACTTGTGCCGTCCCGGTTAGCTTCCAACAGACCCGGAGCAAGGGTCAGGTCGAGGTTGGCGGTGAAGTTGGCGGCGTTGATTGTATGCAGGGAGCCGGCTTCATCCAGACTGCCGATGACCAAATTCTGGTCGCCGCTGCTGTTGTGCAGGATGTTCAGCACTTGCAGATCTTCGGTTTCCAGTTGGCTAATCTGGTTAGGGCTGCCACTGGAAGACAGGTAAAGGGTTTCAAAGCCATTGTCGCCGCCGACTTCTTCCACTTGCAGGCGTTGCAGGTTGGCACTGCCGGTCAGCCACAGGCTGGCCTGATCCTGCGCGCTGTCAAGGCTGTCGAAATAGAAGCCGAAACGGATGCTGGCTGCTTCGCGGGTGCTGCCAACTTGCAAACTGATGGGAGCCTGATTGGTGGGGCGTATATTAGTGACAGTGGTGTCAAAACCACTGTCGGCATGGGTAACGCTAACCTGTTGCAGGGCAATGCTGCGGATACCGTAATCGGTGTCGGTCACATCCTTCATATCCAGCACGCGGATGGCGTTACTGCCGGAACCGGTGAACTTGAGGTTGAATGCCTCGACTTCGCGGATGATCGGGTTAATGGTGGTATCGCCACTGATGGCGTTGCCAAGGCTGGCGTTCAGGGTGGGCTGCACCCCTGCCCCGGTGAGGATGTCTTGGTCTTGCAGGGTATTGGTGGTTTCTGCCTGGACGCCCGTGGCCACTTCTGGCGCATTGAATACATTGGCGGTGGCAATGTCGCTATTGATGGTGAGGAGGAACGTGCTTTGCGCTAAGTCGGTAAAGCCTCCAGCGAGGTAGGTTTCGATAGTGTCAACGACGGAACTTGTGCTGGCGGTGACGTTGGTCAGTACCCGCTTGCCGAGCACGATGCTTTCCTCGGGGCTAAGGTCAGCGCCGAAATGATGGTTTTCCACCAGTTCAAACGCGGTCAGCATCTTGTTGTTGAACCTGTCCTGTACCGATTTGATGTCGGGGCGGTTGGCGGCCATGGTGTCAAACTCACGGATTTCACGGATCATCTGCACCAAAGTGGCACCTTTGTCGCCGTGGAATTCCAGATTCAGTTTGCTGACCCAGTAATTCACTTCTTCCGTAGTGGGTTCCAGGTCGCTGCCGGGGCCGCGACCCAGCACGCCGTCGTACCACTGGCGTACCAGCGCCTCGTCGCTCATATTGGGGCTATAGCCAGTATCGGTGTTGAATTGGTAAGAGGCCGTAAAAAAAGCGTTGGACATGGCCGACAGTGACGTACCATTGTCAAATTCTCGGATCCAGTATTGGTAGCCCTTGACATCGGGGACACGGTTGAACCATGCGACGTAAAGGTCGACGATGCTTGTTTTATCGTTATAAGTAGCCATCAGCTTAGCTCCAGGTAGAAATTGATTGCCTAGGGTGAAAATTTATACGGTCTTGCCCTTGTAAGCTAATTTTATGGATAAGGGGTATCTGTTGATGTGATTGTGGTCACGAAAAAAGCCCTGGACATTGCTGCCCAAGGCTTTGCTGTTTACTTTCCTTTTATGCCTTGTCGGCTGATGAAGGAGGTTTGTTGCAGAGCGTGTTAAATGAGGTCGGTTAACGCGAAGTTGGCTGAAGTAATACCCGTCAGCTTGATGACTTCATTTGCAGAACCGTTTGCGTCTGTATCCACAAACAGCAAGCCATCATTGCCGACGTTGGTCAGGTAGAAAACGACTGTACCGTCCATTGCCGCATTCGCATTGCCCAAAGCGGTGGCGAAGTCAGCCACGGCAGCAGCTTCCAGGTAACTGTCGGCAACAGGAGCAGCCAAGTCAACATAGATTAGGTCTGTACCAGACTCAAAATCAGTGATGGTATCAGCCGTCGCCAGTGTGAGGCCGGAATCAGCAAGGCCAAAGAACTGGAACAGGTCAGCGCCAGCGCCACCGGTCAGCACGTCAATGCCAGTGTCGCCAACCAGTGTGTCATTGCCATCACCGCCGTTCAGGGTATCGTTACCGCCGTCACCATCCAGAAAGTCATTGCCCGCTTCGCCATTAAGAATGTCGTTGCCGTCGCCGCCATTGATGCCGTTGTCGTCACCTGCGCCAGCGTTAACGGTGTCATTGCCATCACCCGCGTTAACAGCATCATCGCCAGCACCCGCATTGATGGTATCGTTGCCCCCTCCCGCATAAATGATGTCGGCTCCGGCGCCACTACTGATGGTGTCATTGCCAGCCCCTGACCCAATGGCAAGGATGAAGCTATTGCTTGTCTGGCTGGCGTCAAGGTTCAGTTGCGCCATCGCCGTGCCGTTATCAATGGCCTGGATGGTAACGGTTTCCTGTTCCGCGCTGCTGGCTTGATGGGATGTATCAAAACCATCCAGCACGCTGTTATCCAGGGTCAGTTCCAGGGTTTGGGTGCTGGTTTGGTCAACGCGGAATTCGATAACTCCGATGTTGCGGATGTTTTGCAGGTCGGCTGCGCTTATTTGCGCCGTATTGAAAATTTGCAGGACATCCTGGTTTCGGGCTGCGTTATTGGAAAGGTCGCTATCGCCGCCGTCGATACGGTGCTGCCCGCGCAGGCTGGCATCGCTGAACTGGAAAACATCCAGGCTGCCGCCATAGCCTTCTTCGCCATCATAGTTGAAGGCATTGTCGCCACTCAGGTTACGGGCATTGATGGTAACGCCATTTTCCTCGACGGAGCCATCCAGCCCAGTGTCATTGGTGTCCACGCTGGCGAGCAAGTCATGCCCTGAATCATTGACGATCAGGATGCGGTTGCCATTGTCCGTGGCGTCGACCAGCGCATTGTCGAGGGTCAGGCTATAAGCGGTGGTGTAGGTGGTTCCGGTGGCACGATCATAACCGTGGTTGCCCACCAGACGGATAGCGTCAATGCCGCTGACATTGGCTAACAGGCTGCTGTTAAGGTTGATAAAAGACTGTGCGTCATTGTCGTTGGCAAAATGGCCGTCAATTACCAGGGTGTCAAAGCCGCTGCCGCCGTTAATGGCATCGGCTACATCAAGACCGGCAGAGCGGTTTTCCAGTGCGTCTAGAATAAAGGTGTCATTGCCTGAGCCACCGCGTAGCTGTTGACCATCCACATTGCCGACCCGGGCGATCAGGTTGCCGCTAAAGTTGCTGGCGTCGATGCTGTTGGCCATCAGCCGGACTACAGGCGTGCCAGCTACATCACGGATGCCGCGTACATCCCCACTGCTGGAGCCGCTGGCGTCAAACTGGTACATATTGCCATCCGTCGCCATCTGGCTGTCAGATGCGGCATCCAGGTTAAGGAAGTGCCCGCTGCTGCCCGCCGCCACCCGGAGAGTGCCGGTGTAATCGGCAAAGTTGGCCAGATAGACGCTGTTGTCGCTATTATCGGCGTCAGTCAGGGTCAGGTTGGTAATCGCTGGAGCCAGGGCATTGTTCTGTGCGGTGGTTTGCAAGGTAAAGTTGAAGCGTGGGTCGCCATTGCTGCCAGAGGTAAGGGTGATGCCTACCGTATTGACGCCTGACTGGACGCTGGCAACGGTCAGGAAGGTGTCGTCAACCGCATTGTTGCTGGTGTTGCCATGGCTGACACTGATGTTGCCCGTTTCAGCGGTACTCAGATTGTCGAGTACGAAAATGGCTGGCGTGTCGCTGGTGTTGCCATGATTGGCCAGCATAATGCTTTGGTCGCCTGCCATTTGTGCCAGATCCAACCGTAACAGGTCGGCATTGCCCAAACCGGAGGGGATGCCGGACTCAGGCAGGCGGAAGACCTGTAATGCCTCAAAGCCGGTGATGCGCTGGGTGGATGTACTAGCCAATAGGTCACCACCGATGGAGCTGTTAAGCACCAGGGTATCGGTGCCACTGCCGCCAGCCAGCGCGTCATTGGTTCCAATGGGGCCGGTGAGGCGGATAGTGTCATTGCCGCTGCCACTTTGCAGGTTAAACGCGGTATTGGTGCTGCTGCCATCGCGGTTGGCTTCCAGCAGGCCAGGGGCAAGGGTCAGGTCGAGGTTGGCGGTGAAGTTGGCGGCATTGATGGTTTGCAGGGAACCGGCTTCATCCAGGTTGCCGATGGTTAGGTTCTGGTCACCATCGCTGCTATGCAGGATGTTCAGCACTTGCAAGTCCTCGGCTTCCAGTTGGCCGACCCGGTTAGGGCTGCCGCTGGAAGACAGGTTCAGGGTTTCAAAACCATTGTCGCCACCAATTTCTTCCACTTGCAGGCGTTGCAGGCTAGCGCCGCCGGTGAAGTGCAAGTTGGCCTGGTCTTGCACGCCATCCAGGCTGTCGAAGTAAAAGCTGAAACGGACATTGGCGGCTTCCCGGGTGGTGCCGACCTGCAAGGTGATGGGGGCTTGGCTATTGGGGTGGATATTGGCGACGCTGGCGTCAAAACCGCTGCTGGCCGGGGTAACGTTGACCTGTTCCAGATTAATGGTGCGGATACCGTCATCGGTGTCGGTTGCATCCCGCAGATCCAGCGTGCGGATGGCATTACTGCCCGAGCCGGTGAATTTGAGGTTGAATACCTCAACCTCGCGGATGATCGGGCTGATGATGGTGTCGCCCGTGGGCGAGTTGCCGAGGGTGGCGTTCAGGGTGGGTTGTACGCCCGCGCCGGTGAGGATGTCCTGGTCTTGCAGGGTGCTTGCGGTTTCTGTCTGACCACTTGCCAAGATTTCAGGCGCTTTGAACTCGTGCGCGGTTATGACATCGCTGTTGGTGGTCAGGGTGACGGTGCGCAGGTTGACATCCGTATAGCCGCCTGCCAGGTATTTTTCGATGGTGGCGCTGACAGTGGCGGTGTACTCGTTGACATCGGTCAGCACCAGCTTGCCGAGGACAATGCTTTCCTCCGGGCTGATGTCGGCGGCGAAGTCGTGGTGTTCCACCAGTTCAAACGCGGCCAGCATTTTGTTGTTGAATTTGTCCTGCACCGCCTTGATGTCGGGGCGGTTGGCGGCCACGGTGTCAAACTCGCGGATTTCGCGGATCATCTGCAACAGCGTAGCGCCCTTGTCGCCCTGAAACTCACCATTCAGCTTGTTGACCCAGTAACTGACCTCTTGCGCATCGGGGGCTAGTGGGCTAGTGGGGCCACGCCCCAGCAGGCCGTCATACCATTGGCGCACCAGCGCCTCATCGCTCATGGTGGCGCTGTAGCCGGTATCGGTGTTGAACTGGTAGGAGGCGCGGAAGAAAGCATTGGAAATCGTCGTCAGCGAGGTGCCACTGTCCACTTCCCGAAGCCAGTACTGGTAGCCGTTGACATCGGGGACGCGGTTGAACCAGGCAACGTACAGGTCAACGATGCTGGTTTTTTCGGTATAAGTGGCCATAAAATCACCTCTTGGGGAAAGCTTAGTTTTTAATCGACAGAAATTTATGCAAATTTCAACACCCGAATTAATTTTAGTGGATTGTCTGATAAGTTGATGTGATTGAGGTCACGCAAAAAAAAAGCCCCGGGCGTAATGCCCGGGGCTTTTTGGTTTCCCCCTTTCCCGTCTTGCGACCCGAGGGGGAAGGTTGTTGGCTCTTCTGCCTGAACCCCCCTGCCGAAGCAGAGGGGTAGGGCAGGATTAGATGAGGCTAGTGAAGTCGAAAGTAGCCAGGGTAACGCCAGTCAACTGGATTACTTCCTCTGCAGCACCGTCAGCGTTTGTATCGATGAACAGCAAGCCCATGCCTTCTACTGTATCTTCAGAGAAGTAGAAGGTAGTGCCAAAGTTAGTGAAGTCGAAGTTGGCAGCAGCAAGGCTGGCAGCGAAGCCTGCATGGGTACCCTCGAAGTAGTTCAGAGCCGTACCAGCAGCAACATCAACGTAGATTTGGTCTACACCAAACTGGAAGTCAGTGATGGTGTCAGCCGTTGCCAAAGTGATGCCAGAGTCGCCAGTGAAGAACTGGAACAGGTCAGCGTCAGCGCCACCAGTCAGGGTGTCAACACCAACATCACCAATCAAGGTGTCAGCGCCTGCACCACCGTTCAGGGTGTCGTTGTCAGCATCGCCGTCCAGATAGTCATCGCCATCTTCACCGTTCAGGATGTCGTTGCCTGTGTCGCCAAAGACCACATCAGCACCTATACCAGCGTTAACAGTGTCGTTACCCGCACCAGCCTGAACGAAGTCATCGCCTGCACCGCTGTTTACGACGTCATCGCCTGCACCAGCAAAGATGTTGTCATTCAGCGTGGTGGTTGTGATGCCGTTGACACCTGCGCTACCAGTAACGTTTACAGCAAACTTGGTGCCGTCTACGCCAGTGGTGTCGAGTTGCAGGTTAACGTTGTCGCCAACCAGCACATTCAGCACTTCCACTTCAGTCGCGCTGGCAGTGTGGTAGCTGTCAACCAGGGCGTCGATAGCGGCACTGGTCAGTTCCAGGGTAGAAGTCACAGGCAGTGTAGTTGGGTTGGTGAACTCCAGCGTACCGATGTTCTTCATGCCGGTCAGGTCGCCAGCGGAAGCACTGACAACTGCCTGGCCACGAACTTCCATCACGTCGAGGTTGCCGCCCCAGGTCAGGTTGCTGGTATCCAGCGCACCACCGTCGATGGAGTTGCGGCCATTGACTGTGGAGTCAGACAGGATGAAACGGTCAGTAGTCGCACTTACGCCTTCTTCACCGTTGTAGCTGAAGTTGCGGTTGACAGACAGGGCAGTCGCATCGATAACTGCGCTACGTTCAACACCAGTGCCAGCTGTATTGGCTGCATTTGCGGTATCGTTGGCAGTGTCGTTGTCGTTAACGATGGCAATCAGACGGCTGCCGTCAGCCTGTGCAACACCGTTGTTGCTGATCAGGGTGTCGGTCAGGGTCAGGTTGTAAGCACCAGGGACGCCCAAGCCTGGAGTGGCTACGACATCGTTGCCCAGCAGGCGGATGACCTCGAAGTTGCTGACATTCTGCCATTCAGTCTGGCCGATGCTAACCATGACGTTGCCGCCAAGAGCCAGTGTATCAGTACCAGCGCCACCGTTGAGGGTATCGATGTTGGTCAGGCCAGCGTGAGACTCGTTCAGGGTATCCATGATGACCAGATCATTACCAGAACCCATGGTGACAGTTTGTGCTGCTGTAGATGGGGTTGTGGCATTAGTGCCACCCAGACGGACAACAACATTGCTCACAGCAGCGCTTGCGTCAACGACACTGGCTACCAGTGCACCTGCATTGCTACCAGGAGTGTTGGCCATGCTGCCAGCAGCGGTACCAGTGAACAGATCGCCAGCAGTGACACCGGAGAGGTCAAGACCAAGCGCATTTTCAAAAGCGTCCAGGTTCAGGGTGGTGCCTGCGCTGCCGCCCTTGATGGTAACGGTACCAGTGTAATCAGCCGCGTCATCCAACTGGACAGTGTTGGTTTCAGAGTCACTGTCAGTGATGGTCAGGTTGGTGATGGCCTTTTGGTAAGTGACCGGAGTCGTTGCTGGTACAACAGGTGTTACCGCATCAGTGTTCAGCGTGAAGTTGAAGCGTGCGTCATTATTGGAAGCACTCTGAATTTCAACGCCAACAGTGTCAACTTGGCCTTCCAGTGCAGTTGCTACGTTAATGACAGTATCAGCAATACCATTGTTGGTGTTGTTGCTGTGCTTGATGGCGATAGCCGCAGCTTCAGCAGCACTGAGGTCGTGCAGTGTGAATGTGGTTACGCCGTCATTGGCGTCTGCCATGTTCTGCAGCACTACCGCCTGGTCACCCAGCATCTGGTTCATGTCAACAACCAGTTCAGCCGTCCCGATAACACCAGCATTTGCCAGACGGGTCACGGTGACGATATCGACGCCATCAACCTGTGCGGTGTCAGCCTGATTGTTAGGCGTGAGGGCTGGTGATGTGGAATCCGCCAGGAAGTTGACATTTACAGCACTCGCCAACGCCAATGTGTCAGTGCCTGCATTCGCATGGATAGCATCATTGGTGCCGATAACACCCTTGGTCAGGTCGATAGGCGCAGCGGCGAATGTATCGTTGAAGACACGGATAATATCATCGCCAGAGCCGGTGCTCAGTGTGAATGGGGTGTCTGTAGCAGTGCCATCCAGATTTGCATTGAAAGTACCTGGGACGATAGTCAGATCCAGATTCGCCTCGAAACCAGAACCATCGATAGTGCGCAGGGAACCCTGCTCAGCAATACCCGTGATGGTTTGGGTAATGTCGGTGATAGTTGCACCATTACCGATAGTCAGGGCATTGTCACCACCGTCACCGGTGTTGTGATCGATGTACAGGGTCTGAAGATCTTCTGCCACAAAACTGTCGATAACGTTTGGTCCAGCCGCAGAGGAACCGGATTGCACATGAATGGTTTCAAAACCGACGTCACCACCGACACCTTCGATAACAAGGCTATCCAAGTTGACTTCATTCAGGAACAGGTTTGCGTTGTCGCCGGCAGTGCTGTTCAGGTATGCGTCAGTGAACAGGAGGTTAACGTTTGCATCCGCACGGGTTTTCTTGATAGACAGGTCGATGTCTTCAGGGCTTTCTGGGTTAACGCTGCCAAGGTTAATGTTGGTCAGGGTGGCGACGTTAGGGCCATTGGCGATACGGCTGATTTCGATGCGGTCAATGCCGCCGTCGGCTTTGACATCCTGCATGTCAATGGTATTCACTGCGCCAAAAACGGAAGAGCCGGTGAAGGAGAATGCGAAATCCTTAACGCCGTTAATGAATGGCGTAATGGTAGTGCCGCCATTGTCGTTGGCATTGCCCACTTCAGCGATCAGTTTTGGGTTGACGCCAACGCCAGTCAGCTTATCTTCATCCTGCAGAGTGTTAACGCGGTCGTTACCACCTGGGGTGTATTCCATACCAGCGTTGAACTGGTTGGCTGTTACTACGTCAGTGTAAACGCTCAGGCCAACAGTCTTTTCTGTAACAGGAGTTTCTGGCTCTGGTTCTGGCTCTGGCTCTGGTTCAACTTCTGGTGCTTTCAGCGTTGCAACAAACTTGGTGATGGTTTCGTCGATGGAAGCAACATCAGCCGTGATGGTGGTCAGAACCTGCTTGCCCAGGGCGATTTTTTCCTCTGGGGTCAGGGCTGGGCCGCCAGCGTAAGCGGTTTCACCGAAGTCATACGCGCCATAGATGTCTTCCGCGCCAGCCGGGTCTTCCAGCAGCAGGAAAGATGCGTACATCTTGTTGTTGAACTTGTCCTGAACTTCTTTGATTGCAGCGTTGTTGGTTGCATCAAAGTCGCGGATTTCCTTGATCATTTGCAGAACCAGCGCACCTTTGTCGCCGTTCAGGCCATCCAGCTTGCTGACCCAGTAAGCCACTTCAGTCGCGTTTGGTGCCAGGCTGCTGGTAGGGCCGCGATCCAGGATGCCGTCATACAGCTGGCGGATGAAAGCTTCTTTGCTCATGCCGATGCTGTAGCCAGTTTCAGCGCTGAACTGGGTCGCGCCAGCCTTGTAGAATTCGTTGGAAATGTCGGTCAGGGAAGAGCCCAGATCGTATTGTTCAATCCAGTACTGATAGCCTTCATAGTCCGGTACGCGGTTGAAGTATGCGACGTACAGGTCAATGATTGACTTCTTTACGGTAAGGTTTGCCATGTTGATAATGCTCCAATAAAGATTCAAAAAGTTACACATATCGCTGCATTCATATACATCGCAGTGATTGTGGGATTCATTCTAGGTATTGATCAGCTTTATTGATGTGATGATAATCACATAAGAAATATTTTTTTATGGGATTGTATAAAAATTACTAACTATCAGCGTATCAGTAACATGGCTTGCAATAACCAAAAAGCTAAAAAATGTAGCAGAAACAGGAGATAAGCGGGTTTCCCCAGCCATTCGTCAAGGGGGTTTCGGGGCAGCCGACCTAAAAGTATGGTTAATGATAAAGCAATTAACAGCCCAACGACCACTTCAAACTGGAAGCCAATGCCCCAATTATAAGGTAAATATAGGGTAAGCATTAGAATCAATACTGCTAATAATATAAGCGATTCATAAGAAAAATAACGCTGTTGCAGGTGGCTCAGGCACAAGGTATGGCCGGTCAGGAAGATGAACAGCACGCCGGGAAAGTAGCGGTAGCCCCACAGTTCCGGGTCAATCAGCCCGGTGAAGCTCATCAGCCAGATACCCAGGCTGGCTGCCCATACCCCACGCAGAACTGGCAGCGGTAACCTGCCAAGCAATGGAACCAGCAGGTAATAATGGAATTCCACCGCCAGCGACCAGGCGGGCGGGATCAAGGTCATGTGGTCAATGCCGGTCAGCGGGTAATAGGCCAGCGGAAACACCAGCAGATTTTGCCACAGGGCGGAGAAATCCAGCGGCGCTTGCAGGAAATGGTTGCGGGGGAGCCAGGGTAACAGCAGGGCAGTGACCAGCACGACCCCCCAGTACTGTGGCATCAACCGCCAGAAGCGTTCTTTCCAATAGTGCCAGGTGGGGTAGTCGGCTTGTCGGCAGGCGCGCTGCCACAAGGCAGCAGAGATATAGCCAGCCAGCAGATAGAAACCCATCACCGCCATCACGCCAGGATGGTAGGGGCCAAGCGCAAAGCCCATGTGGCTGACAGCCACTGTCAGGGCGAGGAATAGACGCCAGAACCCGAACATGGGGGGGATATTTCCTGCACGATAGCCTGCGCAAATGCATTGTTGCTGAAGCGCTGTTCAAAGCGTTGCCGTCCGGCCATGCCCATTTGCCGGGCTTGGTCGGGGTTGTCGAGCATGAAGCGGATGGCTTGCTCCAACGATTGGGCATCATCCGCTGCTGCCAACAGGCCGGTACACTGATGTTGCACCACTTCGGGGATGCCGCCCGCATCCGTACCGATGCAGGGTTTGCCTGCGCGCATGGCTTCCACGTACATCAGGCCGAAGGATTCATAGCGGCTGGGGGCAATGAAACAGTCGCATCCGGCGTATTCTGCCAGCAAGGCTGCCTCGCTGATTTCGCCCAGGAAACGTAGATGCCCGTCAGCACACAGTGCGGGATGTTGGCGCTCAAATTGCTGGCGCAAGGGTTCGCCGCCTTGCCATGCCAGTGTGTCGTTGCCGACCAGGCGGATATGCAATTGTGGGTATCGCCTCAGCAGGTCGGGGGCGATTTCCAGCAGCAGGTCGATGCCCTTGCGGTGCTCGAAGCGCCCGACGTAGAGGAGGGTGAAGGTGTCATCAGGTTGGCTGGTGGAGTCGGGTACTTGTTCAAGGTCAGGCTGCCCAAACGGAATGATGCGGGCATCCGCCGCGCAAGTCTGGCCAGTCAGGCGGGCGGTATCATCGGCAATCGCCTGGGTGCTGGCCAACAGGTGGGCGTTGGGCAGTACCCAGCGTTCTGCCGCCAACATCGGTTCCAGCAGGTTGTGGCGCATGTCCGGCGTGTGCCATTCCGGCTTGTGTGCCTGTAACTGGTGGTAAGTGGTAACCAGATACAGCCAAGTGGGCAAAGTGTTGGCAGCAATAATCCAGGCCAGATCCAGATCCCAGATGCTGCCCAAGGCGGCATGGAACTGGCGGTGCGCATGGTGTTGGTAGGCTTCCTGCCAGGCAGCGGCGGCAAAAGCATCCACATGCCCCGGTAAGCGCGGCAGGCTGGATGGGCGCGGCAATGCCTGCCGCTGTTCAGCGTCCAGCGGTTGGATGCGGTGTACCCACACGCCCTGTTCGCGGTCAATGGTGGCGGTCTGGTGCGGGGTGCGGGTGATGACGGTGGGTTCGTGCCCCATGGCGGCCAGCGTGGTGGCCAGGTTGTGCATGAAACGCGCCACGCCGCCGGTGTCGTGCGGGGGGTAGCCGCCAGTCACCAGGCACAGCCGCAAACGCTGGCCCGCAGGCAATGTGGGTTGGAAGGGCAGCGACTCAGGCGTGGTTGCCGGAATTGGGGGGATCGCGGCAGTTTCCTGTGCCAGTTTCAGGCCATCCATCAGGCCGGAGCGGGCTTCATTCAGCAGGGTTTCCGGGGCAATGCCGGTGTTGGTGCGCTGGTTGGCGTGCTGGTGCTGGCGGATTTCTTCCATCCAGGCATTGAGCTGGCGGGCCAGTGCGGCCATGCCATGCACCGGCAGGGCATGACGGGTGGCGAAATAGGCGCGCGAGCGCATAATGTGGTACAGGCTGGTGACGATGCGCTCGTGGCGGATGTGGCTGTTGGCGAATTTGTGGTGCACCAATGCATCCGGAATGACACGCGTTTTCCAGCCACGCTCAGTCAGACGCAACAGGATGTCGGTTTCTTCCAGAAAATAGGCGTAGGCTTCGTCAAACCCGCCACAGTCCAGCAAGGCTTGCCGCCGGAAGCAGGTGTTGACCCCCATCAGCGAGAGGAACTGCTCAGGCTGGCGGGTGGTGTTGAGGGGAGCACCCAGCCAGTCCGGCTGATTACGGGTATTGCCGAAACGGTTGGAAACCAGATATTGCGCCTGATAGTTGCGTCCTGTGTGATCGAGCACGAAGCCGCCGATAGCTCCCAACTCTGGGTCGTGGGTATGGCAGGCCAGACGGCACAGCCAGTCGGGTTCTGGTAGGGCATCATCATCGGTGAAGGCAATCCAGTCGCCGCTGGCCAGTTGCAGGCCGATATTGCGTGACTGGGCCAGGTTGGCGGCAGGGCAATGCGCCAGTTTGATGTGGCCTTGCCAGGCTTGCAGGAGGGCGGACGTGCCGTCATCTTCCGGGCCGGTGACGACAATAATTTCGTAATGCGGCCAGCGCAGATTGGCCAGCGCCTCTAGCGTGTGGGGCAGGGTAGCGGCACGCCGGTGGGTGTTGACGATGATGCTGAACAGCATGTCAGGCCGCCGCCGGTTTGTGGGCGGTGACATCCATTTCCAGGCACAGCCCGTTGGCGCGCTCGGTAGTGTTGAAGGCAATATCAGTAAAGCCGCTTTCTTCCAGCAGTTTGCGTAGCGCTTCCGGGTTGAGCAGGGCAAAGTGGAAATCGCCTGCGTATTCCTGCATCCCGAGCAGAACGGTCGTGAGTTGCTCAAACGGGATTTGCTGGGTGGCGTAGGCGTCGATGCTGGCTTGTGCGTTAGGGGCGATCAGGTGCAGGGTTCCGTCAGGTTGCAGGCAGTCGCGCCAGTAAGGCAGCACCCGGCGGCGTAGGTCTGCCAGGGTGAAATGCTCAATCAGGTGGGCGGCGCGGATAGTCTGGACGGAATTTGCTGCGACCGGCAGTTTGAGCGCGTCGGCCTGGATGTCAACTTGCGGCAAAGCGCGTTGGTCAACGTTCAGGTAGTCGGGCAGGGGGTGGTGGCCACAGCCGAGATTCAAGCGTAGTTTACCATTGGCTTGCGCAGCCTGGAGTGCTTCCGGGTTGAGGATGCAGGGTTCCTGGCTGGTTGTTGATGAGCCGCCACCGGCCTGCTGGAGGCGGTGCATGAGTTCGTAAAACAGTTCCAGCCGCACGTATTCGATGCGTTCGCCAAGGATTTGTTCTTGCTGGGCACTGTTGCGCTGTTGTTGTGTTAGTGCTTGTTGCTGTTGGGCGATTGATTGTTGTTGCTGTTCGAGTTGTTGGCAGCGTCGCTCCAGGTTCTGCTGGTTTTCCAGCAGTGGTGAGTGGCTGTCTGTACTCGGGGATGTTGGCACCGTAGGTGGAACATTTTCATGGATGACCCTAACCACCCAGTGGTGCAGGTGGATACGGGCCTTTTCGATCAGGCTACCGATCAGGGGCAGGCGTTTCAGGGTTTGGTAAAATGTGTTCTGCATTACGTCATTCTTTACTGACAATCGGTGGCCGGGTTTCGCAATAGACCGCGCCTACGCTGTTGCGGTGCGGTGCGCTAACCTGGAAGGCCATGAAACTCTGTTCCCAGAACTGGACATTTTGCTCGAAATTGTCCTGATCATGCAGGGCAAGGAACAGGACGTATTCGCCTGGCCCCAGGTTGGGTTTGACCGGAAACGCAACAGTGTAGCGACCCGGTGCGGGGAAAACCAGCGGGATTTGTTGCAGGCTGGTGTTGGTGCCAAACAGGTCAATGTTGAGCCGGTCGCGGATCATGAAGCCTAGTGCGAGGTTTTCCCGTGGGGATTCGACTGTCAGTTCCACCCGTAGTTCCGCCCATTGACCACTGATGAGTTGGGTGGCGGGCTGATCCGCTTGCCACCACCAGGCATTATTCAGGCGTATACCGGCGTCAGGGAAATGTGGCGTTGCTGCCTGGGGTTGTGGGGCGCTTTCCAGCATGAACGCCTGGAAGCGGTTACAGGCTTCCTGTGCCGTGCCTTCGTAGGCAATCTTGCCCTTGTCGAGGATGATGGCGCGCTTGCACATGTTCTTGACTTGCGCCAGGTCGTGGGACACAAACAGCAGGCTACCGCCATCCGCCTGGAACTGGCGCAGGAAAGCCAGGCATTTTTGCTGGAAACGGATGTCGCCGACCGACAGGGCTTCATCCACCACAAAGCAGCCGGGGTCGGCGTGGATGGCGATGGCAAACCCCAGACGCATGACCATGCCGGAAGAATAGGTGCGCACCGGTTGGTGGATGTGTTCGCCGAGTTCGGCAAACGCCATGATGGCGTCCAGCTTGCCTTCGATTTCGGCGTGATCCATGCCGATCAGCTGGCCATTGATGAAAATGTTTTCCCTGCCGCTGAGGTTGGGGTCAAAGCCGGTGCCCAGTTCCAGCAGCCCGGTGATGCGGATGTTTTTCTGCACCGTGCCGCTGTCGGGCAGCAGGATGCCGGTGATCAGCTTCAGCAGGGTGGATTTGCCTGCGCCGTTTTGCCCTAGGAATGCCAGGGTTTCACCACGTTCCAGGCTGAAGCTGATGTCGTCGATGACCTTTTCGGTTTGGTGGCAACTTTTACCGGTCAAGGCTTCCCGCAGGCGGCTGAGTGGGGAGGCGTAATAGCGGAAGGATTTGTGTAAGCCCTTGACGCAAAGGATCTCAGATGAGGTCACGGATGTCTTTCTCCAGACGCAAATGTAGCCAATAGACCAATAGGCCGATGCTGGCGGTCAAGCCGAGGGAGGCGGTCAGCGTACCCCAGTGCAGCGGGGCTTGATAGAAGATGGCAGCCTGGAAATTGCTGATCAGCCAGGTGAACGGGTTGGCGTCCAACAGCCACTGGAACTGTTTAGGTACGATATTGGGCAAGTAGATAATGGGTGTCATCCAGAACAACAGCTGTGACAACACCGGAATGGCGTTGCGGATGTCGGGGATAAAAGGGCTGAGCAGGCCAAACAACATGCCGCTAACGTAGGCAAACAGGGTGGCGCACAAGGTCAGTAATAGCAGCCATAGCCAGGTCGCGCTGAAATCGTACCCAACGAGTAACAGGACGATGCTGAACAGTGCCATGCCAATGATGTAAATGATCACTTCCGCCAGCGGGATGTAGAGCGGCAGCAGCAGCAGGTGCGTCGGCACTTTTTTGATCAGCCCGGCTTTGGTCTGGTAGACGCTGGAGGTTTTGGTGATGATGTTGATGATCATGTTCCAGGACAGGATGCCCGCCACCAGATAGGTGCTGTAGGCATACGGCTGGTCGAAATTGGCCAGGCGCGTTTTCATGATGTCGGAAAAGATCAGGGTGAAGATCAGGATGTAGGTCAGCGGCTGGATAAACAGCCAAACTACACCCAAAGCGTTGCCCCGGTATTGCTCAAACAGCTCCTGTTTGGTGAACAGGAGGATCATTTGCAGATGGTGTTTCATGTCTGAAGTTTGTGGTGTTGTGTATTCAGGCTGTGGTTCCCTTGCGGATGATCAAGCCAGCCGACGTAACGTCATATTGGCCAATCAACAACCGTAAGTGTTGGTCATCGGAATAAGGGGGGGTATCGACATGATCGTCCAAAGGCTGGGAGCCTTTATGGATCAGCAGGGGTTCCATATGGTGGCTTGACTCTTGTAACTCTTGCAACAAATTTTGCAGGTCGTGTTCCCGGTATAAGACTGTTCCCCCTTGCTTGATGGTTCTGGTGTTTGAGGATAGGTTGAACTCTGTTGTATGGATGGCTAGCCCGCCTGGCTTCAGGGTTTTAAGTGAATTTTTGACGAACCCCAGCCCTTGGGGGATGGAACCCAGGTGTTCGAAGCAACACGCTGACCAGCAAAAGTCGTATCCGTGTAGGTGTGGGGGAATATGGTTCATGTCCACGGTTTCAAACGCTACCAGCTCTTCAAAATCCTTGGGGTCGCATATTTCCCGAGCATTCAGGCGGGCGAGATTGCCTGCATGTTGGTTGGTCTGGGTCCAGCCAACCTGTTGGGCTTGGCTGCTGTCCATATCAGTGGCGGTAATGGTGCAGCCATGCGATGCAAACAATGCCACCAATGGCTCTTGCCCAACACCAAACCCCAGCCCTTTCATGCCTGGTTTCAGCATCCCCCTCTCCCACAATGCCTGGGCGATATAAACGAATTCCCATTGTTTACGGTGATAGCGGGGCGCTTCCTTTATTTGGGCGCACCAGTAAGGGTAGCATTCGTAAAGGTAGTGGTGGCTGCTACAGGTTTCTGACCTGAAAGGGATGCAGCCAAGGGAGCGTTGGCTATTTCCGGTGCAAGTGCGGGCTAGCTGGGTGAGGTCGATACTGTCTGGCATCTCAGTCAATCCGTGCTGGGGGTAGGGTAGCCCGGAAGAGTACCATAAAAACCGGCTTGGCTGATTATTTTGTAACGTTGGAACTTGGGTGGTTCGCAAGTGATGGAAGGTGTCAGCATAAATGTGACGAAGATCACATCCATTTTTTTGTCTGCTTATTAAGATGGCGTGTATTGGCGGATATGGACTAGTTCCATATTTTGGCTGCATGGTTGCTTATAAATTATTTGAATTTTTTATATATTCATCAATTTTAAGGGCAAGGGCTGGCGTTTCTCATTTCACCCGGTACAGCGTTTATCAGTCAGATACGTTGCCGGATGACTGGTTTTCGCGATGTCTTGTTGTTAGCTACCAGGCAAATGAAGTAATGGCTGCGCCATGCACATAAATTTTCACGTTTATTACGGGTGACTAAATGGGGATTCAACAGGATCGGATGGGGAAAAAACAAGGAGACCTAGCCCGGTTGCTGGGCGGCCTTAAATCGAGTTTCATGTATGTGGGCTTTTTCAGCTTGTTCGTGAATGTCTTGATGCTGGTTCCTTCCCTCTATATGTTGCAGGTGTATGACCGGGTGATGGCTAGCCGCAGCGGGGAGACCTTGTTGATGTTGACCCTGATTGTGGCTTGGTTGTTCTTTACCATGGGGGTGCTGGAGTTAGTACGTTCACGCCTGTTGGTGAGAATTGGGACAAAGCTGGATGATGCCCTCAGTAGCCGCTTGTACAGCGCCATTATGACCATGGCCATCAAGTTTCCGGGGAAAGGCAGCGTCCAGCCACTGAGCGACCTGACCAGTATCCGCCAGTTTCTGACCGGTAATGCGCCGTTTGCTTTTTTTGATACCCCTTGGATTCCTATTTACATTGGGGTGCTGTTCTTGTTTCACCCATGGTTTGGGTGGTTTTCAATGTTTGCCGCGTCATTGCTGATCGTCATTGCCATTGCCAATAACCTTGTCACTCGTGACCGGATGAAGGCGGCTAATAACCAGTACACCAAAGCAAACGCAGTGGCATCGGCACATGTACGCAATGCTGAAGTCATCCATGCCATGGGCATGGAAGCCTCTTTGCGGGAAAGCTGGTTGAAGCAGCACCTGAGCTTTTTGCGTGAGCAGTCACTGGCTTCTGATCAATCTGGTCTGTGGTCAAACCTGAGTAAAGTGGTGAGAATGTTGTTCCAGTCCCTGATTTTGGGGGTTGGTGCTTACCTTGCCATCCACAATGAAATTACTTCGGGCATGTTGATTGCGGGTTCTATCCTGATGGGGCGTGCTTTGGCGCCTATCGACCAGATGATTTCGACCTGGAAGCAGTTTGGCAGCGCACGTCAGGCCTATGAGCGCCTGGATGGGATGTTGGCAGCGCTTCCGGCTACCGATGAGCGCTTGTCCTTGCCTGCTCCACAAGGCAGCTTGCAATGCGAAAACCTGTCAGTGTTGGCACCAGGAACCCAGAATGCAGTTTTGCGGGCGGTGACGTTTCAGGTGCCGGCGGGCGAAACCCTGGTGGTGCTCGGGCCTAGTGCTGCTGGTAAATCATCCCTGGCGCGTGCTTTGGTCGGGGTCTGGCCAGCAGTAGCAGGCAAAATCCGCATTGATAATGCGGATATCAATCACTGGAACCGGGAGGAGCTGGGGCCTTACCTCGGCTATCTGCCGCAGGATGTGGAGCTGTTTGAGGGTACGGTGGCGGAAAATATTGCCAGATTTGGCAGGGTTGAGCCGGAAAAAGTGCATCTCGCGGCGCAGATGGCAGGTGTGGATAGCCTGGTGAGGCGTTTACCCGAGGGTTATGACACACCGATTGGTGTGGGTGGGGTTGCTTTGTCCGGTGGTCAGCGTCAGCGTATTGGTTTGGCCAGGGCGTTATATGGCAGCCCCAAAATAGTGGTTCTGGATGAGCCTAATGCGAGTCTGGATGAGGCGGGTGAAGCTGCTCTGTTGAGGGCTTGCCAACTTTTGAAAGAGCAAGGAACAACCTTGGTGCTGGTAACGCATCGCCCCGGTGTCGTGGGAATCGCAGACAAGTTGTTGGTGCTTGCGGATGGGCAGGTAGGCATGTTCGGCGAACGTGATTTTGTCCTCAAGTCGCTGGCGCAACGTAAAGCGGCAATGAATAAATCAATTGCTGATTTTTCATCACACAAGAGTAGTGCAGCATGAGTAGTAACGGTCAGGCATTAGCCACGCTGGGGACAATCGGTTTACCCGCAGATTCTGTTGCGGGTATTGAACTGCCCAAGAATGAAAGCCCTTACCGTTTTTTGGGTGGGCTGATGTTGTTTATCACCTTTGTGGTGATGGGTGGTTGGGCAGCCTTTGCCCCGCTTGATAGCGCCGTCGTGACGGTTGGCAAAGTGATTGTCGCTTCGCAAAACAAAAAGGTGCAGCATCTCGATGGTGGCATCGTCAAGGAAATTAACGTCCATGACGGTGATCTGGTCAAAGCGGGGCAACCGCTATTGGTGCTGGATGACACGCAATTGCGCGCCCAGTTGGACAATACCAACGGGCAGTTGTGGGAAACTGAAGCCAGCCTCGAACGTTTGGCGGCTGAACGTGATGGCCGGGAGGCTTTGGTTTGGGATGCGGGATTGGAGCAGACTAGCAGGGATAATCCTGTGTTGCAGGAAATTCTGAAAACCCAAAATGAACTGTTTAGCGCCCGCAGACAAGCGTTTGTATCTGAAAAAAGTGTGCTTGCACAACGTCTGGCGCAGTCCAATAAGCAGATTGGCGGGTTAGAGGAGGAATTGCAGAGTTTGGGAAAACGCCGTACTTCCTTGGGTGAGGATCTCGGTTCCCTGAACAAACTGGTCGCCCGCGAAATGGTGGCCAAAAGTTTGGTGCGCCAGAATGAACGGGACTACGAAGAAATTAAGGGCGACATTGCCCGCAGCAGCGCAGAAGTTGCCCGCCTGAATGATGTTGTCGCGGAAACCCAACACCAGATGGTATTGCGCCGGGAAGAGTACCTGAAGGAAATCAGTTCCAGTATCAGCGAGTTACAGGCTAAACAGATCCAGTTGAAATCCCAGCAGGCTGCATTGCAAGACAAGCTGGGGCGCTTGGTCATTGATGCGCCGGTTACGGGGCGGGTGAAAGGTTTCGAGCTGACAACTTTAGGCGCTGTCATTGGGCCTGGTAGCCTGATCATGGAAGTTGTGCCGACAGAGCAAGCCTATAAGGTGATTGCCGAGGTTAGCCCACAGGATATTGATGTTTTGGTTACTGGTCAGGCGGCAGAAGTCAAATTTTCCATTTTTGATGATGCCCGTTATTTCCCTACTATTTTTGCCAATCTGATTGATGTTTCAGCGGATACGCTGGTGGATGAAAAATCCAAGGCGTCATACTACAAAGCGACTTTGGCTATCCAGGAAGACAGCATGAAGGTGCTGGACGAAAAGGGCCTGTCGCTGGTGGCAGGGATGCCGGCGGAGGTTTTCCTGGAAACCGGGGAGCGTACCCTGCTTGATTACCTGATCAAGCCATTGCGTGACATGGTGGAGCGGGCGTTTAACGAGGCATAAGCCTTTTCGTCCATAATGCAATTTTCCTCAGTTGATAGTTTAGGGCAGCCCACCCGTGGTTGTTCTGGTCAAGTAAAACCGGACACCTTGTTAAGCGGATTTAGCCCATTGTCCTGTCTCAAATTCAATCGGGGCTTTGTCCCCAATGGTTGTATGTAGCCGCCGTGAGTTGTAGTACGCGATGTAGTCACGTACATCCCGGATAGCGGCGTCCCGTGTCACATAGTGATTCCCTGTCAGCCATTCACGTTTGAGGCTGCCGAAGAAACGTTCGGTGGGGGCATTATCCCAGCAGTTGCCTTTGCGGCTCATGGAGCAAACCATGTGGTTTTGCCTCAGCAACTGCTGGTATTCCTTGCTGGCGTATTGGCTGCCCCGGTCAGAATGGTGCAACACGCCAGCAGGGGGGCTGCGCAGGTTGATGGCCATGGCCAGCGCGCGTATCACCAGCGCGGTTTCCATGGAATCGCCAAGGCTCCAGCCTACCACCCGGCGGGAATACAAATCCAACACAACCGCCAGATAAACCCAGCCTTGCAGCGTCCATATGTAGGGGTAAGTAGGCCAGGGGAATTTCACCCCCAGCCCCTCTCAGAACCGGACATGAACCTCTCAGCTCATCCGGCTCCCATCATTCAACCTTCCGGGGAAAGCTGCCAGTGGATAAACACAGATGGATACTTTTCCCTGAGTTTGTCGAGTGTTCGCCAAGCTCGGGTTTTATGGCCTGCCAGTCGCTTGTATTTTCTCTGCAACCAGCGCACCAGATACCCATTGATGTGGCGTCCCAGCCCATGCAGTGCTGATGGGTAAAAAGTAAGCGCTTCTAAATCTCCCTCCTTTCAGCGCCCCACGTAATCCCGGACACTCAGCCCATCAGCAACAGATTGCATGGGAGAACACGATGAATCCAGGTCAAGATGGGCGTCTGGCGTACTGGCAAGCCCAGCTCCAACGCTTCCAGTCCTCCGGCCTTTCCGGAGTCCAGTATTGTGAACAGGAACAGTTGAGTTACCACGGCTTTGTCTACTGGCGGCGCAAATTATGCGGTACGGCGGGCAAGCCGCCCGGGGATGGCAAACGCCCGGTATTGCCAGAGCCTTCCGGTTTCGTGACTGTCCGCCCGGCGCAGCCGGGGACAGACGCCCGGACGGGCGATGGCCTGGAGCTGTCCCTGCCGAATGGCCTGGTGATCAGGAATATCCACCCCGGCAATGTGGCCTTGCTGCGCCGGTTGCTGGGGCAGTTGTAATGGCCCGTTATTTCCGCCCCGCCGGGGAGATGCCGGACATTTACCTTTACCGCCCGCCCATTGATTTCCGCAAGGCCGCCCAGGGGCTGGCGGCGATCGTGGCGCAGGAATTGGGCCACGACCCGTTTGCCGGGGCGCTGTACGCCTTCACCAACCGCCAGCGCACGAAAATCAAATGCCTGTATTGGGAAGACAATGGCTTTGTGCTGTATTACAAAGCCCTGGCGGAAGAGAAGTTCCATTGGCCGCAAACGGGGGATGGCGGGGTGATGGCGCTGACGGCCCAGCAGATCAACTGGCTGCTGGACGGTTATGACATCAGCCTGCTCAAAGGGCATAAAAAGTTGTGCTACGGGGCGCTGTTTTAGCGACTTATCCTGATGATTTTGTTATCATTTAACCCATGGATTTAGCACCGCCGCCAGCCCCCAAAACCACATCCCATAGCGACCTGGACGCTGCCCGCCTGCGCCAGTTGCTGGCGCAGCAAGAGGCGGAATTTGCCGCCGTCCTGAAACAGCGTGACCACCATATCCAGCTCCTGGAAGAAATGCTGCGCCTGGCCAAAATACAGCGGTTTAGCGCCCAGTCTGAAAAGCTCCCCTTCCAGATTGACCTGTTTGATGAAGCCGAGTTGGCAACCGCGCTGGAGGACATCGCCGGACGACTGCCGGAGGCGGAACCCGCCAGGCCCCGCCCCAGCCAACGCCAGCGCGGCTTCCCGCCCGGGCTGAAGCGCCAACGGGTGGAGCTGTTGTTGGGTGATGCGGAAAAAGCCGGGGCGACCCGCACGTTTTTCACCAAGGTCAAGGAAGAGCTGGACTACATCCCGGCGCAACTGGTGGTGCTGGAATACTGGCAGGAAAAAGCCGTGTTTGCCGCCGGGGCCAGCCAGGATCCCGCCCCGGCAACGGCAGATGGCGGGCCAACGCTGGTCGCCGCCGCCCGTCCGCCCCATCCGTTGGGCAAATGCCATGCCAGCCTCAACCTGCTGACGCAGGTCATCATCGCCAAATACGCCGATGGCCTGCCCCTGTACCGCCTGGAGGGCATTTTCAAACGCCACGGCGCGGAACTCAGCCGCAGCAGCATGGCCCACTGGATCATCCGTCTGGAGGACAGCTTCAAACCCCTGCTCAACCTGCTGCGCGAAACCCAGAACAGCGGCGCTTACCTGCAAGGCGATGAAACCCGCATCCAGGTGCTGAAGGAGGACGGCAAAACCGCCCAGGCCGACAAATGGATGTGGGTGGTGCGGGGCGGCCCGCCGAACCAGGTGGCGGTCTTGTTTGAATACGACCCCAGCCGGGCGGGGAGCGTCCCCGAACGCCTACTGATGGACTTCCACGGCATTTTCCAGGCCGACGGCTATTCCGGTTACGCCGCCGTGTGCCGCAACAACGCCATCACCCGCATTGGCTGCTGGGACCATGCCCGCCGCAAGTTCGTGGAGGCCGTCAAGGCGGCGGGCGGCAAACAGGCCCGTGGCAAACCCACCCTGGCGGATATTGCCCTGGGCATGATCCGCAGGCTCTACCGCATCGAGGACAACATCAAGGGCCTGGACACGGCGGAGAAATACCGCCTGCGCCAGCAGTTGAGCGTGCCCCTGCTCAACGAACTGAAAACCTGGCTGGAAACGCAGGTCGGCAAGGTGATGAAAGGCGGCCTCACCCGCAAGGCGATGGAATACTGCCTCAACCAGTGGGAATACCTGAGTGGCTACTGCCAACGCGGCGACCTGCATATCAGCAATGTGCTGGCGGAGAACGCCATCCGCCCCTTTGCCGTGGGCCGCAAAGCCTGGCTGTTTGCCGACACCCCGCATGGCGCGCGCGCCAGCGCCGCCTGTTATTCCCTGATTGAAACCGCCAAGGCCAACGGCCTCGAACCGTATGCCTATATCCGCTATCTGCTGGAGCATATCGCCCAGGCCGACACCCTGGAAAAATGGGAGGCCCTCCTGCCATGGAATGTGCCGCTGGAGAAATGTGCGAAAAAAGTCCCTTTTTTTGACAAGGGCAAGTAGGGCGATTTAACGGCGCTTACGGTAAAAACGCCCATAGTACTGCCACCAACCTCTCAGAATGGGGTTAAACATTCGGGACAGGTCGAACAGGGATTTGTCACACTTGAGTTGAAGATGCCAGCTTCTTACCGTTTGCCTCATGCTTTTCAAGGCTTGAGGACTGGCTGCTGGCGTAAAATTGGGATAAATACGACCATACTTGTCCACACTTTTCCGGGGTCTAAAACTATACCCCAAAAAGGTAAATTCGGTATGGTCATGATTTCCCTGCCGGTTTATGTCTTTGCAGTAGACGATACGGGTTTTGCCGGGATGGATTTCCAACCCGCACTCAACCAGCCTTCGGCTAATTTTCCGCAAAGCATATTCAGCTTGTGCCTTGCTTTTGCAATGCACTACGCCATCATCGGCATAGCGGCATAAGCGAACGCTGCGCAGTTCCTGCCTTATCCAGCGGTCCAATGCATAATGCAGAAACAGGTTGGCCAGTACCGGACTGATTACTCCGCCTTGCGGCGTGCCCTTTGTCCTGTTTTGTTGCATGCCATCCGCATACTGCATCGGTGCCGTCAGCCAGCGTTCGATGTACAGGACGACCCAGCGGATTTCGCAGTGTTTATGCACTGCCCGCATCAGTCGCTCATGGTCAATGTGATCAAACAAGCCTTTGATGTCGAACTCGACTACCCAGTCGTACTCCCAGCATCGCCATTTGACCACTTGCATCGCATCATGCGCTGACCGGCCAGGACGATAACCATAGGAATCCCGGATAAAATGCGGCTCAACCAAAGGTTCGAAGACCCGTTTCACCCCGGTTTGCGCGATGCGATCCGTAATGGTGGGAATACCCAGTATCCGTTCGCCGCCTGACTTCTTCGGTATCGGTACGGCTTTGACTGCTGGCGGAAAGTAGCTTCCCGATGACAGCTGGTTCCATAGCCGATACAGATTCTTGCTCTGGTTTTCTTCAAACTGCTGCATCGATTGTTGGTCAATGCCCGCAGCACCACGATTGCGTTTTACCTGTAGGCAAGCCTCCCATACCCAACGTTTGGGTATATCGAATGGTTTTGCCTTTGTCATTGGCTCATCCTGTCATGACAGTTGACCAGTAACTCCGGCTGAATGACGCTGCCCCTTCGCTCCATGACCATTACAGCCACTTCAACACTACTACGGGCAGCTCCGTCCCTTGATGGCACATCGGTATTGTCAGCCTTGTGTAGTTTGACACTTGTGCCTTTCCCTTGGCATTGCCATCGAAGGTTCCCGCAGTTCAACATAGAAGCCTGAATCAGGCTCGCGCTGCCTCTATGCCGGACACCACGCAGCCCATAAACAGGTACTGTCTGCGCTGATCCCGGAGCAACATCACTCTCCGGTTTTGATGTCATCTGAACTCTTTCGACACTTGAACGGCAGTTCACGGTTGTTCGCCTTCCTGATCCTTACCTGACGTTTATCAACGCCTTTTCCTTAACGCTCACGACGGGAGCTTTTGACTAACGCCGCTTAAGGGGGTTTGCAGCCCATGCCTGTACATCGACTGCGAGGGGCCTTTCCCTCATCTTCTACGCCGCTTGCTGCGGCACACTGATGTCACCCACCCACTTTTGGTTGGGTGCTATGGCGGTGAAGTCTTGCCCCAGCAGGTTATGGTTACTGTTGGTGGTGGCCTTGAACTTGCGGGCAGCCTTGGCAACCAGCCCTTGGCGGCGCAGGCTGGCAGCAACGGTCTTGCGGTTACAGGCATGGCCTTGTTTGACCAATATACGTTGCAACCGGCGTGCGCCGGAACGGCTTTTGTGTTTGGCAAACAAGCGGGCAACCTCCTGATCAAACTCAGCTTTTTGTTGCTGGCGGCGTTGCTTGCGCTCCACTTGAACCAGCCATTCGTAGTAACCGCTGCGGGACACCGCCAACAGGTGGCAGAGGGTTTTCAGCCTGAATTGGGTGCGGTGCTCCCGGATAAAGGCGTACTTCACTTGAGCTGTTTCGCAAAGTACGCGCTGGCTTTTTTAGGATGGACACCTCTTCCTGTGCTACTGCCAGTTCACGGCGCAAGCGGGCGTTTTCGGTTGACAGTTCCTGTTCACGTTGGCTGACCGTCTGTTGGTGCTGTTGCTGGCTGCGCCATTGGTACAGTTGCGGTTCGCGCAAGCCCAATTGCCGCGCTGCTTCAGGTACACCAAGCCGCTCTGCCAGTTTCAGGGCTTCAGCCTTGTAGCTGGCGCTGTGGCGGGTATAGGGCTTTTTGTCGGTTTTTGCAGTTTTCATCGTTCACCTCAAGGTCAAGTACGTAGTGTACTCACTTCTTGCTGTGTCCGGAGGTGCTGGGCCGGATCACCCGGTGACTGTCCATTAGACCAGTACACTTTCTTGTGGTGCGATTGAAGAAGGGGTCTGGATTCAGATCCTCAAAAAAAAACCCCTCCCACAAATGGGGAGGGGTCTGGTGAAAGCTTATCCGAAGATCAGCTTCTTAGTTGCTAGGAGAAGGAGGTACTACTCTGACGTTTGCACCAGTTTGGGAAATCAATTGAATGAGTTGTGCTGGAGTAGTGCCAGTGGGAATGACAACTCGAGTTATTGTGCCGCCAGTAGGATTCTGGGTGGCTACGAAAGTTGGCAGCCGTCCTGTTGCACGACTAGGGACATTGAGGGTTGCTTCAGCCATGGCGGCACTACTGGCAGCAAAGCCTGACACCAGCAACGCTGCTGTGACAGCAGCCTTAACGAACAATTTCATGGACTTTCTCCTTAATCATAAAAAATAAAAACCAGGCATCTATAGGATGTCTTCCTGATTCTGCTTCAACAGAACGTTAGGCGGACAAACCATAGATATTACCCAGATGTATTGTAGCAATAAAGTCTTTTTGGGGGTGTGATGTCAATCACTCTTGATCTGAAAGTTCAATAGGGAAATTATTTTGATTAAAATCTAGCTAATAATTTGTTTTTTAGATGTTTCTTGGTCGCCTGAATGGCGGTTTTTGGCGAAAAAAATACCGCATAGGAAAGCAACCTGTAAAGGATGTGAATACGTATGATAGTTAAAGTCGAAGTAAGCATGGAACAGTGAGGTTAAAAGGCCAATACCCGCACCTACTTTCAAATAGTAAGAAATATCAGACTTTTGGGCTGTCTTAATCAGGCTAAACCAATTGATCATGTATAAGACTACAAATGCAAACAGGATAAATGCCCCGATCATGCCGGTTTCAAGAAACAACTCTAGGTAGTCATTGTGTATATGATGAATCAGGGTGCTTCCCAAGGTTTCATGTGGCTGGAATGCGGTGTATACATCCTTGGATGTTCCTGGCCCGCTGCCTAAAGGGGAAAAATGCTTTATTGCAACCCATGCCTGTTCAAAAATATGCCACCTTGCATCTTTCAGGGGGTCAACAGCTAAAAAACGGTTTAGGGTTGCCGTAAGGCTACGTTCAGAACTGGACAGAAAAAAAGTTATAACGGCGATGAAGATGGAGATGCCAATTATACTATGCCAAATGCGGAATTGGCCAATGAATATCAGCAGTAAAAAAAACAACGCCAACACTAAGCCACCGATACCCGCACGGGAAAGTGAAAATAGCCCTCCCAACAAGATGATGGTAGCAGCCAGCCCATATATGCCTGAACCCATCCATGCATGGGGGTGATGCTGGCGTTTACGGGGGCTTGAAGAAAGTGAGAACAACAGCAAGCTCATGGTAAGTGGCAGCGTTAACTCAAATAATGCGACATAATGGTCACGGTTATTATAAGAACCAGTAGCGGAGCCACCCATGCTGGATTGCGCCAGCCCCCATAACCCTTGGCAAACAGCTAATGCTATAAAAATCTGTGACACCCTTAAAGTATTTTTTGTGTTTAGGGTGGCGGTAACCAAGAAAATCCCCAAGGCGGGTAAAATGGATAATAACATTTGGGCGCTTGCATAAGCTTCCACTGATATGCTGTGCCATGCAAATGAATAATCCATTTTTGCTAGTAATTGTGTAACATCCCGGTAAAATTCACGCCCCGGAAGATTCAGCCATGTTTCCATGGGGACTGGTATAAGATAGCTGCCCAATAACAAAATTGATGTAAAAATAAAAACTGTTACGCTGGTTGGAATGGGGAGTGCTCGCCGGTATAAGGCAAGCACCATCATCAGCAACAGTAAGCCAACGACTTCCAGAATAAAGAATGAAAGACTGGTCTTTATCCAGGGCCCGATCAGCAAGAGTCCGGCAGCCCCAGCGGCCAGAAATAATTCGCCAGGGTAAGCAGATTGGGTAGAAAGATTTTTCATGCGCGTTAATGCTGGACTTCTGTGATTGAAAGCTTGTCGAACCAGATATTCCCTTGGAACAGGTTCTGGTGGGCGTATTGACTGTCAGATTCTAGTGCTATTCTTTGTACTTCACAGTTATCGGGAACCGTAAAGTCTGCCTTGAACGTCTGCCACTGCTGGTTGTAGCCCTTGAAGGCTTCAGTTTCGGCGATTTTTCTGTTGTTTTCGCCGACGCAATAGACTCTCCAGCGTAAGCCGTTACTGGTCTTGAGCGGGCCGAGGCGGTATTTGCCGGTGAAACTATATTCGCCTTGTGGCAATAACCTGTTTTGGTCAATATGCCGAAACACAATGCTATCCCCTTTCTTGAAAGCAATGCTTAAGGATTTTTTACCATCCGTACCACTGGTGTTGGCTTGTTTGATGTTGATTTCTTTTGAGTTCCTGAAATTCCAACCGAATGTTTGATTCAGGTTTTCGGTGTCTTCAAATCCGCCATCGTACAGCGCTAGATTAAAAGAGGAAGATTGGTTTAAGTGTTCAGACCATATTTCATAAGCTATAGCCCATTGCTTTTGCTTAATAAGGTAGTTAATGTAGCTAAGTGTTTCTTGTTGGGTAGGTGGATTTTGTGAATGCAGACGCTTGACGTAATAGTCCTGAATTTTTCTTTGGTCTGTTTCATGCTCAAGCAGATAGCGGAAAAAGGCAGGTAGCCATGGAAGAGGTGAGTCGAGGTATGGCTGGAGTATGCGGCTTAGTTCCGGGTCATTTAAGGCGATATGGAAAATCGGGAAGGCTTGATCCGCATAATGGCGATAATTGATTAACAAGTCGGCCAATGTTTGGATGGTTTTTTCATTTTGTTGGTTTATGGATCTATATTCAACAACCGTTGATAAGGTCGATTCGTATGTTGGACGTAATTTGATATTAATATCTGCAACCGCATCGATGAGTTGCTGTGGTGGTAATGCAAAGTTGGTTGATTTTATGATTTCTTCAGGTAGCATGAAAAGGCGTAGCATTAATACTGCCGCCTCCGCATTGGCTGGGTTTTCGTGTAATGCTTGGGCGATATTAGCTATCGCTAAACTAGGCTTTTCGCTTGTGGCTGCCTGCAAACCCAGTGCTAAATACGCATTACTGGGAAAAAGTGGATAAAAGCTATTAGGGGGGGTGTATTCCTTAATAATAGGGTTGTAACCAATTTCAAATGCCCCATCAGGGTCATTAAATTCCCGGGCTTGCCAATCAGAAAAACCCGTTACAACTAACAATATGGCAAACCCGAGTACTAATGCGCCCCATGCCAAGCGTCCCAGTATCATTTCCAACAACTACCTTTAAGCGCGCCCCAAGCGCTTTTTGCCTTTGGGATCTTCACCACCATAGGTATAGTGATATTCATAGTCATAGCTGTAGCCGTAACCAGCACCACCTGATTTCACTTTGGTCAGGATTGAGCCAATGACATGTGAGCGGGCATGGCGCAAGCGTTGATAAGCATCCAGTAAAGGCTTTTTCCGTGATTGCGCGTAAGTTGCTACCAGCAGGGTGGCACTACCCCAATTGGAAAGGATCAAGGCATCAGCCAAGCCCATGATTGGTGGGGAGTCAATGATGATCATGTCATATTCGGTTGGCACCAGTTTCAACAGTTCACCCATACGATCACTGAGCAACAATTCCGCCGGGTTGGGGGAAAGCGGGCCTGCCGTAATGATGAATACATTCGGTATCTGGGTAGGGCGGATCAACTGTTTGGCGCTTGCCTGCATAGTCAGGAAGTTGCTCATGCCCTCTGAGTTGTCAAGCTTGAGTTTTTGGTGTAGCGATGGTTTGCGCAGGTCGCAGTCCACCAGCAGAATCTTCTTGCCAGATTGGGCGAACGTCGTGGCCATGTTCACGCAGATACTGGATTTACCTTCTCCTGGCCCCGCGCTGGTGACATGCAATACTTTGGGAGCACCTTCACGGGTGGCAAACAACAAATTGGTACGCAAGGAGCGGAATGCCTCACCAATGGCTGATCGAGGGTCAATATTACTCATCAAGGCAGCCTGTTTTTCATCTTTGGATTTTGCTTTGGGCACCATACCCAATACTGGCAAGCCCAACAGGTTTTCCAGGGATTCCTTGGTTTTTACCCGGTCATCAAAGAACTCCAGCATAAAGGCAATGACCATGCCGATGAACAGACCAGCTACAGCGCCCAGTGTCAGGTTCAGTTTGACGTTGGGGCTGAACTGTTTATAGGGCAGGATGGCTTCATCAATGATGGTGATATTGTTTTTATCGATATTACCCGCTACGCCAACTTCCTTGATACGTTGCAACAAGCCTTCGTACAAATTGCGGTTGGTTTCCACTTCGCGTTGCAGGGTGTTGTAGCCGATACTCTTGTCGCGCACGTCCAGCAGGTCACCCTTCTGTGCTTCCATCTTTTTGCGCAAGGTATCTTCCTGCTGCTTGGAGGCGAGATATTTGGCTTTCAGGCCTTCGCGGGCTGAATTGATTTCCCGGTTGATATGTGCCTGGATGGTGTTCATTTGCTGGCGCAATTCCACCATTGCTGGGTAATCTGGTTTATAGATTTGCAGTTTTTCCTGGTATTCGGCATCCAGTTTGGTGTGGCTGTTTTCCAGGTTCTGGATGTTGGTGCTGTTTGCCAAGAACAGGGCGGTGTCCCCCTGGCGAGCCTGCTCATAAATGCCTTCGGCGATAATGCGGGCTTTTTCAGCTTCGGTCACGGCAGCATGAAGTGCATCCAGCCGCTGGGAGGATAGGCTATTTTTCTCATCGGTATTGATGATCTGCTCTTTTTTGGCGTAATCGACCAGTTTGGCTTCAGATTCTTCCAGCTTGCTTTTAGCCTGAGCCAGCTGGTCATCCAGAAATTCCTTGGCATATGAGGTGGCGTCTACCCGCCGTTCGAGGTTCAGGCTGATGAATCGGGCACCAATTTCGTTGGCAATCTGCTGTGCCAAGGCGGGATCTTTATCTGTGTAACTGACCTTGACCAAGCTGGAGTTTTTAATCGGTTCAACCGCCAAACCTGCCAGAAATTTATCTTCCACCGGATAGACACCTAACTTATTTGTGTCTGGCATGTCGGCTGCTTCGCCTGCTAACAAAGCGTGGAGCTGGTCTAGCGTGTCAGCAAAAAAAGGTTTGGCCAGCTTGTTTTCGCTGTCTTCATCATTGGGGTACAGGTTGAGTTGGTCAATGACCTTGCGTGCCAAGGAACGGCTTTGCAATAGCTCATACTGGGTCTGATAAAAGTCCTTGTCATTGACGGGGCGCGATGGCTGCGTCTGAACATCATAATTCAGTACCTTGCCACTGTCTTCCATGTCAATTTTAAGTGTGACGGTAGAGCGGTAAGTGGGTGTCATCATGAGGGTTACCACGCTAACCACGGCAAAAATTAGCAGTGCAATGCCAAGAATAGTCCACTGATAGCGCCTTATAACAGCCCATAGTTGGCGCAGGTCAATTTCATCGTCATTATCCTCATTGTCCCGCGGAGTCTCTGGATTGATGATGCTATGCATTTCTTCCTCGTGAACAACCAGTTTGTGAGGCTTCTGGGCGAGGGCAATAGGGTAGGGTGCGTTCATACTTGACATAACACGATTCGCTTAATAGAAGGGGATGGCAATGCTTCTGGCGCTGCTGATGGTGGAGGCAACTTCCTTCAGCCAGTAACGGCTGTTGGAACGATGCGCGACAATGATGTCATTGTTACGCAAGTAGGGGTTTTTCATCTGGCCATCGCGGATGGCGTCGATGTTCAAGCGGAAGGCTTTGGGCCGGTTGCCAATTTTGCGGAACAGCACGACTTTGCCCGGGTCGGCGATAGTGTCTAAACCACCACCTAAAGCCAATGCTTGAAGTAAAGTGACTTGCCCTGCTGTTACCGGGTAAATGCCTGGTTTCCTGAAAGCGCCATCCAGTGTAATCTGCTGGCTGCTATATTCCTTGACGAATACGGTCACTTGCGGGTTTTGCAGGTATTTCTGTTTCAACAGGCTTGCAAGCTGCTGTTCAAGCTGGGAAGGGGTTAAGCCTTCCACCCGGACATTGCCCAACAAGGGTAAGGAAATGCTGCCATCACTGTCTACCCGGGCTTCCTGTTCAAACTCGTCGGCGCGGAATACGCTAATTTTCAGCAAATCTGCAACCCCAATCCGGTAATCCTCGGATTTGGCAGAGTAATCCAGTTCACTGACGCTGGAAAACAGCTCCTGCTCATTGATGGCGGCGGCACTAACACCTGCTTTATCTTCGGGCATGTAATTGCTGCTGCACGCTGTTGCCATCAACACAACCAACGCCAGTGAGCCGTACCGGGGAATATTGTTTCGCATCATTGTTAATCCATTTAACCAAATAGGCGTTGCAACCAAGGTTTTCTGGCCGCAGGGATGGGGGCGGCAGTCCGAGCCAGCTGGAACGCAGGTGGGGCGTAGACTTCTTCCGGCGGTAGGTCGTCCAGGATGGCTTGGGGGCGATCCCGCACCAAACGCCAGGCTTCATCTTCGTCACCCAGAATCCTGGTAGCCTCTTCCACGCCATCTGTGAGAACGGGAATACGTGAGCGGGCTTCATGTGCGTCGGAGGCGATCACATGCACATAACCGTCACCCAGGAAGCGTTCACACCAGTTTTTGGCGGAACGGCCAAAATGCCCGGTAACGGCGCCAGCCGTAATCTGAATCCAGGCCCCCAGCTTGGCGGCCTCCAGAAAGGTTTCATAATGCCCATGCACCCAGTGCAAACGTTCAGGATGGGTGATAAGCGGGACATAACCGGCGTTCACAAAATTTTCCACCTGCTCCAGAAAGTTGGGGACTGGCACATGGTGGGATGGTTCCAGCAAAAAATAGCGTGAGCCATGCAGGGTGGGGATGGTTCCCCGCCGCAATCCGCTGATGACCTCGGGAACCATATGCACGTCAGCGCCCATCACGAGCCTCAAGGGGATGCCTTCCCGGTTAAGTACCGCTTGTAAGGATTCCAGTGCCGGTCGAATATCGGCTGCTGTGTTTTCATAAACATTTGGGTATATATGCGGCGTACAAGCCATATGGGTGATGCCATCAGCAACGGCAATCCGGGCCATGGCCAATGAAGTCTCAATGTCTTGTGAGCCGTCACACAGCGCGGGAAGAATGTGGCTATGTAAATCAATCATGTGTATCGCCCGTTAATAAAGAAGTTAGCCGCAAGCATATTCTTGAGCATTTAGTATACAGCAATCTTTTGACAGAATGATGCCCAAAATTCTGTAAATTCATTTGCCAAGTTATACCCGGCCTTAATTGCTGCGATAAGAATACCCGATGAATGGTTCCCGGGATGTGATAGTGATCACATCCTCGGGTTATGCGGTCATGCGACGCATTTGATATGGGTCTGGGGAGTTTGTGCAGGTGTATCAAATACTGCTGGGTGGTTGCCACCTACGCCCGGCATATTTCCGGAGTGTTTGAAGCCTTGCACATGCAGCTTGAGGAGGCGGTAAATCACTGGCAGGTTATACTGGCGGCAGGCAGTTTGCAGTTGCGCCAATATACGTTCCAGCTCTCTCCACTCCAATGCGTCTTCCCTAGCCTTGAAAATACGGCTATGTCCTGTGGTTTCGGGTGCTTCGCCGATCAACAGTTCTTCATACAGTTTTTCGCCCGGGCGCAACCCCGAGAATTCAATGCGGATGTCGCCGTGCGGGGTGTATTCATCCCTTACTTCCAGCCCTGACAAGCGAATCATGCGTTGTGCCAGGTCAAAGATACGCACAGGCTCTCCCATATCCAGCAGGAAAACCTCCCCACCAGCCGCCATGGCACCCGCCTGAATAACCAGTTGGGCGGCCTCGGGAATGGTCATGAAGTAACGGATAATCTCGGGGTGGGTGACGGTCAGTGGACCACCAGCCTGAATTTGTTTGCGGAACAGGGGCACGACAGAGCCGGATGACCCCAGTACATTACCAAACCGCACCATGCCGAATGTGGTGTTGCCCGGCAGTTGCGCCAGCCCTTGCAGTACCAGTTCCGCCATGCGCTTGCTGGCACCCATGACATTGGTGGGGCGTACCGCCTTGTCGGTGGAAATGAGGATGAAATGGCTGACGCCACAAGCAGAGGCAGCTTGAGCAGTGTGCAGGGTTCCGAACACGTTGTTGCGGATACCTTCCACAGGGTTGTGCTCCACCATGGGCACATGCTTGTAGGCTGCTGCATGGTACAAGGTGTCAACCTGGTAAGTGCGCAATACATCTTCGACCCTTGCCCTGTCCTGGACAGAACCCAGGACAGGGATAAGGGGAACATTCAGCCCTTCACTGGCTGTCAGGTTGGATAGCTCCTGGTCAATCTGGTAGAGGGCGAACTCTGAAAGCTCAAACAGTACCAGGCAAGTAGGTTGCAGGCGGATGATCTGTCGGCAAAGTTCAGATCCAATAGATCCCCCCGCGCCTGTGACCATGACTGCCTTATGGGTGATGCAGTGATGTAGCAATTCCGGGTCAGGTTGTACTGGCAAACGACCCAACAGGTCATCAATGTCAATCTCACGCAGTTCAGCAATCAGGGTAATCGCATTAAAACGCTATTGACAAACTGCTGTGCCGAGGGTTAGCTGCGGGTATTTTGGTAGCCCATGAAACTCCACCCAACCGCCGCTATTGTTGACCATTTTGCCTCCATCCCTGACCCACGTCTGAACCGCCGTAAGCGGCACAAACTCAGTGACATCTTCTTCATTACCCTGTGCGCAGTGATTTGCGGGGCGGATGACTGGGCTTCCATTGAGCTGTTCGGCAAATCCAAACGAAAATGGTTCACGGAGGTGTTGGGGTTGCAACACGGCATCCCGTCACACGATACCTTTGGCCGGGTTTTTGGCCTGATCGACACACAGCAGTTCAGTGAATGTTTCAGCCGCTGGGTGGCTGACCTGTCCGACCTCAGTGATGGCGAAATCATCGCGATTGATGGCAAATGCCTGCGCCGCAGCCTGGACAGTGCTTCGGACAAAGCGGCCATCTACATGGTCAGTGCCTGGGCGACCCGGAATCAATTGGTGCTGGGACAACAGCGGGTGGATGATAAATCCAACGAAATCACTGCCATCCCTAAACTATTGATGCAACTGAACATGACAGGAGCGGTAGTGACGTTGGATGCGATGGGTTGCCAAACGGCCATTGCCAGGCAGATCATCGACCAGCAAGCCGATTACCTGCTCAGCCTGAAAGGCAACCAGGGCACGCTCCATCAGGACGTGAAGCTATTTTTTGAATCGGCCAACACCTGCCCACCCATTGGCCATACCCGTTATGACGGCGGGCATGGACGGATTGAAACCCGCATCGTGCGGGCTACCTCCAACATTGGCTGGTTGAAGAAAGACCATCCCCATTGGACAAAACTGACCAGCATTATCGCTGTCACTGCCATCCGTGAATGCAAGGATAAGACCACTGAAGAAACCCGTTACTTCATCAGCAGCATGGATGCCTCCAACCCGGAGCGGCTGGGACAGGTCGTGCGGGCACACTGGGGCATTGAAAACAACCTGCACTGGGTGCTGGATTACGCTTTCCGCGAAGATGACCAGCGGATGCGTTCCGGCAACAGCGACGCCAACATGGCTGTCGTCCGCCACATTGCCCTCAATCTGGTTAAAACTGACAAAACCATCAAGGTCGGTGTGAAAAACAAACGCCTCAATGCCGGGTGGGATGAAGATTATCTGCTAAAAATTGTCACCGGCAGACTGGGGGCTACCAAGATTAAAATTTAGACCATTGTAAAACAAGATGTTTTTAATGCGATTGCCCTAGTTCAGCAATGGAATGTTGGCCGGAAACCAGTTCATTCAGCCCAGGAATAGTGCGGACATGCACATCCATGGGTTCCAGGTAGCGGACAATTTCACTACGTTGTGCCTGGGTGGCGGATGGCATCGCCAGCAGAATCTGCTGGATGTCGTGTTTTTCCAGCAACTTTGGCAGTGTTTCCCGGGAGTGGACGGAGACGCCGTGGATGATGGATTTATGCAGGCGTGGGTTATCGTCGAGGTAGGCGACGACCCGGTACTCCGGCAGATTTTCCAGGGCAATGGCCAGTTGCGTGCCTGATTGCCCAGCGCCATAAATAGCCACGCCGATGCGGTCAGGCTTGTGCCGGAGGGATTGATGGTAGCGCAACATCAGGTAACGGCTACCACCGACCAGCAAAAAAGCAACACCCCAGTAGATAGGATAAATGGAACGGGGGATGCCCTGCCAATCGAATAAGGCGGCTGTAACCGCCAGCAGGACAGAGGATAGGGTAAGGCTGTAGAAAACCGTTGTCAGGGTATGGTTACCAATAAAACGGATAACCGCCCGATACAAGCCGGCTCCCATGATGATGGGAAGTGTCAGTAGCGGGGAGGCCAGCATCAACCACACGCCGTCATTCAGGGGGGGATGCCAACTTCCGAAGCGGAGGCAGAAACTGAGCCAGACTGCCAGTGGTAACAGGACAAGGTCACTGGCCAGCATGAGCAAGCGTTTTTGCCAGCGGGGCAGTGTGAACAGGGAAGTCGCAAATTGTTGTCCAAAAAACATAACCATTATTCCTGTCAGAGATGCGGATAAACCAGCTTTCAGGAAGGCGATGGTTTTGTCTATAAAGACAATGGGGCTTGGTTGTTTGAGAATGGATCGGAAACCATGTGTTTCATCGGGATGCCCAATATGCCCTAGCATCACCTGCTCGCCTGAAAGTGTTTATGAATGCTCAATAAGACAAGTCTATTGTAATGGGCAAGTGTCTGGATGTGACGGGAAGCACATAAATGTTATCAATGAATTATGGGGCTTAAAATTATTGTATTCAGGGTCGCGTTACGGCTACTTTACATATCTGGCTACCCAAGGTGGTACTTACCCCGTCACATCCCCCATACGCCGACTGTATGCCCTTGCCCGTTTTCTGCTCGATACGCTGGACTTCGCCGTAAAAGCCTTGTGCTTCATCGACAGGCCACTCGATAAGTAAGTCAGTGCGCTTTCTCCCTCAACCGTACTCACGGTTGAGGCGCCCCCCGCCGTTGATGATGCGTTGCAGGAAGGCTTGCAGCAGTAGTTGCGGCCCGGTCTCCTTGTAGTCGAAACGTTCGATCCAGCTTTGTGAGTTTTCGCGGAAAAACTGCTGGAAAGTGGCTAGCAGTTTGGGCATGTCGAGACGCCGTTGCGGGGTAAGGTACCACGCTTGTTGTTGCACGATGCTGGTTTGTTCGGCCAAGATCATGAGGATTCAGGCCAGAAATCAGGATTCATGAACTCTTCAAAAGTCCACGGGCAATCTGCCGGGAAGTGGATGACAGGCAAACCTGTTTCACGCACTGCACCTTTGACAGCATAATTGTAAGCTCTGATGATCAAATCAGGTAATTTGCTTTTTAACCCCGGATTATCCTGTAGATGTTCAATGATACGTTCGCGTTGTTCGATAATGGTGAATTTCCAGCTATTGCCTTGATAGGCTGATTGGTATTGCCACTTCAGCAAGTGCATGAGCAAGGTTTCCAAAAAGGATTGCAAGGCGCGTTTTTCAGATTTGCTCATGTCCTCGATTTCCTCAATGATATGCTCCAGATCAATCTGGTCGAATTTACGGGCGCGTAACAAGGCGGCTTGTTCCAGTGCCCATGTGTACAAATCCTGATCGTAGGTTGCGGTACTCATATTTATGCAATACGCCCCTTGTATTTTATCTCTCAATCAAAAATCAACATTTACAGGGAAATCCCGTACCTTTTTGGAGGCTAGTAATTCCCCGCTCTCATCATAAAACGTCATACTACCCATTTGGTCGCAGAGCCAGAACTCTTCCGCGCCTAGCCCGAAATACAGAGCTTTTTTATGGTGCATCTCCGCTAGGGTATTGCTGGGGGATAACACTTCTACACAAATGATTGGGGCAAAAGCCGATGTTATATTATTTTTGATGGTTCTGGCCTGCTCGATTGTCAACAAACCAACATCAGCGACTTTGACGCCATCGGGTGTTTCGATTGGAAATTCTGGAACAACTAACCAATCGCCAGCCTGTTTGTTGAGTAACGCAATGATTCTGGCCTGAAAGATGACATGACGGACGCTGGCTGGACTCATGATAATCTGTCCTTGTCGATTCAGTTCCATTTTGTAGGGTAGGTTTTGCAATGCAGTGTTGGCGCAGACCTCTTGCCAATTCATAACTTACCGCCTGACGTCCAAAAATTAATGGTTTATAGCGTAGCAGAGCCTGATAAACCTGTAAAATTCGGCATGCTGGCTTCCGGTGCTCCATTGTGATGTTACATTCCCCATACACCCAAACTACGCCCTTGCCAGCTTTCTTGCCGCTTCCAGATCTTGTCATCCCATGCCACTTCTGGCCGACGGTCAAAGATGATGAGGTGGGCCTCGTCCGCACCGCATTGGTCGGCATATCCACTGGTTTGTTCGTAAGCGCCGTTAAATCGCCCTACTTGCCCTTGTCAAAAAAAGGGACTTTTTTCGCACATTTCTCCAGCGGCACATTCCATGGCAGGAGGGCCTCCCATTTTTCCAGGGTGTCGGCCTGGGCGATATGCTCCAGCAGATAGCGGATATAGGCATACGGTTCGAGGCCGTTGGCCTTGGCGGTTTCAATCAGGGAATAACAGGCGGCGCTGGCGCGCGCGCCATGCGGGGTGTCGGCAAACAGCCAGGCTTTGCGGCCCACGGCAAAGGGGCGGATGGCGTTCTCCGCCAGCACATTGCTGATATGCAGGTCGCCGCGTTGGCAGTAGCCACTCAGGTATTCCCACTGGTTGAGGCAGTATTCCATCGCCTTGCGGGTGAGGCCGCCTTTCATCACCTTGCCGACCTGCGTTTCCAGCCAGGTTTTCAGTTCGTTGAGCAGGGGCACGCTCAACTGCTGGCGCAGGCGGTATTTCTCCGCCGTGTCCAGGCCCTTGATGTTGTCCTCGATGCGGTAGAGCCTGCGGATCATGCCCAGGGCAATATCCGCCAGGGTGGGTTTGCCACGGGCCTGTTTGCCGCCCGCCGCCTTGACGGCCTCCACGAACTTGCGGCGGGCATGGTCCCAGCAGCCAATGCGGGTGATGGCGTTGTTGCGGCACACGGCGGCGTAACCGGAATAGCCGTCGGCCTGGAAAATGCCGTGGAAGTCCATCAGTAGGCGTTCGGGGACGCTCCCCGCCCGGCTGGGGTCGTATTCAAACAAGACCGCCACCTGGTTCGGCGGGCCGCCCCGCACCACCCACATCCATTTGTCGGCCTGGGCGGTTTTGCCGTCCTCCTTCAGCACCTGGATGCGGGTTTCATCGCCTTGCAGGTAAGCGCCGCTGTTCTGGGTTTCGCGCAGCAGGTTGAGCAGGGGTTTGAAGCTGTCCTCCAGACGGATGATCCAGTGGGCCATGCTGCTGCGGCTGAGTTCCGCGCCGTGGCGTTTGAAAATGCCCTCCAGGCGGTACAGGGGCAGGCCATCGGCGTATTTGGCGATGATGACCTGCGTCAGCAGGTTGAGGCTGGCATGGCATTTGCCCAACGGATGGGGCGGACGGGCGGCGGCGACCAGCGTTGGCCCGCCATCTGCCGTTGCCGGGGCGGGATCCTGGCTGGCCCCGGCGGCAAACACGGCTTTTTCCTGCCAGTATTCCAGCACCACCAGTTGCGCCGGGATGTAGTCCAGCTCTTCCTTGACCTTGGTGAAAAACGTGCGGGTCGCCCCGGCTTTTTCCGCATCACCCAACAACAGCTCCACCCGTTGGCGCTTCAGCCCGGGCGGGAAGCCGCGCTGGCGTTGGCTGGGGCGGGGCCTGGCGGGTTCCGCCTCCGGCAGTCGTCCGGCGATGTCCTCCAGCGCGGTTGCCAACTCGGCTTCATCAAACAGGTCAATCTGGAAGGGGAGCTTTTCAGACTGGGCGCTAAACCGCTGTATTTTGGCCAGGCGCAGCATTTCTTCCAGGAGCTGGATATGGTGGTCACGCTGTTTCAGGACGGCGGCAAATTCCGCCTCTTGCTGCGCCAGCAACTGGCGCAGGCGGGCAGCGTCCAGGTCGCTATGGGATGTGGTTTTGGGGGCTGGCGGCGGTGCTAAATCCATGGGTTAAATGATAACAAAATCATCAGGATAAGTCGCTAAAACAGCGCCCCGTAGCACAACTTTTTATGCCCTTTGAGCAGGCTGATGTCATAACCGTCCAGCAGCCAGTTGATCTGCTGGGCCGTCAGCGCCATCACCCCGCCATCCCCCGTTTGCGGCCAATGGAACTTCTCTTCCGCCAGGGCTTTGTAATACAGCACAAAGCCATTGTCTTCCCAATACAGGCATTTGATTTTCGTGCGCTGGCGGTTGGTGAAGGCGTACAGCGCCCCGGCAAACGGGTCGTGGCCCAATTCCTGCGCCACGATCGCCGCCAGCCCCTGGGCGGCCTTGCGGAAATCAATGGGCGGGCGGTAAAGGTAAATGTCCGGCATCTCCCCGGCGGGGCGGAAATAACGGGCCATTACAACTGCCCCAGCAACCGGCGCAGCAAGGCCACATTGCCGGGGTGGATATTCCTGATCACCAGGCCATTCGGCAGGGACAGCTCCAGGCCATCGCCCGTCCGGGCGTCTGTCCCCGGCTGCGCCGGGCGGACAGTCACGAAACCGGAAGGCTCTGGCAATACCGGGCGTTTGCCATCCCCGGGCGGCTTGCCCGCCGTACCGCATAATTTGCGCCGCCAGTAGACAAAGCCGTGGTAACTCAACTGTTCCTGTTCACAATACTGGACTCCGGAAAGGCCGGAGGACTGGAAGCGTTGGAGCTGGGCTTGCCAGTACGCCAGACGCCCATCTTGACCTGGATTCATCGTGTTCTCCCATGCAATCTGTTGCTGATGGGCTGAGTGTCCGGGATTACGTGGGGCGCTGAAAGGAGGGGGATTTAGAAGCGCTTACGTTTGTTCCAGCCCATCGTCGATGGTGGTTTCCAGCGATTTGTGGAGGATTTTCAATTCCAGGACGATGCGCTGCACCTCGCCGGAATAGCCTTGTTGCTCATCGACAGGCCATTCGATGAACAGGTCGGTGCGTTTCCTGCCCAGGCCGTATTCGCGGTTGATGCGCCCGCCGCCGTTGATGATGCGTTGCAGGAAGGCTTACAGCAGCAGTTGCGGCCCGGCCTCCTTGTAGTCGAAGCGTTCGATCCAGCTTTGCGAGTTTTCGCGGAAAAACTGCTGGAAAGCGGCCAGCAGTTTGGGCATGTCGATGCGCCGTTGGGGGGTGAGATACCATGCCTGCTGCTGCACGATGCTGGTTTGCTCGACCCAGATCAGCTCGCGGGGGATGATTTCCTGATAGATGCGGTTGCTGATACGCATCTGCGGGCGGGTTTCGATCAGCCCCAGATCGGCTACGTACTCCTGGTCATCCGCAGGAATGCCGCTGAGGTTTTCATCACCCGCCAACATGGCCGCGATCAGGCGATGCACCCGTGGCTCATGCAATTTATCTGTCAATTGGTGCAGGTGGGTGGTGCGGGAATAGATCAGACGGTCGCGGGCAGCACGATAGCGTTCCAGCGTGATGGGGGTGGAGCGGTCACGGGCGGTTTTGTCTTCCCAGATCAGCTCATGCCCCAGCGCATTCACCAGCCATGGTTGCCCACGGGTGTCTTCCCACAGCTCAGGGAAAATGGTCGAGTCAAACACTTGACCGGTTTCATCGGTGTGTTGTTGGTACAGGGCTTGTATTTCGGCCTGGTTGAAACTGCCCATGCGCAGCGATTTGGCTTTGATGTTGAAGGCGCTGCCGCCAGTGATGATTTCGTGGTGTTCTGTGTGGATGCGGTAATCGCGCACGTCACGCACGCCACACAGAATGACGCTTTGTGGAAAAGGCACAACAGGCCGCCCGATATAGCCTTCGCGCAGCTGGCGCAGCAGCGAGATGAGGGTGTCGCCAACCAGGGCATCCACTTCGTCGATCATCAAGACGATCGGCTTGGTGGAGGCTTGCGTCCAGCGGCTTAGCAGGTGTTTGAAGGCAGCGTGTGGGCCTGCGTTATTCCAGGCGGCTTCGCGCCATGCCTGCATACGTTCATCCCCTAAACGGAACGTGGCTCCTTCAATCAGGCTATCAATGATGGCTTTCATGCCTTGTTGCACATCGCCACGGGCAGATTGAGCCGATTCCACATTAATGTAGAGGGCGGTGTAAGGGGATTTCCCTGAAAGATTCCCCCGCAATGGCTACACTTGTCTTATCGACAAGCGGAGTCCCTATCCCCATGCCCCCCGAACCCCAAACAGCTAACCCGATCCTGAGTGAATCCCAGATAGCCGACCTGAAACTGGCGGCCTCGAAAATGTCTGGCAGCACCCGCCGTGCGTTCCAGGCGGACATGAGCCGGAAATATTGTGCAGGCAACGCCCGCCAGACTGAAAGGTGTTTTGGCTGGGGTCGGGAGGGGGTGCAGTTGGGTTTGGAGGAACAGCGCAGCGGCATGGTTTGCGTGGGTGCGCAGGCGGCGTATTGTGGCCAGAAGCGCTGGGAGGAAACCCAGCCGGAAGCGGCAGCCGCCTTGCTGGCGCTGGCGGAAGCACATAGCCAGCAAGACCCGACATTCCGCAGCAGCATCGCCTACACCCGCCTGACGGCGGCGGAAGCCATCCGGCAGTTACAGGCCATGGGTTTCAGCGGTGGACAAGTGCCCGCCCCCAGCACCATGGCGCGGATACTCAACCGGAATGGCTACCGCCTGCGCAAGGTGGAGAAAGCCAAGCCGCAAAAAAAATTCCAGAAACCGACGCCATCTTCGCCAATATCCAGGCCAACGATGGGCAGTTTGCCGATGGGGCGGTCAAACGCCTGAGCATGGACTGCAAGGCGACCGTCAACATCGGTGACTACTCACGGGGCGGGAAAACACGGGGTGACAATAAAGCCGCTGACCATGAGATGGGCTGCAAAGAGAAATACATCCCTTTTGGCGTACTGGATGAGGACAGTGGGCAGGTTTACCTGACCTTCGGCAGTTCCAGCAAAACCAGTGACTTCATCGTGGATTCCCTGTGCCGGGTATGGGAACAGATGCCTTCTGCTGACAAGGACGCCTGCCAGTGCATCCAGATCAAAGCGGACAATGGCCCGGAAAGCAGCGGGATCAGGACGCAATTCCTCAAGCGCATGGTGGAATTCGCCAACCATACCGGTAAGACAGTCCACCTGCTGTACTACCCGCCTTACCACAGCAAGTACAACCCGATTGAACGCTGCTGGGGGATTCTGGAACAACACTGGAACGGCACCCAGCTCAAGGATGCCGAAACCCTGCTGGAATGGGCAAAAACCATGACCTGGAAAGGCATCAACCCCATGGTCGAATTCAGTCGCAAGGTTTATGAGAAGGGTGTGACCCTCAGCAAAAAAGCTATGGAGGCTGTTGAGGCGAGGCTGGAAAGAAATGCTGCTTTACCAAAATGGGACATTCTGATTCGCCCTGTTTTTGGGTAATGTCTTTGAGGTAAATCACCTAATTACCCGATTGGTTAAGTACGTCTGCCATCGCCAGCAGGGTGGTGGTTTTGCCGGTCTGGCGGGGGACGTGCAGGACGAAGAATTTTTTCGCATCGATGAGCGCGTGGACTTCTTCCCAATCGAGTCGGGTCATGGGGTCGATGCAGTAGTGATCTTCTGGGTGAACGGGGCCGGTGGTGTTGAAGTGTCTGGGCATGTGTCTGGATCATCCACCTACGCTTGTAAAAAGCCGTACAAATCATCCACGCTGATGGTCAGGTCAACGGACTCCAGCAGCAGGTTTTCGGTGCGGTCTTTTCGAGCGGTGCTTTCCGATAATACTTCAATGATCAGGCAGGGTGAAGTGTTGTAATAGGCGTCGCTTTCTTCTTCACAACTGACCTGAATGTCGGGGTAGTAAAAGCGGACATCATCCTGGTGCCGGATGCCGACCTTCATGTCTGACTGGAAGACTTCACAATGGCTTTTTTTTAGATGGCTATGGAGCGTTGCTGCGAGGTTCATTGCTACACGGTTATGCCCCCGGCTTGCTCCTGCCATGGCATAGACATACCCGTTGACGTATTCATGCCGGATACCACCGGGATTGTCATTTTCATCCAGCAGGTATTGTTCTGGTGAAACAGGGGGATGTTTGGATAATGCTTGCGCCATGTGTATCAACTGCTTGTGTTTGCCATGATTTGAGGGTAGCAAGGCAGGGGACTGGCTGCAAATGTGTTTTGGTTGCCAACATCAGCAAATGCGACAACTATCCTGACATAGGGGGAGGGAGTATAGCATGGGGCAGGTGGGGGAGTGTGGCGGAAGTTTTTCTGGTCGCGCAACGCGCCAGAGGGAGGGGAGAGGGCAACCGTTGGCTGCCCTCGTGGGTAGATTAATGGGTCACGCCTTCGCTGCGCATGACCTTGAGCGCCGTCAGCCAGATAATTTTGAGGTCAAACCAGAAGGATTGGCGCAGCAGGTATTCGGCGTCCAACGCCACTTTTTGCGGAATAGGGAGTTCATCACGCCCGTTGATTTGCGCCCAGCCAGTGAGGCCGGGGAGGATGCGGTGAACTTCACGTTCGGTACGCAGGGCGATGAGGTCATCCTGGTTGAACAGGGCGGGGCGGGGGCCGACGAAACTCATGTCACCTTTCAGGATGCTCCACAACTGGGGGAGTTCGTCAAGGCTGGTCTTGCGCAGGAAACCGCCAATAGGCGTTAGCCAACGGGCCGGGTCTTGCAGCAAATGGGTGGCGACGGCGGGAGTGTCGGTGCGCATGGTGCGGAACTTGGGCATCCTGAAGATGCGGTTGTTTTCACCCACGCGCTCGGACCAGTACAGGATCGGGCCGGGAGAGGTAAGGCGCACCAGCAAGGCCACCAATAACCCTGGCAATAACAGCACAGTGGCGGCGATGAATGCCAGTGTAATATCGGACTGGCGTTTGAAGGTTGTACGCAGACTCATGATGCTTCCCCTGTTTTAAGCCCAACAACAATATAGTGTTTTTATATAAGTTGGGTTAATTAATGTCTGTGATCGGTATCACAGGGGCGGGGGGAAGATGCCGTGGTCAGGCAGGTCGCGAGAGACAATCGCGCCCGCCGCGATGGTGACGTGGTTGCCGATACTTACATAAGGCAGGATGACGACGCCGGCGCCAACGTGGCATTGCGTCCCAACGCGCCCGCCGCCGCCGATAACGGCGCACTGGGCGATATGGCAAAAGTCGCCGATGAAGGCGTCATGTTCCACCACTGCGTTATGGTTGATGATACAGCCCGCGCCGACGGTGGCGTCCGGCCCCACGACCGCGCCCGCCGCGATTAGGCTGCCGGCTCCGACCGTGGCGGTGGACTAAACGACCACCTACTAAAGTAGGTGGGTTTGGCGCGGGTCGCAGAGGACTGAAAGTCCACCCGTTTCGCTCCCCGCGCTTAAGAACCGCTTCGACAAAGATTGTGCAAACTTGCAACAGCCTTAAAAAGCGACCTGAGCTAAAGCTGACCGGCTAAAGCCGGTGGTTTTAACCTTGGGTATGGAAATAAACCGTGGCGCGGCCATGGATGGCGGTTGCCGCGGTCACTCCCAGGCATTCCCATGCCGTTTGCAGGTCGTGGCGCGCCTGGTTGTTGCCGATCGCGACATGGATGACGCGGGGGAAGATGTCCCGCGCTTCCGCAGGGCTGAGGACAGGCAAGCCGCACACGCGGCGATCAGCTTGGTCATCAATGAAGGCGGTGATGATTTTGCCTTGGCTGGCGAAGGCATGGAACACCACCTTGCCGTGACCGCCAGCGCCGTAGAGGTAAAGCTCAGGCATTATTGAGGAGCAGCTCGGCTTGAATGATTGTCAAGACCCATGTGATCATAGACCCGCTTATTGAATCACTTCGGGTTTTATTCCCCGCCCCTTGGGGCGATTCTTCAAACAGCGTCGCAAGGCGCTGTTGAACGTAGCGATCCACGAAGTGTGTGAGCGAAGTGAAGTGATACCCCGCTTTCGAGTGAAACGAGAAAGTCGACCGAGGGGAGAGGGCTTGCCCCATACGCGCCAACTTAATCGATAACTTCATGTTAAAGCTTGAAAAAGCGAGATGTGGCAACAACATCAAGTGCTTTTACCGACCAAAGTGAAAGTCCCGATGAAGTTGCCACCTGTACTGGATACCCGTTTTGAACAAGGCTCATTATGTGTTTCGGGGTCTTGCCACCTGAACCTTGAAAGCGCTGGTAGAATCCCCAACTGATAAGCATCCGACAAGCCAGTGAGGGAGCCATATGGGCAGTTTGATTAGCCTAGCCAGCCTGACCAGTGATGAAGCTTGCTACCAGCAAGTGCGTGTGTTGCGCTGGCCTGACGGTACGGTGTGCCCACATTGCGGTTCACGGGACTGTTCTGGTCAAGTAAAACCGGACACCTTGTTAAGCGGATTTAGCCAATTGTCCTGTCTCAAATTCAATCGGAGTTTTGTCCCCAATGGTTGTATGTAGCCGCCGTGAGTTGTAGTACGCGATGTAGTCACGTACATCCCGGATAGCGGCGTCCCGTGTCACATAGTGATTCCCTGTCAGCCATTCACGTTTGAGGCTGCCGAAGAAACGTTCGGTGGGGGCATTATCCCAGCAGTTGCCTTTGCGGCTCATGGAGCAAACCATGTGGTTTTGCCTAAGCAACTGCTGGTATTCCTTGGGGCGTGACCGGAAGTGATGCATAGTCTACTCTCTGTTGGAATTTCCTATGAGAAGAGAACGCAGCATGTCAGGCAAACCAATGATCCTGGCCCAACGCATTGCCCGCCACCCCGCCCTCCAAGAACGGATCGAAGCGATCCTGAACATCGTGGAGTCCAGAGGGGATGACCTGAAGCTCGCCGATGAAGCCGAACGCCAGATCATCGAAACCCTGCGCCAACTGGGGCATGACGCCCTGTCAGGCTGGGCGGAACAACGCGCGGAAACTGCCGTCGAACAAGGCAGGCAGGAGCCGGGTTGGCGGCCTATGGGTCAAAAAAACTCTACTGGCAAAGCACCTACGGGTTGATTGAAGTCAACGAGCGGCTATTCCGCCAGGGTTCCCGTCGGCAACGGCCTTTTTCAGCCTCAGCGGCCGTTTGCTGCCGGGGCGTGTCCGGCCCGTTGCAACGGGTGGTCACGGATTTTGGCGCAGACCATTCCTGATTCGGCCCAGCACCTCCGGACACAGCAAGAAGTGAGTACACTACGTACTTGACCTTGAGGTGAACGATGAAAACTGCAAAAACCGACAAAAAGCCCTATACCCGCCACAGCGCCAGCTACAAGGCTGAAGCCCTGAAACTGGCAGAGCGGCTTGGTGTACCTGAAGCAGCGCGGCAATTGGGCTTGCGCGAACCGCAACTGTACCAATGGCGCAGCCAGCAACAGCACCAACAGACGGTCAGCCAACGTGAACAGGAACTGTCAACCGAAAACGCCCGCTTGCGCCGTGAACTGGCAGTAGCACAGGAAGAGGTGTCCATCCTAAAAAAAGCCAGCGCGTACTTTGCGAAACAGCTCAAGTGAAGTACGCCTTTATCCGGGAGCACCGCACCCAATTCAGGCTGAAAACCCTCTGCCACCTGTTGGCGGTGTCCCGCAGCGGTTACTACGAATGGCTGGTTCAAGTGGAGCGCAAGCAACGCCGCCAGCAACAAAAAGCTGAGTTTGATCAGGAGGTTGCCCGCTTGTTTACCAAACACAAAAGCCGTTCCGGCGCACGCCGGTTGCAACGTATATTGGTCAAACAAGGCCATGCCTGTAACCGCAAGACCGTTGCTGCCAGCCTGCGCCGCCAAGGGCTGGTTGCCAAGGCTGCCCGTAAGTTCAAGGCCACCACCAACAGTAACCACAACCTGCCGGTATTTGATAACCTGCTGGGGCAAGACTTCACCGCCACAGCACCCAACCAAAAGTGGGTGGGTGACATCACCTACCTGGGGACAGACGAAGGCTGGCCCTATCTCGCCGTTGTGATTGACCTGTTTTCACGCCAGGTGATTGGCTGGGCTATGGGTGAGCGCATGGCCGCTGATTTGGTGTGTGATGCCCTGCAAATGGCCATTTTCAAGCGCAAACGCCCCAAAGGCGTGGTTGTGCATTCTGACCGTGGCAGCCAATACTGTTCACATGCCTACCGGGATTTGTTACAAAAGTATCAACTGCTTGGCAGCATGAGTGCCAAAGGGAACTGTTATGACAATGCCTGTGCTGAAAGCTTCTTCCATTCCCTGAAAGTGGAGGCCATCCAGGGTGAACGCTTTGCCACCCGTGAACATATGAAGCAAACCGTGTTTGAATATATCGAAACGGACTACAACCGCAACCGCCTGCACAGTACACTTGGCTATCTCAGCCCGGTGGACTTTGAGGCTAAAGCCCTCACTTCTTGAGATGTCCGGAATTGCTGGGCCAGATCAGGTACATCCCGCGTTGCCTGTCGTAGGATAACCGGCCCAGACCTTCGGTTTCCTGCCCGTTGAAGTCCAGTTCAGTGGTGTCCTGGATGCACAGGATTATCTTCGAGTCCTGTTGACGGATTCGGCACTCGGTCGCCTCAAAGTGTGAGGCCATCAATGCTTCATGGCTAACCGCCTCATTCCAGAAGAAACGGTAGGTTGCCAAGGTGCTTGACCTGATCCGGCAAGCCTTGGGGATGCTGGATTGCGGGGCGTGCAACATGGCGTTGAGGATCGTGGCGGCGCGGACTTCGAGACGATTGTCTCCCAAGTCAAGATCGTTAAGTTCGGTGGATGACCAGTTCATCGGCAAAAATGGCTCAGTTTACAGTAGCTTGGTGACTTGTGTATAAGGAGATGCCCTGAAGGTAGTGGTTGTTTAAAATATGGTGTCAATTCTGTCGGCTACGCAGTAGTTGTCAATCTTGTTGGCATTATTAATATAAACTGTGACCTGTTTATTTAATGATGCGGCTAATAGTGCGCTAGCAAAATGGCGATTGCCATCACCGGCAGGAGTTTTAACTGCTTTGCAATCTAAAGAGACCCAGCCACTATTAGGGCAACTGTTACCGATTGATACATCGAGTAGCGCCATACAGCCTCCATATTTCTTTGAATCTGATAGCACTCTAACGATTTTTCCTGTTTTTGTAAATATTGCTGCATTAGCTTGGCTGGTCGCCATTACTAAGATGGCAGTGAGTAATAGTGTGAAGAGTTTAGGTTTCATGTCGGTTTCCTGAATTTGCGTGGTTGGTAAATATTTCGAGGTTTATTCCTCGCGTTGTCCGGTTTCTCGTTGGCGATATTGTGCTTCGAGTTCCGCGACTTCGGGAGTGATGGCAGCGTCTGGTGAGAAGTCAATTTCATCAGGTGAATAAAGTGGAGTCTCCCCCGCTCGGTATTGTCTTTCGAGTTCGGCGGTTTCTGGTGTAACCGGGGCATTAGGCGTGGTGTCGATGTCATCAATTGTGAGTATTGGTATTTCACCTGTGCGGTATTGCCTTTCAAGCTCTGCGACCTCTGGTGTGACAGCCGCATCGGGGGAGAAATCAACTTCATCGGATGCGCTTATTGGCAGTTTGCCTTCGCGGTATTGCTGTTCTAATGCTAAGACTTCGGCTGATACTACGTTAAAGTCATGATTGATTGAGGTTTCCGCTGCATTGGTTGGTGCTATGGTATCGCTCTTAGCGGGGATGCTTGAAATTATACTTTCTGGAATCATTGCCGTGTTGCTTTGATCTGTGGGCGAGGGTGGTGATTCCAGAGATGTGGATACATCGGGTAATTGATTTAGGGCTGCGTCGGTTGGTGCGGAATCCCACAGCTTAGGCGATGCAAACAGGTAGTAGCTGCAAACTGTGCTAACGACGAGCGCTATGGCTAAGAAACGTTTGTTACGCAGCATTTCCTCTATACCCCTTTGTGTTAATCAATAAATAATGCTGATCGTATCAGTAAACAGCATTGAAATAGCATTTATATTAATTAGTTATATTTATATAACTTACCCTTGGTGGTTTCTGTGATGGGTGTCACATGGATTGTATTTATTTATGATTGCTTATTACGTTGGGTATTGGTGAGATAGGCTTGGGCAGTCTGACGCAGGGCTGCATCGACGCTGACGGGGGGAGACCAGCCGAGCAGGTCGTGGGTTTTACTGATGTCGACTTGCAGGTTGCCGCAGAGGCGTTGGGCGATGGCGCGTTTGCCCACCAGGGTTAGGGCGGTTTCCAGCCAGCTTTGGGGGATGGGGAGTAAGCGGGCGGGTTTGCCCAAGGCGCGGCTGAGGCGTTGCAAGAGTTCGGTGGTGGAAAGGTCTTCGCCGTCAGAGACGAGGAAGGTTTGGTTGGCGGCGGCAGGGTGGTCGATGGAGGTGGTGATTAAGTCGATGAGGTTGGGCAGGGCGACTAGGCTGCGTTGGTTATGGATGTTGCCTAGGGGGAGGGGGATGCCTTTGTGTAGCCAGTGCATCATATTGTGGAAGTTGGCTTTTACGCCTGCGCCGTAGACTAGGGGGGGGCGGATAATGACGACTTCTAAGCCGGTTTGTTGGGCGATTTCACGTAAGCCTTGTTCGGCTTCTTGTTTGGATTGTCCGTAGGGGTCTACTTCGGCTTCGCTCAGTGACCGAGTTCGCGCCCTGAGCGAAGTCGAAGGGCAATTCACAGCGTGGTGGCTGAGCGTAGTCGAAGCCACGAAAGGTTGCCCCGGTGCGGTGGTTTCGCCGTTGACTTTAATGGAGCTTAGGTAGATGAGGCGGCGTACTCCGGCTGCGGCGGCTTGTTGGGCGAGGTTGAGGGTGGCGGCGGTGTTGGTGCGGCGGAATTCGGTTAAGGGGGCGGTGGCGGTGTCGTGCATGACGTGGACACGGGCGGCGAGGTGGATGATGGTATCCACATTATTGAGGGCGGGTGTCCAGTTGGTGTCGGGGAGTAGGTTGCCTATGGGGGCTTGTTGGATATTGGAGGGGAGGCTATCGGTGACGCGGCGTACTGCTGCGGTGAGGGTGTGACCTTGTTGGTGTAGGTGTTGGATGAGGGCAGAGCCGACGAAGCCGGTAGCACCAGTGATTAAGAGTTTGTTCAAGAATATTCCTTTTGCCTTGGATCAAATTTTTTTAAAATTGGATAGATTATATGTTGTATTTTATGGGGTAGTATTGCTCTTAGGATAGGAATATAACAAGCAATGCCTTGCCATAATGGTTGTTTGAGTGACTTGACACCGTTATATCCAATATTTCCTTGTTCAATACAAGTTTTAAGGTTTTGGCGTTTATGTGTCTGTGTTGTAAAACGGTATAACAATAAGGATTCTGGAATATTGGCAAATTTCGCGCCAGCTTGTGCACATCGAAACCATAGCTCATAATCCTGACGACGTTTCAGTTTCGTATTGTATCCTCCCAGTGCTGTGATTTTATCCTTTTTAAAAAGGATAGTGGGATGTATGAAGGGACAGGTAAATAAGTTTTTGTGGATCTGGTCATGGTTGACTGTGGTTTTTCTTGTATTTCCATGTGCTCCATGCTCATCTATCTCTATCGCAAATGATCCAACAATATCTACATCAGGATTCTTTTTTATAAAGTCTATTTGTTTTTCAAATCGTATGGGTAAAGCGATATCGTCTGTATCCATTCGAGCTATTAAGTTATATGAGCAGTTTTTCAAGCCTGTATTTAAAGCCATGGCTAAACCTACATTCTTTGGAATGCGGACAGATATAATATTTAACTCGTTTCGATATTGTTTAATTATTTCAGACAGATCCGTAGTAATCAGTCCATCTTCAACCAAAATGACTTCGTTTGCTTGAAGTGTTTGTTTTGCTAGACTATTTAGGCATTCCTCTAAATAGCGAGCATTTTCTTTAGCATAGACAGACATTAAGACTGAAAAATTCAATAGTCTATCCCCATTGCATAAAGTTGACGTTTGCCTGAAAAAACTGAATCAAAGTAAACAGTTTTGCCATCAGGGCTAAATCGAGGATGTAGGTCGCAACGTGTCTCACCATTAAATTCAAAGCCATGAAAAAATTCGCCTAATTTTTTTACTTCGCTTGTTTTCCAATTCGCTAATAATAAGTGTTGCATACGTGCTTTGTCTGGATAAGTATCTGTAACGAACCAGTCACCGTGTACATGGGGATGACCGTCTCCATAACTTTCTAAGTAAGGGAAGTGTGTGAAAGTTTTTGTTGTTATATCAAGTAGCCAGTAAGCATCTTTATTCTCTGGACCTCTCATATAAGCAAGGATTATTTTGTCATCAGCCCAGAAGCAGTGGCTTACCATACCGTAGTCTGAGAGTAGTTTTAGTACACCTGTTTTTGAATCTGCTAACATGAGTCGGTCAACGCGGCGTTTTCCAAGAAGATAACGATGTAAGAAAATGAATTGTGTCCCATCTGGGGAAATCATTACATGGTTAAATTTATGGGTAGCGTTTTCAAATTCAGGGTGTGGATTGACCTTACAGGCATCAGCCAAAGAGATAAGTAATTTAGCTTCACCTGTGGCATATTCAATACGCCAGAGTCCATCGTTTTGTAGATCAGATAGTTGTTCTTTTTCCAAAGAAGGTAAATTTCGATAACCATAATCAGGTCGTAAAGCCATTAAACGTCGGTAATTTAATGAAATAAAATAGTCTGTTTTAAAGGAATCTTGAACAGGGTGATCAAAGGTTTTGACTTGTTGCTGAGTGGCAAGTGAATAAACACGAGCTACATAAGAATTTTTTGAGTGGTTAAAATCATTGAAGATAAAAAGATCATTAGATAACCAATGCGCACGACAACCTTGTTGCCAGTTATAAGCACAGATGGGTATATGAAGTAGAGGCTTTTTTTGTTTATCAAAAACTACTAATTCAATCCCTTTCTGAGCAGAAGGCTTTTTATGGGTTGAGTTGGCGAAAATCTGAGCTAAAATAACGCCTTTACTACTTTCAGGTGCTTTATCGTAATAGCCGAAAAAGCTACTTTGTTGGTTTGGTGTGTAAGCTACCGGATCAGCAATTGATTGATGCTTGAAAGATTTTTTGTATATCAAGTACATCAAGTGAGAGTAACTAAATTTGGAAAATTTTTTTGCTGCCGGAAAGTATCCAAGAAGCCTTGCAATACCGCGTTCTAAGACGTTATAACTACTCACTTCATCTCCCATATGCTGTTATAAAATTCCTGATAATTTATAGACATACGCTTTGCTGAAAAAACATCATTAGCAAGTCTCTTTGCATCCAATCGTGCAGTATCATCGAAGTCTTTAGTTGCACTTGCCATAGTCTCAGCTAAAGATGTTGAGCCTGCTTTTAGGCTGAATATTTTACAAGATTTTGAGGATTCATAAGCGATTTCCTGATGTGATTCAATATCTGATAAAATAACTGGAAGACCAGCCGCTAATGCTTCAAGCACAGTATTAGGTAAACCCTCTGATAAAGAAGAAGAGACAAAGTAATCAGCACCTGCAAGGTAGTCAGGAACATTATTAACATTACCAACGAGATGAACATCTTTGATAGCAGTTGCACTTAATTGATTCATCAATGGACCATCACCCAAGATAATAAGAGTGCCTTTATCTTTTTTAGATAAATCAGCAAAGGACTTGATTAATAAGTGCATGTTTTTACGTGGAATCAAGCTGCCTACTGAAATAAAGATAGGTCGAGGTAAATCATTAAATAAAGAAACTTTTGATGGATCACCTATCGAGGTTTGTACTCCATTTTGTATCGCTATTCCTTGAATACCTACAGTTGATAATTTTTTCTGTATGGTTTTAGAGCAAGTAACTAAGTACTTACAATGCTTCATGGTCGAAAAATGTTGTCTAATCATTAGTGCACCTTTTAAGCGACCAAATTTGCTTGGATAGTCATCAGGAGGAAAGTTACGTGAAGTCATCACCCAAGGAGCATTGAGGCGGAGTGAAGCCAACAGACTATCAGCGCGTATTCCTTGCGTATGAATCAAATCCGGTTGAATTACCTTGATTAGGTTGTAGAGATACTCTTTAGCAAAGAGCATACCTGAGAATCGAGATAAGTTAAGTGTATGTAGTTGGACACCTATATTTTTGTAGTCTTTCCATCTGCTATCCGTTGGCTCTGGAGAAAGAGTTATGAGATGAGGGGTAAACTGGCTTCGATCAAGATACTTTATTAGATTAAAGAGTTGATTAGTTGGACCAGAGTTTTTAAGTGTACTAGTAATGTAAAGAATTTTTTTCAAAAATATATTCCTAACATCTGTTGCGTAGATGAGTAACTATAAACAAAGTAGCCATATATTAATGTTGAAATGAAGCTTATAAATAGCCTATAACTTATTCTTAAAGAGCTTTTAGAGCGAAAAATTACAATAGTAAACAATAATGGCATTAATGCACTGGCGTAATATAGGAAGCGAGAGGCTAAGAGTAATACAGGAAGTGTAAAAAACGTAAAAATGACTAAAAGCCAATAAATTTTAAACAAGAAACTATATTTTTTAATGCTGAACAAGTTATTTTTTTTCCCTAAATAGAAAAATAAAATAAGAGAGATATATAGTATGAAGATTTTTGCATAAACTAGTGCGTTCTCATAACTTTTTTCGGAAAAGGTATCTATTTTTGAGAAAAAATTACTAAGATTTGGTAGTATGTAATAAGCTGGAGCTATCACAAGTGGGGTTATTAAAATATAAAAGTAAGACCTGTTATTTATTTTTATAAATGATTGTGTGAAAATAAATAATATAAAAATTATTGCCGAATAGTGTGAAAAGAAAGAAAGTGCCATGGCTAAATATGAGTTTATATACGACTTTCTTAAGAAAAAACCCAATGCCAAAAACAACAATGATAGAGCCAAGCCTTGTCTGATAACATTAGTATATAATAAAATAAAAGTTGATGTTAATAAAAATAATGATATGCCTAGAAGGTACTCATGGCTTTCTCTAAAAATAAGTCTGAATGATATTAAAGTTAAAAGAAAAAGCAGAAAGGATTGAATAAGAAGAAATCTTTCTGCTTCTACATTAAAATAATTTCCAATAAATTGAGTAAAAGAAAAAAAATAGTTACCATGATAAGCGTTAAAAATTTGCCTAAAACTATCACTATTATTATACATTATTATATAATTATAAGCATCATTTGGTGCTAGAGGGTCTCTAGCTAATAGAAGAGTAGACCCTAGTAGAAGTATAAAGTAAATCCCTATTTTGTAATACTTATGTAATTTTTTTACTTTTGTGCTAAAACCTATTAGTGCAACAAAGCTAACAAATAAGTATAGGTGCAGTGTAGTAAGATTCATCTAGCTCTCAATATTTATAGTGAAATTATTGTTATACCATCCTGATAAAAGGTAGATTCTATACAAAAATCGCCCTGATGCTATAGAACTCCAACCTTGTCCATTCATGTTGTGCTTCAGACGCTTTAGCACTTTCTCTAGTCCTACTTGATTCCAAAGTTTACAAGAAAAAATTTCCTGGAAAAGTTCATCATTGTTTTGTAGTACAATGCTACGTGAATCGTATTTGAATCCCATTTTACCTAATGCATCAGAATCTAAGCCGATACGCTCCTTTAAAATTTTGCGGAGAATAAGTTTGTTTTTAAGAGTTTTACGGTCAAATAAATATTCTTCCGGCATATTGGCGAAGTATTCAGCAATGATTTGATTGGCAAAAGGTAATACCATGTTTGAAGAGATAGAATCAGCAAAGTTCCTGACTTTTCTAATATGCAATTCAGAAGCAGTTACTGGCGTTAATATACTAGTTTTAAAATCAAATAAATCCAAATCTTTACGTAGTTGACTTTCTTGTTTCCAATACGGATAAACACTCACTGTATCAGGCATTAATTTTTTTGCATCAGCAAGACTTAGACCACTCATGCCACACCATTCTGCTGGGGTGCGAATCACTAGAGATAGTACACTCTCTGACTGTACTAGGTGACGAATAAAGCTGGCGTAATGTGTCCACTTCGATAGTGGAATGACTTTTAAGTCTCGAACACTCGGTGGTATCGTCATATAGCTATCGTTGCCACCTCCATCAATAATATTTGCACCTTTAAGCTCTGGGAGTTGATGTGTATAAATAGGATAAGCTAGTGTCACATTATCAGTACAAGGGAAAGGTGTCTGGATTAAATATTCTTTAATCGCGAGTTTGTGATTGATTTGTAGTTGATCGACTTCATATAACACTTGATGTTTAAAGCCAAGTTGCTTAGCAATTTTTTTACTAATTTCACTTTCGTCAGCTTTGCCTTTGGATTTGTGGGTAATAAGAGTCACCTTATTTTGCCAGCCTGCTTCAGCTAATGCTAATGCAATCGTATTACTATCTTTTCCTGCACTGTGGAATAAAAAACTTGGTTTTGATTGATCTATGCGACTGATTGTTGCTTCTGCCAACATTTGCAGGATTAAGTTTTCATCCGGCTGCATTTCATCGGCTTGTAAACGGTTGGCGTTTAAAAACGGAAATGCGTGGCTAAATTGAATGTCGACTTTGCCATTGATCGTGGATACCTTCGCCTTGTCGCCAATGCCGAGAAGGTAAATATCCTGATAAGCGGTTTTCGGCGGTGGCACCACTCCGCTTTGCAATAAAAACGACAGGCCTTCTGTGCTGACCTTTAACGGCTTCGGCACGCACGCATCGTTTAATAACTCGGTAATCGAGGTGGAATACAACAAGGTCGATTGATCTTGCGGCCAATAAAGATACAGCGGAAACTCGCCCGCTAAATCGGATTCAAGCACCATGCCTGGTTGGTTGGAGAGGTATTGGTTAATCATAGAGTTAATCATAGGTAATAACAAAGGAATAAGAATTTATTTTTTTTATATTGTATTTTTCATAATTACCAAGGATTTCATCAAGACCACATAGATAATTAATTTGTTCTTTCACATTTTCTAGTTTAATTTTTGGAAAAACTTTCTGGCTTTTAGATCTAGCCTGATAAAAGTTTTGAACCTTTTTCGCTGTGCTTGTTGGCAACAGTTTTAGCAAAGAGGGATATTTTCTAACAAAAAAGTAGACTACATCGGCAATAAATCGCTTAACACTTTGTTTTTCAATACTTGGTTTCAATATTTCAACTTTTTCTAAATCAAAAGAATCGATTATCTTTCCAAACGAAATGGACGCAGATTTATCTTTCCAGTTTTCTATAAACAATTTCCCCAAGTGATCGACATCCTCCAAGTACCATTCAGACTTGTTAAGTAAATATTTCTTTAAAGAACTTGCATCCATGAAATTTCTTGAAAATCTATTCGCTGTAGCTATATATGCTGATTTTAAATTTTCAGGCCTTAATCCAAAAACATACTTACCTAAAACCCTTGCTTCAATTGCTGTAGAACAACCATCGTGTACTACACAGTCATGCGTAATAATTTGCTGTATCAAATCCGAATTACCATCAACGTGTATATTATTGTATTTACTCGCGAACTCTTTATAAACTTCGCCATTTTCAGCAGGATGTGGCCTTATGACGACAGCAAAACGCTCATCATCACCTAATAAGTTAAATAACTTACAAAATTCATTAAAAATAACTTTATCTGATTCAACAAGTTGTCTAAATAAAAATTCATCTTCTTTTGACTTAACAAAACTAAGTTTTTTTAAATTATCTATGTCACTTTGGAGAGTGGGGTTTAAACTATTAACATATGTAAATCGTGTATTGACTAAAACTTTTATAACATCCCTTCCCCCAATCTTCTGATCTATAGATCTATTTTTAACGCTTTTATAAAAATCAAACTTAGGTGATCCTGTTATAAACTTGTTATTAAAATTTTGGGAAATTTTTCCGATTGTTTTTGATTGATTTTCTCCCCAAAGAAAAATAGCATCGAGTTCATCCAATAATTTTTTTGAACCTCTAGAACGGTTATAAATTTCATCAGATTTATATATCATACCCTCCTCATCAAACGCTGTAACAAAGTATCCATTAGACTTTATTTTCAATAACCTTTCTTCACTCCATACACCATGATCTTTATTAAGGTAAACACCTTTTCCGATTGTCGCCTGTGCATAATTCTCAACTTTTCCAAGATAAATTTGAAAATTAAAGTTTTTGGCCAAGTACATAGCAAGATATAGCTTGGGTACTATCTCCCTTTTATACAATTCTATATGGAACAATGCTAATGGCTTCTTTAAAGTCACAAACTAAACCCATCATCTACAACAATATTCTGTCCATTGACGTATTTGCTTTGCTCTGAAAGCAAGTAAACCAATGAACCCACAATATCTTTAGGATTAAGCATGCCTTTGTTTAAGCATTCATCCCGATAGTTTTTAAGAAACGATTCCGGCTGACCATCTAAAATACCGCCGAGCGCTAAGGTATTCACGCGGACATTTTTATCTTTTAAGTAGACGGTCATATACTGGGTTAGATGATTTAAACCCGACTTAATAACCGCATATTCCACTGGCACGGTCATTTTTGTGCCTTCGTAGATGTGAAAGCGCGGTGCGACTAAGCCATATATAGACGAAATATTGATAATATTGCCATGCCCTTGCTCAACAAAGAATTTCGCAAAGTGTTTTGAGACATTAAAGTATCCTCCTAAATGCAACCCTACGTTTTCATTAAAGTCTTCATACTCGACATCAAAAAAATGACGACCATAATTTTTATTTCTTGGGTAGGCGTTATTCACTAATGCATCGATTCGCCCATATTTTTGATGCAAGGCTTGTATTTGTTGGGTAATGGATTCTTTATTGGTAATATCCAATTCGATCACATCAATATTATATTGCAAGCTTTCTGGCAAACTTGCTTTAGCTTGGTGACTTCTTTCTATACTGATATCTGCAATTATCGCGACACCGCCATTCTGTGCAATCGCTTCAACAAAAGCTTTACCTATCAGGCCTGCTCCGCCGGTTACCACTACAATTTGATTATTTAGCATCTTTCTTTCTCATTAAAAATTCGACAAATTCAAAATCCACTTCGGCATCTATATCGATTGAGCGTTCTTCGGGCATAACATATAACCCCGTTGTTTCTGAAAATAAACTTGGCTGATTTAACAGTGCATCTCTTGTCCAGATATAAATTGAGGCATTCATGTCATAACTCTTAGGCGCATCTTGTCGGCGCACAACGGTTCCGTCTAGTTTCTTAGACAGCGCCACCCGCCCATTTGCATCCACCTCAATTAAATTGAAATATGGGCTTCTACGGCTGGGCATTGCGGTGATTAAATTGCTGTTGTTATTCGCCTTGAATTGCTTAAACGACACTACAATATCGATCACATCACGCAATGGTGAAGTAGCATCTAAATCCACGTGATAAGCGTAAGTTTTATTGTAATGCACTTCGCTTTTTAACAAGGCATCGCGAATCACGTCCAATTTCCCTACGGTATCCGAAGACAATTCCGGCGAACGGCGAAAAAACACCTCTGCGCCGCATTGTGTTGCCACATTCGCAATATCATCCGAATCAGTGCTCACCACCACATGATCAAATAACTCACTTTGCAATGCCTGCTCAATGGTATAAGCAAGCAAGGGTTTACCGTTGAGCAGTTTAATGTTTTTATTTTTTACGCCTTTTGAGCCACCTCGAGCACAAATAGTGCAAAGCACATCACTCATTGTTTTGTTCCTGTATCGTATTAATCGTTTGCATAATGCTTAACCCTTGACCTAGGGTGCAGACAAAATTCTTTTGCTCATTGAACAGAATTTCGTGATGCATTGCTTGAAACATATCGTTTCTTTGCAGCCTTTGAAATGCAAACACGTCTTTTTCACCATTCACGTGGGTTTGAATCAGTTCATTTTTAATCAAGTCGGCTTCGAGCGTAAACGTATTAGTATTGATGCGAATTAAACGATGCGCAGATGGACTAAAGTAATCCATTACTAAATTGATAATGGCTTTTTGATCTGTTTTCCCGACTAATGAAACAAGATCATCGCTGTCGATCTCCAAGTCTGACACCTTGGCCTGGTAGCTTTTAACCTCCTGCAAACTCCCTACCAACCAGGCGGCATAATCTAGCTCATGGCTTAAATCGAGTAACACCCCACCGCCTTCAGCTTTTTTCGCGCTGTATGAATCCCGATAATCAATATTCGTTCGCCAGCTTGGAAGGTATGAACCGCAGGCAATATTAGCCGTTAAAACTTCCTGACCATCGAGTAAGCTTTTCATTTTTTGCAAAATCGGGTGAAAACGTAAAACATAACCTATATAAATCTGGTTATTCATTGGTGGCAAATCGTAATGTTTTTCAAACAAAGGTTTTTCACAAAATATTTTTTTGCCACTTACCTGCTCATTCAACCAACAAAGTTGCTCATAGTGTTTTTTAGTTTCAGATGCAATTAAGAAATAATCATACGATTGAATATTCCCGACATTTTCAAGGGCGCTAAACGTGACGCGATCAGCCAAGGTTTGTTTAGTGACGATGTGCGTTTCATTAATCTTTGCAAATGAAGACAAGACCTCATCGTGGCGTCGTCCTATTGAGCCATAACCAATTAAAAGCACTTTCATCCAAACACCTGACGGTATAGTCGGTTAGCTTGTTCGTATTGGTACATGCGTCCAATGTCTAACTAATTTCATGGATTTGCATTGAGTCGCACGGCAGCTAAATCATCCGGTCTACCCACATCTAGCCAAGGCTCATGCATCGGGTAAGCAACCGTCCGTTTTATTTGAGCTTGCAAACGTTCAAACAGCGTTGGCATATCACAACGGTTATCCGCAGTTAAAACATCCAATGCTGCCGGATCAAGTGCATAAACGCCTGCATTGATATGGCTACGGGCGGTGGGTTTTTCTTCAAAACCAACAATATTCACCCCTTGCATTTGCACAACACCAAAGGGGTGCTGCCATTCATGCACCCGTACCGCCATAGTAGCAGCCGCAGCGTGTCGGATGTGAAAATCAAGAAGTTCACCATAACGGATGTCAGTCATTACATCGCCATTAGTCACCACAAAGGGCGCATCAGGCACGGGATTAAGCAAGCTCAATGCCCCAGCCGTCCCTAACGGTGCTTCCTCTCGCAGATAGTTAATCTGTACCCCTAAGCGCTCGCCATTACCAAAGTAATCTTCAATCATGTGACCAAGGTAGTGAATGGCAAGCACGAACTGGTTAAATCCTTCTTGTTTGGCGCGCTCAATAATGTGTTCCAGCATGGGCTTACCTGCCACTGGCAATAATGGTTTAGGGCAGTTTTCAGTATGAGGGCGTAGACGTGTCCCCATACCACCCGCCATAATGACCATAAGATTCGGGCGTGCTGGTGGCGAGGTCATTTCATCCCAAAGGTATAAGCCAATAACATGACGCTCTTCATCAAGTACAGGAATTTGGTGGATCTTATTCGCTACCATGAGCTGCATCACCATTTCACGGCTAAAATCAGGTGGCACAACCAGTGCATTGCGATGCGTGACACTGAGAATAGGGCTATCCATGTTTAAGCCTTTCAGTAACCCGCGTCGTATATCACCATCAGATACTGTACCTTCCAGAATTCCCGCCTCATTGCACACTAAGATAATTTTAATGGCAACTTGATCTAGATTGCGGATGGCTTCGCCAATGGTTGCATCAGTCTTGAGAATAGCTTGTTGCCACAATTGTTCGGATGAGTTCATGAATTAATGTGCCGTAATATTGTTTGTTGGTAAATCGTGAAATTTTTTCTTAAGAATTTCGTTGATTTTATAATGTTTCAAAGTATCTATAATTTTGATAGTAGCCCCACCCTCACCGTAAGGGTTAATGACATGGCAAAGCTTTTCTTGAAATTCAATAGAGTAAAGTTGCCCTAAAGCTGCTCTGATACTCGCAAGATTAGGTTCACAGTTGATGATACTGTCAGCTTGAAGTCTGCCGCGTTGACGATCTCCAATGTTAATTGTCCCTTTCTTAAAGCTAGGGACTTCAGCTAAACCACTAGATGAATTACCTACCACTCCATCTATATGAGCTATACAAGATAAATAACGTAGTTGTCCTAGAGATGTGTAAGCACGGGCATTGCTATGTTTAGTCGCGAACTGCTCGACCATCTTTATAAGGGTGCGTCCATCAGTATCAGCATTGGGGAGTGTGAAAATAAGTTGTGTATCTTCCAATTCTTCTAAGGCTAACAGCAGTGCCTGCATTTGATCAGCCGCCGTAGCCGTTTCCAGCGTGACAGGGTGGAATGTGATCAACAGGTTTTTAGTGCCTAGTTTGAAATCCAGTGATTGCTCAATTTCGGCTTTATTCAGTAATGACAGGCGTTTGATGTTATCAATACCCAGCCCACCGACCAAAAACACACGTTCAGGCTGCTCACCCAGTTGAATGACCCGTTGGCGGTATGCCTCGGCTGCTACGAAATGCAAATGCGACATTTTAGTGATGGAATGCCGTAATGCTTCATCAAATGCACCTTCAGTCGTTTCACCACCATGCAAATGTGCAACTGGAATACGGGCTACTAATGCTGCCGATACTGCGGCAAAAATTTCAAAACGATCTCCTAAGACCACAATAATATCCGGTTGTAATTGCGCTAAAGCATCGGCGAAGCCGATCATGCCTAACCCCATGGATTTGGCAATCCCGACGGAAGTATCTGAGCTGGTTAGCATCTCAACTTTGCGGTCAATTTGAAAACCGTCTTGTTCTATTGCTTGGTAAGTAAGACCAAATTCCGGTGACAAGTGCATACCTGTAGCAATGATTTGCAGGGTTAGTTCAGAGTCATCTTTGATACCCTGCATAACCCAACGCAGCAAGCCATATTCAGCACGAGTGCCAGTAATGATACAAATCTTACGGCTCATAGTTCAATTAACTCATCTGCGACAAAAGCACGGTTTGCTGTTTTACCTAACACTTCATGCCAACGCATAGGCGAAACACCTGTACCTGGGCGTTTAGTGGTTAGATTTTCAAGGGTAAATACCTTACCCGCTTGAATATCTTGCTTGGCAACAATGGATTTACGAGCAATAGGTTTGTTTTTAGCCTCATTCGGGGAGGCGCGTTTTATCCCATCCCCCAAGGCAATCTCTATATTGCGGATGGCAACGACCATTGCTTTAAGTTCGTCAGGCTCTAAACTCGCTTTATGGTCAGGCCCCGGCAGATTGCGATCTAAGGTGAAATGTTTTTCGATGACACTTGCCCCCAGAGCAACCGCAGCAGTAGGCACTTCAATGCCGGGGGTGTGATCCGAATAACCAACGGGGAATTTAAAGGCTTGTGCCATAGTCTGCATGGCTCTTAAATTAACATCTATCATTTGGGTAGGATAATCCGTTGTTGCGTGCAGTACGGTGATTTTATGCTGTTCCGTACCAGCCTCCAGCAATACCTGAATGGCCGCTTCAACTTCCCCCAAATTTGCCATGCCAGTGGAGAGGATAATCTCTTTATTGAACGACCCAATCAGGCTGAGGTAAGGGTAGTTGGTAATCTCACCCGAAGGTATCTTGAAGCGTTTCACACCAAGTTCAGCCAAGAATTGAATACTGTGCAAGTCAAATGGTGTAGACATGAACTCGATATTTTTCCGATCACAGTATTCAAACAAGGCATGATGACCGGCTTCACTCAGCTCAAGACGTGTCAACATATCAAACTGGCTTTCTTCTTTCTGGGTATTGGTTGTTTGATAATCGGCTTGCCGCGCTGTTTTGGTAACTAAGGTACTTGCCTTGAATGTTTGAAACTTGACAGCATCTGCGCCACAAAGGTTGGCAACATCAACCAACTGTTTGGCTAAGTCTAGCGAGCCGTTATGGTTGACTCCAACCTCGGCAATAATAAAAACACTCACTGCGTCAAACTTCCTGCTTTGATAAAAGAATCTGTCGGGATATCGATGTATTGTTTTGTGGTGGCTGAACTGCCGATGAAGCTACGTTCCCCCACATTCACGCCACCATTTACCACAGCATTGGTGGATATATGGCAATGGTTGCCCACTTGTGCATCATGTTCTACCAAGGCTTTGGTGTTGATAATGCAATTATCACCTATCTCGGCATCAGCATTAACAATCACATGGTGCATGATAATTGTGCCCGCTCCAACCTTGGCATGTTTTGAAACATAGCTCAAAGGTGAAACAATGACGGGGAGTTGATAACCCAGTTTTCTCAACAGTTCGTAAAGTTTTACTCTAGGGGTGACATTTCTTAGATGACCTACGGTAATCAAAGCATAGTCAAAATTTTGCTTCAAAGCGGGTAATTCACCGTCTGTGCCAATCACTGAGTAGCCCAACACGGCTTCAGATGCAGAATCTGGCTTGTCAATAATGCCTGCAATCTCGTATAAGTCTTGTTGCTCAATCACATCAATACAAGACTTGCAATGTCCACCGGCACCGATTAGCAGAAGTTTTTTCATAAACGCTATTGGCTTTTTATGCTGCTAGGCAAATTGACTACCCGTTGAGCCAACCATTCAGCATTCGGTATATCGCCTTTCAATGCATGGCGGTACATGGGTAAATGGTTCATCAGTTGCCAAATGGGGCGACTCATAACACCTGCATCATTGGTGGCTTTTAACAATTCATCCCGTTGTTGTTGGTTTTCGCAGATCACTGCATTCAACCAGTAATTACTGCGGCAATGTTCTGGCTCGACCACAACTTGCAGTGAGGAATGAGCCAATAAATCTGTATAGGCTTTAGCCAAAGCACGTTTCTCAGCAACGAAAGCTTCCAACTGTTCCAGTTGGGCACAGCCGAGTGCGGCATTCAGATTCGGCAAACGGTAGTTATAACCCAACTCATCATGCACAAACTCATAAGGGTGTGGCTGTTTTGCTGTCGTGGTGATGTGTTTTGCGTGTTGACCCAAAGCTTCATTCGTCAGAATTATCCCGCCGCCACCTGTGGTAATGATTTTGTTGCCGTTGAAACTGAGTATGCCTAACAAGCCAAATGCGCCAGTATGTTTGCCCTTGTACAGGCTACCTAGTGACTCCGCTGCATCTTCAACTAATGCAATATGCCACTTCTCACAAACCTGCATGATGCCTTCAAGATCAGCAGGATGCCCAAAGGTGTGCATGGGCAAACACGCCCGAATGATGCGTTGGCTATCACGATGGCGACAGATACCTTGGTCATCAATAGCAGCGTATTCTTCCAACCATGCCTGCATTGCTTGTGGAGATAAACTCAGTGTATGCCTATCTACATCAACGAAAACGGGTTCAGCACCACAATAGGCAATCGCATTACAAGTGGCAACAAAGGTAAGTGGCTGGGTAATAACCAAGTCACCGTTTTCCACGCCCACGAGTTTTAAAGCAATGTGTAATGCAGCAGTGCCATTGACAGTAGCAATGGCTTTGGGGCTATGGGTGTAGGCGGCAACCTCTTGTTCAAAACGGTCTACGAATGCCCCAACGCTGGAAACAAAGGTTGAATCAATAGTTTCTAAGACATAGTTCCTTTCCTGCCCATTGAATATTGGGGCGTGGAGCGGGATAAATGCTGTGGTTTGGTAGTGATCCCGCACAAATTCAATTAACTGTTGATACATTGCTATGCTCAAACGTTATAGATGGTGGCTTTGTACTTTGCCAGATTGGTAGGTCGGGTACACCAATCAATAGTTTTTTGTAAACCGGCACGAATATCATACTGTGGCTCAAAGCCTGTCAATTCGCGGATCAAGCGATTTTCACCCCAAAGCCGGAAGACTTCTGATTTACCGGGGCGTAGACGTTGTTCATCAGTAATGAATTCCACATCGCTGTGCATTAACTCACGGATAATGTTTAGGGTATCCGCCATAGAGATTTCATAGTTAGAGGCAATATTAACGGTCTTGCCAATCGCCTTATCACAACGTGCCAACGCTAAGAAACCTCTGCAAGTATCTTCCACATAATTGAAGTCACGGGTTGGGGATAAGTCGCCCAATTTTATCTGTTTCTGTCCTGTCGCTATCTGACTAATAATGGTCGGAATAATTGCTCTAGCTGACTGGCGGGGCCCATAAGTATTGAATGGTCTAGCGATAGTTACAGGCAGCTCAAAAGCATTGTAAAAACTCATTGCCATCATATCAGCACCAATCTTGGAGGCACTGTAGGGTGACTGCGGCTGTAAGGGATGGGATTCATCAATAGGAACATATTGCGCCGTACCATAAACCTCACTGGTTGAGGTATGGATAATTCGTTTTACCCCATTTTCCAATGCAGCTTGGCAGATGTTAAGCGTGCCTTTGACATTGGTATCCACATAACTATCTGGAGCAACGTAAGAGTAGGGGATAGCAATTAATGCAGCCAGATGAAAGATAATATCAACATCTTTGGTAATGTGTTTGCAGTAATGTGGATCACGAACATCACCCGTTAAGACTTCTATTTTATTTAGGCAGTCTACATCTTCCAACCAGCCCCAGTTGTTGAAGGAGTTGTATTGCGATAACGCCTTGACTTGATAGCCTTCGCGCACGAGCAGTTCGGTTAGGTGTGAGCCGATGAAGCCGTCGGCTCCCGTGATAAGAACAGTTGAAATTTCGTTGTTGTTTATCATGACTTTTATGCTGATTGATTGACGATTTGATTGAAACTACCAATACGCTTGATATGCCCATCCCCTAACTCCACAATCTGCGTACAGTTTTTCAGGGTTGTCAGCCGGTGCGCAATGATAATAAGTGTGAGGTCATTACTTAGACTTTCAATCGCCTGCATGACAGCCTGTTCTGTTTCGGTATCCAGTGCACTCGTGGCTTCATCGAATACAATAACGTCTGCTTGTTTGTACAGTGCGCGGGCAATGCTAATCCGTTGCCGCTGACCACCGGATAAGCGAATACCGCGTTCACCCACAAAAGTCTGGTATTGTTCAGACCAGCTTTCAATACTCTCAGCGATTTGCGCTTGTTGGGCTGCTAGCCTGACACGCTCATGATTAATTTGTTTTTTGGGAATACCGAAGGCGATGTTTTCAGCCACGGTGCTATCCGCCAAGAAAATACTCTGCGGAACATGAGCGATATGCTGTTGCCAAGCCCTGTGGTTTTCCGCTGTGAGCACTTGACCATCAATAGCCAAAGTTCCTTCCGTAGGCGGTAATAAACCCATAATAATATCAATTAAGGTGCTTTTACCGCTGCCGGTCGCACCAATAAAACCAATACGACTACCTTTGGGAATAGTTAAATTAATATCCCGCAATATCCACGGTGTTGCGCCACTGTAGCGAAACGCTAGTTGCTGAAGCTGAATCTGTTGTTTGAAAGACAGTGCTTCACTGACAGGCTGATTAGCGTGAGCGGGAAGGGGCTGTTCGAGTAAGGCAATAGTGTCTTGTAATGACATCTGACCGCCGCGAATCTGTGACCATGCATTGTAAGCCTGTTGCAGTACAGGTAATAAACGTTGCGCACCCAATGCCAAAGCACCTAACACTGGAATAGCTTTAGCTACTCCATCCACTTGTTGGGCAAGTGAATAGGCCAATAAAGCGATTAACAACATTCCCAAGGCTTCCATACCAAAGCGCGGACTATTGCTGATAAACATATTATTACCTTGGGCGCGGCGTAGCGGTAAATCGGCATTGCGATAAACTTGGCAGTAAGTCGCTTGATTACCATCAATAAGTACGTCACGAATCCCCCCTAAACCTTCCTGTAGCGATTTAATTACTTGAGTGGATTCATGAGCAATACGCTTGCTACCTGCTAATAGACGTTTACGAGTGAGGCGAATAATCAGTGCGTAGATCAAACCAAACCCCCCAAACGCAAGCAGTGCAATCATAGGATTTACCGCTAACAGTGCCACCAAAATGACGATTAACATAATGCTGGAGCTAATTAGTGTTAAGACAGGGACAATGGTCTGATAGATGACTTGGTTGGTTTTAGTTGAGATTCCGGTAATGACTTCACTGCTATTACGCGCACAATGTATAGCATAAGGCTGATACAGTGTACGGCGATAAATGCTAATGCTTAAATCAGCACCTGTCGCAAAAGATATGCGAGTACTCGCCCACAACAGCAGCAAGCGCATTGTTCCTGCAACAATAGCCGCTATCCCGAAAGCAATGGTCAATGGTAACAATAGCTGTTTTGGTTCGTTCAACCCTAATGCATTAATGAGCGGTTGAGCGGCTGCATGTTCAAATACTCGTTCTGGTGCTGTTAACACCCCAAGGAAAGGTAAAACTGCTCCAATGCTGACGATTTCGGCAAAAGAAGCTAGTACCATCAATAGAAGCAATAAGCTAAACTGGTGACGGCGACGTGGGTTGATATGCTTCCAGAGGCGAGCTAGTAACGATTTTATAGATCGCGTCTCAGATTGAATTGTCAATGTATCGCTCCTATATACCACCGCACAAACCGCTCCAGCCCATCCTCCACCTCAGTAGCAGGCTTGAACCCCACATCCGCAATCAACTCATCCACATCCGCATACGTCACCGGCACATCCCCCGGCTGCATCGGCAGATGATTTTCCACCGCCTTCTGCCCCAGTGCCGTTTCCAACGCCGTAATAAACCGTCGCAACGTCACCGGCTGATTATTCCCAATATTATAAATCTTATAAGGCGCTTGCACCGTCGTCGTGTCATTCACCTGCGGTTGAGGAATACGGTCAATAATCCGCACCACACCCTCGATAATATCGTCGATATACGTGAAATCCCGCAGCATATCCCCGTGGTTATACACATCAATCGGCTTGCCCGCCAAAATCGCCTTAGTGAACTTGAAATACGCCATATCCGGTCTGCCCCACGGTCCATACACCGTAAAAAAGCGCAAACCCGTCGTCGGAATATTGAACAAATGGCTGTAAGTATGCGCCATCAACTCATTCGACTTCTTAGTTGCAGCATACAAACTGATCGGATAATCCACCCGGTCAGCAGTGCTGAACGGCTGCTTCACATTCATCCCATACACCGAACTCGACGACGCATACACCAAATGCTTCACCCCACGGTGACGGCAACCTTCCAGCACATTCACAAAGCCCACCACATTAGAATCGACATAAGCATTCGGGTTATCAATCGAATACCGCACCCCCGCCTGCGCCCCCAGATTCACCACCGCATCAAACGCATGACGCTCGAATAACTGCGCCATACCCGCCCGATCTGCCATATCCATCTGGATAAAGGTATAATGTTGGTTTGCCTGCTGCTTCTCCGCGAACTGTTCCAAATCCTGCAAACGCGCACGCTTTAACGCTGGGTCGTAATAATTGTTGAGGTTATCAATTCCCACCACGCTATCGCCACGCACCAATAAAGCCTTGGCAAGGAAAAAGCCGATGAAACCAGCCGAACCTGTGATCAGTACTTTCATTAATCGCTCCCGAACAAATCCCGTGTATAGACTTTAGCTGCCACATCATCCAGTTCAGCCACCATCCGGTTGGCAATAATGACATCGCTCATCTGCTTGAACGCTTCCACATTACGAATCACCGCAGACCGGAAAAAAGTCTCTTCTTCCAGCACCGGCTCATGCACCACCACATCAATCCCCTTGGCCTTGATGCGCTTCATGATCCCCTGGATGGAAGACGCCCGGAAATTATCTGACCCCGCCTTCATGATCAGCCGGTAAATCCCTACCACCCGTGGATTGCGCCGGATAATGTCATCCGCAATAAAATCCTTGCGCGTGCGGTTGGCATCCACAATCGCATTGATCATGTTTTGCGGCACGTCCTGATAATTCGCCAGCAACTGCTTGGTGTCTTTCGGCAGGCAGTAACCGCCATAACCAAACGACGGGTTGTTGTAGTGATTGCCTATCCGTGGATCAAGGCAGACGCCATCAATGATCTGGCGCGTATCCAGCCCATGTGTCAGCGCGTAGGTGTCCAGTTCATTGAAGTAGGCCACCCGCATCGCCAGATAAGTGTTGGCAAACAGCTTGATGGCCTCCGCTTCCGTCGAGTCGGTGAACAGTACCGGCACATCCTTTTTCACCGCACCCTGCACCAGCAATTCCGCAAACGTTTGCGCCCGCTGCGAACGTTCCCCCACCACGATCCGCGAAGGGTAGAGGTTGTCATGCAGCGCCTTGCCTTCACGCAAAAACTCGGGCGAGAAGAGGATGTTGCCGCACCCCAGCTCTTCACGGATGCGTTTGGTATAGCCCACCGGTATGGTCGACTTGATCACCATCACCGCCTGCGGGTTGATGCTCATCACATCCCGGATCACCGACTCAACCGACTGGGTGTTGAAATAGTGGGTCTTGGCGTCGTAATCCGTCGGTGTGGCGATAATGACGAAATCAGCGTTGGCGTAAGCTTCGTGCTTGTCCAGCGTGGCGCGGAAGTTGAGGTCACCGCGTTGCAGGTACTCACTGATTTCCGCATCCACAATGGGCGACTGGCCTGCGTTCAGTTGCGCGACTTTCTCGGGCAAGATGTCCAGCGCCACGACTTCATTATAGGGGGCAAGCAACAAGGCATTGGAAAGACCGACGTAGCCGGTTCCGGCGATAGCTATTTTCATGGGGAAATTACAAGTGTGTATGTTAAAGTGATCAAGTGTGGATTGCCTGTGCTGAAGCTGGCCTTTTAGCGTGACTACCATTGCTTCGAGTGTTGATAGCTCTTGTGTGGTCAAATCCCACAGGATACGGGCGTCAATACCAAGGTTTCCAGCTCCATACCGGCAGTGAATGACCTGATGGCCTGAATGGAATCAAGAATGTCATCAATGTAAAGTGCCGGGTTACCGCTTAGGCATAGATGATGTCTTGCTGGTATGCTTGCTTATCGTGGCAGGTTTACGTCGATAAGATATTTTATCGCGATACGTCCAGCCCGACTTCTTTACGCACCCGCCGATAAATATGCTGTACGGGTACATCCAGTTCCACTGATTCCAACCTGAAAGTGTCATCAGCACGGTACATCTCCCGCTCCCAGGAGGTACGTCGCCGCCATAGGCGCACCAGTGGCACATCCTGCGACACCACCACGTATTCCAGTAGCGTGGGGATGCTGATGTAGTTATCGAACTTTTCTTTTAAGTCAGTGCGTTCGGTGCTATCGGATAACACCTCGACGATCAGAATTGGGTTGGTACGCACATACAAGTCATCCGTATTTTCACCACAAGCCGCCATGGTGTCGGGGTAATAGCTGAATTTCTGCCCTTTATTACGGATAACCACTTTCATGTCTGACTGCCATACGCGGCAACCATCTTTCAGGTTGATTTCAATCTGTGCAAAAAATGAACCTGCAATGGTATTGTGTGTTTCGCTTGCCCCTGCCATTGCGTAAACTAGGCCATCCACATACTCGCTGCGAATCTCAACGTCGCGTTCACCCGCCAGGTAATCTTCAAACGGGATGAGGTCATATTTCTGTGCATGTGCCATGTTTTTGCTTACCTTGTTCTCCTTAGCCATCCGGTAAGGCTAGCAGGACAAGGGCAGGGCTGTAAATGCTGAGGTTAGTGCCGCAAATGGCTCACAAACCCATGCTGTTTAGCCAGCTCATCCCGCTGCACCAAGCGCATGTCTTCCTGCACCATTTCCTGCACTAGTTCAGCAAAAGTAATTCTGGGTTTCCAGCCAAGTTTCTCCCTGGCTTTGCTGGCATCCCCCAGCAAATTACCCACTTCCGTAGGGCGGAAATAGCGCGGGTCAACAGCCACAATGCATTTGCCCGTGGCAGTATCGTAGCCTTTTTCCTCTACTCCTGAGCCTTCCCAGCGCAACGGAATATCCAGTTCCTGGGCTGCAATCTCCAAAAATTCACGCACGCTATGCTGTACCCCGGTTGCCACCACAAAATCTTCGGGCTGTTCCTGTTGCAACATCAGCCATTGCATTTCCACGTAGTCGCGGGCGTGTCCCCAGTCGCGCTTGGCTTCCAGGTTGCCGATGTACAGGCAATCCTGTAAACCCAGCTTGATACGCGCCAGTGCGCGGGTGATCTTGCGGGTGACAAAGGTTTCCCCACGCTTGGGTGACTCATGGTTAAACAGGATGCCATTGCAGGCGTAAATGCCATACGCTTCGCGGTAGTTGACCGTAATCCAGTAAGCATACAGTTTGGCAACGGCATAGGGGCTGCGTGGGTAAAAAGGCGTAGTTTCTTTCTGGGGGCTTTCCTGAACCAGCCCATATAACTCTGAAGTAGAAGCCTGATAAAAACGGGTTTTCTTTTCCAGCCCCAGAATGCGGATAGCTTCCAGCAAGCGTAAAGTCCCCAGTGCGTCAGAGTTTGCAGTATATTCCGGCTCTTCAAAGCTGACGGCAACGTGGCTCTGGGCTGCCAGATTGTAAATTTCATCCGGCTGCACCTGTTGGATAATCCGGATCAGGCTGCTGGTATCCGTCAGGTCGCCATGGTGTAGTATCAGTCGACACCCATCCTCATGAGGATCCAGGTATAAATGGTCAATCCGGTCAGTGTTGAACAGTGATGTGCGTCGTTTGATGCCGTGAACGGTATAGCCTTTCGCCAATAGTAGTTCGGCAAGGTAGGCTCCATCCTGCCCGGTAACACCAGTGATCAGGGCGACTTTATTCAGAGGGGTAGTATCTGGATGCATTCAAAACTCGGCAGGTATAAAAATGTTCCAGACATGCTACCGCCCTACCATGTCAACTGGCAATCTTTAAAAAACAGAAATTAACGGCTGTTCCCCATCCAAACGAGCCCGACGCAGGTATAGGGTTGAAGGAACGTGTGAATGGTGTTACCCACGCACATAAAATTTATTAGAGGTTAAGCCCGGCTTTTCTTGCCCATATCTTGATCTTGTCGGCAAAACTATACCAGTTATCTGTAAATTGTCTACAGCAAAATACAAGATTCATATGGTGTTAATTTTACTTGTTCATATTGCCCAGACACGCTACCGCCCTACCATGTTTTAGTGGTATTCCATGTTCGAGACTGCAATTTGTCATAGGGAATAATCTGCCCCCTGATTTAGGCTCAGCCCCCTTATCAGGTCGATAGACAAAGCTTACTATGAGGTTCTGCTTTCGACTGTGACGCACCTCACATTCAGGCCGCGTTTATTTTTCTATCTGCATCTTGTAGGGTAATCGCATTAAAAATATGTTGTTTTACAATTCACTAAGAATTAGCTTTGGTTGCCCCCGGTCTGCCTGTGACGATTTTTAGCAAGTAGTCTTCATCCCAGCCTGCGTTAAGGCGCTTGTTTTTGACGCCGAGCTTGACGGTTTTCTCGGTCTTGACCAAGTTGAGTGCGATGTGCCGGACAACTGCCATGTTGGCATCACCGTTACCGGAACGCATCCTCTGGTCATCTTCGCGGAAAGCGTAATCCAGTACCCAGTGCAGGTTATTTTCAATACCCCAGTGGGCCCGCACGACCTGCCCCAGCCGCTCCGGATTGGAGGCATCCATGCTGCTGATGAAGCAGCGGGTTTCTTCTGTAGTCTTATCTCTGCATTCACGGATGGCTGTGACAGCGATGATGCTGGTTAGCTTTGGCCAATGGGGATGGTTTTTCTTAAGCCAGCCGATGTCTGAAGTGACCCGCACGATGCGGGTTTCAATCCGCCCATGTCCGCCATCATAAGTGGTATGGCCAATGGGAGGACAAGTGCTGGGCGATTCAAAGAACAGCTTCACATCCTGGTGTAACGTGCCCTGGTTGCCTTTCAGGCTGAGCAGGTAATCGGCCTCCTGATCCACAATCTGCCGGGCAATGGCGGTTTGGCAACCCATCGCGTCCAGCGTCACCACCGCACCGGTAATGTTCAATTGCATCAGCAACTTGGGGATGGCAGTGATTTCATTGGACTTGTCATCCACCCGCTGTTGCCCCAGCACCAACTGGTTCTGAGTCGCCCAGGCGCTGACCATGTAAATGGCGGCTTTGTCGGAGGCGCTGTCCAGGCTGCGGCGCAGGCATTTCCCGTCAATGGCAATGATTTCACCACCACTGAGGCCGGACAGGTCGGCCACCCAGTGGCTGAAACATTCACTGAACTGTTGGGTGTCAATCAGGCTGAAAACCCGGCCAAAGGTGTCGTGGGACGGGATGCCGTATGGCAACCCCAACACCTCGGTAAACCACTTTTCCTTGGCTTTGCCAAACTGTTCGATGGCGGCCCAGTCGTCTGCACCACAAATCACCGCGCACAGGGTAATGAAGAAGATGTCGCTCAGTTTGTGCCGCTTGCGGCGGTCAAGACGTGGGTCAGGGATCGAGGCGAAATGGTCAACAATGGAGGCGGTTGGGCAGCGTTTCATCAGGATACCAAAATCCCCGCAGACAACCCCCAAAAGGGGATTTTGTCAATAGCGTTTTAATGCGATTGCCCTGCTGCATCTTGCCCTCCAACTGGACGCCCTCCCGTCGCTTGTGTAATCTGACCCCTCCACCTCCAGTCAGGAATCCACCCATTGCTAACCTACCTGCTGCGCCGCCTGTTGCTGATGATCCCCACCCTGCTGGGAATCACTGTCGTGGTATTCGCCGTCATGGCCATGTCGCCCGGCGGCATCACCGCGCAGACCCTGGTCGGCGGGGCGAACATGAAGCCGCAGGAAAAGCAGGCGCTGATGGCCTATTACAACAAGCGCTACGGCCTCGACCAGCCAGCCCCCCTCCAGTATTTGCGCTGGCTGAACAACGTTTCCCCCATCGGTTTCACCCAGGATGAAAATGGCAAATACGCCGGTTTTTCCGTCAGCAAAGGCATGGATCTGGGAACCAGCTTCATGTACGGGCGGCCTGTCAGTGAAATCCTGGCCGAACGCATCCCTATCACCCTGTTGCTCAACCTCATTACCATCCCGCTGATTTACGCGATAGCGATTGTGGTTGGGGTGAAGGCCGCTACCGAACGCGGCAAGCGTTTCGATGTGGTGTCGAGCGTGTCGATGCTGGCGCTGTGGTCTATCCCCACCATGCTGGCGGGGGTGCTGTTGCTGGGTTTCTTTGCTAATACGCAATATTTCCAGTGGTTCCCGACGGCGGGGATTTCCAGCCGCGCAGCGCAGGATATGCCATTCCTGCCGCACCTGATCAACGGCGCATGGGTTCCCGGCTACCTGCTTGATCGCCTCTGGCATCTGGTGCTGCCGGTCATTTGTCTGTCCTACGCCGGGTTTGCGGGGCTGGCGAAACTGACCCGTACTTCGGTGCTGGAAAACCTCAATGCCGATTATGCCCGCACTGCCCGCGCTAAGGGCCTGGCGGAACAGGATGTGCTGTGGAAACACGTGTTCCGCAACAGCCTGCTGCCGCTGATTACCGTCTCCGCAGGATTATTGCCGAGCCTGTTGGCCGGTTCCCTGATTGTGGAATACATTTTCAGCATCAACGGCATGGGGCAACTGGCGGTGGAAGCGGTGAAAGGCCGCGACCGTGAACTGGTGCTGTCCATCACCTGGATCAGCGGTTTCCTGACCCTGATTGGCTATTTGATTGCGGATTTCTGTTACACGCTGGCTGATCCGAGGGTGACGTATGACTGAGCATGTGGTGAGCCGTGAAAGCTTTTTCCGCCGCATCATGCGCAAGGCGTGGGGCGGCGTGGGCATCAAGCTGGGTTTTGTCTGGGTGGCGCTGCTGGTGCTGATGGGCGTGTTTGCGCCGTTCCTGGCCAATTCCATGCCCTTGCTGATGAGCAAAAACGGGGAAATTTCTGCACCAGTGCTGGATTACCTGAGCGTGGAGGATGTGGTGGTGCTGGCGCTGTTCGCACTGGCGGTGGTGCTGGCCTGGTTTCCGCTCAGCGGGGGCAGGCGTATCCTGTTGTTTGTGGCTGGAACCGCGCTGGCGGTGGTGCTGACCAATGTGTTGGTCAAGCCGCCGCAGGTGAGGATTTACGATACGTTCCGTACCCCGGCGTATACCGAAGTGGATTGGCGCATCATGCCGCCGGTTCCCTACGCGCCCACTGATTATCTGCGCGACTTTGGTGACACCGGGTTGGAAAAGCCGCTGGCCAGTAAGGCGCTGGGGCAGGGCAGGGTGCACCTGATGGGGACGGAGGAAAACGGCGCGGATGTATTCAGCCGCATGATCCACGCCTCGCGTATTGCCTTGAGCATTGGCCTGATCGCCACCGGGATTGCGATGGTGATCGGGGTAATCCTGGGCGGCTTGATGGGGTATTTTTCCGGCGTGGTCGATATGATTGGGATGCGGCTGGTGGAAATTTTCGAGTCGATCCCGACCTTGTTCCTGTTGCTGACGTTTGTGGCGTTTTTCGGGCGCAGTCTGTACATGATGATGGTGATCATTGGTGTCACCAGTTGGTCGGGGTATGCGCGCTACATCCGTGCCGAATTCCTCAAGCTGCGCAAGCAGGAGTATGTGCAGGCGGCGGTGGCCAGTGGTTTGACCCTGCCGTCGATCCTGTTCCGCCACATGTTGCCCAATGGCGTTGCGCCCTTGCTGGTGGCGGCCAGTTTCGGGGTGGCGTCGGCAATCCTGGCGGAAGCGACCCTGAGCTTCCTCGGCTTGGGGCTGGTGGGCGAGCCGTCCTGGGGGCAGATGCTGGATCAGGCGATCAAGTCCTCCACCTTTAACTGGTGGATGGCGGCGTTTCCCGGCGGGGCTATTTTCCTCACCGTGTTTGCCTACAACCTGATCGGCGAGGCGTTCCGCGACGCCATTGACCCCAAGCTGTCACGTAATGCGGGGGTAAACTGATGAAGAGTAATCAGGGAACCGGAGATGTTGTAGGGGCGGTTCGCGAACCGCCCCTACTGGAAGTCAGGAACCTGCGTACCTACCTCCACACCGGCGGGCGCGTCGTGAAAGCGGTGGAGGATGTCAGTTTCAGCATCCCCAAGGGTGAAACCTTTTGCCTGGTGGGCGAGTCGGGTAGCGGCAAGTCGATTACGGCGCTGTCGGTGATCCGCTTGTTGCCGGAGGGGATTGCTACGCATCCGGGTGGTGAAATCCTGCTGGATGGGCAGGATATGCTCAAGTTGCCGGAAGCTTCCTTGCGCGGCATTCGTGGTTCGCAAATTGCGATGATTTTCCAAGAACCGATGACTTCGCTAAACCCGGTGTTTAGTATCGGCGAACAGATTACCGAAGCCCTGCAATTGCACCATCCGTTGATGAGTGAAGAAGAGGCGGCGGAACGCGCGATACAGGTGCTGGAGCAGGTGCAAATCCCCAAGGCGCGCGAACGTTTCCGCGATTACCCGCACCAGCTATCCGGCGGGCAGCGCCAGCGGGTGATGATTGCGATGGCGCTGGCCTGCGAACCGGCCTTGCTGATTGCCGACGAGCCTACCACGGCGCTGGATGTGACCGTGCAGGCGGAAATCCTGCGCCTGATGCGCCAGTTGCAGGATGACACCGGCATGAGCACGCTGTTCATCACCCACGATTTCGGTGTGGTGGCGCAGATGGCGCAACAGGTCGGGGTCATGCAGCAGGGCAGGCTGGTGGAAGTCGGGCGCACGCAACAGGTATTGCGCAACCCGCAACACGTTTACACGCGGCAGTTGCTGGCGGCAGTGCCGGAGAATTTGGGGAGAAACCCCTCCCCACCCCTCCCCTTATCAGGAGAAGAAACCCCTCCTAACCTCCCCTTATCAGGGGAGGAACAAGAAGCCACGTCACTCTTGGCTCCCTCCCCTGATAAGGGGGGGGGTGGGGAGGGGTTTCTTTTGCAAATCCACGACCTCAACGTCTGGTTCCCGATCCGCAAAGGCATTTTCCGCCGCACGGTCGATCATGTGCGCGCCGTGGATGGCGTTTCCCTCGACATTCCCAAAGGCCGGATTGTGGCGCTGGTAGGCGAATCCGGCTGTGGCAAGACCACGCTGGGCAGGGCGGTGTTGCAACTGGAAAAACCGACTTCTGGCAGTATCCAGCTACACGGGCAGGAGTTGACCGGTTTGTCAGCACGGGAACTGCGCCCGTTGCGCCCGAAAATGCAGATCGCTTTCCAGGATCCGCAATCCTCCCTCAACCCGCGTCTGCTGGTCGAAACCACCCTGACCGAGCCGCTCAAGGCGCACGGCATGGGTGCAAGCCATGAGGAGCGCGTCGAACGCGCCGCCCGGATTCTGGAAGACATGCAGTTGCCGCGCGACACCCTGTGGCGCTACCCGCACGAGTTTTCCGGCGGGCAGCGCCAGCGTATCGGGCTGGCGCGGGCGTTGGTGCTGAACCCTGACTTCATTGTCTGCGATGAAATTACCAGCGCGCTGGATGTGTCGGTGCAAGCTGAAATCCTGCAATTGCTGCTGGAAATCCGCGCGGAACATGACCTGACCCTATTGTTCATTACCCACAATATCGGCGTGGTGGAATACCTCAGCGACCAGACCGTGGTGATGTACAAGGGCAAAATCGTCGAGCAGGGCGAAACCGCACAGGTCTGTGGCAATCCGCAGGACGCCTATACGCAAAAGTTGCTGGCTGCCGTTCCGCGCCTGACGGTTTGACGCCATGCGGCAGGTTTCTGCTGTACAATCGGGAAAAGGGAGGAGTCAAGCCGTGAAACAAGTGCAATGGGTAATGGGTATCGCTGGCATCCTGTCAGCCACATCGTTGAGCGCAGCGACGTTTGGCAATGGTTTGCCGTTCATGAGCGCTAATCCTTTCCAAAGCCCGTTTGGGATGGGGAGTTCGCCGTTTTCCATGTTGAACCCATGGGGTGGCAGCAGCTTACCGCTGCTTGGGGGCGGCTTTTCACCGTTTACAGCTTTCTCACCGCTCTCCGGCATGGGGTCACCTTTTGGTGGCTCGCCTTTCAGCAGCAGGATGGGGTCGCCCTTTGGTGGTTCACCTTGGGGGAGTCTGCCGATGGTTTCTGGTATGGGCAATCCTTTCAGCCTGTCGCCCTACAGCATGTATGGTTTGCCGGGGTATAGCCCTTATGGAATGCCAGCCGCACCAGCGCTTAGCCTTTATGCATCGAACCCGTCTGCCGCTTATGGCATCGCCACGCCATATCCGTATGGGCTACCGGGCATGTCGCCCATGGGGGTGACGCCCATGTTTTACCCACGCTTATATTGAGTCTGTTCCCAACAACTGGCATTACGCCACGCCGTCATCGCTTTGCCACAGGTAGCGCCCGACCGCCAGCCACGAGCCGATGATCCCCAGGATGCTGCTGGCCAGCAGGATTTGTAGCGTCATGAACACATCCACGCCGCTGAGGGTGAAGGTGCTGCCATACAGGTTGGCCAGCTTGGTGACGGGTTCCACCAAGAACAGCAGGGCGACATGCACGATCACCAAGCTGAGTACGCCGCCAAACAGCCCCAGCCAGATGCCGTTGTAGATGAACGGGCGGCGGATATAAGCGTTGGTCGCGCCGATCAGGCGGGTGACGCGGATTTCATCCTTGCGGTTTTCGATGTCGAGGCGGATGGTGTTGCCCACCACCAGCAGCACCGTCAGGCCGAGCAGGATGGAAACCACCAGCACGATACGTTCGGCAATCCGCAGGATGGCGCGCAGCCGTTGCACCCATTCCACGTCGATCTGCACATCGTCGACTTCGGGGTAGGCTTTGAGTTTTTTGGAAAAATTGTCCACGTCCATGTCCAGGTCGTCCAGCAGCCCCAGCTTGGGGGTGATGATCAGCACGTGGGGCAGGGGGTTTTCGTCCAGGGTTTCCAGCGTCTGGGCGAAACCGGTGATCTTGCGGAAATCGGCCATCGCTTCGTCGCGGGTGACGACGCGTACCTTGTCGATTTCAGGCAGTTCCGACAACAGTTCCGCCCGGTCTTTGGCCTGCTGCTCGCTGACCGGCTGTTTCAGGAACAGGGTAATGGTCGGCACTTCGCGCTTGTCGTCGGTCAGCGTCTGCATGTTTTTCAGCAGCAGGTGCAGGCTGGTGGGCAGGGAGAGCGCAATAGCAATCGCCGCCAGCGTGATCCAGGTGGAAACCGGGTTGAACCACAACCGTTCCATGCTGAATTTGATTGCACCCATCTGCTGGTTGAGCCAGGCGCTGAACGGGTGGGCGCTGGAGGAAACGTTGCGCTTGGGGGCGGCTTTCTTGTTGCTGGTGTTGGCCATTATGCTTCCACTTTTTGCAGCACGATGGTGCGCTTTTTCATGCGCTCAACCAAGGCGTGATCGTGGCTGGCGATCATGACAGTAGCGCCGAGTTCGTTGAATTGGGCAAAGGTATACATGATGTCCTGCGCCAGTTCCGGGTCGAGGTTGCCGGTGGGTTCGTCGGCTAGGATGATGGTGGGTTTGTTGACCATGGCGCGGGCGATGCCGACGCGCTGCTTTTCCCCGGCGGAGAGCATCAGCGGGAAGGTTTTTTCACGGCCTGACAGCCCTACCTTGTCGAGCGCGGCTTGCACGCGGCGACGGGTTTCGCCTTGCCCCATGCCAGCGATCCGCAACGGCAGGGCGATGTTGTCGAACACGCTGCGGTCGTACAGCAGATGCGGATCCTGAAAAATGAAGCCGATGCGGCGGCGGTAATTGGGGATGTGGTTTCTGCCCAGGCGGTTCAGCGAACGCCCGCCGATCAGGACATCACCCTTGCTGGGGCGTTCCAGCAGGGCGACCAGTTTCAATAGGGTGCTTTTGCCCGCGCCGGAATGGCCGGTGATGAATACCATTTCCCCGGCTTCCAGGGTGAGGTTGATGTTGTAAAGGGCTAGCTGCCCGGTGGGGTATTTCTTGCTGACCTGCTTGAATTCAATCATGGTGCTCAATTGTCCCCGGCCAGCAGGGCGCTGGTGAATTCGTAGGCATCGAATTCCTGTAGGTCATCAATGCTTTCACCTACGCCGATAAAGCGTACCGGGATTTTCAGTTGTTCTGCGATGGCGAACAGGATGCCGCCTTTGGCAGTGCCGTCCAGCTTGGTGACGGTGATGCCGGTCAGCCCCAGGGCTTCGTTGAACTGCTTGGCTTGCACCAGCGCGTTCTGGCCGATGCTGGCGTCGACGATCAGCATGGTTTCGTGCGGGGCGGAAGGGTCAAATTTCTGGATCACCCGTTTGACCTTTTTCAACTCGTCCATCAGGTTGGTCTGGGTATGTAGGCGTCCGGCAGTATCGGCCAGCAGGATGTCGATCTTGCGCGCCTTGGCGGCTTGCACGGCGTCGTAAATGACCGAGGCGGAATCAGCCCCGCTGCCTTGTGCAATCACCGGGATGTTGTTGCGTTCACCCCAGATGGTGAGTTGTTCCACCGCAGCGGCGCGGAAAGTGTCGCCTGCGGCCAGCATCACCGACTTGCCTTGCTGCTGGAATTTTTTCGCCAGTTTGCCGATGGTAGTGGTCTTGCCCGCGCCGTTGATGCCGACCATCAGCAGCACGAAGGGCTGGTGGGACGTGTCGATTTCCAGCGGTTGGGCGGAGGGGCGCAAGATGCGGTGCATCTTGTTGTAGAGCGCCTGCATCAGGGCGTCCATGTCGTCCAGTTCGGCGCGTTTCACCCGGTTGGCGAGGTCGCCCATGATGGCGCGGGTGGCGTCGATGCCGACATCAGCAGTCAGCAGGCGGGTTTCCAGCTCTTCCAGAACCTCGTCGTCGACCTTTTTCTTGCCCATTACCAAGGTGTCCATGCCCTCGGTGAGGTTATGGCTGGTTTTGGACAGGCCGCGTTTCAGGCGCGCAAACAAACCCTCCGGCTCGGCGGCAGGCTGCGGTGCTGGTGGGACGCCCTGGGCTGTTTCCTGGTTTTTTTTCTTTCCGAATCCAAACATCGTACAATCGACCGCTCAGCTTTGTTATATCGTCAGGTGAAAGAATGCGAAGGATACTACCATTTGCCGCGCAAAACCGTAATACCAAAACAATTTTAGCGGTTTCCGGGTAGTTTGCCGGGTTTTTTATGCTGACAACACTTGCCAAACCACCCGTTCAAAACCAAGCGCAACCACCGCCAGGCACTCCAACCGTTCCGGTTGCTGGTATTTTTTCTCCAGCACCGGGCGGTACTGCCGCAATTGTGACAGTGCATCCCGTAATGCCTGTTGCACCTGTGGCATAGCCTCCAGTTCTGCCCTGCTTTTCCCGCGTAACTGCTCACCCGTCAGTTTCAATTCATCCAGCTTGAGGTATTTGAATTCAAAAATGAAATCCTTCAGCGTGGCGTAATGGCGCATACTGGGGCGGATGACCATCACCAGATCGGAATAACGCCGTTGCAGCGCGGTTTCCGAATCCATGATGTACCAGATGTCATTGAACAGCAGCGTCAGGAAGGCAGTCTTGACTGTCAGTTCATTGCTCCAGCAGTAATCGCGGTTGCTGAAGACGGCGAAGTATTTTTGCTCCATGAAATCCGCCAGCGGCTGCAAATCGGCGGTCTGGTAAAATTGTTCCGCCAGCTTTTCCGCCAACTGGTCATCCTGCGGGCGGGGCAGGGCATGGCGTTTCAGGCGCTCGACATACAATGCGCGGATAACCAGATTCGGTACGCCCAGAACCAGATTGCCCAAACCGCTAATGGCGTGGATTGTTAATATGCCGAAAAAGTACATCAGCGAGAGAAGGTAACGGCTGTCCTGTTGTACTTCGCGCAATTTTTCCACCCCAAACTGGATTTCCAATGCCTGTACGCTGACGGGGTGTTCGTCATCCATGATCTGCTCAATGACGCAATGTCCGTTGGGCAGCGCGGTAATATAACGCATACGTCCCGCATCCATCGCCAGATTTCCATCCAGTATCTGGCGCGGCGGTTCGGATTCCAGCTGGTAATGACGCAGGAAATACAAACAGAGGGTAGGGTTATACACCAGTGGGTGTTCGGTTCGGTGGCAAAAACGGTAACCATTGTAAAACTGCCGTAGGGTTTCCAGCATGTTGGTCTGCTCGGTAGTATCCTGCCCACATTCGGTTAGCACTTGCCTTGTCAGCGGGATCAGTTCTTCCTGGGTTAGCCCACACAGTTCGTTGAAGCGCGGTTCAAGGTAAATGCTGGTGGCGACGTTATAACCGCTGGTCATGTCACTCAACACGACCGGGGAAACGCCGGTAATAAACACCCGCGCAATTTTCCCTTCGGAGGCACTGGCCTTGACGATCTTGAACAATGTCTTGAGGATGCCTTCGCCTTCCAGCAAATTGCGGTAACGGCGTTCGTCGGAAGCATCCTGCATGAGCACGTCATTGGCGAAATTGTCGTATTCGTCGATCAGCAGATAAACAGGGTAGCCGCTGTCTTGAGCCATATTCAGCAGTGACTGGAAGGAGCCTAGCGCATCGGTGCCATTCACTTTCACTGGATGATTGAGCAGTGATTTATAGCGCAACGAAAATTCCTGGATGGCGATGTTGAGGTGCACAAACAGGCTGCTTTTAATCTGCTCAATATCACCTTGCGCCGACACCTTGGAGAAATCCCAGCGCAGGATCAGGTACTGGTTGTGTTCTGCCGTAGGTTGCTGCCCAATCGCCAAATCCCCAAACAGCAGTGAAAATGCGTCCGTGGTGCGGACATCGTAATAATTTGCCAGCATCGACAGCAGCAGCGATTTGCCAAAGCGGCGAGGGCGCAGGAAGAGTAGTTGCCTGCCCGCATCTTCCAGCAAGGGGATAAAGGCACTGCGGTCAACATACAGGTAGCCCTCCTTGCGGATGAGGTGAAAATCACTGATGCCGTAGGGAAACTTGATCATTTGTTTGCAATCCACGATCCTGATGCGCCTACTTTAGCACAGAAACAATGCCCCTCCCGAACCCAAACGTCGTACAATCGGGCGCTGTGCCTCGTTATGCCATCAGGTGAAAGTAATGAATATCAAAACACTATTAGCGGTTTCCGCACTGCTGGCGAGTTTTGCGATGTCGCCTGTCCACGCCATCGAGCGCCTCGACCAGAAAGTACCCGTCCACGAATACAAGCTGGATAACGGCCTGAAAGTGCTGGTCAAGCAGGACAAACGCGCGCCCATTGCGGTGGTGCAGTTATGGTACAAAGTCGGCTCCAGCTACGAGCAGAACGGCCTGACGGGCGTATCGCATGTGGTCGAACACATGATGTTCAAGGGTACGGAAAAGCACCCGACCGGCGAATTCAACCGCATTATTGCCGAAAACGGTGCGCAGGATAACGCCTTCACCGGCCAGGATTACACCGCCTATTACCAGATCATCGCCGCCGACCGGCTGGAAGTCGCGTTTGAACTGGAATCCGACCGGGTGCGCAACCTCACCCTGCCACCCGCCGAGTTCAAAAAAGAAGTCGAGGTCGTGAAAGAGGAGCGTCGCTGGCGCACCGAAGACAAGCCGACTGCGCTGACCCGTGAGCAGTTCGAGGCCGTCGCTTTCCTCAACAGCCCTTACAAGAACCCGGTGATTGGTTGGATGCCAGATCTGGATGCAATGAAGGTGGAAGACCTGCGTGCCTGGTATGAGCGCTGGTACGCGCCCAACAACGCCACCCTGATTGTCGTTGGCGATGTCGAGCCTGACAAGGTGTTTGAACTGGCGCAAAAATATTACGGCCCGCTCAAGCCCACCGACAACATTCCACCCCCCAAACCGCAGACTGAGGTGGAACAAAAAGGGCTGCGTACCCTCAAGGTCAAGGCTCCGGCGGAATTGCCCTACGTGATGATGGGCTTCAAAACGCCCGCGCTGATCAACGCCAAAGACAAATGGGAGCCGTATGCGCTGGAAGTGTTGGCCAGCATCCTCGATGGTGGCAGCAGTTCGCGCTTTGCCCGGGAATTGGTGCGCGGCAAGGAAATCGCTGCCGACGCCAACGCCTGGTACAGTGGTTATGGCCGCTTGCCGGACATGTTCACCATCACCGGTACGCCTGCCAAAGACCAGAAGCTGGAAACCCTGAAAGCTGCCCTGTTGGAACAGGTGGAAGCCGTCAAAAGCGCGCCGGTTTCCGCCGCTGAACTGGAACGTGTCAAAGCGCAGGTCATCGCCAGCGAAATTTACGAGCGTGACTTCCAGCAAAACCAGGCCAACTTGCTGGGTTCGCTGGAAACCGTTGGGTTGGGCTACCAGGTGGCGGATGCCTACGTCGACAACATCCTGGCGGTGACGGCGGAGCAGGTGCAGGACGTGGCGAAAAAATACCTGATCGAAGATCACCTGACCATCGCGGAACTCGACCCGCAACCGATCGACCCGAACAAGCCGAAAAATGAACCAAGATTTGCGAGATAAGCATGTTGAAAACACTGTTAGCCATGCCGCTGGTATTGTGGGTGCTGTTGTTTGCGCCATTTGCCCACGCAGGCCCCAAAATCGAACACTGGACAACCAGTAACGGCCTGCGCGTTTACTACGTTAGCGCACCTGACCTGCCGATGGTGGATTTACGCCTGATCTTTGACGCGGGCAGCGCCCGTGATAGCGGTAAGCAGGGGCTGGCGCTGATCACCAACAGTATGCTGGACAAGGGCGCGGATGGCCTGAGCGAAGACCAGCTTGCCGAACAGTTTGACGCTATTGGTGCGCAATTTTCATCCGACGCCAGCATGGACATGGGCTGGACTGGGTTACGCACCATTACGTTGGAAAAAGAGCAGAAAACCGCGCTGGATACCTGGCTGAAAATACTGGCCAAGCCTGATTTCCCGCAAGCCGCATTCGAGCGCGTGCAAAAACTGATGCTGGTGGGTTTGCAAGCTGAAAAACAGGATCCGGAAGCGTTGGCCAGCAAAGCGTTCTATCAGGCGGTCTACGGCGACCATCCTTACGGGCAGCCGCAGAATGGCACGGAAGCAAGCCTTCAGGCGCTGACAGTGGCTGACCTGAAAGCTTTTTACCAGCAATATTACGTGGCGAAAAACGGTTTGCTGGCGATTGTCGGCGCGGTTGGTCGTCAGCAGGCGGAAGCCCTGGCTGAGCAAGTGGCCGCCGTGCTGCCGGAAGGCATCGCCGCGCCCGCTATTCCGGAGGTCAAGCCGCTGGCGGAAGCCAAGACTGTGCGCATCCCTTACCCTTCCGCCCAATCGCATATCCTGGTTGGGCAGGTCGGCGACAAGCGCGGCGATGAAGATTATTTCACTCTCTACATGGGCAACCAGGTGTTAGGCGGTAGCGGCTTCACGTCCCGCCTGATGAAAGAAGTGCGTGACGCACGCGGCCTCAGCTACAGCGTGTACAGCTATTTCGCCCCGTATGCGCAACTCGGCGTGTTTGAGGTTGGCTTGCAAACCAAACAGACACAGACCGGCGAAGCCTTGCAGGTAGTGCGCGATGTGTTGGGCAAGTTCCAGCAGGAGGGGCCAACGGCGGAAGAGCTGGATGCTTCCAAGAAGGATGTGACCGGTGGTTTCCCGCTGCGTACTGCCAGCAACAGCCAGATTGTCGAGTATCTGGGGGTAATCGGTTTCTACAACCTGCCGCTGGATTATCTGGATGCCTTTACCGGCAAGATCAATGCGCTGACCCGCGAGCAGATTGCTGATGCCTTCACCCGCAGGATGCAGCCGGACAAGATGGTGACGGTGATCGTCGGGGAAGATGAAAAAAAATAACCTGTTACGTATCATTGGCGGGGAATGGCGCAGCCGCCGTTTGAAATTCGCCGACGCCCCTGGCTTGCGCCCCACGCCTGACCGGGTGCGGGAAACCCTGTTCAACTGGTTGCAGGTACAGGTTCCCTGCAGCCGCTGCCTTGACCTGTTTGCCGGTAGTGGCGCAATCGGTTTTGAAGCTTTGTCGCGCGGCGCACAGGAGGTGGTGATGGTGGAAAAACATCCTGCCGCCGTCGCCGCCTTGCGGGAAAACATTGCCCTGCTGGGGGCGCAGAATGCCGTGTTGGTGCATGATGATGCTTTCCGTTACCTGCAACGGGCAACGGGGGCGTTTGACCTGATCTTTCTTGACCCCCCGTTCCACAAAAATCTGCTGGAGCCGCTGCTGGAGGCCATTTTTGCCCGTGGGCTACTGAGCCGTGACGGGATGGTTTATCTGGAGCAGGAAGCCGAGGCCAGCATAGATTTTGCCCGCTTCAACCTGCAAACCCATCGTTCTACACAGGCGGGGCAGGCGCGGGGATTGCTGATTTTTGTCAATAATCTGTAATTTCAATTCAGCAAACATTCAGCTTTTAGTCTAGTATCATTTGAGAGTGTTGTGAGTGTGTGTTCAGTCGAGGATGGAAGGATGTATCATCGTTTAATTGCGCAAGGAGCCGCTATTCTGTTGGCGGTGGTGTTGTCTGGTTGCAGTTCCCTAAGTGATGAAAGCAATCAGGTTAAAGTGGCGGAAGCCAAGGCCACGAAGATTCCCGCCCAGCAAAAATCCGTTACATTGCTGGATCGGGTGGTGTGGAATGCCCAGAAGCAGCAGGGCAAGATGTACCGTTGGGGGGGGACTAGCCCTGTCACCGGTTTTGATTGCAGTGGCCTGACCCAATATGCCTTCAGAAATGGCGCGCAGGTAGCGATTCCCCGCACTGCGGCGGAACAGTATGCGGCGGCGGTCAAGGTTCCGCGCGGGCGGGCAGAAAAAGGCGACCTGGTGTTTTTCAATACCAGCGGCAAACGGGTCAGTCATGTGGGCATTTATCTGGGCAAGAACCGTTTTGTCCATGCGCCCCGCACCGGTAAGGCAATTACCACCAGTGAGCTGAAAGGTTATTGGGAAAAACGCCTGATCGGTTTTGGCCGTATTCCCGGTGCGTGCCGCCCCAGTTATTCCTGACAGGCTGGTACAAACATCTGATGCTTGCTGGCGATTGTAGACAAACCGCCGGGTAGGTGGTTTGTCTACTGTTCTTTGCGCAGGCAGATGCCTATGCTCCCCCACAGGTTTTTACTATCACGGGAGCTTTTATGGAAAGCAAGCAAGTTAAGGTGTGGGATCCGCTAGTCCGCATTTTCCACTGGTCGCTGGTGTTGGCGTTTGCCGCCGCTTACCTGACGGGCGAGGAATGGGGTGCGTGGGAAGAAGTCCACGAAATCGCCGGTTACGCCGCTGTCGGCCTGATCCTGTTCCGTATCGTGTGGGGCTTTGTCGGCTCCAGACATGCGCGTTTCAGTGATTTTCTCTACGCCCCCAAAGCCGTTGTCGAATACCTCAAATCCCTGCTTACCACTCACCCCAAGCATTATCTGGGGCATAACCCGGCGGGCGGCTGGATGGTCATGCTGTTGCTGGCGGGCGTGCTGGCCACTGGCCTTTCCGGCCTGAAACTGCTGGCAGTGGAAGAGGGTGAAGGCCCGTTTGCCACGCTGGAAGTACCAGCGCTGATCAGCGTTGCGCAGGCCGACAATGACCGCGACGAAGCACGCGAACGCACCGAAATCATGGGTGTGGAGGAACATGAAGGCCATGAGGGTATGGGAGGCGAAGAAGAAGGTGAGGAGTTCTGGGAAGAAATCCACGAAGTCACCGCCAACCTGACCCTGTTCCTGATCATCATCCACGTACTGGGCGTTATTGTCAGCAGCCGCCTGCACGGTGAAAACTTGGTGCGGGCGATGGTGACGGGCAAGAAAAACGTGCAATAGTTGTGGCCTTGATGAAGGGGGTGTCCTGATATGTGCCCCCTTTCAACCAGCCAGTTGACCACTTGTAAGCTGTATTAGTCCCGATCGGCCTACACCCCCGCTTTTTTCAGCTTCATTTCAGACTCATTAGTTAAGGTTCAGGCATGACTTAACGAAACAAGAGAGTTTAACAATGAACGCTTTCATGACAACACGGAATCTGCTGCTTGCCTGTTCCATTACCCTGCTGGCTGGGTGTGGTGGCAGCAGTTCCGCTGATACCACCACGACTGCCAATACCGCGCAGGCTGCCACCGCCACCAGTACAGCCAGTAGTGCCACCACCGGCAGTACGGATGCTTCCGCCTCACGCCCACTTACCACGGATGAAATCAATACCCTGTTGTTTGTGCGTGAAGAGGAAAAAATGGCGCGCGATGTTTACCTGAGCCTGTACGGCAAATGGGAACAGCAGGTGTTTGAAAATATTGCCATGGGTTCTGAGCAACAGCACATGGATGTGATGGGATCGCTGATCAGCCATTACAACCTGGTGGATCCAGTGGTCGACAATACGGTGGGCGCATTTACCGACCCACAGATTCTCGCCCTGTATCAGGATTTGGTTATGAAAGGCTCTTTCACCCTGCTGGATGGTTTGAAAGTGGGTGGTTTTATTGAAGAGTTCGATATCAATGACTTGCAGGAAGCCATCGACGAAGCGAAGGCGGGTTCCGCCCCGGCAGATGTTATCCAGGCGTATGAAAACCTGATGTGCGGTTCGCGCAATCACCTACGGGCTTTTGTCGGGCAAATTGAGAAAAACAACGTGGGCTATGTGGCGCAGGTCATGCCGCAGGCAAGCGTCGATGCGATTGTTTCCACGTCTGAAGAGCAGTGTGGCCAATAAGCATTATCCCAATCATAAATAGAAGGAGACATGACATGAACATTCAAAAAACACTGATCGCCAGCATGATTGCCGTTACTTGCATGGGGATGGCCGCTTCCCCGGCCAGTTTTGCCCAAGGCCAGGGCGGTGGGGCTGCCATGAGCGTCCAGCGTCTTAGGGGATTTCCCTGAAAGATTCCCCCGCAATGGCTACACTTGTCTTATCGACAAGCGGAGTCCCTATCCCCATGCCCCCCGAACCCCAAACAGCTAACCCGATCCTGAGTGAATCCCAGATAGCCGACCTGAAACTGGCGGCCTCGAAAATGTCTGGCAGCACCCGCCGTGCGTTCCAGGCGGACATGAGCCGGAAATATTGTGCAGGCAACGCCCGCCAGACTGAAAGGTGTTTTGGCTGGGGTCGGGAGGGGGTGCAGTTGGGTTTGGAGGAACAGCGCAGCGGCATGGTTTGCGTGGGTGCGCAGGCGGCGTATTGTGGCCAGAAGCGCTGGGAGGAAACCCAGCCGGAAGCGGCAGCCGCCTTGCTGGCGCTGGCGGAAGCACATAGCCAGCAAGACCCGACATTCCGCAGCAGCATCGCCTACACCCGCCTGACGGCGGCGGAAGCCATCCGGCAGTTACAGGCCATGGGTTTCAGCGGTGGACAAGTGCCCGCCCCCAGCACCATGGCGCGGATACTCAACCGGAATGGCTACCGCCTGCGCAAGGTGGAGAAAGCCAAGCCGCAAAAAAAATTCCAGAAACCGACGCCATCTTCGCCAATATCCAGGCCAACGATGGGCAGTTTGCCGATGGGGCGGTCAAACGCCTGAGCATGGACTGCAAGGCGACCGTCAACATCGGTGACTACTCACGGGGCGGGAAAACACGGGGTGACAATAAAGCCGCTGACCATGAGATGGGCTGCAAAGAGAAATACATCCCTTTTGGCGTACTGGATGAGGACAGTGGGCAGGTTTACCTGACCTTCGGCAGTTCCAGCAAAACCAGTGACTTCATCGTGGATTCCCTGTGCCGGGTATGGGAACAGATGCCTTCTGCTGACAAGGACGCCTGCCAGTGCATCCAGATCAAAGCGGACAATGGCCCGGAAAGCAGCGGGATCAGGACGCAATTCCTCAAGCGCATGGTGGAATTCGCCAACCATACCGGTAAGACAGTCCACCTGCTGTACTACCCGCCTTACCACAGCAAGTACAACCCGATTGAACGCTGCTGGGGGATTCTGGAACAACACTGGAACGGCACCCAGCTCAAGGATGCCGAAACCCTGCTGGAATGGGCAAAAACCATGACCTGGAAAGGCATCAACCCCATGGTCGAATTCAGTCGCAAGGTTTATGAGAAGGGTGTGACCCTCAGCAAAAAAGCTATGGAGGCTGTTGAGGCGAGGCTGGAAAGAAATGCTGCTTTACCAAAATGGGACATTCTGATTCGCCCTGTTTTGGGTAATGTCTTTGAGGTAAATCACCTTAGCAGCACGGAAGTTGAAACCCTGCGTTTCATGCGGGAAGAGGAGAAGCTGGCGCGTGATGTTTACATCACGCTCCACAACCAGTGGGGGCTGGCGGTGTTCAACAACATTTCCCAGTCTGAACAAAAGCATACCGACCGCATCAAGGCTCTGCTGCAAACCTACGGGGTAGCCGACCCGGTGACAAACGATACCGTGGGCGTGTTTCAGGATAGCCGTTTGCTGGGTCTTTACACCCAATTGGTAGCGCAAGGGCAAAAGTCGATGCTGGATGCCTTGTATGTCGGTGCATTTATTGAAGAAACTGACATCAGCGATTTGCAAGGTGCAATTGCCGGGACTACCCATGCCGACATCGCCAACACCTACAGCAACCTGATGAAAGGTTCGCGTAACCACCTGCGCGCCTTCGTCGGCCTGATCGAAGGGCAAGGCATTGATTATGCCGCGCAAGCCCTGCCGCAGGCGGAGGTGGATGCCATCGCCAACAGCGAAGCTGAGCGTGGTAATATCAATGCTGGCGGACGGGGGAGGAGATAATTTCCCCTCCAGGTGATGGCGTAAGGTGAGGAGCGTGGATGCGGTTGTTGTTGGTGGAAGATGATGCGGAATTGAGCGCGAACTTGCAGCAGCGCCTCAAACGCGAAGGGTTTGCCATTGATGTCGCCAGTAACGGCGTGGATGGCGAATTCATGGGGGATGAGGAGCCTTACGACGCCATCATCCTTGACCTCGGCCTGCCGCAACGCAGCGGGCTGGAGGTCTTGCAACACTGGCGGCAACGTGGCAACCGCGTCCCCGTCATTATCCTCACCGCCCGCGACGCCTGGCATGAACGGGTGGATGGGTTCAAGGCCGGGGCGGACGATTACCTCGGCAAACCGTTCCATTTCGAGGAATTGCTGGTGCGGGTACAAGCGCTGATCCGCCGCAACCATCAGGTCAGTGTGCAAAACCAGGTGCTGGACTGTTGCGGTTTGCAACTGGACGAAGAGCACCAGCAAGTCACCACCCCGGAAGGCGATGTGTTCGACCTGACCGGGACGGAATTCCGCCTGTTGCGCTATTTCATGCTGCACCCCGGCAAAATCCTCACTAAATCCCGCCTGACCGAACACGTCTACGACAATGACAGCGACCGCGACAGCAATGTGATCGAAGTCTACGTGCGCCATTTGCGCCGCAAGTTGGGCGAATGGCGCATCCAGACCCGGCGCGGGCAGGGCTATATTTTCATTGACCCAGCCAAGCCGGAGCCACCCGTATGAAATCGCTTGAACGCCAGTTGCAGGTCAACCTCGCCATTACCCTGGGCATGGTCATGGGGGTGATCTGGTTGATTGGTATGGCCATGCCTTATTTCCTGTCTGAAAACAAATTCTTGCACCCACCGGGTTATGTTGGTATGCCAGCGGATCCGGTGGCGGATACCCAGGCATTGCCGCACCGTCCGCAGCGTTTCAAATGGCTGTTCCCGATCCTGGCGCTTGGTGGGGTAGGGGTGGTATTGGCCGTGCAAGGCGTTGTCATCCGCCGCACGTTCAGTCGCCTGGATCATTTGCGCGCCGAACTCCAGCAGCTGGAGGCAGGCAAGGTTAGCCGCCTGGATGAATCCGTCCCGGCGGAAATCCACCCGATCGTGGTGGAGTTGAACCACCTGTTAAGCCTGATGCAGGAACGGCTGGAACGTTCCCGCAACTCCCTTGGCAATCTTGCCCATGCCCTCAAAGGGCCGCTCAACCTGCTGGTGCAACATCTGGATCAGGAGGATACTGATGGTAACCACCATGCCAGGCAACAGGCGGAACGCATCCGGCAACTCACCGAGCGCGAACTCAAGCGGGCGCGTATGGCCGGGCAGGGCAACAGCACCCAGCGTTTTGATCCGCATGAGGAACTGCCGACCCTGGTTGATGTGTTGGCGCGTATCCATCAAAAACCCCCCCGCTGCATCACGCTGGAGATAGCCCCGGAAATCACCCGTTTCGGCGACCGCGAAGACATGCTGGAACTGATTGGTAACCTGCTGGACAATGCCTGCAAGTGGGCGCAGGAACAGGTCAGCTGTCGGCTGGCCTGCATTGCCAATAAGGTGCAAATTACGGTGGAAGATGACGGCCAAGGCAGAACCGACGCCGAATTACAGCAAATGACGGCGCGCGGTGTGCGTCTGGATGAGTCAGTGGAAGGCCACGGGCTCGGGCTTGCCATCTGCAAGGATATTGTCAAATTATACGGTGGGACGCTGGCCTTCGGGCGTTCGGAACAGCTCGGCGGCCTGAAGGCAGTTGCTGTATTGTGAGCCTGTTGCCTGCCTCAGGCCGGAATGGCGCGGCGGGCGTCATGCACTTGACGCGCGGGCATGTATTCGGGTTGCCTGGCAGGGGGGCGCTTGGCCGCCTGGATACTTTCGACATTGCCACGTTGTACGGGAATGGGTCTGCCGACCTGGTGGCCAGTTTCGTCATAGGCGTAAATGAGTTCGCCTTTCTGCACATGGATGCTGTTTGGTGTATAGCCTTTGAGGCCGTCTTCCGGAAAGCGCCCGGGGGCGGAAATGGATGTTACTTGCCTGCCATCCTGGTCATATACGTAAATCAGCGTGCCTTTTTGCACTGCGTTTCCGATAGCCATACTGGACTCTCCTAATGGTGGTTATGGATAGTTTTTATTATTGAAATTCCGCTTTTCTGCGAGGCTCCAACCTTAACAGTTGGGTGGGGGAACTGAAATTTTTTTCCTATAGGGTTGCCCCTCGGGAGAAGATGGGGCAACCCGGCGTTATCAACTAAAGTCCTATTAATTCAGCATGGTAGCCTTGGTGCTTGACGCTATTGAGAATATCGCCAGCATACGCCCGTTCGGGGTCGTAATCCACCAGCATCAGATGACGGGTACGTTCATTGACGCACGCAGAACGGATGCCGGGGGAAAAGGACAGGTCGTGTTCGAGTTTGTGGATTTCTGAGTCAGACAGTTCTTCATCAATATGCATGACGACGGTTACATCGTAATGGTTCATGGTACGTCTCCTGTTACAGGTTTTGACCATAAGCACGCTATGAGTGTGGTTGATCTTTGTCAAAATCAACTACATTTTATGCTTGATCATATCCGCGCACACGCCGTGCAGTTTATTTACCGCTTGTCACCGATTTGTATACGTCGGCTTCCTTGATCCAATAATAAATATCATCTATCCATGGTCGGAAATATTTATTCTCCGGGTTTTCCTATCCTGTAGCCAGCAATCTTGCGAACGCCACCCATCCCATTGATTGTTAATGGTTTGGCTGTTCCTGTTCCTGACCAACAAGGATGATAACCATGCTGAAAAAAATCCTGGCAGGCGTGCTGTGCGCGTGCCTGTTTTCCAGTGCTTTCGCCACGGAGTCCACCCCGGTAACCATGCAGCCCATAGCGGCGACCGACCAGATTATCGTCAAGCTGAAACCACTCCCGCAGACCCGGCGGCTATCATCCCCTCGCGCTGTGGTTGAGGCGGCGGTGGATGCGGTCGGGCTTGGCATCCACGCCAGTTACGGGCGGGCGATGACAGCGGATACCCATGTCATCCAGTTGCCAGCCCCCATGACCTTACAGGAAGCAAGTGATTACGCCACGGTGCTAAGCTCAGACCCGGCAGTGGAATACGCCGAACCGGATGTGCTGATGTACCCCGACACCGTGATTACGCCCAATGACAGCGCGTTCACTAACCAGTGGCAGCACGCTTCCCCTAACGTATATGCGGGTGCGGATAACCTGCCCGCCGCCTGGGGTGAAACCAGTGGTTCCGCCAACGTGGTGGTGGCCGTGGTGGATAGCGGTGTAATCAACCACCGCGACTTGGCCCCACGGTTGGTGGGCGGAAGCGCCGCGCTGGCCGGTTACGATTTCATTTCCCGCGCGACGGTTGGCAATGATGGTGATGGGCGCGACAGCAACCCCATCGACCCTGGCGACTGGGTGGGTCTTGAGGATATTGCCACACCGTCTTACAGCACCTGCGGCGTGCGCAACAGTTCCTGGCATGGCACACATGTGGCGGGCACGATCGGGGCGGTCAGCAACAATGCCCAGGGGGTAGCCGGGGTCGACTGGAATGCGCGCCTGCTGATTGCCCGCGCCATGGGCAAGTGTGGCGGCTACTTGTCGGATATTGCGGAAGCCATCCGCTGGTCTGCCGGGGAAACCATCAATGGCGTCAGCAACCCCAACCCCGCCCATATCATCAACCTCAGCCTGGGTGGCAGTGGTGCGTGTGGCCCTACCTATCAGGACGCCATTGACGCCGCCATGGCGCGCGGTGCCGTGCTGGTAACGACAGCGGGCAATGGTGGTACGGATGTCAGCAACCACCGCCCGGCCAATTGCACCAATGTCATTACGGTGACGGCGCTGGAACGGGATGGCAGCAGGCCGAGCTTCGCCAACACCGGCAGCCGGGTGGATATTGCTGCACCAGGTGTCTCCATCCTGTCGACGCTGGATGGTGGCAAGACCGGCCCGGCCAACGACAATGCCTATGCTTATTACAAGGGAACCAGCGTGGCCGCGCCGCATGTATCCGGTGTGCTGGCGCTGATGCTGGCCGCCAATAGCCGCCTGACCGATGGCAGCATCCCGTCAGCCGAATTGCCGCTGCTGTTGAAACAGAAACTCAAGGCCAGCGCACGCCCATTCGTGCGTGGAACCGCCAGCGATTGCACCACCAGCACCTGCGGCACGGGGGCGCTGGATGCTTACCGTGCCGTGATGGCAGTCAAAACCCCACCGACCGCCAATGCCGGAGCCAACCAGGCAGTGCAGGTGGGTGCAAGTGTCACCTTGCACGGTAGCGGCGCGGACAACACGCCAGCGGGTGCGATTACCCGCTATGACTGGGAACAAACCGCCGGGATGCCGGTTAGCCTGAGCAACCGCAACAGCGCCAACCCGGTATTTGTCGCGCCTGCTGGGGCAGGAACCCTGACTTTCCGCCTGACTGTCACCAACAACGTGGGGCTGGGCAGCAGCAGCTACACCAACGTGACGGTTGCCGCAACTGGTGGCAGCAGTTGCGATCCGGTCAGCCTGACGCCCGGGGGTAGCGCACCCGGCCAGTGGGATACGGCCTGTGCTTCCAGCCATCGCGGCAGTGACCGTTACGCGCGCTATTACACCTTCACCCTCAACCAGCCAGCAACCGTGACGGTGGATCTGGCTTCAACGCAGGACACCTTCCTCTACCTGCTGCAAGGCAGTGGTGCTGATGGCAGTGTGCTGACTTACAACGATGACAGCAATGGCTCAACCAATTCGCGGATTGTGCGTGCGCTGCCTGCCGGAACCTACACGCTGGAAGCCACCACCTATTACACCCAGCGGACTGGTTCCTTTACCCTTAGCCTGACGACCACCGCCAGTAATCCGGTGACTCAGCCTTGCACCATCAACCCGCTCGGACTGGGGCAACAGGCCAGTGGCCAGTGGGCAGCGGGGTGCGCTTCCGTGCATCGCAGCAGCAACCATTACGCCGGTTACTACAGCTTCACCCTGACAGCGGCGGCGAAGGTCACGATTGATCTTGCCAGCCAGCAGGATACTTTCCTGTATCTGCTGGAAGGTAATGACAGTCAGGGCGCGCTGCTGGCTTTCAATGACGACAGCAACGGCACGCTCAACTCACGGATTGTGCGTACCTTGCCCGCCGGAACCTATACGCTGGAGGCCACGACCTATGCTGCCGCCCGCACTGGCACGTTTACCCTTGGGCTATCAACGGTCAGTGAAACGGATAGCTGCGTACCAGCCAGCCTGACGCTTGGGCAAAACACCGTAGGGTGTTGGAATGCCGCTTGCGTTTCCGCCCATCGTGGCAGCACCTATTACGCGGGTTACTACCGTTTCAGCTTGGCCGCTCCTGCTACCGTCACCCTTGACCTGAACTCGCTGGAGCAGGATACCTTCCTGTACCTGCTGGAAGGCAGCGGTAGCCAGGGTGAGGTGCTGGCCTTCAACGATGACAGTAATGGCACACTGAATTCGCAGATTACCCGTACCCTGTCAGCAGGCACGTATACGCTCGAAGCGACCACCTATGCGGCGGGGAGCACGGGTGCATTCACAGTGCGCGTGCATTGAGGTAGCCGGGATGGCGGAAAATCGACTTGGCGGGACTGCTGCTGTATGTTGCCTGCATAAACCACGAACAGGACGACCCGCATGAATGATCCCCGTACCCGCTTGCTGGAAATGTATGCCGCCGGTCTCGCCGCCGTTAACGGTGAGCAGGCGGTTTACCGGGCACTGCACGCCAGGGGGGAGCGCAGCCCCCGCCATGTTGCCGCCATTGGCAAGGCCGCTGAGGCCATGTTCAGCGGCGCATACCGCTACCTGTGTGACGGCCTGCGCAGTGGCTTGCTGATTACCAAGCAGGGTCATGTGACCACGCCAGCCGCGTTGCCGGAAAGCGTTACGGTGATTGAATCATCCCACCCTGTTCCCGACGAATCCTCGCTGCAAGCCGGGCAGGCGCTGTTGCAGTGGCTGCAAAATCTGCCGGAAAACGAGCCGCTCCTGCTACTGGTGTCGGGCGGCGCATCCAGCCTGGTGGAGGTACTGGAAGAGGGCTGGACGCTGGAAAAATTGCAGGAAACCACCCAGGCATTATTGGCGGACGGTTCCTCCATCAGCGAAATCAACGCCATGCGCCGTAGTCTGTCGCTGATCAAGGGCGGCAAGCTGTGGAACTTTATTGGCCAGCGCCGTGTCGCCTGCCTACTGGTTTCCGATGTACCCGGCGACGACCCGGCGGTGATCGGTTCCGGCTTGCTGTTTCCCGCGCCGGTAGAAGATTTTGACTGGGAAATCGTTGCCAGCAACCAGCAAATGCTGGAAGCGATGGCAGCGAGTAGGCAAGCAGCAGAATTGCCCGTCACCATCATGCCCGAATTTCAGGAAGGCAATGCCGAAGTGGCCGCGCTGCTGTGCATAGACCACCTGCGCAACAGTGCGCCGGGCATTTACCTGTGGGGCGGGGAAACCACCGTGCAGTTGCCCGCCAACCCCGGGCGCGGGGGGCGCAACCAGCACCTTGCCCTGACTGCTGCTTTGCACATCCAGCCGGATGAAAACCTCTGGCTGCTGGCGGCGGGCACCGATGGCACCGATGGTGTCACCGAGGATACCGGCGCGCTGGTGGATAATGGCACGGCAAAGCGCGGAAGCAGCCAAAACCTTGACCCAGAAGCTTGTTTACAGGCGGCGGATGCCGGTACATTCCTTGACGCCAGTTGTGACCTGATCCACACCGGCCCGACTGGCACCAACGTCATGGATGTGGTCATTGGCCTGAAACTGTAATGCAAAACCTGTACGCAGCAGCCCACGCCTGCCTGATGCAAACCGATCTGGAGCAGAAACTTGCCTGCGCCGCCCAACTCTACGCCGACTGGCAGGCGGGCAGGCTAGAACGGGTGGAAACGCCAGATTGCCCGGTGCAAGCCGTGCCGGAACCGGGACGCCCCGCCAAACCTGAACTGGTGCACCCTCGCGAAGTACGGCAGCGCAAACTTAGTTCGATGGAAGGCCGCCGCGCTTTGTTGCACGCCGTCGCCCATATCGAATTCAACGCCATCAATTTGGGGCTGGATGCGGTTTACCGTTTCCGCGACATGCCCGACGCCTTCTACGGCGACTGGCTGCAAGTGGCGGCTGAAGAGGCTTACCATTTCAGCCTGCTGCATGAGCGCATGGCGGATTTTGGTTGCCGCTATGGTGACCTGCCCGCCCATAATGGCCTGTGGGAGCAGGCGTGCAAGACAGACTATGACGTGCTGGTGCGGATGGCGCTGGTGCCACGGGTGCTGGAGGCGCGCGGGCTGGACGTTACCCCCGGCATGATGCAACGCTTGCGCGAGGTTGGGGATGAAGCCACCGTCAGCATCCTGGAAATCATCCTGCGCGATGAAATCGGCCATGTGCGCATCGGTTCGCGCTGGTTTCGCCATTGCTGCGAACAGCGTGGGCTGGAACCGGAGGCCACCTTCCGCCAGTTGCTGCGTGAGGTGATGCAAGCCCCGTTGCGTGGGCCGTTTTACACCGAGGCACGCTTGCAGGCCGGTTTCACGGTGGAGGAGTTGGAGCAGTTGCTGGCGATGGAACAAACCTGGGTGGATGAGATTACGCGCTGAATCCGCCGCCTTGTTTACAGGATCAGGTCGTGCTTTCCAGGCGTTGCCGCAGCGCTTGTTCTGACACCGGGTATTGCAGCACGGTATGGAGCGGGAACAGTTCTGCCAGTTTGCCGATGTAGGGCATTTCTTCCTTGCTGCTGAACACGATCACTTTGGTATCGGGTGAAAAGCGTTGCAAGGTACGCAAGGTCACGTCCAGGTTGCACACGTTCGCCCCGGCGTAGTTGTTGCCGTAGCCGTAGATGAATTCTCCCACCAGAAAATCGGGCTGTTGTTTCTGCAAGGCTTTGTGCAGCTTGCGGGCGGCAGTGAAGCGTTCTTCTGCAATTCCAAGCTGTTGGTATAGGGTGCTGAGGTTGGGGTGGGCGGGGGATTCGATCAAGGAAAATAGTGTTTTCATGCAATACCTTGTTGTCTGGTTGGGTTTCCATTTTGTCCAAATTCAGCGGGTTTATGCGGTATACTTCAGTGAGAGCAACAAACGACCAGACGCTGATGCAAAATACCCCGCAAACCCCCGACATCTTTATCAGTTACCGTAGCAGCCATTTTAGGGGATTTCCCTGAAAGATTCCCCCGCAATGGCTACACTTGTCTTATCGACAAGCGGAGTCCCTATCCCCATGCCCCCCGAACCCCAAACAGCTAACCCGATCCTGAGTGAATCCCAGATAGCCGACCTGAAACTGGCGGCCTCGAAAATGTCTGGCAGCACCCGCCGTGCGTTCCAGGCGGACATGAGCCGGAAATATTGTGCAGGCAACGCCCGCCAGACTGAAAGGTGTTTTGGCTGGGGTCGGGAGGGGGTGCAGTTGGGTTTGGAGGAACAGCGCAGCGGCATGGTTTGCGTGGGTGCGCAGGCGGCGTATTGTGGCCAGAAGCGCTGGGAGGAAACCCAGCCGGAAGCGGCAGCCGCCTTGCTGGCGCTGGCGGAAGCACATAGCCAGCAAGACCCGACATTCCGCAGCAGCATCGCCTACACCCGCCTGACGGCGGCGGAAGCCATCCGGCAGTTACAGGCCATGGGGTTCAGCGGTGGACAAGTGCCCGCCCCCAGCACCATGGCGCGGATACTCAACCGGAATGGCTACCGCCTGCGCAAGGTGGAGAAAGCCAAGCCGCAAAAAAAATTCCAGAAACCGACGCCATCTTCGCCAATATCCAGGCCAACGATGGGCAGTTTGCCGATGGGGCGGTCAAACGCCTGAGCATGGACTGCAAGGCGACCGTCAACATCGGTGACTACTCACGGGGCGGGAAAACTCGGGGTGACAATAAAGCCGCAGACCATGAGATGGGCTGCAAAGAGAAATACATCCCTTTTGGCGTACTGGATGAGGACAGTGGGCAGGTTTACCTGACCTTCGGCAGTTCCAGCAAAACCAGTGACTTCATCGTGGATTCCCTGTGCCGGGTATGGGAACAGATGCCTTCTGCTGACAAGGACGCCTGCCAGTGCATCCAGATCAAAGCGGACAATGGCCCGGAAAGCAGCGGGATCAGGACGCAATTCCTCAAGCGCATGGTGGAATTCGCCAACCATACCGGTAAGACAGTCCACCTGCTGTACTACCCGCCTTACCACAGCAAGTACAACCCGATTGAACGCTGCTGGGGGATTCTGGAACAACACTGGAACGGCACCCAGCTCAAGGATGCCGAAACCCTGCTGGAATGGGCAAAAACCATGACCTGGAAAGGCATCAACCCCATGGTCGAATTCAGCCACAAGGTTTATGAGAAGGGTGTGACCCTCAGCAAAAAAGCTATGGAGGCTGTTGAGGCGAGGCTGGAAAGAAATGCTGCTTTACCAAAATGGGACATTCTGATTCGCCCTGTTTTTGGGTAATGTCTTTGAGGTAAATCACCTTAAATGGGTGGAAGTGTTGGCGCGCAATCTGCTGGCACAGGGCTGTCTACACCGGCATCGGGCTGGACAGCTTCACCTTCGGCAACATGCTGGCCGCGCTGGAGACCCACGGTTTCACCCCCGAAGCTGACGACCTGCAACGCAGCCTCAAGCGCCTGGAACTGGGCTTCGTGCTGGGGCGGGACAAGCAGCGCTACTATTTCCGCATCCCGCTGTTCAAACAGATGGTCGCCGAGGATGAGCCGGAAATACGCCTGCAAGCAGAATTGCGCGGTATGTGAGCGGAAGAGGGCGTATTTCATGCGCCCTCTTCATTCCGGCCAATGATGGCGGCACGTCCGGCTCCTCCCCTGATAAGGGGAGGCTGGGAGGGGTTTCTTTCCCCCAAATTCATGCATAATACAATGCATCGAACTACCGTTGAAAAAGACTGCATAACTCCAATGAGCAATACTCCAATCCTGCGTCACCGCACCGTCTCCGTCCAAGTAGGCAATATCACCGTCGGCGGCGATGCCCCTGTCGTCGTCCAGTCCATGACCAACACCGACACAGCGGATGCCATCCGCACTGCCGCGCAATGCTTCGAGCTTGCCCGCGCCGGTTCCGAACTGGTGCGTATCACCGTCAACAGCCTGGAAGCCGCGCAGGCCGTCCCCGACATCCGCGCACGCCTCGATAAGATGGGCTGCGACGTGCCGCTGATTGGTGACTTCCATTTCAACGGCCACAAGCTGCTGACCGCCGTGCCGGAATGCGCGCAAGCTCTCGCCAAATACCGTATCAATCCTGGCAACGTAGGCCGTGGCAAAAAGCGTGACGAACAATTTGCGCGAATGATCGAATTCGCCGTCCGTTATGACAAGCCGGTGCGCATCGGCGTCAACTGGGGTTCGCTGGATCAGGAGTTACTGGCGAAAATGCTGGATGACAACAGCAAGCTGGCCAAGCCGCTGGAGCTGGAAGAAGTGATGCATGAGGCCCTGCTGGAGTCCGCCCTCAGCAGCGCCGCCAAGGCCGAAGAATACGGCCTGCCGCACGACCACATCATCCTTTCCTGCAAGCTCAGTGACGTGCAGGGGCTGGTTCGTGCCTACCGCGACATGTCAAAACGCTGTGATTACCCGCTGCATCTCGGCCTGACCGAAGCAGGCATGGGCAGCAAAGGCATCGTCTATTCCACCGCAGCGTTGTCGATCCTGTTGCAGGAAGGCATCGGCGACACCATCCGCATTTCCCTCACGCCCGAGCCGCACGCCAAGCGCGAGAAAGAAGTCATTGTCGGGCAGGAAATCCTGCAAGCGCTGGGTCTGCGTTCCTTCACCCCGCAAGTGGTGGCTTGCCCTGGCTGCGGGCGCACGTCCAGCGACTACTTCCAGCGCCTTGCGGAACAAATCCAGGGCTGGTTACGCGAACAAATGCCGGTGTGGAAAGACCAGTATCCAGGTGTGGAAAGTATGTCAGTCGCGGTGATGGGCTGTGTGGTTAATGGGCCAGGCGAAAGCAAACACGCTAACATCGGTATCAGCCTGCCCGGCAGCGGCGAAACCCCGGTAGCGCCAGTCTACGAAGATGGGCAGAAAACGGTTACGCTCAAAGGCGATTCGATTGCGCAGGAATTCCAGGCGCTGGTCGAAACGTATGTACAAAAAACGTATGGTTGAACCAAAGGAGAGTGTTAAATGAAAAGATTAGGCATGGTTGCCATCGCAGGCTTGTCTCTGCTGGCAACAAACGTATGGGCAGCCATCAAAAGCGAGCCAGTCAATTACGAATACGAGGGAACCAAACTCACCGGCTACCTCTACTACGATGACGCCGTGACTGAAAAGCGCCCTGGTGTCATGGTGGTGCATGAATGGTGGGGTCTGAACGACTACGCCAAGAAACGTGCGGAAATGCTGGCCGAACTGGGCTACGTTGCCTTTGCTGCCGACATGTATGGCGATGGCCATGTCACCGACAAGCCCGATCAGGCGCGTGAATGGATGACCGCTGCCACCTCCGACGTGGACGCATGGCGTGGCACGGCGCTGGCCGGTTTGGAGCAGCTCAAGAAAAGTGACAAGGTAGATGCCAGCAAACTGGCGGCGGTCGGTTACTGCTTCGGTGGCGGTACTATCCTGCAAATGGCCTACAGTGGCACCAGCGATGTGAAAGGCGTGGTTAGTTTTCATGGTTCCCTGCCTTCTGCGCCGGATGGTACGGAAATCAACACCAAGATCTTGGCTTTCCACGGCAATGCTGACGCGATGGTGCCGCCGGATACCGTCAACAAGTTCAAGGAACAACTGGAAAAGACTGGTGCTAACTGGGAATTTGCCTCCTTCGGTGGCGCACGCCATGCCTTTACTAACCCGGATGCGGGCAAATATGGCATCGAAAACCTGCAATACAATGAAACTGCCGACAAGCGTTCCTGGCAGGGGATGCAGGATTTCTTCAAGGAAATCTTCCAGTAATGCGTTGCCGCGCCAAAATCTGCGGCATTACCTCGGTTGCCGATGCCTTGATGGTATCGGCGGCGGGCGTGGATGCCATCGGGCTGGTTTTCTACCCCAAAAGCAAGCGTCATGTCGACATCGCGCAGGCGACGGAAATCTGCCGTGCCGTGCCGCCTTTCGTCACTACGGTAGGGCTGTTTCTGGATGCGCAGCCGGATTTCGTGCGCACAGTGCTGGCATCCGTGCCGCTGGACGTGTTGCAGTTTCACGGTTCGGAATCGCCGGAATACTGCCGCCAGTTTCCCCGCCCGTACATGAAGGCGGTGGGGATGAAAGGGCTGGCGGAAAGTGGTGGTTTCACGGCCTACGCTGACCGTTATCCCGATGCACAGGGTTTTCTGGTCGATAGCCATGCGCCGGGCGCTGCTGGTGGGACAGGCGAAACCTTTGACTGGACACAGGTTCCACAGGATTACCCCAAACCCATTATCCTCGCGGGTGGTTTGACGCCGGAAAATGTGGCGGAAGCGATCCGGCTCAGCCGCGTGTATGCGGTGGATGTGAGTAGTGGGGTGGAATCTGCCCCAGGCGTCAAGGCTCCAGCCCTGGTGCAGGCATTTATGGCGGGGATGGGGGCAGCATAGCTTGATTTCGCTTAAGGTATCAGGCGGGAACATGCCATAATCTGGCGCTTTCAGCTTCAGCAAGCCATTCAAGATACGTGAACGCAAGCCGCAGCAGGCCATGGGGTGGATGTGTTGTATTTGCAGGGCGATGTATGCCGTTCCGACCTGATGGTGGAAGTGGAAGGCATCTACGCCTGAGGCACTAATTTTTTTCTTCCGGCAGTTCCGGCAGCGTGTAGAGGGTTGTCGCCAGCAGCGGGTGCATGTACATCAGGCCGCCGTGGGGGCGGTTGATTTCTGCCTGATCGTAAATCAGTTCAAAGATGGCTTCAGCCTGTTCCGTCGGGACGGCGACAGTCAATACCTCTTTTTCCGCCGTTTCCTCAATACCGCGATACTGCTGTGGCGTCAGACGCCCGTGGCCACGGGCATAATGCACATCTACTGCTGTCAGGCCATGTTCCCGGATCAGCACGCGCATCAGTGATTGGGCGCGGCCTTTGGGCAGGATGCAGGTAATCAGTTTGTGGGTAAGCGCTGTTTTCATGCACTTACAAACCATGCCAGGATTTGTTCTGGTTGAGGCGCTCGACAATTTCTGGTGGGATGAAAGTGGCGGCCTTTTCCAACGGCGTAACCCACATGAAGCCCATGCCGGGGGTATCCATCTGGCCGGCCAGGTACATTTTCTCGAATACCTGATCCAGCTGGTCGGTGGAAACTACGATGTTGATGACTTCTTTTTCCGCTTCGATCGCCAGCCCCAAAATCCCCAGCCGCTCGCGCACCCCGCGCCCACGCGCGTAATGGGTGTTGGCACCTTGTGCGCCCGCTTCCTGGGCAGCCCTGACAATGGTATCGGCCAGCCCGCGCTGGACGACGGCGGTAATCAGGGCGACATCGGTCAGGACAACGATTTCACGCTTGTTCATCAGGTTTGCCTCTGGAGGGTTGAATGCTTAGTCATGGTAACGCTGTTTGCGGCTGACTTGCCAGCGTATCCACAAACCGGTCAGCAACACCGACAGGATGGGGCAAATGGACGCCATGGAGAGGATGCCGAAACCTTCAATCGCTTCCACCGCCTTGCCGAAACCCAGCCCCATGGCCAACACCAGTGGTACAGTGATGGGGCCGGTGGTGACGCCTGCGCTATCCCAGGCGATATTGACGAATTCCTCGCTGGAAAAAAACGTCAGGATGGCCGCCAGCAAATAACCCGGTACCAGCAGCCAGGCCAGCGGCAGCCCGAACACGATTTTGGCTACCCCCAAGGCGAGGCCGAAGGCGACCCCGGCGGAAACGGCACGTACCAGCGTGGCTTTACGAAATGCGCCATTGGTGAGGTTTTCGACCGTCAGCCCTAGTGTATTGAGCGCCGGTTCCGCCTGGGTAGCGCCAAAGCCCAGCACCCAAGCGAACACAAACGCCAGCGTCAAACCCAGCACGGTGCTGTACAAGGGGCTGTGCAATACGTCCTCAATCGCCATGAAGGCCGCCGGTATCAGGCTGCCTGCTTGCGCCCCCAGCCGGGTCAGGCCAAAGCTCAGCCCCAGGTTGAACACGACCATGCCCAGCAGCGCGAGGATAATGCCGTAAGCAATCTGGTTGGCGTGCTGGATTTTTTCCTTTAACACCAGCCACATGACGATCAGTAGGAACAGCACCAGTGGCACGATCGCACGCAGCCCACTGATGATTTCCAGATAAGGGGTTTGCTGGAACCAGCCCGGCTCGCTGGCCATGCGGCTGGCATGGCTGGCGGCGGCGATAATGTCCGCCGGTGTGTAGGCAAGCGACAGGTAAACCGCCAGCAGTTGCACACTGAGGATGGGAAACAGCGAGGCCAGCGTGACAATGCCGAAGCCGGATAGCGACGTGCGCCCCCGGCCTGCGGCAGACGCGATGCCGATGCCCAGTGCCAGCACCAGCGGTACGGTTACAGGGCCGGTGGTGACTGCGCCGCTATCCCACGCCAGCCCCAGCGTTTTCTGCAACTCCGGGTCGGTTTCCATGTAGGCCGTCAGGCCGATGACGGGCAGCAGGGAGGCGTAGATCAGCGGTTTCAGGCTCCAGCCGTTCAACAGGCGCAGGGTTCCCAGCACTGCCGCCGCGCCGACGCCGATACCCACGCCCAACACCAGGATTTCCGCCCAGCTATTCAGCATGGCGTACAGGTAGGGGGCGGATTCCACCTGCACGGTTTGCCCGGCGGCTTTCAATGCGCCGATGGCCGGTTCGGCGAAGGTGACGCCGATGCCGAGGATGAAAGCGATGCCGAGCACGACCCGCAGGGTGGATTTGGCGGGCAGGGTGTTGCCGATGGTTTCCCCGAGTGGCATCAGGCCAACTTGCAAGCCTTCCATGAAAAACATCAGGCCGAGGATCACCGCGACCAGCCCGCCGCTGATGAGGCTGGCGTCCGCAATGCCCTGTTGCAGGATGAAAATCTGGAATAGCACCAGATATAACGCCAGTGGTATTACGGCGCGTACCTGTTCCAGCAGGCGCTTGCTGATGTAGGGCGTGATCAGGCGGTAGGCGTCAATCCAGCGCAAGTGGATTCTGGGAGCCTGATAGGGGATGATGGCCCCATCACCATCACGCCAGGGTTTCGGGGTCAGGCTGTTGTAGGAAATACGTTCCTGCTGCACGGTAATTTCGCGCAGAAAAGAGCCAAAACGGATTTCAGTCGCCATTTTTTCCCCTTGTCTGGGTGTTCGTTGCAGGCAGTATACCTGACAATAGCATAGACCATTCGTCGTTTTAATAGGCTGGATTAATTGCCATTAATCGGTGGCGTTGCGGGTATCTAGTTGGGCTATAATACCCGCACCCCTGACTGACAATGACAAGGAGATGCCGCATGGCCAACGAAGGTTATCATGAACCCATCGAAGAACTGAGCGACGAAACCCGCGACATGCACCGCGCCATCACGTCCCTGATGGAGGAGCTGGAAGCTGTCGACTGGTACAACCAGCGCGTGGATGCCTGCAAAGACGAAGAGCTGAAAGCTATCCTTGCCCACAACCGCGACGAGGAAAAGGAACACGCCGCGATGGTGCTGGAATGGATTCGCCGCAAGGATCCGCGCTTCGACCATGAGCTGAAAGACTACCTGTTCACCGACAAGCCTATTGCCCACCACTGACCCCTTCCACCTGTACAGGAGTTTTCGCTTGCAAGGCAAGGAACTGCTCGACCGGCTGTACGATTACGTCACGGGCGATGAAGACGCCCGTGTCTGTAAGGACATCCCCACTTCTGCCTGCCATCATCAGCCGCGTAACTTTTTCGCCTACCTGGTCGCCAACTTGCTCAACAAAGTGGCGGATGAAATTTCCTCTGCCAAACTGATCCTGCCGTGGCTGCTGGGTACGCTGGGCGCGCCGCTGGCGTTTACCGGTTTTCTGGTGCGGCGGGGTATGCGAAACAATTAGCGGAGGTTTCTGAACCATGATTGACCAATCTCACCCTCGCGGAACCATGGTGCTGCGCACCCTCGCCATGCCGAAGGACACCAATCCCAATGGCGACATCTTCGGCGGCTGGATCATGGCGCAGATGGACATCGCGGGCGGCATCCTCGCCAAGGAAATTGCCAAAGGCCGGGTAGTGACGGTTGCAGTCAACAGCATGAGGTTCATCCGCCCGGTCAATGTCGGTGATGTGGTGTGCTGCTACGGCGATGTAGTGAAAACCGGCACGACTTCCGTCACCCTACACTTGCAGGTGTGGGTCAAGCCGCTATGGCACGGCAGCGATACCGAACTGCGCTGGCAGGTGACGGAGGCCGATTTCACCTACGTCGCCATTGACGAGCATGGTAACAAGCGTCCACTCTCATAGGCTGAACCGGCAACGTAGCATGTGGCTATATCTGCTGGGCGCGGGGGTAACGCGATAACGGCTGGTCTGCTGACAGATGCGCTGGTGCAGGCATGGGGCATTGATATTGCTGCGCATGTCCACGCTGGCCACGAAGGTTTGCCGGTCTGATTACAATGGGCTTTCCCTGCTGTTGCAGGTGGGTGTTGCCGGTCGCAAATGGCTGACTTGGGGCAGGCGTATTCAGTCTTAACCAAGTGTTAACCCTTGATGGTGCAGGTATTGGTCAGGAGGGCTTTTCCAGCTGAAATGGTATGCAATAGAGGGAAGATAAAACATAACGGGAGATAGCCCATGATCAGTTACGTTGACTGTGAGGGTATATGTGGCTTGACTGAGAAGGAAGTGGAAGCCATTGCCAACGGTGCCCACATTTCCTCGATTGAAGCCTGTGCGCTTGCAGAACATGAAGCAGATACCCCGAAGGGTTGTCGGCATTTACTCAGTTGTATGCAGACCTATCTGGAGTATGTGGAAGCCCACGAGGATGCGCGCCGTTCCCATGAAGTCCACGATGCGATGAATCATTTCGCGGCCAGCCACCACTTCGTCTAAACACTGCCTATCGTGCTACTTGGCGTTTACCCAGGCGGGAAGCTGGTTCATTGCCGTTTTCATTTGCATATGGGTCGTCTTGTAATCCGGTATGAACTGTTCCACCAGTGCCCAGAAATGTTTGGAGTGATTCATCTCCACCGTGTGGCAAAGCTCGTGGATCAGGGTGTAACGTACCCACTCCGTCGGCAGTAGCATCAGCTTGTAGTTGAGGTTGATATTGCTGCGGGTGGAACAGCTTCCCCAGCGGGTTGCCTGCCCCTTCACCCGGTAGCTGCCGTAGTGCAGGCCGGTTTCCTGAGCGATTTGTTCCAGCAGCTTGCCCAGGTGGCGGCGCGCGTAGCCTTGCAGCCATTTCTGCAAGACCTGACAGCAAAATGCCGTGTCTTCAACCGCGCCGCTCAGATGTAGTGCGTCATGTGCGTGGTATGACCAGCTAATGTCATTGTTATCCGTAGTTTTGTAAATGACCTTGAGGTGCTCGCCAGTGATGGGGAAATGCATGGAATCGGGTAGGCTCAGGGCTTGCTGATGGGTTTTGGCCTGTGCTTCGATCCTAGGCAGGTGGGTGGTAATCCAGTCTGTCTGGCTGTTGATCCACTGCTGCAATTGGCGTGTTGATACCCCCTGCGGTTGGGTGACGACCAGCCCTTTTGCCGCCGACAAATGCATCCGCATGTACTTTGCCCGCGCCGATTGCCGCACCTGATAATCCAGCGTGCGCCCGTCGGCCAAGGTCAGATATCCCATCCTGCCAATCCTCTAATCCTGTGAATCCCGGTTCAGAAAGTGGATTCTAGCGTGTAACCCGCCTAAAATCGCCTTTTTGATCAGACCCGAAGCGCCAGAATGAATATCCGCCAACTGCTTGATGACCGCATTACCGCCGCCCTGCATTCGCTGGGTGCGCCAGAAACCGTTTCCGCCATCGTAAAGCCTTCTGCCCGCCCTGAATTCGGCGATTATCAGGCCAACGGCGTTATGGCAGCTGCCAAGCAGTTGAAAACCAACCCGCGCGAACTGGCTACCCGCTTGCTGGAGGTGCTGGATTTGTCGGATATGGCAGAGAAGCTGGAGGTTGCCGGGCCAGGGTTTATCAATATTCATTTGAAGAATGCGTGGTTGGCGGAGTCTCTTGGCTCCTCCCCTGAGAAGGGGAGGCTGGGAGGGGTTTCTTCCACCATCGTCGTCGACTACTCCGGCCCCAACCTCGCCAAGGAAATGCACGTCGGCCACCTGCGCTCCACCATCATCGGCGACGCGGTGGCACGGGTGCTGGCGTTTCAGGGGCATAAGGTCATTCGCCAGAACCACGTCGGTGACTGGGGAACCCAGTTCGGGATGCTGATTGCGCATATGGTTAGCCTACAAGCGCAGGGTGGCGAACTTTCCATGCAATTGTCTGATCTGGAAGCCTTCTACCGCGAAGCCAAGAAGCGTTTCGACGACGAGCCTGATTTCGCCAAAACCGCGCGGGATTATGTAGTGAAGCTGCAATCCGGCGATGCGGAATGCCTGAAACTGTGGCAGCAGTTCATCGACATTTCCCTGCACCACTGCGAAGACGTGTACGAGTGTCTCGGCGTGCAACTGACCCGTGCCGATGTGAAGCCGGAAAGTGCTTACAATGATGATCTTGCCAATATTGTCAGCGAGTTGCAGGCCAATGGCCTGCTGGTGGAAGACCAGGGTGCGCAGTGCGCTTTCCTCGACGAATTCAAGAACAAGGATGGCAGTATTACACCCATCATCGTGCAGAAATCCGACGGAGGCTACCTGTACGCCACCACCGATCTGGCGGCGCTGCGTTACCGTAGCGGTTCGCTGAATGCCGACCGCGTGTTGTATTTCACCGATGCCCGCCAGTCGCTGCATTTCCAGCAGGTCTTCACACTGGCGCGCAAGGCAGGCTTCGTGCGTGAGGAAATGGCACTGGAACACATGCCGTTCGGCAACATGCTGGGCGAAGATGGCAAGCCGTTCAAGACCCGCACCGGTGGTACGGTCAAGCTGGCGGAGTTGCTCACCGAAGCGCAGGAACGCGCTTTTACCCTTGTTTCCGAAAAGAATCCGGAACTGCCGGAAGCCGAGCGTCAGGACATCGCCCACAAGGTGGGAATTGGTGCAGTCAAATACGCTGACCTGTCGAAAAACCGTAACTCCGATTACATCTTCAACTGGGAATCCATGCTCAGTTTTGAGGGTAACACCGCGCCGTATTTGCAGTATGCGTATGCGCGGATTCGGAGCATTTTCCGCAAAAGAACCCCCTCCCCAACCCTCCCCTTGTCAGGGGAGGGGGCGAAGATATCCCTTCAGGAAGCTGCCGAACGTACCCTGGCGGTCAAGCTGCTGCAATTTGCTGAGGCGACTGACAGCGTGGCGAAAGAGGGTTTGCCGAATCACCTTTGTACTTACCTGTATGAACTGGCGGGCAACTTCATGAGTTTCTATGAAGCCTGCCCGATCCTGAAAGAGGGTGTGGCGGAAGAGGTGCGTAACAGCCGTTTGCAACTGGCGGAACTGACGGCGCAAACCCTGCAAGCGGGGTTGGGGCTGTTGGGGATTGGGGTGATGGAGCGGATGTAAGCAGTATTTTGCCAACCGTTTGTAATCAGACTAACATTGGTGAAAACAAACGCTGGAGTTCGCCATGTCCGTACCTGCAAAAAAGCTAAGTATTTCACCCGCAAAGTATCTGGCGGGCGAGATGAATGCGTCTTTCCGCAGTGAATATGTGCTGGGTGAAGTCTATGCGATGGCGGATGCCAGCGACGCGCACGTTACTATCAATGCCAATCTGATTACCCTGATCAAGCCACATTTGCGCGGTTCAGGTTGCAAGGCTTATCAGAATGACATGAAGGTGCGGATTGGGGAGGATGAGGTTTTTTATTACCCCGATCTGTTGGTTTCCTGCGATCCTGCTGATCACAAGCGCAATTACGTCAAGCAATCCCCGCTGCTGATTATCGAAATCCTTTCCGGCAGTACCGAAGCCTACGACCGGGGCGACAAGTTTGCGTTTTACCGCCAGCTCGACAGTTTGCAGGAATATGTGTTGATCAGCGCGAAAACCCATCGCGTCGAAGTGTTCCGTCGCAATGCCCAGAATCGCTGGGAGCTGTTCAATTTTGCGGGGGAAGAGGCTGAAGTGGAATTTGCCAGCATCAACCTCCATTGCCGGATGCGGGATGTTTACGAAGATGTGGATTTCGGGCTGGCTTAAACGGCCAGACCGGTGATCCGGCTGGACTATGCCCCTGTCATTTTTTCTTGCGGCTTTTGCGGCGGGCGGCTTTTTGCGCCTTGAGTTTTTTCTTCTTTTTCTCCCACTCGGATTTGGTATGGCCTTTTTGGTTGGCGTCTTCATCAGGGAAACCACCGCCATCCCATGCGAGTGGCGGCAACCCGACTGGTGACAGCTTGCTACCCAGTTGCCCCATATTGTAAGCCAGCATGGCCTCGTGCAGCCCTGCCTGTGTCGTGGTGTCAAATCCGGCTTGTTTTCCCAGCATGACAAACGATTTCGCCATGCCAGCATTGGCGGGATCCATCATGCACTGACCAAAGGTTGGTTCAGCTTTTTCCAACACCTGAATAATGGCCTTGTTTCCCCCAAGCTGGAACATTTCCTCCAGAAACAGCCAAAATGCTTTCAATTCCGCCATGGCGTAGCGGGCGTCATCCTCGCTGAACAGGGTGATCTTGCGGGGGAACAGGTCGTTGACGATTTCGCTGATTTCCCCCGGCGTCATACGCGGTGGGCTGGTTCCAAGATAGGCATAGCCGTAGTAAAGGAGATGACCGGCCCAGTTTCCGGGTTCCTCGCCTGTGTCCGCCTGAAACTGCTTGCCTTGTGTTGATTCGGCAAACAGTTGCAACAAGCCATCCTGATAGGTGGCGAAAACATCGTCGTTGAATTCTTCCTGTTCATCCAGCGCGTAAATATCGAAAGCCATTGGTTCATCCATGTGGAAACAAAGCACTGATTCTATAGCGAAACGGCCAGCAGTGACAGATATTGGGCTGGTTCCGCGCAAGGCTTTTTGCCCGGTTAGCTTTCAAATGGCTGGGATAAATCCTGCATCATGGTTTGCAAGGTGGCAATCATCTGCGGAATGTCGTCCCTGCAAATATTGAACAACTGCTCTGCATCAACTTGAAAATAGGTATGCGTCCGAGCGCGGATAGCAGCGTTTGCAGCTTTTCGATCAGCAGTTCGCGGTCATACATAGACGGCTTCCTTCTCGATACGCTCCTTCAGGCGGGGATTCTGTAAACCGCGTAAGTGCAGAACATCCACGGGGCGGCCCAATACTTCTTCCAAGTCCTGTTTCATCATGGCGGTCAGGAACAGGTTGGGGTTGTCCGTCTCGAATACGATGTCTACGTCACTTTCGGGGGTGGCGGTGTTGTGGGCGTAGGAGCCAAAGTAGCCGAGGGAGCGTAGGCAGTACTCCGTGCCATGCTGCTGTTTGAAGGCGGAGAGCAGGGAGCGAAGGTCGGGAAGGCTTAAAGCATGTTTTCCAGACATCTGCACGCTGCTACTGCAACCAACGCGGAAGTGTCCGCAATAACCAACATCAGGAAGCCAGCCGAAAATCAGCGAGTTCGGCATCAAGATCATCCGGCGCATAGTTGATTGTCGGAATATTGTGCTTCTTGCACTCAGCCATAAAGCTGTAGCGGTCTATGCCTGCCAACTCGGTTGCCGCGCCTGCGGATAACTTGCCCGATTGAAATAACGCCAATGCAGCGTACAGCTTGAGCGTGCTGACAATCTCCGGTCTGGTTTTATCCAGCGCGAACTGTTCGGGTATATCCATCGTGATTTGCATCATAACGTACTCCTGCCAAAAACAATCGGCGTGATGATTTTAGTGTAGGCTGTTGCGGTGAGGCTGCCAATTTTCCATGACGTGCTGTACATGACTACCTCCTCTCCACCTGTGCAATCTCTTCCTGCGTCAACCCATACAGCCCATACACCAGCGCATTCATCTCCCGCTCTTTCGCCTCAATCTGCTGTTCCAGCCCATCCAGCTTTTTGTCCAGATCGACGATCTGCTTTTGCAGGCTGGCGTTGCCGGTCTTTTTCAGCTTGAGCAGTTCGCCCAGCCGTTTTTCAGCCGTGACGCTGGGGGTGATATTGGTGGAGCGGATGACGTATTTCCATTGCGCTCGCCAGTGTCCAGCAGCGCAATTCCGCTTTCCGCCAATGAGTGCTTGCGGATCAGGAAACGCTCATACTGGTGCGGCATTCGCGCATTCCAGTACAGACGAAATTCGTTCATGTCGGTGACGATACCCCAGGTTGGCTGGATTTTTTCCGTGCCATAGGGTGTGAACTGTTGTTTGGAGAAGTGCAGGTAATCGGCGCACTGTTTTACCGGGGAACGGTCGTTGCCTTTGCGGTTCTGTTTCGCATCCAAACCTGAGCGGATGTCCTTGAACTCACACAACACTTGCGGGGTGGCTGGTAGCTCACTTGCCCCAAACCAGCCCAGCGCCGCATCGGCCTTACCCACCCCGCCATTCTGCCCGGCCTTGTCGATGGCAAACTGTTGCTCCAGCGTATAACCCGTCGCCTGCTCCTGTTCACCGGAGCGGGCGTAGCCCCACAGGTTCACGAAAAACGTCTGGATGAAACCACCTTCGGAAACGGTTTCTTTCTGGAAGTCTTTTTCCGCCCAGTTTTTCAGGATTTGCAGTAATCGGGCATCGGTATCACCCTCGCAATAGGCGGTATATTCCTGCGCCCAGCAGGACATCAGGAAGGCACTGGAAAATAGCGGGGTTGCTTCTGACATGAGGAGTCCGGTAGCCAATTAATCAGACTAATGTATACCTGAATTCACCGTAAAAAACAGCAGGTCACAAAGTTCCGGCTTGTCTGATGCATCAAAATCCGCATAACATGATGTCAGTAAGTGATGATTTGAGATATTGCCATGCGCACCACGCTTAACCTTGATGATGATTTGCTTAATCAGGCAATCGAATTGACCGGCATTGCCGAAAAGACAGCCCTGCTGCGTGAAAGCCCTGATCGAACGCGAAAGCGCCCGTCGTCTTGCCTTGCTGGGTGGTTCCGAACCGCAACTGGAAGCTCCCCCGCGCCGTCGGATGACGGAAGAAGTGTTGTGATGCTGGTCGATACGTCGGTCTGGATCGACCATTTGCGCGCCAAAGAGGAGCGTCTGGAACGGTTACTGCTTCAGAATAAACGTCTGCATGGGATTGCCAGCGAACTGGGTTGTGGCTGGCAGGAGTCTCACTAATCACTTGATCATCTTCCATTACAGCGCGTCTTCTTCCTCTTTCGGTGCCAGCGATAACTTCGACATGAAATCCGGGTCTGCTTTCGGGCGTTGAGGCTGCGCGGCTGGTGCTGACGCTGTGGGAGTGGGGGCTGTTGCAGCAGGCGCGGGAGCCGCAGGGCGTGGCTTTTGCAGATTCCCCGACAGGTTGATCTTGAGCTTGAGGTTGCTGGGCGAGTCGGCGTTGCGCAGCGCTTCGGCCAGCGAAATACGGCCTTCCAGATACAGCCGGTAGAGGTGGCTGTCGAAGGTTTGCATCCCCTGTTCTTCCGACTTTTCCATGATTTCTTTAATCGCGTGAACTTCGCCTTTCATGATCAGGTCGCGGATCATTGGCGTGCCGAGCAGGATTTCGATGGCGGCCACGCGCTTGCCGTCAACGGTGGGGATCAGGCGCTGCGAGACGAAGGCTTTCAGATTCAGCGACAAATCCATCAGCAACTGGTGGCGGCGTTCTTCGGGGAAGAAATTGATGATGCGGTCGAGTGCCTGGTTCGCATTGTTGGCGTGCAGGGTGGAAAGACACAGGTGGCCGGTTTCGGCGAAAGCCAGTGCGTGTTCCATGGTTTCCTGGGCGCGGATTTCGCCGATCAGGATGACATCGGGGGCCTGACGCAGGGTGTTTTTTAAGGCGTCTTCGTAGCTGTCGGTGTCCACCCCAACCTCGCGCTGGTTGATGATGGATTTCTTGTGCGGATGGACGTATTCCACCGGATCCTCGATGGTGATGATGTGGCCGTCGTGGTTGCTGTTACGGTGGTCGATCAGCGCCGCCAGTGAGGTGGATTTGCCCGAACCCGTGCCACCGACGAACAGGATCAGGCCGCGCTTTTCCATGATTACGTCTTTCAGCACTTGCGGCAGACCGAGTTTGTCAGCATTCGGAATCTCGGTCTTGATGTTACGGATCACCATCGCGATCTTGTGGCGCTGCTTGAAAATGTTGACGCGGAAACGGCCAATGCCTTCTTCGCTGATGGCGAGGTTCATTTCCGGTTTCTGTTCAAACTGGTGTTGCTGCTCCTTGTTCATCAGGCCATAAGCCATCTCATGCAGCATTTCCTGGGTCATGATCACTTTATCGACCGCCTTCAGTTTGCCCTGAAATTTGGCTTTGGGTTCGAGGTCAGCGGTCAGGTACAGGTCGGAACCGTCATAATGGGCGAGAATGCGCAGGTATTCTTTGAGTTTCATTGGGCTGTTCCCTTATTGTTATGCACTTTCCAGCCTATTGTAACAGCAAAACCCCATCCGTTTAGAGCTGCTCGTCAGCCGGGTAGCCAGAATGGTTACGTTCAGAGGGTGAAAATGAACCCGGCTCGTAGTACCGGGGTTGCATTGTTTGTAGGCGATTGGGCGATTTCCCAACTCTGGCTGTTTTGGGCAGCACCCATTGTGGGGGCATTGCTTGGCGCTGCTATCTACCGTTTTATTGGTAGTGAAGAAGCGTAATAGATCATAATGCCTGACAGCGGCTGAGGTTAATCCGCGCCGCTCAGTTTTTCGCAAATTTCCCCGAAGATGCAGGTATGCGTTTAGATCAGTTCGTCAGTCAGGCAGCCGCTATTCCACGCGCTGAAGCACAAAAAGTCATCCGCAGAGGGTTGGTGCAGGTTGATGGCAGGAAAATCACCAAAACTGCGACCCATATTGACCCCGAATCCGAAGTGATGCTGGATGATGAGTGCATCACGCTTCCCGGCAATATTTATATCATGTTGCATAAACCGGCAGGGGTAGTGAGTGCTACTGAAGACCCCTCACACCGCACTGTACTGGATTTGATCGATCATCCGCACCGGCAGGCTCTGCATGTAGTGGGAAGGCTGGACAAGGATACGACTGGCCTGCTGCTGATCACCAATGATGGTGAATGGTCTCACCGGCTGATGTCGCCCAAACACCATGTGCCGAAAACCTATCTGGCGACGCTGGCGGAACCGTTGACGGAAGCAGCGGTGGAACAATTACGCGCCGGGGTACAATTGCACGGTGAAAAGGGGCTGACCAAACCGGCGGTGGTGGAAATTCTGTCTGAGCAGCAGGTGCGGATTACGATTTCTGAAGGCAAATACCATCAGGTGAAGCGGATGTTGGCGGCAGTGGGGAATCGCGTGGAGGCGTTGCATCGGGAACGGGTAGGGGAATGGGCGCTTGATCCAGAGCTCCTGCCCGGAGAATGGCAGGAGTTGCAACGGGGAAAATAAGTTCACTGAGGGCTGGCTTATTGCAACAACATGTCCATGAGAATTGGAATAATCTTGGTAGCATTATTATTACCGTCGGTATCAGATGGATCATTGGGATTACGTCCAGTACTGACTTCGTCTCCGTCATTCATACCGTCATTATCGCTGTCGGCATCATTGGGATCGGTGCTGTGGTTGAATTCCTCCCTGTTGTTCAGCCCATCATGGTCTGGATCGAGAATGGCGTCGCTGTGATCCAGTGGATTCAGGTTGTGGGCTATTTCCCATGCGTCTGGCATCTCGTCGTTGTCATCGTCTGGATCAGTGCTGTTGGGGGTGCCATCTGCATCATTATCCAGCAAGAGCAAGGATTGATAGAGGTTGACACGTCCGTAACCATGGTAATCGTTTCGGCCATTGGCATAGGCGTAGGGGTCTATTTTGTCTGCGCCATTACGGAGAATCTGCCTCGCTTCGGTAGCCGTTAGGGAGGGATCAAACATCAGGAGGTCGGCAGTCACACCACTGACCAATGGCGTTGCGGATGATGTGCCGCCAAAACCATTGGTGTAATTGGAACTGGCGTCATAGCCTGCTGAACCTGTGCGGTCAGTGGTGGTGATGCCTTGGTTCTGATTGCCGGAAGGCGCGACTACATCCACTTCCGGACCAAACTGGCTATAATCAACACGTTCTTCCTGACCGCTGAGGGCACCATCCGTGCTGGCGCCAACTGCGATGGTGTCAGAATTGGAGGCGGGATAGCCAACTTCATTATGGTGTCCATATTGGCCGGGGGCGTAATAATAATAAAGGTCACCGTCAACATAAAATTTAAAGTAATCATAGTTATATTCAGATGATGCCCAATACCAAAAACTTAATGCTCCCGCTCCTGTCGCACGGGTAGTAGTCAAACGTGTCACTTGGTTATCCGTAATTAACCCCGCCTTCACAGAGTTGCCAGTTGGAGAACCATGCGCATGGACACCATCGGAAACCACTTGCCATGAAGCGCCGCCACTACTGCTAAAACCGCTGGGTACGGTGCCTATTGTGCTTGTCTCGAAATCTGTTGTTTCGCCTCCCGGCCATACAATATCATCCAGCCATACCGTATCATACCCTTCAGAAACGTCCTCATCCTTGGAAAATACCCACTCGAATGTGTAAGTGCCTACTGGAAAACCGCTTAAGGTGAACTTCCTCCAGCCACTGGCGCTATTGCCTGTAGCAAACAGGACAGGTGTCCCCTTGGTACCTCTTCGTGCTTCCGGGATATTGCCATGGACAACATCGGCAATGGCGGAATCCAGTTCGTTCTGACAACCACCAATACCCCAACTGTTATTTACGACATCGGCATATTTACCCGCGTAACGCATGGCGTTGCCAAAATCAGCGCAGGACATATCACCACTACGGACAGGTAAAATTTGTGCCCCCATGGCGCTACCTGTAACACCTAGCCCATTATTGCCTTTTGCGCCAGCCACACCGGCGACGGCTGTGCCGTGATTATCATTTGCTCCCGCCGGGTTGGGATTATTGTCGTTGTCGCCAAAGTCCCATCCCTGGTAATCGTCGATAAAACCGTTGCCGTCATCATCAAGCCCGTTGCTTTCCTTGCCGTCTCCTGTTTCACCAGGGTTGGCCCATATGGCCAAGTCAGGATGGTCGGTCTGCACCCCATCGTCAAAAATAGCGATTACTGCCCCATCCCCTTTTGCCAGCCCCCAGCCTTCAGGAGCATCAATGTCGGCATCCACCAAGGCACCGTTTTGTCCTGTATTGTGCAGATGCCACTGGTTCAGGAATAGCGGGTCGTTCGGCATAAAGTCCTTTTTGATCGGTGCCGTCAACATAACGGGTTCTGTCCATTCGACAAATGGCAGGCCCGACCATTCGCGGCTGATTTTGAAAACTGTCGCTGCATCAGGAATATCGCTCCCAAGGCTGATTTCATATTCCCGATCCGTAAATTTGAGGGGGGTCACATCTTCCAGCGTATAGGTGTTGCGCAATTCTTGTAGATTGGAGTCGATGGAGGATTCCGCCTTGAAACGGACAATAATTCTGGGGACAACGGCTAGTTCACCCACTCCTTTGATGGGTTCCAACAGTGGGGAAATGAAAGAACCGTCACCGGCTATTTGTTTGAGGGAGGCAAACTGATTTTCCTGGTCTGATGGGTCGTTCAATTTGAAAACAATACTTTGGGAAAGGAGGGTATCTTTGGTGATAGATATTTTCTGTCCAAATTGGGCTTCGATTTGTTGCGCCATACTGTTGATGGAAGCCTTATCTTTTGGAGGGATTAATACATATAAGTTACCTTTGGCTTGGAAATTAGCACTCTGACCATTACGCAGAAAGTAATAATAAATATTATTGTTCTGATTTGTTGCCGGAGAAGCTGATCCCGTGTTTTGTGTTAGCGGACTTTTAATATTGATGGGTGGCTGAATAGGTTGTCCTAGCACACCATCACTGACATTTTCTGCCATTGTTGTATCCGCAAAACAAAGGCAAGCTCCTATTATTACTTTCGCCAAAAATTGCATGACTACCTTCCTCTTTAAGCCAAGCTAGAGTTTAATTACAGCTGCATAAGCTTGGCTCTTTAGGGATTTCCAGCAATTATGCTTTTGCTCGCTTAAAAAGCATATAGGATACTCATCATAATCAGTCACTTGCAAACCTGAGTCTGTTGCTTTCTGACTGCTTCAAGAATAAACAGCAAAACTACGGGAAATCCCCAAAGAGCCATTACGAAATGCTGCTTATGGGGAACTTAAGCGTTAATCTGTGCTTAAATAAGTATACTTTATACTATAAATTTATATTATATGCAAATGCTTAATTGGTATACTCTCAGGGTAATCGCATTAAAACGCTATTGACATCATGCAGCTACTGCTGGAGTAGCTACCATGGGTGCAGAGTGTTAGGGGGATAGCAACAACTCCATGATAATGGGAATGATCTTCCTGGCATTGGCGTTAATGTCACCATCGGTGGGGTCGTTAGGGTTGCGGCCCGCCGCTAGCTCATCCCCGTCATTCATGCCATCGCTATCGCTGTCGGCATTGTTCGGGTTGGTGCCGTTCTGGAATTCTTGCAGGTTGGATAACCCGTCATGATCGGGATCCAGCCCCGCATCACTACCATCCAGTGGGTTTAAGCCATGCGTAATTTCCCAGCTGTCTGGAATCCAGTCGTTATCATCGTCAGTGTCCGCGTTATTGCCGACGCCATCGTTGTCGGTGTCCACGGATTCTGCGGGGTTGTCAGGGAAACGGTCGGAATAGTTCGGTACGCCATCACCATCGCGGTCTGCATCACAGGCATCCCCCACCCCGTCATGGTCGGCATCGCCATCGGTGGCGGAGCAGCTATCCGGATGCCAGAAATTGCCCGTAACGGCCAACAGGCTTAACAGGTTGAGGGTGTCTGAGTAATAGTTTTCCCGCTTGTTGATCAGGGCGTCGTAAAGGTTGTTGAGGATTTGTTGCCTGCTGGGGTCAAGCATGGCGCTCACGGCGAGGGGGGCGGCAAAGAAGCTGGAAAAATAGTTTCCAATCGGTTGGCCGTCCAGGGTGTAGCCTGATTTGAGCGCTTGCGGGTCGCTTGCGATCTGGTTCAGCATCCAGGCTGACAGCTTGCGCGCCTGGGTTTTGGAAACCGGGTCGTTGTATAGCAAGGCATCCAGCCCGATACGCCACGGTGCGCGCCCGGCATTGTAGTAGTAATGGCCGTCATGTGGGCCTTCCAGAAAATTGGCGGCGGTGGGCTGGCATTGGCTGGCCGGTTGGCAGCCGCTCATAAAATCTGGCAATAGCCCCGTGGTCTGGCTGTAATTGCCCTGGATGGCCTGAACCCCGGTTTGCGCGGCCTGGATGACCTCATTCCAGATATTATCACCACTAGCGGTATTGAATGCCCGGAAGCTGGCGGGCATCAGGTCTGAGGAGCGCGGTGTGTACTGGTTGTATTGGGTGGGGGCGGAGGAGCTGTTAACCCAGTCGCCCAACAGGGGCAAATGGCTGCTGCTGCCCACGGTTGAAGCCAGGATGCCCTGCATGACTTGTAAGGCTTCAGCTTTGTAATTGATGCTGCCATCACTGCCCCATTGCTTGTCCGCCAGCAGCAGGGCGTAGGCAATGTCGGCGTCGCCATCAAAGGCTGAGTTATTGCCCCCCACGGCTTGCCCGCCATCGACTTTCCAGGTCATCAGGCGGGTGTCAACCCCGCTGGGGTGGGCGCGGGAAAAATACCACAGCCCATCGAATAGTGTCCGGGCGATGGCGTCATGGCCTGCCATCAGCGCGGTGATGATCATGCCGTAGCCTTGGCCTTCCGATACTGTGCTGGTGGAGTCCTGGCCATCTGCGATTCGGTACATGGCCTTGCCTGCGGCGTTGTTGCCAGCCGTTTTCAGGTATTTTTGCTTCCAGTCATCGTAGAAGGCCGCTACCTGTGTGGCCTGGGTTGCCTGCGGGACATGGTTGGGGTAAAGGGTTCCGGTCGCGTAACTGACCTGCTGGGGGTAAGGGCGTTGGGCCGATTGCGGATGCCCCAACCCTTCATGCATGGCGTTGAGGATGTCGCCATTGTCACCGTTCAGTTCCCAACTGAAGACGCCAGCCAACTGATTTTCAAGCACATAGGCTGATTTGGCCTTGGCCGAACGCGGGTTATCGTAGGTAATCAGCCCGCCACTGCTGGCATTCCATAAATAAGGGGCTTCTGCCTGTGCGTCATAGAAATAGGCGAAGCCGTTTTTGCCTTGCCCGTCACTGTCGAGATAATCATTGGCGATGGTTTGGTATTCAAACCTTCCCAATGCTCCCCCGCCAGTGCCATGCAGGAATGGTGACTCACCGGTAGCCACGCCTGTGACGTTGGCCCAGCCTATGCCATGCATGGCGACCCCCAGTACTATTTGGCTGGCTGGTACACCTGCATCCAGCAGGTTGTTAACCATGCTGTCGCCATTTGCCCAGTTTATTTTTTGCCCCGGATAATTGTAGAGGGCAGCATGATGCCCCAGGGTATTGCTCCATGTCCCGTAATAGTCGTAGCTCATGGCAAAGACATAATCCATGTAAGGGCTGGCGGCTTGGTAGTGGATGGCTTGAATGGTGGGTTGCCATGAACCGGCAGTTGCTGTTAATTCATAGGTACGCCCTGTTTCGCTTTCCAGGGTATCCAGCACCTGACGCAAATCGTGCATCATATCCGCATACCCCTGATAATCCGCTTGTGGGTCGGGGCTGGCGGTGGCTCCACCACCGGGGTATTCCCAGTCAATGTCAATACCATCGAATACAGGATAGTCGCGCAGGAATTTGAGCACGGAATTGGCGAAAATTTGCCGATTGGCAGTATTGCTCGCCAGGGTGTAGAACGGGTCTGATAGTGTCCAGCCGCCGATAGAGGCGAGTATCTGGATGTCCGGTTTGGCCAGTTTCAGGCGCATCAGCTGGCCGATCTGCCCCTTGATAGGGTCAGAGCTGCTGTCGCCCGGAAAAGGGTGCTGCACCGCCGTGTAATAATCGTACAGCATGACGGTTGGGTCATCTTTATTAGCCGTGCCGTTTTGCGCTTCGCAACGTGTTTGCAACTGATCCCAGCCAGGCTTGTAAGAATTTTTCAGGGCAACATTGGGGCCGCAAATGGCCAAGAACGCATAGAGGACGTGGGTCAGGTTTTGTGCCGGTATGTCTTCCACGTTAAAGTCGGAAGTCCATATCCCCCATTCCGGGAAGTAAGCGGCGACTACGGAGCCTGTGGTGTTGTCGTAAGCAATATTATTCCCCTGCAACAGCAAGGGCAGCGGTGTCTTATCAGTGCTGGTGAGCAAGGGGCGCACACTCCCGGATGTGGCGCTGGCGTCTGTTTTTTTGATAACAGTGTCAGGAGCGGGCAGTGGTTGGTGGGAGGGCGTGGCTCCCGCCATGATGGATGAAAAATACAGCACTACACCAATAATGAAAGCTCGCAGCCCCATAACGCCTCTTCGGAAAGCCCGTGGATGAAGGTAGATACGTCAGAATTATATTCTATGGATGCTGTAAGGCATAATTTTTTTGATTCATGTCAAAAGTTGGTTAATAATTAAGCGTCCTGGGCGTGGGTAAAGTTTGGGAAGTGTGCTGAGTACAGCCCGATAGAATGGATATTGATAGGATATTCTTAATTAATTTGCTCATTGATATTAACTATTGACTGTATTAGTATACACGCAGATTGGTAACTGATCTTTATGTGGGCTTCAATTAAAGTCAGTAACTTGCGTTTGTCGATGGCTATAGTAAGCATTTGATAGCACTTGAGTTTATGGTTTGTATGCTGCCAGCGGATTAATGCCGTTATGTCTTGTGTCAGCGTGATGCCCCGAGGTTTAGACTAAATACCCTGGATAAAGCTGTGGGGCTTGTCATTATGTTGTATCGAAATAAGCAGTTGAATCTGTTATTTTCATTGGTTTTTCTACTCTTGGGATCAGAGGCTTTAGCTTTTTCCGGGGTCGCTCATGTTTTACCTTCAGGTAAATGGCATCAAATTACATTGCCTTGTACTCCTCCCGCAGCTAAACAAACGGTTGCCGGTATTTTTGGTGATGACCTTGCTGGGGAGTATGGCACAGACTGGATAATGTTTGGTTTCGATGGGGCAAGCGGAAGTAGTGAAAGTATCCAGATAAATACTGTTCTGCAACAAAACAAATCTTACTGGATAATGCAACAGTCTGGCACAGATAAAATACTGGATATGCCAGAGGGTTGCCAGATACCGTCTCTCAATACATCAAGTGCATGTGCTTCTCCTGATGGATGTTTTGAAATTCCCTTGGCGGCTGCTGGTAATCAAAAAGTCTGGAACATGGCTGGTTATCCTTTTGATGTCGCTAATGGTGCTGATAAGGTCAGGGTGGTGACGGATGCTTCCACCAGTGTTGATGGTTGCCCCACCGGATGTGACTTGGCAACAGCCAAAGCCAGAAAGTTGGTGCATAACCGTTTTGCCCACTTCAGTGGCATGGAATACGAACCGATAGGGGATGGAAGCACTTTTCAACCTTGGCAAGGTTTCTGGATAGCTTCACTTCCAGGCAGTTATGGGTTAAATCCGCGTTTGCTGATACCTGCCCCGGAGCCTCCTGTTCCTGTGGGTCGTGCGTTACTCGGGCCTTTGGACAATGCTGTATTCAGCCTGAAACGTGTGAGCGACGGTCAGACTATTTACAATGGTGTTACTTCCCAAGGAAATGGCAGTGATATTGCGACATCAGGTTTAATTGCAGTCCCTGATATTATTACTGACCAACTGGAAAATGGGTTGTATCAGTTAACCATTTCTGGCGGTAATGATGTCGACGCTAACGATGATAAGGTGTGGGATGCAATGCCCACGGCAAATACTGGCAGTATCCACGGTATTTTGAGTGCCCAGCAAATCAAGAATCGTGATTTTACGGTGAATATCCTGACAGAGCTGGTTTATCAAGATATTAAGGATAAAGTCGCAGCAGTTCCTGCTGGTGTGGTTAGTGAAGACGATATTTCCCTGAAAATTGAGAATAATGTGGATTATTTGCTAAATTTAGCGTAACTACTCAGTCTATGCCAAAACCGATCTGAGGGACTCAAACGGATTCCGTCCCTGCAGCTTGTTGGTTTCCCAAACGGAACGGATGACACAGAAGGCATCGGCACCACCGATAGCCCGGAATCCGCCCGCCACCTTGAGTTTGACTTTCACGGGGCGCACTGCCCGCTCGGCGAGGTTGTTGTCAAACGGCACGTCAAACCGCTGGATGAACAGCAACACCGAATCCTTGAAGTCGCGCAAGCGGCATAACAGGTTTCTGGCCGGGTGCTGCTTCGCTTTACCCTGTTTGGGGTGGGTTTTGGGCAGTTCAGGGAAGACCAGCAGGCCGTGGTTCACCCATTGGTCATAACGCTGCCCCAGTTCTGCCATCTGGTCAGGCGTCAGGGAGTCATGTTGTGCTGCCCTCGCTTGTGCCACGGCGGTTTTGGCATCAACCAGGACTTGTTTGAGCTGTGCAGGCCATTGGTGCCGGAGGGTTTCGTCAAAGTAGTTCAGCTCACGCAGCAGGTGTGCCCCACACAGGCCATGCACCACGTTGTCGAAGCGGAAGTAAGGTTTCCAGTGGTCATGCACGGCAACCCCGTTGAAGACAGGCAGGATACCGGCGGCGACCATGGCTTCCTGTCCCCGCTTGGCATGGGCGGTGTAGTACACCGCTTCCGGGGTGGCGGCCACATGCAGCCATTGGGTTTTGCCTTGGGCCCGGATACCGCTTTCATCAAAGTGTGCCACCGGGCTGGTGCTGATGGTTTGCCGGATGTCGCCGTAGGTGGCGGTGAGGCTGCCGCTGGCCTGGCTGACCCAGCGTTGCACACTGCCATCGGAAGGCTTGATGCCATATTGGTCAGATATGACCTCCGTTACCCGCGACAGCGAGATGAAATGCCCATGAACCAGGCCGACCGCATACGCTTTCAGGCGTGCCCCATAACTGATGTACGGGGGCAGTGATGCGGGGAATTCCCCTGCATGGGCTTTGCCACAACGGCAAGTGCTGATGATCTGGCGATATTCCGTCACCACGATTTGCGGGGCGGGGATGTCCCATTGCTGGCGGCGTTCAGCCACGGCCACAGCCGCTTCGGATAGCGGCAGGCCACAACCACAGTAGCCGACGGCACGGCAATCCTCAACATAATCGGGCGATGGGTGCAGGGTAATCGCATTAAAACGCTATTGACAAACTGCTGTGCCGAGGGTTAGCTGCGGGTATTTTGGTAGCCCATGAAACTCCACCCAACCGCCGCTATTGTTGACCATTTTGCCTCCATCCCTGACCCACGTCTGAACCGCCGTAAGCGGCACAAACTCAGTGACATCTTCTTCATTACCCTGTGCGCAGTGATTTGCGGGGCGGATGACTGGGCTTCCATTGAGCTGTTCGGCAAATCCAAACGAAAATGGTTCACGGAGGTGTTGGGGTTGCAACACGGCATCCCGTCACACGATACCTTTGGCCGGGTTTTTGGCCTGATCGACACACAGCAGTTCAGTGAATGTTTCAGCCGCTGGGTGGCTGACCTGTCCGACCTCAGTGATGGCGAAATCATCGCGATTGATGGCAAATGCCTGCGCCGCAGCCTGGACAGTGCTTCGGACAAAGCGGCCATCTACATGGTCAGTGCCTGGGCGACCCGGAATCAATTGGTGCTGGGACAACAGCGGGTGGATGATAAATCCAACGAAATCACTGCCATCCCTAAACTATTGATGCAACTGAACATGACAGGAGCGGTAGTGACGTTGGATGCGATGGGTTGCCAAACGGCCATTGCCAGGCAGATCATCGACCAGCAAGCCGATTACCTGCTCAGCCTGAAAGGCAACCAGGGCACGCTCCATCAGGACGTGAAGCTATTTTTTGAATCGGCCAACACCTGCCCACCCATTGGCCATACCCGTTATGACGGCGGGCATGGACGGATTGAAACCCGCATCGTGCGGGCTACCTCCAACATTGGCTGGTTGAAGAAAGACCATCCCCATTGGACAAAACTGACCAGCATTATCGCTGTCACTGCCATCCGTGAATGCAAGGATAAGACCACTGAAGAAACCCGTTACTTCATCAGCAGCATGGATGCCTCCAACCCGGAGCGGCTGGGACAGGTCGTGCGGGCACACTGGGGCATTGAAAACAACCTGCACTGGGTGCTGGATTACGCTTTCCGCGAAGATGACCAGCGGATGCGTTCCGGCAACAGCGACGCCAACATGGCTGTCGTCCGCCACATTGCCCTCAATCTGGTTAAAACTGACAAAACCATCAAGGTCGGTGTGAAAAACAAACGCCTCAATGCCGGGTGGGATGAAGATTATCTGCTAAAAATTGTCACCGGCAGACTGGGGGCTACCAAGATTAAAATTTAGACCATTGTAAAACAAGATGTTTTTAATGCGATTGCCCTAGCGATGGGTGCATGACAAGGCTATGCCCCTTGTGTCCCGGCTGGCCACCTTTGGGGCGTTGGCCTGCTTGACGGGGTTGGGCTGGTTGGCGCTTCAGCCCATCCGATGACGGCGGTTTGTGCGAATTCTTGCTGTTTTTGCCCAACTGCGCCTCCAGTTCAGCTACCCGGGTTGCCAGTGACGATAGCTGTTCTATCGTGTCAAACAGCGACAACACCAAATCCACCAGCTGGGCGTGGCTCAACTGCTGCAAATCTTCTCTCGTGGGGTGGATGAACTGGTTCATAAGGATAGCGTAGCTGATTTTTTAGGGAACTGAGTAGTTACAATTTAGCGAGTAATGGCGATATTAATGGCGATAATGTCATTGATTCCGGTGATCTGATTAAATGGAATCCAGCTAATGATCAAGCCAAACTGAATGGTATTGATTATTCCGCTCAGATAGAACCGATCATTAACAAGATCCATCAGAATCAGGACATCACTGCTGACGCCAAATATTTTTTCAACAAGCCTCCTGTTGCGGGTGTGGGTAGTGACCAGACGGTTGCCCAGAATGAGTCTATCCGGCTGGATGGTAGCAGTAGTTATGATCCGGACGGTTCCATCATTGCCTATGAATGGCGCTATGGTTCTAACGTTGTCAGTCATGACGCCATTTTTACGTTAGACCCGCTACCGCCAGGCGCACATGTGCTCAATCTTACTGTCACGGATGATGATGGTGCGAAAAATGATAAGTCTGTCACCATTACGGTCAGTGATGCTGAAAATTGCAGTGGCGTTGCTACTCAAGAGGGATATATCGAGGTTACCCTGGCCTGGACTGATCAGAGTCTGAATATGGATTTGTCCACCGATTTGTCACAGCAGGTGGGTAACTTTGACATCCAGGATGCCGATTGTCTCCTGGAACATTACTACATACCCGTGGGAGCAGAGGTCAGTCCGGGGTCTTATCCGGTAAAGGTCGCCTACACTGGCAGCCCGGCTGACAAGAATGAACTGAATACCATTGTCACCATCAAGGTTCCTGGTTCCAATCAGTCGCGCATGGTCAGCCTGAATCTGCTGGACGATTTGACGGAAGGCAAGATTGCCGACATCGTGATCAGTGAGGATGGTGTGGAATTCGTTCCGGTGGATAACTTCGAGCGTGAAGCTGTGGTGCTCTATAACCGGACAGAAAACAGTGAAATCTACGTACAGGCTTACGCCCAGTTCAGTGCGGGTAGCCAAACCAGCAGTACTGAGTACAGTTCCGGCTGGAGTGGTCAGTTGCCCCAACAGGGCTACAGCGGCAATGTTTTGTTCGATGTGATCTGGAATATCAGCCAAGCTATCCTAGGCGGGCCGCTGGCGGGGGCACAAATAGACTTGTTTGACGCCGATGGTTATAACACCGTGCTGGATGATGGCAGCAGTAGTCTATACACCACTACTGCATCCTACGGTTCATCGGCCTATACGGCAGGGATCATCGTTGTACCGGGGACTGTCCGGGCTGCCTTGCAGGACGACAAGCTGTATGTTGTCCGGGTACGTGGAGGGGCTGATATTGACCCGGATTCTGACCAGCAGGTCAACTCTGGGGTGGTGAATTCCCAAGCCAGCCTGCACGCTTTGGTGACAGGGGCGGAACTCAAAGCGCTGGGTTTCAAGGTCAATATCCTGACTGAGTTCGCTTACCAGCTTGGCAAGGGCTTGTTGGGTGGGGAACGCGCTGCCCTGCGTTCCCGGATGAACCAGACATCCCGTTGCCTGCTGTCTAATGACATGAATGCCGATGGCGCGATTAACCATCTGGACGCCTTGGTGTGGACGCCTAACGGTAATACCGGCAAGTTGTTCCGCCCCTATCATGACAACTTCCTGCCGATCATGGCCAGGATGCGTAACGGTGAAAATGTCTACGCTGATATGTTCAATCTGGCGGCCAAACCGGTGCTGGAGGGGGGCAGCTTCACCATTCAGGAGGATTTGGCTCGTGGTAGTGCTATTGGCCAAGTCAAATATTGTGCGCTGGAGCAGGCGCCAACGGCCTACCGTATTAGCGGTGCTGGCGCGGAAAACTTCCAGATCGGCACGGATGGCGTTTTGTCTTTGTCAGCCACGGCAAGCCTGGACTACGAAACACAACGTATTTATACCTTGTATGTTACTGGCAGCAATGACTACGGTGACTCCCTGCCGGTCACGGTGTACGTGACGGTAACTGCCGATGGCTCGCCACTGTTGGGCACACTGGATGCCTTTGTGACTGAAGGGGCTGTCGGGGGTACGGAGGTTGGAACCTTGCCGGTTACGGCAGGTGCTTCGCCGGTAACGGCAATCCGTCTGGTGGGTACTGGCGCGGGCAACTTTGCCGTCAGTAGTGCTGGGGTAATGACAGTGAAAACGGGTGCGCAGTTTGATCATGCCCTGGTTCCAAACTACACCTTGCAGGCGATTGCCACCAATGCAGCCGGTGACAGTGGCCCGGCGCAGGTGAAAATCAAGGTTTACGATGATGTGCCGACCTTGCCGTCGCCATTTTACGCGCGGATCACGGAGGAAATACCAGGCGGAACCCGGCTTGGCAGGTTGGGATATTATCCGGGCCTAACGCCTATCAACGCATTCACTGTCAGTGGCATCGGGGCTGAACGGTTCACGGTGGATACAGGTGGTTATATCCACATAGCAGGCAACTCAAACGAAAAACCCATCCAGAATGACAATATCAGCACTTACCGCCTACAGGTCACGGCTACCAATGACCGGGGAACCAGTGCGCCTGTGGACATGACGGTTGACGTGCTGCAAAGCTCTGACGCCAATGCCCTGGTTGTTAATAATTTCTCCACGGATGTTTTTATCCATACACCCAACAATACTGCGGTGGGCATTGTTGGTTACACCTATGCATTGCATCCGGCCAGCACGTTTGAACTCAGTGGGGATGATTCCGCAGGGTTTGCCATTCTTGCTAATGGTACCCTGGTGCTCACTGACAACAGCGTGCTGGAAGGCAAGGCAGGGCAAGAACTCAGTTTTACAGTGAAAGCGGGCAATGCTTACGGTGCTGAAAGTAACACGGCAACCATCAAGATCAATGTCAAGGACGATGTTCCCAAGCTGTACCCCATGTCCAGCAGTATTCTGGAGGGTAGTGTTGCCGGAACCAAGGTGGGCAAGCTGGGTTATAGTTATGGCGTCAGCCCTATTGTCCAGTTCACCCTGACGGGGGAAGGTGCGGAACAGTTTGCCATTGATGGCAATGGTTTGGTGACAGTGGCGGAAGGCGCGAACCTGAGCCGCGCCAGCACAGCCGTCTATAGCCTGACGGCGCAAGCAACCAATTCCCTGGGGCGTACCGCAGCTACCAGTGTCAATATCACTGTCTACAGCAGTGCGCCTACGCTCAGGAGCAGCAGTATCGCTGTGATTGAGAATTCTGTGGTAGGTGAGCGTGTGGCAATTGTACCGGTAGTGACGATTGGCAACAGCGCGATTACCGGCTTTACGTTATCAGGAACTGGTTCTGAAGCATTCGCCGTGGATGCGCAAGGCTATGTCACGGTTGCCGATAGCAGCTTGCTGGACGCCGAACAGGTCAGCGGTTTTGATTTGCAGGTAACGGCCACCAATACCCAGGGAGCCAGTGAGCCGGTTGCCCTGACGATTACCGTGACCGATATACCGGATGGGGCTGTGCCAACGGTGAATGCTGGTGCAGACCAGTCTGTTTACCGGGGTGACACTGTTACCTTGACGGCAGAAGCTGCGGATAGTGATGGTACTATCGCCAGCTATGTCTGGAAGGAGGGCAGTACGGTGCTCAGCAACGCCAGTAGTTTCGCCAAGGCTGATTTTGGCGTTGGCACGCATACCATTACGCTCACGGTGACGGATGATGATGGCAATCAGGTAACAGATACCGTGACCGTCACTGTGTCGGTCATTGTGGATAATGATCCTCCACATCTTACGTTAAGCGGGGATAGCATTGTCGTTGTCAAAGTTGGCAATGCCTATACCGAACCCGGTGCTTCAGCCAGGGATGATGTTGATGGCGTGGTTGCCGTAAATATCAGTGGTACGGTCAATACCGCCGAGGCAGGGGATTACACGCTGACCTATACGGCCACAGATAATGCTGGTAATACTGCGACTAAAACCAGGCTTGTGCGGGTAGTCACTGACAACATGACGTTACTTGGCAGCATTAGGACTAGCGGGGGCTATGTTTTTGATATTGCTTTATCCAATGACGGGACGAAGATATTTGCCGCTGGATATTTAGCGGGGTTGATCATCTTCGACATAACAAACCCGGCGCAACCTTATGTGCTTAGCAGTTTTGATACTGATGGGGAGGCTCGAGGGGTTACATTGTCAGCAGATAATAAACGGGCTTATGTTGCTGACTCTGACAAGGGGTTGAAAGTCATTGATGTCAGTAATCCTGCCAGCCCTTCGTTATCAGGTACTTATTCGATAACAAGTGGGGAGACATGGGGAGTAACCCTTTCCAAAGATGAGAAAGTAGCCTATTTGTCCAATGTTAGTGATGGTATAGATGCTGTTGATATTTCTAATCTGGGAAGTATGTCTTCACTGGGTAAAGTAAGTGGGCTAGGGGTAGTTTGGGCATCAAAACTTTCAGGTGACGGTGAAAAGCTGTATGTCGCTGCCCATTCGGGAGGCATGAAGGTGCTTGATGTCCGTAACCCAGAAAATATCTCAATTATCGGAAGCATCCAAGCAGATTATGCACGATATCTGACATTATCTTCCGATGAAAGCAAGGCATTCGTTGCCGCGCAGAGCGGTGGTATGAAGGTTGTGGACATTACAAATCCGAGTTCACTTTCTTTGCTGGGCGAATACAGTGCATTAAGCTCAATACAGGGTATCGACCTTTCCAACGACGAGACAATAGCTTTTGTCGCAGACTCTAGCGCGGGCTTACATATGGTGGATATTAGTACAGCGAACAATCCTGCTTTGATTAGTAGTTTCAATACGCCGGGTAATGCATTGAGAGTGCAACTTTCTAATGATGGTTCAAAAGTGTATGTGGCGGATTGGTCTGGGGGGCTGCTTATTTTGGGTGTCGTCCAATAGGTAAACAGGGGAAATCAACATGACGACTTTATTCGAGCGTAAAAAGGGAACAATTGCCTTGTTTGCTGTTGGGGTTGGGTTTTATTCAGGCTTGTTGTCTTCAGCTTATGCGTTTACGCCTCCAGCGCCGCCTGCTTACGAATTCATTGATGAGGATGGCGTACCGGACGCAAGCGACAACTGCCCGCTGGACAGCAATGCCGACCAAGCCAATATCGACCATGATGGCTTGGGCGATGTTTGTGATCCAGACCGTGACGGTGACAATGTGGCAAACGGTGCGGATGCCTTCCCGGATAACCCTGCTGAATGGCTGGACACGGATGGCGACAAGGTTGGCAACAATGCTGACACTGATGATGATGGTGACGGCCTGCCAGACCAGTGGGAAAAGGATAACGGCCTCGACCCATTGAATAAAGCTGATGCGGCGCTGGACAACGATAAGGATGGCTTGAGCAATAAGCAGGAATACACGTATCAGACCAACCCGAACAAGGCGGATAGTGATGGCGATGGCATGAATGACAAGCAGGAACTGGACGCGGGCCGTAACCCAAATGATCCATCCGATGTCAATGTCCAGCCTCCGGCGCAGCCGGATCCCGCCAAGGTTATCCCCATCATCATGCAGTTGCTGCTGGAATGATGGAGAATATCGTGGTTATCAGAGGTTCTTACCCCAAAAACCTCTGATATGCCGGATTTTCCGTCTCATCCCAATAGTCATACCCCAATTTGTCGAGGAATTGGCAGAACTCATCACGCTCTTCCGGTGGGACTTGAATCCCCACCAGCACCCGCCCGAAGTCCGAGCCGTGATTACGGTAGTGGAACAGGCTGATATTCCAGCCCGCGCTCATGCTGGTGAGAAAATGCAGTAATGCACCGGGGCGTTCCGGGAACATAAAACGGTACAACACTTCGTTTTTTGCGCCGTTGGAGTGCCCACCCACCATATAACGTAAATGAATCTTGGCAACTTCGTTATCCGTCAGATCCGTGACTGGATAGCCCCTGCCGGTCAGGTCTTTCAACAGGGTTTCGCGCTCCTGCTTGCCGCCCACAATCTTCACCCCGGCGAATACCTGCGCATCCCGGTCATCGGAATAGCGGTAGTTGAATTCGGTGATCGGGCGGTTGCTGATGGCGTGGCAGAATTCGCGGAAACTGCCGGGGCGTTCCGGAATGGTCACGGCCAGCAAGGCTTCGCGGCCTTCGCCCAGCTCGGCGCGTTCGGCCACATGGCGCAGGCGGTCGAAATTGATGTTCGCGCCACTGGCGACAGCGATCAGGTGCTTGCCCTGAACCTGTTCGCGGGCGACGTATTTTTTCATGCCAGCCACGGAAAGCGCGCCTGCCGGTTCCAGCAGGGTGCGGGTGTCCTCGAACACGTCCTTGATGGCGGCACAGGTTTCATCGGTACTGACCAAAATCACTTCGTCGACGATATTTTTGGCGATGTCGAACGTTTTTTCCCCGATCAGTTTGACTGCCGCGCCGTCAGCGAAGGTGCCAACTTGCGCCAATTGCGTGCGCTCACCCGCTTGCAGGGAGGTGTAAAGCGTTGGCGCTTCCTCATGTTCCACCCCGATGATTTTGATGTCGGGGTAGAGGTATTTGAGGTAGCTGCCAACCCCAGCCAGCAAGCCACCGCCGCCGACGCACAGGAACACGGCTTCGATCGGGCCGGAATGCTGGCGCAGCAGTTCCATGCCGATGGTGCCCTGCCCGGCGATCACGTCCAGATCGTCGAAGGGGTGGACGAAGGTCATGTGCTGCTCTTGTTCCAGCTCACGCGCGTGGGCGTAGGCTTCGTCGTAGGAGCTGCCATGCAGTACCGCCGTACCGCCAAAAGATTCCACCGCTTTCACCTTGATTTCCGGCGTGGTCTTGGGCATGACGATGGTGGTCTTGATACCGAGGCGTGAACCGGATAGCGCCACACCTTGCGCATGGTTGCCCGCAGAGGCAGCCACCACACCGTGGGCGCGTTCTTCCGGCGTCAGCGCAAACATCTTGTTGAAAGCACCGCGTAGCTTGAAGGAAAACACCGGTTGCAGGTCTTCGCGCTTGAGGTAAATCTCATTGCCTAGCCGGGTGCTCAGGTTGCGCGCCCGTTCCAGTGGGGTTTCGATAGCCACGTCATAGACGCGGGCGGTGAGGATGCGTTTGATCAGGGATTTGTTCATCGGGGTAATCTTGTGTAGCTGTGCTTTACGTGCGGGCTAGTATATTGCAAACTCAGGCACGATAACCATTTTTGAACATCACAGGATAGCTTTATGACCCAGGACGAAATGAAAAAAGCGGCAGCAGAAGCCGCACTCGCCTATGTTGAAGCCGGTATGATTGTCGGTATCGGTACCGGTTCCACTGCCAACCACTTCATCGACCTATTGGCGGGCATCAAGGGCAAGATCGACGGCACGGTTGCCAGTTCCATCGCCAGTGCCAAGCGTCTGGAAGGCCATGGCATCCGGGTCATGGATTTGAACGAAGCTGGCCAGTTGTCGTTATACGTCGATGGCGCGGATGAATCCAACGAGCACCTGCACCTGGTCAAGGGCGGTGGTGGTGCGCTGACCCGCGAAAAGATTGTGGCTGGTGCGGCTGATAAATTCGTTTGTATTGCCGATGACACCAAGTTGGTGAAAGTGCTGGGTAAGTTCCCGTTGCCGATCGAAGTTATCCCCATGGCACAAGCACTGGTCGCGCGTGAAATGGTCAAGCTGGGTGGCAACCCGGTGCTGCGTGAAGGTTTCACCACCGACAACGGCAATATTATCCTCGACATCCACGGCATGGAAATCACCGACCCGGTAACGATGGAAAACCGCATCAACCAGATTCCGGGTGTTGTTACCAACGGCCTGTTTGCGATCCGCCCGGCGGATGTGCTGATCCTTGGCGGCCCCGACGGCGCGCGCACAGTGGGGTAAATGGGCGCTGCTTTCACACGCTGGCTGCTGACATGGATGGCGAGTACCGCACTGGTGCTCGCCATTTTTCTGGGCGCATGGGTGGTGTTGCTGCATGGCTACCACTGGCTGCCGGAAGTGGATGCCCAACGTCACGCCATTGTGTCTTACCTGCTGCGCGGCATGGGGAATGAGCTGCCGGAAATGGCATACCTGAATCCTGCCGAAGCTTTCCATCTGCTGGATGTGCGGCAGTTGTTTGCGCGTGTGGATCGGCTGTTTGTTGGGGTGCTGGCTTGCTGCCTGCTGTTGCTGTATGGGTGGAAACGGTTTGCGGGCGGGTGTTTGGCCTTGCACAGCGGTTACCTGGGGCTGGCCTGCATTCTGTTGCTGGGGCTGTTGATGGCACTGGGTGGTTTTGTGCCGCTGTTTGTGCTGCTGCATTACTGGCTGTTTCCGGCGGGTAACTGGGTATTTCCGGATGACAGCCTCCTGATCCGCCTGTTTCCGCTGGATTATTTTTTCCGCTTTGGGCTGGTGTATGGAGTGGTGGTGCTGGGCATGTTTGTTGGCCTGATTGTGTGGGGGCACACCCGCGGCAGGCTTTCTTGAGTCTGTTGGCGCACGGGCGCATTATCATTGCATATGCGTTGGTCAGGAGGGAGGTTTGCCATGCGTATCGGAATTCCCAAGGAAATCAAAAATCACGAGTACCGCGTCGCGTTGACGCCGGATGCGGTGGCGGCATTGGTGCGGCAAGGGCATGAAGTGGCGGTGCAACCCACGGCGGGCGTCGGGGCTGGCTTCACTGGCGCTGATTACGAACAGGCGGGGGCGAAACTGCTGTTGGATGCCCGCTCGGTCTACAATTTCGCCGAACTTATCATCAAGGTGAAAGAGCCGCAGCCGGAAGAATATTCCCTGCTCCGTTCCGACCATACCCTGTTCTGTTTCCTGCATCTGGCGGCCAATCCGGGGCTGGAAAATTACCTCAAGGTGCACCGTACCCGTTACATCCCATTCGAGCAGGTGCGGGACGGGCAGGGTGGTTTGCCGATCCTCGCGCCCATGTCGGAAATTGCCGGGCGGCTGGCGGTACAGGCAGGCGCGCACTGGCTGGAAAAGGCGCAAGGTGGGGCGGGCGTGTTGCTGGCAGGCGTCCCCGGCGTGGAACCGGGCAAAGTACTGGTGATCGGCGCGGGCAATGTCGGTACGCAAGCGGCCATCATGGCAGCAGGGCAGGGCGCGCGGGTAGTGGTGCTTGACCGCAACCGCGCGGCCTTGCAGCGCATCCAGCAGTTGCTGGGGTTTCGGGTGGAAACGGCGCTGGCTTCGCCCGAAGTGATCCGCCGCCATTTACCGGATGCGGATCTGGTGGTGGGGGCGGTGCTGGTTCCCGGCCAGCCTGCCCCCAAGGTTATTTCCCGCGATGATTTGCAACGGCTGAGGCCGGGCAGGGTGCTGGTGGATGTGGCGATAGACGAAGGCGGTTGCTTTGCAACGTCCCGCCCGACCACGCACACTGAGCCGGTATTCGAGGTGGAGGGGCGCTTGCATTACTGCGTGGCCAACATGCCGGGGGTGGTGCCGCAAACGGCCTCCCGTGCCTTGAGCGCGATGGTGCTGCGTTACTTGCCGGAAGTGCTGGCGGGAACGTCGGCCTAACGGCAGGCTGCCAGCATGACCTGGTTCCATTGGGCCGAATAGTCCAGCGCCAGGCTGAGGTAGCGGCGGTGGTTGTCCCCGTAGATGGCGTCTGTTACCCCGTCCAGACATTTGACAGGGCAGGCGTCGCCTATCTGGGCGAAAATTTCGGGGGCGATACCGGCGGGGGCGGCGTTACGGCCAGCATTGCAAAGGAAATAACGCTCACCCTTGGCGATGGCCGTGCGCGCATCGGCTGCCGGGTCACGTGCCTGCAATGGCGGCAGCAGGGTGGCGTAGTACGCCTCCTTGTTGGCCATGATTTCAGCGGCTGAGGGGATGTGGACATTATTGCCGTTACTTCCGGAAACAGCCTCGCTATCAGGTACAACCGGCTCGTGGCAGCCGCTCAGGCTATGGGCGCATAGCAGTAATAATGGCACGAAACGTTTCATCGCATACTCCGTTTGCGCCGACGTTGCAGGGCGTAAAGGCTGCCGCTAGCCAACAGCCATTCCAGAGGAACAGAACCGCCACCCCCGGTGCTACTGATCGGGTTGCCGTAAATGGCGCTGGTGCCGGCAGTGTTGCTGCTACTGCTGGCTTCAGCAGGGTTGGTGGCCGACAGGGCAAAGAAAATATTGTTGCGGCAGCTGACGCGGATGTAATTCTTGTTGCCGAGCGTGAATGGCAAGGTGACGCTGGCCGAGCCGTCATTGGGCGTATTGCTCAGTAAATTGCTGAACGAATTGCCGTTGTCAGTGGATAGGTCAATATCGACCGCGTTGCAATGAATGGGAGCCTGGTCGGTGGCGGCGACATTCCAACTGACGGTTTGCTGGCTGCCTTTGGTCAGGGTTGTGCTACTGGGGGTGGTGACGGCGAAACTGTTACCGGTATCCACAACCGTGATTTTCATGTCGTCGTAGCCTGTGCCGCCGTGGCTATCCCGCGCCAGCAGGCGGAAATTCAGGGTGCGGTTGGTGGTGGGTAGGGTTTCCCCCGCTGATTGTACCCGTCCGGTCAGGTCAGACATCTGTGGAATGGTGCGGGTAGGTGTGGCGGATGGCAAATGTGTCCTGATCAGGGCATTGTTACCCGTATCCACGTTGACGCGCGAGGCAGTGCCAGCATCAACCTGTTCCCAGGAATAGCTCAGGGTATCTGTGGTATTGGCATCCTGGCCTGAGCCTGTGAGTATGAAAGGCGTGCCTGCCGGAATGGTGTAATCCGCACCGGCATTGACCGTCGGGTTGTTGTTGGCGAGGCTGGTTTTGGCTGCACAGGCCGCACCCGCCCCATTATGCAGGTAATCCTGGATTTGCTGGATGGACGCGGAATGCATCATGCTGTCGCTGCCGGTCTGGAGGTTGTCACCGCTGCACACGCCAGCATAGGCCATGATGGTGCTGCCGCTGCCGGGTTCGTAGGCGCTTGCTGTTTCCCTGCCGCCGTAGCAGGCACCCGCTACGCCATTGAAGGTATGGGCAGCACCCAGTTGGTGGCCAATTTCATGTGCCATGTAATCAATGATAAACGCATCCCCCTGCGGTTTGGGCCAGCCGCTTGCCCCTTCGGCCTTGTATGCACCGCACGTGCTGGCCACTCTGGCCAGGCCGCCGCCACTGGTGGCCAGCACATGGCCGATGTCGTAATTGGCATAGCCGATCACGTCATTCAGGTTTTTGACATTCTCAGACAACAGGGTATCGGATGTGTTGTTGGTGTAAGGGTCGGTATTGGCGTTCTGGTAAATGGTGTTGTCATCACTGACCAGTTGCAGGCGGATGGAAAGATCCCGCTCGTAAATCTGGTTGATCCGGTTGACTGCCGTGACAATCGACTGGTAGGCAGCACTTTTACTGCCGTAATAGGCGGTGTATTCGGCGGTGGTGGCAATGGCGATACGGTAAGTATGCAGGGTTTCGCCCGCTTTGGCGGCCAGTGCGCGCGCCGCTATGCTGGGGGAAGACGCAGCGGGTGTGGCAAGGTCGGCAGGGTCGTCGTGGGTAGTGCATGACCAGCCATCAGCCCGGAACGCTTCCCAGTTGGCTTTTTTGCTAAAGCTCAGGTAGTGGCGTCCGTCGTCTGTTGCTTGTGGGTCGATGAACAGGGTGTCACCGCTGGCTGTATCGAGCATGGCGTGGAAGCCAGATGGGGTAAAATCAACGCTGCCGCTGATGATGGTTCCGTCCACGCCATACACTTTCCAGGTCTGGATGTCGGGGTGGTTGGCGGCGATTTCCGGAGCCAGCACTTCGCTGGGGGTAGCGGTAAGCTCGGCAAACCCACCCTCCGGTAATGGCAGTGACAAGGTTTGCTGGCCTGCGCGCGCCTGCAAACCGCTGGCCACGCCAGTCTGTGACTGGAACAGTTGCTCCCGCAGGCGGCCTTCGTCCAGCCCCAGCAAACGGAAGTGCTGGATGGGCGTGGTGATTGAAGCAGAAGTAGTTGCGCCGCGCGCCTGAATGTCCTGCCAGGCGGATTGCCCGGCGCTGGCGGTTCCGCTGAACAGAAGTACCAGTATTGCCCCAAAAAATTTCATTTATAATAGCTCTGATGAATCCATAAACTTGTCGGATTATATGCTAGTGCCCCGCATTTAGCGACGCAGCAACACGTAAATTGCGCCCGTGCCGCCGTCGACCGGGCGGGCGGAATGGAAAGCCAGAATGCGGTCATGTTGGCGTAACCAGTTGTTGATCTTGGTCTTGATTACCGGGCCTTTGTAGTTGGAACGGTTGCCCTTGCCGTGGATAATACGCACGCATTCGCCTTGCCCGGGGTGAACGTCGTGCAGGAATTGCAGCAATTGCTGTTTCGCATCCCGTGCATTCAGGCCGTGTAGGTCGAGTTCGCTGGCAATGCGGTATTGCCCAGTACGCAGTTTGCGGATAATGCGGTTTTGCAGGCCGGGGCGGTAATAGCTGAGCATGTCACCGGGTTGCAGTTCCACCGGGTCGTATTCATCCGACAGCATGTCTTTCAGCACCTGTTTCTCATCTTCCTGTGTCTTGACGGGTATGGCAGGTGGTTTTGCGCTATCATGTATCGCATGATTGGTGTGCCGCAACGGCTTCACGTCTTGCATGGATTCACGGAACAGGAAAAATTCTTTAGCGCTCATGGACATACTGCTCAGTAATGATGATGGCTTTATGGCTCCCGGCATTAACCGGCTACGGGAAGCGCTGGCGGTAGCTGCCAATGTTATCACAGTTGCGCCCGACCAGGATTGCAGCGGGGTCAGCAACTCCCTGACCTTGCGTAACCCGCTGCGACTGACCCGTCAGGCGGAAAATTTTTACAGCGTCAACGGCACACCGACCGATTGCGTGCACCTTGGCTTGGGATTGTACGCGGATGACCCCGATATGGTGATTTCCGGCATCAATGCCGGGGCCAATATGGGGGATGACGTGCTGTATTCGGGAACGGTGGCAGCAGCGATGGAAGGCCGTTTCCTGGGGTATCCGGCACTGGCGGTGTCGCTGGCCGCGCTGGGGCGTGGTGGGGCGGTCAGCCATTACGATAGCGCCGTCCAGGCTGTGCTGCATTTGTTGGGGCATGTGCAAAATTACCCGGACAGGAGCAGCATGATCCTCAACATCAATGTGCCGGATTTGCCCTGGGAACAGGTGCGCGGTTTCTGCGTTACCCGGCTGGGCAGCCGCCACCGCTCCGAGCCAGTGGTGCGGGCGCAAGACCCGCGTGGCAAGGAAATTTTCTGGATCGGGCCTGCCGGTGACGCGGCGGACGCCGGGGAAGGGACGGATTTCCACGCCGTGCAGGCCGGTTACGTTTCCATTACCCCGATCCATGCCGACCTGACCCGTCACCGGGCGCTGGAAGACACAGCGCATTGGCTGGAGGCTTGCCACGATGCGGCGTAAGCTGGATATTGAAGGGATAGGCATGACCTCACAGCGCACCCGCAACCGGTTGGTGGGGCGGTTGCGCGAAAAAGGTATCCGCAACGAGGCAGTGTTACAGGTGATCAGCCGCACGCCCCGCCACCTGTTCGTGGATGAGGCGCTGGCCAGCCGTTCTTATGAGGATACCGCCCTGCCGATTGGCCACGGGCAAACCATTTCCCAGCCCTATATTGTCGCGCGCATGACCGAGCTGTTGCTGGAAAGCGCCCTGCCACCCCGCAAGGTGCTGGAAGTCGGTACAGGCTCAGGCTATCAGGCCGCGATACTGTCGTCGCTGGTGGAAAAGGTGTATACGGTTGAGCGCATCGAGCCGCTGTTCCGTGCTGCCTGCGAGTTGTTGTATGCCCTCGGTTACCGCAATGTGTCTGCTTATTTGAGCGACGGCAGCTGGGGAATAGTGCGGGAAGCCCCCTATGACGCCATTATCGTCACTGCTGCGCCAGAAACCGTGCCGCCAGCGCTGCTGGAACAACTTGCCATGGGCGGCAGGTTGATAGTCCCGGTGGGCAAGCAAGGGGAGGTGCAAGTGTTGCAGGTCATTACCCGGCAGGGTGAGACAAGCTATACAATACTTGACCATGAATATGTGCAGTTTGTGCCTATGGTCAGCGGTAAACCCTGAATGAATACGAACGTTATGTGATTATTGAGAAATATTTTCTTAAATTTGGTATATATTCCAAGTTATTCAAGAATATGTGAGTGTCTTCACACCCCTGAACCCAATAACTGAAGGTGTAAAAAATCATGGATAGAACCATTAAACTGGCAGCCGCCACCTCCCTGCTTGCTGTAACTGCTGTGGGTTGCACGCCGAACCCTTACTACAATAATGGGTATAACGGTTACAATAATGGCTACCGGGCGGGAACAACTACGGGAACGGTCGTCAATCGTGCAGCGGTCAGCCATACGCACTGTGGCCGGACACATAGCCACCCGTTGCCGCCCGAGGGGCTGGCGCATCACCATGGCGATGGCTGCATGGCTGGTTCCGGTGGTGCTACGACCACGACAACAACAACCCAGCCAAACTACAATTATGGCTATAACCAGCAGCAGCCAGCTGCTACCACCACCTACAACTACTCTACGCCAACCAGCACACCGTATTATGATTACAGCGGCGGCAATAGTGGCGGTAGCAGCAACAACACGACCTCTTCTACCTATGATTACTCGGCGTACAATGCGCCCAAGACCACCACTAGCAACACTTATCGCTCGGCAACGCCAGCGCCGGTGTCGGCAGCACCTGCTTCCGGGTACTATACCGTCAAGCAGGGCGACACGGTATTCCAGGTCATGCGTAATACGGGTGTTTACTGGAAAGATATTATCCGCCTGAACAACCTGCAAGCGCCTGATTACCGGATTGTCCCGGGTCAGACACTGAAGCTGAAGTAAACCATTTCCCTATAAGCAAAAAAGCCCGTCAATGCAGCGGGCTTTTTTGTCATTCAAGCGAACGCTGGATCAGCAGTACACGCTTTTGCAATTCTCATCCTTGTCTTTATCCTTGGCCAAGGAGGAGTTGTTGTCATTGCGCAGGTAATTCTGCAACATGGCGGATGTAACCGCTCCCATGTGGCTACCGACAATTTCACCCTTGGGGTTGACCACGAAGGTGGTGGGTACGCCATAGAGCAAACCCAATGCGAACATGGTGCTGTCCTGGGTTGGCGCTACCGGGTAAGTGATTTTCCGTTGCTTGACGAATTGTTTCAGTTCCTCAACCGGAGTTTCGCCAGCTTCCATACCCAGGACGATAGCCTTGTCCTTGAAACGGTTGGCGACACTGTTCAGGGCGGGGAGTTCGGCAATGCAAGGGCCGCAATAGGTGGCCCAGTAGTTCACGATGACCCATTTGCCACGGTATTCGGAAAACTGGTGATTTTTGCCGTCAATATCCTTGAAAGTGAAGTTCCCCACCTGCTGGGACTCAGCAGCCACGGATGCGGTGGCTGACGCTAACAAAAACACGGCAAGGGCAAACGCCCGTTTGATCAGTTTCATGTAAAACCCTCAACTTCTATACTTAAACACACTCTTCGATGGATCGCTCTGTCAGGTCGGCGACTATATTCATGGTAGGGGTAACCCTTATTGTAGGAGGCATATCCTTAAATTGCAGTTCCAATTTAGCAATTAAACGGATTAACGGGCTCAATTGCCCGGTTGCCATTTTCATCGTAATCAGATTCTCATTAATCGAAAATAAAGTGCATAAGCCTATGCTTATATAACTTTCAGTGCAAGTTGTATTTGTACGACAAAAACATCAGCCACCGGCTTGATATTCGTCAAGTCGGTGGCTGAAGATGCTAACAAGAGGTAGCTATTAATTCAATTAATTATTTATCTGCCTTCATGTAGCGGCGCAAGCCAACAGCACCCAGCAACAGGGTAAGCAGAATCTGCGCCCACTGCGTCAGGGTCGGGACAGCAACACCTGTTGTTGTGACACTGGCCTGGTAGGATTCCAGATAATCTGGTGTGCCATCGCCATTGGTATCGCGTGCATCAATCGGGGAGCCGTCACCGTTGGTATCAGGTGCTTCCTGTGCGGTGGGGATGCCGTCGTTGTCATCATCTTTGTCGCGGAAGTCTGGCGTGCCATCGCCATCGGTGTCGGTGGTCAGTGGGGAGCCGCTGTAGTTCTCATTCTTGGTCAGAATGCTGTCGTTGTCATCATCTTCGTCCAGTGCGTCGATTGTGCCGTCGCCATCAGTGTCCAGTGGGCTGTTGATATTGGAGCCAACTTCATTCTTGTCCGGCACGCCATCGCCGTCGCTGTCGGATTTGGCCGGGTCAGTACCCAGGGTGGCTTCCTCTGTATCTGTGAGGCCGTCACCATCTGTATCCTTAGGCGTGTTTTCAGTATCCAGGTAATCCGGAATGCCATCACCATCGGTGTCGGTTGCATCATCTGGGGAGCCATCCGCATTGGCATCAGGTGTTTCCGAACTGGTCGGCGTGCCGTCGTTATCATCATCCGCATCACGGAAATCGGGGGTTCCATCGCCATCAGTGTCGGTGGTCAGTGGGGAGCCGCTGTAGTTCTCATTCTTGGTCAGAATACCATCGTTGTCGTCATCTTCGTCCAGCGCGTCAATTGTGCCATCGCCATCGGTATCCCGTGGCGCACCGATATTGGAGCCGATTTCATCTTTGTCCGGCACGCCATCGCCGTCCGAATCGGCCTTGTTCGGGTTAGTGCCGAGCACTTCTTCTTCAGCATCTGTGAGGCCATCGCCGTCGGTATCCTGGGTACTTGCTGCCACTGTGACCATGACTGTTGCGGTGCTTTGTGCCCCGGCTGTGTCAGTGATGGTATAGGTAAAGGTGTCCGTGCCGGTAAAGCCTGCTGTTGGTGTATACACCAGGTCGCTGCTGGTTTGGGCAACGCTGCCATGACTGCCCTGGGTGAAGCTGGCAATGGTCAGTGTATCGCCATCGGCGTCCGTGTCATTGGCCAGCACATTGATAGTGGCAGTTGAGCCAGCGGTTACCGTTGCGCTATCGCTGTTGGCGACCGGGGTATTGTTCACAGGTACTGCACTGACTGTCACGGTGACTGTTGCGGTGCTTTGTGCCCCGGCTGTGTCAGTGACGGTATAGGTAAAGGTGTCCGTGCCGGTAAAGCCTGCTACAGGCGTGTACACCAGGTTGTTGCCAGTCTGGGTAACGCTGCCGTTAGTGCCTTGGCCGAAACTGGCAATGGTCAGTGTATCGCCATCGGCGTCCGTGTCATTGGCCAGCACATCAACGCTGATGACGGAACCTGCCGCCATAGTCACGCTATCAGCGGCAGCAACTGGCGTATTGTTTCCGTTGGACGGAACACACACTGCCGGGTTACCGTAGTTGCCGATGTAATCATTATCATCCAGCGTCCCCCAACCTACGTTGGCAAACTGGTTGCCAGGGTTGGTACCTGCCGAGTTGACCGGCGCTTCTGGCGGCTGGTTGAATGGGTCAGTACTGTTATTCATCAATGCAACACTGCCTAGGCAGGGGCCGGTATTCTTGAAGTTGAACACTTCCTGTTCAACGTCTTGCTGGAATTTGAAGGAGCGCACGTCATCAGGAATCATGGTAAAAGACAGGTAGTCGACGCTGGTGTCCTCATCCGGAGCGGCTACCTTTGAGCTTAGCGACCAACTAGCCCCCGGTTGTCCGGTCGTTTCCGAGATGACGGTGGACTGGATGCCAGCCACAGTAAACTTGTTAGTCCCGGTGGCATGGGGAACGCGCAAGGTTACTTGCGCCGTCATGCTCAAATCGCGGTCTGGCAGCGATGTTGGGCGCATGTATACGTGATAGCGGCTATCCGCAGCACTCCAGTCCACCCGGTATTCGAGACCGCCCTCAACACCGGCAAATGCTTGGCCTGTCTGTGTTAGTGCCAGCAATACCAGCCCCTTTGAAACTGCTTGACTGATTTTTGTTTTCATTGTTCTGTACCGATTCTCTTTATTGTTGATTGGATGATAAGGCCCTGTCTATCAAGGCAACTGCTGCCTGATAATGTAATTTGAACTGAAAGAGATATTGGCCGGGTGGGTCAGGACATTACCCAGCGCTAAATCCACATCATTGGATGGCCCTGCGAAGATTGTGATGCCATCCATATTGATGTCTGTTGCACGATAGCCGCTCAGCTTGTAATTGGTGTTGTAGGTGACATTCCCCTCGGCTGCCAAAATATTGCTGAGCACTTGCGTCAAATCATTGGATGGCCCCTGCGAGATGATCAGGCCATCGTTATTGTTGTTACCTGCCCATAGCAATGCAGTCCCACCAAGGGAAACACGTGCGTGGCTTCCGTATGTGCTGGTGCTTTCCTTGGTAAAGTCTATCATGGCTGGAACCCCCCCTAAGGCAACTGGATTTGCGGTCATGACACCTAGATGGTTTCGGTGTTTGACGGCGACGTAATAACTCCCCGGTTCCACGCCAATCAACAGGAAAGAGCCATCCCCCGATTGGGCGTCTACTATATCAGCATCGCGCTGAACCAATCCTGTTAGCCTGGCCTTGGTTATTGTCGGGTTGTTGGGATCGAGCAGTTCAAGCACTACCCAGTCTACCGGTGCGTCATTGCCACTGCTGCCCAGCAGGTTACTGGCCGCAGTGTCGCTGGCCGTGTTGCTGGTAATGCCATAAGGTTCCTGCGCGGGGATAAGCGCGTTGGCACGTAAGGTATCCCGCATCAGTTGGGTTTGCTGTCATAAGCTCCCTGCAACATCACACGGGCTTGCAAGCGGACAATATCCGCTTTCAAGGGGTTGGCTCCACGCGCAATTTCCTCTCCATCCAGCAAAGTGTCAGTATCGGTGTCAGGGTTTTGCGGGTCGGTGCCGATTTCTGCTTCCTGTGCATCGGTCAGGCCGTCATTGTCTGAATCCAGCTCAGGGTCAATACAGACGGCCTCACAACCATAGTTACCGGCGTAATTATTTTTGTCCGCTGAACCCCAGCCCAGGTTGGTAAACTGGTTGCCTGGGTTGGTATCCGCAGAATTTGGAATGGCGTTGAAGGGGTCGCTGTCCTTCATCAGCACTACCGGGCCGAGGCAGGCGTTACTGTTGGCAAAGCTGAAGACTTCCAATTCCTGGTCAGCCTGCCACTGGAGTGCTTGTGGGTCGCTCAGGTTCATGGTGAAAGACAGGTAGTCGGATCCAGTATCTTCTGTGGGTGCATTGACCCGGGAGCTTTGCTTCCATTCAATCGCTGCGGAAGTGGACTGGATGCCAGTTGTCTTGAAACTGTCGGCAGCATTGGCGGCATGTGGCATTTTCAGTGTCACCTGGCCGGTCAGGCTCAGGTTGCGGGTGGGGGTGCTACCCGGGTACATGTAAACATGATAACGCTGGTCGCTGATATTCCAGGCGACACGGTAATAAACATGATCTGCCAGTGGTGCTACCGGTGTATTCCCGCAGCCAGCGCTACAGCTTGCTGGCTCACCGTAGTTGCCCCGATAGTCATTGTCGTTGATGCTGCCCCAGCCGGTGTTGGAAAACTGGTTACGGGGATTGGTACCGACAGAATTACCCGATGGCTGGCTGAACGGGTCGGTAGCATTGTCGATCAACTCCACGTCGCCCACACAAGGCCCTTTGTTGCGGAAACTAAAAACTTCCTGTTCCTCACCTGCCTTGAACACGAAGGCGTGGGCATCGTCAGCGTCGTAGTTAAATGAGAGGTAATCATACAAAGGGTTTTCGACAGGAGCCGGTACGTTAGAGCCGAGTTTCCAGGCAGTGCCCGGTTTGGGCTGAATGTCTGTCACCTGAAAGCGGTTGCCCGCCGTGGCGTGCGGGACGCGCAGGGTAACCTGGGCTGTCAGGCTCAGATCAGGGTCAGGGGTACTGGTAGGGCGCATGTAGACATGGTAGCGGCTATCGTTGGCATCCCAGGCAATACGGTATTCCACGCCACCTTCAACAGCGAACGCAATCTGGCAGCCTTGCATCAATAACAGGAAAACCATGCCTTTGAACATGGTGCGACGGGATGTGATGTAAGTTTTCTTATCCATAAATATTACGAGTCCTGACCCGTGGTAGTCATTGAGGGTCTATTAGCCTCAGTCTGCTTATTGTTTATTTTTTGCAGGTAATGGTCTCGCCATAATTGCCCGTGTAATTGTTCTCGCTAACTGCACCCCAGCCCAGGTTGGTGAACTGGTTGCCCGGGTTGGTGTTGGCGGAATTTGTCTCGATATTGAATGGGTCGTCATTTGCCATCAGGGCTACACCTTCCTGACAGCCGTTTTTGTTCTCAAAACTGAATACCAGTTTTTCCTGATCCTGTTGCCATTCATAGTTGCGTGCACTGTTGCCTTGCACACCAATGAAGGAAAAGGAAATGTAATCGTGGCCGGTATCTTCCGCAGGTGCGTCTACCCGGGAGGCTTCAACCCAGCTGACATCTTCGATGCCACTGGCAAGCTTGGTGACGGAAAAATTGCTTGTGTGTGGAGCCTTGATGGTGACCTGGCCGGTCAGGCTAAAGTCAGGCTTCGGCGTGCTGGCAGGCTTCATCCATAACTGATAGGTTTGGCCATCTTCAGCCAGAGCCAATTTGTACTCCAAACCGTTGTCTGCAAAAGCAGCATTGCCAGCTGTGGCCAACACGATGCTTCCAACAACACGGCACAGCAGGAGCGCGGACTTCTTAGTATTCATTGAATATAGTCTCCGGTTGCTTGTCCATTGCTTGTTTCGTCCGATCATAAAACTATTTGCCAAGTGATAAAATAAACTCCTGATGAATGGCCTGCTGCGGCTTGTCTGCTTGGCAGCGTAGCGTTAATCAGGTTACGGGCGAGCAGCCCGTAACCTGGGTTGGCTAGATTCCGTTAAGGAACCTGACGGTTGATGATGAAGTTGGCGTTAGGGATCAAACTGTTGTTGGGGTGCATCAGTACATCACCCAGCAGCAGGTTCACGTCGTTGTATGGCCCTGCAAAGATGGTTACGCCATCCATGTTAGTGTCTGTCGTCAAATAACCTGGCAATCGGTAGTTGGTACTGGAAGACAGGTTTTCCAGAGGCAGGACAGTACCCAGGATCAGGGTGGTGTCTGCATTCTGGCCGTTGGCGATGACACGCTTGTCGATATTGGCGTTACCGGCCCACAGCAGTGCGGTGGAACCTGCCGCGCTAGGGTCATAGCGACCATACTCGCCCCAGGTCGCCGTTGTCTTGGCGATGAAGTTGACCATGGTGGGCGAAACCGTATTGAGGTTGACCTGGCCAGCAGTCATTACGCCCAGATGGTTGCGGTGATGGATGGCAACGTAGTAGTTACCGCTTGCCATGCCCGGCAACAACAATGAAGTGCTGCCCGTGGTGGCATCCATCACATCGCCATCGCGCTGCACTAGTGCAGCCATGCGGGCTTTGACCGTGGTCGGTGTGGTTGGGTCACGCAGCTCAACCAGCACCCAGTCTACTGGCGCATCATTGCCTGTCGTTGCCAGCCGTGCCAATGTGGTGGTTTCTTTGCCTGCATACGAGTAAATGCCCATGTTGTATGGTTGTGCCAGCGGGATGAGCCCTTGGCTGCGCAGGGTGTCCTTCATCATTCCGGTAGTGCTGTCGTATGCACCCTGCAACATGACTTTTACTTGCAGTTTTACGCCATTGGGACTGGTATCAAGGTAATCCGGGATGTTGTCGCCATCGGTGTCGGTGGCGTCAGCCGGGCTGCCGTCCTTGTTGGGGTCATTGCCTTCGGAAGCGGATGGGATGTTGTCACCGTCATCGTCGGTGTCGAGGTAATCCGGGATTTTATCGCCGTCAGTGTCGTCATCCAGCGGGGTTCCACCGTTGTAGTTTTCGTTTTTGGTCAGGATGCCATCATTGTCGTCATCCGGATCCAGGGCGTTGATCAGGGTGTCGCCGTCGCTATTGGTTGGCTTGGTTGGGTCAGAGCCGACTTCGGTCTTGTCATCGATACCGTCGCCGTCACTGTCAACCTTGGTCGGGTCGGTCTTGGTGGTGTTGACTTCCACATTATCGGGCAGGCCGTCACCGTCAGTGTCCGCCTTGGTTGGGTCAGTGCCGAGGGCTTGTTCCTGCTCATTGGTCAGGCCATCACCATCCGGGTCAGCCTTGGGGCCGTCGGTGCTATTTTTGTCGAGGTAATCCGGGATTTTGTCGCCGTCGGTGTCGGTGGCGTCAGCCGGGCTGCCGTCCTTGTTGGGGTCATTGCCTTCGGAAGCAGTCGGGATGTTGTCACCGTCATCGTCGGTGTCGAGGTAATCCGGAATTTTGTCACCGTCAGTGTCGTCATCCAGCGGGGTGCCGCCGTTGTAGTTCTCATTCTTGGTCAGGACGCCGTCATTGTCGTCATCCGGATCCAGGGCGTTGATCAGGGTGTCGCCGTCGCTATTGGTTGGCTTGGTTGGGTCAATGCCGACTTCGGTTTTGTCGTCGATACCGTCACCGTCACTGTCAACTTTGGTCGGGTCGGTCTTGGTGGTGTTGACTTCCACATTATCGGGCAGGCCGTCACCGTCAGTGTCCGCCTTGGTTGGGTCAGTGCCGAGGGCTTGTTCCTGCTCATTGGTCAGGCCATCACCATCCGGGTCAGCCTTGGGGCCGTCGGTGCTATTTTTGTCCAGGTAATCCGGAATTTTGTCACCGTCGGTGTCGGTGGCGTCAGCCGGGCTGCCATCTTTGTTGGGGTCATTGCCTTCGGAAGCGGATGGGATGTTGTCGCCATCATCGTCGGTGTCGAGGTAGTCCGGAATTTTGTCGCCGTCAGTATCGTCATCCAGCGGGGTGCCGCCGTTGTAGTTCTCGTTCTTGGTCAGGACGCCGTCATTGTCGTCATCCGGATCCAGGGCGTTGATCAGGGTGTCGCCGTCGCTATTGGTTGGCTTGGTTGGGTCAGCGCCGACTTCGGTCTTGTCGTCGATACCGTCACCGTCACTGTCAACCTTGGTCGGGTCGGTCTTGGTGGTGTTGACTTCGACATTATCGGGCAGGCCGTCACCGTCAGTGTCCGCCTTGGTTGGGTCAGTGCCGAGGGCTTGCTCCTGCTCATTGGTCAGGCCATCACCATCCGGGTCAGCCTTGGGGCCGTCGGTGTTGTTCTTGTCCAGATAATCCGGAATCTTGTCGCCATCGGTGTCGATGGCGTCAGCCGGGCTGCCGTCCTTGTTGGGGTCATTGCCCTCGGAAGCGGATGGGATGTTGTCACCGTCATCGTCGGTGTCGAGGTAATCCGGGATTTTGTCACCGTCAGTGTCGTCATCCAGCGGGGTGCCGCCGTTGTAGTTCTCGTTTTTGGTGAGGACGCCGTCATTGTCGTCATCCGGATCCAGGGCATTGATCAGGGTGTCGCTGTCGGTGTTGGTCGGGTTGTTCGGGTCAGTGCCGACTTCGGTCTTGTCGTCGATGCCGTCGCCATCACTGTCCGGGTTTTTCGGGTCGGTCTTGGTGGTGTTGACTTCCACGCCATCGGACAGACCGTCGCCATCGCTGTCCGGGTTGCCCGGGTCAGTGCCGCCTAGCCGTTCATCGCCATTTTTCAGGCCATCACCATCGTCATCAAGGCTATCCCGGCAATCTGCGATATTGGAGTCATAGTTGCCCAGGTAGTTGTTCTCACCGGCTGTCCCCCAGCCCAAGTTAGTGAACTGGTTGCCCGGGTTGGTGTTGGTGGAGTTGGGTGGCATGAAGGGGTCGGTGTTATCCATCAGACTAACTGGGCCGAGACACGTTGCGCTATTGTTGAAACTGAGGACTTCCTGTTCAACGCCTGCCTGCCAGGCAAATGCGCTGGGTTCATCAATACTCAAGCTGAATGAGATGTAGTCAGAGTCCGGCCTTTCGGATGGGGTATCCACCCGCGAGTCATTTTTCCAGTTGGTGTCCAACACGGGCACTTTTTTGCCGGTAACCGTGAATTTATCCGTGCCTTCCGCATGGGGAACAATAATCGTGATCTGGCCTGTCAGGCTCATGTCCCGGGTAGGGGTGGCGTTTGGCTTCATGAAGACGTGATAGCGGTTATCCGAGGTATCCCAACGGATAGTGTATTCCAGTGTCTGGGCAGCCCAGGCACTATTGCCCGCAAGCAACAGTGCCGAGGTGCTCAGACCCAGGAGTTTGCGGAGTGTTGTTCTGGATTGCATGGCTGGCTCTCTTTATGTAGTTGTTGTCATGATGTGTGTGGCAGCTACCCCAGGATAGGTAACTGCCGCATATATCGCTTATTTTTTGCAGGAAACCGCTTCGCCGTAGTTGCCTTTGTAGTGGTTCTCGCTGACCGCGCCCCAGCCCAGGTTGGTGAACTGGTTACCAGGATTGGTGTTGGCGGAGTTAGGAGAGGCGGTATTGAAGGCGTCATCGTCCGCCATCAACGTTACACCATCTACGCAGCCACCTTCGTTTTCAAAGCTGAACACCAGTTTTTCCTCGCCTTTTTCCCAGGCGTAGTTACGGGAGCTGGTACCCTGCAAGCCGACGAATGAGAAAGAGAGGTAGTCGCTGGCAGCATCTTCCTTCGGCGCATCAACGCGGGAAGCAGCTACCCAGTTGATACCCTCAACTGTGCTGGTAACGTTTTTCGGGGCAAACTTGGCGTCGGTCGGAGCCTTGATGGTGACCTGGCCAGTCAGGCTGATGTCAGGTTTTGGGGTGGCGGCAGGCTTCATCCATACCTGGTAGGTTTTGCCATCTTCGGCCAGTGCCAGTTTGTATTCCAGCGTCGCATCCGCGAAAGCTGAGCTTGCCGTCATGGCCAAGGTGATACCCCCTAAAACCTTGGTTATTAAGTGGAGGAATTTGTTATTGTTCATGTGTTGTCTCCTGTTGCGTTAGCCCAATGTTGTTATTTGTTGAAAGCGACCGGTTTTTTCTGTGTTGTCCGGGGTTCCCAGAAATTCCTCAGTAACATAAAGTAATTCTTTGGAATTTTTCATGGGGGTTAATAATCCATAAATTTCTAGGTTGTCAGCAAGGATTTGCTGACAAACGGATATTGTTGAAAATTCAGTAAAAGTAAAATTTTTAAATAAGTTCTTCCCAGCTTTCTCCCCCTCTCCTCGAAGAGAGGGAGCCATCGTTGGTTACCGTTAGCCGTTCCCTTTAGTGGGGTAACTTTCCGTCAATGATATAATTGGCGGCGGTGTTGGCATTAGCCGGATGCAGCAAGACATTGCCCAGCAGCAGGTTAATGTCATTGCCCGGTCCGGCGAAGAGGGTAACGCCATCCATGTTGATGTCAGTCACCTCATAACCCATCAACTGGTAGTTGGCGGATGCCTCCAGGTTTTTGCCATCCTTGATCAGTACATTACCAAAGATCACGCTCACATCGGCGTATTGGCCGTTGGCAATGACCTGTTGGGTCTGGTTGGCGTCACCCGCCCACAGCAGGGCAGTCGCACCCGCCTCGATGCGCGCATAACTGCCGTAGGTTGGCGTCGCCGTCAGGGTGAAGTCCACCATGTTGGCCAGGTCGCCCAGGCGCACCGCCGAGGCCGTCATCACACCCAGGTGGTTGCGGTGGCGCACGCTGACGAAGTAATCACCCGCTTGCATGTCAGCGAAGGTGATGTCGGCACTGCCGGACTGCGCGTCCACCAGGTCGCCATCCCGCTGCACCATGACCGCCTGCGTTTTCAGGATGGTCTTCGGGTCAGCCGCATCGCGCAAGTCCACCAGCATCCAGTCGACGATGGCATTGTCACCTTCCAGGGTTGCCATGTACGGGTTCAGGGTTTCCGCTCCCGCATGGCTGGTCGGCGCGGCTACGTAAGGCTGATTCACCGGCAAGATGCCCTGTGTGCGCAAGTTATCTGCCATCAGGCCGGTATCGCTGTTGTAAGCCCCTTGCAGGAAGGCGCGTGCTTGCAACTTGATGGTTGGCGTCGGCTCATTGAGATCCGTGACGCTCACGATGACGATCTGCTCTGCGCAATTGCCTTGCGTGTCGCAGGCTTTTATTCCCACGATATAGGTATTGTCAGTATTGGCATCGGTCGGTTTCTCAAAGTCTGGCGTTTCCTTGAAGCTCAGCTTGCCGGTTGCCGGGTCAAGCGTGAAGTTTCCGTTATCCAGCCCGCCGGAGAAACTGAATGTCAGGCCTGTGCCTGGGCTGGCCTCGATATCCATGACCATGCCGGTGCTATTTTCCGGGACAGAAGCCGTGTTCGGCGTGGTAAAGACTGGCACATGATGCACCACCACCGTAAAGCCGGTTGATGCCTGGTTGCCAGCCGGATCGCTAACGCTGGCCGCCAACAGGTTTTCACCGTTTGGCAGGTCGGTATCGGGCGGGCAAGTCCAGCGGCTATCCGCAGCGGTGGTTGCCGTACACAATGTGTTGCCATCCTTGTCAGTGACAGTGACGATTGCGCCAGTCCCCGCATCCGTAGTGCCGGCAAGGGCAGGGCGTGGTTCATAGCTGTACGGGATCCCCACGGCGGTGATGACCAATGTTGTATCTACAGTCAGGTCGCGGTTGGCCGTTGCCGGGTTGCCTGCGGCATCGCTGACATCTGCCTTGAGAGTGGTCATGCCGTCGTTCAGGGCTTGCGCATCTGCCGCCGGAACTGTCACCGTCCAGGTGCCATCCGCTGCAACAGTGGTGCTGTAGGGTTTGCCATGAAGCGCCAGGGTGACTGTACGATCAGCTTCCACGCCACTGGTGATGCCACTGATGCTGACCGGGCTGGCAGCCTCGGTAGCATTCAGGATGTCATCGGTAGCGATGGCATTGATGGCGATGGTTGGAGCCGTAGTGTCCACCGTGACATCGAAGCTGTCGCTGGCGGTATTGCCCGACAGGTCGGTGACGCTGGCAGTCAGGGGTGTTACCCCTTCAGCCAGTGCAGTGGACGGTACGCATGACCATGTGCCGTCTGCCTGGGTGGTTGCCTGACAAACGCTTGCTCCACCCGCATCCTTGACCGTTACCAACGTGCCGTCCCCTGCATCCGTCGTACCGGACAGCAATGGCAGAGTGTTGTTGGTGGCCGGAATGTCATTGCCAGCGAGGGCAGGTGGGTTGATGTCAATGATCAGATCGCGGGAGGCTTGCGGTGCTGCATTACCTGCCCGGTCTTTGACATCCGCGGTAACGGTCTGGGTGCTGTCAGCAAGAGAGGCAAGATCCGCAGTCGGGATACTGACCAACCACTGGCCACCGGTTGTGATTTGGGTGGTGTAGGTTTTTCCACCCAGCGTCACGCTCACGGCCTGGTTGAGTTCAGCATCCGTGTTCCCCTGGATAATTACAGGGGCGCTTGCTTCAGTAGCGTTGACGCGGTTGTCAATAGCGATGGGGGCAATCGAGATGCTGGGTAAGCCGGTATCAACCGTGACCACAAAGGTGTCGTTGGCGCTGTTGCCTGCAGGGTCTGTTACCGTGGCGGTCAGGGTGACTGTGCCAGATGGCAGGTTGGCCTCCGGTGTGCAAGACCACTTGCCATCCGCTGCGACGTCGGCGCTACAAACCGGGTTGCCTGCGCTGTCGGTAACATTGACCGTCTGGCCGGCTCCGGCAGTCGTGATGCCTGTCAGTGGTGGTTTCGGGTTATTGGTAACGCTGATGTCCTGTGCCAGGATGGTGGGCGCGGTCTTGTCCACTGTCACGTCACGGATAACCGGCGTGGCGGCATTGCCCGCCGGGTCTGTGGCACTGGCAGTGACCGGTTCCGTACCTTCGGTCAGGGCCGCAACATCCACAGTCGGGATATTGGTTCCCCACTTGCCATCTGCGCCCACGGTAGCCGCATAGGTTTTGCCGTTGATGAACAGGGCAACGTTTTGGCCAGCAGCCAGCCCGATGCTGGTACCACTGACGAGCACCGGAGCATTAGCTTCTTGTGCATTGATGCGGTCATCGTTGCTGATGGTATCAATGGTGATCACTGGCGCGGTCAGGTCAATGGTAACGCTTCCCGTGCCAGTGCCAGGGTTGCCCAGATCGTCAATGGTGCTGACAGTCAGGTCATTCTGGCCTTCAGGCAGGTCAGTCGCGGGTACGCAAGACCATGTGCCGCCCGCTTGAGTGGTAGTGGAGCAGACGGTTGCGCCGTTGGCATCGGTGACGGTTACGGAAGCGCCTTGCGGGGCAGCCGTTGTACCGGACAGCAGAGGCCGCGGGTTATTAGTCGCCGGGACATCCGTCAGGGTAATCGCCGGGCCGGTCTGGTCGATGGTCAGGTCGCGGCTGGAGGTAGGCGCTGCGTTCCCGGCCAGATCCTTGACATCGGCTGTCAGCGGCATAACGCCGTCTGGCAACAGGGCGGCATCGGTGGCCGGGATAACGGTCGACCACTGGCCATTCGCCCCAACAGTGGCGGCATAGGTCTTGCCGTTTACCCCGACAGTGACGGTCTGGCCGATTTCTGCATCGGTGAAGCCACTGACCGGAATATCGTTGGCGGCTTCGGCTGCGCTGATGATGTTGTCACCAGCAATAGTGTCGAGGGTGATGCTCGGTAAACCGGTATCCACATTGGCCGTGAAGGTGTCACTGGCCGGGTTGCCAGCCGGGTCGGTGACAGTGGCGGTCAATGTGTTGTTGTTGGAAGGCAGGTTGCCGGTTGGGGTGCATGACCATACGCCATCCACGCCGACGGTGGTGCTACAGACAGGATTCCCTTGACTGTCCGTCACGCTCACGGTTTGGCCTTCACCAGCGGTGGTATTGCCGGATAGTGGCGGGGTTGGGTTGTTGGTAATGTCAACGTCTTGTACCTGGATAGTAGGCGCAGTTTTGTCGATGGTAGCGTTATGGTTAACCTGCTGTGCCGGATTACCTGCCTTGTCGTTGGCATCAGCGGTTACGCTGATTTGGCCTTCAGGCAGGGCATCGATGATTGCCGTCGGCATCATGACCGTCCAGTGACCATCTGCTTGTACAGCGCTGGAATAGGGTTGGCCATTGAGTGTGACGGTAAGCGTCTGCCCCGGCTCCAGCCCTGTGCTGGTTCCTGTTACGGGTACATCAGATTTGGTTTCCAGGGCGTTGATGTAGTCATCGCTGGAAATGGCCGTGATGGTGATAGCAGGTGGTGTAATGTCGATCAGGGCGGTAAAAGTATCCGTGCCGGTGTTGCCTGCGGCATCGGTAGTACTCGCCAGTAGCGTGTTGTTGCCTTCAGGCAGCGCAACGGTTGGTGTGCATGACCAATCGCCATTTACAGTCACGGTCGCTGTACACACTGAGGCATTGTTGCCGTTGGTAACAGTGACGGTGGAACCTTCCGGCGCGTCGGTTGTGCCGCTCAAGGCAGGTTGCGGGTTATTGGTGGTGGGTACATCAATTCCCGTGATGGCTGGGGCAATGGTGTCCACGGTCACGGTGTGCGGGGTGGCCGGTGAGGTGTTGCCCGCCGGGTCGGTCTGGGTGGCATTCAGTGGATTGTCGCCCTCAGGCAGCGGGTTGGCCGGTGTACAAGTCCAGTCGCCGTTGGCGTCCACGGTGGTGGAGCAAACGCTAACACCGTTGCCGTCCTTCACGTCCAGGGTCGCACCCGGTTCGCCCGTGCCGGTGATGTCCGGCGTGTTGTCTGCCGTGACAGCCGGGCCGCTCACAGGCGGTGCAGCCGGTGGGGTAGTGTCCACGGTGATGTTGCGGGTTGCTTGAGTCGCCGGGTTGCCCACCTTGTCGGAAACATCAGCGGTTACAGTAACCGGGCCGTTGGCTAATGTGGCGACATCCGCTGTTGGTACTGTGGTAGACCAGGTGCCACCACTGGCAGTGCCAGTGTAGTCTTTGCCGTTGAGGTGTAATGTCACTGTCTGGCCATCTTCAGCATCGGTAGTACCGGTAATTGGCAGGTCGGTACTCGCTTCCGCTGCATTAATGATGTCATCAGTAGCGACGGCATTAATGCCGAGAGTTGGAGGGGTGGTATCGGCAACGCGCCAGCTAACGTTGGTGTTGTCATTAGGATAAGCTGCCATGATATCGGTAATGTCGGCGTTGGCGGAACCGTATTGTGCATCATTGTCGTCCACCGCTGTATCCAGCCCGTCATTGTCCTGGTCTGTGTGTTGCAGGATGACGCCCGCTTCCTGGGTATCAGGTGCATTGTCGCCATCACTATCCAGATCACGCAGGTCAGGCAGTGCGTCTGCGTCGGTGTCTACCGGGTCAAGCCCCAGTTTTACCCAGTTGCCGTTGACATCTTTCTCTGTGTAGTTGTCGATCAGCCCATCGTTGTCGGTATCTGCACCTGGTGCAATATAAGCCGCAGTGCTTTGCGCTTCGATGTTATCCGGAATACCGTCGCCATCCGTATCAAGGTCGCGGTAATCAGGTAGGTTGTCGTTATCCGTGTCGTTGGTGCAACTGCTGGCATCCGGCACACCTACATACAATCGGATCGAATCGCCGAAACCTGTCGTGGCATCCTGAACTGACAGGCGTATTTTGGTGACGCCTGCCGGTAAGTGATTCCAGAACGCACCCAGTGAGTTGTAGGAATTCACGCCGTCCGGGGTAATGGTAATAATGCCAGTGGCTGTATCCAGCGAGAGGGCTTCGTTGTATGGTTCGCCGGTTGTCGTGTTTTTTCCGCCCTGAATTGCGTACTCGGTTCCCATAAAGTTCATGGTTGCGAGATTCATGGGTTGACCGGCGCTGTCCAGTAACTCCAGCTTGTATTTGTAAGGGTTGGTCGGTGTGCCTGCTGCGAGATTCTCAATGCCGAAAGTCAATTCATGTGTCAGTGTAAAGCCAGAAAGATCCAGTGTGATGGCTGTACCGTTGTTAGCTCCGGCTGCTCCACTACCGACCCCTAGAATGGAACGGCCTTCGATAGTTGGGTCGGACGTGCCAAACAAGGCAGTGTATTCATGGGGTGGTGCAATCGGGCTGTTATACAGCTTGCCAATCGGCATACCGCTGCCCAACTCAGCCAGAATCGAGCCATTCGGGTGCTGGTAAGAAGCTGTTTGCACATTGCCATCGCCATTCGCAGCGCCCAGCACCCAGCGGCCTTCTGACCAGCCACAGACATTTTCGGTGACATCCGGAATGCCGTCATTGTCGCTGTCGCGGTCAAAGTTGTCGGCCACGCCGTCGCCGTCGGTATCCGCCGTGCCTTCGTCAGCGTCGAGGAAGCCGTCGTTGTCGTTGTCGATGTCGGTGGAGTCCGGAATACCGTCTTCGTCTGAATCCATCACATCAAACGTAGCTTCGTCGTTGTCCGGTACGCCGTCATTCAGGTCGTCATCCGCAAAGCTCAGGGACGGGTTGGAGTTGTTGTCTACCTGATCGGTGGCAGAGACTTCCGCCGTGAAGAGGTAAGGGCCGCTGGCCCCGACGGTAGCCGTCAGGCTCAATGTGGTCGAGTTGCCGTTCGCCAGGTCACCGCTGTTCCAGATGCCGGTTCCGGGGTCAAAGGTTCCCGCGCCATCGTCTGAAGCGTAAGTCAGCCCTGCCGGTAGAGGAATGGATACTTGGATACCGGTTGCGGTGGATGGCCCCTGGTTGTTCAGGGTCAGGGTATAGGTGACAGTTTCTCCCGGTAGCGGGTTGGTTTTGTCGGCGGTTACCGCTAAACCCAAATCGCTGGCAAAGTCACCCCGGCAACTGGCTCCATCATTGCCCGAGGCAGGTGACAGCCCTTCGGCTATGACAGATTGTGAGTTATCGGTAATGTCAACACGGTAGAGGTTGCCGGTTAAATTGCTGATGCCGTACAGGTTGTTGGCGCTGTCGAAGAATGTTGCACCGAAAAGCTCGCCTGCTTTATCGCTGACCTTCGTTACCATACCGGTTGCCGGGTCGATGGTGTACAACATGAGGTCATTAGTATTAATGGCGTAGAGCAGGCCGTCTGCCGGGTTCCACGCCCAGTCGCCGGTCTTGAATGATTGGGAAAGCGTGACGGTCGTGCCGCTGCGGGTGGCGACATCAATAATATGCAATTGGTCGTCACTGCCACCTTTCATGTACAGCTTGCCGCTGTCGTCCATGTCGCCCGCTGATGTGCCGGTGATGGTAACGCCGCTGACCGCGCCCAGCTTGACGGCTTTGCCGGTGGCGTCAATCACTACCAGTTGTTGGTCATCGGTAGAAATGCCGTACAACAGGTTGTCCTGGGTGTTGTAGCCCATGGAGTTGTAGGAAACCCCGTGGCTGTCATCGCCGATTGAAGTGGCGCTAGCTCCAGAACTGGTAACCGTAATGCCCATCAGGGTTGCAGGGTCGTAAAAGTCGGGTGTGGTGCTTTGGTAAAGCGTGCCGTCACAGGTAAACGGTGGGGCGGTGTCAGCGTCGGCGTCACGGAAGTCAGGTTGAGCGTCATCGTCCACCGCCGCATCAGTATCCGGGAGGTCGCCAGCACCGTTGTCCAGCGAGCCATTCACATCCGCATAGGTTTCACCTGCATCGACATTGCCGGATTCGGTGGCATCGTCACCGCCTTCGTTGTCGGAATCGGTATCCAGGTAGTCTGGTTCATCTGCGTTGTCTGTATTGACAGGGGTCAGACCTGCGCCATAGGCAGAATCCAGGCCGTTATTGCCAGCCGCATCACCATTTGGAGCAACATAACTGCCGGTAAGTTGAGCTTCGACGTTATCCGGGATGCCGTCGTTGTCGGAGTCAAGATCCAGGTGGTTGTAAATGTTATCCGCATCGTCATCCCTGACTCCGGATACGGTCAAGTGGAACCCTGCGAAGTTATTGATTCCATCCACCTTGTCAATTCTATTTACGTGTTCAGCAACAAAACCGCTTGCTTCTTGATTTGTGCTGATGTCGAAAGCTGCGTTGGCGGTGGAGCTACCCCGCAGGATTATGACGTCATTCGGCACAATACGGGTGGCGTAGGTTATTGTCACATCACTACTGCTTTTTACAGTCCAGCTAAAACCGGGTTGGACGCCAACGGCCTGGAAGCGAACGGTGTCATTAATATTTAACTGAACGGCTTCAGCAGCCCCAAGGGTCAGGTGGATGGTGCTGGGTTGTTCAAAGGCAAAATTAACCGAGGTTGTTTTCAGATTGGTCAGGGGGCCCATCTCACCCCATTTGATCAGGCTGCCGTCAGCCAGTAAGTCACCCCCTTCTGGGTCATCAGTGCTGAAGCCTGAAACGGTAACATCCGCAACAGTTTCGTTGTTGGTTGTTTGGATATATATACCACCTGAGGTTGTCAGCCCCGTGAAGTCAACCGGGCTGACAGTTGGTCGCTCGATGGAATCCGGGATACCGTCGTTGTCATCATCCAGGTCGCTGATATTGTTGATGCTATCGCCATCCGTGTCTAACGGGATTGCATCGGTTGCATCCAGCCAGTTGGGGATGCCGTCGCTATCGTTGTCCCCCGTCCCTTCGGCATCATCATTCGTGCCGTCACCATCCGAGTCATCATCCAGGAAGTTGTAGATGCCGTCGTTATCCACGTCTAGGTCTGGCTGGCTGTCGCCGTTGATGTCCGTGCCACCTTCCAGGTCGTCGCTGATGCCGTCGCCGTCGGTGTCGCTGGTTCCCGCCACCGTGATCGGGCCGCAATCGGTGGTGAATTCGATATTGGCTGGAAGGGAACTGACCGTTCCGTTATTGGCCCAGCCTGCCAATTTGAGGATTTGCCCGGAGCCGCCTTTGAGTTCACCGGTAATAGTCAGGGCAGTGACTTCCTGCAAGGTTCCGCCCGCAGACATGTCGAGTACGCCGCCACTGCTGATAGTTACTGCCTGGCAGTTCATGTCTTGGGTTGCGCCTGCGCCGATAACCGTTGTGGTTCCATCGCCGATGGTCTGGTCTGCCGAAACGGAGGGTGGCAGTGCCAGGATGGCGAGCAAGGCGGAAACGGAAGTGAGCAAGAGGGGCTTGCCAGTACATGGCAAATCCGGATGTGGGAATCTGTTCATGGATACGCACCTGTTTATTGTTGTGATAGGGCAATAGTGGGGGCGAAGCACCCCCACCGATGCGTTTGCTGTTATTTCAGTTTGGCTTCGAGTGCGTCGATGCGTTGCTGCTGCGCTTCGATTTGCGCTTGCTGTTCTTTCATGCCCTCAATCAGTAGGGCGACGAGGTTGGCGTAAGAAACGCTCTTGGTTTTGTCTTCATCATTAGCGGTTTCTACCACTTCTGGCACGACCTTTTCTACCTGCTGTGCGATCAGGCCAAGTTGGGTGTCGGCGTCCTTGCCGGTAGGGTCTTTCCATTTAAACGTGACGCCTTGCAGTTGCTTGACTTTAGCCAGTGCCTCCGTGACGGGCTGAATGTCGGTTTTCAGGCGTTCATCAGAGCTTTGGGTAACGGTTCCGGCAACTGCCAAGTTAGATTGGACTTGTGTACCATCTTTGTATTCACCGTTCCAGTTGAGAACTAGCCGATCATTGCCTGTAGCGATTGCACCGACCAGTGCTAGGTTTCGAGAATCACCGCCTGCGGTTGTCGGGCCACCCTGAATCCAGACATCATAGCTTGCATTATAGTTTGTACGGATACCACCACCTTCAACTTCCAGTTTTGAGGCGGGGTTGGTTGTACCGATACCTACTTTGCCGCCTTTGAAAATGCTCATCAGCATATTATTACCAGAAGCAACACCTAAGGATTGCACACCATTACTACCGTCGTATTCGGTAGTCAATGCCATGTCGTCCCCGCTACCGTTGCCACGCTCCATGATGATTTGCCCCAGATTACTTGTATTGGTACTCGTATTGCGCGTCACCAAGACATTGCCACTATCTCGCACGGCAAAGGTTGCCCCACCAAATAAGCCCAAACCCCCGTTAGCATCTTTTACGTCCAACTTGCCTGATGGTGCAGCGTTGCCAATGCCAACGTTACCAGTAGCGTTGATAATGATCCCTTCTGTGCCACCATTGCCGACTAACTTATTAGCAGCAAGGTCAATGTTTTTGGTGGCCGTATGATCGCCGAGGTTGTCGGCAGAACCGCCACCGCCCGCAGCTGCGCCGATTTTTTGCAAGGTGAGGTAGCAACGGCCTACCGAGCAGCTAAGGTTCTGGTCTGTGGTGCTGTGGTTGTAATAGCCGTAGACCTCGACGGTATCCCCCTCATTCAGGTTGGCCAATGTGTAAGCTGATGAAGTTACGACGTTTGCGACATCAACGAAGGCGCTGGTGCTTGTCTTGATACCATTGATGTAAATTGCGGTATAGTCCGATCCTTCATCTTGAAAAATATTGGTTTTTGCAAAAATTTCATAGAGTCCTGCTTCTCCGGCGCCAACGGTAAAGGTTCCGTTGGTGAAAGTGCTGTTCGCAAAACTGTTGATTTCCGGGGAGGCGCTCCATTCCGTATCCATTTTCCACCAATCATTATGGGTTTGGGTGGTCGTGGTGTCGTCAGTAGTGATTTTGAATGCCATCGCAGTACCGGCATTTCCTGCGGCAAGGCTGGCGGAGGTGGTGCAGTTTTCGCCGTTTTCGTCGCAGTAGTGTTTGGCGCCGACAGCACCTTCCACATCCAGCTTCAGAGCTTGACCGCCGTTGGCAGTGCCGTCGCTGGGCGTTGCCGTGCCAATGCCGACGTTGCCGTTGCCGTTGATGCGCATCAGTTCGGTTCCGGCGGGCTGGTCAACGGTGAAGGCGTCGGTGGCTGCGGGCAGGGTGATTTCCACATCGCCTGCCATGGCAGAGGTGCTGGCAAGGATGGCTTGGACGGCCATAAAAAGCAGGAATTTATTGATTTTCATTGTTTAACCCGTATTATTTTATTGTTGTTTCAGTTGTTTTTCCAACGCCTCAATGCGTTGCTGCTGTTCTTTCATCCCCTCGATCAGCAATGCCACGAGGTTTTCATAACGGATGCTTTTCGTGCCCATCTCGTCATTGCTGGTATCAACAACTTCAGGAATCACTTTCTCAACCTCTTGGGCAATCAAGCCAAGTTCGGTACGTGTACCGCGTGCCTCATCTTTCCATGTGTAGGTCACGCCTTGTAATTGACTCACCTTATCTAATGCACCTTCCACAACCTGAATATCTTTTTTCAAGCGAACGTCCGAAGTGGAGCAGGAGCCGCCGTGTGTAATAGTGCCATCTGGGGTGCGGCATACGTAGTTTCCTGTTGACCCTGCTGCCAAACCTTCAAATTTGACTCCACCGATGATGTGCAGTTTTTCTGTAGGTGTCATTGTTCCAATGCCAACTTTGCCAGCCTGGGTAACAACAAGGTGACGCTCTGTATTACTGCTAACACCATCATTATTGGTGTCGGTAAGTATGAAAAATGACCCTTGAGGATCATCTGGATCCGTGGTGGTATTGATGAAGCCAATATTACCCAGCATTTTGTCAGTTGGAGAAACGCCAGACATGATGCCATTGCCGTGACCCACCGTGGTGTATGCAGTATTGCGTTTCAGCAGTATTGACCCGCCGCCGTTGTCTACTTCGAGGCTTCCATTTACATGCAGTTTTGTGGCTGGTGTTGCCGTGCCAATACCGACGTTGCCAGTCGCGTGATCAAACATCATGCCGTAGTTCACGAGAGTGCCGGTATCGGTAAAATTTGCCAGATAGGTTTTGCCATCGTCATTGCGTATGACAGAGCGTTGCAAGTCAGCAGTAGCTCCCATATCCCTCAGCTCCATTTCGCCACGGGTTCCGCCCTTGGCGGCCAGGGTGGCTGTGCCTGTTGAGCCAGCGACTTCCAGAATGCCACCTGTAGTACCTGTACCCACCTGTAAATGGGCATAACCACTGCTGTCAGTATCAGCGACTTGTAAATCTGTTGTCGGGCTTGTTGTGCCGATGCCGACATTGCCAGTGGTATCGGCATATATTCTGGATGCGTTGGCAGTCGAATCGAAAAGGGAAAATCCACCAGATGCTGTATTTTGCAGTCTCCATTGCCTGACACTGTTAAGCAGGGCCAAGCGGGATTCAGAAGCATCATCCGTACTTACGATAACCTCTGTATTGCCGCTGTCCTTACTGATATCGAGGGAATTTCTTGGGGTGGTGGTGCCGATGCCGACGTTGCCGGTGGCATCAATGGTGATACCTTCCGTACCGCCGTTGCCGACCAGTTTGTTGGCGGCGAGGTTGATGTTCTGGGTGGCGGTATGGTTGCCAAGGTTATCGGCTGCGCCGCCGCCGGTTGCGGCTGCGCCGATTTTCTGTAAGGTGAGGTAGCAGCTACTGATGGAACAGTTATTGCGTGCATCGGTTGTGCTGTGGTTGTAGTGTCCGTATATCTCAACCGTATCCCCTTCTACTAGGTTGACCAGAGCATAAGCCGGTGAGGGCACAACGCTAAGACCGTCAATATAGGAGCTGCTGCCGACGCTTAATCCGTTGACATGGATAGTCGTTTGGTCTCGCCCTTCATCTGCTGCAACGTTGGTTTTTGCAAAGATTTCGTATAGACCGCCTTCACCCGCGCCAACAGTAAAAGCGCCATTGGCAAATGTACTGTTGCTGAAAGTGTTGATTTCTGCTGTTGTATCCCATTCGGCATCCATTTTCCACCACTCGTTACGGGTTTGAACAGTGGTTGTGTCGGTACTCGTGACCTTGAAAGCCATAGCAGTACCAGCGTTCCCGGAGGCAAGGCTGGCGGCGGTCTGGCAGTTTTCGCCGTTTTCGTCGCAGTAGTGTTTGGCGCCGACAGCACCTTCTACATCCAGCTTAAGAGATTGGCCGCCGTTGGCAGTGCCGTCGCTGGGCGTTGCCGTGCCGATGCCGACGTTGCCAGCGCCGTTGACGCGCATCAGTTCGGTTCCGGCGGGCTGGTCAACCGTGAAGGCGTCGGTTGCGGCGGGTAGGGTGACTTCCACATCGCCTGCAAAAACAGGTGTGGCGGAAAGCAGCAGGATAGATTGGATGGTGGCGACCAGGAGAAGCTTTTTGGTATTCATGTTGTTAGCCTTTGTTGTTTTGTCTGTCAGAGCGTAAGCGTTACTAGCAATGGTCTATTCAGTCTTTTTTATGGTATATGTTCATGACCGCGCAGAAGCCGTATGAAAAATTATGCAGCAATGATCCAGCATAAAAGAGCTTGGCGGCAATAAAAAACAGATAAGTGGATGATGTGTTAGGAACGTGCACGAAAACAACTTTCCAGGGTTAATCCATGAAGGTGTAGGGCGCGTAATGGGCTACGCGAATCCATGTATTGTGGGGCAGGCTACCCCCCCCAAACACCACTGCCATTAAGTTAAGGATTTTGGTTAGCTGTAGGTCGGGCTTCAGCCCAACAACTTCCCCGCCAAAACATGAAGAATGTCGGACTGAAGTCCGACCTACGGGGCTTAACTTAATGGCAGTGCCCCCAAACACTGATTGTCGTTCCGTGAATGTGTTCATTACGTCGCCAGATTTTTTCTTCCTACGGTATGTTTTCCCGCCGGTCGAAAATGATCAGGTGAGCCTCTTCGGCCTTGCATTTGGCGGCGTAATCCGCTGTTTGTCCAGTCCTTCCGCCAGCGTGGCTTCCAGTGATTTGTGCAGGATTTTCAGCTCCAGCACCACCCGCTGGACTTAACCGTGATAGCCGTCGGCTTCGCTGACCGGCCATTCCAGGAACAGGTCGGTGCGGCGTCTGCCCAGCCCGTATTCGCGGCTGATGCGCCCACCGCCGTTGATGATACGTTGCAGGAAGGCTTGCCGCAGTAATTGCGGCCCAGCTTCCTTGTGGGCGAAGCGCTTGATCCAGCTCTCGGCGTTTTTGCGGAAAAACTGCTGGAAAGCCGCCAGCAGTTTGGGCATGCCGATGCGCCGCGGTGGGGTCAGATACCATGTTTGTTCGTGGGTAATGGTGATTTGGCTTGTCCAGGTCAGCAACATATCCCACGCCGTCGGTTGGCAGGGTTTTGTCACTTGTCTGGCCTGCCATCGTATACCCACTCAGGCACACCGAAGGCTGCATACAGAGCCTGATCTGTACGAGGGTAAATATCGGCTGCTTACTTCTTGGGCTGCAAATTGGAAAGAATACTTTCCTGCATTTTCTGCCACGTCTGCATGTTCTGCTCGCCCACCTTCAGCCAGGTATCCAGTGGCGTGCCCGCCAGAATCTTGTGCATTTGCTCCTGCATGGCGGCTTGCTGCTGGTTGAACAGGTGGACGCTTTGCGCCATGTATTCGGTGAAACCCTTGCGGGTGGTGTCGCTATAGTTGCGGATGAATTGCTCCAGGATTTCGGCGCTGAACAGCGGTTGCCCGCCCGATTCCTGTTCCATGATGATTTGCAGCAGGATACTGCGGGTGATGTCTTCACCTGACTGGCGGTCGATCACCTTGAAGGGGAGTTCCTTCAACACCAGATCGCGCACATCGTTGAGGGTGATGTAGCAGCTCTGGGTGGTGTCATACAAGCGCCGGTTAGGGTATTTCTTGATAATGCGTTCTTCGGCCATAGGGTCATTCGTCAGGGCTAGTCTGTGGTGAGTCAGGTTTTCAGGCTGCCTTCTGGTGCAGCTTCTGCGTTTGATTCTATAGGTTAACGTTTTGTTATGCACACAAAAACCATGCCTTTATGCACAAAAGCGGTGAATGATTGGCAAGAACAGGGGATTGTGGAGGGGGTAGGGGCGAAAAATCTTCCGCCCCTACAGTCATCAATGGATGAATTGCCCACCATTGGCGGAGATGTTCGCGCCAGTGATGAAGCCGGCGTTGTCAGAAGCCAGGAAGGAAACGATCGCGGCCATTTCTTCCGGCGTGCCCAGACGGCCTACCGGGATTTGCGCGATAATCTTGTTGCGCACGTCTTCGGCAATCGCCATCACCATTTCCGTGGCGATGTAGCCAGGGGACAGGGTATTGATGGTTACGCCTTTGCGCGCGACTTCCTGCGCCAGCGCCATGGTGAAACCGTGTACGCCTGCTTTGGCCGCGCTGTAGTTGGTCTGGCCAAACTGGCCTTTCTGGCCATTGATGGAGGAGATGTTGATGACGCGGCCAAAACCACGGTCAGCCATCTGGTTGACGAATTGGTGGGTGACATTAAAGATGCTGTCAAGGTTGGTTTTCATCACCGCTGCCCAATGTGCCGGGGTGATTTTCTTGAAGGTGGCGTCACGGGTGATGCCTGCGCAGTTGACGATGATGTCGACCTGGCCGAAATCGGCTTCCACCGCTTCTTTCAGTTTCACGCAGTCATCATAGCTGCTGACATCGCATGGGTAGATGGTGACTTCATAATCCTGCTTTTCCTGCCATGCTTTCGCTTGCTCTTCCGGCTCGAAATAGGTGGTGACAACCTTGTAGCCGTCTGCCGCGAATTGCTTGCAAATGGCGTTACCGATACCGCCAGTACCACCTGTTACCAGTGCAACTTTACTCATGAATTATTACTCCTCAAAATATAATTTAAATTGCTTCAACTGCCATCGCCACACCCTGGCCGCCGCCGATGCACAGCGTCGCCAGACCTTTCTTCGCGCCGGTGCGCTTCATGCCATGCAGCAGGGTGACCAGCACGCGCGCGCCGGATGCGCCAATCGGGTGGCCGAGGGCAATCGCGCCGCCGCTGATGTTGACCTTGTTCAGGTCGAAACCAAGGCTTTCGTTGACGGACATGGCCTGTGCCGCGAACGCTTCGTTGGCTTCGATCAGGTCAAGGTCAGCCACGCTCCAGCCCGCTTTTTCCAGGCATTTGGTGGTGGCGGGGATCGGGCCGGTGCCCATGATGGCCGGGTCAACGCCCGCGCTGGAGAACGACACGATACGTGCCATTGGGGTCAGGCCGAGTTCTTTTGCTTTGGAAGCGGTCATCACAACCACGGCTGCCGCGCCGTCGTTGATGCCGGAAGCGTTGCCGGCAGTCACAGTGCCATCCTTTTTGAAGGCAGGGCGTAGTTTCGCCAGAGAGGCGGCAGTGGTGCCAGCACGCGGGAATTCGTCAGTGTCGAACACCAGCGGGTCGCCCTTGCGCTGCGGGATTTCGACCGGGATGATTTCATCGGTGAATACACCAGCTTTTTGCGCTGCTTCGGTTTTTTGTTGGGAGCCAGCGGCGAATTCATCCTGCGCTTCACGACTGAAGCCGTATTGGCCGGCGATATTTTCGGCAGTAATGCCCATGTGGCAGTCGTTGAAGGCGCACCACAGGCCATCCTTGATCATGGTGTCGACCATTTTCCAGTCGCCCATCTTCTGGCCGTTACGGGAACCGGGCAGGACGTGGGCGGAAGCGCTCATGGTTTCCTGGCCACCCGCGATTACGATGTCAGCATCGCCACAAGCCACCGCCTGATAGGCCAGATGTACGGCTTTCAGGCCACTGCCGCAGACTTTGTTGATGGTCATGGCCGGAACCTCCACTGGCAGGCCAGCCGACAACACTGCCTGACGGGCAGGGTTCTGGCCAACACCAGCGGTCAGCACCTGACCGAGGATGACTTCGTTGATTTGCTCAGGTTTCAGGCCGGAACGTTCCAGCAACCCTTTAATGACTTTTGCGCCGAGTTCGGACGCAGGAATGGAGGAAAGGGAACCGCCAAAAGTACCAAGTGCAGTTCTGCCTGCGGCCACGATAACAATATCTTCGCGCATGAAACGTTCTCCCAGGGTTAAAATCCTATTGATCCTTGTGGTGTAATGCTACAGTTGTCAACAATAATACCTTACGGTTTGTTTTTGCAAGCCGTATATGAGTAAATCTGTCAACAATGTTGCGACGCACAAAATAGCATGTTAAGCTTGTGAAAATCAACCTTTTTTACGCGGAGGATGGGAGCAGTGATGGAAGCTTGGTCTGAAGAAATGATGAAAAATTGGTCTGACACGCAAAAACGTTATTGGGATGCCTGGTCGGATCTGGCCAAAATGGGGCAGCCTGGTGCACAAGCCATGCCCGGCATGGGCGTTCCAGCCTGGACGCAAGGGCTGGAGCAATGGTGGAAGGCGGTCAGTCAGCACACCACGCCAGGTGCATCTACAGATGCTTTTCAGCGCATGGTGGATATGGGCAAGACCTATATGAACCTCGCCGAAAACGCCTACAGCGTGCAGAAAGCTGGCTCCACCGGCGCAGAAGCCATGAATGCGTGGATGGATGCGATGGAAGCCGGTTTCCGCAATTGCTGCACCCAGCTGGAAGCGGGCAAGTATACCGCCCATGGTTTTGGCGTTGGCCAGGCAGCACTGGATAGCTGGAAGCACGTGCTGGAAAGCATGGGAATGCAGGCATTCCAGCAAATGGGTGCTGGTGGTTTCCACATGCCGACTTCCGAAAACTGGCAGGAGCAACTGCACAAGATGCTCGCTACTCCAGCGGTCGGTTTCAACCGTGAGTCGCAAGAGCGTTTGCAGGAGCTGGCGCAACTGGGGGCTAACTATCAGGAAGCGATGGATGATTATCTGGAGGCTTTCGCCAAACAGGGTATTGAATCCGTGACTGCCTTGCGCGCACGCGTCACCAAACTGCGCGAGGAAGGCAAAAAGATCAACACCTTGCGTGAACTCTACGACTTATGGGTGGATGTAAATGAAGAGGTCTATGGCAAGTTCGCCATGACGGATGAATATCAGGTGGTGTACGGCGATTTGGTGAATGCATTGATGACGCTGAAGCAGGGCATCAATGCTGAGATGGATAGTGCATACGAGGCTGCCAATCTGCCAACCCGCAAGGATATGAACGCCGCTTTCCAGAAGCAGCAGGAAATCCGCCGTGAAAACCGTTCCCTGCGTAAGCAGTTACAGGAATTGGCGCGCAAGGTTGATGCCATGGCGGCGGCTCCTGCACCAGTTCCAATGCCAGAGACAGCACCTGAGGCTGAGGCTGAGGCTGAGGCTGAGGCTGAAGAAGTGCCTGCTGATACCAAACCCAAGGCCGTTGCCAAACCTAAAATCACCCGTGCCAGCAGCAAGAAGCCTGCCACGTCTGCCTGACCTGATCATCGGACTGAATTCAAGGAGAACGAATATGCCGTTTCAAATGCGTCCAGATGAAGTTCTGAACGAAGTTAAAGCCTTCAACGAGAAGCTCGCCCAGGGTATGACCAACCTGATGGAAGTTGGCGAGATTTCCAGTGGCGTTACCCCGTCCGAGGTGGTGTATCAGGAAGATAAGCTCAAGCTGTTGCGCTATCAGGGTACTGCCGAGCCAACCAATAAAGTGCCGGTATTGATTGTGTATGCGCTGGTTAACCGCCCCTATATGACCGATATTCAGGAAAATCGTTCCACTATCAAGGGTTTGCTGGATTCCGGGCAGGATGTGTACTTGATCGACTGGGGTTACCCGGACGCGTCTGACCGTTACCTGACCCTGGATGACTACCTGAATGGTTATCTGGACAATTGCGTCGATGAAATCTGCGCCCGTCATGGTGTCGATGCCATCAACTTGTTGGGAATCTGCCAGGGTGGCGCTTTCAGCCTGTGCTACACCTCCATGCACCCGGAAAAGGTCAAGAATCTGGTCACCATGGTGACGCCGGTCGATTACCATACGCCGGATAATATGCTCAGCCATTGGGTGCAGAATGTGGATATTGACCAGTTGGTCGACACCATCGGCAATATTCCGGGGGAAATGCTCAACTGGACATTCCTCAATCTGAAACCTTACCAGTTGATGGGGCAGAAATACTTGGGCATGGTTGACGTGATGGGCGACAGCCAAACGCTGAAAAATTTTATGCGTATGGAAAAGTGGATTTTCGACAGCCCGGATCAGGCGGGCGAAACCTTCCGCCAGTTCATCAAGGATTTCTTCCAGCAGAACAAATTGCTGAAGGGCGAAGTCCAGATTGGTGATTATACGGTTGACCTTAAGAACATTACCGCGCCTGTGCTGAATGTGTTTGCTGAGTACGACCATCTGGTGCCGCCGGATGCTTCACGTGCGCTCAAGGGTGCGATTGGTTCGTCTGATTATACCGAGCTGTCTTTCAAGGGCGGCCATATCGGTATCTACGTCAGTGGTAAAGCGCAGAAAACCATTCCGCCCACCATTGGCGAGTGGCTGACGGCGCGCAGCTAAAAAAATTCGGGGTTGCAGCTATATGGAGCTTGACGCCACGGCAGATGCTCCGTATAGTTCGCGCTCTTGATTGAGGAATGGATTCAGCATATCCTGCCTCTTTACAGTCGGAGTATAGCGCAGCCTGGTAGCGCACCTGTTTTGGGTACAGGTGGTCGGGGGTTCAAATCCCTCTACTCCGACCATTTTCAAATTCATCAACTCTGCGCCCGTAGCTCAATTGGATAGAGCAACGGCCTTCTAAGCCGTAGGTTGCAGGTTCGAGCCCTGCCGGGCGTGCCACTTCCCCGTCCCGCAGGCAACAGTTTTCAGTGGTGACTGTAGCTCAGTTGGTAGAGCACTGGATTGTGATTCCGGTGGTCGTGGGTTCGAGTCCCATCAGTCACCCCACTTATCCCCCTTGCTTAATGTTATACAAGAGCATTTCTGCTGTGTATAATCGCCTCCTTTACGGTTTCTGGTCAGGCTTGCTGATGGGGAACCGGTGACTGAATACGTGCGAGAGTGGCGGAATTGGTAGACGCGCTGGATTTAGGTTCCAGTGCCGTAAGGCGTGAGAGTTCGAGTCTCTCCTTTCGCACCATCCCATCCAACCAATAGTTATAAATGATGCCTGCGTCCTGTGGCGGCAGGCGCTGATGAGGTTTTTTTACATGCAAGTTTCAGTTGAAACAACCGGTAACATTGATCGCAAGATGACAGTGGCAGTCCCTGCCGAGCAGATTGACAAGGAAGTGGATAAGCGCCTGAAGGGCATGGCCGGTCGTGTGCGGATTGATGGTTTCCGCCCAGGCAAGGTGCCTTTTTCCGTGGTGAAAAAGCGTTACAGTGATTCCGTGCGTTTTGAAGTGGTGGAAAAACTGCTGGGTTCCAGTTTCCAGGAAGCGGCTGGCAAGGAAAACCTGCGCGTTGCAGGTCTGCCGGAAATCGACCTGAAATCCATGGAGGCAGGCAAGGATCTGGAATTTGTTGCCACTTTTCAGGTGTACCCGGAAATTGTTATCGCTGGCGTTGAAACCTTGGCTGTCACTCGTCCGCTTGCCGAGATTACAGAGGCCGACATTGACAAGATGGTTGACGTTATCCGTAAGCAAAACCAGGAGTGGCAGGAAACTGACCGTGCCGCCGCCGCTGGCGATATGGTAAAGGTGGACTTTGCTGGTAGCGTTGATGGTGAGGCTTTTGAAGGGGGAGCAGCCGAAGACTATGCGGTCGAACTGGGTGCAGGCCGGATGTTGAAAGACTTTGAAGATGGTCTGCTGGGCATGAAGGCTGGCGATGAAAAGACTATCGACGTGGCATTCCCTGATAACTATCAGGCGGATAACCTGAAAGGTAAAACGGCTCAGTTCAAGCTCACCATGAAACAGGTACGTGCACCTGCCCTGCCGGAAGTGGATGAAGATTTCATCAAGAACTTCGGGGTGGTAAGTGGTTCCGCCGACGAATTCCGTACCGAAGTCAAAAAGAACATGCAGCGCGAACTGGATGGAGCCATCAAGACCCAGCTCAAGCAGCAGGTAATGGATGGTTTGGCTGACCTGCATGCAATTGATATTCCCAATGCGCTGGTGAAGGATGAAATCCGTTACATTCGTGATGAGTTCTCGCAAAATACCGGTACCAAAGCAGATAATCTGCCGGATGAGATGTTTGTGCCGCAAGCCGAGCGCCGTGTCAAGCTGGGGCTGATCGTGGGTGAAATCATCCGCCAGAACAACCTGCAACGTGACCCTGCGCGCGTCGAGGCGATGCTGGAAACTGTCGCTGCCAGCTACGAAGACCCGGATGCCCTGAAAAATTATTACCGTGGCAACCGTCAGGCCATGCAAACCATTGAAGCGGCAGTCATGGAAGAAATGATTGTTGAGTGGGCGATGGAAAAGGCGACAGTGACCGATGAAAAGCGTGACTTTGACAGTGTCATGAACCCGGACAAGCAAGGGCAGGCTGCGGCCTGAGTTGCTGTACATAAATAAGGTAGGTTGTAATGTTTGGAAAAAATCCGATTGAGCCACGCGCTGTTGGCGTGCCAATGGTTATCGAACAGTCCGCGCGCGGCGAGCGCGCCTTCGACATTTATTCCCGTTTATTACGGGAACGCGTCATTTTTTGTGTGGGCGAAGTTGAAGACTACATGGCCAACCTGATTGTGGCGCAGTTGCTGTTCCTGGAGTCGGAAAATCCGGAAAAGGACATTCATCTGTATATCAACTCTCCGGGTGGCGTTATTACCTCCGGCATGGCCATCTATGACACCATGCAATTCATCAAGCCGGATGTCAGCACCTTGTGTATTGGCCAAGCGGCCAGTATGGGTGCTGTGTTGCTGGCGGGTGGGGCCAAGGGCAAGCGTTTTGCTTTGCCGCATTCGCGGGTGATGATCCATCAGCCGCTGGGTGGTTTCCGTGGTCAGGCGTCCGATATCGAGATTCACGCCCGTGAAATCCTCAAGATGCGTGAAGAGTTGAACCGGGTGCTGGCCAGCCACACCGGTCAACCGCTGGAGCGCATTGAGCAGGATACCGACCGGGATAATTTCATGGATGCGCCAACGGCGTGTGAATATGGCTTGATAGATGAGGTGTTGACAGTCCGTTCTTGATGCACCGAACCGGATTTGTGATCCTTTTATCAGAAAACAGCCTGTTTTTGCAGGCTGTTTTCGTGTCTGGACAGGTGTTTTTAAGGAAAAGAAGCGTAAAATACTTCTCAAAGCCATGTATTCTTGTCAGTAGACAGGATTATCTCAATAATATGGTTTGAAAACAGACAGGCGGACATTACTATAGTCCCTTTGGTTAGTGTTGATGTGCCCATTGCTGGCACGGGATAGAGGTTCTGATGAGCAAAGATAGACGAGGCGATCATGATAGCGGCAAATTGCTGTACTGCTCTTTCTGCGGAAAAAGCCAGCATGAGGTGCGCAAACTGATTGCGGGGCCTTCGGTCTTCATTTGTGATGAATGTGTCGATTTGTGTAATGACATCATTCAGGAGGAGATGCATGCCGTACAGGGGTCTGACGAACAATCCTCTCTGCCGACACCGCATGAACTCAAGGCCAACCTTGATGAATATGTCATCGGTCAGGAGCTGGCGAAGCGGGTGCTGTCAGTAGCCGTCTACAACCATTACAAGCGCCTTTACAAGAAAGGTGGCAAGGATGATGTCGAGCTGGCCAAAAGCAACATCTTGCTGATCGGGCCGACCGGTAGCGGCAAAACCTTGCTGGCTGAAACCTTGGCGCGCCTATTGAATGTGCCTTTCACCATCGCCGATGCCACCACTCTGACCGAAGCCGGTTACGTGGGCGAGGATGTGGAAAACATCATCCAGAAGCTGCTGCAAAAATGCGATTACGATGTGGAAAAGGCGCAGACCGGTATTGTCTACATCGACGAAATCGACAAGATTTCCCGCAAGGCTGACAACCCCTCCATTACCCGCGATGTGTCTGGTGAAGGTGTGCAACAGGCATTGCTGAAACTGATCGAAGGCACCATTGCCTCGGTACCGCCACAAGGTGGGCGCAAGCATCCGCAGCAGGAGTTCTTACAGGTTGACACCCGCAATATCCTGTTCATCGTCGGCGGGGCGTTTGCCGGTATGGATAGGGTCATCCGCCGCCGCACCGAAAAGGGTAGCATCGGCTTTTCCGCGAAGGTCAAGGCCCCGGATGAAAGCCGTAGTTTTGGCGAAGTCATTCGCGACATCGAGGCCGAAGACCTGGTGCATTATGGGCTGATTCCCGAATTTGTGGGGCGTTTGCCGGTCGTGGCAACCCTGGAAGAGCTGGATGAGGAAGCGCTGGTGCAAATCCTCACCGAGCCACGCAATGCCCTTACCAAGCAATACGCCAAACTGTTTGACATGGAAGGTGCTGAGCTGGTGTTCCGCGACGATGCTCTGCACGCCATTGCCCGCAAGGCCATGGAGCGTAAAACCGGTGCGCGCGGCTTGCGTTCCATCATGGAAAAAATCCTGCTGGATACCATGTATGACCTGCCATCCGAGCAGAATGTCGGCAAGGTAGTGGTGGATGAATCCGTCGTCAAGGGTGAGTCCACACCTTATCTGATCTATGAGAATGTTGAACCGCAGCAGCTGGCTGCCGGCGAATAACATGTGTTGGCGCGTCCGGCTTTCTGCTGGGCGCGTAGTCTCCATCTGCAACAGCGAGTTGTTACCATGGCTAAATCTATCATTGTTCCCGTTCTCCCCCTGCGTGATGTGGTTGTCTACCCGCACATGGTCATTCCCCTGTTCGTGGGGCGGAACAAATCCATCCAGGCGCTTGACATGGCTATGGATGACAACAAGCAAATCCTGCTGGTCGCACAAAAAAGTGCTGAAGTGGATGCGCCGGAACTGGATGATGTGCATACCATGGGAACCCTAGCCACCATCCTGCAATTGTTGAAGCTGCCGGATGGTACCCTGAAAGTGCTGGTGGAGGGTTTGGAGCGTGCCGAAATCATGGCCATTGACAATGCTGGCGACTTTTCGGCAGCCAAGGTGGAAGTTCGCGCCTCCCTGCCGGGTGACCAGCGCAAGGTTGAAGTCCTGAGCCGTTCCCTGATCAGCCTGTTTGAGCAATACGTCAAACTGAATAAAAAGGTTCCACCGGAAATCCTGTCTTCCCTGTCCAGCATTGACGACCCGGTGCGCTTGGCGGACACTATCGCTGCCCATCTGGGGCTGAAAATTGCTGAAAAGCAGAAAATTCTCGAAATGTTGGATGTGGAGGAACGTATCCAGCACTTGATGGAACTGATCGAGGGTGAAATTGACCTGTTGCAGGTGGAAAAGAAAATCCGTGGCCGCGTCAAGCAGCAGATGGAACGTAGCCAGCGTGAGTACTACCTCAATGAACAGATCAAGGCCATCCAGAAAGAGCTGGGCGAACTGGATGAGGGTGCGCCCAATGAGATGGAAGAACTGGCACGCCGGGTGGAAAATGCCGGAATGCCCAAAGACGCCCGCGAAAAGGCCGACGCCGAGCTGAAAAAGCTGAAAATGATGTCACCGATGTCGGCGGAAGCCACGGTGGTGCGTAATTACATTGACTGGCTGGCCAACCTGCCCTGGAAGAAAAAGTCCAAGGTCAACAACAACCTGTCGTCAGCCGAGACGGTGCTGAACGAAGACCATTTCGGCTTGGAAGAGGTCAAGGAACGCATTCTCGAATTCTTGGCCGTGCAGCAGAGGGTCAAGAAGATCAAAGGGCCAATCCTGTGCTTGGTTGGGCCACCGGGGGTGGGCAAAACCTCCCTGGGGCAATCCATTGCCCGCGCCACTGGCCGGAAGTTTACCCGCATGGCACTGGGTGGGGTGCGTGACGAAGCGGAAATCCGTGGTCACCGCCGCACTTATATTGGCTCCTTGCCGGGCAAGATCATCCAGAACCTGTCCAAGGTAGGAACCCGTAACCCGCTGTTCCTGCTGGATGAAATCGATAAGATGTCCACCGATTTCCGTGGTGACCCGTCTTCCGCCCTGCTGGAAGTGTTGGATCCGGAACAGAACCACACCTTTGCCGACCACTACCTGGAAGTCGATTTCGACCTGTCGGATGTCATGTTTGTGGCCACATCCAACAGTATGCGCATTCCGGGGCCGTTGCTGGATCGTATGGAGGTCATCCGCATCCCGGGCTATACCGAAGATGAAAAGCTCAGCATTGCCCGCAATTACCTGATTCCCAAACAGGTCAAGAGCAATGGCCTGAAAAAAGGCGAGTTGAGCATCAGCGACAGCGCGGTGCTGGACATTATCCGCCATTACACCCGCGAAGCCGGGGTGCGTAGCCTGGATCGGGAAATTTCCAAGTTATGCCGCAAGGCGGTCAAGGATCACTTGCTGAACGACAAGAAAAAGACTTCGGTCACACCACGTAACATTGAAAAGTATCTTGGCGTGAAGCGTTTCGATTACGGTCGTGCCGACAGGAGCAACCAGATCGGTCAGGTCACCGGGCTGGCGTGGACTTCCGTAGGTGGCGATCTGCTAACCATTGAAAGCGCGCTGCTGCCGGGTAACGGCATGATCAAGAGCACTGGCCGCTTGGGTGAGGTGATGAAAGAATCCATCCATGCGGCTGAAACCGTGGTCAAGAGCCGCGCCCGTAGCTTGGGTATCACCCGCAAATTCCTGCGCAAGCACAATGTGCATATCCATGTGCCGGAAGGTGCCACGCCTAAGGACGGCCCAAGTGCAGGTATCGGCATGGTAACAGCGATGGTATCGGCCATGACCCGTATCCCGGTCAATGCCGATGTCGCCATGACGGGTGAAATCACCCTGCGCGGTGAAGTGTTGCCCATTGGTGGGCTGAAGGAAAAACTGCTGGCTGCGCACCGTGGCGGCATCAAGTTGGTGCTGATTCCGCGTGAAAACGAAAAGGATTTGGCAGAAGTGCCGGATAACGTCAAGAAGGGCTTGGAGATCAGACCTGTCAAGTGGATCGACGAAGTGCTGGCACTGGCGCTGGAGCGTGCGCCCGAGCCATTGGCTGATGATGAAGACCTCGACGATGATGGGGAAAGCCAGCCGGTGGCGTCTGCACCGGTGACTGAAGAGGAGGACTCCACCCCGGCAAGGCCACATTAATGGTCTACACTTTGTGGTGAAATGCTTCTGTGCGTTTGAAGTCCGTCATTTTGTTGACATATTTTAGATGTCGCTGGTATAACTGTCGGGCGTATCCGCATGGGTGGCTCTGCTGATCTAGGACTGGCAGGAGTGTTTCGGTTTTCCCCAATAATGAATTCATAAGGAAAGTTTCTATGAATAAATCAGAACTGATTGATGCAGTATCAGACAAGTCCGGCTTGACCAAAGCTGACGCTGATCGTGCATTCAAAGCATTCGTCGAGGTTATCAGCGAAGCAATGGCCAAGGGTGACCAAGTTGCCTTGGTAGGTTTCGGCACTTTCCTGGTGCGTGAGCGTCAGGCACGCTCTGGCCGCAACCCGCGTACCGGAGAAACAATTTCTATCGCTTCTGCAAAAATTCCTTCATTTAAGGCTGGCAAAGCTCTGAAGGATGCAGTAAACTAGCGCCCTTTCCAACGACGGGTAGTTAGCTCAGTTGGTAGAGCGTCGCCCTTACAAGGCGAATGTCGGGGGTTCGAGCCCCTCACTACCCACCATCGTTGTTTAAAGTTTATATCGCGGAGCGGTAGTTCAGTTGGTTAGAATACCGGCCTGTCACGCCGGGGGTCGCGGGTTCGAGTCCCGTCCGCTCCGCCAACTCTTTAAAAAAGGATGTCATCAAGACATCCTTTTTACTTGTCTCAAACCATCACGGAGCGGTAGTTCAGTTGGTTAGAATACCGGCCTGTCACGCCGGGGGTCGCGGGTTCGAGTCCCGTCCGCTCCGCCAACTTTTTCCATTTCATCCCCTTGTTTCTTGCTGTATGATTGCGTTTCTGCGTGCGTGGGGCGTGCGCATTATCTATCCATCAACATTACTGACAAAAACATAAAAGACCATGCTGCAATCGATTCATGATAAAGCCAAAGGCTGGATTGCCTATGTTATCGTAGGTTTGATCATCGTTCCATTTGCCTTGTTCGGCATCAACCAATATTTCGAGGGTGGCGGCAAACGCGCAGCTGCTGTTGTCAATGGCGAAGAAATCCTGGTACAGGAAGTCCAGAATGCCCTGTTACAAATGAAGCAGCAGTTCGGTGGCCAGCTGCCTCCGGGTATGGACGAAGCGCTGAAGGGCAGTGCGTTGGAGTCGGTCATTAACCAGGCTCTGATGCGCCAGAAAATCACTGAAGGCGGCTACCGTGCCAGCAACCAGGAAGTGGCGGACGCTATCACCGCTATCGAGGTCTTCCAGAAAGACGGCAAATTTGACAAGGCGACTTACGAAAACTTCCTGAAAATGCAGCGTCGTGACCCGGTGGAATTTGAGTTCCAGGTGCGCAATGATTTGTCGCAGCAGCAACTGCGCAATGCTGTCCAGGCTACGGCCTTTTTGCCCAAGGCGGAAGCCGAGCAATATCAGGCATTGCGTAACCAGCAACGTGAGCTGGAGGTCTTCACCCTGAAAATGGCTGATTTCCAGACGCAAGTACAGATCAGCGATGAACAGATTGCCCAGTATTACGAGCAAAACAAGGCCAGCTACATGACCGACGAAAAAGTTCAGCTGGCTTATCTGGAACTCAACCGTGACGATCTGGCTGCAAAGGTGGCAGTTGATGAAGCCGCCCTGCAAGCCTGGTTTGATGACAATGCCGAGCATTACGCGCAACCGGAAGAGTTTGTTGCCAGCCATATTTTGGTAGGTGTGGATGGCCCCGCCAAAGACGCGGATGCCAAAAAGCGCATTGATGCCCTGTATGCCGACATACAGGCAGGAACCCGCCAGTTTGAAGACATTGCCCGTACTGATTCCGATGACAAGATCGCGGCAGAAAAAGGCGGCCTGATTGGTTCGGTCGTGGCCGGTGACTGGGGGCCGGAATTCGAGAAGGCCGTGTTTGCCCTCAAATCAGGCGAAATGTCAGCCCCGGTCAAAACCGAAGCGGGCTATGAAATCATCCGTGTCAATGAAATCAAGCCTGCCCAGTCCAAAACTCTGGCTGAAGTGCGTGAGGCAGCAGAGAAAGATTACCGTAATGAACTGGCCGAAAAGGAATTTCTGGACAAGGGTGAAACCCTGGGTCGGGTTGCTTATGAGCAGGATGGTGACCTTGCCCCTGCTGCCACGGAAGTGGGTTTGACGGTACAGCAAACTGACTGGCTCAGCCGGATACAGGGTGAAGGCATTGCCGCCAGTGCCAAAGTGCGTGAGGCTGCTTTTGACGATGATGTGCTGAAATCCGGTAAAAATTCCGATGTGCTGGAGCTGGAAGACGGGAAAGCCGCTGTCATCCGTGTTGTCAATCACGAAGCGGCGGCACAGAAACCATTGGATGCGGTGCGCGAAGACATCCGCACGGCGTTGTTGGCGCAGGAAGCACGTAAGCTGACAGCCCAGAAAGGCGAAGACTTGCTGAAGAAACTGTCTGATAGTCAAACTTGGACAACCTTGTCTGAAACCGGTCTGGGGGCAGAATCGGCGGTGGAAAAATTTGGCCTAGTTGGCCGCACGGACAACAAGTTACCACCGGAAGTGCTGGAAAAAGCTTTTGCCATGAACCATCCCGCTGCGGGTAAGTCCAGCTGGACTGGCGTGGCGATGGGCAATGGTGACTATGCTGTTGTCGCCCTTAAATCCGTCAAGGCTGGTGAAGCCAACTTGAGTGCGGATGCAGCTGCTGTGTTTGAGCAAAGTGTTGGTTCACGCGAGCTGGGTGCTTTCCTGCAAGATCTGCGTGACAGCGCTGAAGTGGTCACCCACCCCGAGAACCTGTAAACGGTTAAATGAAAATCCACCTGAAAGCATTGGGATGTCGCCTAAACGAAGCGGAACTGGAGCAATGGTCGCAACAGTTCAGTGCTGGTGGGCATGAAATTGTCGCCAGCGTCCCGGATGCAGACGTGTTGGTACTGAATACCTGTGCTGTCACCAATGAGGCAGCGGGCAAGTCGCGCCGCCTGATGCACCGCCTGTACCGTGAAAACCCTGCCGCCAAGCTGGTGGTGAGCGGCTGTTACGCCAGCCTGCAAACCGATGAAGTGGCGCAGGCGCTCGGGGTCGATCTGGTAGTGCCAAATGCTGACAAAGATCGCCTTCCCCAGACCGTCATGCAGCAATTCGCTTCGCCCATCATGCCCGCGATGGCGACCGAGCCGGGTGAAACGCCCTTGTTCCTGCGTGGTCGGCAACGTGCTTTCATCAAAATTCAGGATGGTTGCCGTTATCGCTGCACTTTCTGTATTGTCACGCTGGCGCGTGGGGAAGAACGCAGCCGCAGTGAAGCCGACATTATTTCCGAAATCAATGGCTTGTATGGGCAGGGTGTACAGGAAATCGTGCTGACCGGCGTACATGTCGGTGGCTATGGCAGCGATACGAGCAGTTCCCTGTATGCGTTGGTGCAAGCCATTCTGCGGGAAACTGACATACCCCGCATCCGCTTTGCCTCGGTTGAGCCGTGGGATTTGCCGGAGGATTTCTTTGCCCTGTTTGCCGATCCGCGTTTGATGCCGCACATGCATTTGCCCCTGCAAAGTGGCGCGGATTCTGTGCTGCGGCGGATGGCGCGGCGTTGCAAGACCGCCGAGTTTGCCCGGCTGGTGGAGCAGGCACGCACTGCCGTAGCGGGGTTCAACGTCACTACCGACATTATCGTCGGTTTTCCCGGCGAAACCGACGAGGAGTGGGAGCAGACGTTGGCTTTTGTGCAGTCTGTCGGGTTTGGTCACCTGCATATTTTCAGCTATTCCGTGCGCGAAGGTACCAAGGCTGCCGGACTACCGGGGCAAGTGGCGGAACCTGTCAAGAAGCAGCGCAGTCAAACCTTGCATGAGATTGGCGAGCTCATGAAGCAGGAATGGCTGCAACAGCAGGTAGGCGGGTATATTCCTGTATTATGGGAATATGGCCGTGAAAGCGGCGACGGACGGCAAACTTATACCGGCTATACACCCAATTACTGCAAGGTAAGTGTGTCTGTGCCAAAGAATAGCCAGCTTGGTAATACGGTTACACCTACCCTGTTGCTGAGCGTGGATGCTGATGGCGTGCTGCAAGGGAGGTTGAGCAATGAAGGTTAAGCACTGGTTGGTAGGTATTTTTCTGTTGATGCTGGGGGTGTTGTTGTCGGGTTGCATCTTTTCATCCGAATCACAGCAGGCGCGTGAAACGACAGAGAAATTCTGGCAGGCGGTGCTGGCTGAAGACATGGATACCGCCAAAGATTTGGTGACATGGGAGAGCGCCCAGTACCTGCAATTCCTTAGCAGCAAAAGTGTGTCTGCCCAGCGTTTTGAAACGGGTGAAATCAAGGTTGAAGGCGGAACTGCTGAAGTTGCCACAGTGCTGTATGGCGGGGAAAAAGGCGATATGGTGATCCCGCTGAGGACTGTCCTGGTCTACGGCAAAGACAATAAATGGCAGGTTGATGTCCAGAAGACGCTGGGTTCCATGGTTAGTGGTGCGATGGGTGCGGTTGTAGACCAGTTGAACCAGTTCATGGAAAACGGGCTAACAGACCTTGACCGTTCCTTGGCCGAAAGTGTTGGTAAATTAAACCAGAATTTGCAGCAGGGCGTTGATAAATTGAAGAAAGAATTGTCCAAACCACCCGCTTCAGAACCTGAAACACCACCGGCAACTATGCCACCACCCTCCAAACAGGCTATTTAAGAATAAAAAATAGTCAATCCTTTGGGTTGGATATCCAATGTGGTGAATTCTTATTGCATTCAGGCAAAATTCAGGCTTATATAGGGTGAATATCCGTATAAAGCCTAAAATCGCCACTCTGTCAGTCATGTACTGGCATGAAAATAAAGGGATGTTATGTTGGCGTCATGCATTTTTAAATGCCCTGATCAACTGCAATGGAAGCCCCGCCATGCCCAAATTAGTCATCAAGCAAGATTTACCGGAACCCTCCACCCAGGAAAAACTGGAAGGTGTATTGCGCCTGGTTTTGCCGGTGTTGTTGCTGGTTGTGACGGCGGCGGTCGCATTATCGCTGTATCTGGTACGTGAGCCGGAAGCCACACAACTGGCTGCACCGGCGAGCAGCGGGTTTGAGCCACCCCCAGTCTATCAGCGGCAGGAAGAGCGCCTGAAGGCCATGGTCAGCGAATTTGACGCGCAGGAACGGGAGGGGGTGGATGGCCATGACAAACACGCCGCCCTGCTGGACAAGGCAAGCCAGATCCTGCAACAGCTGGTGGAAATGGATGGCATTGCCGAAGGTCTCGGCATTGCGGCAAAGGATAAGCAGGTGTTGCTGGCACGCAACCAGTACCAGCAGGATTATTGGGAGGCCAAGCGGGTTTTCCATGATTTGCGTCTTGCACGTTTCATGCAGGCGGCTCCCCCAGCGATAGCCGGTACGGAGCCGGTATCTGCATCCAAATTATCCCCCAGGCAACCGGAGGTAACCGGTGGCGTGGCGGATAATGTTGCCCAGCCGACCAGTACCCCGGTTGGTGCGGCGGAGGCCAAACCTGATCTGCCAGCCGATTTTTGCCCGCTGTTTGGTCCTGGGGCAGCTGCCTGCAAGCCAGGAGCGGATGAGAAAAAGCCGTAACGGGTAACTGGGTGGGTGCAACAGCTCGTGTGGGTGTTTGTTCTCATTCGAGGGAGAGTATGTACTGCCATTCCTGTTCCGTGACCGGCATGACAGACAGGCGGTTACCTTTGCGCACCAATGGCATGTTTTCCAGTTCAGGGTGCTCGCGCAGTTCCTGTAAGCTGATGGTACGGTTTAGCTCGCGTACAAATTTCACATCCACCCGATACCAGCGCGGGTTATTGGGGTCACTTTTGGGGTCGAAATATTTTGCTGCCGGGTCGAAGGCTGTTTTATCCGGGTAGCCACTGGTGGCGACTTCGGCGATGCCGGTAATGCCGGGTACATCGCAGTTGGAGTGGTAGAAAAATATCTGGTCGCCGACTTGCATCTGATCCCGCATCATATTGCGTGCTTGGTAATTGCGCACCCCATCCCACGGCTCGATAACTGCCTTTCGCAGGTGATCAATACCAAATACGTCAGGTTCCGATTTCATCAGCCAGTATTGCATGGTGTTCCTTAGGTGCTTTATTTTGGGGGCGAGCTGGTAATGCTGAAATGCCCGCCGTGAGTGGCCATTTGCTGGTGCAGCCAGGGTGAAATATCTCGCATCTGGTTTTCCAGTAGCCAGGGCGGGTTGATGACAAACATGCCGCTGCCAGTCATGCCAAGGGCATTGCTGTCCGGCAAGGGGCAGAATTCGATTTGTAGGATGTCGGTAATACCGCTGTTTTGTAATGCTGCCGACATTTGCCCGACCCGTGCCCGGCTAATAACGGGATACCATAACAGGTAGGTTCCGGTGGCAAAGCGCTGATGGGCTTTGGCTAGTGTGTCTACAACCCCCTGATAGTCCGTTTTCAGCTCATAGGACGGGTCAATCAGGATAACTGCACGGCGGGCGGGCGGAGGCAGCAGCCCCAGCAACCCCTGTAGCCCATCCTGTTTACAGAATTGGGTGCGCTTGTCCTTACCCAGCAAGCCACCGAGTGCAGCGAAATCTGCGGGGTGTAGTTCAAACAGGCGCAACTGGTCGGTTGGGCGCAGCATTTGCGCCGCAATCCAGGGGGAACCGGGGTATTGCTGTAAATGTGGGTGGGGGTTGAGTTGTTGCAACAGAGACAGGTAGGGGTGCAGGGCAGCGGGAGGGGCATCTGCATCCCATAACAGCTGGATGCCGTGGGCAAACTCGTGGGTTTTCTGCGCTTCCGCACTGCCAAGCTGGTACAGGCCAGCGCCCGCATGGGTATCAATGTACCAGAAAGGCTTGTCTTTACGCAGGTAGTATTCCAGTGTTAACACCAATACAAGATGCTTGAGGACATCCGCATGGTTGCCGGCGTGGAATGCGTGGCGGTAACTGAGCAAACAGCCTCCTATGGAAACGGGAAGAGGCTAGCCTCTTCCCACTTACCGTGTTGCCTTGCCCCTTTAGTGGGCTGAAGTCGGGTCAGGGGCGGTGTTGCCTGCGCTGGCAGCCTCTGTTGCTGCCGTAGCCTCAGGAGCTGGGGTGGCAGGCGTTGTTGCCGCAGTTTCAGCGGTTGTTGTTGCCGTGGCGGCAGATGTTGTGGCTGCCGCTTCGGGAGTTGCCGCTGTCGGGGCTGTTGCTGGTGAAGCCGGGATTGTTGTGGCTTCAGGCGCTGGTGGAGTTGGTGCTGCCGGTGGTGCAGGCGGGATCATGAACGGTGGTAAGCCATTGTTCATGCCGGGTTGCATTCCGGGCGGCGCAACTGGGCGCGGGGAGCGGCGGTAGCGGTTATTGTTGTTCCAGAAAGGCATGTTAGGGCCGTTGTTCCAGGAAGGCCCATTATTCCAGAATGGCATGTCGGGGCCGTTGTTCCAGAAAGGCATAGTGGGGCCGTTACGCCAGGAAGGGCCATTCCCCCAAGAGGGGCCGTTGTTCCAGCCGAATGAGTTGCCGCCCCAGGCAGGGTTGTTGCCCCAGGCAGGGTTGTTGCCCCAGCCCATGTTTGGGTTGCTGCCCCAATAAGGGTTGCTCCCCCAAGAGGGGCCGTTGCCCCAGTTGAAGCCATTACCTGGGCCGTCATTACTGCTCCAGTTCATGTTGGGGCTCCAGTCCCAGTCGAAGCTGTCCATGCTCCAGCCCTTGGCATTTACGCCACCTGCGGCCATGGCCATTACAATGCCTGCAATAATTCTTTTCATGATGCTGCTCCCTATCATTCTTAATTACGTTTAGTGCGCTGAAACGAAAACAGGCCGGATAAACCGGCCTGTTTAGTATAACCCTTTCTGGCAGGATTAGTTAGCAGCTGGGGCAGGCACCGCCATAGGTGCTGGGGCTGCGCCAGGGCCAGGGCCAGGCAGTGAGCCTGGCATTGGTGGCATCATCATCGGGGCTTGCTGCATCGGCATTGGTGCCATCATTGGCGCAGCGCCCATTTGCGGAGCCATCATTGGAGCCTGTTGCATCGGCATTGGAGCGCCCATCATCGGTGCTCCCATCATTGGCGCGCCGCCGTAAGGCATCATGCCAGGGTAGCCGCCACCCATGAATGGCATACCACCGCCGAATGGGCCACCGAAGCTGCCGTAGTCGTCGTCGCCATCCCATTCATTCATGAATTCATCCATCCAGTACATTGGTGTCCACTCTGGCCAATCACTTTCATCGTAGTAAGGGCCGTAAGGGCCCATTTTCCATTCACCATTGTTGCCACCAAAAAAGTCTGCGCTTGCGGTAGCGGACAGAGCCAGCAGGCTCAAACCAACCAGTAATTTTTTCATCTGAATATCTCCTATGCGGTGTAATAGTTTATCAGGACAACCCTGACCATGAAAGCACTATATCAGTATATTCTAATATAGTCTAGTGTTAAACTGAAAAAATCCGTTGTCGGTAACCACTGCATCCAGCGGGACATCCCAGGGTTGCCGAATGAGGTGGACGGTTTGCTGGAACGCATAAGCAAAGCCACACAGGCTGGGGCGTTGCCAGTGGCTTTGCCCCCGTTTAAACGCAAAAGTGCGGTCGTAAAAACCACCACCCATCCCCATGCGGGAACCGTGCCCATCGAATGCTACCAGCGGGGTGATCACAAGATCCAGCCAGCGGGCAGGGCGGCTGTGCCGCCAGTGGGGATAGGGTTCGGGAATCCGGAAGCGGTTCAGGCGTAAGTGGGTATGCTTGTCCCAGCGTACAAACCACAGACGATTGTCACCGAATGGGGATAGCACCGGCAAATACAATTGTTGGCGGGGGTGTGCCAGCTTGCGTAGGAAAGTCGGGTCTGCTTCGCCTTTGACCGGCAGGTAGAGGGCAATATGGCGTGCGTTACGGAACAGCGCCTGGGAGCCGATATGGCCAGCCGCCCTGCGGGAACGGTACTGTTGTTCATGATGGGGCAAGCTTGCCCGTTGTCGGCGGATGGTGCTACGTATCTGCGGGTTGCTCAGGGGGCTGGGGTTCGCTGTTGGCATTCGGGGCTTTCCGGCAAAACTGGAAGGTAACATCTTCCACCCTGATTTCGTCGCCAGGGGCAAGTGTGCGGTTGGCGTGGGCGTTCATGCCTACGTGGCGCATAATATACTGCCCTTGCGAATCTGGCTCAATCAGGAGTTGCCCGGTCGTCAGGTTGCCCAGAACCACCCGTTCCTGAAGCAGGGGGATGATGTAGCCCGCTTTGCGCCCATCCAGCACCTGAAGCCAGACAGTGTGCGTGCTGTCCATCAGCTTCGGGTGCAGGCTGAGGCGTTTCAGTTGTGATTCCAGCCCCAGCTCAGTGCGAAAAACGACCTGATATTTTCCCAACCCGATAACGTCACCGTCTTCCAGCAAGTGGCGGTCAACCAGCAACTGGTTGACGTAAGTGCCATTGGTGCTCTCCAGATCTTCCAGAAAGCAGTCTTCCCGTACCACCGTGATGCGCGCATGGTGGTTGCTGATGGTGCGGTCAGGCAGGGCAATGTCGCTTTTGCTGCTCCGCCCAAAAGTAACGCTTGTCGCCTTGACCGGAAAGCGGCGCAGGATTTGTTTGTCAAGCATTACAATCAGTTGGTTCATGGGTGGGGGTGGCTCCAGTGTTTCAGGCAATGCTCAGGCGTTCACCGACCAGGATTCTGGACGTGCGTTTACTGTTCTGTTTCATCAGTGCCTGCACGCTAACGCCATGCTTTTGGGCAATGGTTTGCAGGGTTTCACCGCGGCGGACAGTATGGGTACGGGTTTTTGCCTTGGCAACCTGGGTAGACTTTTTGCCAGTTTTGGTGGTTGCCAGGCGGTTGTAACCCGAGGACGGTTTACTGGCGTAAACCCGGTCGTTGGCGGCTGCGGGCAGGGCTTCCATAATCTGGATCAGTTGCTGAGCGTTACGGCGCGGCAAGACAATCCGGTTGGAATATTCCGGGGTGGTGATGCCGGTGCGGAAGCAGGGGTTCAGGTTAACCAGGTGGTTTGCATCCAGCCCCGCCATCAGTGCGGTCTTACGCAAGTCAATCGGTTTGTTGATGCGCACTTGCGCCAGCCGCGCACGGTTGGGCGTATCGGCGAGGGTAATGCCGTAACGGGGTGCGTTGCTGATCAGTTCCTTGAAGGCCAGCAGGCGCGGTACGTATTCGCGGGTTTCCTTCGGCAGGTTGGTCAGGTTCCAGAAGTCAGTGGGCAAGCCTTTGGCGCGGTTCCGGGCGATTTCCCGCTCCACGCGCTTTTCCCCGCAATTATAGGCGGCCAGCGACAGTAGCCAGTCGCCATTGAAATCGCGGTTCAGTTTTTGCAGGTAGCTCAGGGCAGCACCGGTGGCGGCGAAGGGATCCATACGCGCATCGTAATATTTTACCTGTTGCAGGCCATAACGGCGGCCGGTGTCGGGGATGAATTGCCACAGCCCTGCCGCGCCAGCATGGGAAAAAACATCCGCGTCAAAAGCACTTTCCACGAACGGTAGCAGGGCAATTTCAGTTGGCATCCCGCGGCGTTCAACTTCATGCACAATCATGTGCAGGAAGACACTGGCGCGTTCAGACAGGAGATTGAGCTGACCCGGTTTACGACCATAGTAATTGACAAACTGCTGTACTTGAGGATGGCGGGCGTAGTGGTTGCTGATCTGGAAACCGTGGAAAACCCTTTCCCAGGTGTCGAAATCTTCGTCGATAGTGGCCTTTTGCTCCTGGTTGTAACTGAGCCGTTGGGATTGGTTGGCCTGGGCATTGCCGTGCAGGGAAGCTTTTTGCAGGACAGCTTTTTTCTGGCTGGTTTTGGTATGCTGGATTCTGCCGGTGGTATTGGTTTGTTGGTCAGGTTTGCCAATGGTGCTGGAACAGCCTGAGCCGGTGAAAACTGCAACAACAGATATTGCGATGAACGCATACTTGCTTATTGTTATCATTATTTAGACCCCAGTAACCTGTTATTCTTAGCCCGATCCAGGCGCGTTGTTATAATGTTTGCGCGGATCGCCGGAGAGCATACATGCTATCCATAAGTTAATTTAATTTTAAAAGCTGCTGCGAATATAATACGTCTCATGTCTTTGAACAAGGAAAAATCGCTGAACGTTGCCTCCAGAACATCCATGCCCCCGATGGGAGTCAAGGTTTGCAGGGATTGGTACGCCACCCCGGCGGGACAGGCAGCTCTGGCGAGGGTGCAGTCCGTGGTGGGCAGGATGACAGCGGACATTTTTGGTTACCACGCGCTGGAAACCGGCGTGCTGGCTGGGCAGAACACGTTTTTACAGGAGTCGCGGATTGCCCACCAGATTGCCTTGGGCGTGGCGGCGGGTGAGAACGGCAGCGTTGTCGGCACACCCGAACAGTTGCCGTTTGCCTTCAGCAATATTGATCTGGTCATTGCCAGCCATGCACTGGATTGTACCGGCCAACCCCATCAGGTGCTGCGTGAAATTGAGCGTGTGCTGGTGCCGGAGGGGCATTGCATCCTGGTTGGTTTCAACCCCTTCAGTTTCAAGGGCGTAGGGCGGCTGCGCCACCTGCATAACTGGGATGCGCAACCCTGCCACTTTTACTCGACTTTCCGTGTGCGTGACTGGTTGAGCGTATTAGGGTTTGATGTGCGCGAAACGGTTTCCGCCGGTTTCTGTCCGGTGCTGGGGGGCAACTACCTGTTCCAGCGCACCCGCTGGTTGGATCATCTGGGGGAAAAGTTCCATTTCATGACGGGCAATGTTTATATCATCCATGCGCAGAAAAAGGTTTCCAACATGACGCCACTGTTACCTGCACGCAAGGTCAAGCCGCTGCTGAAACCAGGCATGATCGTCAATCCGGGCGCGGGGCGCGTTTCCCGTCAGGAGCCAGACAATGCCAAATAATGATGTGGTTAACATTTTTACTGATGGCGCTTGCCGGGGGAACCCGGGGCCGGGCGGTTGGGGTGCTTTATTGCGCTACAATGGCCGTGAGCGCGAGTTGTATGGCTATCAGCCTGAAACCACCAATAACCAGATGGAACTGATGGCGGCGATACAGGCACTGGAGACTTTGACCCGCCCGTGCGCGGTAAGTCTGACCACCGATTCCCAGTACGTCCGCCAGGGCATTACCGAGTGGGTGGCGGGCTGGAAACGCAAGGGTTGGAAAACTGCCGCAGGCAAGCCGGTCAAAAACAAGGAGCTATGGCAGCGTCTGGATGCAGCCGCAGCCCGGCATCAGGTCAGCTGGCACTGGGTCAAGGGTCACAGCGGCCATGACGAAAACGAACGGGTAGACCAGCTAGCCAACAAAGCTATCGACGAGAAAAAAGTGTATGAGCAATAACAGTCGCCAGATCATCCTCGATACGGAAACGACTGGTATCGATCCCAAGGAAGGCCACCGCATCATCGAAATCGGCTGCGTGGAAATGATTAATCGCCGTCTGACCGGCAACAATTTCCACCAATACCTGCAACCTGACCGGGAAATTGATGCCGAAGCCATTGAGGTGCATGGCATCACCAACGAGTTTCTTGCCGACAAGCCTCGTTTCGAGGAAATTGCCGAAGACCTGCTGGCCTATCTCAACGGGGCGGAACTGATTATCCATAACGCACCGTTCGATATCGGCTTCATCAACAATGAACTGCAACTGGTTGACCCGCGCAGCAAGCCGGTTACCGATTATTGTTCGGTGACGGATACGCTGGTGATGGCACGGCAGATGTTCCCCGGCCAGCGGGCTAGCCTGGATGCGTTATGCAAGCGTTACGAAATCAATAATGCCCACCGTACCCTGCATGGCGCTTTGCTCGACTCCGAGATTCTGGCAGATGTTTACCTGGCAATGACCGGGGGTCAGGTCAGCCTGTTGCTGGGTGGGGATGCGGAAAATGCAGGCCAATCTGCCGCCGGTGGAGGTGGCATCCGCCGCATAGCCATCGACACCAGCCGTTTGCGTGTTATCAGCGCCAGCGAAAAAGAGCTGGCGGCGCACGCAGAACGTGTCGCCGCCATTACCAAATCAGCCGGTAAATGCCTGTTCGCCGGTGAAGCTTAAAAGTTGAAGGTTGCGCCGACGTAGATCATGTCAGTATCAGTTTTGACGCTGCGCAGGTCGGTGAAATTCCGGTTGTCATCCAGATGTAGGAACTGTTCGCCCTTGCCGGTGTTGAAGTAACGGTCCCAACCCATCCGCACGCTCCAGTTATTGCCGAGTTCGTGTTCGACGCCGACACCCAGGGTAGGGCTAATGCCCCGGTCGGTTGTCTTGTAGGTTTCATTGATGCCATCAAGGTTGGTGTAGTCCATGCTGTTTTTGTTTTCCCAGGCGAATGCGCCTACTTTGCCGAAGACGGCTGTCTTCCTGCTCACGCGGCGGTTGGCCTTGGCGCTGACGCCAATGCCCCGGGTTTTTTGCCGGGCTTTGGCAAATTCGGCACGGCCACCGGGGACGCCATTTTCAGGGCGGTACATGTCGAGTGAATAGGTGTCCCCGAGGTTGGCGTATTCACCTTCGACCGAAAATGTGCTGGTCAGGTTGGCACCGCCGTAAATTTTGTGAACTTTAGTTGCGCCGCTGCTTTTTTTGTTGACGGTGAACTGGGAGTCCCCGCACGGCGGGCAAAACTGGGTTTCATTGGCGTTGTTCTGGCCTTTGCCGAGAGCGCCACCGATGTAATAGGGCGAGTAGCCTGCTTCGGCTATACCGGAGCCTACGAGGGCTGCGATCCCGGCATTAATTGCAATGAATTTTTTCATGGGGTTGGATTCCAGTAGATATACGTTATAAATATATTTTCTAGTTTTTTGTATTCTACGGCTGAAAATGCAGATTAAGCGGATAAGCAAAAGATAAACGGGCGTGGATGGCAGACGGGCTGGAATGTGCTTCCAGCCGCCTGTTGATGGTAGGTGTGCTTGCTTAAAAACGTGATATGGGCTGCTAAGGTTGTCGCTTCATCAGGGCTTCAATAGCGCTGATTTCTTTCACCACATCACGGCTAAGCACGTCATTGCCATCTGTTGTTACCAGTACGTCGTCCTCAATGCGGATGCCGATGTTCCACCATTTGGGGTCGATGCCTTCGGCTTCGGAAATGTACAGCCCCGGTTCCACCGTCAGTACCATGCCGGGTTGCAGTACCCGCCAGTCGTCATCACCAACGCCGGTCTTGTAGTCGCCCACGTCGTGCACGTCCATACCCAGCCAGTGGCCGGTCTTGTGCATGTAGAACTGGCGGTAGGCTTCTTCCTTCGGCTCCTCGCCTTCGGCCACTTCCGGCTTCTGCATGACTTCCTCCAGTGTGCCGGAGAGGATGCCCAGCTCCAGCAAGCCTTGCACCAGCACTTTCACCGCTGCTTGATGGGGGTGATCCCAAGTATTGCCGGGGATGGCGGCGGCGATGGCAGCTTGCTGTGCATCCAGTACCAGCTGATACAAGGCGCGCTGTTCGGGGCTGAACTTGCCATTGACCGGGAATGTACGGGTAATGTCGCTGGCGTAGCATTCGTGTTCTGCCCCGGCATCAATCAGCAGCAGGTCGCCGCCCTTCAGTTCATCACGGTTTTCGATGTAGTGTAGGATACAGGCATTTTTGCCACCACCGACAATGGAGGTGTAGGCCGTATCCATGCCCTGCTGGCGGAAGGTGTGCAACAGTTCCGCCTCGACCTCGTATTCGTACATACCCGGCTGGCATACCTGCATGGCGCGGGTGTGGGCGCGGGCGGAGGTCTGCGCGGCGAAACGCATGACGGCAATTTCAGCCTCCGATTTGAACAGGCGCATGTCGTGCACGATGCGGTCGAGCATGACGATGGAATGCGGTGCGCGGACACCGGCACGCGCTTTCATGCGCAAGTGGTTGACCCACTGGATGATGCGCTGGTCAAAAGCGCTGTTCACACCCAAGTCGTAATGTACCTGATCACGCCCGGTGAGCAGTTCCGGCATCAGCTTGTTGAGTACGCTGATCGGGTGGGCGTCGTCCGCCCCGTGCCAGTGTTTGGCTCCCTCGGTTCCAGCGCGGATGCCTGTCCAGCGTTCTTCCTTGTCGTTTTTCTCGCGGCAGAACAGCACGTATTCACCTTTTTCCCTGCCTGGCGCGAACACAGCCACCGCCTCCGGCTCGTTAAACCCGGTTAGGTAGTGGAAATCGCTATCCTGACGGAACGGATATTCGGCGTCGCGGTTACGCACCTTAAGGCTGCCGGATGGCACTACCGCAATCGCGTCCTTGCCCAGCCGGTCGAGCAGGCGGCGGCGGCGGGCAGCAAATTCTTCTTTGGGTATCACGGGTTTTTGCATGTCATTCCCCTAATGCACTTGTGGTGCTGCCTTCAGCGGCTGCATTTCTTCATTCATCATCAGCACACCAACCCGTAGGTATTCGGTGATTTCGGCCAATGCGTTTTCGGATTCTTCCTCGTCATTCAGGTCGAACTCGCCGGAAGAGCCAATATTGACCACATCCAGCGCCCATTCGCGCGAGTCGGCGGGCAGCTTGCGCATATCCTTCACCCCAGCCAGCGTCAGGCCGTAACTGAAACCCTGACACCATTCCTGTATCGCTTCCAGACGGTCTGGCAACTCATCGTCTTCGGGCAGGAATAAGTCGAAGCCCATTTCTGCATCATTCAACTGCAAGCGGGTGGAGGTAAACAATTCCCGCAGCAGTGTACGTGCCTCCTGTACGTAAAAATCCCGTGGGTCGCCATCCAGCACCTCGGCCAGCCATGCATCATGGCTGGCGGCTTGGTTCACCACCAGCATTCCGCAGCATACGCCATGAATTTCTGCGCTGGAAAGGGTCACCTCCGCATGGCCCAGCGCCCGCTCCAGCGCTACATAATCCGGCAACTTGTCACTCAAAACACAATCCTCTGTTGCAAAACGCTATTATGAGAGCATTGACCTACTTTCGCACTCTTTACTACCATTGTCACATGAACACACAAACTCCTGATTTGACGCTACAACAGCAGATCAACGCCATCGAGGAACGCATGGGGCGTTTGCTTGGCTTGGTCGAAAAACTTGCCACTGAAAACAGTGAGTTGAAAAAACAGGAGAAATCCCTCGTGCGGGAATGCCAGGAGTTGCGCAACCGCAATGAAAAAGCCGGCAACCAGCTTGAAGCCATGATCCATCGCCTGAAAAGCCAGTCAATCGAGGCATAAAATACATGGACAAAAACATCAAGCCTGTCAATATCCGCATCCTCGACAAGGATTACATGGTTGCCTGCCCGGCAGGTGAGCAACATGCTCTGTTGGCGTCAGCCCAACGGGTGGATAAGGAAATGCGCCGCATCCGCGATACCGGCAAAGTGGTCGGGACTGACCGCATCGCCGTGATGGTGGCACTCAACCTCGCCCACGAGCTGATGCACAGCAAGCACAACCATGCTGCCGACACCGAAACCCTTGAGCAATTGCAAAAATTGCAACAACGGTTGGACAATGTGTTGGGAAAGCACAAATCCTGAATATTTGTCAATTCTTCCCCCAACCAGATAATTGTAATAGTATGGGATTCAAGGACACACAACTGGGGAACCCGTGAGAGGATGGGTATAATCCTTGAGCCTAATTTCTTACCCCGGGAGTAGTTGTAACAGCTTGGTGTGCATGACCGCATGACGGTAAGCCTGAAAACTGTTCGCTGCACCCACTTGAACCATTGGTTCAAGGTCGAAGTCTTCCACGATTCTTTGGGGTGTGTCCCACCTTCCTTTGGTTCGGGTATTCTGCTCTTTTCTGCTAACGCTGCCCGTTTCGTCCTGCTATAGTCTGGAAGCAGGAGGAATCAAATATGCCAATTATCAAACCTGTATCTGCCGCGATGCTTGCGGTCGCCATGGCTGCGCCTTGGTGTTTGCCTGTAACCCATGCCGCAGAGGAGGCTGAAGCCAGCGAACAGGCCGGGCAACAAAGCCATCGTCTGGTTATCCAGGTCAATTCCGACAGCATGGATGCCCAGGATCATGTGCTTTCCAACATCGTCAATCTGCAAAAGCACTATGGGTTGGACAACATCGAAATCGAAGTGGTGGCCTACGGCCCCGGCATCTGGCTGGTGACGGACAAAAGCAACTTCGCCGGGCGGGTAGAAAGCCTGATGATGCAGAATGTGGTGTTCACCGCTTGCGGCAATACCATGGATACGGTGGAGGCCAAAAGCGGCGTGCGTCCAACCCTACTGGACGGGGTGGAAACCACCAAGGCGGGGATTGCGCGGATTATTGAGTTACAGGAACAGGGCTGGAGTTACCTTAGCCCGTAAGGCAAGCCGGATAGGTGCAGTCTGCGCCCGTACAGTTGCAGGCGGTGGTGGCGGATTGCAGGATCAGCTCAGGCATCAGGCTGGAAACGCCGAGGTAGGGTGCCATGCGAATCTGGATGTTGGGGTGTTCGCGCTGTTTTTCCCGCACCAGTTCCGGTACGTCATTGACAACGTGGCGGCCTGCGGACAGGAAGAATGGCATGATGGTGACGCTGGTTGCACCTTGGTTTATGCACTGCTGGATACCATTCGGGATGGAAGGTTCGGCCAGTTCGAGGAAAGCGCTGCTGACGTGGCTGTAGGTGTCGCCGGATTGCGCGGCGACCTTACGGGCGAGGGCGCGGATTTCGTCGTTGGATTCGGGGCGGCGGCTGCCGTGGGCAATGATCAGCAGGGCTTGCATAAGGCTTCCTTGGTAAACCGGTTTTGGTTGTATTGTAGGGCAAGCCAACGGGATTACCAATCACGCTATCTGCGTCAGGGGTTTGTGGCGGGCAGCGCGCAGATAGTACTGCCGGGTTATTTCCCCCACTTTTGCCACTGGGCTAGAATGCGCCCAGCGCAAACATGAGGAGAACCACATGCCACAACTGAAAGCCCTGTTATTCGATGTCGATGGCACGCTTGCCGATACGGAACGTGATGGTCACCGCCCCGCCTTCAATAAGGCATTCCGGGAAGCCGGGTTGGATTGGGACTGGACGGTGGAACTTTATGCCGATTTGCTGACCGTTACCGGCGGCAAGGAGCGCATCCGCTATTTCCTGGAAAAATACTTGCCGGAATTCACGCCGGAAGAGGGCATTGCTGAATTTGCGGCGCGGATGCACAAGCGCAAGACCCATTTCTATCTGGCAATGTTGCAGGCGGGGGAGATCCCGTTGCGCACTGGCGTTGCCCGTTTGCTGGATGAAGCCCGCGCCGCCGGTTTGCGTCTTGGCATTGCCACCACCACTACACCGGAAAATGTGACGTATTTGCTGAAAGCGACCCTGGGTGAGGAATCCATCGGCTGGTTTGAGTGCATTGCGGCTGGTGATATTGTGCCTGCGAAAAAGCCCGCGCCGGACATTTACCTGTACGCGATGGAAATGATGGGCTTGCAGCCGGAAGAGTGCCTGGCGTTTGAAGATTCGGAGAATGGCATCCGCTCATCGCTAGCGGCAAACCTGAAAACCATCGTGACAGTGAATGATTACACCCGTGACCATGATTTCAGTGAGGCGGCACTGGTGCTTGACCAGTTTGGCGAGCCGGAAATGCCGTTTACCGTGTTGGGGGGTGACGCAGGCGATTATACCTGCGTCACCGTGCCACTACTGCAACAGGTGTTTAACCAAGATGGCCTTTCCAGAAAGCCTGCTGGAAGTTGAATATCTGTTGCGGATTTAGCATGAAGAAGCGGTTCTGCATCATGGATGGGAATGCGCCATTCGTCTGTGACCCGCCACGGTTAAATCCTGGGAAGGTGCTGTTGTAGGGGGTATTGCCGCTACCGGTACCGTGTTGCCCAGGTTGCTGGGTTGGTGGTGTCGTTGGCTGATTTTCCTGGTTAGCGGTGGGTGCCACCATTACCTCATCCTGAATGTTCTGGATGTCGGTGTTGCGTTTAATGATGTCCGACAGTTGCAGGTTGTTCAGTTCGCGCAGTTGCTGGCCGCTGAACTGGTTTTCATACCAGAAGCGGTCACCGTCACGCAGGCGGGTAAACTGGTCAACCAGAACAGCGGTGGAAAGCTCACCCACCAGTGAGTCGCCGGTTTCCTTTTCCGCGAGGCCAGCAACCCACAGGTCGACATCGTCCGGGCTGTTATAGACCTGTGCCAGCTTCGCGCCAACGCCATCACGCCAGATGGGGTCGTCGAAACTTTCAATCCGTGACAGGCCCATGGCTTCGCGGGCATCATTATAGCCTGGTAGGCCATGGTCGCGGCCACGCTGGATATTGAGGGAGGCGAGGTCAAAGCCGCCTTCCCCCGGTTGCCCGAACAGGAAGTTGCGCACATCATCCACGATCATGGTATCGACAGCCTGTGCGGTCTGGGTGGCCGCGCCGCGCAGGATCGGGTCGATACCCGCTTCGGATACAGCAGATGGATTGAAGAACGAGTCACGCAAAGCCAGATTGCCTTCCGGGATGGTTTCGCCGTTTTCATCCAGCCTCAGCAAGTTGGGGGAGAGCATGGTGTGGCCGAGACGGTAGATAGCTGCGGCGAATTCGTTGCTGATGGTTGGGTCTACGTTCGGGTCATAGCCTTTGTAGTCTGCAATGGCGTCTTCGCCTACCAACGCGGGCAGGAACTCGTTGTAAGTGATGGCCTGTATCTGGGCAACGTTGGTCTTGCGGGCTTCCTGATAAAGTTGCTCGTCGCTCCACTCAGGATGTTGCTGGGCGAGTTCATCTGCAATCCGGTTATGTTCCCGCACCCACAGGGTGTGCATGGAGGTCAACGCCGGGTTTTCATTGGCGCGCACGTCGCCCGCCATGTATTGGCCGGTTGCGTCTTCTGGCATTAGCTCCCCGCCATTCATGATCATTTTACCGCCTTCATGCGCCCGCAAGCTGTCAGCGGTCGCTTCATCAGAACCGTATACGTTGGAACCGTCGATGAAAGACGTGATGCTGTTGATCTGCTGGCGTTGGCCGTTTGCATCCAGTTCATAGGCGCTGCGGGTAAAGCCCATGGTGGCAGTTCCTGTACCGTTTGGATCAAAGTACGGATCGGGGGACGGGATGGCGATATTTTCGTATTCATCCGCAGTGGTGTGGACGAGGGTAATGTCGTGGTCGAGGAATTGGCCCCAGACCCAGAACATGTCGCTCAGCCCTTTGCTGTTGGTGGTGCTGCCTTCCTGTGCAGAGACGGCATTGCTGACTTCGCGGGGGCTTGGCAGATTGTTGAAGGTGGTTCCACCCGGTTCACGGCTGGTGTCGACTGGCATAATGCGTATTTCAGCCTGATCGGCTGACCCCAGTTCAGGGTTTTTCAGGTTGTTGCCAGTCCCATCGATGCTGCGGTATTCGCCCGGTTTGGGTTTGGTGGGGTTTCCTGTGTTGTTGCCCCAGCAGGATTTGCCGTTGTTCCAGCCACCGTCGTTGCCCCAGCCGGAGTTGCCGTTGTTCCAGCCACCGTCGTTGCCCCAGCCGGAGTTGCCGTTGTTCCAGCCACCGTCGTTGCCCCAGCCGGAGTTGCCGTTGTTCCAGCCACCGTCGTTGCCCCAGCCGGAGTTGCCGTTGTTCCAGCCAGTGTTGGTGTTACTACTGCCGGAATTGTTGTCCGCAGGTTTGTTATAACCGGTGTTGGTGTTGCCACCGGATCCGTTGCCAGAGCCTTTACCTTCAAACTGTCCTAACAGGCCCTGGATCATGTTCATTATTTCTTCGGAGCCTTGGCCGAAACCACCGTTGTAGCTTCCCTGCTTGTTTAGCGAGGAATTGTTCTGGGTGGTGGTGTTGCGGGTGCTCCCATTGCTGCTACCCGTGCTGGTAGCTTGCCCGTAGCGTGAGCCTTGGCTCAGGGCGCGATTGTCAATGGTTTGCATAGTTGAGTCCTTGTCGATTATTCCATGAGAAAATTCAGGAAATAAATACGCCAGCCGGAGCTGGCGTGACAAGGGTGCAGCTTCCCACCGCTAGGGATTCAAAGATAAGCGGTAACTAATAAACACGGTTAGTAGCCACTTAACAGGTTTTGGGCGCGATAGGTATTCAGGCGGTTGCGCCAGCCAGGCAGCCATTTGGCTTCGCCACGTTCTGTCGGGGCGTTGGCGATGCGGCGCATCAGTACATTCTCTGCCGCGCGCGCAAATTCATCTAGCGCTTGCGGGCCTGCTGCGACCGGGTTCATGGCCTGCAAGACTTGCAACAGGCCCCAGCCTTGGCCGTTGTAGCGTTCGCTGGGGCTGGTGCCTTCGCCCTTGAAGTTGACGTAATCCAGCAACGGGTACAGCCCACTGGGTGATTTCTCCACTGCCTGGTAGTTTTGCAATACCCGGTCGCGGTCTTGTGGTGGCAGCTGGTTGAGCATCAGTGGTAGGGCGCGGGTCAGGCGCTCTGACATATAATTAGCCTGGATATTTTTGGTTTGTTCCAGAAAATTACGCAATTGCTGCATTTCTGTATCATTTTTGGCGCGCTCAAAAGCAGCTTTGTCAGGCCATGGCGCGGTACTGACCGTGCGGTTGGTGAGCCATTGAGGAAGTGGCACACCTTGCGCCTTGGTGTAATCGATCAGGCCGGGGAAAGTTTCGGTGTAAGGGCCGCGGTGGCCTGCCGGATACCAGATGAAATGGCCGATACCGAGGGAGGCAAACTCTTCGCGGTCGTTCCATACCACCAGCAGGGCGGGGTTGCCGCTGGTTTCGTTTTTGTACACTTTATCGGCAATCCAGTTCAAATCTTTGGCGGGAATGACGGTCGGTTGGGGTTGGGTTACCTGGGTCATTGGCGCGCAAGCAGACAGACCCAGACCCGCGACGACAGCCAGCGAAAGCAGTATTTTTTTCATGTTAAGCCCTATGGTTTCCTTCAAGTGAAAATATCGGTATCCGTTCCGAATACCCGCGTCAATGTATCCAGATAGAGCACTGGTTGTGCTGAAAGTTCCATTCATTGATCAATGCCGCTATTGTTGGGGTACAGGAAAGTTATATTACAAAGTAAGCCCAACACGCAGGAGAGAAGCATCATGAACGAGAAATTACAGCAACTGTTGCACGCGCTGGCAGCCGAGCGGGACGAGTTCCGTGCCGGTATGCATTTGCTGGGGATGGAAGCCAGGGAGGAATGGGAAAAGGCCGAAACCCAATGGGATAAGCTGCAAACGCGTATGCGCGACGCCGGTTACAAACTGCAACTGGAAACCCGGGATGAAATTCACGATCTGGGCGAAGGGGTCGACAAGCTCCAGCACCGGCTGAGTGACAAAATGACGGACTTGCGCACAGAAGTGGTGGAAGAGTTGCACGAGCTGGGTGAGGAACTGGCGGACTTGTACCAGAAAATCCGCGCACGTTTCAAATAAGGGGTGAACGGCTCGACAGAATAATGTGCTAGTGATGACTCCAACCAAGGGGCGAAGGCAGTGTATGCACAACATACGGGGTTGGCTGTATCAGGTGCTGGAAGCGCAAAAAGGGGGTAAATGGGGAAGGCTCATCAACCACGGCTTGTTAGCGCTGGTCGTGGTAAATGTGGTTGCGGTGGTGGTCGAATCCGAACATCGCGTTTATGTGGCGCATGAACAGTTGTTCGGGTGGCTGGAAGTCATTTCGGTGCTCATTTTCAGTGTTGAGTACGGTGTGCGGGCGTGGGTTTGTGTCGAGTCGGGTAACGTGGATTTCCAGCATCCGCTCACGGGGCGGGGGCGTTACCTGTTGTCACCGATGGCGCTGGTGGATTTGGTGGCTATCCTGCCGTTTTACCTGAGCTTTTTCTTCGGGGTGGCGGATTTGCGCATCCTGCGCAGCTTGCGGTTGTTGCGCCTGCTGAAGCTGACCCGTTATTCCCACTCACTGGAACTGCTGCTGGCGGTGCTGCGGCAGGAAGCTGAAAACCTGGTTTCAGCGTTGTTTATCCTTTGTATGCTGATACTGCTGGCAGCGACCGGCATTTACTTGGTGGAAGGGCATATACAGCCGGACAGGTTTGGCAGTATCCCGCGCGCCCTGTGGTGGTCAACCGTGACGTTGGCGACGGTCGGCTATGGTGATGTAGTCCCCGCTACTATCATCGGGAAATTATTCAGCGGCATGATTATCATCAGTGGCATTGCTGTCGCGGCCTTGCCAGCGGCTATCCTGGCTTCTGGCATGATCAATGAGCTGAAGCGGCGGCGGGAAAGCTTCCGCCGCGAACTGGTACGGGCGATGGAAGATGGCAGCCTGGATTTTGGCCGTTTGCGCTATCTGGAAAAGATGCGCGTCAAGATCGGCATCAGCCGCGCGGATGCCCGCTTGGTGTTTGAGGATGTCAAAGAGGAAATCCGCTTGCAGACTTACGTCAATTGCCCGCATTGCGCGCAGCCCATTGTGATTAAGCATCCTCCGGGGCAGATACAGGTGCGCCCCGGCAAGAAACAGCGTGACAAGGGCGGGGGCGGAATGCCTAAACTTTCTTGACGAATTCCGACTTCAGGCTCATTGCGCCGATGCCGTCAATCTTGCAGTCGATGTCGTGGTCGCCGTCGACCAGGCGGATATTTTTGACCTTGGTGCCGACTTTGACGACCAGTGAGGAGCCTTTCACTTTCAAGTCCTTGATGACGGTGACGGTATCGCCGTCTTGCAGGATATTGCCGTTGGCGTCCTTGATGAGGTGCTCGTCACTGCCGGTTTCTGCCGCTGCATCCTGTAGCCATTCGTGGCCGCATTCGGGGCAAACGTACATCGCGCCGTCTGCGTAGGTATATTCGGAATTGCATTGCGGGCAGTGGGGGAGGGTACTCATGGTTGTTCCAGGTTGTGCGAAGCAGCGTATGGTAACACCTTACGCTGCGGGCGGGTATCGCCGTTCAATCGCCGCCGAGGATAGGGTTGCGCTTCAGGGGTTCATGCAAGCCTGTACGGTAATCCTTGCGCATGTCGTCGAACAGGTTCTGGCTTATCCCGGTAATCAGCAGGAAACTTTCCAGTTGCGCCGCCAGCGTAAAGGAGTGATAGGATTTCTGCATGACCAGCAGCGAAAAGGCGGTTGCCGCGTTGATAGCCTGGATCGCATCCAGCGTTGCTTCCTGGTCGTCAACGTACATTTCCCCGAACAAGCGCACCAGCTCCGACTGGATTATGCCAATGGAAGCGCCCATGAATTCAACCGGTAGTTTTACCCGCACATGAATATCGCCCACCATGTACATTTTGCGGGTATAGGTGACATCAAAATCCGTATTGAAGAGTTCATGCACCCAGGCAAGGTGGGTTTGCTTCAGGTTCTCAATCTGATGGCCTTCCAGATATTCGTGCGCCTTGGCGATATTTTGCAGGCGGGAATAGAAATTGTGGGTGACACGTTGCAGACTGGGTATGACATCTTCATACATGCGGTGCAACAGGGAAATTTTTCTGGCGTCCAGCCCCGAAAACTGGCGGGCATACTCGCATAGCGATGACATATCAACGTTTTTTCGGGCGAATTCACTGAGTGCAGTCATGTCGAGGTTGTACATTGGATGGCTTCCTGATGGGTTGGGGAGAGGGGAAAGTAAACATGATGGGTAATACTTTATTCATTAGGCTTGTGCAAGAAATAACATCTTTGTCTTGCTGAAGTTTTGCAGCCCTGATTCGGCATATGGCCTTTCTGTGTATAATCCCGCTTTTGCTGTACCAATGCCCAAACCCCATGATACGGATCACCGAACTGCGTTTGCCGCTGGAACATCCTGCCGAAGCCCTGCCTGCCGCCATCACAGAGCGTTTGGGCATTGCGCCTGCTGGCCTGCTGGATTTCACTGTTTTCAAGCGTGGTTATGATGCCCGCAAGCGCGATGCCATCGTGCTGGTCTACACCATCGATGCGACGGTAACGGATGAAGCCGGAATACTGGCGAAATTCAACAAAGACCAGCACATTAATCCAGCACCGGATACCACATACAAATTCGTCGCCAATTTGCAGGGGCCGCCGGAAATACGCCCGGTCATCGTCGGCTTTGGCCCCTGCGGTATCATGGCCGGGCTGGTGCTGGCGCAAATGGGTTTCCGCCCCATCATCCTGGAACGTGGCAAAAAAGTGCGCGAGCGCACCAAGGATACCTGGGGTTTGTGGCGCAAGCACCAGCTCAACCCGGAATCCAACGTGCAATTTGGCGAAGGCGGTGCAGGCACTTTCTCCGATGGCAAGCTCTACAGCCAGATCAAGGACCCGAAGCACTACGGGCGCAAGGTGCTGGCCGAATTCGTCAAGGCAGGCGCGCCGGAAGAAATTCTCTACGTCAGCAAGCCGCACATCGGCACGTTCCGTCTGGTGAAGATGGTGGAAAACATTCGCCGTGAAATCGAAGCGCTGGGCGGCGAAATCCGTTTCCAGCAACAGGTGGCGGATGTGCTGATTGAAGACGGCCAACTACGTGGTGTAGTGCTGGCCAGTGGCGAACAAATCCGCACGGATCATGTGATTTTGGCGCTGGGGCATAGCGCCCGCGACACCTTCCAGATGCTGTTTGGGTGTGGGGTATTTATGGAAGCCAAGCCGTTCTCGGTCGGTTTCCGTATCGAACACCCGCAGACCCTGATCGATAAGGCACGTTTTGGCAAGTACGCTGGCAATGCACTGCTGGGGGCGGCGGATTACAAGATCGTACACCATGCCCAAAACGGGCGGTCGGTCTACAGTTTCTGCATGTGCCCTGGTGGACAGGTGGTGGCGGCAACTTCGGAACCGGGACGGGTCGTGACCAACGGCATGAGCCAGTATTCCCGCGCCGAACGCAACGCCAACGCCGGTATCGTGGTTGGCATTACCCCTGAGGATTACCCCGGCAACCCACTGGCAGGGCTGGAATTCCAGCGCCAGTGGGAATCCCGCGCCTATGAGCTTGGCGGCGGCAATTACGAAGCGCCGGGGCAACTGGTGGGCGATTTCATCAAGGGCATTCCATCTACCCAACTGGGTTCGGTGGAACCTTCCTACCAACCGGGCGTGCATCTGACGGATTTGGCAACGAGCCTACCCTATTACGCAATCGAAGCCATCCGTGAAGCCTTGCCTGCCTTTGAGCGCCAGATCAAGGGCTTCTCCATGTATGACGCAGTATTGACCGGGGTGGAAACGCGCACGTCTTCGCCCCTGCGCATTACCCGTGGGCAGGATATGCAGAGCCTGAATGTGAAAGGCTTATATCCGGCAGGCGAGGGGGCAGGTTATGCGGGCGGTATCCTGTCAGCGGGCGTGGATGGCATCCGAATTGCTGAAGCAGTGGCGGAAGCCATGCTGGGGAAAAATCCCCCCTAACCCCCCTTTTGCAAAGGGGGGAACAATAGGTGGGTACTTCCCAACTTCCCCCTTTGAAAAAGGGGGATTGAGGGGGATTTCCTTCCTTCGCCTTAAACTGTACTAAATTACTTGGTTTTAGGAGGCAGGAATGACAGCCATCGTCCGCACCAGCTGGCACAACGCAGAAGTTTTGCAAAACCACCCATGGACTGAGCGCTTGCTCAGCCTGCGCCTCAATGCCGAACCCATGCCATTCCAGGCGGGGCAATTCGTCACCCTGCGCCTGCTGGTGACACTGGATAATGGCGAAACCGAACTGGTGGCCAAATCCTATTCCCTAATCAATGCCCCGCACGAGCTGACCACGGAAATCTTCTACAACATCGTCCCCAACGGCAAGCTGTCGAATGCGCTGGCGCGCCTGCGCCCTGGTGATCAGCTGGAAATCTCCCAGCCAGCCAAAGGCTTTTTCGTGCTGGATGAAATTCCCGATGTACCCAACTTGTGGCTATTTGCCACTGGCACCGGTTTGGGGCCATACCTCTCCATCCTCAAAACAGAGGCGGCGTGGGAACGCTTCCGCCACATAACCCTGGTGCATGGCGTGCCATTGATGGAAGAACTGGCCTACGCCGACCTGATCCAGTCGTTTGCTGATCAGCACCCTGGGCAGTTCCGTTTCATTTCCTGCGTGACCCGCGAACCCAACCCGCAAGGGCTGGCAGGGCGCATCACCACCAACTTCGCTTTCGGTACGCTGGAAGAAGCCGCTGGCGTGACGATTTCCCCTGAAAACACCCACGTCATGCTCTGCGGCAACCACAACATGCTCAATGAAATGAAGGAACTGCTGGGGCAGCGCGGGCTACAGCGCCATTTGCGCCACAAACCGGGGCATATCACCACGGAACAGTATTTTTAAAGTCGTAATCTGGGTTCAAGCTATGTAAAATTAGCCGCTTCACTGTGACAGGGTTACGGATAAACAACAGGCATGAACCCGGATTTTCTTGATTTTGAACAACCTATCGCCGAATTGCAGGCGAAAATCGAAGAACTGCGTTACGTCGGTGACGCTGAAATTAACCTGAGCGAAGAAATCGGCAAGTTAGAAGAAAAGGCCAATTCGCTGACCCGTTCGATCTTTTCCAAACTGACGCCACGGCAGATTTCCCAGCTTGCCCGTCATCCCAAACGCCCCTACACGCTGGATCTGATCAAATACCTGTTCACTGATTTCCAGGAACTGCATGGCGACCGCGCCTTTGCCGATGACAAGGCCATTATCGGCGGTGTGGCGCGTTTTCGCGGCCAGTCAGTCGTAGTGATTGGCCACCAGAAAGGCCGCGACACCAACGAAAACATCAAGCGCAACTTCGGGATGCCACGCCCGGAAGGTTACCGCAAGGCATTGCGCCTGATGCGTCTGGCTGAGAAATTCCACCTGCCTGTCATCACCTTCATCGACACTCCTGGCGCTTACCCCGGCATCGGCGCGGAAGAGCGTGGCCAAAGCGAAGCCATCGCCCGTAACCTGTACGAAATGGCTAAGTTACGCACCCCCATCATCTGCACGGTAGTCGGCGAAGGCGGCTCCGGCGGCGCGCTGGCAATTGGCGTCGGCGACCGGGTGATGATGCTGCAATACGCCACCTACTCGGTCATTTCCCCGGAAGGTTGTGCCTCTATCTTGTGGAAAAGTGCGGACAAGGCTGCCGATGCCGCCGATGCCATGGGCATCACCGCTGACCGCCTGAAATCCCTCGGCCTGATTGACCAGATCATCCCCGAACCACTCGGTGGCGCGCATCGCGATATGGAAGCCGCCGCCCGCAACATCGGCGCAGCGTTGGAAACCAGTCTGCGCGAACTGAAAGCGATGAACGTCGACAAACTGCTGGACAAGCGTTACCAGCGCATCATGGGCTTCGGCCAGTTCGAGGAATAAAGGTGGGCGGATGCACAACGCCCCGACTGACCATCTGCTGACATTCTTCCGGCAATACCCTGCCCCTGCCTACCTGATCGGGTACAGCGGGGGAATGGATTCCCACGTCCTTCTGCACGCCTGTTCCCTGTTGCAACGGCAGTTGCCACACCTGAAATTCCGTGCCGTGCACATTGATCATGGCTTGCAAGCAGTTTCCGCCAGCTGGGCGTTGCATTGTCAGGGCGTATGCGAGCGGTTGGAGATGCCTTTGCTGGTGGAACACCTACATCTGGCGGCTCCAGCGGGGAAAAGCGTGGAAGCAGTGGCGCGCGAAGCCCGTTACGCAACTTTCAGCCGTCATCTGCAAGCCAGGGAAATTCTGTTGACAGCGCATCACCAGCAGGATCAGGCCGAAACCCTGTTGCTGCATCTGCTGCGCGGTAGCGGCGTGGATGGGCTGGCGGCAATGCCGCAAGTGCGCCCGTTCGCGCCCGGCAGTCTGGGGCGTCCGCTGCTGGCGTGCAGCCGTCCGGAATTGCAGGATTACGCCCAGCGTCACCAACTGGATTACATCGACGACCCCAGCAATCTGGATCGGCGTTTCGACCGCAATTTCCTGCGCCATCAAGTCGTGCCGGTGTTGCAGCAGCGTTGGCCTGCCATGCAGAAAACCCTGGCGCGCGCTGCCCAGTTACAGGCCGAAAGCCGCCAGTTGTTGTCCGGTTTCCTGCAACCTAAACTGGCAGACATGCAGGGAAACCAGCCCAATACCTTGTCGGTCAGCCGCTTGCTGGGTCAGGATACCGCTATGCAGAAAGCCTTGGTGCGCGAATGGCTGGCGGGGCAGGGTTTCCAGATGCCGGAGGAAAAAAAGCTGCTGCATGTGTTGCATGACGTGCTGCTGAGCAGCTCTGACGCCATGCCTTGTGTGCATTGGGAGGGCTGCGAAATCCGCCGCTATCGTGATGATGTGTATGCCTTGCAACCCCCGCTGCCACATGACTCCACACAAATACTGGAATGGGATGTCACTCAGCCACTGGTCATCCCTTCCTTGCAGCGCACACTGTCACCAGCGCTATTGGGCGGCTGGCAAAAACACGTGCAGGAGAACCCGGCAACCGTTACCGTCCGCTTCCGTCAGGGCGGAGAATCGGTGTGGTTACCGCACCGGGGCGGGCATCATTCCCTCAAACACCTGTTGCAGGAGGCGGGGGTAGCACCCTGGGAGCGTGAGCGTTTACCCCTGATCCATGTCGGCGAACAGCTGGTGATTATCCCCGGTGTCCTGCATGTCCAACCCAAGGGGCAAGATTGAATGGATGACGAAAACTGGATGCGCCATGCCCTGCAACTGGCGGAACGAGCCTGGAAGCAGGGGGAAGTGCCGGTAGGTGCCGTGGTGGTGCGCGACGGGCAAATCCTGGGGGAGGGCTGGAACCAGCCGATTACCCTGCATGACCCTTCTGCCCACGCCGAAATGCAGGCGCTACGGGCAGCAGGTATCCACGACATCAACTACCGCCTGCCCGGCACAACCCTGTATGTCACGCTGGAGCCTTGCCTGATGTGTGTGGGTGCAATGCTGCACGCGCGGGTGGAACGGGTGGTATTTGGTGCCTATGACCCGAAAACCGGGGCGGCGGGCAGCGCGTTTGACCTGTTGCAGGATACCCGCCACTACCACAAGGTAGCAGCGGTGCAAGGGGGCGTATTGCAGGAAGAATGCGCTGCCTTGTTGCAGGCATTCTTCCGCGAACGGCGCACGGCAGCTTCAGCCGCCAAACAGGGCATTCAACAAACGCCGCCACCAAGGTAAGGAGGAGGAACTTGTGCCTGAACTGCTGCTGGAGGAACCCGCCCCGGATGTCGTGGGGTTTGAGGTGCTGGTCGGCGGCGTGGAAGGCGTAGGCGTACTGGTCGGCGGCGCTGGTGTCGTGGGGGGCGTAGGAGTGGGCGCGGGCGTTGCTTCGGTCGTCACGTTGGAGCCTACGGCATGAGGCGTTGCCTGCGTACCGCCATTGGCAAAACTGATGATCTGCTCGACGATAGCTGCCAGTGGCGCACGCTGCCTGCTGGATGCCTGTTTCGCTGCCGCGCGCCAGGAACTGGGAACCGCGCTGCCTTGCGCCCAGGAGCCGGTGGCTTGTGACTCGTAAGACGTGGCGGCGTGCGAACCCTTGCCCGGTGTCCACAGGAAATCCGGGTGCTTGTTGGTATACCATTCGCCGCCGATGATGTTGTTGGAAGCATCCAGCTCCAGATCGTAGTAATACGTCACTTCCTGGATGGCATCATGGCTGGGGCTGTCGGTTTCTGCCTGACTGGGGCGGGTTTCCACCACGTAGGAAACATCCATGCGCACGCCGACCACCGATTTGGCTGACGAACCACGGAAAGAACGGAACTTGTCGCTGGTGAACGCCGCCATGCTGACAGTCGCTTCCGCCAGGGTGCTGGCGTAAACCATTTTCTGCGGGTTGAAATAGACATACTTGTAGGCATAGACCGGCTGGTTCCACACTTCATAGTCGAAGGTAACGTCCATCACCATGCTGCGCGGGGCTGAGCCAATCTGGTTGACCATGGATTGATGCCAAGTGCCGGGGTTGGTGTCGAAACACTGGCTGGACTTGACGCGCCCGGTGGCCGGGTCGGTTGGCGGAGCCTTGTCATTGCAACGCCCACCGATGAAGCGGTTACGGCTGGGGGCTTTTGCCCACAGCAGCGAACCCAGCGCCTTGATGTCGGAGGGGTAAAACTTGATGGAAACATTGTCCGGCGTTTTCAGGGTCACGCTTTTGGTGGGGCGCGCCAGCATGTAGGCGGCAGGTGCCCAGCCGTGGCAGATGCCCATCCAGGATTCCACGGAACCGTACTTGTCGTAATAGCCTTTGCCTTCCAGCCACATTGCCATGGTCAGGGAAAAACTGCTGTCACCAACCAAAGCATCGTATTTTTCCGCCGGGGAAAGCTGGTTGATTTTGCTGGCATTGCCGCTGGCCAGGATGGTGGCGGCGGGGTGATTGCGGATGTAATCGGAGTTTTCCTTCCAGTCGGAAGATTCAGGGAAATTGGGGTCAGCATAGCGTGCGCCCAAAATACCTTTGTAAATGCCCCAGTAATCATCTGACCAGGGCGACTCCGCCAGGGTGGCTTTCATCAGCCCGGCAGCTTCCATCTGGTCGAGTCGGGTGTATTTCAGGGCGTCGACGAGATCGGCAGGCTTGTCGTTGGAACCGATGGCCGCGCGGGTGGAAACGCCGCCCGGTTCACCTGCATCAGGTTGCAGGATGTGCATACGCTGGGTGTCATGCGCGTCGATAAAGCTCAGGTCGTCGATAGCTTCGGCGGAAAACAGCGTCACACCCTCGACCGGGTTGCCTTGGGTATCCCGTTTCGGTGGTTGGCGGTTCATGAAACTTACCGGGTCGGCAACAAACTCGGCCAGATCAGCATTGACCTGATGTTCGATGGTGTCAGACATTTGGTTTCTCCTTGTCCTCGCAGTGAGTGCCTTGGGTCGGTGAAGATGGATGGTGGGGCTGTTATTCTGCCACTGAGTATAGTTCGCCCGTATAATTTAGGGCAGAAATTGCCAGTTGTCGAAAAACGCCGCCTGCCCCCGGTAATTGCCGCTTTCATCCCGCAGGTTCCAGACGATGGCGTCGCGGATCAGGAAGCGCTGGCCAGTACTGGCGATGCGCACCCCGCTGTAGTTGTCGATATAGCCTTGCCGGTTGACGGTTTGTAGCAGATGTTCGCGTTCTTCCCGCGCCAGTGGTTCGGCGGAATAGCGGGAGGGGAGTTGGGTCAGGGTTTCCCAGTCCATGGCAAACAGTTCCAGCGCCTTCTGGTTGCCATAGGTAAATATAGGATCAGCGTTAGTGTTGTGCGAGAGTAAGACGACGGGGGCTTCCCACAAGGCGCGGGCGGTGGTCTCTCCTTCCCAGCCCAAGCCGGACAGATTGCGCCCAACGTAGTGGTGGAAGCTGCTGTGCAAGAGGTGCAAGTGGCCAGCTAGGTACTGGTTGTCGGCGGAGGGGGTGGGGAAATAGTCCATGGCTATCCTCGATGAGCGGATCCGGGCAGCAGTTACACACTTGCCAGATTTCCTTTTGTTTCTAGCCACTGCTTACGGTCACCAGAACGCTTTTTCGCCAGCAGCATGTCCATCACCAGGTCGGCGGCGTCGCTGTCGTCGATGCTCAATTGCACCAGGCGGCGGGTGTCGGGGGAAATGGTGGTTTCGCGCAGTTGCAGCGGGTTCATTTCGCCCAAGCCTTTGAAGCGGGTAACGGTCGGCGTGCCGCGTTTCTTTTCGGCGACGATAATGTCGAGGCGTGCCTGCTTTTCGGCTTCATCCAGTGCGTAATAGACTTCCTTGCCGATGTCGATGCGGTACAGCGGCGGCATGGCGACAAAGACGTGACCGGCAGCCACCAGCGGGCGGAAGTGTTTCACAAACAGGGCGCACAGCAGGGTGGCGATGTGCGCACCGTCCGAATCCGCATCAGCGAGAATGCACACCTTGCCGTAGCGTAGCTGGCTCAAATCCACGTTACCCGGCTCTACGCCGATGGCGACGGAAATGTCGTGGACTTCCTGTGAGGCCAGCACCTGCTCCGGGTCGACTTCCCAGGTGTTCAGGATTTTGCCGCGCAGGGGCATGATGGCCTGGAATTCGCGGTCACGCGCCTGCTTGGCCGAGCCGCCTGCGGAGTCGCCTTCCACCAGGAACAGTTCGGTGCGGCTGGTGTCCTGCGAGGAACAATCTGCCAGTTTGCCGGGCAGGGCGGGGCCAGCGGTGACTTTCTTGCGCACGACCTTTTTGCTGGCGCGCATCCGGCGGCCTGCGTTGCTGATCGCCATTTGTGCCAACTGGTCGCCGATGTCGGTGTGCTGGTTGAGGTAGAGGCTGAAAGCGTCCTTGATCGAGCCGCTGACGAAGCTGGCGGCTTCACGCGACGACAAGCGTTCCTTGGTTTGCCCGGCGAACTGCGGTTCCTGCATTTTGAAGGAGAGCACGAAGGCAATGTTGTCCCACACGTCATCCGGCGTCAGTTTGAGGCCGCGCGGCAACAGATTGCGGAATTCGCAGTATTCGCGCAAGGCGTCGGTCACGCCGGTACGCAGGCCGTTGACATGCGTGCCGCCCTGCACGGTGGGGATCAGGTTGACGTAGCTTTCCTGCACCGCTTCGCCGCCTTCCGGCAGCCACACCAGCGCCCAGTCGAGGGCTTCGCGCGGGGAAGATAGTGAGCCGGTGAAAGGGTCTTCCGGCAGGGTAATGTATTCGTTGACCGCATCGCGCAGGTAGTCACGCAGGCCGTTTTCGTAGTACCACTCGGTAACATCCGGTTCCTGCCCGGATGCGTCGGTGAAGCGGATGCGCAGGCCGGGGCACAGCACCGCTTTGGCGCGCAGGTTGTGCTTGAGGCGGTTGACGGCGAATTTCACCGTGTCGAAGTATTTTGCATCCGGCCAGAAATGCACGGTGGTGCCAGTATCGCGTTTGGCAGTTTTACCGGCAATTTCCAGTTCGCTGGCCTTGTTGCCGTCGGCGAATGTCATGTTGTAAATCTGCCCGTCGCGCTTGATGCTGACTTCCAACTTGCGGGAAAGGGCATTAACTACCGATACGCCCACACCGTGTAGGCCGCCGGAGAACTGGTAGTTCTGGTCGGAAAACTTGCCGCCTGCGTGCAGGGTGCAGAGGATGACTTCGATACCTGGTATCCCTTGCTGGGGGTGAATGTCGACCGGCATCCCGCGCCCGTTGTCGGTGACGGAAAGCGAGCCGTCGGCGTGCAGGGTTACGTCGATCTGGTTGGCGTGCCCGGCGAGGGCTTCGTCCACGCTGTTGTCGATCACTTCCTGCGCCAGATGGTTGGGGCGGGTGGTGTCGGTGTACATGCCGGGGCGCTTGCGTACCGGGTCAAGGCCGGTGAGGACTTCAATGGCGGAGGCGTCGTAGGTGTTGTTGCTCATTGTTTTCGTCGGTTCTGTCTGGATGCGCGTCAAAATAGCGGCTTAGGGGGCTGGCGTAAAGTGCCGTAAGCCTGATAGGCAGCAAATATGCCATAATGCCGATATTCCACCCATCTGGAAAAACGGAATGACAGTGCCTGCCCAAACCGGCTACATCTTTCTCAGCTACAGCCGTACCGACAAGAACGTGGCTGCAATGCTCCGTTCCCGGCTGATTGACGCTGGCTTCAAGGTTTTCCGCGACGAAGAATCCATCCGCATCGGCGATAACTGGCTGCAAAGCTTGCAGACTGCGGTACAAGGCTGTTCCGCCTTCGTGCTGCTGGTCGGGCGCGATGGCGTGCAGCAACAACGCTGGGTGGGGGCGGAAGTCGAAGTGGCCCTCAGCCGCAAGCTGTCGCCGCATGATGACCGCGAACGCCTGCCGGTTTTCCCCGTCTTGCTTCCAGACGCGGCGTTGGATGACCTGCCGGTATTCTTGCAACAAATCCAGTCGATGGTCTGGCATCCCGACAGCGAATTGCCGCAAGCCTTGCTGGAGGCGTTGCAGGCGCAAACCTCCCTGCAAACCGCGCCGCCGTTGTTGAAGGGCGAACCCTACCGTGGCCTGAGCTATTTCCGCCGCGAAGACGCCGACCGCTTTTTCGGGCGGCATGAGGAAGTGCTGCAAGCCCTGCGCGGCCTGGGTTTCGCCGAAGACCTGACGCCGGAAACTTCCGCCCAGCCGCATTCGCGTTACTACCGCTGGCTGCAAATTCACGCCGCCAGTGGCGCAGGCAAGTCGTCGCTGGTACGTGCCGGGTTGTTGCCGAAGATCGAGCAGGGGCTGCTGTGGCGGCGCACCGGTTATGCCGGTTGGAACATCCTCGAACCGATGATGCCGGGTGAAAAGCCGGTGGAGATGCTGGCGGAAAAGTTGGCGAAGGCGTTTCCGCAAAACGACATGGATGCGTGGCTGGGCAAACTCAACCAACCTGACAAACCGTCGGCGCTGGCGTATGCGCTGCGTCCGTTGCTGCCTGCGGGCAAGGCGGCGCTGCTGGTGGTCGACCAGTTCGAGGAGCTGTTCACGCTGGCGAAGGATGCCGAGCGCAGCCAGTTCGACCGCCTGCTGGCGGCGGCGCTGGCCGACCCGGACTGCCCGCTGTTCCTGATCAGCACCATCCGTTCGGATTTCCTCGACCGGTTTGAATACCTGCCGGAACTGCTGCGGCTGTATAACACGCACAAGAGCGACTACCTGCTGCCGACCATCTCCGAGGCCGGTTTGCGCGAACTGATCGTGTATCCGGCGCGGCTGGCGGGTTTGCAGGTCGATGCCGATCTGGTGGAAGCCATTGTGCATGACGCGCGTGACGAACCGGGCGCGTTGCCGCTGGTGGAAAGCGCCCTGGCGGAATTGTGGAACGACGCGCAGGCGCACGGCAGCCAGCGGCTGAGCAAGGCGTATTACGCGCAGCATAACGGTGTGGTCGGGATGCTGGCGAAACAGGCGGATGCGCTGATCGGCAGTCTGGGCGAACGCGGGCGCAAACAGGCGCTCAACCTGCTGCTGGCGCTGACGCGCATCAACGAGGGCGGGCGGCATACGCGGCGGCGGCTGGCGCGGGCGGATGCGGTGCATGAAGCGGGCGGCGGCGAGCGCGGCGAACAGGTGATATTGACGCTGGCGGGTGAACGGGTGCGGCAGGGCGGTGGCGCGGTGGGCGGGCCGTTGCGGCTGATTGTGACGGATGGGGAGAAATCCCCCTCAGTCCCCCTTTTGCAAAGGGGGAAGCAAGAGGGTGTTATCTGGCGAGTTGGGCGGAAACTGGGTCTGCTCCCCTCCTTTGAAAAAGGAGGGGTTGGGGGAGGATTTTCTTCTGTCGAACTTGTCCACGAAATGCTGGTGCGTCCCAGTGGCCGCAAGGATGAACAGGGCCGTACCATCGGCTATTGGCCGACGCTGTACGACTACGTGTTCGCCAACCGTGACCGCGATTACCAGCGCCAGCAGTTGCAGGTGGATGCGCAACGCTGGCGGGAACGCTCACGGCTGGGGCGCTGGTTCGGGCTGGCGGGGTGGCGTGACTTGCGGGTGTTCGGCAAGCTGCGGCCACGGCCTGAGAGTGTGGAAGGGCGGTATTTGCGACGTAGCCGCTGGGTGGCGTGGGCGCAAACCTCGCTGCTGGTGGGTATTTTAGGTGTGCTGGCTCATTCGGCCTGGTGGGCGGACGAGAACAAACTGCCGTTCAGTTATGCGTTGATCAAGCCATTGTGGGAACTGGGTTATGCGCCACCCTTGCCAGAAATGGTTGAAATCATCAAGCCGGGGCAGGAGGCAACGTTTACGATGGGCTGTGTGGACGGGCGCGACAATGTGAAGGGCTTGGGCAAATGTGCAGATTACTTCATGGAGGCAACACCTCATGAGGTTACGCTGACCAAACCTTTCCAGCTTGGTAAATATGAACTCACTTTCATGCAATATGACTACTACGTGTGGGATCAGCAGCGGCAGGGAAAGCAGGTTGATTATCCACCGGATGCGGGTTATGGCCGTTTCAGCAAACCGGCCATCAATGTCAGTTGGGACGATGCCACGGCTTATGCGGAGTGGTTGAAGGAACGCACAGGCCAAGCTTACCGTTTACCTACCGAAGCTGAATGGGAGTATGCCGCCCGCGCCGGGACGGATACCGCCTATCCGTGGGGGGGTAACGCCAACTGTGATGATTTTTCCTGCAAGGATACTAACCCCAATACGGCTCCGGTCGGTAGTTTCCCGGCCAGCCCGTTCGGCTTGTATGATATGCATGGCAATGTGTGGGAGTGGTGTCAGGATGTGTATGGTGCGTATCCGGCGGAGCCGGTCAGAAACCCGCAGGGTTCTCCTGTAAGTTCTTTTGATAGCACTTTTGATGGCATTAACCGTGTGATTCGCGGTGGCTCGTTGGACCACGGACCGAGGATCGTGCGTTCTGCCAACCGTCTCAGGGGCGCGCCGGACAACCGGGTCAGCTACGTGGGTTTCCGGCTCGCCAAAGGTCGATAGACCGTTGCTCAGGGTGGCGGAGCCGCAGACTGCCGGAGGCAGCTCTTGTGGTGCGGGCAGCGTAGCCAAATGCAGGGGCGTGTCGAGCAGCCCCAGCGTTTGGTGGAGCAGACCGCGCCACTCTTCGGGGTGCAGGGGCAGCGCCCCTGCCGCCGTCAGGCGGCGTTATGCTATGCTTGAGGTTCAACAGAGGAACTATCCATGTCCATGGTACACACCACATCACAGGTTTCGACAGATGAGTTGTTGCACAGCGTCGCCGGTCGTCCGGTGGCGGAGTTGGAACAGTTTGTAATGCGGGTGCTTGCGCTGCGCGCCAAATTGAAAGCACCCAGCATTCCTGAAGGGGGGAAGCCAGACTGTTGACCCGAATCAACGTAGGTTTGCCCTCTGCCCGGCAACAGCGTTTTGCCGAGCTTGACCAGAAGCGTCAGGGTGAATCGCTGACTGACGAGGAACACCAGGAACTGCTTGCTCTGATTGAGTTGATGGAACAACAAAATGTCGAACGGATACAGAACCTGAGTGAACTGGCGAAGTTACGTCAGGTTCCATTGACCACCCTGATGCAGGATTTGGGCATCAGGACGCCACCTGCGGCGGGGAGATATCCGCCATTGTGAAACACCAACGCATCCCGATGACCATCGAAGAATACGAATTGCTGGAGCACCCCTTCGGCTACAAGGTGGAATACTGGGATGGCCACACCGTCATCACGCCGCGCGACAATCCCATCACCACCCAACTGGCAGTGACTGAACGCGCTGTATCCCCTGCTTGCCGTATTGTCCCGCTGGATCCCGCCCGCCAACAGGAAATGATTGAGGCATTCTTCGCAGCTTTCCACGATACAGTTGAATTCTGCGACTGGTACGGGCATAAAATCCATGAACACGCCGAAAACAACATCAAGAATTACTTTGCCGGTAAGCGCGGCGAACCCCATCCTGCTTCCGTGATGGCGCTGGCGGAAGATGGTAACCTGCTTGGCTTGGCGCTGCTGCTAACGGACGAAGACGGTAACGTATGCCTGGATTTGCTGTATGTTTTACCCGCTTGGCAGCGCCGCAAGATTGCCAACAATATGGTGGCAACAGCAGTCAATAGCCTGCATCAGATTGGGGTCGAAACGCTGACCAGCACCTACCACATCTGCAACGAAGCCAGTCGCTGCTGGCATCATGCCTTCGGTTTTGAGGATGTTTACGACCAGATGTACATCCGGCTGAAATATTCCTGGTATCGCAACGAAATCTGGCGACGTGAAAAGCTGGGCTTGACCGACGGGCTGGATGCGTTGAAACAGGAGCGGGATCGCTGGTGTGCGCAACTGGATGAAAGGTGGCGGTATTGATTGTCTGAGTATTTCGATTGACGGCAATTATCTTGAAAACCATCAGGGAGACGATTGAAAATGGCTGAACGTAACGACATAACTGGTGAAGAGTTGGGTAAAAAACTACTACAAGCCGTGAAGGAAATGAAAGCAGGGCAGGCTGACCGTGTGACCTCCGTTGAACCAAATAAATTGGAGGCGGCGAGGTTGGCAACCGGCCTTCTAATGGAGCAGACAGATGGCGAAAAGCCTAATGCCATCGAAGCCTTCCGTGGCAGCAGCAAGATCAAAGGCTCTGTTGAGCGTTTATTGGCGGATAGATGTTCAGACGGCTAAGCTGCTACCAGCGATGGGGGAGGTTCTTTCTCCTAGGACTTACGCATTGACGAAGCAGCCCTGTCTGTGTCAGGAATAAGTTTTTCACACGACATAAAAGCCAATGATAAGAAGGCCCAAACGCCCACCGACAGCCAATTGTACCCTGCCAATGTACATGGGGTTTCTGATGAGTGAACCGAAATCAAGCACCTGCACCCGCCTGTCGGAAGTGATGGGCATCTCGCATGACAGTGTAAACCGCTTCCTGTTGCGGGAAGCCTATGAGCCAAAAGACCTGTTCAACGAAGCATCGCGGCTGCTGAACCTGGTGGGCGGGACATTGAATGTGGATGACAGTACGCTGGACAAACCCTACAGCCAGCATATGGAGCTGGTTGGACACTTCTGGTCAGGCAAGCACCACCGGGTGGTCAAGGGGCTGAACCTGATCACGTTGTATTACAGCGACCCGCAAGGGCGCAGCCTGCCGGTCAACTACCGGGTGTATGACAAGGCAGAGGGCAAGACCAAGAATGATTATTTCCTCGACATGCTGGAGGACGTGTTGGCATGGGGGCTGCAACCCGCCTTCATGACCGGGGATAGCTGGTATTCCTGTGTGGGCAACCTCAAAACGGTAAGAAACCACCGCATGGGGTTCCTGTTCGCTGTGGAAAGCAACCGCCGGGTATCCACCGAAAAGGGGTCATGGGTGCAGGTACAGAAACTGGACATCCCTGCTGACGGGCTGAGGGTCTGGTTACGCGAATTTGGCGGGGTAAAGCTGTTTCGGACGCAGTTAAAAGACCAACTGCGCCATTACGTGGTTTTCCTCCCGAATGCTGACGCCTATGACACCTTCCAGCAAGCGGATTTCCAGACCCTGCATGACCAGCATTGGCAGATTGAGCAATACCACCGCATGATCAAGCAGGTCTGCCATATCGAGAAGTTCCAGGTCAGGGGTAAAGTACCCATACGCAACCACCTGTTTGCTGCCCTGTGCAGCTATATCCACCTGCAACAGATGCGGTTCGCCGACATGATCAGCAACGCTTACCAATGGCAGGGCGGACTGTATAAAGAGGTCGTGGCTTCATTCGTCAAAAGCTTCATGCTCGGCAAGGAGCACCTAAACCCACAATATCAGGTGGCCGTCAATGCGTAAGTCCTATCTCCCATCATAGTGAATCCTGAAAATCCGATAAATCCCGGTTCAGACAACACTCAACGCCAATTTGCGCGCATTCGCAAAATCCGTCTTCCCGCTCCCCAGCTTCGGCACTTCATCCACACAGCGGATCAGCGCCGGAACCATCAGCGCATTCATCCCGCCCTCCACCAGCTTGCGGCGGACTTCCGCCTCATCCCGTTCGCCCGCGATCATCAGGATAACCTTTTCGCCCTTCTTCTCATCCGGCAGGTTGACGGCGACCAGTTCCAGTTCAGGTTCGCCGAGGATATTACGTACCTGCTGCTCGATGGCGCCGAGGCTGACCATTTCGCCGCCCAGTTTGGCGAAGCGGGAATAGCGGTCGACGATGGTGAGGAAACCGTCTTCATCCACATGCCCCTTGTCGCCGGTTTTGTACCAGCGCTGGCCGTCGAGTTCGGCGATGGCGTCAGCGGTTTTTTCCGGGTTGTGCAGGTAGCCTTTCATGACTTGCGGGCCGCCGATCAGGATCAGGCCGTCAGAGCCGGTAGGCAGGGTTTCCAGTGTGTTCGGGTCGACAATGCGGAAGCTGGTGCCGGGCAGCGGCAGGCCGACCGTGCCTTCGCGGTTGGCCGCCTGCACTTTCCAGTAGCGGGTGTCGAGCTGATCGGGCAGGTTGACACTGGCGACCGGCGAGGTTTCGGTCGCGCCGTAGCCTTCCAGCAGTTTTTTGCCGAATTTGTCGAGGAATAAACGACGCACGTCCGGCGAAAGCTTTTCCGCGCCCGCCACCACGTAGCGCAGGCTCTGGAACATCAGCGGATGCACCCGCGAGTTTTTGGCATACAGGCGTAGGAAGGTGCTGGTGCCGAACAGCAAGGTGGCCTCGTATTTGGCAATGCCCTTGCCGATATTGACCGCATCGGTCGGGTCAGGGTGACAGATGATGGGGATACCTTCGGAAAGCGGCATCAGCGTGCTGGCCAGCAAACCAAAGGCATGGAAGGTCGGCAGCGTGCCCATGATCACGTCGTTGTCGAGGGTGTTGAGTGCATCCGCCACCTGGCGCGCATTGATGGCCAGATTGCGATGGGAAAGCTCGATGCCCTTGGGCGCGCCTTCGCTGCCGCTGGAAAACAGGATGGCAGCGGTCGATTCCATGTCGATTTTCGGCAGGTACAGCCATTGCAACACGCGGGTCGGCAGCAGCATCACCATCAACAGTGTACCCAGTAGCTTGGCTTTGGGGATGCCTTCTTTCAAATCCTCCAGGAAAATGAGCGGCGTGTCGGGCAGAATGTCAGGAATATGGACATTGCGTTCCTTGAGTTTGTCAAGGAAACGTTTTGAGGTGTAAATTTTCTTCAGACCGGCCTGTTCCACCGAACTTTTGATGGCTTCGGAGCTAGCAGTGAAGTTGATATTGACGACGGTCTTGCCCAGCGAAAGCACCGCCATATTGGCAATCGCCCCACCCGCGCTGGTCGGCAGCAACATGCCGATATTCTGTTCCGGGCTGAGCTTGTTGATCTCGGCGGCGAAGCGGAACACGGCGGTGATGAAACGGTGATGGCTCATCGGTTCACCAATCACGTCAGATGCAGCAATGCGGAAGCTCTGCCGTTTGGCGGAACGCAGCCAGTTGAGCAGAATCGGGTCAATCATGTGGGAATAGGCATCCCACGATGTGAATGACAGGTCGAAGATTTTCTGCTTCAGCTCATACGCCTGAATGTTCCGGGGTAAGGGCTTGCCGAATGCCACCACGATGTCAGTCTTGAAGCCGGAGTGGCGGTTCTGGCGCAGGAAACCACTGGAACGTGAGAAGCGGCTGCCCCACAGCCCGTGCAGGTAGAACGGTACGATCACTGTATCAGTATCCTTCACGGCTTTTTCGTAACCACGCTTGAATTCGCCCAGTTGCCCGGTGCGGCTGATCGCGCCCTCCGGGAATAGGCATACGGCTTCCCCGGCTTTGAGCAGTTCAGTCACTTTTTCCAGAGAGTCAGCGCTGGCACTGCTGCTGATCGGCACGACGCCCAGCCACTTGAGTACGCCTTTCAGATACCAACGTTCGTAATAGCCTTTTTCGATCACGAAGTGCAACTGGCGGGGGCTGGCCATCTGCACCAGCGCCCAGTCAATGAAGCTGATGTGGTTGCCCAGTAGCAACACGCCGCCGCGCGCGGGCAGGTGTTCAAAGCCGATCACTTTCAGGCGGTAACGGGCGTGGAAAAAGCGGCTAACGACGAAGCGCAACAGCGATTGCGGCAAATGATAGAAGGTATACAAGGCACCGGCGATGGTCACACCGGTCAACATAGTCAGCAGGTGCGGCGCATCCAGCCCGACCCAGGCCAGCGCGGCGGCGACGCTGATGAATGCCAGCACCACCAGCATTTGCACCATGTCATTCAGCGGCAGCATTTTTGCCAGCTGCTGTTCGTCGGGAATGTGGTAATGCAGCAGCGCGTACATCGGCGCGACGAATAGCCCCCCCATGATGCCGATGCCGAGCAACAGGGTGGCTTGCAGCGGCACGGTCGGCACGAAGCCGAACAGCAGCAACCCCGCCACGATGCCGAATGCGCCGATGGGGGCGACACCGGTTTCCACATGCGTCTGCGACAAATGGTTGGCAATCAGGATGCCGATAACAATGCCAATGGCAACAAAGCCCAACAGCACACTGATGGCGGCAATGTGTTCCAACCCAAGGGAAGATTTGGCGAAGGCAGGATACAGGGCCAGCAGCACCAGCAGGATCGCCCAGAACACGCCTTGCCCCATAATGGTCAGCCACAGGTCGGAATGCTGGCGGGCGGTTTGCCAGTCCAGTGTTGTGTTACCCGAGCGCGAGTAGCGGACTATGGCGAAAATGGCAAACGGCGCGGCGGCCAGCAACACGGCCCAGGCATTCAGGAATAGCGGGTCTTGCCCCGCAAACAGGTGTGCCAAACCGCTGTGGATGGCGGGCGCGAACAGCAGCGCAGCAATAAAAACCATGAACCCGTAAATGCGCTTGAGTGGCGGCATGGGTTACTCCTCCCGGATCAAGTCGTTGTTATACGTGCAAGATACTAGTTGAAGGAATTGTTACGCAAGGAAAAGCCGCGAGGTCGCGCATGGCGATCCCTTGGGTGTAACAAGAGGCATGGTTACAGCCATTTACGCAGCTTGAAGGCCATCAGCATCGCAATCGCCAACACCGCCATGATGCCCCAGACGATGAAATAGCCGTAGCGCCAGCGCAGTTCCGGCATGTTGACGAAATTCATCCCATAGACGCCGACGATGAAAGTCAGCGGAATGAAAAGGGTCGCGATCACGGTCAGCACGCGCATGATGTCGTTCATGCGGTTGCTGAGGCTGGAAAGGTAGATGTCGAGCATTCCACTGAGCATTTCGCGGTAGGTTTCAATCAGGTCAATGACCTGTACGGCATGGTCGTAACAGTCGCTGAAATAGGGGCGCATGGTTTCGTCGACCAGTTCCGCGTCGTGCTGGATCAGGCGGCTGATGACTTCGCGTTGCGGCCACAGCGCCCGGCGTAAGAGTAACAGGTCGCGTTTGAGCAGGTGCAAGGTGGTGAGGATGGATTTGTCAGGGTTTTCCAGCACCTGGTCTTCGAGATCTTCGATCTGTTCGCCGAGAGTTTCCAGTAGCGGGAAGGCGGAGTCGATGATCACATCCACCAGTGCATACAGCAGGTAATCGACGCCACGGCTACGGATGCGTCCGAATCCCTGCCGCAGGCGTTGCCGCACCGGCTCGAAAGCCGCGCCATCGCCACTGCAAAAACTGAGCAGGTGGCCATCGCCGACGAACAGGCTGACTTGCTCCAACACGATTTCGTCGTCGATCAGGTGCGGCAGGTTGAGGATCAGGAAGGCATGTTTTGCGTGGAAATCGATCTTGGGGCGCTGGCCGCTGTTGAGTACGTCTTCCAGCGCCAACGGGTGCAGGCCGAAGGTTTCGCCCAGTTCGCGGATGGCGGCGGGGTCGTTGACGCCGGTGACATCCAGCCAGTCAGCGCGGTCGTTTTGCATGGCAGCGCGGCATTGTTCTGGCGTGGGGGCAAGGGTTTCCGTGCACTGTTCGCTGGAATATTCCAGCAGGCAGACACGGGTTGTGTCGCCTTCGCCGTGGCGGGCGAGGGTTCCGGGCGGCGTGCCGGGCGGGTGGTAGCGTTTGCCGAAGGTTTCCATGTCAGCCTCTGGGTGAATGCCCAAGTTGTTGGGGGAAGCTCAGTGCTTGAGTTTACAACCGGTTATCCGAAAGGGAATTAAATCACTGCGCCCATGGTCTATACCTTTAGAGATAGGAATTAGTGTATATAAATAGTCAAGTATTCCTGCAGGCGCGACGTAAAGCCTGCGCCTGCGGAGACCGTAGGAGGAGGTATGCTTGTCCACATCCGCCAAAGTGTTGCAGGTTTCGCTGACTGGTTATGGCAGCAGGGCATCGACTGGCTGAACGCCATCCCGCAGCAGGAAGATTTCAGCGCACTGTGTAATTTCGAGTTTCTGGAACGGGAAATCCGCCCTGGTGACGTGCTCCTGTTTGCGGGTCAGTCACGCGTCAGCAAGGTGATCCAGACTGTGGTGTTGTCGCCGTGGACGCACGCCGCGCTGTATATCGGGCGTCTCAATGACATTCGCGACCCACGTGCCCGTTCCCGGTTGGCTGCCTATTACGATGGCGATCTGAGTGAGCCGCTGGTGGTGGAATCCCTGTTGGGGCAGGGCACGATTGTGACCCCCTTACGCAAGTATCGCAAAGAGCATTTGCGCATCTGCCGCCCCGCCAGCCTGACCTGGCAGGATACCGACAAGGTAGTCAATTTCGCCATCGAGCATCTGGGCATGGGCTATGACGTGCGGCAGCTGATTGATCTGGCGCGGTTCCTGTTTCCCTATGCCATCCTGCCACGTCGCTGGCGTTCCAGCCTGTTCCAGCACAACGCGGGGCAACCGACCCATATTGTGTGTTCCAGCATGATTGCGCGCTGTTTCCAGCAGGTGCATTACCCGATCCTGCCGATTGTGCATACCCCACAACAAGATGAAGTGAGGTTTTACGAGCGTAATTTCCGCCTGTTTACGCCCAGTGATTTTGATTACTCACCGTATTTTTCCGTCATCAAATACCCGGCCTGGAGCGCAGGCAGCGAACCGGCTTACCGCACGCTGCCCTGGCATCAGGACAAGGAGGAGGAATTCCATGAATTGGCTAACCGAATACCGGCAGAAGTACATCAGCCACCCGGTCATGCGCTTGATGAAACAGCAACTGCCCCCCATATCCAGCACCGAACAGGACGCACTGGACAGTGGCAACGTCTGGTGGGACTCCGAACTCTTTTCCGGCAAACCGGACTGGCGTCGCTTGCGCGACCTGTCCATCAGCAAGCTGAACGCTGAGGAGCAGGCATTCCTCGACGGCCCGGTGGAAGCGTTATGCCGCCGTCTGGATGACTGGCAGATTACCCATGAATTGCGTGACCTGCCGCCTGATATTTGGGATTTCCTCAAGCAGCACCGCTTTTTCGGCATGATCATCCCCAAGCAATACGGTGGCCTGGGTTTTTCCGCGCTCGCGCACTCGCAGGTGGTGATGAAAGTCTCCAGCCGTAGCGCGACAGCTGCCGTCACGGTGATGGTGCCGAATTCGCTTGGCCCCGGCGAATTGCTGATGAAATACGGCACGCAGGCGCAAAAGGATTACTACCTGCCACGGTTGGCGGATGGGCGCGAGATTCCCTGTTTCGGCCTGACCGGGCCGGAGGCGGGTAGTGATGCCAGTTCCATCCCTGATCATGGCGTGGTTTGTCGGCAGGATTTCAATGGCGATAAAAATGTGCTGGGCATCCGCCTCAACTGGGAGAAACGCTATATCACGCTGGGGCCGGTGGCAACATTGCTGGGGCTGGCGTTCCAGCTTTACGATCCGGAGCATCTGCTGGGTGACAAAGAGGAAATGGGTATCACGGTGGCGCTGATTCCCACCGACCACAAGGGTGTGGAAATCGGCACGCGCCATTACCCACTGGATATTCCCTTCCAAAATGGCCCCAACCGGGGGCGCGATGTCTTCATCCCGATGGACTGGCTGATTGGCGGTCGTGAGCAGGCAGGCAATGGCTGGCGTATGTTGGTGGAGTGTCTCGGCGAGGGGCGCGGCATTTCCCTGCCTGCCCTTTCTACCGGCGCGGCCAAGGTGGCGTCACGTTATACCGGCGCGTATGCGCGGGTGCGCCAGCAGTTCGGGATGCCGATTGGCTATTTCGAGGGGGTGGAAGAGCCGTTGGCACGGATTCTTGGCAACACCTACCTAATGGATGCGGGGCGGATTCTGACTGCTACCGCCATTGATCAGGGGCAGCGGCCTGCGGTGATTACCGCTATGCTGAAATATCAGCTGACTGAACGGATGCGTCGGCTGGTCAATGATGCGATGGATATTTCCGGTGGCGCGGGCATCTGCATGGGGCCATCCAACTACCTGGCGCGGGCTTACCAGTCGATCCCAATCGGGATTACGGTGGAAGGGGCGAACATCCTAACCCGTTCCCTGATTGTGTTTGGGCAGGGTGCGATGCGTTGCCACCCGTGGTTGCTGAAGGAAATCCAGGCGGTGCAGGCGGATGATGTGGCGGCTTTCGACCACGCTTTTCTCGGGCATGTGAAGCATATTTTCGCCAACCTTGGGCGTAGTATCTGGTATGGGTTGAGCAATGCGGTGTTCGTGGTATCCGGTTCGCCGCTGACGCGCTGCCATTACCGTAACCTGAGCCGCTTGAGCAGCCAGTTTGCCTTGCTGGCGGATTATGCGGCGCTGTCGCTGGGCGGTAGCCTGAAACGGCGCGAACGTTTGTCCGGACGCATGGCCGACATCCTCGCCAACCTTTACCTGTGTTCCGCTGTACTCAAGCACTTCGAGGATCAGGGTGAACCGGAGGCTGATCTGCCGCTGATGGAATACGCCTGCGCCCTGACCATTCACCGTGCGCAACAGGCGATGCTGGCGGCGTTCCATAACCTGCCGTATCCGTGGCTGGCGAAAACGCTACGCACCCTGATGTTCCCGTATGGCAAACCGTTCGGCCCACCGAATGACCAACTGATCCATCAGGTGGCGCGGCTGGCGCTGGAGCCTTCCGCTACCCGTGACCGGCTGACGGCGGGCGTTTATATCACCAATGACCCGGCAGACCGGATGGGGCGGATTGAGGATGCCCTACACAAGACACTGGCGGCGGCAGACATCGAGAAACAGCTGCGCAAGCTGCTCAAGGAGGGCAAGCTGGAAGCGCATACGACGGATGAGGCTATTGCCGAAGCGCGGGATAAGGGCTTGCTGGACAAGTTTAGCGCGGAACGTTTGCTGGCTGCCCGCAAGGCTGTGCTGAATGCGATTAGGGTGGATGATTTTCCGGCGGAGTATTTTCACAAGGTGGGCAGCTATACTGCCGCCCAACAGGTGAAGGGGTGAGAATAACCCGCCTCCCTGCCCCCCCCCTTATCGCCTGATAGGGGGAGGGGCGGGGTTTCCTAACAGGCTTTAACTGCCGCAGCCGCAGCCCTGACCACCAGCAGATTCGCCGCCTTTCTGGATGGTGGATTTGCCGCCATGTGTGCCAGTGCTTTCAGCCGTGCTGTTGGCGTTGCCGGACTGGCCAGACTGGTTGCCTTCACTGCCTTTGCTGCTTTGGGAACCTTCGGCTCCGCTGGTACTGGTGCTGCCACCTTGCACTTTCTGCATCAGTTGCTGAATGAGCTGCATGATCTGCTGCAACATGTTTTGCAGGTCAGCGCCGCCGGACTGGCCGCCTTGGCCGGAACCGCTACTGCATTTGCTGGATTTTTCAGTACCGGAACCACTCATGGCCTTGTCAAAAGCCTGTACGCCGCTTTGGGAGGGCGAAGCCGTAGTGCTATTGGTGGAAGAACCAGAACCTGCCCCATAACTGGCTACATTGTTAACGTTCATCATTGCCGACTCCTTGTCGTTTGTGTTTAATACCTATACAGTAATGCAAGGCAATCATGCTTCTTGCGCTACTGCGGTTTCGACCTGTTCCATTTGTGAACCATGCCCCAGGTCGATGGATGCATGGGCGAATTCATGCCCCAGCAGCGACTGGAAGGCATCGTTGTTGCCAGGGTTGACGTTGTTGAGGTTCATAAACACCTTGCCGGTGGTATTGCCCCAGCTGGTGTTGTCATCACGCCTGCCGACCGAGACTGTGAAAGACGGGTCGGAGGAGCTGTCAATCATGTTACGGAAGCTTGGGCTGTTGTTGTAAAGGTTCTGGATGGTGTTGGCCGTAGCCTGGACTTCGGCGGCACTGGCATTGCCTGTGCCATCGCCGCCAACAGTGACCTGCTTGCCACCAAGGTTCAGGGTCTGGAGGTTATCCTGGGGCAGGGGAACCAGTTCATTGCTGCCAGCACTTCCACCGGGGCCGCTGCCTTCCACTGGGCGGATACCGCCATTTTCACCGTTGGGGGTACTGCCACCGTGTGATTTGCTGTCACCACTGCCACCGGTTTTGCTTGCCTCTTGCGGAGAACCGCCAGTTTGCCCGCCTTGCAGCATCTGCGTCAGCATCTGTGCGAGTTGGGTTAGTAGGTCTTTGAGTTCCTGCAACTGGCTGTCCATGTTGCCCTGGTTGCAGGATTGCCCGCCGGATGTCTGACTGCTGGCGGTATTTTCTGTTTGTGCGCTTTTTTCATTGCCCATCGCCTGATTGAAGGACTGGACACTGCTGGCGGAAGGCGACTCCTTCACCCCGGTATTCGCAGAATTTTGGCTATCCATTGCCCTTGTCTGGGAATTTATTCCATTAATATTCATGATTAACGACTCCTTGTCATTTTTAAAATTACCCCGTGGATGTAGGTTACAACAGATCGGGCCGGGGGAGGGGAATGGGACGGACGCTTGGTCGGGGGAATGGTTGCGCTGGTCTGGTGCCTTCTAACGGCCTGGTGTTTTGTGGGCGCAATGCATAAATGAATGCATGTTGCATTTTGGGATTAATAAGCTGTGACAATGCGGGCAATCCGTCATTTGGATGCTGGCATCAAGGTTCAACGGCCATCCGGGTGGCGCAACATGGCCTGTCAGTTTCTTTCTTACACGCCACCCCGGATCATCTCCAGCATTTCCTTCGCCGATAGCTTGCCGCTGACATCGCTGCCTTCCAGCAGGCTGTCGGCCAGGTCACGCTTCTGCTGGTGCAGCTTGACGATCTTTTCCTCGATCGTGCCTTCGGCCACCAGCCGGTAGACCGTGACCGGGCGTTGCTGGCCGATGCGGTGGGCGCGGTCAGATGCCTGATCTTCCACCGCCGGGTTCCACCACGGATCCATGTGGATCACGTAATCCGCCGCCGTCAGGTTGAGGCCAAAACCGCCCGCCTTAAGGCTGATCAGGAAGATGTCGCCTTCGCCGCGCTGGAAAGCGTCCACCCGCTGCTTGCGCTGTTCCATCGGGGTGGAACCGTCCAGATACTGGTAATGGATGCCCTGCCCATCCAGCCACGCCCGAATCAGCTCCAGATGCTTGACGAACTGGCTGAACACCAGTGCCTTGTGCTGATTTTCGCGCAATTCCGTCACCAGTTCACCGAACGCCTGCAATTTGCTGGATGGCAGCGGGCTGCCCGGCATCGCCAGTTGTGGGTGGCAGGCGGCCAAGCGTAGCCGGGTGATTTCAGCCAGCACTTCCAGATGCCGGTTTTCCGCCTCTTCGGTCTGTTGGGCGAAACGCTCCAGTGCCTGTTGGCGGATGGCTTCGTACAGCGCCAGTTCCGCGTCGCTGAGGCTGACCGTCAGGGTGATTTCGGTGCGCGGCGGTAATTCCTGTAATACCTGGTTCTTGGTGCGGCGCAACATGAAAGGCTGCACCAGTTTTTTCAGATGCTGACGTGCCTTGTCGTCGTTGTCGCGTTCAATCGGTGTCTGGAAACGTTCGCCAAACTGTTGCTGTGAGAACAGCAGACCGGGGTTGAGGAAACGGAACAGGCTCCACAATTCGCCCAGATGGTTTTCAATCGGTGTACCGGTAGTTACCAGCCGGAAATCGCCCTGCAACTGGTAAGCCGCCTGGGTGCGCTTGGCTCCGGTGTTTTTGATGGCCTGCGCTTCATCCAGCACGATGGTCGACCAGCGGATAGTCTGGAAAGCTTCCGCGTCTTGCTGTAACAGGCCGTAGCTGGCGATCAGCAGGTCGTGGGGTTGCAAGCCTTCCAGCAGTTGCTGGCGGTCTTTGCCGCGATAGAACAGCGGGCGCAGGGATGGGGCAAACCGCTGGCATTCGCTGTACCAGTTGTTGCACACCGACACAGGCGCAACGACCAGCGCCGCACCTTGATTGGCACGGGCAAGCAACACGCCCAGTGTTTGCACTGTCTTGCCCAGCCCCATGTCGTCCGCCAGACAGCCGCCCACGCCCCATTCCGCCAGCCGCGCCATCCAGCGGAAACCTTCTTCCTGATAGTCACGCAGTTCGGCCTGCAAATCAGCGGGAACGCCGGGCTGGCTTTGGCGGATTTTGTTCAGCCGTTTGACCTGCGCTTTCCAGTGTTTGTCGGCATCGAGTTCGCCCGCCTCATCAATGAAGTCTTCCAGTGCCATGCCGGCCAGAGCGCCGACTTTCAGCCCCTGTTTACCGGTGGTTTCCGCATATGCCCGCAGCAGTTCGAGCTTTTTCTGGAATTGCCGAGTCAGGGTCAGGAACTGACCATTCCCGAGTTGCACGAAACGCCCGGTCGCCGTCTGGCTGAGGTCGAGCAACTGGCGCAGGCTTAGCACCAGTTGGTCGTCCACCCGTAGCTTGCCGTCCAGGTCAAACCAGTCACCGGACTGCCTGACTTTGAGTGTCAGGTTGTTGGCACCGACTTGTGGGGTGACGCGCAGCTTTTCGCCTTCCGGCCACGCCAGCGCCACCCGTTCGCCCAGTTCGTGCAGTTGTTGCAGGGCTTCCAGGCATTGTTCCGGGTCGTCGGTGGCGTAGTCGTCGTTGACATCCTCCCAGCCCGATAGGGCGGGGCAATCCTGCAACAGCGCATCGGCCTGTTTGCGTTCCTGTTTGAGGTTGCGGCTGGTTTTCAGCAGTTTGCCGTCAACTTCTGCCATCACGTTGCCGCGCCCCGCGCCGGGTGGGAATGTCGGCCCGGCCTCACCCAATGGTTGCACCCGCATCAGGAAACGCAGACCACCTTCGCCCCACGGAAGCATGTGCACATGTGTGCGCGGGTCAGCCTCCACCGTAGCGGCGTTATCCATGCCCGCAATGTCGGACTGGATGGTGATCATCGGAGCCAGCACTTCCAGTGTCTGGCGCACGCTGGCTTCGGCTTCCGTTGGCACCAGCAGGCCATCCTTGCCCAGGATTTGCAGGAGTTGCAGCAGGTTCGGCGTCAGCCGGTACAGCTTCAGCTGGAGGGTGGTTTCCTCCACCACGAAATGGCTGTCGGGCTTCCAGTCATGGTGGGTGGGAATGTCGGGGGAGAGCTTGATGCGCAACTTGCCGCGTTCCTTGAGGATCAGCAGTTCCTCCCTGCCTTGCTGGATGTCCAGCGGGGAATTGAGCGCATCAGCCCAGAACACGCGGGGATGCCCGATCAGGTGTGGCCAGGCGTCCTGGATGTGCAATTCGTAGCTTTTGTCGTAATAGCCGTAGCTGTAAAGTTTGATGGACTGGCAGAGATGGCGGTCTTCAGCCGTCAGGAACGGGAATGCCTCCGGCTCGGTCGCCAGACGTTTGAGGGCGATATTGCGCCCGTCCGTCCAACCTTTTTTGGTGTTTTTCTGCAATTTGGGCACGATGCTGTACTCGACTGCGCCGGAGCCATATTTGTGGCGGCTCAGCAACCAGACCACCCGTTCTACCCCCGCCTTGGTGGCTGGCGTCTTGACGGCGGCGGCACTGCCCAGGCGTTGAAGGGCCAGCAGGGTGCGTTCCCATTCCTGTTGTGGGCGGTACAAATTGATCAGGGGTTGTGTGCCTGCCTTGCTGTGGGTGGCTTCAGCTAGCCCCTGGTACAGGGATCTGCGCTTGTCCTTGTCAGGCAGGGCTTGTGCCAGAACGGCAGCATATTCCCCGGCCAGCCACAGGTAGCCTATGCCATTCAGCTTCTGGTAGTAGCTTGCGGCTCCGTCCAGCCACTCGGCAGGAAGCGTCTGCCCTATCCAGTGGCGCACGATCAGGGCCAGCAGGAAAGTCAGGGGTGTCTGCTGGTAGAAAGTGACATCACCCTCCATAGGCGGAGCCTTGCCTGTCAGCCGTGCATCCGCGAAATAGGCCAGTGCCAGGTAACCCCGGTTGTTGGCAGCAAATTCCTTGAAATAGGAGGTAATTTCCTTAAATGCTGCGGCTGAGCCGTCAACCAGCAGGGCAAGGACGTACAGTGATTCCAGTGGTGTCCCATACAGCGCCTTGCGGCTGCCCTGGCGTTTGCGCACCAGTTTCAGCCCGGCTTGGTAAAAGGCCATGCATTCGTCCCGCTTGCCCTGCGACAAGGCGCGGATAGCGGTGAACAGGTGCCAATGTTCCATCCGTACCCCGCCATCACCTGGCGGTACGGCGGCCAGGTCGCTATCCCATTGGTAGCGTTGGAACAATTGCCAGTAAATCGTGCCGCCGAAGTTCGCCCATACGGTTGACATCCCAGACCCCGCCGTTCGCAACAAAGCACTGTACCGTTCCCACAAGTTGCTGGCATTTTCCATTTTCCAGTCGGCCTGCCGCAGATAAGCCGGGGCGACCATTTGCAGAAATACCGGTTCGGGCAGGTAGTCCAGCCAGGCTTCATCCAGCGGATGCCCCCACAAGGTAAACCAGGGGTGCGGCTGGAATTTGGGGCTATTGCTGCATTGCTGGTCGGCCTCTGATAACAGGCTGGAGAGTTTATGAGTTTCCCCCAGCAGCGCATTCAGGCGCAAATCGCGCAGGGCGGCTTCTACCGTTGGCCAACGCTTTTGATACCACCCCTTGGGTGCTTCCGGGGCTAGGGCGTCGAGCACGATTTTCGCCAGTCCGGCAAAGCGCCCTTCCTGAATGCTGCGGCGGGTCAGTTCATCACGGATGTCAGGGTTACAGGCAAAATAATTGTTCGTGCTAACGGTCAGCCAGCCATCCTCCGCCATTTCTGCCAGAACGGGGCGCAACACCTTGGGATCTGTCGCTACCGGGGACAGCTTCGACAAGGGCGTGGCGGCAATCGGCGCGTAGATAATGGACATGAATTCCAGCAACTGCTGGTTGGCTTCAGGTAACTGGAGGAATTTCTGTTCGTCAAACATGGGGCTGTATTTATAAATGTATTGGGTAGGGGGGCACGGCTGTAGAAATGTACCAGCTATTCGTGTTTTCCGCTATTAAGCGTTGGCTTCCCCTTCAGAACCTAACCCGACATGACCGGCCGTTTACAGGAGAGCGCCTGCCGCCACACCTGACGCATAATAGCTTGGTGGTTGGTTTGGTATATAGTTCATCTTGTTAATATGTACTTTTGTACATATCATTAACGTATGCAAATAGAATTCGATCCGGACAAAGCCGCCCTTAACCCAATCAACCACGAAGGCGTAACGCCTTATTTCCGCGTGGAAGGCCAACCAGCCACAACGGAGGCGCTATGAAAGCCAGTTCAGATGATATGTACGAAAAATTCAAAGATGATGATTTTGCCGATGCCAAACCTGTTGCGCAAATCCCTGCCTTGGCGCAATTGCAAGCCGAATCAGGCGGCAAGACCCGCATCACCATGCGTGTCGATAGCACGGTATTGGCCATGTTCAAGGCGCGCGCTGAAATGGCGGGTGGTAGCTACCAAAGCATGATGAACGACGCCCTGAAGCAATTCCTTCAGGGGCAGGCATTGGCTGATGTGGTAAGGAAAACCATACAGCAGGAATTGAAGGCTGCCTTGGAAAGTGACCAAAAACCTGCATCGCTGTAAGGCATGAATCTGCAAGTACGGTTATAATCGCCTCCTTTCCAATCTGTTAGCCCCGAAATACCATGACCGACCGCCTGCAAGAAACCGCCCGCCGCCGCACCTTCGCCATCATTTCCCACCCGGATGCCGGTAAGACCACCATGACCGAAAAGGTGCTGCTGTTCGGGGGCGCAATCCAGCTGGCCGGGACGGTCAAGGGGCGCAAGGCTGCCCGCCACGCCACTTCCGACTGGATGGCGATGGAAAAGGAGCGCGGGATTTCCGTCACCTCATCCGTCATGCAGTTCCCCTACAACGGGCGCATCGTCAACTTGCTGGATACGCCGGGGCATGAGGATTTCTCGGAAGATACCTACCGCGTACTGACCGCCGTCGATTCCGCCCTGATGGTGATCGACGTGGCCAAGGGCGTCGAGGAACGCACCATCAACCTGATGGAAGTCTGCCGCTTGCGCGACACGCCAATCATGACCTTCATCAACAAGCTTGACCGCGAGGGCAAGGAACCGATCGAACTGCTGGATGAGGTGGAAACCGTTCTCAAGATCAAATGCGCGCCGATCACCTGGCCAGTCGGCATGGGCAAGCGACTGAAGGGCATCTACCACCTATATCAGGACAAGGTGATCCTCTACAAGCCCGACACCGAACGCCGTCAGGAATACGAGGAAATCCAGGGGCTGGATAACCCGCGTCTGGACGAAGTGTTGGGTTCCCAGGCGCAGGATTTACGTGACGAAATTGAGCTGGTGCAAGGTGCCAGCCACGAATTTGACTTGCAGGAATACCTTGATGGCAAGCTCACTCCTGTCTATTTCGGCACTGCGCTTAACAGCTTCGGCATCCGTGAACTGCTGGACGACTTCGTGGAACACGCGCCCGCACCGCAAGCCCGCCCGACCACTACCCGCAGGGTCGAAGCGGGCGAAGAGCCGTTCACCGGCTTCGTTTTCAAAATCCAGGCGAACATGGATCCGCAACACCGTGACCGTATCGCCTTCCTGCGGGTGTGTTCCGGCAAGTTCGAGAAGGGCATGAAGGCCAAACATGTGCGCATCGGCAAGGATGTGAAAATCCCCGACGCGCTCACTTTCATGGCTTCCGACCGTGAGCATGTGGAAGATGCCTACCCCGGCGACATCATCGGCATCCACAACCATGGCAGCATCCGCATCGGTGACACATTTACCCAGGGCGAAAACCTGCAATTTACCGGTATCCCCAACTTTGCGCCGGAACTGTTCCGCCGGGCGCAATTGCGTGACCCGCTGAAAATGAAGCAGTTGCAGAAAGGTTTGGCAGAATTGTGCGAAGAGGGTGCAACCCAGTTATTCAAACCCATCAATAACAACGACCTGATTCTTGGTGCGGTCGGTGTGCTCCAGTTCGACGTGGTGGCGCAGCGTCTGAAGGATGAATACAAGGTCGACGCTATTTTCGAGGGCGTGAACGTGCAGACGGCGCGTTGGGTTACGTCCACCAATGAAAAGAAGCTGGAAGAGTTCAAAAACAAGGCGGCGCAGAATCTGGCTTACGACCATTCCGGCGAGTTGGTGTATATCGCCCCGACCCGCGTCAACCTGCAACTGGCGCAGGAAAAATGGCCGGACATCCAGTTCCATTCCACCCGTGAGCATGGGGTGGATGTCGGCTAACCGCCACGGTTTTACAGCAAACCGAGCCGTTTGGCCTCCAACACGCAGGCGGTGCGGTTGTGTACCGCCAAGGCTGAAATCAGGCGGGATACGTGGGTTTTGACGGTGGATTCCGTAATCCCCATTTCGCGGGCAATTTCCTTGTTGGAAAAACCCTGATCCATCAGCAATAGCGTGTCGAACTGGCGTTCGCTGATGCCGATTTCAGTGGGCGACAGATTGCCAACGTTCGGGAAGTTGATGGGTTGAGCGGCTGGCTGTAGGGGAAGGCAGTACATATTTCCAGCAAGTACTTGATGGATACCTGACAGGATAGTTTTTGCATCAGAAGATTTGTGGATGTAACCCATCGCGCCCTGTTCCAATGCTTGTTGGCTTTTGTCTGCGTCCCGTGACGCCGACACGATGACCACCGGTGCGGTGACAAACCGATCCCGCAACAGGCGCATGAAAGCAAAGCCATCCAGCCCCGGCAGCTTGAGATCCAGCAGAATCAGGTCAAACGTTTTGCCTCCATCTATCAAGCCAATCGCACGATGCGCATGATCCGTCACATGCACAAACACATGGTTGCCCAACCGCAGCAAAATTTGCCGCAAGGCTTCGGCGAATAACGGGTGATCATCAAGGATCAGGATATTCATACGATACTCCTATCCACTCAGCTAAGGTGATTTACCTCAAAGACATTACCCAAAAACAGGGCGAATCAGAATGTCCCATTTTGGTAAAGCAGCATTTCTTTCCAGCCTCGCCTCAACAGCCTCCATAGCTTTTTTGCTGAGGGTCACACCCTTCTCATAAACCTTGTGGCTGAATTCGACCATGGGGTTGATGCCTTTCCAGGTCATGGTTTTTGCCCATTCCAGCAGGGTTTCGGCATCCTTGAGCTGGGTGCCGTTCCAGTGTTGTTCCAGAATCCCCCAGCAGCGTTCAATCGGGTTGTACTTGCTGTGGTAAGGCGGGTAGTACAGCAGGTGGACTGTCTTACCGGTATGGTTGGCGAATTCCACCATGCGCTTGAGGAATTGCGTCCTGATCCCGCTGCTTTCCGGGCCATTGTCCGCTTTGATCTGGATGCACTGGCAGGCGTCCTTGTCAGCAGAAGGCATCTGTTCCCATACCCGGCACAGGGAATCCACGATGAAGTCACTGGTTTTGCTGGAACTGCCGAAGGTCAGGTAAACCTGCCCACTGTCCTCATCCAGTACGCCAAAAGGGATGTATTTCTCTTTGCAGCCCATCTCATGGTCTGCGGCTTTATTGTCACCCCGAGTTTTCCCGCCCCGTGAGTAGTCACCGATGTTGACGGTCGCCTTGCAGTCCATGCTCAGGCGTTTGACCGCCCCATCGGCAAACTGCCCATCGTTGGCCTGGATATTGGCGAAGATGGCGTCGGTTTCTGGAATTTTTTTTGCGGCTTGGCTTTCTCCACCTTGCGCAGGCGGTAGCCATTCCGGTTGAGTATCCGCGCCATGGTGCTGGGGGCGGGCACTTGTCCACCGCTGAACCCCATGGCCTGTAACTGCCGGATGGCTTCCGCCGCCGTCAGGCGGGTGTAGGCGATGCTGCTGCGGAATGTCGGGTCTTGCTGGCTATGTGCTTCCGCCAGCGCCAGCAAGGCGGCTGCCGCTTCCGGCTGGGTTTCCTCCCAGCGCTTCTGGCCACAATACGCCGCCTGCGCACCCACGCAAACCATGCCGCTGCGCTGTTCCTCCAAACCCAACTGCACCCCCTCCCGACCCCAGCCAAAACACCTTTCAGTCTGGCGGGCGTTGCCTGCACAATATTTCCGGCTCATGTCCGCCTGGAACGCACGGCGGGTGCTGCCAGACATTTTCGAGGCCGCCAGTTTCAGGTCGGCTATCTGGGATTCACTCAGGATCGGGTTAGCTGTTTGGGGTTCGGGGGGCATGGGGATAGGGACTCCGCTTGTCGATAAGACAAGTGTAGCCATTGCGGGGGAATCTTTCAGGGAAATCCCCTAACTGCAACGCAAGTGATGCCTGGTTTTTATATCCCGATTATACGTTCAGGGTTGTCACGTCGGCCTCACCCTTTTGGGTGAAAAAAGCCGTTTGCGTGATTCCGGCGTTGCAAGTCATACGAACGTACCATTGAAAGGGATGCTATCTGCTCTAAGCTGTCAGCCATCACAGCAATACAGGAGACTCAGGTATGAAACGCATCCAGACAGCCTGGTTTGGCATGATGTTCATGGGTTTGGCCACGTTGGCTGCACCCGCATCCGCCCTGACGGATATGGATGGCAAGCCAGTCAATATCAAGTCATTGACCGGAAAAGGAAAATGGAGCGTGGCCGAGGTGTGGGCATCAGACTGCCGCATGTGCCAGCTTAGCATCCAGCACATCGTCAACTTCAAGGCCAAACACCCGGACGTGGGTATTTTCGGCATCTCGATGGATGGCGTCAGCGGCAAAGCCAACGCTCAACGCTTTATTGATGATCAGGAGCTGCGGTTTCCCAATCTCCTCAGCGACAAGGAGGAAATGAACCAGTACCTGTTTGATGCTGCTGGGAAAGGCTTTGTCGGCACGCCCACGTTCCTGTTTTATAACCCCGACGGCAAATTGGTGACAGTACAGGCAAGGGCGCTGACAGAAAAGGAGTTAAGCCGCTTTATCGATAGCCGGGAACCGCAGAAGGAAGAGGTAGAAGTGTTCGGGGGAGGGGATGATTGTTGATCGCTACAGCCGTGAACTCATGCTTGGCCAGTTAGGGCAAGCGTCAGATTTTTTGCCGTCAACGGCTGGTTGTTAATGGAAATGTCGGCCAGTAATGCGTCGCTTTCCAGTCGAAACGCAATATCCAGGGACTGGATGTCGGGTTGTTGCAAAAACGCATCCACGGTTTCACGCACAAACAGCATCAACTCAATTAGCTGGCTGGGGGGCAGAGCCAGGGATTCTACTTGCGGTTCCGTTTGCCAGCGCAACTGTGCATCCACCGCTTCGGTCTGCTCCACGGTATCCGCCCGCCAGTCGGCCAAGTGTTCCTCCAGCCGGTAGGGCGTTTTTTGCAGGGTCAGGTGGATCATGTCACGCAGCAGCTGCAAGGTATCCTGCGTGGCCTTGCGGTGCTGTGGGCTGGTGATGTCATGGGAAAGGCTGAGCAGGCGCGCGCCGATGGTGTCGTGCAAGTCGTGCATTACCCGGCGGCGTTCGGCCAGCACGGCCTGTTTACGTGTGGCGCTGGCGTTGCTGGCAATGCGGGCAATGTCGAGCAGGGAAGCGACCGTATGCACATCGGCCTTGCTGAACAGGTGGGCGGCCATCTGCTTGCCGGTCAGGCGGTAACTTCCCGCGTTATCCAGGGCGGGTACGCTCAGGTGCAAACCGTTTTCCGCCAGCATGGGGTGCTTCAGTACATCAGGCTGGGCATCCAGATGCAGTGGGCGGAAGCGCTTTTGCAAGACCGCCTGCCAGCGCAGCTCAAACTCTTCGCCGGATGCCGCCCCTGACATCAGGTTACCGAAGGTCGGCAGAAAATCCTGCACCGACTGGCTATCCAGCGGCATCAGCTTGCCCAGCAGCCACTGGCGCAGCGGAAAATACAGGAAACCGGCCAGTACCACCGACAAACCCAGCGCGTACACCTGCGGCGTATAAAACAGGGTGACGAGCACTACATCCAGCAGGATAACCAAGGCTCCGCCCAGCAGCCACAGCCAGGATTTGAACCACCAGTATTCAATTTCAAACAGCCGGTAACGCAAAACGGCACCTGCCCAGCCGATGAAAATAATGGGCGACATCACCTGTATGACCATTGTATGGCTAAGTAGGGGTGTTTTCCCCATGATCAGGGGGATGGCGTAAAACACTACCGCAATCAGGCTGGGGAACATAATGGAAATCTGTAACAGCAACAGGGCAACACGGTTGAGCGGATGCCCTTTGGAAGCCCGCCACTGCCACACCGTAAACCCCAACGCCACCATGAAAAACGGGACGTATTGCAGAAAGAAAATATGCAACGGCAGCTCAATGATTTTGAGGTAATAATTCACGGATAACAGCACATCCAGCAAGGCGACTACATATAACAGCCGCAGCGGAAATAGCCTGACCGGGTAGGAAACCTGAAGCATGAACATGCCAAAGATGAAATAGTGTGTGAATAATACCGCGCCAAAATTCAAACCGTCCAATACATCCGCAGCCATGAACAATTCCCGGTTACTGAGGATGTTGTGCGTGATCGAAAACCCGTAATAACCAACGCTGGTAATGAATAGGAATAACGCCTCCAAACGGAAAGGCTGGTAGCTCCAGACCAGCGAGCAAATCAACAAACCGACACACCCAAGTGACCATAACACCCAATAGTAGGTGGGTATGGCCCGAACCGGCATGGTTTCCCTGGGCTCAACGGCAAATACATTGCCGCTGTCGCTTGCAAAGCGTAGAGGTTCGCCAAACTTCACGGCAGCATGTAATTGCTGTTGCAAGCGTATGCTGTCGGCATAAATGTTGTGGTTGTTGAGTTCCCGCAGATCAATCAGTGCGAAGGGCGTCAGGGGGATTTGCCTTTCGGCGGTTTGCAGGGTGGCTAACAGTGTACCCGGCGGGATGATGCCTTCAGCCGGTGAATCTTCGGCAACGGAAGTAACGCGCAAAAAGCCGGAATGTGGGTCAGGTTCCAGCCTCAGCCCAGTCCAGGGTTGATGGGTAAAGATGTAGGCTGCCACTGCCTGCAATAGCAGGATGAACAGCAGGGTGAGTAACATGATGTTGGCGGGGGAAAGTGCGGGCTTGCCCGGCCATTGATGGGCTGCGTTCTCAATCACCTTATAGCTTGCGCCTTGCACTGCGAAACTTGAAAGGCATAGCGGAAAGGCGTTATTCAGGCCCAGCCTGACATTGTTTACCCGTATCCACGATTTGCAGCCACGGCTGTTTTTCTGAACACCAGAGATGCATATCCGGTTTTACCCAGGACGGGTCGTCCAGCGTCCCCGCCTTGATGAACATAATCCCCGGATAGGCTGCCCCTTGGCCTGTAATGGGTGAGCCACATTGCGTACAGAAAGAACGGTAGAATGGTTCTGCCGCGTCATCGGCTTGTTCAGCATAGGTTTTCAGGCTGTCGCCATGGATGGTGACACTACCAGTGGGCATAACGACATTGAGGGAAAATGCCGAGCCGGTGTTTTTCTGGCAAGTCGTGCAATGACAGGCAGCCACCATGACAGGCTCAGCGTCGGATTCGTAATGGACTGCACCGCACAAGCAGCGCCCGGTAATTTTTGGCATGGTCGTTACTCCTCTGAAATACCTTGTTTTTCTGATTATAGACGCTGATAGCTGATGGAACATGGTACTTAAGTACCATTGCGATTATTTCCACCTGATCAAGAATAAGTGACATGCACCGATAAACAGAAAAATGTATCGGAAACAACGCCAGACTGCGGTGGGAGACTGCACATGGAGCTTGAAAGCATTGCATTATTATTGGGTTGGGGACTGTTGGTGGGCGTGGTCTTCTCCATCATTGGCGCGGCGGGCGGCATCCTGGCTTCGTTTGGCCTGATGACCCTGGTTGGGGTGACTGACCCGAACGCGGTGAAGCCGATGGCGCAAATCATGACGCTGGTGATGGTGATGACCTTTTTGCCCCTTTATTGGCAACGCGCCGCCTGCGTGCCTTCCATGGGTTTGTTGCTGAGTGTTGGCAGCGTGGCGGGGGCGTGGCTGGGTAGCTCGTTTTCGAGCCAGTATTTGCATGACATGCAGGTGTTCCGCCCCTTGTTTGGCGTGTTGGCGGTGTTGATTGCCGTGCAGATTTTCTGGAAAGTCTTGTTCCGCCCGTCAGCGGCAAAACAGCCGGTTGTTAGCCAAGGCGTGCATGGGTTTTCGCTACGCAAGGGGCATCTGGATTTCAGTCACGGAACGCGGGCGTTTCATATCGCAGTTTGGCATCCGTTACTGGCGGGGTTCCTGATTGCGATGGTGGCGGCCATGTTTGGTGTGGGTGGTGGGTTTCTGCTGGTGCCTTTTATGGCCTCCTTGCTGGGGATGCCGATGTACATTGTACCGGCCACTGCTGCGATCCCGATCCTGATTGGTTGCTCTGTTTCGGTGGCAAATTACTTGCGGCTGGGGGCAGAGCCGGATTATGGCGTGCTGGTGTTGCTGGCTATCGGTGGGGTTGTGGGGGCGATTATTGGCCCCCGCTTGAACCGGCTGGCGAGGGAGCGCTGGTTGCAGGCCTTGTTGGGTGTTGTGATTACGGGCATTGGCGTGAAATACGTTCTGGTTTGATACGTTTGCATGGGTTGCCGTGGGAACAGTGCTGAATAGCTGGCTTAAAGTGGAACCTTGGCGTTAATGCTGATGCCTTGCTGGTCGGGCAGCGGCTGGATGCCCCATTCCCCATTCAGGGCGTTGATGCGCGCTTCCATGCTACGCAAGCCGGTTCCCGCGCACCAGGTTTCGGGCGGCTTAATATCACCGTCGTGGCTTATTTGTATGTGTATATGTTCATCCCTGCGGGTGAAATCCACCAACAGATAGGTCGGGTTGGCGTGTTTGAGCGCATTGCTGACGGCTTCGCGCACAAACTGCATCAGTTCCAGCGCTTGCCGGGGGGAGAGTTCTTTGTCGGCAAGGCGTCGGTCTGCGCGCCAGTTCAGGCTGGTTCCGGCGGCTTGTGTTCGTTGCCGGGTTTCCGTTTCCCACTTCGCCAGATGATCCGTTAATTGCAGCGAGGTGTTGGGCAGCGAAAGGCGCACAGTTTCATCCAGGGTTTGCAGGGTTTCCTTGGCGGCTGCGCGCTGATACGGTTTGGGGAGTTCCTCCGCCAGCGTTTGCAGGCGTTTGCCGATTGTGTGGCGCATCTCGTGCAGCAAACGTTCGCGCTCAGCCAATACGGCCTGTTGGCGGGTTTCGCTGGCGTTGAAAGCCATGCGGGCAATACCGTGCAATGATTCCACGGCTGTTATGTCTATGCCGCTAAACAGGCGGGCAGCGTTCTGCTTACCGCTCAACTGGTAGGCATAACCGGGCTGTACTGCCGGAACCCATAAACTTACTCCACCCTCGGTAACTTCGGCAGCCTCAAGTTCTGCCCGCCATTTACGTAATGTCTGGGGGGAAAAACGTTTGCGTAGCGCGGCTTCCAGACTGTCGTCAAAAGCCTGCTGGGTTTTGGCTTGTGATACGGCTGCACTGAACAGGGGTAAAAACTCATTCAGGGTTTGATTATCCAGCGGCAGTAAACGTTGATATAACCAGCTTCTTAACGGGAAATATAAGAAGCCAGCCAACACCATCGCTATTCCCATGGCATAAGTATTCGGTAATCCAAAGGGCCAAATTAACAGAATGGTAAACAAAATGACAATGCTGCCGCCCGATAGCCATAGCCATAACTGGAACCAGCCATATTCCATGTCATGCAAACGGTAACGCAAGAGGGCGAGAGCCAAGCCGATAAATACGGTACTGGCGAGCAGATACAAAAACCAGTAACTGATCAGGGGAGTCATCTGTAGACTAACCGGCAAGGCAAACAGGAAAAAAATGAAAAATAAAGGCATTAGCGCCAACTGCTCCATTCTGGCAGCAGCATATTCAAGTGGTTGGCCAAGCGTTTTGCGTACCTGCATATGGGCAACCATCAGTAGCCCGGCTAATAACACCAGATATTGCAGGATGAAACTGTCATGCAAGATAAAAGGCAACCAGGAAAAAAAGGCGTTGAGTCCTATGCAAGCGGTTGCCAACAATAGCCACTTGGTGAACCTATGCTTTAGAAGTTGGTGGGGATGTAATAGGGCTAATAGCAATAACGTTAGCATGAACACGCACAATGTCAGCCATTGTACATTTGCTATGCTGCTTTCCCATGCACCCAGGGAAACTTCTTTGGATGTTCTCACTGCCAGTGCCAGGAAAAAGGCATAATAAGCTGCCCCTGCGATTAATAAGCACCCTGTTTCCCAGGTTAGCGGTTTATTCCACCAAACTGTCAGGCAGGCTGCGGGTACAAACGTGAACAGCCCAATGAAAAGCCAGAAGTCTGGCGGGAGGGCGGAAAATGGGGTCTTTTGCATCGGCGCAATGACATAGTGTTCCCCGTTTCTTCCCTGAAAAATGGGGAGGGCTTCCTGTTCCAGAATATGTCGCACGCCATCGAATGCTGCCTGATACAGTGTATGTTTTGCCGGAGCATGGCTCAAAAAAGGGAACATCAGTAAATCGGTCGTTAGTGGAATATGCAGGTTTTCCCCTTGTAATGCAGTCAGGATAGTGCCTGTTTGGATGATTTCCTCTGCGGGTGAGCCGCTTATCACTGTTGTAACCCGCAGGAAGCCTGATTCGGGGTCGGGTTGTAAACGCAAACCTGTCCACGGCTGTGTCAGCAACAAGTGGAAGGCTACTAGCTGGCTGGTTACAATAAACAGAACAAAAACAGAAGCCGGAAGCCATCTCTTGAAAATCAACCATCTGTCAATCACAAGCAAACTCCTGACGTTACCCTTGCTATTATCGGGTCAGTTGCTGTATGCCACGGAGACCCGCTTTGAACCTCCTGAAACCAATGGCCTGCCGATCGACAAGTGTGTTGCTGGCTCCGGTTGGGGCGATCCGACTGACTTGTTTAATCCCCTGAACCGTGAACGTTGCGGCGCTGCCAGTCAACGTCATATCGCCACTGCATTTTGTCGGCAACAAGGTTTCAAGGGTGTTGCCCATCCCAGCCAGGATGCTTGGAGCATTAGCCTTAACTGGCCGGAAGATCACGCCATCTGGATACATAATACCAAGGACGGCGATGCCTTGGACGGCGAATGGGGCACAGTGACCGGCGGGCATCATTTTTCGCATATCACCTGCACCGACGGGCAGGGCAGTGACCTTTCGCCAGAAACATAACCACGGTCAAAACTCCGTGCTGATCAGCCCCAAACGGCACGCCTCCAGCGCGGCTTCCGCCCGGCTGGAAATATTGAGCTTGCGGTAAACATTACGCACATGCGTGGCGATGGTGTTGTCGGACAGGTGCAGCAGTTCCGCCACCTCCTTGCGGCTCAAGCCTTTGGCGATCAGCACGAAGACCTCGCGTTCGCGTTCCGATAGACCTTCCACTTCCGTTGCTGTTGGGGAGGCGGTCATGTCTTTGTTGGTTGCGGATGCTCCGTTGCCGTTGAAGTATTGCAGCACTTTGCGCGCCACCTTGGGCGATAGCGGCGGGTCGCCCTTGAGGATGCCGCGCAGCTTGCGGATAAATTGTTGCTCAGACAAGTCTTTCAGCAGATAGCCATGCGCGCCTGCCTGCAAAGCGGTGAGGATGTGTTCCTGATCATCCAGTATCGTAGTGACGATGACGGATGCTTGGGGCGATGTTTGCAGGATGTGGGGAATCAGGTGCAGGCCGTTGCCATCCGGCAGGTTGATGTCGACCAACGCTAGGTCA